>JANRJS010000029.1:0-58304 GCA_033763835.1 Bryobacteraceae bacterium | reverse complement strand
GTCGCGCTGTTTGGTCGCTCGCTTCAGGCGGTTGGCGGCGGTGATTCTCTGATGAACGCACTTGTGGTGATCGGCATCACGATAGGGTGGTTGATTCTGATGTTTATGGCCCGCAAACTGATCCTCAACCTGTCATCCCGTCAATCTTGATCAATAGGATGTGAAAGCGGTTTTTCAAATTAAAACATAGGCTTAAATAGCGCCATAAAAATGCCGCCTTGGGGCCGTCTAAGACAATCCACAGCCGCTATATCTCGGTTAACAAAATCGCTTTTTTTTGAAATCCTATTCCTGTATGAACGGCAAACATCCATAAGCGCAGGCCTTCTGAGGCTTCGGGTTTATGGAGTTGGGGCGCTTAAACTCTTTGCCTGACGGGTCGAATCAATCATTGGATTTAGGCTTCGCGTTCAGGCCGGGATTTAAGGCCTGCATGACGCCGCTAAACATTCTGTGACTTGTTTCGAATTTGGCGATTGTCTGAAAATCTAGGCCGCAACAGGCTTTGGGTGCAGGTGATTTGTTTAACGGCCGTATGGGCGCTGCGGGCTTCTAAAAAAGCGCGAGATGACTTAGTTAACCTCAGGTGGTAATACTCAATGTTTAAACCCTTCTTCGGCAGTTTCTCCAATGACATCGCCATTGATCTGGGAACGGCCAATACGCTGATCTATATGAAGGGGCGGGGCATTGTGCTGAATGAGCCGTCGGTTGTGGCGTTACGTAACGTCGGCGGTCGTAAGGTGGTTCATGCTGTGGGTATCGAAGCCAAGCAGATGCTGGGACGTACGCCGGGCCATATGGAAGCCATCCGCCCGATGCGTGACGGCGTGATCGCCGACTTCGAAGTCGCCGAAGAAATGATCAAATATTTTATCCGCAAGGTGCATAATCGTCGCGGATTCGTATCACCCAAGGTGATTGTCTGCGTGCCGTCAGGCGCTACCGCCGTTGAGCGCCGCGCCATTCACGATTCATGCCTGAACGCGTCGGCGCGTCGCGTCGGTCTTCTGGACGAACCCATGGCCGCTGCTATCGGAGCTGGCCTGCCGATCCACGAGCCAACCGGTTCGATGGTTGTTGATATCGGCGGTGGTACAACCGAAGTGGCCGTGCTTTCGCTGTCGGGCATCGTCTATTCGCGTTCCGTGCGGGTGGCGGGCAACGAGATGGACGACGCGATCATGCAGTACCTGAAGCGCAAGTACAACCTGTTGATCGGCGAGCGGACGGCGGAGCAGATCAAAATGCAGATCGGCTCGGCGTATCCGCTCGACAAGCCCATCACGATGGAGATCAAGGGCCGCAACCTGATCGAAGGCGTGCCGCGCACCATCACCATCGACGACAAGGAAATCCGGGAATCGTTGGGCGAATGCATCGCCACGATTATGAACGCCATCCGCGTCGCATTGGAACGGACGCCGCCCGAACTGTCCGCCGACATCAGCGATCGCGGAATCGTTCTCACCGGCGGCGGGGCGCTTATTAAGAATCTGGACCGGCGCATCCGCGAAGAAACCGGTCTGCCCGTGTCGATCGCCGAAGACCCGCTGGCGAGCGTCGTCCTCGGAACGGGTAAAATGTTAACCGACTTCAAGTTATTGCGGCGGATCGCGATCGAGTAGCCGGCCGCCGCCCGGCGCGCCACGCCATGGACTTTCTGCTCAACCGCTACCGGAGCCTGACCATCCTGGTGGTGGTCGTTCTGGCGCAGGTGGTTCTGCTCGCCTTTCAGGTGAAGACCAACTCGAACGTCCCCTTAATTCGTGTGTGGGCTGTTGAGGGCGTCACGCCGCTGGCCGGAGTTTTCGAAAGTTTCCGGTCCACCATCGCGCACTTTATCGACGACTGGCTGATGTTGGCCAACGCGCAAGCCGAGAACCGGCGGATGAAGGACGAACTCGGGAAGCTGAAGCTCGAGAATCATTACCTGAAGAGCGAACTTGCCACCGCGCAGCGCGCCGAGGCGTTGCAGGCGTTCCAAAAGCGCTCGCCTTCGAAAACCGTCGCCGCGCGAGTCGTTGGAACGGCTACCGGCGTCGGCGCGAAAGTCGTGTTCGCCGACCGGGGCACCACCAGCGGAGTCCGCAAAGGGATGGCCGTGATCACCCCCGACGGCATCGTCGGCAAAGTGATCGCCAGTTTTCCCAACGCCTCCCAGGTGCAGTTGATCACCGATCCCTCGTTTGCGGCGGGCGTCGTTTCGGGGAAGAACCGCACGGTCGGCACGCTGAAAGGGCAGGGGCGCAGCGACGTGATCGTCGATTACGTGCAGATCGAACAACCGGTGGAACAAGGCGAATGGTTCTACACTTCGGGCGACGACCGCGTGTTTCCGAAAGGGCTGCCCGTCGGCCAAGCGAGCGTGGTGCGCCAAGGCCGGACGTTTAAGGAGATTTTCGTCGCCCCGTCCGGTTTTCAGCGCGGACTGGAAGAAGTGCTGATCGTCGTCGACGGCGTCCATCAGCAAATTCCGGACGACGCGGCGGCGCAAGCGCAGCCGGTGAGTTTGCTGCCGCCGCCACCGCAAACCTCCGCGGCTCCGCCGGGCGGGGGAAGCGCGCCCGCTACGGGGACCGCCGCGATCCCCGATTCGCTGCTCACCGACGCGGACCGGCTGAAGCGAAAGTACAACGGCATTGGCGAATCGGTGGGATACAAATTCGGCGAAGGGATGAGCTCGCCGAACTTCAACGCGCCTCCGAAATCTCCCGCGCCGAAGACCGAGGCCGCTTCGCCGTCGGCAAATCCGCCCGCCCAATCTCCGGCGCAACCGGCGGCCAAGCCTTCCGTCCCGCCTCCTGGCAAGCAATGAGCGAATACGGCGAGTTTCTCGCTACCGCGCCTCGCCGCAAAGGCGCGCTGCGATTCCGGCCCGCGGTGATGTTTCTGGTGCCGCTCGCCGCGATTTGCTTTCAGGTCTACGTACCTCGATTCGTACCGTTCGCCGCTTATCTCGAACTGCCGCTGCTGGTCACCGTCTATTTCTCGCTGATGCGCCGGCAGCCCGTGGCGGGCACGTTTATCGGCGCGGCCATCGGACTGACGCAGGACGCGCTCAGCCACCTGCCGCTCGGCATGTTCGGCATCGTGAAGACGCTGGTCGGCTACTTCGCGGCCAGCGTCAGCCAGCGTTTCGACGTCGAGAATCCGGCGATCCGCATTATCCTAGGATTCTTCTTTTTCGTCTTCCATAAGTTTTTCTATTGGGTGTTGGCGCGGGCTCTGCTGGGCGAGCCGCTGCCGCTCGACCTGGCGCAAACTATGGCGGTCGGCGCACTTAATGCGGGAGCGGGATTGCCGCTGTTTCTGCTGCTCGACAAGCTGCGCGACGAAGATCCGGCGGTGATCCGGTGAGAGGGTGTTAGCATCGCATCAGGGTTCTCCCCCATGAACCTCTTCCCCCGCAGGCGCTCCGATCACGATCACATGGACCGGCCGTTGCTTGCCGACGACACCAAGGAGATCGCCGCCAAGCTGTCCGTGTTTCACTACGCCGCCCTTGCGGTGTTCGTGTTCCTGCTCACCGGGTTTTGGGATCTGCAAGTGGTGAAGGAGAGCGTCTACGCGGAAGCGGCGGAGCGCAATCGAATTCGCAGCCGCCCAATCCACGCCCCGCGCGGCAAGATACTCGACCGCGACGGACGCGTCATCGTCGATAACCATTCGACGTTCTCGCTGCTGCTGTCGCGCGAGTATCTCAAAGACGAGCACTTGAAGCCCATCGCGGAAGGGCTCAACCTCGACCCCACCGAACTGCGCCAACGTCTCGACCGATACCGCAAGCGCCCCCGTTACGAGCCGATCGTGATTAAGGAAGAACTCTCGCCCGGCGACATCGCCTTCGTCGAAGCGCATCGCGGACAAGGCGAGTTTCCCGAAATGGAGTTGATCCACACGCAGCGCCGCCTCTACCCGCGCGATGGCCTGGCGGCGCACGTCATCGGCTACGTGGGCGAAATCAGCGAAGCCGAGCTCGACGAACCGGAGTACGTCGATTTCAAGCAAGGCGATATCGTCGGCAAGGACGGAATCGAAAAGCGTTACAACGCCCACCTGTCGGGGATCGACGGACAGCGGCGGGTGCTGGTGGACAACCTGGGCAACGAGCGTCAGGTGCTTGAGAACAAGGAGGCGGTTCCCGGCCAGCCGCTACAGTTGACCCTCGATCTCGATTTGCAGGCGGTCGCCGAATTGGCGATGGAGGGACGGCGCGGCGCGGTGGTGGCGCTCGATCCGCGGAACGGCGAGGTGCTGGCGATGGTGTCGCGCCCGGCTTTCGACCCCAACGCTTTCGCCGGACGCATCCCCACCCGGTTGTGGCGCGAGATTAACCTGAATCCGGACCGTCCGTTGTTTAATCGCGCGGTGCAGGCCCAACTCGCGCCGGGCTCGACGTTTAAGCCGATCATGGCGCTGGCGGGTCTTGAAACCGGGGCTATCGGCGAAGGGTTCGGCGTCACTTGCCCCGGCGGCGCGAATTGGTACGGGCGCTACTTCAAGTGCCACTCGACCCACGGGCGCGTCGAACTGCATCGCGCGATCGCGCAATCCTGCGACGTGTACTTCTATGCGCTGGGCAACAAGATGGGGATCGATACGATCGCCAAATATGCGTCGATGACGGGTTTGGGATCGAAGACCGGAATCGATCTTCCGCACGAAGCGGCGGGATTGGTTCCGTCAAGCGCCTGGAAGATGAAAACCTACCGCCAAAAGTGGTTCGCGGGCGAAACGATTTCGGTTTCTATCGGGCAGGGGGCGTTGATCGTCACTCCGCTACAACTGGCGTCGGCCATCGGCGGAATCGCCACCGGAGGCGTTTGGCAGAAGCCGCATCTGGTGCGGGAGAAAGGCGCCGGCGCGGCGCGCAAAGCCGAACTGAATCTCGACAATGTCACGCGCGTCGTTTATGGCATGTATGGCGTGGTGAACGAAGGCGGCACTGGGGCCCGCGCCCGCATCCCCGGCGTCGAGGTGTGCGGCAAGACGGGCACCGCCCAGCTGGCGTCGAACGATTTCCTGAGAACCGCCGCCGGACGCGAATTGAAAGATACCGCTTGGTTCGTCGGGTTCGCCGGCAAGTCCTCGCCGGAGTTAGTGGTGGTGGCGATGTTTGAGGCGGGTCTGCATGGCAACCTCGCCGCGCCGATCGTGCGCGATGTGATGAAGGCGCATTTCGATAAGAAAGCGCGTTTCGCGCCGCCCGAACCGGCGAAGACCCTGGCGCGGAGTTTCGCTCCGTGGGCGTTGCGCCCGGAGGAACGTCCTTAAGGTGGCGGCCTACCGCTCGATTCGCGATCTCGACTGGGCGCTCATCGCCATCGCGGTGGTGCTCTGCTCGCTCGGCATCCTTCAAATCTACTCGGCGACGCTTGGCACCAAATTCGACGAGGCGTGGTGGAAACAATCGGTGTTCTTGATTGTCGGGTTGTGCCTGATGTTCGCGGTGGCGCGCATCGACTACCACACGTTGTTGGGGCAGGTTTGGCCGATGTACGGCGGCGCGATTCTGCTGTTGCTCATTACGTTTCTGGTGGGCGCGAAAATCTTCGGATCGCGGCGCTGGATTCCCATTTTCGGCGTCACGTTTCAGGTGTCGGAGTTCGTTAAGATAGTCCTAATCTTGCTGGTCGCCCGGTACTTGACGGAACTTCGGACGGAGCGGCTGGAGACGCGGGACTTGTTGAAACTCGCGGGTCTAGCCGGCTTACCGATGGCGCTCGTCATGAAGCAGCCGGATTTGGGAACGTCGCTCACGTATTTGCCGATCGTCGCGGGCGGGGTGTTTCTCGCCGGTTTAAGTTGGCGGCACGTGGTGGCGATCGCGCTGCTGGGGGCGTTGATGGTGCCCGCCGGATGGATCCTTTTGAAGGACTACCAGAAAGCGCGTTTGGTCACGTTTCTCGACCCGGAACGCGATCCGCGCGGGGATGGATATCAAGTTATTCAGTCGAAAATCGCGGTGGGGCAGGGCGGCATGTGGGGGCGCGGCGTTACGCGCGGCTCCCAAACGCAACTGCGGTTCCTGCCGGTGACGCATACGGATTTTCTGTTCGCCGCCTTCGCCGAGGAGCATGGGTTTGTCGGCGTGGTGGTGGCCTTGGGGTTGTACTTCGTTTTGTTGTTGCAGATTGTGCAAAACGCCCAGATGGCGCAGGACCGGGCCGGTCTTTACATCTCGATGGGCGTCGCATCGTTGTTGCTGTTTCATTTGCTGGTGAACGTCGGGATGGTCGTGGGGCGGATGCCCGTGACGGGAATCCCCCTGCCGCTTATGAGTTCCGGCGGGTCCAGCATGTTGAGTGTGTTTCTCATGCTGGGGCTGGTGCAAAGTGTCCGGCTCCGGCGGTTTGTGAACTGATTTTCGCGGGACTCGTCCGGTTGCCGCCGCGCGCCCTGTAGGCGCCGCCTCCGGACGGTGGGTAATGACGCGCCGCCGGCCGGTGAACCGGGCCGGCTCCGGTCGCCGCCCGCCCGCCACAAGGAGTTTGCCGATGGGCAAAGAGCTGGTGATTTCTAGCGGCCGTCACGAGACGAAGCTCGCGATTTTAGAAGACGGCCAGTTGGTGGAAGTTTACTTCCAGCGCGCCAACGAATATTCGCTCGCCGGGTCCATTCATAAGGGCCGCGTGACTCGCGTCCTTCCCGGAATGCAATCGGCGTTCGTGGATGTCGGTCTCGAACGCGACACCTTCCTCTACGTTTCCGATTTCTTCGAGGAGAACGGGGAGGATTTCGACCGGGTCGGCGACGAACGGCGTCCGCAGCGCCCGCCGCAGCCCCGCCGGGAGGAACCGCCGCCCTCCGCCGAGATTCCCGTCGAGGTTGCCGCCGGAACCGGTGACGCTCCGCCAGCGGTGAACGGAGCGGCTCCCGCGCCGGATCGGAAGTTCGAGCGCGGTGGGCGCCGCCGCCGCCGCCGCGGAGGAGACCGGGGACGATTTCCGGAATCGAAGTACGCCGCGCCGCCCGCAGCCGAAGAAAGCGTGGAGGAACCGCAAGCGGACGCCGAATCGGAAGCGCCTGCCGAGCGAATCCTGCTGCCGGGTGAGTCGCTTTCCAAGTACAAGCGCGAGAGCGCCGTGCCCGAAGCGGAAGTGGATGTGGACGAGCCGGGGCCGGACGAGCCCGAGATCGATCCCGAACCCAACCCCGAAATCGCGCCTAGCATCGATCCCCCGGACGAGCCGCTGCCCGTCGAGGAGCCGGAGTCCGATCCCGACGATCCCGAACCGCCGATGCTGGTTACGCCGGTACCTGAGCCGGAGATTCCGCTGAGCGAGGGCGAGGCCGAGCCGCCCGCCGAAGTGTTGGACGCGATCGAGGAGCTGGATGCCGAGCTCGACGCCGCCGCCGAAGGACTCGCCGGCCCGGACGAAGCGGAAGAGGAGGCGGAGGGCGAATCCATTGAGATCGCCGAGACCGGAATCGGCTCCGAGGAGCCCGCTACCGCGGAGGTGCGCGAATCCACCGTTCGCCCGCTCGAACAACGGGAGCGCGGAGGACGCCGCCGCCGGGGACGCGGACGTTTTGGAAGGGACCGGCAACAACCGGGCGGAGGAGCGAGTGGGATCGAGCGTCCCGCGACGGCGCCGCAGACCGACAAGCCCGAGCTTCGCGCCGAGCGCCCGGAACGGTCCGAACGAACTCCGCAAACGTCGATCACGGAACTGCTGAAAGAAGGCCAGGAAATTCTGGTCCAGATCGCGAAAGAGCCGCTGGGCCAAAAAGGCGCGCGCATTACCTCGCACATCGCTCTGCCAGGCCGTTACTGCGTTTACATGCCGACGGTCGAGCACGCGGGCGTTTCGCGCAAAATCGCGAGCGACGAAGAGCGCCAGCGCCTTAAGAAAATTCTCTTGAAGCATCGCGAAGGGCTGCCAGGCGGATTTATCATCCGCACGGCGGGCGAAGGCAAAACCGAGGACGAGATCGCCGCCGACATCCGGTATCTCTACAATCTTTGGCTCGACATCCGTCAGAAGGCGGAGAAGAAGAAAGCGCCCGCACTGATCTTCCACGACCTACAGATCGTGGAGCGCATCCTGCGCGACCAGCTTTCGGACGAATTCAAGGCGATCTGGTGCGACACCGAGGACATGTACGAAACCACGGTGCGTTTCGTTTCGCAAACCATGCCCGCCTTGGTCGGACGCGTGAAGATGTTCACCCGGCCGGTGTCGATCTTCGACGCGTTTAACATCACCGCCGAACTGGAAAAGGCGCTGCGCCCCAAGGTGTGGCTCAAGTCGGGCGGCTATCTGGTCATCAACCAGACGGAAGCGCTGGTCGCAATCGACATCAACACCGGCAAGTTCATCGGCAAGACCGGACGGCTGGAAGACACGATCGTGCGCACGAACACCGAAGCGGTGAAGGAGATCGTCCGGCAAATCCGCCTGCGCGACCTGGGCGGCATCATTGTGATCGACTTTATCGACATGGACGAGCGCAAGAACCGGCAGAAGGTGATGCAGGCGCTCGAAGAAGCGATGCGCGCCGACCGCGCTCCTTACAAGATTCTCCAGTTCAACGATTTCGGACTCGTCGCCATCACTCGCAAGCGCGTCAAGCAGTCGCTCGAGCGGACGCTGTGCCAGCCGTGCAACTACTGCGAAGGCGCGGGCTATGTGAAGTCGGTCTCGACCGTGATTTCCGAGATCGTCGCCGAAGCCCACAAAATCGCGGCCGCCGTCGATGGCAAGGAGTGCCTGCTGCGGGTAAATCCCGAAGTCGCCAAGGTGCTGAAGGCGACTTCGAATTCGTATCTCGAAGAGTTGGAGGAAATCCTGAAGCGGCCCGTGGCGGTGCTGGCCGATCCGGTGCTCCACCACGAGAAGTTCGACTTGTCGTGATTCTTTGGCTCGCGCTCGCGGCTCAGCCGGTGCCCGCTGTAACGGTCACCTCGGAGTTCGTGCCGAAGCCGCGCGCGGGCGCTCGCGAAATCCTGTCGCCCGCCGTTCCGCGCAACGCGTGGTCGTTATTTCATGTGCATGTTCATGGACCGCCGGGAACCGGCTACCGCCTATATGTCGGCCAAAATCCGGACGACGCCGTGGAAGCGAGGCTCTTCGATGGTTCGCGCGAGGTCGAGTTACCCACGACGGGCAAACTTTCCGAAGAGGGATTGGCGAGCTATCGGCTGGAAATCTTCGCCGCCGCCGGTTCCGAGGTCCGGCGGATCAAAGTAGAGCCGCAAATCTATATGGAACCGGCGGGCTGGATCGTCTATCCGATGGAAGTGCGGATTGTTGCCGCGCGGCTTTCGGGCAAAGCGCCGGAGCGCACCGCGCCGGGCGTGCCCTGGGAACCCGCCCTCCGCGCCCGCTTTTGCCGCGAACCGGCGACGGCGGTTCCTCACACTCTCGCTCAAGACCTCGCGCTCGCCGCCTCACGGCCCGAAGAATCGGTGCGGGAAGCGTTTGCGCGAGCGCTAGGGACGCCCGTCGAGAAATGGTGCTTGAATCCGGTTGCGCCCGCAAACTCCGAGTGGTACCTGAAGTTCCGCGATTGGTTGCTGCGGTGAACGCTCTACCGGGATTGGTGATGGTGTTAGAGGTGCAAGATTCGTTCGCCTACGGATTAAAGTGCGTTCCTTTGAAAAAGCGACTATCGATGAAGCTCACTCGAAGCTTCCTTAATCGGGGCTGAGCGTCGCACAATAACGATAGTCATGGAATGGTTCAACAACTTAGCGACAGATCCGACCGAGAACTTTCTTCGGAACTTTGTCCGAGAGGGAGACACCGTGTTCGATGTGGGTGCGAACATCGGGCAGTCGGCACTGGTCGCCGCCTCGTTAACGGGTCCCGCCGGGCGAGTCGTGTCATTCGAACCGAATCCCGCCGCGCTGGCGGGCTTGCGAGCGGCGGTGTTGCGGTCCGGCTTCGCGAATATTGAGGTGGTAGCGCTCGCTCTCTCGAACCATTCCGGCTGGGTGGATTTCTTTATTGATACGCGTGCGGAGTATACGGCCGTGGCCAGTTCCCTGCGCGAACTCGAAGATCTGGCGGCGTCCGGAATGTCGCAAAGAACGACCGCCGAATGTGCAACTCTCGACGACTATTGCGCGAGGAGCGGTTTTGTCCCCGACGTGATCAAGATCGATGTCGAGTCCGCCGAGCCTCTTGTGATCGAGGGCGGGCGCGGAGTGATCGAGTCGCGGCGTCCGGTGATGCTCTTCGAGTTTTGGGAGACGTGGTGGAGTAAGGGATTTCGCGAGCTTTTCGATTACCTGTCGCCCTTGTACCGCTTGATTCGCAAGCAGGACGGCGTGGACGTGGAACGCTATTATCGCGAAACATCGGGGACTAAGGCGGTGGATATTCTTTGCTTGCCGAGGTCTGGCGATCGATGATTGGGGCACCGCCCGCCACTCGAAGTTCTCTCGCCGCCGACCTCACCCGTCTTGGTGTGCAAAGCGGCTCCACTCTGATGGTCCATTCGAGTTTGCGGGCGGTAGGCCAGGTAGTCGGTGGAGCGAACACTGTCGTTCACGCACTACTCGACGCACTTGGCCCCGAAGGCACGCTCGCCGCCTACGTGGATTTCGAACCGTACTACGAAGACGGCGATCCCGAAATTCCCGTGTTCGACAAGCGGATCGCCCACGCGGCGCGGGATCACGGCATCTTGCACGAAGCGATGCGGACTTGGCCCGGCGCCCTCCGCAGCGATCATCCCGATGCCGGTGTGTTGGCGATCGGTCCCTTGGCGCGCTGGATCGTTTCCGAACATCCCTTCCAGTTCGGGTACGGTCCGGGAACTCCGTTCGAGAATTTGCTGCTCGCGGGGACGAAAATTCTGATGCTCGGCGCGCCGCTAGACACCATCACGATGCTGCATTACGCCGACCATCTGGCCCGGATTCCCGACAAACGCATGGCGCGTTACCGCCGTCACGTGCCGGGCATGGACGGCCCTCAATGGATCGATTTCGAGGAGTTTGAGACCAGTGACGCCGTCCACCCGGCTCTGCCCTCGAACTACTTCGAACGCATCGCGGCGGACTATTTAGCCTCGGGGCGGGGAACTTTCGGCCGCATCGGCCAAGCCAAGTCCCATCTTTTCGATGGGCCGGACCTCGTAGGCTTTGCCATCGCTTGGCTCGAAGATTTCTTCGCCCGGAACTAAACGCCGCGGCCGTTTGTCCAAGTCGTTGTGGTGTTGACTTACTTCACCGCGATCGCCGCCGGCGTTTGCGTAGCGCTGTTTCTGGAATTGCGCTGGCCTCGCCCTGAATCCTCCGCGGGCGGTGGCGCTCACGCGATGTTCGAGCGGGATTTCGCCGCCTCGCTTCGCACGGCGGCGGCTCCCGGATTCTCGCTCGCGGTGGCGGCTCATCTTACGGTGGCTTTGCTTACCGCCGAGAAGCGAACGTGGGCCGCTTTCGCGCTAGGCTTGTTGGCGTTCGCCGCTGTACGGCGGCTGTTGTCCGTCCGCGGATTACCAGTCGAACCGAAGGTCTTTCGGCGAGCCGCCTCCGCGTTCTTGGGTTTGTCGTTGCTGCTCGCGTTGACCGCTTTCCTCCCGCCCGGCGCGGGAGACGGCTGGTTTTTGCCGCTGACCGCTTCCGCTTCGCGATCGGACGTGGCGGGACCGAAAGCCGGTGGCGGAACCAGCCCCACGGCGAAGTCCGGCGAAGGTGGTGAGCACGAGGGCGTGATCATCTGGCCTGAGATCGAGCCGCATGCGATCCTAGTTCCGCCGTTGCCCGCGCTCCGATCCAACCCCTTCGAAAAGTCCCATGCGGAGCCTTTGGCGATCCCGTTCTTTGGCGTGTACTGGCTCTACAAGTTTCCAGACCGGCGGCCTCCGCCCAAGGCCTTCGAAACTCGCGGCCGTCCAGACCGGCTTACCTTTCGTTCGACGGATTGGCGGCCTTTAATGTTAGAAGCGCGTCAGAATCTGGGCCGAACCTTCGAACTGCTTTGCTGCAGCCGCATCGAGATCGATATCGCTAACGGCGACCCGGTTGCCAACTCCGTCATGATCGACCTCGCGCTGCTCGACTCTACTCGCAAGCAACTGCCGCCGGTCGCCTTGGGGCGTGCGCGCGTCCGGTCCGTCGGATCCGAAGGCCAACCGGCGGTGAGCGAAACTCTGGCGTTTTCCATGCCCGCGTCGCC
Source organism: Bryobacteraceae bacterium (assembly GCA_033763835.1). Classification (GTDB taxonomy): domain Bacteria; phylum Acidobacteriota; class Terriglobia; order Bryobacterales; family Bryobacteraceae; genus JAPKYZ01. The sequence continues at coordinate 46,170 of JANRJS010000029.1, read as the reverse complement.
CGCGCGGTTCGACGAATTCCAGGTGCGATTCCATCTCGCCGACCGCCGAAAGAGCGTCAGCCCGCGCATCGCCATCGAGCGGTTCCGTCTGGTTCCGCGCCGCTAGCCGGGAATCGGGCAATTCCCCTGCTACGATAGAAAAGTTCGGAGAGATGGCCGAGTGGTTGAAGGCGCACGCTTGGAAAGCGTGTTTAGGGGAAACTCTAACGTGGGTTCGAATCCCACTCTCTCCGCCAGTTCCCGATCCGGCGGAAACCGGCGGGTTCCGGCTCGCGTTTATCGATTAACTGTGTCTCGCTACTTACTCGCTCTCGCAACACTGGCCGGGCCAATGGCGGCCCAGACCGCTCCGAAAGTCGTTTGGTCGTCGTACTTTAGCGGCGGCAACGCCGACGTAATCCAGGCCGCCGCCGCCGACAAAGACGGCGCCGTTTGGGTGGCGGGCATTTCCAGTTCGAACATCGACTACACCACGTTTCTAATTCCCAATGAGCCGATCCAATGGGAGCGAAAGGGCGGCGCGGACGTTTTCGTCGCTAAGTTTCGCCCCGAAGCGAACGGCAAGGCGACGGTGCTTTATTGGACTTGGCTCGGCGGGTCCGGCGACGAGGACGTTCGCGGGATCGCCGTCGATTCCCGTGGGCGCCTTTGTCTAACGGGTACCACGACTTCGAGCGATTTTCCGCTCGGCGGCGCGGCGTTTCAAACGACGCTGGGCGGGGCGGCCGACAGTTATATCGCGGTGATCGATCCCACCATTAACGGCGAAACCGCGCTCGTGTTTTCCAGCTATTACGGCGCGGCGAACAACGATGTAGCGACGGGACTCGCGGTAGAGCCCAACGGAAATCTGGTCGTGGTCGGCTATACGAATTCGGAGAGCCTGCCAAGCGCATCGAGCGGACTCCAAAGCAACGGGCGTGGGGCCACCGATACGTTCTTGATTCGGGTGAACCCGAACGCGGGCACTCTCGACTACGCCACTTATTTTGGCGGACAGTCCACCGATTTCGCCTACGCGGTGGCTATCGGTCCGGACGGTCACATCTGGATGACCGGCTATACCGCCTCGGGCGACTTCCCGTTCACGGAAGACGCCGGGCGAGGATTTATCGGAGCGCCCTTCGACGCCTACGTCGTGCGATTCGACTTTTCGAAGCCCGGATTGGATGCGCTGATCTATTGCTCGGCGCTAGGCGGAAATGGCACGGATGTTGGGCAGGCGATCGCCATCACGCCCCAGAATCGCGTATGGGTGGCGGGGCACACGGCGTCTAGCGATCTGCCCGTCACCGCGGACGCCGTCCAGCGGACGTTCGGGGGCGGCACGGATATGTTCGTTATGAGTTTCGACCCGGCTCAGCCGCAAAACCTCAACTATGTCACCTATCTCGGCGGAGGCGGTCACGAAACGGTGTACGGGTTTGCGCTTCTCGACGAGGGCCGTTATGCGCTAGCGGGCTACACAATGTTCGGCGGATTGCCTACGGCGGGCGGGGACCTTCCCGCGACGCCTCGTTCCGGCTTTGCCGACGCGTTTGTGACTATCGCGAGTTCGCGGGTCGCGGGTGGCGCGGCGGTGGAATACTCCGGTTATTTGGGCGGCCGTTACAACGACGTGGCCAACGCAATCTCCGGAATGAATGGTTCGCTATTCATCGCCGGTTACACGAGCTCGGACGATTTTCCGACCACCGACGGAACTACGCTGCGCAACCCCGCGCCCTTTCCCGCCGGTTTTATCACGAAGATCGCTCGTCCGGCCGCACCCCCGGCCGTCTCGCAGTAAAGACGCTCTAGCCGAATAGCCCGCCGACCGGCTTGCCTTCCACCAGCATGCGCGGCTGCTTCAGGTCGTTGAAAATCTCCATGTTCGGATCGATGCCGAGCGAGTGGTAGATCGTCGCCACCAAGTCCACGGGATGAACGGGATTGTCGACCGGCGAAGAAGCTTGCGCGTCGCTCTTTCCGTACAGCGCGCCCCGCTTGACGCCCGCGCCGAAGATTGCGGCGGTGTAGCAATACGGCCAATGGTCGCGGCCGTCGGGCGAGTTGGAATTCCCCGACGTCGAAACGCCCATGCGCGGACTGCGGCCGAATTCGCCGATCGCGAGCACCAGCGTATCGGCCAGCATGCCACGTTGGTCCATGTCCTCGATCAGAGCGCTAAGTGCGGAATCCAGTTTCGGACAATGCAGATTCTTGAGCGGCCCGAAATTCGACGCGTGCGTGTCCCAGCTATCGGTCTCCGGATTGCCGTTCGCCACCGAGGGCCAGTTCACCTGAACGAATCGGGTTCCAGCTTCGATCAGTCGCCGCGCGAGCAGCGTCGATTGGCCGAACGTGTGCCGCCCGTAGCGGTCGCGTACCTTGTCGGTCTCTTTGTTGAGGTCGAAGGCGTCGCGCGCCTTGCCCGATAGCACCAGATCGTAAGCCTTCTCGTAATACTCGGTGAGCGCGTAGCTTTCGACCGCTTTTTCGAGATCTTTCATCGACCCGTTGATGCCCTTGAGTAACTCGAACCGATCTTTTAAGCGGCCTTGGCTCACCTCGGGACGAAGGGTCAGGTCTTCGAGCCGTACGTCGCGGTTCGGGTCCTGGTAGAGGCGATACGGATCGAAGGCTTTGCCGAGGAATCCCGCCGCTCCGCCTTTGCCGACGACGTTCGATTCCTGTAGCGGGCGCGGCATTTCGACGAAGGGCAACATGGCGCCTTCGGGCGGCCGCATCTTCGAGATCTGGCAGCCCATGTGCGGAAAATCGCGCGGCGAAGGAGGTTCGAGCTGGCCCGATGGCGAGACCTTGTCCGGAGCCCAGCCAGTCATCATCTGGTACATCGCCGCCGTGTGATTGAACAAGCCGACGGGCGTATAGCTCATCGAGCGGATCAGCGTGATCTTGTCCATCTGCTGCGCGAGCAGCGGCATGGTCTCGCTGACTTCAATGCCCGGAACTTTCGTCTTGATCGGCTTGAATTCGCCGCGAACGTTCGAGGGCGCGTCCGGCTTGGGGTCCCAGATGTCGATGTGGCTTGGCCCGCCCTGCAAGAAAATCAGGATCACCGATTTCGCGCGCGGCTTGATGTCGAGCTTCGCCGACGGTGTGTTGGCGCGCGCCTGCATCGCGAGAAAGTCCGGCAACCCGAGGCCGAGCAATCCGAGTCCGCCGACTCGCAGTAATTCGCGGCGCGACGTTCCGTCGCAAGTGGTGGCCGGGCGTCCGGGGATCGACAGCATGCCCGTATTATATGCCCGGCGCGACGCCCAAGCGCTCAGCCGCCTCGACCAGATCTTGCCAATTGCCATCGGGAATTGGGATGCCTTCCCGCAGACGTTGCGCCTCCATGCGCTTCTCCGGTTCGCCGGGCACTAGCACTTCGTCGAAGCCTTTCGCGGGCGGCGTCGATTTCATAATTTCTACCAATCGTGCGATCCGCTCGTTGAACTCGGTAAGAGGCATAAATCGCGCGACATCGATCGCGAGATAGCAATGGCTCACCCGCACCGGTTTATCAACGAACCGGATGCCACCGAGCTCGCTCGCGATCGCGCCGCCGCTCAAGACGCTCGAAAGAATCTCCACCATCATCGCGAGCCCGTAGCCTTTGTATCCGCCGAGCGGCGAGACCAGCCCGTTGTATGCGGCGACGGTATCGGTGGTCGGCGCGCCTTCTTTGTCCATCGCCCAGCCCGCCGGGATTTCGGGCTGTTGGTTGATGTAAGCCTTGAAAATCTTGTTCGCCGCGACGGTGGTGGTGGCCATGTCGAGCAGGAACGGCTCTTGTCCATCGGGTCCGCTTGGTGGAACCGCAAGGCAGATCGGATTTGTCCCGAACTTCGCCTCGCGCCCTTGCCACGGGGCGACGAGCGAAGAGGCGTTGCAGAATACGAATCCCAGCATTCCGCTTCGCGCGATCTCGCGCGCCCACCAGAAGCACGCGCCGAAATGATTCGCCTCGCGCGCGGCGACGATCGAGATCCCATGCTCGCGAGCCAACCGAACGGCATGTTCGCAACACCGCCGAGCGATGATTTGCCCGAGTCCGTTCTCGCCGTCGTAGGCGAGACAGGCGCCCGATTCGCTCGCTACGCGGCCTTCGTCGGTCGCGCTTACGGTGCCCGCGTCGATCTGCTTCAGGTAGTAACTCAGCAAGTGGACGCCGTGCGAATCGATGCCCCGTAAGTTCGCGGCTACCAACATGCGCGCGGTCAATTGGGCGTTGGCGGGCGGCACTCCGGCGGCCGACAACAATTCTGTGGCGAAACGTTCCAGCGCCCCATGCGCGACTACGGGCACGCGTTCACCTGGGGCGCGAGATCGATGCGCTTCGGCACGCTAGCGCCATCGAGTTTCGCGATCAAGGCCTCGACGGCTTGGTAACCGATACGGTGCGGGTCTTGCACCACCATCGCATCGATCCATCCGCCGCGGCAGCCTTCGACGAGCGGCTCGCTCGAATCGAACGTCACGAGATGCACCTTGCCGCCGAGCCCGCGATTCTGAATCGCCTTCGCCGCGCCTACCGAACCCGGTTCCGCCGATGCGAACATTCCCGCAAGCTTGGGCCGCGCGGCGAGCATGTTCTCCGCCGCCGCCAATCCCTTCGCGCGATCCGACATCGAGAACTGCCGTGCGGCGATTTCGACTTTCGGAAACTCTTTGGCGAGCGTCTCCTCAAATCCGCGTTCGCGTTCCATAGTCGAATTCGAACCGGGTTGATGCGCCAGCAGCGCGACTTCGCCCGCTCCGCCGATCGCCTTGGCCAACGCACGAGCGCCTAGCGCACCGCCCTCGTAGTTGTTCGTCGCGACGAAACTGACGATGTTCTCGGTCGCTACGCCCGAATCGAACACCACGACCGGAATGCCCGCCGCCATCGCGCGATCGATCGCCGACACCAGAATCTTGGCTTCCGTCGCCGCCACGGCGAGTCCGTCCACGCGCCGCGCGATCATCGATTCGACGATCTGCACTTGCCGTGCGTAATCCGTTTCGGACGGCGCGCCGTTCCATACGAGTTCGACCTTCTTGTCGAGCGCCGCTTGCCGCACACCCTTCTCGACGTTCACCCAAAACAAATGCGACGTGGCTTTCGGGACGACGCCGATCGTGCGGGTCTTGGCGCGATTGCAGGACGCGGCGAGCGCCAGCACGGCGACGAAGCTAGCTAGCCGTCCAGCCGCCATCGATCAGCACGTCCGTTCCGGTAATGAAGCTCGCCTCCGGCGAACACAGATAGACCGCCAGCGCGCCGATCTCGTCCGGATCGCCCCAGCGCCCCACGGGAAGCTTGGCGAGAAACGCGGCGTTCTTCTCGGGATCGTTCATCAAGACGGTGTTCATTTCGGTGGCGAACGGTCCGGGCGAAATGCCGTTCACTGTGATCCCTTCGCCCGCCAGCTCGAGCGCCAGCGCGCGGGTCAAGCCCAGCAGCGCGGTCTTCGACGACGAGTACGCGGTGCGGCCGGGTAGCGAGACATGGCTCATGATCGACGTCATGTTGAGGATGCGCCCGTAGCCGCGCCCAGTCATCTTCGGCACGAACGCTCGCGACATCAAGAAGACGCTGGTAACGTTGGCATCCATCACATGCCGCCATTCGTCGAGCGTGAACTCGACGAGATTCTTCCGAAGGTTGACACCCGCGTTGTTGATCAGAATGTCCACGCGGTCGAACTTCGCGGCGAGCGCGTTCACTTCCGCTTCGTCGGTGACGTTGGCGGTGTGTACGCTCGCTCCCGCGCCGATCAACGCCGCCGATTCGTCGAGCGCCGCTTTGTCCCGCCCTACCAGCGCGATTTGCGCGCCTTCTTTCGCGAGCGCGACACCCATCGCGCGCCCCAGTCCTCGGCTGCCGCCCGTAATGACAGCGATTTTTCCTTCAAGCTTCATCGGACTCCGATTAAAACACGTCCTTGGATCTGGTATTCGCTTCCACTTCCTTCTTCTCGCGCCACGCGTCGCGCATCTGCTTCGCGGCGACCAGCGGTAACTGATCCTCGATATGCGGCGAGCCTTTCTGCGATGCATTGCCGTAGCTCGTCACAACGCGAGCTTTCGGCCTCGCGCCGAGTTGCACCAGACAGACGAATGTATCGCCGTGAACAGGGTACTTCTTACCCGATCCCGCGAAAGTCATTACGCGGAAGATGCCCAATGCTCCGCCGCCGCCGTTGCCTTCGATGTCGAGTGAGCCCAGCTTGAACCGCCGCCACTCGCCCCAACGCGCGTCAATTGATCCGTAGTTTCGCTCCGCTTCGATGGACGCCTCTTCGACGACGCGGGCCAGAACGTTCGGCGATTGCTTCAATCCCCGCGGAGTATCGAGCGGCCGTTTGGAATCAAGCGGAATGTCGAACTGCAACTTCGGCGCGATTAATTCGAACAGCAACGCGCCGCGGCTATCGGTCTCCATTTGCCGGTCCCAAATCTTTAGGACTTTGATCGATTCTTTCGCGCGCGGATTGTCCGAAGTCTCGACGGCACGTATAAGATCGTCCAAAACACGGTCCGCCAACTCCGACCGTGTCGAGTGCTTGTAGCGCTCCAGCTCCTCGAACGTGATCTTCGAATCCTCGGTGAGCATCCGCAGCGAGCGCGCCGTGCGCCACATCTCCGCGCGGCCGGTGTGCGTGTATGCCGGATAGCGCTCTTCGTCGAGTTGTTGCGGCCACGTGGACGACCACGGCGGATCGTTGGTGTTCTGCAGGAATCCCGCCGGTGGGTCGAGCAGTTGCGGCAACTCGCCGAAAGAGTGGTAATCGGTCCACAAATACTTCGCCGAGTTTCCAGGCACCACGCCCGCCCAGAACTTTGCGTCGCCTTCCGCGCGGCGCGGCAGCAGACCGTTAAACAAGTAGTGGATGTGACCCTTGCCGTCCGCGTAGAGAATATTGAAAGTCGGCACTTCCAATCGTTTGATCTGGGTTTCGTACTCATCGAAACCCTTCGCGATCGACATGCGCCAGTACTGGTCGAGCGCGTGCGGACGGTCCAGCCCCGCCGTTCGCAATGCGATCGTTTGCGCGTCCGACTCCCAAACGACCGGGCCGTGCACCGTGTGCTTGACGTCGAACTTTTCGGTGCGGTAGCCGCCGTCCGGCTTTTTCACCTCGAACTGTTTGCGCTTGACGATGAAATCGCGCTCCGCGCCATCGTACTTGTAGCCCGCGCCCAAAAGCTCGATCTTGTAGAGGTCGCTGCCGTCGATCGAGTTCACCGTATGCGTGTAAGCGATCGAGTCGTTGAAGCAGAAGCGCAGCACGGGAAAGCCGACTTGGCTCGCGCCGTAGAGATTGATCCTCGGGCCGTTCAAATGAGCCTCGTAGTAAATCTGCCAATCCTGCCAGGACAGATGTGGATTCATCAGCATCATCGGGCCGCCGCGCGAGGGGCCGATGGCCCAGCCGTTTGAACCCGCCTCGAATGGATTCCCGCCGCGTCCCGTGATTGCCGCCCGCACGCGGGCTTGCGACGAGACATAACTGAAGTGTATGATGCGGTGCGCGTGGATCACCGGATCCGCGCCGGTGACTGGCAGAACGAGCTTCATCGCTTCGTCGAGTTTTTCGGGATGCCGCAAAGCGTATTCGTTCATGCCCGCCGCGAACGAGTCCAGGTAGCGCGTGAACTCATTGTTCTGGCGCTTGTACCATTCAAGGCCACGTTCAGGAACGTCATTCGTGTGCAGCCAGCGGTCGCTTTCTAAGTAGCGCTCGCCCCAATACTCGCTGGCCCGTCCGCGCGATTCGCCGTAGAGCTTCAGGATCAGGTTGCCGTGGCTCTGCATCTGCGCGTAGCCGTATCCGAAGAACATGCCCTCGACGGTCTTTGCGTAAACGTGCGGGACGCCGTAGGTGTCCCAGAAAATTTCGACGCCGCGCGATGCGCCGAATAGGGGCAGGGAAGCGAGCAGTAGGGCGATGCGCATATCTTTGTGATTATGACTCGCGCGATTCTGACCCGCCGAAGCTTGCTCGGCGCTCTTGCCGCTCCTCTCGCGGCTAAAAAGCCGCCCACCATCCTGCTGCGTTCCGGCTGGCAGACGGTAAACATCGGCGACATCGCGCACTCGCCCGGAGTGCTGGCGGCGATCGAGAAGCACCTGCCGGAGGCGAACCTGATTTTCTGGTCGACGGAGACGGATCGGGGCGTGGAGCCGATGTTGAAGCGCCGTTTCCCGAAACTCGAGATCGTTCGCGACGGCACGGCGCGATTCGCCGAAGCCGATTTGTTGATCCACGGCAGCGCCGCGTCGATGGCCGCCGCTCCGCATGTCTCCGAATGGAAGAAGGCGACCGGCAAACCGTTCGGATTTTTCGGCGTAGGTGTTACCGTTGCGGGAGAGGCGGCGGGTTCGCCGCTCGACGATCTGCGGCGCGATCTTGCGAAGTCCGCCGCGTTCTTGTTCACCCGCGAAACCAAGTCGCTCGCGAACCTGAAAGCCGAAGGTCTCGACGGACCGAACCGGCGCTTCGTGCCCGACGGCACATTCTCTTTCGACTTGCGCGACGAGATCGGCGCGGAGAAGTATCTTCGCGAAACGGGACTCGCGGGTACGCGCTTCGCGGCGTTCATTCCGCGCCTGCGCTACACGCCGTACCATCGCTTCCGCGCGACCACCTGGAGCGAAGCCGAGAAAGCGCGGCGCGATTCCGAGAACGCGAAGTACGCCGAGCGAGATCACGCGAAGATGCGCGAAGCGATCGTCGCCTGGGTGCGCAAAGGCAATCGGGCGTTGCTATGCCCCGAGATGACTTACGAGATCGACGAGATCGACCCACTGCTCTACGATCCGCTGCCCGACGATGTGAAACCGAAAGTCGTTCGCCGCAAGGCTTATTGGCTGCCCGACGAGGCGACGAGCGTTTACGCACAGGCGCGCGCCATCGTCAGTTTCGAGTGTCACTCGCCGATTCTCGCCGCCACGCGCGGCACACCGTGCCTCTACATTCACCAGCCGGAAGACGGCATCAAGTTCAACATGTGGGCCGACGTGGGATTGGGCGATTGGTGTTTGCCGGTGGATTCGACGAGCGGCTCGCAACTGGCGGCAAAGCTGTTCGAGATCGACGGCAAGAATGGGCGCGCGAGAGCGGCGGTGGCCAAGGCGCAGCGTTTACACGCAGAGGGGATGCGGATCGTGAAGAAGACGATCGCCTAGCGCGGCTCGTGGCACGCACTGCAATCGTTGGGAGCTTTCTTTTGCTGGTGGCACGTCATACAAGCGCCCATTGAGATGTCGCCCTCTTTCGCGAGAACCTCGCGCTGCGCGACATCGCCATGGCAGCTTGAACATGCCGTTCCCGCGTCCGTATGCAAGCGATGCGAGAAAAACACATAGCTCGGGGTTTGGTAAACGCGCTTCCACTTAATTTCGCGTTTCTCTTCGGATGCCTTTGCCAACTCCTGGATGTGCGGCGAGTCCGACTTTACGGAGCGGTGACAGCCCATGCACGTCGCGACTTTCGGAATCCCCATCGATTCGCCGGGGTCGGGATTGGTATGGCACACCTTGCAATCGAGACCCTTCGAGACGTGGAGCTTGTGCGAATAGGGCAACGGCTGCGGGATGGGGTCCGCCGCCAGCAGCAAGATCCAGACGCTAAAGCTCACCGCTTTTCATTCTCTCAGCAAGCCGTTCGCTCGACCGCATGGCCAGCGCGAGAATCGTCAACGTCGGGTTCTGCGCGCCGCCGGTGACGAATGTCGAACCATCCATCGCAAACAGATTCGGAATCTCGTGCGACTGTTGCCATTGGTCGAGCATCGATGTCTTGCGATCGGCGCCCATGCGGCAACCGCCGAGCTCGTGGATCGATTCGCCGGGCGGCACCATTTGCGAGTGCGCTTCGAGAATCTCGAACCCCGCGTCACGGCACAATTCGCTCGCCACTTCCATCGAGTCTTTGGCCATCGCGCGTTCGTTGGCCGTGTAGCGATGCTCGATGTGCAGCGCGGGGATGCCCCAGTCGTCCTTCAACGTAGGATGAATCGACGCGCGATTTTCGTAGCGTGGCAGCACTTCGCCCATGGTGGTGAGGGAGAAACTGGCGCTCCCGAGATCGGCGATTTCGCGCATCAGCGGCTCGCCGTATTTCGGGATGTAGCGCGGATTCACAGCGCCGCCGGAACCGAAATCATAGGTGTAGCCGCGCAGGAACGGCAGCTTTTCGCTCTTTTCGACGTTCCGGAAGCGGCAGATATAGCCCGCGCCGCCCGTCTGCGAGCGGCCCTGCCGCGACGCGCGCGCCTCGGGGACCAGCGCTTGCACCACGTTCTTCACATAGATCTGATCGAACAAATACCGCCCCAGCGTCCCGCTCGCATTCCCCAAGCCTTGCGGCCATCGCGGCGATGCCGAGTTCAAAAGCAGCCGGACCGTTTCTAGCGTCGAAGCGCCCAGCACAACCGCTTTTGCGCCAATGAAGAAATCGCGCTTCGATCGGCGGTCGAGATAGTGGATGCCATTCACGCGTCCGGTCTTCGCGTCAAAGGCGATCTCCCGCGCGATGGCGTTCGGGACGAGCGTCAACTTGCCCGTCGCGGCCGCGTCCGGAAGCAATAAGTTCAGGCTCGATGCCAGCGTGCCCGTCGCGCGCCTGGGCTTCGTGATCCGAATCCCGCGCTTCGCCGCCGCCGCGATAAACCGCGCGTTCGCCGGAGAGTCGGGCGAGCCGTCCTCGAGCAACACGCCGTCCGGCAGTTGCGGCAACCCTTCGTTGCGGCCCTGCACCTTGAACATCGGCTCGACGCGCGAATAGTAAGGCGCGAGCGTCGCGTACTCGACCGGCCAATTCTCGCCGAACCCGTCGTGATCGCGCGCCTTGAATTCTAGATCGGACAAGCGCCATGACGCGCGTCCCCAACGATTCATTTTTCCGCCCGCCATGCGGATGCGCACCCAGAAATACGGATCGTTCGCCGGATGCGAGTATGGGTTTTGCTTTTCGTCCAACCACAAGTTCTCGTCGAACTCGGAGGCTTGCGTCACGTGCGGAAACCGTCCCGGTGTCCCGAATCCGCGGAACGGCAGCTCGTACACCGGCCGCAACTCGCGCTGCCTTTCGAAATCGACGAGCGGCCCCGCTTCGAGCACGCAGCAATCGATGCCCGCGCGCGTTAATACCCAGGCGGCCATTCCGCCCGACGCGCCGGATCCGACAATCACCGCGGAGAACGTTTTGGGCATTGGCCTCAGTCGAACGCCTTCCAGTATTGCCCGACGCCGCCACCGCGCCGGTTGGCATTCGCCTCGCGGGAGTTGAACGTCGCCCGGATCAAATCTTCCTTCAACCGGTGCGCGAACGACTTGGAGCCGTACTTCCACGGCCGCTCCAATTCCGAAAGATCGACGGTCCCAGCTAAGCCCGAACGATAGGCACGCCGGTCCCCGGAGAGCGATCGCGACAACAGGAAATCGAGAAACATCGGCGCGCCCGCCTCCATGGCTCCCGGTTGTCCATTCACGGCGGGCACGATGGTTTTCGCTAATTCTTCGAGCTTCGTAAACTCGATCCTCGAAAAAAATCGCAGGCGTGGCTCGCCGGCCAAATCGGTGGCAACCGGGGTTAACTCTTGCGCCCACAACGCGGGGGATGCTAACAAGGTGCGCAACGCGAAACGCCGCTTCATGAAGCCTTCAAATTAACACGGCATCCTTGGAACCATTCGTGCAATAACTGTGTCCAGGGGAAACTCGCTAAACAAATGTTAATGAAAGGCGCTTCATGTCCGACTTCTTTCAACCTGGCGTGATTACCACCCTACACCGGCTGACCGATGGCGGTCTTGACCGGCTGGAAAAGCAACTGGAGAGCTTTGCCATCTCGAATCCGATCGGTCTGGTCCTTCCCGCGCTTTATCGTGAATTTGAGCACCCGGCGATGCGTAGGATTTGCGACGAACTCCGCCATGTGCGGTACCTCAGCCGGATCGTCGTCGCTATCGGCCAAGCCAATCGTGAGCAGTACGAATACGCGCGCTCGTTCTTCGAGGGGTTCCGGACGCCGGTTATCGCGCTTTGGATGGAAGATCCCCGAATCGAGAATCTGTTTGTGGAACTCGACCGGAACCAGTTGAGTGCGGGCCCCCCCGGAAAAGGGCGCACCTGTTGGCTGAGCTTCGGTTGTCTTTTCGCACAAGGGGGAATCGAAGTGGTCGCGCTGCACGATTGCGATATCCGCAATTACTCGCGCGAACTTCTCGCCCGGCTCGTCTATCCGGTGGCCCATCCGAACTTGGGGTTCGAGTTTTCGAAAGGCTACTACGCGCGCGTGTCGGAGACTCTCCACGGGCGCGTGACGCGCTTGTTCTTCACCCCGCTGGTTCGTGTGGTGCAGAACATGACTCCCGAAATTCCTTACCTGCGGTTCCTAGATAGCTTCCGCTATCCGCTCGCGGGCGAGTTCGCGTTGCAGTCGGATCTGGCGCAGGCGATTCGCATTCCCAGCCATTGGGGTCTTGAAGTAGGGGTGCTCGCCGAGGTATACCGCAGCGTCAGTCCGCTGAGCGTCTGCCAAGTGGACATCGCCGACAATTACGAACACAAACATCAAGAGCTATCGGCGGAGGATCCGGAGAAAGGCTTACGGCGCATGGCGCGCGACATCGCCACAAGCTTGTTCCGTTCGATCGCCCAGGAAGGCTTCACGCTCACCACCGATCACTTCCGGTCGATGCTGATCTATTACATCCGCTACGCGCAGGACACGATACGCCGCTACGCCGCCGACGCCCAAATCAACGGACTGTCGTTCGACCGGCACGCCGAGGACACGGCGGTTCACAGTTTCGCCGAGAGCTTACGCGACGCGGCGAAAAGCTATCAAGACGATCCGTTGGGCGCGCCGCAAATTCCCAACTGGAATCGAGTGGTGGCGGCGATTCCCGGTATCTATCCGCGGCTGCGCGAGATCTGTTCGACGATGCAAGTCGGCGCGACGTCGCCGATCGTACCGGGCTTAGCGCGCACGGTGTCCGCCGACATGGCTACCGCTTGAAACGGGGTACGCACAAAATGCACTACCATGCACCATGCCGCTCAGATTCCGTTTTGCCCTCCGGGCCGCCTTAGCGATCGCTTTGAACGCAACTCACGCCGTCGCACAATTGTATTGGGACACGCCCGACCCCGGATGTGCCGCCACTCAGTCGTGGTACATGCAAACTAATGTCGAGACGGACACGCTCGGCATTCGCAACATTAACTATCCCGAAGCGAGCGCCACATACTGGCAGACCAAGCTGATAGGCAACACTTCGACTTCGGTGACCTTAGTGGGCCGCTTTCCGCGCGGGCGCTATATGGCGATCCAACTCTACGACGAGCAGCGCAACGTCATCGACGCGATCGGCGATACGATGATCGACCCCGACGCCGGGCAGCACAATCCGTTCCGGTCGCCCGGACCGTTGGGGACGTATCGGCTGAATGTCGTGTTTGGGCGCGCTCCACGGACTCCGGCGCCGAATACCGTCTACACCGGCGAACTTACTAGCGTATTGATGGTGTATCGGATTTACTACTCGGACTTAGCGAACGACATCACGGGCGGTGTGCCGCTGCCCGAGGTTCGGGTGAATGGGGTGGCGCTGACACCGTGTCCGGTGCGCCCCAAAGCGCCGCCCGAATCCACGGTGTGGAGCCGTCTCGACAATGGCGATTATGCGGGACCGGCGCCGGCCGCTCCGCTACTGACCGCTACGAATCCGCCGTACTGGATTCTCACCGTCACTAATCGCCGGACGCCCCACTATCCCAGCGCCGATAACAGCTACTTTGCGGCCTACATCAGCCGGGAATTTCTGCATGCGCCGCATAACTACGACATGGTGGTGGTCCGCATGCGCGCGCCTACGGTTCCCGATACGCAGGCGGGCGAGTCGCCTTCGCTCGCCAACACTTCCCGCGAAGTACGTTTTTGGTCGATGTGCCAGGACGAACCGATCTCGACCGGTGTCGTGCGTTGCGTGCCCGACAATCGCGCGCGGCTAAAGGACGGCTTGGCGACGTTCGTAATCTCCGACCCGTCGCGTAAACCGAGCGAGGAGACGCTGATTCGCCACGGCGCCACATGGATCGCCTGGGGCGCGCTGCAACCGGGCGATTTCGTCTACGATCCCGAGATCAATCCGATTCCCGCCTCCGCGCCGACGTTCTACTACGGCGGCTTGCTGTACCGGCAGACGGTACCCAATCCGGCCTGGCAGAAGTCGATGGTGAATATCTCGAACTTACCTCGCTCCCAATGGAAAAGCGCGATGGGCGACTATTGGCCCGATAGCGGTTACTGCCGGTCGGCGGATTTCGAACTCCTAGGCTTCGGCTGCGTAAGCCGTTAAGCGAGCCGCGCCTGCAGCCACTCGTTCCAGCCGGCCGGTCCCGGCGAACTCGTGACTGCGGCCCGGGGTAGCTGCGAGAGCAAATCCGCCGTTCTGGCCGACCGCACGATGACCGGTTCATCGACCGCTTCGAGCATCGGAATATCGTTCGGCGCGTCGCCCAGCGCGATCGAGCGCGCGCGGGAAAATGGCTCGATGGATCGCGCCCCGGGATGGCGTTCGAGATAAGCGCGCACCGCTTCGCCTTTGCCGCCGCGCTCGAACACGTGATGGAATCGCCCCCCGCGCGCCCAGCGTAAACCGCGCCGTTCGAGATCGCCGAGTAGTTCGGGCGCTCGCGCTTCGTCGAGAATCGTGAACGGCTCCGAGTACTCGCGTTGCGCGGCCAGCGCGGCGGCTTCAAGCGGCAACCCCGCGGCGGCGGCAATCTCTTCGACGGTCATGGCGCCCCAGGCGCGCACCGGAACGCCGGTTTCCCGGGCGGCGTCTGTGAGCGCCGCGCGAACTGCGGCGAGCGATTGCGAGTAGCTGCCGTTCTCGACGATGTCGTCGCCCGGTACGCCGATCGCCGCGCGCAGTGGCCGCACCTCGGCGCGCGTCTTGCTCGTGACCAGAACCAGCGGGATGCCGAGCTCGCGAATCCGCGAAAGCGCCGGGCGCGCCGGTTCCCAGGAATAGGTATCGTGGTCGAGCAAAGTTCCGTCGAGGTCGGTAAAGATGATCACGTTGTGCATGACGCTGGCGATGGGAATCGCCCAGGACGAAACTCACCTGGACCATGTCCATCTCAACACGCGCGACGCAAACGCCGCGAAGGCGTTCTACGAGGCTCGATTCCAGCCGGGGCCGGTGCGGTTCCACGAAGTCGCCGAAGCGCCGCCCGCAAGCTTGATCTCGGCGGTCTGGCACATCGGCTGGGGATCGCCCGATCCGCGCGCCGAATACCGGCGGCAACTCGGATTAGGTACGCGTTATTCGACCCCGCCGACGAATCTCGCGGAAGTAGGTCCGAACTTCTTCTACTCGTATGTCGAGGGTCCGGACAAGGCGATGATCGAGATCAACAACGCCGCGGACACGAAGTTCCGGCATATCCACTTGCTGTCCGAGGATCCCGTTGCCGCGGCCGAGTGGTACATGAAGTACCTCGGCCTGAAGACGATGGGCGGCCGTCCGCTCTCGCGCAACGTGGTGCGCCTGGGCGGCGCGGATATCGGAGTGACGGCGAATCTCACCATCGACGGTGTGTACATCGGCATCTTCCCCGCGAGTTGGGCTCGCGAGCAGTACGCAGAGGACTGGAAAGGCGTTTCTCAACTCGTTTCGACGGCGGGTCGAGTCGTCGATCACATCGCCTTTCGCGTGCCGGACCTTAATGCGTTGCTCGCGCAAATGAAGGCGGGCGGCGTGCGGACGCTCGATTTGCCGGTCCGCTCGGGCGATACCGGGGTCTACGTCGAAGGTCCCGACCGCATCGTGATCGAGTTGGTCGCCGCGCGATAGACTAAGCACGAATGCGCGTCTTTTGGCTCGCTCTCGCCGTCCCGGCTTTCGCCGCCGATTATTCGTTCGAGCGCGGACAAACGTTCCTTAAAAGCTACTGCGCGGCTTGCCACACCGGCAAAGCGGCGGTGGGCGGATTCAAGCTCGATCAGGTGAGTGTGAGCGAATCTTTAACCGGCGAGGCGCAACGCTGGACCGCGCTCTTGCGCCGGGTGCGCAATGCCGAAATGCCGCCAAAAGGCGCGCCCGCACCGCCGCTCGACGAGAGCGAAGCCTTTGCGAAGTGGGCCGAACGTGCGCTCCACACCGCCGCGTGCGCCGGTGGAATTCAACCAGGACCGTCGCGCATCCGCCGCTTGAATCGCGACGAGTATTCGGCGACATTGCGCGATCTGCTCGACATGCATCTCGACCTCGGCGCCTCGCTTCCCGTCGATGGCGGCGGCGGCGAGGGATTCGATAACGCCGCCGAGACGCTGTTTCTTTCGCCGCTTCATTCCGAAAAGTACATGGACGCGGCGAAGTTCGCGACGGAGTTCGCAGCCAAGGAATTCAAGTCGCGCAACAAGATTCTGATCGCGAAACCCGGACCCGGGTTACCGGAAGCCCAGGCGGCTCGAACGATCCTCGCGAACTTCTTGCCGCGCGCGTTCCGGCGTCCGGTCCCGGAGGCGGACGCCGCGCCGTACATGGCGCTCTTCCATACCGCCCGGCGGCAAGGCCGGACGTTCGACGAGGCGATCTTCTTTACGCTTCGCGGCGTTCTGGTTTCCCCAAACTTTCTCTTTCTGGTCGAGCCGCCAAATGAGACCGGCGCGGTGCGTCTACTCGGTCAATACGAACTCGCCTCGCGCATTTCGTACTTTCTTTGGGGCAGCATGCCGGATGAGTTTCTAACCGATCTCGCCGCGGCGGGCAAACTCCACGACCCGGTCGTTCAGAAGGTACTTGTGGGGCGAATGCTGCGCAACGACCGGTCGCTCGCCTTCGTGCAACGCTTTGTCGATCAATGGCTCGGCATCCGCGATCTCGCGGGATCGAAGAAGCCCGACGCGAAGCTCTATCCGATGTTCGAGAAGGACGAGGAACTGCGCTCGGATATCGTTTTGCAGCCAGCTTTGTTCTTCCGTGAAATCCTGACCCGCAACCTTTCGGTGCTGGACCTGATCGACTCCAAATACACGGTCGCCACGCGCAATCTGGAAACGTTCCTCGACGTGAAATTCCCGCTGAATCGCGCCCAAGCGAAACAGCCTCAGTTTGTCGAAGCGCCGCCGGAATCGGCGCGCGGCGGACTACTCGCCATGCCCGCCATTCACGCGGTTTCGTCGTACCCTTACCGCACTAGCCCGGTCTTGCGCGGCGCTTGGATTCTCGACGCGATCCTGGGCGCGCCCCCGCCGCCCCCGCCGCCGAACGTTCCGGCGCTCGAAGAGCCCACCGCGGGAGCGGCGACGAAGACCATGCGGGAGCGTCTGGCGCTCCACCGCTCGAACGCCGTCTGCGCCAGTTGCCACAACCGGATCGACGGCATCGGGTTCGCGCTCGAAAACTACGACGTGCTGGGACGCTGGCGCAACGAAGAAGCGGGCATGCCGATCGACAACACGGGCGAATTGAACGGTAAGACGTTCCGTGGCCCGGTGGAACTGCGCGCGTATCTCCTCACCCGGCAGGACGAGTTTCTTCGGCATCTGACGGCCAAGATGCTGGGGTTCGCTTTGGGGCGCGGATTGACGCTTAACGATGCATGTACCGTTGACTTGATCGTCGAACGGGTGAAGAATGATTCATATAGGTCGCAGACGTTGATTACCGAAATCGTGGCCAGTGTGCCGTTCCGGTATCAAGCTCCCGCGTCCGCCGTTCGGAAGGAGCCGGTTCGCACACCATGAACCTGACGCGGAGAACGTTACTAAAGGGCGCCGGCGTTTCGCTCGGGCTGCCATGGCTCGAAGCCGCCGGTTTGCCGTCGAAGGCTCCGGTGCGATTGGCCGCGCTTTACATGCCGAACGGCGTCAACGTGCCCATGTGGACACCAAAGGGCACAGGCGCGGATTTCGAGTTGTCGCCGACGCTGGCCCCGCTGGCCAGTCTGAAATCTCACATAAACGTTCTATCGGGACTCTGGAACGAAGGCTCGAAATCGGGCGACGGCCATTATGTGAAAGAAGCCGCGATCCTCACCTGTTCGACGATCAAGAAGACACAGGGCGCGGACTTGGCCAACGCGATTTCGGTGGATCAAGTGGCCGCCCAGCGGATCGCCGGACAGACCCCGCTGCCATCGCTAGAGTTGGGAGTGACACCGGTCGCGATCGGCGTCGATCAAGTAGTCGGATACACGCGCGTCTACGGCTCGCATATCGCTTGGGCGAACCCAACTACGCCGCTGGCGCGCGAGATTAATCCGCGATCCGTCTACGAACGTCTTTTCCGCGCGGCTTCGGGACCGGTGGGCGATGCCGCGAAGTCCGACGCCTTGCTGCTTGACCGGGTTCTTGGCGATGCGCGCAAACTTCGCACCCAAGTAAGCGCGGCGGACCGCATCCGGATCGACGAGTATCTCTCCGTTATGCGCGGCCTGGAAGAACGAGTAGAACGGGCGAGCGCCGCGAACAAGACCCCGTGGAAGGCTCGTGCGCCGATCGATCCCAAGGGCGCCCCCGCCGAACGTCCCCACGACCACGCCGAGCATGTCCGGCTAATGATGGACATGATCGCATTGGCGTTCCAGACCGATACCACGCGCGTCGCGACGTTCATGTTCGGCAACGCGGTGTCGAACGTCAGCTTCCGGTTCCTCGAAGGCGTGAGCGCGGGCCATCACGACGTCTCGCACCATCAGAAGGACGAAGACAAGCTGCGGCAGTACCAGTTGATCAATCGCTGGCATATCGAACAGTACGCCTACCTGCTGCGCCGGTTGAGCGAGATGAAGGAAGGCGAATCGACCGTTCTCGACAACTCGATGGTGTTGTTCGCTTCGGCTTTGAGCGACGGCAATAGCCACAATCCGCACAATCTCCCGCTAGTGCTCGGTGGCCATGGCGGCGGAAGGATCACGGGCGGGCGGCATTTGACCTACTCCGAGGATTCGCCGCTGGCCGATCTTTATGTTTCGCTGCTCGACGCGTTCGGTACGCCAGTGGAACGGTTTGCCGATAGCAAAGGACCCTTACCGGGGTTGCTGAACTCCTAAGCGATGCTGGCTTTGTTGCTGATCGCCGCCGACCTCACCGGTACCTGGACCGGCCAATATCCAGGCGGCCGCGAAGGCGCGATGATCGATATCGCGTTTCAGCTAGCGCAGTCGGGCACGAAACTGACGGGCAAGATTTACGGCGATTACCAGAGCTTTCCCATTTCGCAGGGAATCGTTTCGGGCGACCTCGTGACCTTTCTGATAGCCGGATCGGAGCAGGCTGGGAACCAGCTCAACACGTCGCGGTTGCGGTTCACTGGCCGCATCAAGCCGGACGGCGAACTCGAGTTGATCCGCGAGCGCGAAGCGATGACCGACGGCGTAAATGGCGCGGCCGCGAACTTTCGTCCTGCTCCTAAGTTCACCATTCGGTTGAAACGCCTGCCGTAGGCGTACAATCTAACTAGGTGAAAGGGGGCGCAACGGTTTCGACGGGATTGAATCGTCGTGGAGAGGCGTGCCGGGTTCCGAGCTCCCGTAAAACGATCGGAAAACCAATAACTGCCAACACGCAGTTTGCTTACGCTGCCTAACAACTAGGCTAGCCGCCCAACCGGATCGGCCCGACGGCCCGGCTACGGCGTCTTAACTCGGGATAAGCCCAGATCTTCGGTCCGGAGATGCAAGCCGACAATCAATCGGACTAGGCCCCGGTTTTCTCGCGGATTCTTAGGCGGGGGCCGAAACCACCGAATCTCGCTACGCACGTAGGCTCTTCAGGGCGGACTTTCTCGGACGGGGGTTCGACTCCCCCCGCCTCCACCACTACTCGAATGGGTTTACCGTCGCCACGCCGAACGGCTCGAAGTCGGCGACATTGCGGGTGGCGACGGTGAGGGCGTGCACCCGCGCCGTTGCGGCGATCATGGCGTCGACGTATAGATGGGCTTGCCTGCGGTGCATTAGCTTCGCCCATTCGCGAAATTCGACGGTGCCCATAGGGATAACCGGAAAGCTTTCCAGCCATTCTTCGAGCCAAGCGGAATATTGGCCGGCCTTCACTGGATCGTCCCGGCGCGTTCTCTCGATACCCGCCTGCATCTCACCCACTGCGCTGGCCGGTATCGCGGACTCACCCTCATGGGTTTTCATCCAAGCCACGACGGCCCCATGCGGACGCGGCTTTCTGAGTTCCGAAATGACGTTGGTGTCGAGCAGAAACTTCATCGCTCGTCATACTCGGGCGAAGAGAAGTCGGGCCCCTCGAGTGTGCCCTTGAACTCCGGAATCATGTCCATCAGGTCGAAGTTCTCATCGCTATCCCGCCACTTGGGATTTTCGATCAGATCCAAGCGTTTCCGGCGCTTTTCCGCCTCCCCGTGATCGTTCTGCGCGACCCTCCACTCGTCGATCGGCACCACCACCGCCTCTTCCTTGCCACGCCGGGTGACGATTTGCGGACCTTCGCGTAAAGTGGTGTCCAGCAACTCGCTAAACCGGGCTTTCGCTTCCTGAACGGGCCAACTTGCCATGGATGACCTCCTATCCGACTATACAACTAGTCAGATAACCGGTCATCCATCCGGTCATCCCATGAACTGGCGCAAGAATCGGACGCTTTGCCGCAATGCCGCTTGCCGCGATTCTAGGGATCCCTCGTAAGCCCGATCCTCCACTTCCACGCACACCGGACCCGAGTACACCTCGCTCAGCATCGAAAAGAACGCGCCCCAATCGACATCGCCCAGCCCCGGCAGCTTCGGCGTGTGGTATTCGTTCGGAAACGCGAACTGGCCCACTTCGTTCAGGCGGTCGTAGTCGAACCGAACGTCCTTCGCATGGACGTGGTGCAAGCGGGCGCGGAACTCGCGTAGCGGCTTCAGGTAGTCCATGCGCTGCAGGATCAGGTGCGAGGGGTCGTAATTCAATCCGAAATTTTCGTGCGGGATATCCGAGAACATACGTCGCCAGATCGCCGGAGCGCTCGCCAGATTCTTGCCGCCGGGCCATTCGTCGCGAGTGAACGACATCGGGCAATTCTCGATACCGATCTTGACCCCGCAATCGGCGGCGAGAGCGATTAGCGGTCTCCAGGTCGCGAGAAAGCGCGGCCAATTCTCGTCCACCGTCTTGGTCCAGTCGCGGCCCACGAACGTGTTTACGACGCCTACACCAAGTTTCGGCGCAGCGGCGATGACTTTTTTCAAGTGCTCGACGTAGACGGCCGCTTCGGCCTCGTCGGGCGCGAGGGGATTCGGATAGTAGCCGAGGCCGCTAATTGCGACTCCGGTTTCCGCTACTACCGCCTTCACCGCTCCCACGTCGAGCGCGTTCACGTCGATATGAGTAACGCCCGCGTAGCGCCGCTCCGCCTTGCCCACCGGCCAGCACATTAGTTCCACGCAGTCGTAACCCGCCTCTTTCGCGAACCGCATGACCTCGGCGAACGAAAGGTCCGGAAGAATCGCGCTGACAAAGCCCAATTGAGTCATGTGACGATCATAAATTGATCGCGCCCGAAAACCTGCTCGCGCTGGTGCGCAACACCGCACCATTTCTGTTCGACCGCGACTGGGGCAGCCACGAGTTTCTCGACATCTTGGACGACCCCTCGCCGGACTACTTCGCGCTGTGCCTCGCCGCGCACCACTCCACCGTCGCGACGTTTGTGCCGACCGATGTCGATGCGAAGATTCGCGGGCTGCTGTGGCGGGAAACGAGCGATTGCGAGAGGTTGCGGGCTATGGCCGATCTCGCGATCCGCACTTTCGATTGGGACCTGTCGTTCGTCTCGCGGAGAGTGGTGGATAACGTCAGCGGCCACGACGGCGAGCGAATGAGCGTCGTCGCCGGGGCGCACGGGCGCTTTCTCGAAGTGGGCGACGCCGAGTACGCCGAGAAGACGGCACAAGTCCTGGAAGCCGAACTCGACCGCGAACTCGCGGCGTTTGCCCGTTCGCGCGATCCGTTGGATACGCTGCGGCTCGCCGCGTCGATTGCCCACAATCTGGGCGATCTCAATCAAGGCATTAGTTTCTGGAGAACGGGTCCGGTCACCGCCGCCTCGCGGGCGCGATTCCTGAGGCTCGGTCACGAGGATGCGGGCCGCTTCGCAGTCCCCATGAAGCTCTATCGCGAGATTCTGTCTCCGGAAGGGCACCGCAATTATCCGTTACGAGGAGTGAAAGCGCTGCGCCAATCGCCCGATTTGTTGCTGCCGCAATCGCCGTTCCTCGACGAGTGGGGCGCGACGATCGCGACGCATACCTCGCTCACGTTCGACGACCGGCGCGATGCCGCCGCCGCGCTAATCGACGGTTGCCGCAAGTTGCCGGGGCAGCAAGGCTACTATCGTGCGCTCGCCGGAATGCGCGAAGCGAGCGCGGGGCAATTCGAGAAGATCGTCGACGCGTTGCCCTCTACGTCGCGGCGCGAAGCGCGTACCCCGGACTTTCGCAAGCGCCTCGACGTTCCGCGAGCGAGCTTCGAGTCCTCTCTCGCCAAGAAACTCCATACAATACGGCCATGCTGACTCGCCGCAGTTTCGTCTCGAGCGCCGCCGCCGCGCCGGTCGTTGCCACAACCACGTGGGCGCAATCCCCGAAACCGAACGTCCTCTTCGTCGCCATCGACGACTTGAACGATTGGATTACGCCGCTCGGCGGGAATCCGCAAGCGAAGACCCCGAACTTCGACCGGCTCGCAAAACGCAGCGTCGTATTCACCAACGCACACTGCAACGCGCCGCTCTGCAACCCCTCGCGCGCGAGCCTGATGTCCGGCCTCTATCCATCGACCACCGGCGTCTACGACAACAATCAACCTTGGCGGCAGGCGGACAAACTGCGCGACGCCGTAACGCTACCTCAACATCTGCGCGCGCACGGCTATCGAGCGATCGGCAGCGGTAAGACATACCACGACTCGTTTCCCGATCCCGAAAGCTGGGACGAGTATTGGCCATCGAAAAACCGCCAGAAGCCCGCCGATCCGCATCCGGAACAGCCGATGAATGGGTTGCCCAACCCCGGTAATTTCGATTGGGGGCCGCTCGATATTCCCGATTCGAAGATGGGCGACTCGCAGGTGGTCGATTGGACCATCGATCAAATGTCAAAGGCGCAGTCGCAGCCTCTGTTTCTCGCTTGCGGAATCTCGAAACCGCATCTGCCGTGGCACGTGCCCTCGAAGTACTTCGATCTGCATCCGCTCGAATCGATCGTGCTGCCGAAAGTGAAGAACGACGACTTGGACGACGTACCGCCCATTGGCCGAAAGTTCGCCGGAGCGCAAGGCGATCACGCGAAAGTCACCGAGTTCGGCAAATGGAAGAACGGTGTGCAGGCGTATCTGGCCGCCATCAGTTACTGCGACGCGCAATTGGGACGCCTGCTCGACGCGTTCGAGAAGAGTTCGATGTACACGAATACCAATCTCGTGTTGTGGAGCGATCACGGTTGGCACCTGGGCGAGAAACTCCACTGGCGCAAGTTCACGTTGTGGGAGGAGTCCACGCGTAATGTCCTGATGATGGCTGGGCCGAACATCAAGCCCGCGCGTTGCGGGCGAACGGTGAGTCTGATCGACCTATACCCGACCATCGCCGAGCTTTGCGGCGCGCCCAAGAAAGAGGGGCTCGACGGAGTTTCGTTGACGCCGTTGCTCCGCAATCCCAACGCTCCGTGGGACCGGCCCGCGCTTTGCACGTACTTCCGCGGCAACCACGCGTTGCGCGACGAGCGCTGGCGCTACATTCGCTACAACGACGGCACCGAAGAACTGTATGATCGACAATCCGATCCGCAAGAGTGGACTAATGTCGCCGCAAAACCGGAGCATGCGCCGGTCAAGGAGCGCTTGGCGAAGTGGTTGCCGAAAAGCGACGCGCCCGACAGCCCGCACCAGCGCGCGGGCGGTGGACAAAAGAAGAAGGCCTAGCGGAGACGCAGCCGGGTGACAGTCTCGATGTGGAACGTCTGCGGGAACAAGTCGATCATCGTCATTCCTTCAATTTCGTAGCCGCCCGCGATCAACGATGTGAGGTCGCGCGCCAGCGTGGCCGGATCGCAAGACACAACGGTCAACTTCGGTGCGCGCAGCCGCAGGAGATGCTCCACCGCGCGTTTGCCTAGCCCCGCGCGCGGAGGGTCGGCCAGCACGAAGTTGGGCGCGTCGTTCAGTTGCGCGAGATAGTCTTCCGTCGATTGCTGGATCGCTTTGGCTTGCGGGGCGTTGCGGGTGAGATCGTTCACCGCGCTGCGGACCACTTCGACCGCCGTCACTCGTTCGAAAGCGCGCGACAGAGGGAGCGTGAACAATCCCACGCCCGCATATAGGTCCAGCGCGTGTCCGCCGGATTCTTCACCTGTCGCCAACTCAACCAACCGCTCGACCAGGAATCGATTGACCTGAAAAAACGATTTGTGGCTGACGTGAAAAGTGTCCCCGCCTACGCGATAGTCGAGTCCCGAAAGCGTGGCGCCGGGGATGCGTTCCGCCGCCCAATCGAAGAAGCGCTTGCTCACCGGTTTCGCGCTTTTCAAAACATTTACGAGCGTTTCCGTTTCGTTCGAGAACAGCTCCACGGATTCGAAGAACCGTGGAAACTTCGCGTCGCGCCGCATGTCGCGCAGGGCGCCGATAGCGTTCTCGATCGTCGGAGAGGCGATCGGGCAGTGCGTCACGGGAATCAACTTGCGCGACCCCGCCGCGTGATAGCCCATCTGCCCGCGTTCGAAATGCAATTGGATACGATTGCGATAACCCCACGGCTCCGCACTAGCGACCGCGATCTCGGGCGGCGTAATACGGCCGAGCCGCGCGAGCGTCTCTTCGAGAATCGCCCGTTTCGCCGCTAACTGCTTCTCGTAATCGAGATGCTGGTAATGGCAGCCCCCGCAGCGCGAGAAATATTCGCACTTCGCCTCGATGCGGTCCGGCGATGCCGCCACCAGCGCTCCGCTTTCCCACTGCTCCCCTGGCAGGGAAAAAGGCACAAACGAAACCCGGCCCTCGACGCGCATCAACCCGTCGCCGCCGTACACCAACTTCTCGATCTGAGGCACCGCGCGTAGGCTACCATGAAGATTCCCTTAAGCGACCCATGCCCGCTCGTGTCTTTTCGGGAGTGCAACCTTCCGGCAACCTCCACATCGGCAACTATCTCGGCGCCCTGAAAAACTGGGTGCGCATCCAGCGGGATTACGAATCGATTTTCTGTATCGTCGATCTGCACGCCACCACCGTGTATCAGGACCCGGCGGAGTTGCGGCAAAAGATTCGCGAAACGGCGGGTCTATTTTTGGCCTGTGGCATCGACCCCGAACATTCGTCCGTGATCGTGCAGTCGCAAGTCTCGGGTCACGCGGAACTCGCTTGGATGCTCACCTGCGTAACGCCGGTCGGTTGGCTCGAACGCATGACGCAATACAAGGCGAAATCGGAGACGGCCGCCGCGTCGGAAGGCACGGTGGGCGACGGATTACTGCAATACCCCGTGCTGATGGCCGCCGACATTCTGCTTTACCAAGCGGCCATCGTACCGGTGGGCGACGATCAGACCCAGCATCTCGAACTGACGCGCGATATCGCACAGCGCTTCAATTCTCTCTACGGCGAAACGTTCGTCGTGCCGGAGACCAAGTTGCCTACGATCGGTGCGCGCATCATGGGGCTCGACGAACCGGACAAGAAGATGTCGAAGTCGGCCACAGGCGCGAATCACGCGGTCGGGCTGCTCGACCCCATCGATCAAGCTCGCAAGAAGATCATGCGTGCGACGACCGACTCGAATCCGGCGGTCGATTTCGAGACGATGGGGCCCGGCGTTGCGAACCTCATCGCGATTTACCAGGCATTCGGCGAAGTGGACGACGCAACGGCGCGCTCGGAATTCGAGGGTTTGCGCTACGGCGATCTGAAGAAGAAAGTCGCCGACATGGCGATCGCGAAGATCGAGCCGATCCAGCGGCGATACAACGAAATAGCTGCCGATCCCGCGTATCTCGACGGAGTGCTCGAACGCAGTTACGAACGCATCGCGCCCATCGCGCGATCGACCGTGGAACTGACGAAGTCGCGCATGGGCCTTTACACGCGGTGAGCGATGCAAGGCGCCCCCGTATCGCTGCCCGCTTATGCGCGGCTGCTTCGTAGTAATCCTAACTTCCGCCGCCTTTGGTTCGCGCAAGTCATCAGCGAAATCGGCGACTGGTTCTACACTGTCGCGGTCTACAGCCTTCTCTACGACCTCACCGGCAGCGCCAAAACATTGAGCCTCGCGCTGGTGTGCAATGTTCTGCCGCAGTTCTTCTTCGCGCCGCTCGCGGGCGTCTTGAACGACCGCATCTCGCGCAAGACCGTGATGATTGTCTCCGACATCGCGCGCGCGTGCATCGTGATTCTGATGCTCACCGTTCGATCGAAAGAGATGCTGCCGTTTCTCTATTTGCTGCTGATTCTCGAAACCATCGGGTGGGCGTTGTTCGAACCTGGGCGTAGCGCCGTGATTCCGAACCTGACGCGCAGCGAGGAGGAAACCGTCACCGCGAACGGCTTGAGCACCACCACCTGGGCGTTCAATTTCTTCTTTGGCTCCGCGCTGGGTGGAATCGCGGCGGCTGCGTTTGGGCGCGAGGCGGTGTTTGTGATCAACTCGCTGTCGTTTCTCGGCTCCGCGTGGCTGATCCGCAAGCTCGACTTTCACGAGCCGCACGCCGCGGACCGTCCACCGCTCCACTGGCGCGAGCTTTTCGATTTCAAGCCCGTGCTCGAAGGCTTGCGCTACGTGCGCGATCACGTAGAACTACGCCCGCTGGTTTTTTTGAAGGCCGGTGTTGCGGTGATGGGTTCGAATTGGGTGATCATTCCGCTGCTCGGCGAAACGGTGTTTCCGTTGTCCATTGGCGGACTCGACGCGCAGCGAGCGGGAATGCTCGGCATGAGCGTGATGATGGGCGCGCGTGGATTGGGTGCGCTGATCGGCCCACTGAGCGCGGGCTCGTGGGCGGGCAAGGATATCGGCCGCATGCGCCACGGCGTGACGATCGGATTCGTATTGGTGGCGATCGGCTATATGTCTTTGGGTTATGCGCCGAACGCCCCACTCGCCGCCCTCAGCCTGATCTGCGCGCACGGCGGCGGATCGATGGTGTGGCTCTTCTCCTCTTCGATGATCCACTTTCTTAGCGAGGATCGTTTTCGTGGCCGCGTGTTCTCGGCGGACTACATGTTCATGACGCTCATGCTGTCGATTTCGTCGACCTTCGCGGGAACGGCGATCGATCAAGGCGCGACGGTGCAACAGGCGGCGTTTTGGACTGGCGTATGTGCGCTCGCGCCGCTTATGGTGTGGCTTGCGGTGCGGCCGAAGAGTATCCTGAAGGCGTGACGGAGCTTGTATTCGAGGTTACGCAAGATCCCGATGGCGGATTCTGCGCCGAGTGCCTGACCGAGAACATTTTTACGCAAGCCGATAGCTGGAGCGAATTGCGGCAAAACGTTCGCCAAGCCGTCGAGGCGTTCTATTTCGACGGCGTTCCTCCGGCGAATGTACGTCTTCACCTTGTGCGAGACGAAGTTCTGGCCGTTGCGTGAAGCTTCCTCGAGATCTCGACGGTGTGCGGCTCGTGGAAACGTGGTGCCGTCATTGGCAGTACTCGAAGGTTCATCAGTCGGCGCCATGTGATTTTGGAGACGGACACGCCCGCTCACCAGCGTCTCTTGGTGCCTGCTAACAAACCGCTTCGTCTAGGGACGCTCAATTCGATTCTGAGGGCAGTCTCCGAGAACAAAGGCGTCTCGAAACAAGCGATTATTGAGAGCCTTTCTCGATAGCTGCGAACCCTTCATCCATTGACGGCGCTTGGTACTTCGCCGCTAACCGATCCATCGCGTCTTCCGGCACCACACGCTCGCGCAGGCGATTCCGGCGTTTGCATTCTTCAAGCGGCGTATCGAACACCAAGGCCTCGATCGTCGCGTTGAACGACCGCGCAATCTCAACGTACTGCCGCCGCTCTTTGCGAGTGAGGTTTGTCGCGTCGATATAGGTCATGTCGCGATTTAGTTTCAACCGCTCGCGCAACACATGGCGCACCAGCGCGAACACCCGAGCGTTGGCCGATTGATCTCTCGCGTCGTCCAGCAGTAACTCGCGCAAGTTGTCCGACGAAATCGCCTTCAGGCCGCGCCCGGCTAGCCAAGTGGATTTCCCCGATCCCGGCAAGCCGACGAGCAGAATCACCCTCACTGCGTGACGTAGCGTTCCTGGGCGATCAGCCGTTCGGCGATCTTGCGCCGCAGGCCGATCGCGTTCGCGGGTTCGTACTTCGCCAGCCGCCGCACACCCGATAACGCCACCCGCAAGTTGTCGCCCTCGGCGCAAGCCGCCAGTACGGTCTTGGCGGTCTGTTCGCACAGATCCATCGACTCGCGCAGAAACACCGCCGACATCGCGCCCGCGATCTCACCTTTGCCCATCCGCGCCAACCGCTGCGCACGCAACGCAACGGATTCCATCGCGAACGCGGTCATGGAAATGTCGGCGATCCCGGCCATCACTTCCTGCTCCTTATCGATCTTGTCGAGGAAGCGCTGGTACGCCGCACCCAGGCACAGCAGCGCGAGCTTCTTCGCGTTCGCCGCCATCTTGTTCTCCTGTTCGGTGGCCGACTCGCCGCCCACACTCAATGCCGGGGGCGACATCAACTCGCCTTGCAACCGCTTCACCGCTTCGACTAACGGAAGCTGCCCGCGTTGCGCGCGCTTCAGCAAAGTTCCGGTGGCGAGCAAACGGTTGATCTCGTTCGTCCCTTCGAAAATCCGGTTGATGCGCGAATCGCGGTACGCTCGCTCGACGACGTAATCCTGGTGATAGCCGTAGCCGCCGTGGATCTGCACGCCTTCGTCCACCACGTAGTCGAGAACCTCGCTTGCGAAGACTTTGATGTAACTGCACTCGGCGGCGAACTCTTCGACGGCCTTGAGGTATGTGGCCGCGGCGTTCGGCTGCTTCCAACTCCAGCCTTCGAGGTTCGATTCGATCATCCCCACCACGCGGTAGCTCATCGTCTCCGCGGCGAAAATGCGAATCGCCATTTCGGCCAGCTTGTGCTGGATCATTCCGAAATTCGCGATGGGCTGCCCGAACGCGTTCCGCTCTTTGGCGTACTTGATCGAAACTTGCAGCACATTTTTCGATCCACCCACTGCGAACGGTCCCAGCTTGAGCCGTCCGAGATTGAGCACGTTGAAGGCGATGATGTGCCCGCGGCCGATTTCTCCAAGTACGTTCTCGACCGGAACTTTCACGTTGTCGAGATACACCGCCGTGGTCGAGGAGCCCTTGATGCCCATCTTCTTTTCTTCTTGGCCGGGCGAGACTCCGGGCCAAGCGCGCTCGACCAAGAAAGCGGTGAAGTGCTCGCCGCCGACTTTCGCGAACACGGTGTAGAGGTCCGCGCCGCCGCCATTGGTGATCCACATCTTCTGGCCGTTGAGGACGTAGTGCGTACCGTCGGCGGATAGGTCGGCGCGAGTCTTAGCCGCGAGCGCGTCCGATCCGGCTTGCGGCTCGGACAGGCAGTAGGCGCCAATCAACTCGCCCGATGCCAGCCGCGTCAAGTACTTCTCTTTTTGCGCCTCCGTGCCGAACATCAGCACCGGCAAGGTGCCGATCCCCGCGTGCCCGCCGTGCCAGCCGGAATAACTGCCATCTTTCGAAAGCGCCTCGGCGACCACCATCTGCGCCACCATGTCCATCTCCATGCCGCCGTACTGTTCCGGCGCGGTGACGGCGGTGAGGCCAAGCTTCGCCGACTTCTTGAGAATGGAAATAGCCAGCGCCTTATCGCCGTGCTGGATCGCCTCGACGTTCGGGCCAACTTCCTTCGCCCAAAAATCTTCCGTCGTTTTGGCGATCGCGCGGTGCTCGTCGGTGAAATCTTCCGGGGTGTAAATCTCGTCCGGCGTTCGGGATTCGATTAGGAAAGCTCCGCCCTTGGCGGCGGGTTGGGAAACGGCTAGCGTGGCCATGGAATTACCTCGGCGACTATTCTACGCTTGCGCCGCTATGGCGCGGGATCGAGCGGATCTTCCGGCCACTTGTGCTTGGGATAGCGGCGCATGAGTTCGCGGCGAACCTGCGGATAGAGGCGCTCCCAGAAACCGGCCAAGTCCTGCGTCATTTGTACCGGGCGTTGATTGGGTGCGAGTAGGTGCACGACGATGGGCGACCCACCGACCTTCGGCGTTTCGCGCATGCCGAAGAAGTCCTGCAATCGCGAGGCGACCCAGGGCGGCCGCCCCGGAACATAGTGAACCTTTGCTTGGCGGCCCGAGGGCAGGCGCAACGTCCGTGGCGCCTGCCGGTCGAGATTCGGACGCAATGGGGCGAGCGAAAAGCCGTCGAGATCGGCCAGCGATCGGCCGCCGGTACAAGCCTCGCGCAGCAACTCCTCCGCTTCGCCATCCCGTAGCGGAACGCCCGCAAACTCCGCTCGCGCGCGAAATTCGTCGTCTACGGCCAGCTTCGCTTCGAGCGCCTTCTCGAACAGGAGTTCCGACGCATCGGCGGGCGCAGCGCGTTCCTCGAGGATCGCCAGACCGTCGTATTCAAGCCGTTTGATCGCGTCTACGCGTTTCGCGTCGCGATTCCAAACTAACTCGTCGCGTTCGGCGATACGCTCGGGAAACTCGTCGATTAGCCAATCCGGTTCGATGGCGGACCAGCGCCGGATGAAGCGATTCTGCAGGTCGAGGGCGACGATCCAATCGGAATGAATGTCGCGCCCGCCGGCCGAGCCTCCGCCCGCGAGCGCGAATTGCCCATCCCCGGTGCGGCGGGCGACGCGGTCGGGGAAGGCTCGCAACAGCGCGCGGGGCAGGGGGATCTCACCTCGATGACAGGCGAGGCTCGCCACGCGGTCGTCGTCGAGCAGTCGCGCCGCCTCGCGAGCGCCATCCGCTCCGGCGTCCTCGACCAACCGCGCGAGGCGTGGATGCAAGGGATAGCGGGTCAGCCGGTCGTCGGCGTGCAAGCGATCGAGCAGCGTGCGCGCGGCGGCTAGCGCGGGCACGGGAGGCGCATCGAGCCATGGCAAAGACTCCGGTTCACGGCGCATCGCGCGCAGTTGCAGTAGCAGTCCCGAAAGTTCGCGGCGAAAAATCTCGGGCTTATCGCGTTCGGCGCGGCGGGCGAAATCTTCCGCCGGGTAGAGCCGGATGCACAGACCGGGACCGGTACGCGCCGCCCGGCCAGCCCGTTGAACGGCAGACGCCTGGCTGATGCGCGCGACTTCGAGTTTCGGCAGTCCGGTCCAGGGATCGTCGCTCGCCACACGGGCGAGACCGGAGTCCAGCACGACTGTCACGCCGTCGATGGTGATCGAGCTCTCGGCGACATTGGTTGCGAAGATCATTTTGGGGCGGGCGCTGGGGGCGAGCGCGCGGTCCTGCTCTTCGGGCGGAAGCTCGCCGTAGAGCGGAAACCCTTGCCGGCCGCGAGCGCGAAGGATCGGCTCCCATTGCGCCATCGCGTCGCGGATTTCTCGCCGCCCGGGCAGGAAATAGAGCACGTGCCCCGAGTCCGGCAAATCGGGCAAACCGCTCGGTTGGTAGCGGATCTCAAGCGGGAACAGGAGCCCTTCGCTGCGCAGGACAGGAGCCATCAGGTGCTCGGCGATGGGTCCAGCGTCGAGCGTCGCCGACATCGCGACGATCCGCAGATCGGGCCGGCGCGTGCGCTGGAGATCGAGAAGCAGCGCCAGCGCCAGATCCCCGTCGAGATGGCGTTCGTGGAACTCGTCGAGGATCACCGTGCCCACTCCGTGCAGTTCGGGATCGCGCAGGAAGCGCCTCGTCAGCACGCCTTCGGTGACGAATCGGAGCCGGGTGCGGGGTCCGGCGGCTTCCTCGAAGCGGACTTGATACCCCACGGTTTCGCCCAGCGGCTCGCCCATCTCTTCGGCGACCCGGCGGGCGGCCATGCGGGCGGCGATCCGGCGCGGCTCAAGGACGACCACTTCGCCGGGAAAGGCGAGCAGCGCGGGGGGCACTCGGGTCGTTTTGCCCGCCCCGGGCGGCGCTTCCAGCACCAGCGTGGGGTGGCGGCGGAGCGATTCGACGATCTTGGGCAGCAGGGGGTCGATCGGAAGGGCGGTCACGTAAACTAGAACCATGAAAGCACTTGAGCCGCCGCGGCGGCTGCTCTACGGGCCCGGTCCCAGCCAAGTGGCGGACCGCGTCTACGCCGCGATGTCGAAGCCGATCGTCGGCCATCTCGACCCCTACTTTTTCGAGGTCGTTACCGGCATTCGCGACAGGTTGAAGGAATGCTATGGCACGGCAAACCCGTTCACGATGGCGATTTCGGCCACCGGGTCGGGCGGCATGGAGACGGCGATCGCGAATTTTGTGCAGCCGGGTTCGAAGTGCGCGGTGTTCGCTAACGGCTTTTTCTGCGACCGCCAAACCGAAATGGCCAAGCGGCAGGGCGCGAACGTGGTGCGGTTCGAGAAACCATGGGGCGAGACGTTTTCCGCCGCCGAGGCGCACGAATTCATCCTGCGTGAGAAGCCGGAGGTGGTGACCTTTGTCCACGCCGAGACCTCGACCGGGGCGTTGCAGCCCGGCGATGCGATCTGCGCCGCGGCCCGCGAAGTGGGCGCGCTGACCATCGTGGATTGCGTCACCTCGCTAGGCGCTATGCCCATCGAACTCGATCAGATGGGCGCGGATATCGCCTATAGCTGTTCCCAGAAGGGTCTTTCCTGCCCGCCCGGTCTGTCGCCGATCACCGTGTCGCCGCGAGCGATCGAGTGGCTGAAGTCGGGACGCAAGGCGGCGAAGCAAACGTGGTATTTCGATCTGTCGCTGCTGGCCGATTACTTCGACGGCGCGCGCCGGTACCACCACACAGCTCCCATTGCGAGCTTTTTTGCGCTCTACGAGGGGCTTCGGTCGATCGCGGAGGAGGGGATTGCCAACCGGTTCGAACGCCACCGGGTGAATCACTTGGCCTTCGTCGCCGGAGTCGAGGCGATGGGCTTGACAATGCATGTGGCCGAAGGGCATCGGCTATGGTCTCTCAACACGCCGCGGGTGCCGGAAGGTGTCGACGACGCCAAGGTCCGCAAGTTTCTGATCGACCGCTACGGCATCGAGATCGCGGGCGGCTTCGGTCCGTTGGCGGGCAAGATTTTCCGCATCGGCCTCATGGGCGTGCTCTCTACCGAGCCCGACGTGCTGTTCTTCCTCGAATCGTTCGAAGAAGCTCTGCGGAGCGAAGGCTACCGGCCTAAGGCTCGCGGCGTGGAAGCGGCTCGGGCGGTGTACTCGTCGGAGATGGCGTTAGCATAGCGATATGGCCACCGCAGTTGCCCGGCTTACCATCGACGACTTCGAACTCCTGAGCGACGAGGAAGCTGAGAACAAAGAGCTGGTCGATGGAGAGTTGGTAGAAGTGCCCGGCAATGTACCCGAACACAACTTAATGCGCGACGGGATCATAACCGTCGCGCGGCCGGTTATCAAAAGAAATGGCGTTGGCGTAATTATCAGCGAACAAGAGTTCGACTTTGGTGGCGATGCGCATGCCCCGGACATTGCATTTATCTCAAGGGCAAATATGTCCCTGTTAAACCTGAAACGCCGTGTACAACCGTTCGCGCCCGATCTTGCCATCGAAATCGAGTCGGCCTCCAACTCGTTCCGCTACTTGGTGGGCCGGATCGAAAAGTACCTGCGGTTCGGGACGCGCGAGGGGTGGATTCTCTCGCGCGACACCCGCCGGGCGTTTCTTTTTTCGGCGAACCGCGAGGCGATCTTCAACGAGTCCCATAGCTTCGAACCCGAGTCGATCCCCGGCCTTTCCATACCCTTGCGCGACATCTTCGAGTTCTGAGCTTCCTTCCCCCGGCGGAGTGTGATAACCCTAGTTTCGATATGCTTCGGGTCACTACTCTAGTTGTATTCTGCGCAAGCTTCGTTGCGGCGCAGGAGTTTCGTTCGACCTTGTCCGGCCGCGTCACCGATCCCTCGGGCGCGGCGATTCCCGGCGCCAAAGTCATCGCCACCGCCGCCGATACCGGCGCGAAGTTCGAAACCGCTTCGGGTGAAGAAGGCGAGTACACCTTGCCGTTTCTCGCTCCGGGCGGCTACAACATCACCGCCGAAGCGGGCGGGTTTAAGCGATTCCGGCAAGAAGGCGTGACGGTTGGCACCAACACGCGGGTTAGCGTCGACATCAAGCTCGAAGTAGGCAGCCAATCGGAGTCGGTTACCGTCACCTCCGACGCGACGCTGCTCTCGACCGCATCGGCGAGTGTCGGTCAGGTGATCTCGTCGAGCCAGATCGAAAACATGCCGATGAACGGCCGTACCCCGCTAACCCTCGCCCAGCTTGCCTACGGCGTCGTGCCCTCGTCCGATCCGCGGTTCACGCGCCCGTTCGACAACGCGGGCCCCAGCGGATTCTCGATGGGCGGCGGGCAGGGGCAATCGAACGAGTTGCTGCTCGACGGCGCTCCAGATATGACACGGAACCGGCGCGTGGCTTACAACCCGCCGGTGGATGCAGTGAGCGAAGTCAAGGTCGAGGCGTTCATGGCCGACGCCGCGTACGGCAACACGGCGGGGGGCACGGTGAACGTCGTCATGAAGGGCGGCACAAACCAGTTCCACGGCACGGCTTACGAATTTAATCAGGTGTCGCGATTGAAGGCGACGCCGTTCTTTACCAATTCAGCCGGTGGACGCAAGCCGGTGACGCGGTTCAATCAGTACGGCGTTACCGCGGGCGGTCCGGTTTGGATTCCCAAGATCGTCGACGGCCGCAACAAGCTATTCTTTTTCTTCGCCTGGGAAGGGATCAAGCAAAGCGAACCGGAGCCCGCCTTTTCGAACGTTCCCACCGCCGCGCAACGCCGTGGCGACTTGTCGCAGTTGCTGAGTGTCGGCGGCATTTATCAGGTCTACGACCCGAATACGGGCGTCGCCGAAGGCAACCAGATTCGCCGGCAGCCGTTCGCGGGCAATATCATTCCCACGTCGCGGTTGAATCCGATTTCGCAGCGCGTGCTCGAATACTATCCGCTCCCGAATCAGACGGGAACCGCCGACGGTCTGCAAAATTACTTCAACAACATGGTTCGCTCGGACGACTTTAAGAGCTACATGGGGCGGCTCGACTACAACGCCAGCGACCGGCATAAGATTTTCGGCAATATCCGGTTTAACGACCGGGTGGAGAATCGCGGCAACCGGTTCGACAACATTGTCACCGGCAATTTCCTGTCCCGCGTGAATTGGGGAATCACCGTCGACGACGTTTACACATTCAGTCCGACGTTTTTGATGAACACGCGGGCGAGTTGGGCGCGGTTCACCGAAGGGAGCACTCGCCCCTCGGATGGATTCGATTTCACGGGTTTGGGGCTGCCCGCCTCGCTCGCCGCCGCCAGTTCCAAACTGGTTTTCCCCGTGTTCAACTTCCAGACATACCAGCAAATCGGGGATTCGGGCGGCGATTCTACGCCATTCGACACTTACCAGATTTTCACCACGTTCACGAAGATCGCCGGGCAGCACTCGGTGAAGTTCGGCGCCGACATCCGGCGACAGGACGAAAGCTCGAACGGTTTTGGCAATTCGTCGGGGCGTTATGAATTCAACAGCTCCTGGGCGCGTGGTCCGCTGAATACTTCTCCGCAATCGCCGATCGGCCAAGACCTTACCGCATTTCTGCTCGGCTATCCGACGGGCGGCAACTTCCAGGTAAACGCCACGCGCACGCAACGCGCGTACTACATGGCGTACTTCGTGCAGGACGACTGGCGCGTGAAGTCGAATCTGACCGTGAACGTGGGCCTGCGGTTCGAGCGCGATCTCGGCACCACCGAACGCTACGACCGCACGCTGAACGGCTTCGACTTCGTGTCGAAGAATCGCGTAACGGACGCCGCACGAGCCGCCTACGCCGCTAGCCCGTCGCCCCTGCTCGCCGCGTCGCAATTTAATCCTGTGGGCGGTGTGCGCTTCGCCACTCCTCAATCGCGTAATGTGTACTCGACCTACGCTTACGCGTTCGCTCCCCGCTTGGGCGTCAGCTGGACGCCGGCGGCGTTGGGAACGAAAACGGTCGTTCGCGCCGGCATCGGGTTGTTCTATCAGGGGATCGGAACTACTGGAATTCAGCAGCCCGGGTTCAGCCAGCAGACGGACTCCACGGCCGGCGTGAATAACTTCTTGTCGCCTGTGGTTAGCTTGACGAATCCTTTCCCCGCGGGAATCTCACAGCCCGTCGGCTCCTCGCTTGGTATCGATACGTTCCTCGGGCAGACCGTCCGCTTCGCCAACCCGCGTCCCGGTCAACCGCGAACCTGGCGCTGGAATTTCAACATCCAGCGTGAGATCGGCAAGGATATGGTGGTCGAGATCGGATACATCGGCAGCCGCGGCGCCGGGATCTTCGAAGGCCGCGATGACGACCGCAACTTGAATTTCGTTCCGCGCGAATTTCTCTCGACCTCGACGGACCGCGATCAAGCGAACATCAACCGGCTTTCGGCGCTGGTGGCGAATCCGTTCCGCGGACTGCTGCCGGGCACGAACTTGAACGGCAATACGGTCGCGGTGGAGCAATTGTTGCGCGCGTTTCCTCAGTTCAACGGGGATGCGGGCGTGCGCACCGAAGGCCGGCCGAACGGTCTGTCGCGCTTCCACATGTTGCAAGCGCGAGTTGAGAAACGGTTCGCCAACGGTTTGCAGTTCCTGGCGAATTACCAGTTCTCGAAGTTGCTCGAAGCTACCGAGCGGCTGAACTTCGCCGATCCTTTCCTCCACTACCGGATCGCGGGCGAGGACCGGCCGCAGCGCTTCGTGTTCTCGGGCAGCTACGATCTGCCGTTCGGCAAAGGCCGGGCGTTTGGCGCCAACGTCGGTCCGTGGACCAATCGCCTGATCGGCGGCTGGAAGATCAACGCGATTTACACCGTGCAGCCCGGCGGCCCGGTGGAGTGGGGCAACGTGATCTACTACGGCGGCGACCTGCAGTGGAACCCTCATCCTACCGATCTCAACAGAGCGTTCGACACGACCCGGTTCAACCGCGTGGCGGCGCAGCAGCTCGACCGGAACATCCGCACCTATAGCCGCGCCTTCCCGGCTTATCGTGGCGACGGAGTGAATAACATCGACTTCAGTATGTTCAAGGACATTCCGTTCACCGAACGCGTGGCGCTGCAACTACGCTGCGAAGCGTTCAACGCCTTCAACCGCGTGCAGTTCAACGGTCCGGAATTGAACCCGACGAACACGAACTTCGGACGGATTACCAGCGCCGCGAACTTGCCGCGCAGCTTGCAACTCGCGGCGCGGCTGAAGTGGTAGTCGGTTAGCTCGACTTCACTTCGAGCGCCGTAAAGCGTGCGATGGAATCGAAGTCCCGATCGAAGTGCCAGACCGGGACT
Organism: Bryobacteraceae bacterium; assembly: GCA_033763835.1. GTDB lineage: Bacteria > Acidobacteriota > Terriglobia > Bryobacterales > Bryobacteraceae > JAPKYZ01. Next base: position 8,712 of record JANRJS010000029.1, on the reverse strand, counting down.
CGATTCTTGATCGCGATGGCGGCGATCAGGCAGTCGTTCGACGACCGGATGGTAATTCCCTTTCGTCGTCCGAGGCGATAGATTTCGGCCGCTTCGAGGTAAAGGTCGAAAGGGACGGGATCGCTGAGACGCAGGACCGACATGAAGCTGTCCCAGAGCGCGAGATCGAGAGACAGGCGATGTTCCAGTTCGCGGCGGCCTTGGAGCACTTCCTGCGCAACCGGGGCGCATGTGCAATAAAAACGGAAGTCGCGGCGATCCGGCAAGGGCCGCACTTTTCGGAACCAGCCAACTCAAATCGAAGTGTCGATTAGGGTCACGCGGCTTTTTTCTTTCGGGACTTCGGGGCACGACGAGGATTGTCCTCGCGCATTTCGGCCAAATCGCCTTCCCATGTAAAGTGTTTCAACAACTCGGGGATGCGCATAACCTTCGCCTGCCGCACCATCTCCTTGAGCGACATGTTGACGGCTTCCGAATAAGTCTTGGCGCCGAGCTCCTTCACGGCCTCCTTCAACAAGGCCTCATCCAACACGAGATTCGTGCGTTTCACGTGTATAGTGTACCGGCTACACACGATGCCCGGCGGGGTTACCGCTGTACGCGGCCGGAGCCCCCGCCCTTGATCAGCGCCTCTACCTCGTCCCGCGTGAACCGGTTAAAGTCGCCGGGGATCGAGTGCTTCAAGCACGAAGCCGCCACTGCAAATTCGAGCGCGTCCTGCGGATTGGCGTAGCTTAGCGATCCGTAAATCAGGCCGCCCGCAAAGCAATCGCCGCCCCCCACGCGGTCGACGATGTGCGTGATCTCGTAATGCTTCGACGTCAGGAAGGCTTTCCGGTCGTTGAAGCAAGCGCCCCAACCGTTGTGCGACGCCGAATGCGACTCGCGTAATGTAATCGCGATCGATTCGAGATTCGGATACGTGTCGAGTACCAGATCCGTCAGCTTGCGGTACTTCTCGACGTCGAGTTTCGCGGAGTGCACGTCCACGCCCGGAACGTGAATGCCGAGCGCCGTCTGACAATCCTCTTCGTTTGCGATGCACACGTCGGCCAGCTTCAGAAGGTCCGGCATCACTTCACTCGCCTTCTTGCCGTACTTCCACAAATTCTTGCGATAGTTCAAATCGATCGACACGGTGAGGCCATGCTTCTGGGCCGCCTCCATGCCTTCCATCGAGAGCTCCGCCGCGCTTTGGCTTAGCGCGGGAGTGATCCCGGTAATGTGGAACCAATCGGCGTTCTCGAAAGCTTTATCCCAATCGATATCGCCCGGCTTAGCGAGCGAGATCGCCGAGTTCTCGCGGTCATAAATCACCTTCGATGGCCGCTGATTCGCGCCTGGTTCGACAAAGTAGATCCCGAAACGCCCGGTCTTGGTTCGAACGATCGGCGAAGGATCGACTCCGAATCGCCGCAACTCGCCGGCGAACGCTTCGGTAATCGGATTATTCGCCGGCAGCAGCGTGATGTAGCGCGCCTCCGCGCCGAACTGCGCGCACGCCACGGCCACGTTCGCTTCCCCGCCGCCGAAGGTGGCGACGAAGGACGGCGATTGCAGAAACCGCTCGAATCCGGGGGGCGCGAGACGTAACATGATCTCGCCGAACGAAACAACGGTAGGCATTCTTGTCTTTTGTCCTTTGACTCTTCTAGGGAACCGCCGCGAACACTTCCATACCAAACGAGGCGTCGAGCGACGACAATCCTTCGAACGCGATCATCGTGCTGCCCGGCGGCCGCGAGCGGTCGAAATACTGAAACCGCGTCGAGCGCACCCGCTCCAGCGCCGATTGCGATACCGGGTAGTGCTTGGCGAAGAAAACGTCCTTCCAACTCACTTTGGCTAGATCGAGCACGCGGCCCACGCGATCGAACGCGAGCTTAGCATCCGGCTCTTGCGCGCCGAAGGCGAGCTGGAGCCCCGTCGTCACAATGCGCGGCGCGTTCGTCGAAGCCACCTGCGAGTAGTTCGGCGAACTCGGCAGGCCCGGCGGATTTAGCAACTGCACTCGCGAAGCGGGAGCCGCCGACAGGCGCCCTGTGCCTTCGCACTCGACTACCGATTGGAACGGAGCCCGCTGCAGCTGAACGATAGAAATCGCCGCCGCCGGATAGGCTCTCGCGACCATCGGACTGAACTCCGTGAAATCGGCCAGCGAACTGACCAGACAGGTGACGTGCAACATCGCCGCCGGTTCGACGCCCGCCGCGTCCGCCGCGATCTTCAGATTCGCGACCGATTTCTCGACTAGCGGCGCAACGGGCGCGAGCGGGTTCGCCGGTTGCGGCTGGGCCACCACCTGCTGCCCGGAGAAGATCGCAATGCCGTGCGGGTTCGCCGCGCGTTTCTCATGCACCGCCGCTTCGAGAATCACTTGCGCGCCTTCAAGGGGGAGTCCGCCCACCTGCACGACGCTGAGCGCGGGCAAGGGCAGCTTCTTTTGGGAAAACTCTTCGGAGACGATCGACTGGATCCGCCGCAAGTCGCCCGACCCGGCGACGAACGCCCGCAGCTTCACGATCTGCGCGCCACGCGGATTGCGCATTAACGCACGTAAGGCGTCCCGCGTTTGCTGTGTCAACAATCCTTTGGCCGAAAGCGGCGATACCAGAAATCCAAGGCGCGGCGTCTCGAGGGTCGCGAAAGCCGGAGGATCGGGAAGCACTTCCAACACTTGAGTGATCTCTTCTTCCGTTCCTTTTTTCTTCTTCCTCTGCGCCGCCACAGGCCAGGCGACGATCAACGCCAGCAAGAGGACCGGGATCGAAAGCGAAAGTCGGCGCACAGGACGAATCGAAATTCTACCAAACCCATCCTTGCGCCGCCGCTGATCCAATATGCTAGTATTTGGCCTAGAGCGGTATGGGAATCAATCCAGTCTTGGATGAGCGGTCGGATACGCCGATTTACCGGCAACTCTATGATTCTATTCGTTCATCCATTCTCGATGGATCGATTGGACTGGGAGATCGGCTGCCGCCGACCCGAGAATTGGCCGGGCAACTCGGACTGAACCGCGCTACGGTGTCCGCCGCCTACGAATTGCTGGAGCAGGATGGGCTGATTCGCGGCCATGTGGGGCGGGGCAGTTTTGTCGCCGATGGACCCATTAGTTTTGCCACTTCGCGTCCACTAGAGGAATTGTTCCCTCTCGACGACTTCCGCATCTCGGCCCGGGAAGTACTTGCCGATCCCGCCATCGCCACGATCTTGCAATTGGGCGCACCGCAAGGCTACGGTCCTCTTCGCGACTACCTAAGTTCGAGCGGCGATGTTTTGATCACTACCGGCTGCCAACAGGCGCTGGATCTGTTGCAACGCGTTCTCGCTCCCGCAGGCTCGACGGTGCTGGTGGAAGACCCGACCTACCCCGGGCTGAAGAATGTTTTCGAGAACGCCGGCGTGCGGCTTGCCCCGCTGGGCACGGCGGGAGCCCGCTCGACGCTCGCGATCGTCACTCCGAACTTCCAGAATCCCACTGGCCGCACGATGCCGATCGAGGAACGCGAACGGCTGGTGCGCGAGATGCGGGACCGGCGGACGCGGCTCGTCGAACTCGATATTTACTCCGCGTTGCGCTACCGGGGCGAGGAGTTGCCGTCGTTGCTCGAACTCGACGGCGGGGCGAACGTGATTCAGATCGGCAGCTTTTCGAAGATCGCGTTTCCCGGCTTGCGGGTAGGCTGGGTGAAGGCTCCGCGGGATGTGGCCATGCGTCTCGTCGAGGCGAAGCAATGGACGGATTTACATACCGACCAACTGGCTCAAGCGATCTTGCTGCGGTTCGCGGAATCGGGACGGCTTGACGCGCACCGGCGGCGCGTAGTCGAGCACGGCGCGAGCCAGTTGCAAGCGGCGCTTTCGGCGCTCGACCGGGAAATGCCGTACGGAACCGAATTCACGCGTCCGGACGGCGGTATGAATTTGTGGGTGCGCTTGCCCGCGCCCCTCGACGCCGCGGCGCTGCTGCCGGAAGCGCAACGGATGGGTGTCGCTTATCTTCCCTCGCGGTACTTTGCGGTCGGCGAGGCCGACCCGGCGGCCTTCCGGTTAAGTTTCGGCGGATTGTCGCCGGAGCGGATCGCTCGCGGCGTCACATTGTTGGGCGAAGCGTTCCGGCGCGAAACACCGGTTGCGCCGCGCGAATTTGCGACGGCTTTGGTTTAGTTTTTCGTGAATGCGTAGTTAGGAGAAATCGCATGTTGATGAACGACGAATGGCGCTTAAAGGTCGGTCTCGCCGAGATGCTCAAGGGCGGCGTGATTATGGATGTGGTGAACGCGCGGCAGGCCGAAATCGCCGAACGCGCGGGCGCTTGCGCGGTGATGGCGCTGGTGAAAGTGCCTTCCGATATCCGGAAAGAAGGCGGCGTGGCGCGCATGTCGCCGATTTCCGTGATTCGCGAAATCATGAGCGCGGTCTCGATTCCGGTGATGGCGAAGTGCCGCATCGGCCACTTCATGGAAGCGCGCGTTCTCGAAGCGCTGGGCGTCGATTACATCGACGAGAGCGAAGTGCTGACGCCCGCCGACGAAGAAAACCACGTCGATAAGCGGCCGTTTAAGGTTCCATTCGTCTGCGGAGCGCGCAACCTGGGCGAAGCGTTGCGGCGCATCGGCGAGGGCGCGGCGATGATCCGGACCAAGGGCGAGGCGGGGTCCGGCAACATCGTCGAGGCCGTGCGCCACATGCGGACCATCCAACGCGAAATGAAGCAACTGACGGTTCTCCAATCCGACGAATTGATGGTGCAGGCCAAAACGCACCAGGCCCCATTCGAACTGATCGAATGGGTAGCGCAGAACGGGAAGCTGCCCGTGCCGAATTTCTCGGCGGGTGGCGTTGCTACGCCGGCGGACGCGGCGCTAGTGATGGCCCTCGGCGCGGAAACGGTCTTCGTCGGCTCGGGCATCTTCAAATCCGACGAGCCCGAAAAGTTCGCCCGCGCGATCGTCAAGGCCACCACGTATTGGAAGGACCCGTACACGGTGCTCGAAGCGAGCGAGGAACTTCCCGACGGTATGCGCGGCATCGATGTGTCGAAGCTGCCGCTCGAAGAGTTAATGGCCACCCGTGGCTGGTAGCGCCGGCGTTCTCGCCTTGCAAGGCGACTATCGGGCGCATGCGCGCGCGATCGAGGCCTGCGGCGCGCGCGTCATCGAAGTGAATCGCGCCGCGCAGCTCGACGAAATCGGCGGGCTGGTGATTCCGGGCGGGGAATCGACCACCATGGTGAAGCTGCTGCACGACGAGGGGCTTTGGGAGCCCTTACGGGAGTTCGGGAGGCGCAAGCCGATCTTTGGAACCTGCGCCGGAGCGATCGTCATCGCCCGCGATGTCAGTTCGCCGAAGCAACCCTCGCTCGAGCTGATGGATCTAGGCGTAGAACGCAACGCCTACGGGCGGCAGATCGACAGTCACATCGCGACGATCGCCGCCGGCGAGTTGGGCGAGATGGAAGCGGTATTCATCCGCGCGCCGATTATCCGGCGTACCGGTCCCGGTGTCCGCGTGCTTGCCACGCATCGCGGCGACCCCGTGCTCGTGGAGGAAGGTCTTCATCTAGCGGCGACTTTCCATCCCGAATTGACTTCCGACCCAAGGGTGCATCGGCGGTTCCTCGCGAAGCTGGAGTCGTGAAAGCTTAAGCTGGGAGAGTGAAAGCTCGCGTTCTCTTCGTGTGTGTCGGCAACGCGATTCGCAGCCAGATGGCGGAAGGTTTCGCACGCGTCTATGGGCGGGGATTGGTCGCCCCGGCCAGCGCGGGAGTCGCTCCCGCGACGCGGATCGATCCCCGCACAGTCCAACTGATGGACGAAATCGGGATCGATGTATCCGAGCATTTTCCCAAGCACGCCGCGGCGATGACCCGGCTTCCGTTCGAATTGATCGTCAATATCAGCGGTCACGATTTGCCGAAGGGCTTTACCGCTCCGGCGATCGAATGGGAGGTCGCCGATCCCATCGGACAATCCGAGGAGGAGTACCGGCGGACGCGGGATCGCATTCAGCGTTTGACGCTAAAGCTCGTCGACGAAATTCGCGCGCAGGCGGAAGCGGCCCCGGCGCCCAAACCGGAGATTGTGGCGGCGCCTTCCAAGACGATCCTGGACCGGCGGCGGCGGTTGCGCAAGGTTTAGTCGTATCCTGATCGGGATGCTTTCCGCTCTCGCTCTAGTGGCTCTCGCTCAGGACTTGGTCTGGACGCCTAAGCCCGCGCCCGATCCGTACACCGGTCCGCATAAGCCGCATACCAAGCTCGCGGAACTCAAAGCGAAGCACGCCGGGCAAACCGATTGGCACGAGACGATCGTCGACGACGATCTGCTCAAGAGCGTCTACATCCAGATGAAGCCGGGCGCGAAAACTCCGCGCATCCTGCGGCCCGATACGCGCAGCTGGTGGGTAGTGGTCGAGGGGCAGGTGAAGTTCGAAATCGAGGGGACGGCTCCATTTGTCGCGAAAAAGAACGCGATCGTGCAAGCGCCGATGCAAACGTTCTTTTCGTATGAAGCGGTGGGTGACGCTCCGGCGCTGATCTTCGAAACCAACATTGCAAAGGCGACAACGGTGTACGCGAACGAAGCGGATGTCCCGAATAGCGCGAAGAACTACATGAAGACGCGGCTGACCGCTCGGATTCCCGGCAAGTATTTGCGGAACAACAAGCCGCTGACAACGTTCGAGGAAGTGGCCGAGGGTCTCGAAAAAGGCGCGTTGAAGGGTACGCAAAAGATCGTCGAGGACGACCGCGGCGCGGCGAACTTCATCTACGGATACGAAAAGAATCTGGCTCCGATTCGCGCCGGCGAACGCGGACATTACCACGCCGAAACCGCCGAGTATTGGCTGATTCTGGCGGGGCAAATTCGTTACTTAATCGAGGGCGTGGGGGTGATCATCGCGAATCCGGGTGATGTCGTCTATGTGCCGCGCAACCGGTTCCATATGCCGCGCTGGTACGGCCCCACGGCGTCCTGCCGGCTGGCCTTTAATGGCTATCCGAATCTTGCGCACTTCTTCGACCCCGAACCGGCGCATTGACCGGATCGGGCGATGCAGCGATAATGAAAGTTTGCCCTCCTCGTGCGGATGTGGCGGAATTGGCAGACGCGCTAGATTCAGGTTCTAGTTCTCGCAAGGGAGTGGAGGTTCAAGTCCTCTCATCCGCACCAATAAAATCAATAAGTTACAGAGATTTTGACGCCCTCCATCGGAGGGCGTTTTCGCGTTGGTGTGACTATAGTGTGACAAATTTCGAAATCCGTTCCGTTGACCCCAGTTTTGGTGTGACTGTTTCTGTCACACCAGCGTCGCGGGCACGACTTGGAGTCGGGGATTCGAAACACGGGTGAAGTGGACCGTCGAGGGCCGTGAAGATGCGGTGGAGGGTGGATCGGGCGGCGATCTACGACTCGTCGTCGCCCCCGTCGGATTTTTGGTCTTGGGTTCGCCGGCGACGGATATGCTGATCCAACTTCTCGGCGGCGTCGGTTAGGTCCGATTCCGAAACGATGTTGTAGCGATCGAAGACCGCCCTGGTTTTGTGCCCCGAGATGCGCATCGCGACCGCTTCCGGAACACCCGCACGGACCAGATTGCGGACGCCAGTCCGGCGGAGATCATGAAAGAGCTTGGTCGGCTCCCCGCCCGCGTCCGCCAGACCGGCCCGGACGCATGCGACGGCCCACGACGCTTTGAACGAGCGGATCGGCTCACCCTCACGAAAGAAGACCCACTCGCACTGCGGATACTGTGAATCCCGGAGACGCTTTTGGTCCTGGAGAATGGTGAGCAGTTCCGAGACAAGCGGAATGATTCTGGCCTCGTCGTTCTTGGTGGTGCCGGGCTCCAGGCGGACGAGCCGATGAGAAAGGTCCACCTGTGACCACTGAAGCTTGAGAATCTCACCGCGACGGCATCCTGTGTAGTAGGCGAAAGCGAGAATGGGCTTCAGTTCGACGGGCAACTCACGGAGGAGCGATCTGTACTGTGCATCCTCGAAGAAGCCTTTTCGAACGTTGTTCTCCTCCAGCTTTGGGATGAATGGAACTCTGGCAACCTTGGGCGGCGTCGACATGCGCCCCAAGTTGAGAGCTCGCCGGAGGAGGGAGAGTTCGCGGTTAACCGTCGAATTCGCTACGCCCTTTGTCTGGCGAGCAGCAATGTACTTCCGGGCGAGGTCCGTGGTGAGTTTCGACGCCAGCACGCTGCCGAAGAAGGGCCTCAAGTGGGTCCTCACCACGAGTTCGCACCAGTCCACACGCTTGCCGTTGATCCTGTAGTCTTCTACCAAGTCGTCGAGGAGTGAACCGATGGCCACCTTCTCGACGACCAGGACACCTCCCAAATCGCGTTCGCGTAGCATCTCCGCAAGAACTTTTTCCGCGTCACGTTTGCTGCCGTGGACCATCTTGTTCTGGAACAGCCTTTGCTTGGTCTGCGGGTCCCGCCCTAGGAACGCTCGGACCATCCATTTCCCTTTTCCGCGTGCGACGATTTGTCCTGCCACGGAGCCATGCTAAGACAGGCCTCGCTGCTCTCCAAGCGAGTTGGGCGCGGTCTGTAGGGCGCTGTAGCAGGTCGTTTGGCAGGTTGTGGAAATTCCGGTACTAGAGAAAGCATGAACCCGATTCTCCTTTCCGAAACCGAATCAAACGGGCGGCCGCAAATCTGCCTGTTGCACATGGACGAAGTAGCCAAGCG
>JANRJS010000043.1:0-53317 GCA_033763835.1 Bryobacteraceae bacterium | reverse complement strand
CGTGCTGCGCATCCTGAGTGCGCGGCTGGGCACTGACCTCGAGCCGCTCATCCGCACTGAGGCGGTGCTGGAGCCACAGCTGATCGAGGCGCGCACGAGCAGCGGGGGCGGCAGTCTCTACGGTTCGGCGTCGAACACACCACTGGCGGCTTTCTTCCGTCACCCCAACTTTTCGCGGCGCATCCGCGGCCTCTATTTCGTTGGGGGCAGCGTGCACCCCGGCGGTGGCATCCCGCTGTGCCTGCGCTCGGCGCAGATTGCGGCAGATCGGGTTCCGAGGCGATAGTTCGCCCATAGCGCCCGCCCGAGGGTGAAGGCGCCGATAGCCCAGATCAACACCAGCACGACGCGGCGGAACTGTGATGTGCTCATGCGGCCAACTAGGCGCTTACCCTGCCACGAGCCCACCCACGCCGCCGCGAACGCGAGCGGCACCAGCACGAAGTCGATGCGGCGGAGGTAGCCATGGCTGAGGTAAATGACCGTGCGGCTGGCGTCGATGCCCCAGTCGATGGCGGCCGAGGTGGCGATGAAGGTGGCTGCGTCGAGCTCAAAGGCCGCGAGGATGAGTCCACGCACGGCGCCGCCAGTGCCAAGCCAGCCGGCGAGGAAGCCTGCGATCGAGCCCCCACTCGTGGCCATGGCGGTGGTCGGCTCGAGACGTAGCTTGGGCCGCAGCAGCATCAGCGAGCTAAACACGAGCAGGAAGCCGCCGAGGGCCACGTCGGCCCAGGCCCAGGTCAGCACCGTGCCGAGCCAGGCGCCCAGCACCACGCCGCCGATGCCTGGCAGACCGATGCGCAAGAGCAGCTTGCGGTCCCATTGCCCGCGAAAGAGCCAGAGCTTGGCGGTGTTGCTCGCCACGTGCAGCACGGCCGTGATGGCCAGCACCGTCTGCAGCGGATAGAGCAGGCGCGCGAGCGTGACCAGAAACATCGACGAACCAAAGCCCCCCACTGTGCCGAGCACCTCGCTCACGAGGGCCAGTAGCAAGAACAGCAGCTCGGTTAGGCCCATAATCAGACGGCCAGACCTAGACTCTCACGTAGAGCTCACCACCCGTGGCGGCGAATTCCTCAGCCTTGGCCTTGAGGCCCGCCTCGGCCTCTTGTTGGGCGGCATAGTCGCGAATCTGCTGGGTGATCTCCATCGAGCAGAACTTGGGTCCGCACATCGAGCAGAAGTGCGCAACCTTGGCATTGTCGCTCGGCAGTGTAGCATCGTGATACGCCCGGGCGGTGTCGGGGTCGAGCGAGAGGTTGAACTGATCTTCCCAGCGGAAGTCAAAACGCGCCTGGCTCAGCGCGTCGTCGCGCAGCTGCGCGCCAGGGTGCCCCTTGGCCAGGTCGGCAGCATGGGCGGCGATCTTATAGGTGATCACGCCCGTTTTGACATCGTCGCGGTCGGGCAGGCCCAGGTGCTCTTTGGGCGTGACGTAGCAGAGCATCGCCGTGCCGAACCAGCCGATCATTGCCGCACCGATGCCCGAGGTGATATGGTCATAACCGGGCGCGATGTCGGTGGTGAGCGGCCCCAGCGTGTAGAAGGGCGCCTCGCCGCAGGTGGCCAGCTGCTTGGTCATGGTCTCTTGAATGAGGTGCATCGGAACGTGGCCGGGGCCCTCGATCATGACCTGCACGTCGTGCCGCCAGGCGATCTGCGTCAGCTCGCCCAGGGTGTCGAGTTCGGCGAACTGCGCCGCGTCGTTGGCGTCGGCGATCGACCCCGGCCGCAGGCCGTCGCCCAACGAGAAGCTCACATCGTAGGCGCGCAGGATTTCGCAAATCTCTTCGAAATGCGTGTAGAGGAAGTTCTCGCGGTGATGCGCGAGGCACCACTTGGCGAGGATCGACCCGCCGCGCGACACGATGCCCGTTACGCGATTCGCGGTGAGCGGAATGTAGCGCAATAGGACACCGGCGTGGATGGTGAAGTAATCGACGCCCTGTTCCGCTTGCTCGATCAGCGTGTCGCGGAAGACCTCCCAACTCAAGTCCTCGGCCTTGCCGCCCACCTTCTCGAGCGCCTGATAAATCGGCACCGTCCCGACGGGCACCGGTGAGTTGCGCAAGATGCGTTCGCGCGTTTCATGGATGTTCGCGCCCGTCGAGAGGTCCATGATGGTGTCCGCGCCCCAGCGCGTGGCCCACACCATCTTTTCCACTTCTTCTTCGATCGACGACGTCACCGCCGAGTTGCCGATATTCGCGTTGACCTTCACCAAAAAGCGCGAGCCGATGATCATCGGTTCGCTCTCCGGGTGCCGGATGTTGACCGGGATAATCGCACGGCCCGCCGCCACTTCGTCGCGCACCAGCCGCGCGGGAACGCCTTCGCGGATTGCGATGAATTCCATCTCGCGCGTGATTTCGCCGCGCCGCGCGTAGGCGAGCTGTGTCACTCCGTTCGCCGTACCGCGCTCGGCGATCCATGGCGCGCGCAGTTTCGGCAGTCCCGCTTCCAGATTCGGGACGAACGACGAATCGGTGTAAGGGCCGGACGTGTCGTAGACCCGCAGGGCCGTCTCGCCGCCGCTCAACCCAATCTCGCGCAGTGGCACCTGGATATCGGGAAAAAACGAACTGGGCTCGAACACCTTGCGAGAACCGGGCAGCGGACCGAGTGTGATTTGCATAATCTGAAGCGCTAAACTTCAAGATTACCTGTTACGGGCCGCGTTCGCTCAATCCGATTCCGGAGGCGAACTTGCGAACGCTCCTCATCCCACTCGCTGCGCTGGCCGCCGCGGCGCAACCTTCCTTGGACGGCCTCGCGCCCGGCTCGATCCGTTACAAGTGGATCCACGGGTCGATTTGCGCGGCCACCAATCGCGACCCGCGCATCCAGGTGGTTCCCTACAACGACTCGACGATCGTCATGCGCGAGAACATGGCGATCCACTGGGAAGCGCCGTTCACTTATCTGCTGGTGGGCAAGGAGCGCGCGCTGCTGATCGACACCGGCGCGACGCCCGAGGCGAAATACTACCCGCTGCGCGCGACGGTCGACGGGCTGATCCGCCGCTTCGCGAGCCTCGCCGGGAAGACCGATCTACCGCTGACTATCGTGATGACTTCGCCCGAGGACATCGCGCAGAACCAGGGGCGGCGACAGTTCGAAGGGCGGCCGAACACGACCATCGCGCAGCCGCCGGTCGCCGTCGATCTCGGCGGACGGCTCGTCACGGCCATTCCTACGCGCGGCACGCACAAGGACGGAGTTAGCTACTACGACGCGCAGACCGGACTGCTTTTCACAGGCGACTTCCTGTTCCCTGGACGTGTCTTGATCGCGAATGACGGCGACTACGTCGCTTCGCTCGAGCGGCTGAAGACCTTTGCCGAATCGAATCCCGTCAAGTGGATTTTGGGCGGACACATCGAAATGCAGGCGACCCCGGGCCTTGCTTACTCGACGCGCACCAACTTCAAACCGAATGAGCGGGTCCTGCAAATGGAGTCGGAAGAAATCGGCGAAGCGCTGCTGCATGCGCGCCGAATTCTAGGCAAGGAAGAGGTAGCGATTCGGGCGAACTTTATCTTGATGAATCGCGTCGGCCCCGACACGCTCGGGCGCTGGCCCGCCGATCTTCCCCGTCCTTCCGCCACGGTGATCCTCCGATGACAGCTATCGTTCTGTTCGCGCTCGCGGCCGCCACGCCGCGCATCGACTTCGCGTCGAACCTGCCCGCCAAAGGCACATTCCCGGCCAAGTGGATTCACGGATCGCCCTCGCTGCTCGACAACACCGACCCGCCGATCCAGGTGCATTGGTACAACGAGCACACCGTGATGCTGCGCGAGAACAAGGCTTACAACTACGAGGGCGCGTTTATGTACCTCTACTTTGGCAACGACCGGGCGATCCTGCTCGATCAAGGCTCGACGTCGTCGCCCACGGAGTGGCCTTTGCGACAAACGGTGGACAAACTCGTCGAGACTTGGACTCGCAAGCACAAAAGCCGCGCGGATTACGAACTCGTGCTCGCCTTCAGCCACCTGCATGGCGATCATTACGCCGCGAGTCCGCAATTTCTCGACCGTCCTTACACCCGCATCATGGGACTGACTCACCAACAGATGGTGGATTTCTGGGGCATGAAGAACTACCCGAGCGATCGGGTCGAGTTCGATCTAGGCGGCCGCAAGATTTGGGTGTGGGGTAATCCCGGACACATCGATTCCGAGTTCGCTTACTACGACACATACACGCAGATTCTGTTTACCGGCGACATGTTCTATCGAGGGCGCTGCTACGTCGGGAACTTCACCGCTTGGATGGCAAGCATGAAGCGATTGGTAGAGTTCGCGGAGAAGTATCCAGTAACGCACATCGTCGGATGTCACATCGAAATCTCGAAGACCGGTAAGGACTACCCGCGCGCGACAACGTATCAGCCGGACGAGCCGCCATTGCAGATGGACGTCGCCATGCTCAAGCGGACTTACGAGTTCGGGAAGGCGATCACGAAGCCGGGCATTTATTTCACGGGCGATGTGTACATCGCCAACCAGACTCGCGGGACCATGACGATCGATAAGAATCCATACGCTTATTGAATTCCCGCCGCGCGGCGCGCTTCTTCCGCGGTGCCTTCGCGGAGAGTTGAAACGTCGAACAAGGCCGAATCGGGCTCCCCGGCGGACCACTGTGTGAGTGTCTTCACTCCGACATCGGGACGGTTCGGGTGAAAGAATACTTCCTCGCAGCCCAGCTTCGGGGCAAAGCCTACTTCCCCCATGCCTACGGCGAAGACCGCCGCTTCGAGTCCTAGAATCGTCTTGCTTCCACTTCTTCTCGCTGTAGTAGAGCGCGGCGCACAATCGAGCGCCGGGTTGGGGCGGATGCTCTTGAGCGCTTCTACATCGCCAGGAGGGACTGGCGGCCCAGTCCGCTTGATGCCCGCCGAATCGAACGCGCGTATCAACCTCAGGTTGCCGTCTTGGATGGTCCGCATCGTCGATTCGTTGGTTTGACCGGGAAAACTAACGACCTTCTCCACGCGAGTGCCGTCCGCCCGGCGTGCGATGGTCACCTGCCGCACCACGCGTTCCGGGCCGCCGTCCGAGGGTCTCAGCGTCTCCGTCCGATGCAAGGTGTAAGACTGCGCCAGAATGGCGGCGCTAGCCAACAACAAAACGCTCATGACGGCAACGTACCGCCGCCCGCGATCGCCGTCAAGGCCCACGACCTGGGGCTATCGGAGAAGAACCATGGTATGCTGCTTTAGTTGGAAATTACCCCCGCGTGCGGGTGAAAAATCCGAAAGTAGCGTAGACGTTTTTTGAGAGGGGGATGAAACCCTTCGGAAAACCGATCAACTAGATTCGCTCGATTCGAACGCCGGCGGCATGAGTAGCCAACGCCTCCAGGTCGTCCGAATCGGATGTGAGAACCGTGCCTCCAGGTTCCGCGAAAGCTACGACCAGCGCATCGACAGCCGACCCACAACGGGCTAGCCGCCGGAGTAAAGCCGCGCGCCGTGCGAGAGACTCGGGGACCGCAGCGGCGACCTCACAGGTCTTGAGAAACCGGTTCTCGTTGGCGTCGCGTCCAGCGTGGCCCTGTAAACACTCCACGAGAACGGCGCCGTCGGTGGCCAAAGGCCCTCGTCGCGCAGAGCGACGATTAGGGCCAGAGCGCGGCGCGAGCGTTCCGCCAGTTGGCCGACCGCTCCCGAATCGAGGATCAACACAAAGTCTCAGCCGGCTTTCCGATCCCTGGAGGCGGCGATTCGTTTTGCGACTGCGACCGCGCAGGCACGCTCTTGAGAGGTGGGTAGGCCGACTTCGGTCGCGAGTTCGGCCGTATAGCGTTGGCTAGCGGATCGTAGCTCCCGACGATGCCTTTCGGTACGCACCGCCTCCTGAAGAAGCTCGGATGCGGGGAGTCCGCGCTTTTTGACCAATTCGTAGAGGTCCGCCAGCAAGTAGACTTGCATTCGCAGCATACGCCTAGGATACACACAGGGGTCGCGCTGTCTCAAACCGACCCACTACCCCTTAAGGGTTTGCCTTGACCCATCCGATGGGACTGATGTACGCTTTGGGTTCGTCATGTAAACGAAATTCCAAGGACTTGCAGGCCAAAGAGTGACCCTTTTCCTTCGCATCGCCGTTCCTTTTACCCTTCTCGCTTCCGCCACGTTTGCGCAAGTCGTTCCCAGTGAATTAGATGACCTGATGTCCCGGGCTCAGAACCGGGTGCTCTTGGGCAAGCGCCAGCTGCAAACGGGCGACCTCGAAGGCGCGCGCCGGTCGTTCGACCGGGCCGTCGAAATCCTCCTGAATGCCCCGCTCTCAGCCGAAGATAGGGCGAAAGCCGAGCGCCGTCTCGAAGAAATCGTCGACCTGATTTACCGTTACGACGTAGAGCGGCTTGGCGCGGGCCGTCCCGCCGAGCAAGAGCCGTTCGACAAATCGCCGCTCGACGAAATCCGGGAATTGAGCTTTCCGCTCGACCCGCGCATTAAGGGTTTGGTCCGGCAACAGATTGAGGCGACGCAATCGCAGTTGCCGCTCGAAGTCAACGATTCGGTACTCAGCTTCATCAACTACTTCACGACGGGGCGCGGGCGCGGCACGCTCATCAACGGATGGCGGCGCAGCCACCGGTATAAACCGATGATCGAGCGGATTCTCGCCGAAGAAGGCGTTCCGCAGGAGTTGATCTATCTCGCGCAAGCGGAATCCGGGTTTTTGCCGCGCGCCGTCTCGCACAAGGCCGCTTGCGGCATGTGGCAATTTGTAGCGTTTCGCGGGAAGGAATACGGGCTCGATCAGACTTCGCTGATCGATCTAAGGCTCGACCCGGAGCGCGCCACTCGCGCCGCCGCTCGCCACCTGAAAGACCTGTATCACGAGTTCGGCGACTGGTACCTCGCCATCGCCGCCTATAACTGCGGTCCCGGCTGCGTGTCGCGCGCCGTGGAGCGGATCGGGTCGGCGGACTACTGGGAGTTGCGCCGCGTGAACGCCATCCCGCGCGAAACCACCAATTACGTACCGATTATCCTCGCGCTCACCATCGTGACCAAGAACGCGAAAGATTACGGAATCGATCTGAGCGACCCCGATCCGGCGATCGTCTACGACACGGTGACTCTCGACGCGGCGGCGAACCTCGATTTGATCGCCGACGCCGCAGACATCCCGGTTTCGGGCATTCGCGACCTGAATCCATCGCTGTTGAAGAACGTCGCTCCGGCGGGGCACGAAGTTCGGGTACCCAAGGGACTTTCCGCTCAGATCGTTTCTTCCATCGAATCCGTGCCGGTGGCGCAGCGGGCGTCCTGGCGCTTGCATCGCGTGCGGCCCGGCGAGAATCTCACCGAAATCGCCCAACGTTACCGGATGACTCCGAAGTCGATTCTGTCGGCGAACGCGCACAGCGGCGAAGCGCTGTCCGAGGGCGACGTATTGCTGATTCCCGTGTCGGCGGCCCCGGCGGCGAAGCCCAAGGCGAAGGCGCGGGCGGCGGTGGCGAAGCGGAAACCCGCCGCGCGCAAACCGGCGTTTCCCGTCGCGGCCAGAAGGGCGGCGGCGCGATGATGTTCCGCCCCGAGGATCTCGACGATTTCGAGTACGAGGAAGAACACATCGAGTTCGAGGCGGAAGTCAGCGAATTCCGGCGTGAAGAAGACGACGAAGACCTGTTTCTGGACGACGAAATCCCGGTAGAAATCTCGCCGGCCATCCTGGCGATTCCGTCCGCACCGGCGGCGCCCACCGTTCCGATCCGAAAGACGGCACCGCCGCCTCCGGCGAAATCCGCAGTTCCGCCGAAACCTTCTGCGCCGGCCGCGAAAAAACCGCCCGCCAAGCCTGTGGCCCCGGTAAAGTCCGCTCCGGCCGCCAAGTCCGCTTCGGCTGTTAAGCCCACACCTGCTGTTAAGCCCACTAAGGGAACGGCGGCGCGTCCCAAAGCCGCAAGTAACCTGCCCAAGAAAAAGGCGGCGAAACCCGCGCCAAAGCCCGCTAAGAAATCCCCCGTGAAGCGCCCGGCGGCGAAGAAGGCGGTGGCGAAAAAGAAAGCCGCCGCGAAGAAGACGGCCCGGAAGCGCTAAGCCGTTTTCGAAACCACGGCGCGGCACCGCTCGAACAAATCGATCAGCGCGTCGGCGTGTTCTTCGGGCGTGCGAATTTGGCGCTCCTTGCCGAAACCCGCCACCGATTGGCCTTTTCCAAACCCGGTAGTTACGGCGATGAACTTCATCATTTCCAGCGCAACCTGGTTGTCGCTTCCGTCTTTCGCCTTGTCGTCTTTCGCTTTATCCTGGGCGTTCGATTCCTCGGGCACACGCACCTCTTTCAAAACAAAATGGGTAGACTTCTAATTTAGCCCAACCGCCCTTCCCATGCCCGTTCAGGCTCGTCAGTTCGTCCGGAAGATGCGCGGCGGGGCGCAATCGCACCTCATCGAAGCGACCGACGGGCATTTTTACGTCGTGAAGTTCGCGAACAACCCCCAGCACCGCCGGATTCTGGTGAACGAGTGGCTGGGTTCGGCGGCCTTCGACTATCTTCGGATCCAGACTCCGGCGGCCCGGATTATCGAGGTGACGCCCGAATTCCTGGAAACGCACCCCGAAGTTTATTTCCAACTCGGCGCTTCCCGGCAGGCGGTGGAACCCGGATGGCATTTCGGTTCGCGATACCCGGGACACCCGCATCGCCTCGCGGTCTACGACGTCTTGCCCGATCAACTGCTGGGATCGGTGCATAATGCGCGGGATTTTCTGGCGGCCTACGTCGCCGACCGGTGGCTGGGCAACGCGGACGCGCGGCAGGCGATTTTCTTCCGCGCCCAAATTCGCGAGTGGACCGGACAGGCGGAGGTTCATCCTCTCCGCAAAGGCTTTCTGGCCCAGTCGATCGATCACGGTTTCCTGCTGAACGGCCCGCACTGGACCTTCCCCGACAGCCCGCTGCAGGGTTTGTATTTCCGGCATCGCGTGTACGATTCGGTAACCGGAATCGACAGTTTCGAGCCGTGGCTCGCGATGGTGGAGAATTTTCCGGTCGAGAAGCTCGACGAAGCTTGGCGCGGGGCGCCTCCGTCGTGGCTTGCGGGAGACGACGCGCTGCATCTGGAGCGGCTGATCGACGTGCTGTTGCGCCGGCGCAAGCGCGTGGCCGATCTGATTCGCGACACCCGGGCCGGCCGGGTTAATCCCTTCGCCAACTGGCGTTAGCAGCCGCCGGAAAGCGCAGAAAACACGTCCGTGGCGATCAATTCCGCCGTCGTGTCGGCCAGCAGAATTCCGTTGCGGAAATGCCCGTAAGCGCACCAAACGTTCGATGACCCGATCCGCCCCACCTCGGGAACGCCGGACGGCGTGGCGGGCCGGAATCCGCACCAAGCATCCACCGGGGTCCGGCCGCGCAACGCGGGCCATAGCGCCTCGCCCCGAGCGCGAAGATCGTCGAGCGCCGCCCGGTCGAGCGTCCGGTCGAAACCCACTAGTTCCTCGGTCGATCCCACGACGGTCAGGCCGTTCGACCGCTGCAGGATATACGTGTGGCCGCGCCGCAGGGTCGGGGTGAGCGAACCGTCGGGCATTTCGTAAGCCAGCAAATGCCCGCGCACCGGAAAGCATTCGGGCAATCCGGAAATGCCCGCGCTCCAGGCTCCGGCGGCGACTACGACGACGCGAGCGTTCCAATCGCCAAGCGAACGAACCTCCCGTCCTTCTTCGATATCCGCGTCTTGCGCCAGCGCCGCCACCAGATCGCGCGGGTTCACCTGCGCCTCGTCCGGAAACTCGCGCGTCGCGCCGTCGTCCGCATACTCGATCGCGCCCGAAATCCGGAAATCGACGGAACCGGGCAAACCGGCGACGAACGCGGGGTAATCGCCGAGCGCCTTTCGGGCGAGCCTCGCCCAATAGGGATTAGGAAAGGCTTCGCTATGCGGGGCCAGCATTCCCGCGCCCGCCCAACTCGCTTCCCGCCCCACGCGGCCTTTT
Source organism: Bryobacteraceae bacterium (assembly GCA_033763835.1). Classification (GTDB taxonomy): domain Bacteria; phylum Acidobacteriota; class Terriglobia; order Bryobacterales; family Bryobacteraceae; genus JAPKYZ01. The sequence continues at coordinate 43,350 of JANRJS010000043.1, read as the reverse complement.
TCGAGGACCTTCACGGAAAGGCCCAACCCCTTGAGCCGCCGCGCCACGGCCAATCCCACCAAGCCCGCGCCCACTACCACCGCATCGGAATCCAAACCTCATCGTAACGGTTGATAATCGAAAAGCTGGGAGCGCACAGGCTGGACGCCGCAAGCGTCCGGTCCGTTGTGCGCGGTTCTAGAAAACGAATGCATCGTCATCTTCTTCACAACGACGCCATCCGCGATACCGCCGAACACCTTCTCTCTCCCGGACAAGTTGGGCTCCTGAACGGCTGGGGGGTGTTTTCGACTCTCCGCGTCGTTAACGGCGCGCTGTTCGCCTACCCGCGCCATTTCGCGCGTATGGCGCGCGACGCGAAGCTGCTTCACGTTCCGTTTCCCGATTCGCCCGATTGGCTGGAAGAACGCCTGTTGCGTTTGGTCGCCGCCAATGAGGCGTGGAATTCGACATTGCGCGTCGCCGTGGTCCGGAATAAGGGAGGAATGTTCGAAGGACCGAACATCGATCTCGATTTCGACTTAATCGCTTTCACCAAGGATCTTCGCGATTGGGGAACTTCCGCGCGCCTCGCCGCCGCGCCGCAAGCGCGCCACGCCACGCATCCGTTCGCCGGGACCAAGATGCTCTCGTGGTCTTTCAATCTGGTGATGCTCGAACAGGCGAACGCTCGCGGCTACGACGAGGTGGCGCTTCTGAACGAACGGGGCGAGGTCAGCGAGTGCACGTCGGCTAACCTATTCGCCGTGTTCGGGGACGAAGTCGCGACGCCGCCGCTCGATTCCGGCTGCCTACCGGGAATTACGCGCGCGATCCTGCTCGAAGAGATTCGCGTCCCGGGCCTTCATTTCGCCGAGCGCGCGCTGAGGATGGGAGATTTAGAGCGCGCCGACCGGGTCTTCATGACTTCTTCGACGAGGAACGTTCTTCCGGTCGATGAGATCGAAGGGTTGAGCCTGAGCCGCCGCGGAGACGCCGTCCAGCGTCTTGCGGACGCGTTTGAGGAGCGTCTACGTTCGTACGCTCCCGGACGGATCGATTAAGGCCCGCCGTTCGCCGCCATGCTTCGATTCACCTGCCGTTATTGCGGATGCCGCGACTACCGGTTGATCCCGGTGGTCGGCGGCATATTGCCGCGCCTGTTGCGCAAGTTCGGCATGGAACTCGTTCGCTGCCGGGAATGCGCCCAGCCGTCCTGGTCGAGCCTGTGGGGTTTACGGCAACTGCATCTGGCGCGATGCCCTTCCTGCTACCGCACCGAACTCACGACGTGGTCCGAGAAATACCATCGCACAACGGCTTGGCAAGCGTGGCGTCTCGCCTTGGGCGCGAAGCGCGTCCGCTGCGCCGCGTGCCGCTGCAACTTTGTGAGCTTCCGCAAAGTGGCGTCGCCCGCCCGCGGCGTTCCCAGCGGACTCGACCAACGGATGGCGGGCTAACGCCAGTCTTCGCGCTGAGAGATCAGAACCGCTACCACGAGTCCCGCCCCGGCGCCCCAGAGAATCCACGCCGACGCCGCGAACGGGTGCGCTCCATAAAGCGCCGGAAACCACGTTAACGCGATTCCATCGAGCAGCGCGGCGACACCCGTAGCTAGCGCCGTGCCACCGGCGACTTGGGAAGCGGCGAGCGACGCAACGCGACGCGTCAGCAAAATTGAGGCCCACAATCCCGGCCAAGCGAGAGCGAAAGCCAGTACGGGCGATTCCACCAAAAACGACCCAACGCTTCGCGCGATGAGCGCCGCCGAAAACCAAAAAATGGCGCCTAAAGCGACCAGAATCGCGACTTGGCCCGCAGTTAACTTTTTCATGTAGCGCTCGCTACATAGCTTGTAGCATATGCTACAAACTTGAGCAAGAGAAATCGAGATTCGCGGCGGGAAGAACTAGTAAAGAGCCTTTCCGGGCATGTTCTCCGCGAGGGACTGCAAGCCGCGAGCCTACGTCCGCTGGCCGCCGCCGCCGGAACCAGCGACCGCATGCTGCTCTATTACTTCGACGATAAAGAGGACCTATTGGGCGCGATTCTCGAACGGATCGCGTTGAATCTGCGGGAGTCGCTCGACCAAGCCCTATCCGGCCGCCGGCCGTTCGAAGAACTGTTGGCGGCCTTGGCAGAGTTAACCGCCGCCCCGGAAATTCGCCCCTACATGCAGTTGTGGCTCGAACTCGCGGCGCGTTCGGCGCGCGGCGAAGAGCCTTTCCGGAAAGTGGCGGGGGGGATCCTGGACGGTTTCCTCGACTGGACCGCGTCGCGATTGGATGTAGCGGAGCCCCACCGGTCCGCGCAAGCGACGCTGCTTTTGTGCCTGATCGACGGTTTAGAGATTTTCGACGCGGCAGGCCGGCGAGATCTGGCCCCGATGGCGGCGCGGGGGCTCAGCGAGCTTGGAAAGAAAAAGAAAAAGGTTCCAAGCGACCTTTGGTTCGATTCGTTTCCCACCGGCTAGCTCGGCTGAAACCGGCGGCCTCGCGCGGTACCCGATTCCCGTTCGCTCCGCTGGATTGTGATTACCTTTCCAGCCTCAACGCTTCCGTTCTTCGGGCCCTCTGTCGGGGCCGAAGCGGGACGGTCGCGACGGCCTTTCGCTCTCACCCGGCGAACCGCCCGCTTCCAGGCGCTCCGCAGGGAGGTCAACGCTCCCGGCCTACCGCTTCCCGTGCATTGGCGGAATTCCGGAAGGATCGTTCGGCGTTTCGCTCGCCGCCTCGCCTTTTCGTATATGGCGGGGCGGGTCCTGGCGGAAGCCCGTTTCCTTCTTCCTTTCGCCAACCGTTGGACGTCTTTTCCGCCGCCGCTCCCCCGTTTCGGGTTGGCCCTCATCGGACTTCCCCGTTGCGGTTCACCGCGCCCGGCGTAAACACCATCCAGACCGCTTGCCGATCCGGCTCGTCCGATTTCCCTTCGCTCCCCCTCGGGCAGAATTAAGTCTTGCCCTCGGGATCGTCGTTCCGGGTTCGCTACCAACCGTCCGGCGATCGTTCCATCAACCTCTTGGAACCGATTACGAGTGTGCGCTGAAACCAAATTGTAGTCAAAGAAAAAACGCGCCCGCAGGAGAGTTAGTCAACGAAAGTATCGCTTGTATTTTCATTGCCATCGGGACGCTAGCCTGTGCAGCGTCTGTGGATAAATCAGCGCGGAGGGGAAATGTTTGTAGGCCGTGCGGCGAGAATCATGCTTTCCGAAGTCGCCGTCCAAACCGTTCCACTGGGATCGGCCGCGAGACACGCGCCTTGCGCCACTGCGCGATAGTCCGCCGTCGTCGGCTCCCAACGGTCGAACGGCGCGCCCTCCGAGCGGTAGAAGAACAATTTACCGGGAATCGGGATACCGCGAATCGCGGTGGCGGGCTCCACCGTCGCGAGCGTCGCCGAGCCGTCGGCAAGGATTTCGACATCGAGAGGCAGCCGCGTCTTGTCGCGAAACACCCGGGTGCTTTTTCCGCCCGACAGATCGATGCGAAACACTTCGCCCGGATAGTCGAAGGTGTCGCCGAACTTCACGATCGCCAGGGCCGACCCGCGCGCTCCGACGGCCACGCGGCTCACCTTGCCGAAGATCGAACTCGTCGACGGCTTCCAACTCTTGCCACCGTCGACGGACTCGATGACAACCAGCACGTTCGGCTGCTCGAATCGCCTGCGCGAACCCTTGGGGTCGAGCCACGGCGGAAGATCGGGACCGAAACGAAGCCGGCGCGGAGGAGGCGAAGAGTAGCCGGTGACGAGGCCGATATCCCGGCCCAGCGAGTCTCGAATCAGCGACACCGTGGTGAACGCCGTGGTCTCCTCACGCGTCGTGACCGCTTGGCCGCCCGGCACCTTGGTCCACGTGCGCCCGCCATCGGCCGTTTCAAGAAACAGTTTTGGAACACCCACCAGAAACCCGCGCCGCTCGTCCGTGAAGTGCACGGCGATCGCGCCCTGCATGCCCTTCACTTTTCGCCACGACCGTCCGCCCTCGTCGCTGCGCCACACGCCTTTCATGGTGACCATCCAGCCGAGCGAGTCGTTCAGGAAGAATGCCGAAAGCGGAATCTCGGGGAGCTTTTCGACGGTCCAGTTAGCGCCCGCGTCGTTGGTCGAGACCATGCAGCCGGACACGCGGCCTTTCACGTTCCAAGCGCCGAGCGCGAGACCGCGGCGCTCGGAAAGGAAGTGCAGATCCGCGAACTCGATCGCCTCGCCGTCTTTATCGAGCCAATAGCGGACCTCGAAATCCGGCGCGGCGGTTTGGGCGATTCCGACCGCCGTTCCTCCGCCGAGAGCGGCCAGCGCGGAACGCCGCGTAATGGGCGTCATTGGGCGGCGGCCGGAAACAGGAGTTCCACGTGATTGGCGGCGTCGATGGCGGCGGGGTCGACCCGCGCCAGCAGCAGCAGCGTCCCGATCTGTTCGCCGATGGTCGTCAGAAACTCCATTTCGTCGCCGCAATGCTGGTGCGCCATGCGGTGTTGGGTGTTGATGACGCCCACCACGCGGCCCCGCGCGACGATCGGAGCGGAAAGAAACGCCTCGTAGCTGTCTTCCGGCAGATTCTGGAACTTCTTGAACCGGCGGTCGCGATAGGCTTCGGAGGAAATCGCCAGCAGTTTCCGTTCGCGCGCCACCCAACCGGTCAGCCCTTCGGACATTTTCAAGCGAACGCGGCCGAGCGCTTCGGGGTTGTTCTTGTTCGACGAGCAGAGCACTAATTCGCCCGCGTCGATCAGATAGATCAAACACGAATCGCACTGGGTAAACTCGACGATGATCTTGTTAATGCCCTTCAAAATATCGGGCAGACTCATTTCGCGCGCCATGAAACGGCTGATCTGTTGAAAGAGGCGCACTTGCCGTCCGGCGCGGTCGAGGAGCGTTTCCAGCTCCTTCACTTTCGACACGAGCTAATTATCCTCCAAGTGCTACGATAAAGCTGCTTGTAACGCACCCCGCAACGCAAGCTCTTTTACGACATGTGGGACTGGAATAAGAAAAAAGAGGAGGAGCCTCGCGCGGCGGTGCCCCCCGCGCCTACTCCGGCGCCCGCGCCCGCGGCGCCCAGGCCCTCCGCCCCAATTCAGCAGGGAGTGTCCATGAACCCTTCTTCCCCTCGCCAGGAACCGGATTCGCGCAACGTCGCGGCGATCGGCAAAAGCGTCGCCGTCACCGGCCAGATCGTCAGCAAGGAAGATCTATATATCGACGGCGAGGTGGACGGCACGGTCGAGTTGCCGGAAAACCGCCTCACCATCGGAGCGAACGGCAAGGTGAAAGCCAACGTGCGCGCCCGCGAGGTGGTGATCCTCGGCTCGATCCAAGGCAACGTCGAGGCCACCGAGAAAGTGGAGATTCGCAAGGACGCCCGCCTGGGCGGCGATATCCGCACGGCGCGGATCGTCATCGAAGACGGCGCGGTGTTCAAGGGCAACATCGATATCGTGCGTCCGGAAGCGCGAGCGCCTAAAGCTCAAGCCGCCGCGGCCGCTCCAGCGCCCCAACCGCAACCCGCGCCCGCGCCTCAACCCGCGCAGGCGGCGCTTTCGCCCGAATTGAAGCGCTAGCGCCGGGCGGGCGGACGCATGCTGAAGGACGCGCTGAGATCGATCTTCGGCAAACCGCCGCTTGCGGAAAGCGGAAATCGCGCTCCGGCCGCGCCTTCTATCGTCGAAAAACCCGCACCGCTCGCGCCGCCCTCGGTGCGGCAGTCGCCGGGCCTCGATCAATTCTTCCAGAGCCTGGATGGCGCGCCTACCCGGCGCATTCTCGACCTTTCGGGCGCGAGCCAGGCGAATCTCAACATCCTGATGGAGTTCGGACACCGTCTTTACTGCGAGGATTTCGTGGCGACGATGGAGCGCGTGTTCGGCGACGGACCCGAATTCTACACGCGGCAAGCGGACCCCGGCGAGATGGAGCGCTTTCTCGAGCAGACGTTCGCGGCGCTCGATGGTCCATTCGACGGCGCGCTGCTATGGGACACGCTACAGTTTCTGGACCCGCCGCTGCTCGATCACGCGGTGGGGCACCTGTACCGGCTGATGGAACCGGGCGCGCTGCTGTGGACGTTCTTTTCGAGCGACGACAAAGCCGCACGTCTTCCGATTAATTCCTACCGGATCGAGAACGCGAAAGCCTATCGCGTGATTCCCAGGACGAATCGTCCCGCGCGGCCCGTGCACTCCAGCCGCTCGATCGAGCGCATGTTCAGCGACTTTTCGAGCGTAAAATTTTTCCTCACGCGCGATCATTTCCGGGAAGTGCTGGTCCGCCGTTAACGCCGGTAGACGCCGCGCCAATCGTTCCAGCGCACTCGCAGGAGATCGGCAAACATCTTCGCGCTATCGCCCGTCATGTCGAGCTTCGTTCCGTCGGCGTGATCCCAGCGCACCGGTACCTCGACGATTTTGTGGCCGAGTTTCCGCGCGATAAACAACACTTCGACGTCGAACCCAAAGCCGTCGACGATCCCGCGTCCGAACGCCTGTTGCGCGGCATCGCGGCGGAAGAGCTTAAACCCGCACTGCGTGTCCCAGAACGGCAATCCGACAATGATCCGCATCAGCAAATTGAACAGGCGGCCCGCGTTTTCGCGAAACCAGGATTGATGCACGCCGATCAGCGAACGGTCGAGCGCGCGCGAGCCGATCGCCACTTGCGCGCCATGCTCCTCGATCGCGCGGAATAGCTTTTCGAGTTCCTCGATGGGCGCGGAGAGATCGGCGTCGGTGAAGAGAATCCACTCGCCCGCCGCTTCGCGCACGCCGTGGCGGATCGAATAACCCTTGCCGCGATTGCCGGGATTGCGCAACACCCGCACTTGCTTGTGCAGCTTGGCAAAGCCTTCGGCGACTTCCGCCGTCCCGTCGCGCGAGCCGTCGTCGACCACGACGACTTCGCTTGAACGCTTGTGTTTCGCCAGATAGGCCAGGATTTTGTCGAGCGTGCGGGGCAACCGGCGCTCTTCGTCGAACGCCGGAACTACGATGGAGAGAAAAACCAACGCCTTATAATAGCGGTTTGTCACTCGAACAGGACTTGCTCGCGCAACGCCACGCGCGCGTTCGCGAGATCGAGGCCCTTGGATTTTCTCCCTACGGCCACCGATTCGATTTCACGCACACACTCGACCGGATCGTGGCCGATTATGGCGGCACAACCGGCGAAGAACTCGATGCGTCGAAACCGCGGGTGAAGATCTGCGGACGCGCGATGACCGTTCGGCGCATGGGCAAAGCGGGCTTCGTCACACTTTCGCAGAACGGCGCGAAGCTGCAGCTTTACATTCGCAAGGACGCGGTTCCCGAAAACGACTACTCGCTCTATCAACTGCTCGACGCGGGCGACATTGTGGGCGCGGACGGCTACCTCTTCCGCACGCGCACGGGCGAGTTGAGCGTGCATGTCGAGAAACTCTACTTCCTCTCGAAGATCCTGCTGACGCTGCCCGAGAAGTTCCACGGGCTCGAAGATCTCGAGACGCGCTACCGGCAGCGGTATCTCGATCTGATCGTGAATCCGGAAGTGCGCGACGTGTTTGTGAAGCGTGCAAAGATTATCGGCTCTCTGCGGCGGCAACTCGAGGAGCGGGGGTTTGTCGAAGTCGAGACGCCGATGATGCAGCCGTTGTATGGCGGCGCGGCGGCGCGGCCCTTCGTCACCCACCACAACACGCTCGATATCGATCTCTATCTGCGCATCGCGCCGGAGCTTTACCTGAAGCGCCTCACGGTCGGCGGCCTCGACCGCGTCTACGAAATCAATCGCAACTTCCGCAACGAGGGAATCAGCTACAAGCACAATCCCGAGTTCACGATGCTCGAGTTCTATCAGGCATACACCGACTATCTCGGCTTGATGGACCTGGTGAGCGATCTGCTGCGGCAAGCGGCCATCGACGCGACGGGCGGAACGGTCGTAGAGTTCGAAGGCCACTCGATTGATTTTGGAAACGTCCAGCGGTTGACGATGCAGGAGGCCGTTCGCGAGTACGCTCCGGCGGGCACGGATTGGCAGGTAGCCGGACACGAGTTGGTGCATCTCTTCGAGACGCACGCCGAATCGAAACTGATCCAGCCGACGATCGTCTACGACCATCCGGTCGAAATCTCGCCGCTCGCGATGCGCAAGCCTTCGGATCCGCGATTCACCGAACGCTTCGAATTGTTCGTCGCGGGCATGGAGTTATCGAACGCCTTCACCGAATTAAACGACCCGCAGGAACAGCGCCGCCGCTTCGAAATGCAGCTCGAAGCGAAAGAGAAGGGCGACGAAGAGGCTCACCAGATGGACGAAGATTACATTCGCGCGCTCGCTTACGGCATGCCACCGGCGGGCGGCGTGGGCATCGGCGTCGATAGGCTGACGATGCTGATTACGGGGCATCGTTCCATCCGCGACGTGATCTTATTCCCGCTGTTGCGCCCCGAGGGCGAGATCGGCATCGCCGACAAGCTTCGCGCTCTCGACGGGAAGTGAATTCGCTACCCGGTTTCGAGTTGTTCGTCGCGCGGCGCTATCTCACCGCGAAACGCAAACAGGCGCTGGTGTCGGTGGTGACCTTGATTTCCATAGCCGGTGTCGCGGCCGGTGTGATGGCACTGATCGTCGCGCTGGCGATCAACAATGGCTTTCGGCAAACGTTGCAAGGCCTGCTACTGGGCGCGACGGCGCACGTCAGCGTGCTTGAGAAAAAACCCGGCACGGGGATCGCGAACTGGAAAGCGCTCGCCGACAAACTGCGCGCGTTACCGGGAGTGACGGAGGCGACTCCGGCGATCTACGGCACAGTGTTCTTCGCGGGGCCACTCGAATCGGCGGGCGGCATCTTGAAGGGCGTGCCCACTGAGACGCGCGAGGGCGTTGTGCTCGGCTCGAAACTCGCGCGCGCGACGGGCATGCGCGAAGGCAGCCGCGTGACGATCATCTCCCCACAAGGCGAATTGACGCCCTATGGTCCGCGCCCCAGCTACTTTCCGATGCGGGTCGCCGGGACCTTCGAGACGGGCTTCTACGATCTCGATTCTTCGTGGGCGACCACTTCGCTAGCCAATGCGCAGAGGATACTGGCCACGGGCGATGTCGTCAATTCGATCGAGTTGAAGCTCGCCGATCTCGACCGCGCCCCCGCCGTGGCCGCCGAGGCGGAGACGATGGTGGCGCCGCAAGGCCTCGCCGCCACGCATTGGATGGAGCAAAACAAACCGCTGCTCAATGCGCTGAAGACCGAGCGCACGGTGACCTCCATCACCATCGGACTCATTGAGCTCATCGCCGCGCTCAACATTCTCATCACGCTCACCATGATGGTGATGGAAAAGAATCGGGACATCGCGGTGATGGTGTCGATGGGCGCGACCAGGGCGCAAATCCGCCGCATCTTTGTCGCCGAGGGCCTGCTCATCGGCGTCGTCGGGACGGCGATCGGTCTGGTGCTGGGATACACGATCTGTTACTTCGCGGGCACAGGGCGCTGGATTACGCTCGATGAGCAAGTGTACGCGCTTGGCTATCTGCCGTTCGCGCCAAACTGGTTCGACGGAGTTTGGGTGTCGGCGGCGGCGATTACGGTAAGCGCCCTCGCAACCCTCTACCCCGCCCTAACGGCCGCGCGGATCGCGCCCGCCGAAGCGCTGAGGTACGAGTAGCGCGGCATGTGCGGGATCGCCGGATTCACTCATCTCGATGGCGAGCGTTCGCCGGAACGGATCCTCGCCGCGACCCTCGCCCTGAAGCATCGCGGACCGGATCAGCACGGCGCTTGGGAATCGGATTCGATCTCGCTCGGCGCGGTGCGGCTAAAGATTCTCGACTTGGCGGGCGGCGATCAGCCGATCGTGTTCGGCGATACGGTGATCGTTTTCAACGGCGAGATTTACAACCATCTCGACGTGCGCCGCGAGCTCGAACAACGCGGGCATAAGTTCGAGTCTCACTGCGATACGGAAACGGTTCTGCACGCCTTCGTCGAGTGGGACACGGCATGCTTTGAAAGGCTGCGTGGAATGTTCGCCGTGGCGCTGTGGAACGAGCGCGACCGGCGACTGATCCTCGCCCGCGACCGCATGGGGATCAAGCCGCTCTACACGTACTTGGACGGCGCCGATCTTTGCTTTGGGTCCGAACTCAAGTCGCTCTTTGAGATGCCCGGCGTTTGGAGGACGCTCGATCCGATGGGCCTCGCGGTGTATCTCACACGCAACTACCCCGCCCCGGACCGAACGTTGCTTGAAGGTGTTCGCAAGCTCACACCTGGTTCGTGGCTCGAATGGCGCGGTGGCCGCATGCGCGAGGGGCGCTACTGGAATCCCGCGATTGCGCCGCGCGATCCGGGTGAGCTCGACGGGCTGCTACGCGAAGCAATCCGCGAGCATCTGCTCTCCGACGTGCCGCTTGGCGTGTGGGCTTCCGGCGGACTCGATTCTTCGACCGTCCTGCATTACGCCGCCGAAGCGGTTCCGAAGCTCAAAACATTTTCGGTTTCTTTCGTTGGGCGCAAGTTCGACGAGAGCCGCTGGTTCCGCGAAGTCGCCCGGCACTACGGCACGGATCATCACGAGTTCGACCTGAACCCCGAACGGGACATCGCCGATGTGGTGCAGAAGCTGCCCTACTACTCCGACGAACCGAGCGCCGACGCCGGAGCCGTACCGGTTTACTACCTCTCGAAGATGTGCCGTTCGCAAGTGACGGTCGCCTTGTCGGGCGAAGGCGCGGACGAACTGTTCGGCGGCTACAAGACGTATGCCGCAAACGAGTACGCATCCGCCGCCCGCATCATACCCGCGCCGTTGCGCCGCGCCACGTTGTTCTTCGCTAACCTGCTGCCGCCATCCGACGAGAAGATCGGCTTCGAGTACAAGCTCAAGCGCTTTCTCGAAGGCTCGCTGCTCGCGCCCACCGAAGCGCATTTCTTTTGGAACGGCACATTTCGCAATGGCGAGTTGATGCCGCGCTTCGACATTCCCGAGACGCGCGATTACATGCTCCTCGATCAAGAAAACTACCTCGCCGAGGACATCTTGAACAAGTGCGACCGGATGTCGATGGCGCACTCGCTCGAAGTACGGCCGCCGTTTCTCGACCATCGGCTGGTAGAGTTCGCGCGCGGCCTTCCCGCAAATGAGAAGCGCGACAAGAAGGTTCTCCGCTATCTCATGCGCGGCAAGCTGCCCGAGTCCGTGCTGACTCGCCCCAAGGAGGGGTTCGACATCCCGGTGCATCAATGGTTTCGCACCGTGTTGCGCGAGTTGTTGATGGACACGCTCGCCGACGCGCCATCCGTACCGTTCGACATGGCGCGAGTGCGCCGGGTCGCGGAAGATCATCTCGCGCGACGGGCCAACTACGGCTACCATCTGTGGGGTTTGCTGATTTTGTTCTTGTGGATGAAGCGGTGGAACGTCGTTACCAACTAATCGTCGTGGCCGTGGCGGCGATCGTCTACCTCTCGGCGATCCCCGCGCCGCCCAACCTGATGGACGACGTGGACGCGGTGCAGGCGCAGATCGCGCGCAACATGCTCGAGTCGGGCGATTGGGTGACGGCGCGGCTGAACGGCGTCGCGTATCTCGAAAAGTCGCCGCTTATCTACTGGCTGATAGCTGGGTCGTTCGCCATCTTCGGAGTCCACGATTGGGCCGCGCGGCTGCCGCTCGCACTCGGTGTGGTGGCGTTGGCTTGGGTTACCGCCCGATTCGCGGCGTGGGCTTACGGCGCGCGAGCGGGACTGGCCTCCGGACTCGCAATCGCTACCTGTGTGGGCCTGTGGCTCTTCACGCGAATCCAGATTCCCGACGCGTTATTGACACTCGCGATTGCGATCGCTCTTTGGGGATGGCTACGCGCGCTCGAAGGAGAACGCCGGTGGGCTTACTTCGCTTGGGCGGCCATCGGCGCAGGACTCCTACTAAAGGCGCTCATCGCCACTCTGTTCCCGGTAGCCTCGCTTACGATCTATCTCGCCGTATCGGGCGAGTGGCGCAAATGGCGTTCGCTGCGTCCATTCACTGGACTTGCGCTCACACTCGCCATCGCCGCGCCGTGGCACATCGCCGCCGCGCTGGCCAATCCGCCGCTGTGGGACTTCACGATGCGTTCCGCGCCAGGCGAGTATCATGGCTTCTTCTGGTTCTACTTCCTCAATGAGCACGTGTTCCGCTTTCTCAACATGCGGTATCCGCGCGATTACAACACCGTGCCCCGTGTATTGTTCTGGGCGTTCCATCTGCTTTGGCTGTTTCCCTGGATCGGTGCGCTCGCCGGGGTTCGCATCCCCGCCGGTACTCGAGCGCGCCGCGTCACGATCCTCGCCTTCTGTTGGATCGGCTTCGTTCTGGCGTTCTTCACGCTCTCGACGACGCAAGAGTATTACTCGATGCCTACCTACCCGGCGTTCGCGCTGCTGATCGGTTTGGGAGTCTCGCGCGGCCACACCCTCGGGCTGCGCGTCGCTGGCGGAGTGTTCGCGCTCGCCGGTCTCGTGATCGCGTTCTTACTCGCGAGCGTCTGGAACACACCCGCACCCGGCGACATTGCACAGGCTCTCACCTCGAATCCCGACGCTTACACGCTGTCGCTCGGGCATATGGGCGATTTGACCATTCAAAGCTTCGCTTACCTCAAATTACCGCTTTTCGTTTCACTCATTGCCTGCGCGGTGGGAGCGCTGGCGACGCGATACGCGCCCATCACCCCGCTGACGATCGCGATGGCGATCTTTCTGCACGCCGCACGCCTCGCGCTGATCGCCTTCGATCCCTACCTCGGCTCGCGCGAACTCGCGGACGCCTACCGCGCTGCGCCGCCGGGCGAATTGATCGTCGACAACCAGTACTACACGTTCTCGAGCGTCTTCTTCTACGCGAACGTCGAGCGCGTCTGGCTGCTCAACGGACGCAAGACCAACCTCGAATACGGCAGTTATGCGCCAGGCGCTCCCCCAGTCTTTATCGACGACGCACGCTTCGAGGAGATGTGGCGCGAGCCCAAGCGCTACTATGTCCTCATTGAGAAACCGGAACTAGCGCGTATCCAAAAGCTCGCCGGGGGGCGCGAAAACCTGATCCTCGAGAAAGCCAGTGGCGGAAAATTCCTCTTCAAGAATCGCTGACGGCTTTGAGCTAAAGGGCCGCTACCGGATTGAAAAACTGCTCAATCAGGGCGGATTCGGCACCATTTACCTAGCGCGCGATCTGCAACTCAACTCCCGCACGGTGGTCGTGAAAGTTCTGCTCGAACGCGTCGCGAACGACGAGTGGTTCCGGCGAAAGTTCTCCGAAGAGATCGCCGCGCTGGCGAGGATCAACGACCCGGGCGTGGTGCAGGTGTACGATTCCGGAGTCCTCGACGAAGGACAGCCGTTTATGGTGATGCAGTTCGTCGAAGGCGAAACGTTGCGCAAGGCGATCCGGCCCGGAGGCATGGATCTCGCCCGAGCCGCGCGCCTATTGCGCTCCGCGGGACGAGCCTTAAGCGCGGCGCATGAGAAGGGAGTGGTCCATCGCGACCTGAAACCCGACAACCTGATGGTGCGCGCCGACGACCAGATCACGCTCATCGATTTCGGCATCGCGAGCGTCGCGGACGCGGAAACCGGCCACCAAAACGAGCGAACCAAAGTCGCGGGAACGTTTACGTACATGGCGCCGGAGCAGTTCGACGGCAAGCCTACGGCGGCGAGCGACGTCTATGGCTTGGGCGTGATCGCGTTCGAGATGCTCGCCGGAGCCCCGCCGTCGGCCGGCAAGCCGATGTTCGAACTGATGCTGATGCAGAAGGAAGGGACGTGGCCGAAGATCAGCGAACTGCGCCCGTCGGTGCCCGCCGCCGCGCAGGAATTGATCTTGAAGGCGCTTTCCGCCGATCCCGAAAAGCGGTTCGTCTCCCCGCGCGAATTCGGGGACGCGCTGGCGGATGCGTTAGTGGGTGCATCGGCGCGTCCCGCCGATCCGGCGCCGCCGCCAATTACTCCCAAACCCGTTTCGCGCCGTGCGTGGATTTGGGCCGCCATTGGAACGGGTACCGCCGCCGCCGGTTGGTTCGCCGCGAAGCGATGGTGGTTCCCCGGCACGGCTCCCATACCCCCGCCGCCCGTTCGCGAACTCGCCTACTCGATCGAGGTCCAACGCTACCGCGACGGGAAACCATACAAAGAACCGTTTACGCTGGCGCGAGAGGTGGTTTTCGAGTCGGACGATCGAATCCGCCTGCGCGTGATGCCCGCCGAGAGCGGCTATCTGTATGTCGTCAACGAAGCGCCGGACGGCTCCTTGGGAATGCTGTTTCCCAACTCCAAATCGAACGGTGGGTCGGCGAGACTCACCGCGCGGCAGACGATTTCGATTCCCGAGGCGAGCGAGATGCGCTTCGACTCGTCCACCGGCGTCGAGAAGCTTTGGCTCTATTGGTCGCCCGCGGGATCGATTGCGCTCGCCGAGATCCCTTATGGACCGATCGTCGAACCCGAGCCCGTACGCGCTTTACTGAAGCCGTCGGGAGAGGCGAAGACCGAAGGAGGCCGGACGGTGATTCGCGGCCCGGGAACGCTAGTCCACCGGATCGAGCTTATGCACCGGTAGACGCAGGAACCGTCTCGAATCCCTGTTCCGCGAAATGTTCGTCGAAGGCGAACGCCCGTTCGATTCCCAATCGCCGCATGACAACGAAGCTCGATACGTCGACCAAGCTGAGCTTACGGCGGTTGGCGGCTAACAGCGCCTGGATCGCAGAAGTATGGTCCTGAGGCTCGATCCACTCGAGGCGGATCGCCGGTAGCACTCGGGTAACGGCGGCACGCGCGGCATCCATCCCACTTCGCCGCTGAAGCAGTGCGAGCAGTTCGCTCACCACATAATTGGTAAAGATCAGTTCTTCGCCGGCGTCTTCGAATTCGTTCCACGCCCCTAGCGCGGCTTTGTGACTGGCGTCCTCGGCGACAATTAATGCGAACAGTGCCGAAGAGTCTACGTACGTCATCGGCCTTGGTAGGCGTCCGCCAAATACTCGTCGTGATTTACCGACACGTCCGACTTCCCTTCGATATCGTGAAAGACCCCGAACGCTTCTCTAGCTCTTTTCATGCGCTTCTGCCTTTCCTTGGCATCGTCGTTCAACTGACGGCGGACGCAATCGCGCACCAATTCCGCGACGGCCATTCCGCTTTCGGCGGACTTCGCTTTCAAGGCAACTATCTGTTCCGGGGTAAACTGAATTTGCGTCCGAATCATGCCATCAGATTAGCATTCAGCTGCCATCATGCCTCATCGGAAAGATGCAGCCGTTTCTACCTAATGACGTTTCGCGAATCGAAGATTGCGCATAATTGAACAAGATGAAAGCTGTCAATGCGGCCATCGGCGGGATTGCGGCGGTTGGTCTCGTTCTCGCCGAGGATCAAACGCGCGCCCTTTGGGATACCGCCTTTCTCAGCCAACGCCCGGCGAGCGCTACCCCGCGCGCGCGCACTAAACCGGTTCAGTATAAGGCCGTGGCGGATCAGATCGCAGCCACGCAACCCGCCGCTCCCCGCTCGCCCGAAGACACCGTGGTCGGCATCACGTTCTGGCGTCTGCGCCGGGCGTTGCCCCAGGACGACCCGAACACGCGCCTGCTGATTCTCGACGAAGAAACCGGCGCGGAAGTGGAACAGGTGCCCGAGCGCATCGAAGCCGGCACGCCGCTGAAGCCCGGCGAACGCGTGCGGCTTTCGGTGGAAGTGCCGCGCTCCGGCTATCTTTACGTCCTCGACCGGGAGCAATTTCTCGACGGCAAGACGGGGCCGGCGAACCTGATTTACCCGAATTTTCAGACGCCGCCCGGAGACAACAAAGTCGCCGCCGGACGACAGATCGAAGTCCCGGACCGCCGGGATCGCATCAACAGTTTCAAGCTGGTGAAGAGCGACGCCACCCACCTGGGCGAAATCCTGATCATCCTCGTGACTCCGGAGCCGCTCCCGAACGTGAATACATTTGCACGGCGCCCCCCGGTGATCGGCGACGCCCAGATGACGGAGTGGGAGTCGAAGTACGGCCTGCAGGTCGAGCATATCGAGATGGAGAACGGCGCCGGCCAAACGCTTACCCTCGAAGAAAAACGCGCGGGCGGCGACCGGTCGCAACTTTTGACGCGCGACGATCCCATGCCGCAGACGATGTATCGGGTGAAAGCGAAGCCCGGACAGCCGATGCTGGTGAAGGTTCCAATTCGTATCGGAAGTTAGTTCGCGCGAATGGCGATCGTCACCGTCTGGCTTGGCCGACCCGCGACGTTTACCGTGAGAGGTACTTGATCGCCCGGCGCGACGCCCGCCGGAATTCGAATATTGAGTTGCGCGACACCGGTCAGTAGGCGCGGCGCCAACCCGGCGTAAATCACTTCCGCGGCAACACCTCCGACAGTTGCCGTCACTTGGCTATCCGCTAACGAGAGCGGACTGTCCGGCGCCGTCATTCCCGCCTCGACCGCCGGGCTAACGCTACCCACGCCGGTGCCGAGTACGGTAACCACATCGCCCGGCTTCGCCGGATTAGCCGCGTCGATAAACCGGAAAAACGCGTCGTAGACGACCCCGTTGCCTTTGCCCGAAGCGTCCCGGGTAAAGACGCCGGGTTGGGCGGAGCTAATCGTTACCTGCTCCGGCACCGAAAGACTGGTCCCGCGCCGGATCAACAGTCCTTGCGCCGTGTCCAGCGGAACGTTGTAGGGAATCATCGCGTTAATCTGGCCGTCGGCGGCGTAGGAAAGCGGCAACGCCCGGCCGCCGAGGGTCACCGTCGTCACACCGAGCGTCGTATCCAGCGGAGCGCTCTGCGCGATCACCGGCGTCGTGGCGAGCTTCGAACCGAAGATCGAAATCAGCATGCCCGGCGCGAGAGGCTCCCGGCGGGCGTAACTAGCGGCGTTGACGATCCCGCCGCTCGAAACGATCGGAGGATCGGCGTTGGCCTGTACGCCTCCAGTCGTCTGGTACACGCCCCGGAGCCGGGACACCGGGTTATCGGCCGTTACGGTGACCGTCACTTGCGGCGTGAGCGCGTTGCGTCCGGTCCAAGTACCGCTCCAGCGGCCGCTTCCAATCGAGACCAAATTCAGCGGCACGTCGCCGTTCGAGAAAGACACCACGACGGACCCGGAGGTCATGGGCGCGCCGCAGTCGTCGACGACGCGTACCTCGACGGGCGTCGGCCAACCGGCGGGCACGTTGAAGCCACTACCGAAGAGCGTCGAAATCGGTACCAGTTGCGTCGGGTTGCAGGAGTTGAACGCGGAGGTGCGTGGTAGCGCAAATCGGTCGGCGCTTGACGCCACCGCCAGCGAGGGCGCCGCCGATGCGAGGACCAGCGCCAGATCGACGGAAGCGGTGATACCGGTCGAGAACGAGAGATTCAACGTTCCCCGGCGCACCCCGGCGGACAATCCGGCAGGCGCTGCACGAATCCGAAGCGTCGCGGGAATCCCCGGCGTCAAGGTGCCATGCGAAGGTTCCACGGTAAACCAAGACGCGCCGTCATGCGTAAAGCGGCTGGTAAAGAATTCCACCGGATCGCGGCCGGTGTGGATCAGCCTCACTTCCTGGGGTTCCGTCGCAGTCAACACCGCTCCGGCGGGCTGGATTAGCACGTCGCTGGGTTCGCCCGCCGCCCGTACCCGATAAACGACGGTCATCGTTTGCGGGGAATTGAGCGCGTCCGGCGAGGCGATGCGCACTTGGCCGTAATAGGTACCAGGCGGCAATCCGGCCGAGTTCACGCTTACGCCGAAACCGGACGGCGTCGCGGAGTCGCTGATACCGGACTGCGGAGAGACGGAAATCCAGCCGGGCGGGCCGTTTACTTGAGACGCCGAGACATCCCAGTTGAGCGCGCCGAGCCCTCCATTGAGGATAGTGACGCGTTGTGACGGGGGCGCGGGCGCGCTTTCGGTGCTCGAGAAAGTCAAGCCCACGGGCGTGGGGACGATGAGCTTCGTCGCCCGGCTCACCACGAGGCGAACACCTGCCTCAAGATTGTCGGCGCCGGGGCCACGCACTCGTACAAAGGCCGTATAGGTTCCCGCAGTAAGCCGACCCGCCGAAGCTTGCAGGGTGAAATAGCCCGGTACTCCGTCGATGACGGTGACGCTTGAGGGCGACAGCGTCAACCATCCCGGTGCCCCAGCACTGTAGACGATTTGAGCGGAGAACGTGGATTCCGCCGAGCTGGTGGTCGCCACACCCATCGAGCGCGTTTGCGGGGGACTCCCCTCCACCGCCGTGAATTCAAAAAAGTCGCCAATCAGTTCCGTTACAACCGGATCGGACGCCGGACGTTGTACGATGACCGCGTACACCCTTCGTGTGGACCGTCCCGAAGCGTCCGCGGCCTGCACCGCGAATCCGAAGGTTCCCGCGGTGTTGGGGGTCCCCGAAATCTCGCCCGCGCTCGATATTCCCATTCCCGGGGGCAAACTTCCCTGGGCCAACGACCAAGTGTACGGCCGCACGCCGCCGGAAGCGGAAAACGAGGTTCGGTATGCCTGGCCAACGGTCGCCAGCGGCAAGGGCGATGGGGTCACGATCGAGAGGATTCCATTAATCCGGACCGTAAACGCTTTGGTGGCCGTATTCGGGGTGGGAGCCGCGGAATCGGTAGCCGTTACCGTGAAGTCGAAGGTCCCTTCGGCGGTGGGCGTTCCCCCAATGTAATTCTGCGCCGCCGAAAACCCGACGCCGGGCGGCAAGGAACCCGATAAGGACCAGCGCACAGGAGCAGCGGCCCCCGTGACGTCGAAACGGACGGCATAGGCGGTTCCAACCACGCCTTCGGGTAATGGCGACGCGGTAGTGATCTGCATGCCCGGCCCGATCCGAAGGGAGTAGCTCCGGCTGGCCACGGCCCCGTTGGCGTCGGTGGATCGCAAAGTAAAGCCGAACGTTCCGGCCTGGGTGGGCGTTCCGCTCAAGCGGCTATTGTTGAAGGACAAGCCCGGAGGAAATGCACTACCCGCCGCGGCCGTGGGAGGCGACGAGTTGGTTCCACCCTCAACCACAAACACCTGCGAATATGGGCGGCCCACCACGCCATCGCTCACCGCGACGGGCCGGATCACGGGTGCGGCGTTTACGGTAACGGGAACATCGGAAACGACCGTTTGTACCGGCGTTCCGCTATCCGTTACCCGAACGGTGAGCGAAACCCGCTGGGCCACCGAAGGGCTACCGGTGAGGACCCCATTGGAAGCCAGCTGAAATCCAGACGCCCCACTTAGTAACGCAAATGCATACGGAGCGCTGCCCCCAGAGGCGCGCACGGTGGCACTATAGGTCACGCCCACCGTGGCTTCCGGCAGCGCTGCGGCGGCCAGACGCAGCAACGTCTGAACCGTGATCGTGAAGCCGCGGTTCACCGTGTTGGCCGGATTGGAGGAGTCCCGGATGGTTACAGTAAACGACGAGGAGGCCCCCGTGGGTGTGCCGGTAATTGCGCCCGTGGATGCGTTGAGCGTCAACCCGTTAGGGAGCGAGCCCCCGGTTAGCGAAAACGTGTAAGGAGCCAAGCCGCCGGAGGCCGAAATCGCGGCGCTGTAGGGAACGTTTTGAATGGCGGACGGAAGCGCGTTGACCGTAACTTCAAGCGCCGGAGTAGGATCGGACTGCCCCAGGCACAACCCCAGTGCCAGCAGCCAAGATCCGGTGGTTTTTGCCGCCCGCGCCATGCCTCTCCCGTTCGCCCAGCCCTTATTTTAGCTTGGCTCGCGCCGTCTTCATCTTGGCGCGCAGCCGACTTCGGACTTCCTCGTCCGGCGACTCTTGAAAAGCCCGCGCGTATAGCTCCAGAGCTTGGGGGATGCGGCCGGTATCGCGCTCGACATCCGCGTAGATTTCCGAAAAATAAGGACCGGCGGGAAGCGCCCGCAGATCGGCCATCGCGCCCTCACGGTCCCCAGAGCGCCCTCGTAATCTAGCACGTTCGGCCCGAGCCGCCACAAACTCGGGCGACCGTTCAAGAATTTCACTGTACTGCTCGATCGCTCCCGCCGTGTCTCCCGAGGCGGCAAGAGTTTCGGCCAGACTGACGCGAGACCGGAGATAGTCTGGACCGGCGGCGAGGTTTTCCCTCCACAGGGCGATCGCCTCCGCCCGGCGAACCGGATTTCGCGCGACGACGGCGGCCAGATTATGGCGCGCCGCCAGATAGCTAGGATCTTTGGCGATCGCTTGCCGAAGCAGGGTCTCGGCTTCGGCAAGTTTGCCCTCGGAGACGCGCACGGCGGCCAGCGCCGTCAGCGGCTCGGCTAAATCCGGAGACAATTCCGCCGCCCGCAGCAGCCGCTCCTCCGCATGTCGAAACTGGTTCAACTTTGCATATAAAATTCCTTGATTATAGACAAGATAGGCATGTTGGGGAGCGAGCTTCACCGCCTCTTCGTACGTTGCGATTGCGCCAGCCGTATCGCCTGCCTGCGACTGGGTTAGCGCTAAGTTGTGCCGCGGGTACGCCCACATGGGCGCCCGTCCGATCGCCTCGCGGAACGACTTCGCCGCCAGATCGTATTCGGCTTGCTCCAGGTATGCCGTTCCCAACGCGTTGTAAATAAAAGCCGCTTCGGGATCGAGTCGCAACGCGCTTTCGAGCGACTCACGGGCGTCACTATACCGTTTGTCGAGAATCGCCAGGCGGCCTTCGGCGAATGCCAACCGGCTCAATAGAAATGGGGTTTCGCCGTTGATCTGGATCGCGGCGTTGATCGCTCGCGCCGCCTCGGCGAACTGAGCGCGAGTGGCAGGCTTCTGGTCGCCCTTGAGATAATCGAGCAGAACTTGCTGATTTCGTTCCTCTAAAGCGTTGCGGAGACGATTCTCCTGCTGCACGATCTGCTCACGCGAGAGCTTGCGCGCGAGCTTCAATTGGCGGAACGCCGTAAAGGCGTTGCCTGGTTGATCGGGCAGCAGCCGCCCGCTGGCGATGGCTTCATCGAAATCCACGGCTTGCCGGATATTAAGCACCCGAACAGCCAAATCGCGCGACTTTTCGTTGAAACTCCGCGCCTGCGCCGGTTCGTTCGCGGCGCTCGGATTGTATGCGCCAAGTTCGATTCCCCGCTTCGAGGTGTCGGAGATGCGGACGCCCGCATCAAGCGTTCCACCCTCACGGGGATGCTGTTTATCGACGGTCGCTTCCGCCACCTTTTGTTGGACATAGGTGGTCATCTCGCTTAAGGTGACTTTCGAGTCCTGGTCGAAATCGGCCGCGCCGTTCATCGCTTCCAACAGGAAGAAACTAAAGGCCCCGTGCCCGCCGCCATATTGACGGCCTTCGAAGGACACCTCGCCGGGGCGGGAGGCGGTGAGCAGGAAGAGCTGCACGTCGGTCTGTGTGAGCGAATCGAGCTGCGCGTTAATCTTGAGCTTCGCCTTGTCGGGGAGGGTACCGATGGTTCCGCTGCGGCAAGCGTCTACAAACGCGACGACGCGCGCGGTTTTTCCTAAGTCCTCCCGGATAAAGCGTTGGATCAAGGGCATCGGCAGGGCGGTTGCCGCCAGATCCTCGGGATCGCTGTCGTAGGTAACGATATAGGCGCCACGCAACCGTGCGTTCGACGATTCGACCACGGTACCGTGGGCGGCGATCAGCAGTACGACTGTATCCCGATCCGTCGCACGCTTCAGCAGGGTCTCAAAAGCGGTCTTGATCGCGGCGGTAGTCGCCCGCTCGTTTACCAGTACTGTAACGTCGTCCTCGGCCAATCCTCCCCCGCGGGGGCTGCGCAAGAACTTCTCCATCAATAGTGCGTCCTCGTGGGCGTAGCGCAAGGGCCGGATTTGGGCGTGCTGGTAGTTCGAAACGCCGATCAGCAATGCGTAGGTTTTGCCGCCTTCGGTGGGATCGCGCTTGGGCAATCGCCGCCGGGCGGCCTCTTCTTCAAGAACGAAAATCCGTTGGGCCGCCAATTCCGGAGCGTCCGCGCGGATTTGCCGGTAGGCCTGCGCGGCATCGGCTTCAAGCCCGAACCGGGCCAGTGTCTCGGCGCGCGCGATTGACACGTAAAGCGGATCGCCCTTCAATTCTTCGAGCGCCCGGTCCACCTCCGCGCGCCGGCCGGGAGCCAGATGTGCGAGTTCGGAGAGAAACGGCGTTTCGTCGTGTCCCGCCAACGACCGGGTGAGCGCGGCACCCGCGAACGGAGCGGCAGTGGCATTGGGCTCGATGGGAGGACAAACCCCGCACTTCACCGTTCGGGCCTCGGGCGAAAGTTTGTCGCCCGAATAGATCAAATCGCCGGCCTTAGCTTTCACCGGCAGCGAGGACCCGGCCCGAAGAAGCGAAGCGCCCCGCCCTTCCAGGACCAAAGCGACCGGCGATTCCGCAAGCGCGGTGGCCGCGGCGGCCCATAATAGGAAAAGGCTGCGCATTTTCGCGAAAACTCTCGTTCCATTATCCGCCCTTTGCGGCAGCGGTGCGCTGTTCGCCCAAACGACGCAAGGGTTGATTGCGGGACGAATTTTGGACGGGCGTTCGGGCGCACCTCTGGGCGGCGTGAGCATTCTCTACCAGAACCGCGCAAGTAACTTGACCGGATACGTCATTTCTTCCTCGGGAGGGTACTATTCGGCGGTCTTACTACCTCCTGGAATCTATCGGTTACGGGCGTCGAAGGAAGGTTATCAGGCTCAGGAAGTCCGGGAATTGGAAGTGGCGGTGGCCGCGAGGCTCGAAATCGACTTCCGGTTGCGTCCGCTAGCCGACGTTTGGGAGTCCGGTCTGTTCCGCAGCGTCTTATTGCCGGAATCCGATCTGGTGGTCACTTTTTTCGGACCGGACCTGGATTCGAGCCGCGCCGGCGAGTTCGTGTCCAACCGCGGACGGAAAGGCGCGCTGGAATCGACCCTCTCCCAAGCGATCGACCCGCTGGAACTGCGCGAGTTGCCGTTCGCCGGCCGCGATACGTACACGATGTTGATCACGCTTCCCGGGGTCACGGCGGAAGCGGGCGCGGTCCGCGGCTTGGGACTGTCGATCAACGGGCAGCGGACTTCGGCGTCGAATTTCCTGCTCGACGGGGTCGAGAACAACAACACGCTCATTACTGGACCGCTGGCCGCCGCCGCGCCGGAAGCGGTGAGCGAATACCGCGTCTCGACCAACAACTTCACGGCGGAGTACGGCCGGACGGCGGGTTACGTGGCGAACGCCGTCACTCGCGCGGGTGGCAACGAGTGGCACGGACTGGGGTACTTCAATCTGAAAAACGAGGCGCTGAATGCGAACTCGTTCCAGCGCAACGCGGCGGGCCGGGAACGCAGTCCGCTGAAGGAGCTTCAGTTTGGCGGACAGGCGGGTGGACGGCTGATCCGGGATCGGCTGTTTGCGTCGTTCGCCGTGGAGCGCCTGCGCACCCGCGGGTATGGCGAAGAATACACGGCGAATCTCCCGGCTACGGGTTTGTGGCTGAATGTCGCTCCGGGATCGGTGGCGCGGACTCTGCTTGACCAGTATCCGGCGGTGGTGCGGCCGGAATCGCCGTTACTTGTCGCGCCGGTGGAACTGCGCCCCCCTGCGTCGCTCGACCGGACGCTAGCACTGGCGCGGGTGGACGGTGTGTTTGGGAAACACCGGACGACGGCGCGCTACTCGGCCGTGCGGATCGACAATCCGGAGTTCATCTGGACGCCGTATCCCGATTTCGTTTCGGGACTATCGCAACCCGTCGATAGCGGCGCGCTCGCGGTGGAATCGATGGTGCAGCCGGGGCTCGCGAACGAGTTCCGGTTTGGGTTGAGTTACGATTCGATCGGCTGGTCGAGAGCGAATCCCGAAGTGCCATCGTTGTTCGAGGGCAGCTTCGCGACGGTGCTGCCGGGGAGCCCGGCGTTCTACGGATTCTCGAACGCCGGATATTCGTTGCAAGTTTCGGATAGCCTCATGCGCGTGCGCGGCGCGCACATTTCGAAGTGGGGCGGCGGTTTCTTTTGGCGCAATCCCGGCGGCGAACTGACGGGCGGACGCGACGGACAATTCTCCTTCGAGAACATCCAGAACTTCACCCTCGACAAACCGGACGCGCTGCGGGCGGCGGTGGACCGGCCGCAGTTACCGCGCCTCCGTCAACCGGACTACGCGCGCGAATGGGAACAATCGCAGTGGTTTCTGTTTTGGCAAGACACGTGGCGGATCGCTCCGCGGCTGGTGATGAACTACGGCCTGCGATATGACTCGTTCGGATCTCCGTCTCTGGCCGGGCATGAGATTTACGGCGGTGCGCGCAACGGCTGGCAGCCGAGGATCGGCTTAAGCTGGTCGCCGCGCCCGGGTTGGCTGCTGCGCGGCGCGTACGGAATCTTCGCCGACCGGCCGTTCGACAACCTCTGGCAGAACACGCGCAACAACTCCTGGACGCTGGCGAGTCTGGCGGTGGAGGGTCGATTCGGCTACAACTACCTTGCGCCGTTGGGCGATCAGTTGCGGCAATTCGAAGGGCAACGCTTCGCCGACGACTTTCCCTCGCTCACGCGGATCGATCCAGCGCTTCGCAACGCGTATGTACAGACGTGGTTCGCGGGCGTCGAAACGAGGCCGCATCGTTCGCTGACGGTCGAGGCGAACACGACCGGATCGCTCGGACGTGCGCTGATCACGACGGACGTCCTAAACCGCGGACGCCGCGACGATCCCATGTTGCCCGAGATTAGCTGGCGGTCGAATCAGGGTTCGTCGAGTTATCTCGCGCTGCATGGCGTGGTGCGCTGGCGGCGCGCGCGCGGTTTCGTGCAGGGAGCGTACACCTGGTCCCACGCGATCGACAATCAGAGCGAGCCGCTCGCCGGCGATTTCTTCGATTTGAACTTTTCTCGGGCGGGCGGCGCGCAACTGACGGCCAATCGCGCGCGGTTCAATCGCGTGGGCGATTCGAGCGGCGATTTCGGCAGCGCGGATTTCGACCAGCGGCAAAACTTCGTGGCGATTTCGAGTTGGGAGTGGCGCGGATTCCGGTTGTCGCAAATCGCGGCGTTCCGGTCGGGCTTTCCGTATACGGTGCAGGCGTTCGACCGGCGGGCGGATGTGGTGGGTCCGGCGGCGGTGTCGCAGCCGGTGGCGGGCGGCGTGCGGCTGCTGGACCCGGCGGCGTTCCGGTATCCAGGCGCGGACGCTTTCGGCAATACGGGGCGGAATGCATTCACCGGTCCGGGATTGTTCAACGTGGATTTGTCGGTGGCCCGGGTGTTCCGATTCGGTGAGCGCCTGCGCGCGACGCTTCGCGCGGATGCGTACAACGTGCTGAATCACGCGAATCTCGGCCAGCCCGAGTCTTCGTTGTTTTCGCCCGACTTCGGCGTGGCGCGCTACAGGCGGCGCGGCCGCGATACCGGCTTCCCGGCGCTGCTGCCCTTGGCGGAGACGGCACGGCAAGTGCAGTTGATCTTGCGCTTGGAGTTTTGAATTCGACGGCCCTCAGTTTCGTGGAGCTTCCCGCGCCACCCGCGAAAGTACGTCGCGGATCGACCGCACAAACTCCGCGTCGTCTTCCGCCACCGCAGGCCGGGTCCGGTCGAGCGCGCGGAAATCGAGCGAAGTCAAATCGGTGAACGACTGCGCATCGAGACCGTAGGCTTCGTTAAATCGCGCGATCACATAGTCGTAGCGGTCTTTGAGGAATTGTACGTAGGCTTGCTTCGAGTCCGTCTCGGCGGCGAGAGTCCGGATATGGTCCACCCACGCTCGCGAGACCGCATCGAGATTGAGCGAAGCTTTCTCGCGGCGCAAGCGTTCACGCAGGTCCGATTGGTATCGCTCGGAGAAGACGTCGCCTTTCTCGGGGACGACCTCGGAAAAGAGAAAGGCCGCCGCAAGCGCGACGGCCTTGGGGAACTGCATAGAGTCTCCCGGCCTACTCGGGGGTGACCTCTTCCGGACCCAGGTCCTCGCCGAGACCGCCCGCGTAAATCGCCCGGGCGTCCTCGTCGTAGCCCGTCATCGAGTCGAGCAGCGGATCGACTTCGGGCGTTACCTCGTCCTCGACAATGTCCTCGCCCGCGATCTTTACGCCGCGGTAGTAGTCCATGCCGGTACCCGCCGGGATCAGGCGGCCCATGATGACGTTTTCCTTCAAACCGCGCAGATAGTCGACGCGGCCGTTGATCGCGGCTTCGGTCAGCACGCGAGTGGTCTCCTGGAACGAAGCTGCCGAGATAAAGCTGTCGGTCGAAAGCGAAGCCTTGGTGATGCCGAGCAGCACCGGTTCGCCTTGCGCCGGCCGCCCGCCCGCCGCCATCACCCGTTCGTTCTCGTCGGAGAACTTGAAGCGGTCCACCACCTCTTCCGGCAGAAACTCCGTGTCGCCGATGTCGGTGATTCGTACCCAGCGCATCATCTGGCGCGAGATGACTTCGAGGTGTTTGTCGTTGATGTTGACGCCCTGCAGCCGGTAGACTTCCTGAATTTCGTTAACGAGATACTTCTGCAATTCCTTCTCGCCTAGAACCTTCAGAATGTCGTGCGGGTTCAGCGGACCGTCGTTCAACCGGTCGCCCGCCTTCACGCGCTCGCCGTCCTGCACGTTGATGTGCTGGCCGCGAGGCAGCGCGTATTCCTTCACCGTCCCGTCTTCGCTGGTAATGGTGAGCTTGCGGGTGTTCTTCGCGATTTCGCCGATCGAGACCGTACCGTTGATTTCGGCCATCACCGCGGTTTCGCGCGGCTTGCGGGCCTCGAACAACTCGACCACGCGCGGCAGGCCGCCGGTGATGTCCTTGGTCTTCGTGGTCGCGCGCGGAATCTTCGCGATCACGTCCGCCGCATGCACTTCCTGGCCGTCCTCCACCATTAAGTGCGCGTGCGTGGGCATCAGGTAGCGCCGTTCGTCGGCCTTGCTCGCGCCGTCGGCGCGGATGACGATGGTCGGCACTTTCTTCTCGTCGGGCGAATCGATCACGACCCACTGCGACATGTTCGTGATTTCGTCCACCTGTTCCGTCATCGTGACTGTGTCGAGCAGGTCCTTAAAGTGCACCTTGCCCGAAACCTCGGTGAGGATCGAGAAGGTGTAGGGATCCCATTCGAGCAGCACGTCGTTGGTGCGTACGGGAGCGCCGTCCTCCACGAGGATCTTCGCGCCGTAGACGACCTGGTAACGCTCCTTCTCGCGGCCCTTCGAATCGACGATCGCGAGGAAGCCGTTACGGTTCATAGCGATCAACTCGCCTTTAGCGTTCTTAACCGTGCGGACTTCGTCGTAGCGGGCGAAGCCGTCGGACTTCGCGTCCTGCCGCGACTGTTCCGATTGGCCCGTCGCCGTACCGCCGACGTGGAAGGTACGCATGGTGAGCTGCGTGCCCGGCTCGCCGATGGACTGCGCCGAGATGATGCCCACCGCCTCGCCGCGCTCCACCAGCCGGCCCGTGGCCAGGTTGCGCCCGTAACAAAGCTGGCAAACGCCGCGCCGCGATTCGCACGTCAACACGGAGCGGATCTTGACCCGCTCGATACCGGCGGCTTGGATGGCGGCGGCTTTGTCTTCGTCGATCAACTGGTTGACGCCGACGATGATCGCGCCCTCGAAGTCGCGAACATCCTCGAGCGCGACGCGGCCGACCACGCGCTCGCGGAGGGCTTCGATAATTTCGCCCGCTTCGACGATGTTCTCGACGTAGATGCCGTCGGCGGTGCCGCAGTCCATCTCGCCGATGATGACGTCCTGCGCCACGTCGCAAAGGCGGCGCGTGAGGTAGCCCGAGTCGGCGGTCTTAAGCGCCGTGTCGGCCAGGCCTTTACGGGCGCCGTGCGTCGAGATGAAGTACTGCAGAACGTTCAGGCCCTCGCGGAAGTTGGCCGTAATCGGAGTCTCGATGATTTCGCCGTTCGGCTTCGCCATCAAGCCGCGCATCCCGGACAATTGGCGGATTTGCTGTTTCGAACCGCGAGCGCCGGAGTCCGCCATGATGTAGATCGGATTAAGACGGCGGCCCGTCTTATCGTCCTCTTCCATCACTTTGAACATCGCGCCCGACACTTCGTCGGTGACCTTTTGCCAAATTTCGATGATCTTGTTGTAGCGTTCGCCGGTGGTGATCGCGCCGTCGGTGTACTGCTGCTGGACTTCGATGACCTTGTTCTCGGCCTCGCGGACGAGGCGCTCTTTCGATTCCGGCACGACCATGTCGTCGATGCCGATCGAGATGCCGGCGCGCGTGGCGTACTGGAAGCCGAGGGCCTTGATCTCGTCGAGCATCTCGACGGTGACGCGCAGCCCGAACTTCAGATAGCAATACTGAACCAGTTGCGACATGCCCTTCTTCTTGAGCATGCCGTTGATGAACGGCATCTCGTCCGGCAGCACGTCGTTCAGAATCACGCGGCCGACCGTCGTGTCCATATACTGCTTCTCGAATTCGATCGGTTCGGTGTGCAGCAGGTTCTGGCTATCGAACGCCTTGGTGAGATCGATCACCTTGCCGGTATAGCGGAGCTTGATCGGAGTCAGCGTTTCGACCTCGCCCATTTCGAGCGCGATCAGGACGTCGTCGATCGAGGCGAACGTGCGGCCTTCGCCCTTGGTGCCGGGGCGCGATTTGGTGAGGTAATACAGGCCGAGCACCATGTCCTGCGTCGGCACCGCGATGGGCGAGCCGTGCGCAGGCGACAGAATGTTATTCGCCGAAAGCATCAGCGTGCCCGCCTCGATCTGCGCTTCGGGCGACAGAGGCACGTGAACGGCCATCTGGTCGCCGTCGAAGTCGGCGTTAAAGGCGGTGCAAGTGAGCGGGTGGAGCTTGATCGCCTTGCCTTCGACGAGTACGGGTTCGAAGGCCTGGATGCCCAGCCGGTGCAGCGTAGGAGCGCGATTCAGCAGAATGGGATGATCCTTAATGACCTCTTCGAGGATGTCCCAAACCACCGGATCCTGCTGCTCGACCAGTTCCTTCGCCTGTTTGATCGTCGTGCAATGGCCCCGCTGCTCCAGCCGGTGGTAGATGAACGGCTTGAACAACTCGAGCGCCATCTTCTTCGGCAACCCGCATTGGTGCAGCTTCAGTTCCGGACCGACGACGATCACCGAACGGCCCGAGTAATCGACGCGCTTACCGAGCAGGTTCTGGCGGAACCGGCCCTGCTTGCCCTTGAGCGTGTCGGACAGCGACTTGAGCGGACGGTTGTTGGCGCCGCGCAGCACCCGGCCCCGGCGTCCGTTATCGAACAGCGCGTCGACGGCTTCCTGCAGCATGCGCTTTTCGTTGCGCACGATGACGTCCGGCGCGTGCAGTTCCATCAGCTTCTTCAACCGGTTGTTGCGGTTGATGACACGGCGGTAGAGGTCGTTGAGATCGGAGGTGGCGAACCGGCCGCCGTCGAGCGGCACCAGCGGACGCAGTTCCGGCGGAATCACCGGGATCACGTCGAGAATCATCCATTCCGGCTTGTTGCCCGATTTGCGGAAGCTTTCGGTGACCTTGAGCCGCTTGGCGTACTTCAGCTTTTTCTGCTGCGACGCCTCGGTCTTCATCTTTTCGCGGATTTCGGCGGCGAGCGCTTCGCAGTCCACCCGCTTCAGCAGTTCCTTGATCCCTTCGGCGCCCATCATTACCACCCAGTTGGGGGACTTGCCGGGGTTCGCTTCGCGGTAATCGTTTTCGGCTTTGCGCTTCTCTTCGTCGTTAATGACGTCGCCTTTGTCGAAGCCCGCCATTTCGCCCGCCTCGACGACGACGAACGCCTCGAAGTACAGCACGCGCTCGAGTTCGCGCAGAGTGATATCGAGGAGGTAGCCGATCCGCGACGGCAGTCCTTTGAAGAACCACACGTGGGAGCAGGGGCTGGCGAGTTCGATATGTCCGAGACGCTCGCGGCGCACGCGCGAGAGCGTGACCTCGACGCCGCACTTATCGCAGATCACGCCGCGGTGCTTCATGCGCTTGTACTTGCCGCAGAGGCATTCCCAATCGGCGATGGGACCGAAGATGCGGGCGCAGAACAGGCCGTCGCGTTCGGGCTTGAAGGTACGGTAGTTAATGGTTTCCGGCTTGGTGACCTCGCCGTGCGACCAGGAACGAATCTTTTCCGGGCTGGCGAGAGAAATGCGGATGGAGTCGAAATCGGCGATCAGATTCGCGCGGTCGTAGGGGGATGAACGGAACATGTTTTCTCTCTCCTCTTTCTCTCGTTAATGCGTCTTGAGCCGCTCTTCGACGCGGCCCAGACGGTTGTCCATGTCGATGACTTTTCCAACTAGCAAATCGAACTTCGCTTCCAGTGCGGCGCTCCAGCCATCCATCCGCTCCAGTTGCTTTTCGAATCTCTGCTCATGCTGGCTAAGCCGCGTCTCCATGCGGGAATCCAGATTGGTAAGCCGGTTTTCCAACGAAGTGACTCGCCCGGCTAATACTGCCATAGTGCTGACGTTCACCAAAATGCCGACCAAAATCGCCATAGTGGGAAAACCGATCGCCATGTACAGTTGCGTCTCGGTCATGGTTTAGTCGGCCGCCAGCGCCGTCTCCGGCACCTCGACCGCCGACTTCATCAGTTCGACGTCGAGGCAAAGGGACTGCAACTCCCGGATTAGAACGTTAAACGATTCGGGCACGCCGGGCTCCGCCGCGGCCTCGCCCTTGACGATAGCCTCGTAAATCTTCGCGCGGCCGTACACGTCGTCGGATTTCGCCGTCAGCAATTCCTGCAGCACGTAAGCCGCGCCGTAGGCTTCGAGCGCCCAAACTTCCATTTCGCCGAAGCGCTGTCCGCCGAATTGCGCCTTACCGCCCAGCGGCTGCTGCGTAATCAGCGAATACGGGCCGATCGAGCGCGCGTGAATCTTGTCGTCCACCAGGTGCGACAGCTTCAACATGTAAATGATGCCCACCGTCACCGGCTGCTCGAACGGCATGCCCGTCATGCCGTCCATCAACTCGACCTTGCCCGACGTGGGCAGGCCGGCCTTGGTCAACTCGCCCTTAATGTTCGATTCGGTGGCGCCGTCGAAAACCGGGGTGGCATACTTCACGCCCAGCTTCGCGCCCGCCCAACCCAAGTGGGTTTCGAGAATCTGGCCGACGTTCATACGGCTGGGAACGCCGAGCGGGTTGAGGACAATCTCGACCGGCGTGCCGTCGGGCAGATGCGGCATGTCCTCTTCGGGAACGATGCGCGCGATCACGCCCTTGTTGCCGTGCCGACCGGCCATTTTGTCGCCCACCGAAAGCTTACGCTTCATGGCGATGTAGACCTTCACCAGCTTGATCACGCCCGGCGGCAGCTCGTCGCCCTTCTTCAGCTTGGCGACCTTCTCCTCGGTGATCTTTTCGAGCACCGAAATCTGCCGCGAGGTCATCTCCTCGATCTCGTCGATCTGCTCGTTCAGGCGCGGGTCTTTTTCCTTGAGGCGCATGCGCTTCAAGTCCTTGCCCCGCATCTTTTCGAGAGCGTCGCGCGTGATCTTCTGGTCCTTCGAGAGCAGCTTCTTGTTCGTCTTCTCGTCGTGCAAATCGGCCAGCAGCAGCTTGCCTTCAAGCAGGTTCGAGAGGCGCTTGGCGCGTTCGTCGTTCAGAATGCGCTTCTCGTCTTCGAGGTTGCGGTTGAGCTTCGCCACCTGTTCGTCGAGAATCTGTTTGGACCGCTCGTCGAGATCGGCTCCCTTGCGCGAGAACACGCTCGCGTTGACCACCGTGCCCTCGATGCCCGGCGGGCAGTAGAGCGACGCGTCCTTCACGTCGCCCGCTTTCTCGCCGAAGATCGCGCGCAGCAGCTTCTCTTCGGGAGTGAGCTGCGTTTCGCCTTTCGGCGTCACCTTACCGACCAGAATGTCGCCCGGCTTCACCGTCGCGCCGATGCGGATGATGCCCGATTCGTCGAGATTCCTGAGGAAGCTCTCGGCGATGTTCGGAATGTCGCGGGTGATTTCCTCGGGACCGAGCTTCGTGTCGCGCGCCTCGATCTCGAATTCCTCGATATGGATCGAGGTGTAATAGTCTTCCTTGACCAGCTTCTCGGAAACTACGATCGCGTCCTCGAAGTTGTAACCGCGCCACGGCATAAACGCCACCAGCACGTTGCGGCCGAGAGCGAGTTCGCCCAGATCGGTGCAGGGGCCGTCGGCCAGCACGTCGCCCTTGCGGACGCGCTGCCCGAGGGACACGATCGGCTTCTGGTTAATGCAAGTGTTCTGATTCGACCGCTTGAACTTAGTGAGCGGGTAAATGTCGGCGCCCACTTCGCGCGACATCTGGCCTTCGTGCGCGTCCGTGCCGTCCACGCGAACGATGATGCGTTCGGAGTCCACCGAATCCACCACGCCGGAGCGCTTGCAAAGCACCACCGCGCCCGAATCCCGGGCCGTCACGCGCTCCATCCCGGTGCCGACATAGGGCGAGTCGGCGCGCAACAGCGGAACCGCCTGCCGCTGCATGTTCGATCCCATCAGCGCGCGATTCGCGTCGTCGTTTTCGAGAAACGGAATTAGCGACGCGGCGACCGAGACCAACTGCTTCGGCGAAACGTCCATGTACTCCACTTCGCCCTTGTGGACTAGCACGAAGTTACCGGTCTTTCG
The DNA here is from genome assembly GCA_033763835.1 of Bryobacteraceae bacterium. Taxonomy (GTDB): domain Bacteria; phylum Acidobacteriota; class Terriglobia; order Bryobacterales; family Bryobacteraceae; genus JAPKYZ01. The sequence goes on along the minus strand of JANRJS010000043.1, from coordinate 10,846 downwards.
GGCGTTCACCAGTTCGCTGACGATATGCCCGCTTTCGTCGATTTTGACGTTCGCCTGCGCGATGAGGTACTTGTCCTCTTCCCAGGCCGACAGGTAATCGCAGTGCGCCTCGTATTCGGCGGCCTGCTTGCCGTTGGCGAGCTTTTCATTCGCCTTTTCCAGGTCCCGCCGCTCGACGACGTCGCCGACCTTAAAGGCCGTGTCGCCGGGGTTCAGGATCTTCACTTGATCGGCGAGCGTACCCTCGATCACCTTGCGGTACGGGCTCTCGATAAAGCCGTACTCGTTGATCCGGGCAAAGCACGAGAGCGACGAGATCAGACCGATGTTCGGACCTTCCGGGGTCTCGATCGGGCAGATGCGGCCATAGTGTGTCGGGTGCACGTCGCGGACTTCGAAACCCGCGCGCTCGCGCGAGAGTCCGCCCGGGCCGAGAGCCGAGAGACGCCGCTTATGCGTAATCTCCGACAGCGGATTCGTCTGATCCATGAACTGCGATAGTTGCGACGAACCGAAAAACTCGCGGATCGCGGCCATCACCGGCTTCGCGTTCACCAGGTCGTGCGGCATCGCCGTCGACATTTCCTGGTACACCGACATCTTTTCCTTGATCGCGCGCTCCATGCGCACCAAGCCGATGCGGAACTGATTTTCGAGCAGCTCGCCCACCGCGCGCACGCGGCGGTTGCCCAGGTGATCGATGTCGTCCACCGCGCCGAACCCCTTGCGCAGGCGCATCAGGTAACGGATCGTGTCCACGAAATCGCCCTCGTCGAGCGTTCGTTTGTCGAGGGAAGTCGCATCCGCCTTATCGTGAATCTTGATATTGAACTTCATGCGCCCGACGCGCGAGAAGTCGTACTTGCGGGCGTCGAAGAACATGCCGTCGAACAGCGTCCGCGCCGTGTCGCGGGTGGGCGGGTCGCCGGGGCGCAACTTCCGGTAAATTTCGAGCAAGGCGTCTTCCTGGCTCTTCACCGGGTCTTTTTTGAGCGTCATCGAGACGACGTTGCCCACGTCGTCGCGTTCGGGGAAGAAAATCTCCACCCGCTCGATGCCCGCCGCATTCAACTTCTCGACATGCGTGGGCAGAAACTCCTGATTGGCTTCGAGCAGAATTTCGCCCGTCTCCATGTCGATGACGTCGGCGGCGACAAACGCGCCTTCGAGATCGTTCACCGCCACTTCGACCTTCTCGATTTTGTTCTGGCCGAGTTCCTTATACAGGCGTTCGGTAATCTTCCGGCCCTGCGGCACGACGGCGTTGCCGCCCTTCGAGATTGCGTAGCTCAATTTCGCGCCCAGCAGCCACTTCGAGACGCCAGCCTGGATTTTGCCGCCGGCGAGCGTCAGCGTGGTCAACGAATCGCGATAGAACGCCTTCAGAATCTGCTCGTCGGTCTTTAATCCGAGCGCGCGAAGGAAAACCGTGCCGTAAAATTTACGTTTCCGGTCGATACGGACGTACAGGAGATTCTTGTTGTCGTATTCGAATTCGACCCAGCTTCCCCGGTAGGGAATGATTTTCCCGAGATAATAACCTTGCGCCGCTTGCTTTTCGAAGAACACCCCCGGCGAACGGTGCAGCTGGCTGACGATCACGCGCTCCGTGCCGTTGATGATGAACGTCCCGTTGTCCGTCATCAGCGGGATCTCGCCGAAAAAGACCTCCTGCTCCTTAATGTCGCGGACGCTCTTGTTCGTCTTCGGGTCCGGATTGTCCGGGTCCTTATCGTAAACCGTCAACCGGATGGTCACCTTGAGCGGAGCCGCGTAGGTCATGCCCCGCGCTTCGCACTCGGCGACATCGTACTTGTGTTGCAGACCCACGGGATCGCCGCAACGGTTGCAAAACGTAACGACGTTCTTATTGAAGGTGCCGCATTGCGGGCACAATACGTCGCCGACGTGGAACGGGTCGGTCTGGATGGTCTTACCGCAATGACGGCAGACGGTCCGCAAATGGTTCAAGCCCTTGAGAGAACCGCACTTACATTCCCAGTTCCCGATCGCGTAGTCGACAAAAGCCAACTCCGAGAGGCCTCGAAAATCCGTGATGGGGAAAACGCTCTTGAAAACGCCCTGCAACCCGGATTCGTCGCGCTCGTCGGGCAACAAATCCATCTGCAGAAACCGCTCGTAAGAACGCTTCTGGACCTCGATCAAGTTCGGGATCGGGACCGAGGTTTTGATCCGGGAAAAATCGACGCGCTCGCGGATAACGCCATTCGGCGACGTGGACATGGTTCGGTGTTCCTCTTTAGCTCACTCGCCGGATTGCGGAACATCCGGCGTCACACACGCGGACCGGGCGAAGCGCCATCCGGGAATCGGCGGGCTTCGTCTCCAGGGTGGAATCGATGGGCGTAGCGGATACACTTCGCCCGGGGGCGGCTCGGCCGCGAAACCGTACCCCGATTCGAGGAAGTTGGCTCAAAGGACGCAGTAATAGCCCAGAATAGAATCCAGATTCTGAATACGAGGCTACCAGACGATTGCGAATTCTGTCAAATCCGTAAATACAATCGGGCAGCGGACTCCTGGGAGCCCGCCGCCACGGATGCCTCTAAAGACCGGACAGACAGCTACTTGACTTCGACGGTGGCGCCGGCTTCCACAAACTTCTTTTGGATCGCCGCCGCCTCTTCCTTGCTGACGCCTTCCTTGACCGGCTTCGGCGCGCCGTCCACCAAGTCCTTCGCTTCCTTCAAGCCCAAGCTGGTCACTTCGCGAACGACCTTGATCACATTGATCTTGTTAGCGCCCGCGCCGGTGAGCACGACCGAAAATTCGGTCTTCTCTTCGGCCGGAGCCGCCGCCGCCGCGCCGCCCGCGGCCGGAGCCGCTACCGCCACGCTGGCCGCCGCCGCCGAGACGCCCAACTTCTCTTCGAGAAGCTTCACGAGCTGCGAAGCCTCAAGCAGCGTCAGGCCCTGAATCTGTTCCGCAATCGCGTTGATGTCTGCCATTTTCCTTACTCCGTCCGTCTACTAGAAATCGTTCCCGCGCGGCCCTCGAAAGGACGCGCCTACCCTTGAAACTTGTTGCCCTCGACCGCCTGGCCCAAAACCACCGCCACGTTGCGGCCCACGCCGTTGATCGACGTCACCAGACGCTGCGCGTTGGCGTTGATCAGGAACAGAATCTTGGCGTACAACTCTTCCTTCGCCGGCATATTGGCCAGCGCCTGAATCGAGCCCACCTCGACTACCCGCCCCTCGACCATCCCGGCCTTGAAGGTGAACGCCGGGTTGTCCTTCGCGTACTTGGTCAGCGCCTTCGCGAGGGCCACCGGATCGCCCGAGGTGTACGCCATCGAGGTCATTCCCTTCACGCCCTTCATCAGATCCGCCGCCGCCATGCCTTCGGAGGCGATCTCCGCCAGGTTGTTCTTCACGACCTTGTAGCCACCACCCGCCTCGCGGACAATCTGGCGAAGCTTGTTGTCCTGCTCGACGGTCATCTTCTCGAAGCCGGTCAAGAAGACGTTGGGGTTCGCCCCCAAGTCTTTCTTCAGTTGGTCGAGGTCCTTCTTTTTCTGATCGCGATTTTTCATGGATGCCCCCTTAGGCGGTTGCCTTCGCCGCGTTCATTGCGGTCACGTCCAAGGACACGCCCGGGCCCATCGTCGAGCAGATGGTGGCGCTTTTGACGTACTTTCCCTTCGCCGCCGCGGGCTTTGCGCGTAACACCGCCTGGATCACGGAACTCGCGTTCTCGACCAGTTTGGGCGTTTCGAAACTCACCTTACCGACCGGTGCGTGCACGACGCCGGTTTTGTCCACGCGGAACTCGACTTTACCGGCCTTGACTTCCTTCACCGCCGAGGCGAGATCGGTGGTTACGGTACCCGTCTTAGGATTCGGCATCAAGCCGCGGGGACCGAGGATGCGCGCCACTTTCGCCATCGACCGCATCATGTCGGGGGTGGCCACGACGGCGTCGAAATCGAGCCAATTTTCGGAGGCGATCTTATTGATCATGTCGTCGCCGCCGACGAAATCCGCGCCCGCCGCTTCGGCTTCCCTTGCCTTGTCGCCCTGGGCGACAACCAGGACGCGCTTCTTCTTGCCGAGCCCATTGGGCAAAACCACGGTGCCGCGGACCAATTGGTCGGCGTGCTTCGGATCGACCCCCAAACGCATGTGCAACTCGACCGTTTCGTCGAACTTCGTGAACTTGATCTTCTGGACGAGCGGCACGGCGTCTTCGAGCGTGTAAGGACGCGCCTCGACCTGCTGGAACGCAGAAAGATACTTCTTGCCTTGCTTAGCCATTTGCCTTCTTTGCGGACTTGAGGGTACTGCTAGGGACTGGTCCAAACGGCCTTGGGCGTACCCGCAGCCTCCCAATCGGAAACGAACCCTCTGATAGTAACAGAGCCTTCACGTCCCGCGCAAGGGCGGACTCTTTATCGATACGCGGAACGGCGGAAACGACGCCATACCAGCGCCGCCAAAGCACCGCCGAACGTCAACCCGGAGGCCGGCTCCGGAACGGGGAAGATCGATGGGCTCACAAAGCCCACGCCGGGATCCGTAACCGCGCCGAAACCCTGGAAAATCAGCGATCCGCGTTGAAAGATCAACTCGACGCTCGTCTCGCTTTCCTCGAAAACGCGAAAGCTCCCGAACTGCGGAAAGTCGGGGAAATAGATAAAGTCGGCGTCGGCTTCCGGACTGATTCCCAAATTGGGGCTGTTCACGATCTCGATCCACGCCTCGAACGTGCCGAACGGCGTGCCTAGGTCATCGCTGTCGAAAGCCTCGATCGTCAGGCGGATTCGGTTCACTTCGGTGTCGCCGACGATCGTGCCGTTGCGATAGAGGAGAGTGCTCGCTGTAAAGAATTCGCCCACGGCGGGTACCGCTTGGCCCTCGCCGCTGAAGTCGTAGGACAGCAGATTCTCGCTAAATTCGGGGCCGCTGGCCACGCCCCAAGAGAAGGCGCTCCCACCTTCCCCCAGGCTGCAATATGCGTAGTACTCACCGCCGCCCGTGTCCGGCGGTACTGTATTGCAGGAAGGACTCGACGCGTCAAAGTAGGCATTCGTGACCAAGGTTCCGCCAGCGGCTGTACTGGCAATCAGCAAGCCTACGGATAGGGTGAAAACGATATTACCGGACAATTTCGTCATAGAACATCCTCCGGCGTGGACGATACCACGCCGGATTCACCCGGAGCAAGGGTTAAAAGAGTAACCTCGCTGTAACCCAAAATGTCCTGGAGATATTCCTTCAAAGCCATCAAAACAAACGCCAGTTCGGCCAGAAGAAAGATTCCGAGATACGACGCGAACAACGCCGGTGCGTGCGGGATTTCTAGCGGATCGGTGGCCTCAAGGATTTTCGCGGAATCGGTCAGCTCGATTCCTTTCTGAATGTAGGCCGATTGCACCTCGCGAATCGAACGGTCGAGCAGCGCGTGGTAGCTCAAGGCGCTCGCAAACGATGCGGCGATCAGCGCGAGCGGCAGCCAAACCAATCCCCGCATCGGAAACATGCGGCGAGACAGAAGATGACGGGCAAAGAAGCAGAATGCCAGCAGCAGGAAACAATACAGCGAGGTGTAGACGGCAAAATACTTTTGCTGCGCGTCGAACACGGGGATCAGCCGGAACGCGGCCACAGGAATCGGCAGGGACGCGGCGACGACGCTTGCCAAGCTCATGTAGCTCTTGAAGAACTTGGCGAACGCCCGGAGTCGCGCAGGCTTTACGGAATCGGAATCTCGCACGTCACCTTATCCGTCCACGCGACCGGGACGCGAACCTCGGGAGTCGCCGTTTCGCCGCGCTTCGCCCGGAAAAGGTAGATTCCGGGAGGCAGGCTCGCTTTGCCGGGCGTCAGTCCGGGCAGACGAACGGGAGCCGCTCCCATTTTCCGCCCCGCTTCCCATTCGTAGGTCACTTCCCACCCCTCTTCGAGGTTTGCGCCGCGTTTCGTGACGATTTCCACCGGGACCAGACGCGCCATCCCGAACTTTACGCAATCTTCGATTTTGAGGTCGAGGTCGTCGGCGATCGCGTTTACCGCCAGCGCTTTCCCTTTCTCGCAGGCGGACACGGCGGATGTTAGCGACTGGATGTACTCGGGCGCTACAGGAGTTCGTGCGCGACCGTTAAGCCATGCGCCGTCGAGTCCGGTGGCGAGGCGATTGGAACGATCTAGGATGCGCCATCCCTCGGGGAACGAAGAGGCGCAAGTGCGGAGCCGATCCAGTTCTTCGCGCCAAGTGGCGGCTGAAACGGGGAGCGCAAGCAGCAAGATCGCCCACTGCATCGCGCTAATTGTATGACAGAAGTGAGGCTTAGAGTTAGTTGACGACTTCGACGCCCATCGAGACGCAAGCGCCCTTCACCTGATTCACCGCTCCTTCCAGATCGTAGGAGTTCAAGTCGGGGAGCTTGATCTTGGCGATCTCCTCCACCTGCTTCATGGTGATTTTGGCGACCTTGTTCTTGTTCGGTTCCGCTGAGCCTTTGGCGATGTTCGCCGCCTTCTTGACCAGCACCGCGACCGGCGGGGTCTTGGTGATAAACGTAAAGCTGCGGTCGTTATAGATCGAAATGACCACCGGGATGATCAGGCCTTCCTGATCCTTCGCAGACGTCTTCGCGTTGAACGCCTTGCAGAACTCCATAATGTTGACGCCCTGGGGGCCGAGCGCCGTACCCACGGGCGGCGCGGGCGTGGCTTTGCCCGCCGGAATCTGCAACTTCACCATCGCCGTTATCTTCTTTGCCATCGTCTACCTGCTTCTAGCTCTTTTCCACCTGTAAAAAGTCCAATTCGACCGGCGTCGACCGTCCGAAAATCGTCACCATCACCCGCAGCGTACTGCGCTCCGGATTCACTTCGTCCACCTTGCCCGAGAAGTTGGTGAACGGACCGTCGATGATCCGCACGTTCTCGTTCTTCTCGAACGTCACCTTGGGCCGCGGGCGGTCCCCCGACGTGGCCTGGCGATAGAGAATCGAATTCACCTCGTCCGCCGTGAGGGGCACTGGGTTGGTTCCGCCGCCCACGAATCCGGTGACACGCGGCGTTTCTTTGATGTGGTGCCACATGTCCTGGTCGAGCGTCATCTCCACCATCACGTAGCCCGGGTACAGCATGCGCTTCGAGGTGGTCTTTTTGCCGTTCTTCAGCTCGACAACTTCCTCGGTCGGAATGAGTACCTGACCGAGTTTGTCGGCGAAACCGAACGCTTGCGAGCGGGTCTTGAGCGACTCCGCGACCTTATTTTCGAATCCGGAATAGGTGTGGATGATGAACCAGTGCTTCGCTGGGCCGGCATCTTCGACCGACTCGGGCGCTACATCTTCGGTGGAGACCGGATCCATCGGCGTTTCCGCGGTCGAAGCGGGGGCTTCTTCGAGGGAGGCTACGGAGGTACTCTCGGCGTTTTCTAAATCGGGCAACTTGAAAATCCCTCTTACTTGGCGAACGTCGTGAAGATGCGCGCGACGCCGCGCTCCACTACAAAATCGACTGCGCGGAAATAAGCGGAAAAAGCGAAAACGGCGACTACGACGACGGTGGTCGTCGCCCGCACCTGCTTCCAACTGGGCCACGTCACGCGCCGCATTTCGGCCTGCAGATCGGTGACGTAGTCCTTGACCCGCTGGGGCCAGGAAGCGGCGGATTTCTCCGGCAGTCTCTCGTTTTCCATCAGTAGTTCCTAGTGTTTGGCGATTGGCAGGGGCAGAGGGATTCGAACCCCCAAAGGCGGTTTTGGAGACCGCTGGTTTACCGTTAGCCTATGCCCCTTCGCCTGGGAGCGCTCCTACTTCCGCGCCATCAACGAGTATAGCGCACCTAGGGAGTTGAAACGCATTCGCCACGAAACGACCGCTCACACGCAGCGATCTTCGCAGCGGACACTTCCGTCGTTTTGACGAACGCAAACCCTGCGGATCCGTTTCGGGGGCGGGCAGGGACTGACCGCTGCAGCCATCGGCCCCGGCGGCGGAGCGCCCAGTGGGAGTAAATGCAGTTCCTGCACGCGCCCGGCGAAACCGGCTTCCTTGAGGGCCGTGTTCATCTTGCCTAGCATGCGCTTGGCTTGGGCCGCCGAGAGCGAATCGACCGGCTTGAGCGCCTTCTTCGCGGACTTCTTGGTAGTTGCCATGCGATTTTTATCTCCTTATGTACTTCGTTCCGCCCAGCGTTCGTTGAGCGAGTAGGATGTCGATCATGACGCTGCGAAACTCCGGCGAGAAAATGCCGCCGTGATCGGCGACGATCGTTTTCGGCATTTGAGTGACCCAATATGGGCCGGCATTTTTCGACCCGGGACGCTGGACGAACAGATACTCTTTCCCGGAGAGTACGTGGGTAGCGAACACCGCGCAGCCGTCGCGCTTCGCCGCCTGCACCGCGGGAGTATCCGTGTCGTCGAGCAAGTGCGAATGAAAGGCCGGCGAATGCGGCGCACTGCGGTAGTACATCGACGCTTGCCGCTCCACGCCCAACTCGTTCGCTTTGGGATATTTCCGCAAGCGATGAAAGGGCCGGGACAACGCCTGGGCCACAGGGAAGAAGGCAAGGGTTGCCGAGTCTCCCATCGAGGCGATCGACAGGATCGCTGGGTTATACCCTCTTGGCCCCTCTCCACATGGCGGGCGCGCTTCGACATGACGGCCTAGCGTCTCGATCAATTGGTAAGAAGAAACGGCAGGCGAGGCTTCGTTAACGAACACGAGCAAATCGGCGGGCCAAACGATCTCCCGGCCCACCGGGGTGTCGAGAACCGCGTTGACGATGGTCTGAATCGTGCCCGCTTTGAGTAACCCGCCACCGAACGAATGGCCGATCATCAACGAGAACATCGGCACTCCGGGCGAATCGTCGCGGGTCGCCAGCATGATCTGTTTCAGTGTTTCCGTGAAGTGCGCGTTGGGCATGGTGGCCGACTTGTTACGCCGCCCCCAATAGGTCAATTGCTTGACTCCTGGAATCGCAAGCGAATCGCCGCGCCAGCCGATGAAGATACCCACCGTGGGACCGTCGAACTGGTTCGACAGGGCGGCGAGCATGTCCCGGAAACGGCCAACGTTACTCGATTTCTCCGAAGCGTTATTTTTCCATCCGTGAACGAAGGTTACGACGAGAGTGTCGGCGTCCTTGCCGCTTGCCGCCGCGATCTTCGCCGCGTCGCGGCGCGCTTCGGAGATCATGTCCAGAACTTGGGCGAGTTGCCCGCGCTCGAACATTTCCCCCTGATCGTCGAACTCGACGAACGCGAGCCGGTACTTATCCGTCTTCTCGATCGGATCGATCTGCGGCGGCTTGCCCACGGGGTACTTGACGCGGAACGCCTTGTTCGGACCGCAGGCGGCGAACAAGCAGAGGGCGGCGAAAGCGGCAATGCGGCGCATTTTCAGTTCCCGAAGACTCTTTTCAAGTCGATACCGACGCCGATCCGGAAGAAATCCCGGTTGGAGGGAGGGGCGTTGAGCAGCAACGTCGTCGGCGCCGTCAAATTGAACGAGCTTCGCTCGCTTTCGGGCAAAGGGTTGAGCACCAGCGCCTCGGCGTTGGCCCCCCGCTCCACCGAAGGTTTAAACGACGCGGTTCCGAACACGTAAATCGTGACGCCGGACGTGAAATCCGCGATGGGCTGGAAGAAGTCGACACGCACGACGCTGCCCCGCCAGCGTCCGCCGGTGACCGTTTCGTTTTGCCCGAACAACAGGTCGACGGTGCGCATGGGGACGCTGGAAGGGGCGCCGTTCCACTGGTAGAAATGCGACTGGATTCGCAGGCCGGCGTAGTATTGCCGCCAGAAACGCTGCCGGTCGCCGGGAACAAATGAGACGTCCGTCGCATTGGGGCGGCGGTCCAGCTCGGAACCGAATTGGCGGCGCAGGCGGTCGTAGGCGTCGGTGTCCTTGGCGGGCATCTTGAAAGTGGAAATAAAGTCTTTCGGAACGATGGGTGTGGTTCCACCGTAGGCTGCGATTAGCGAGACTGTGGTCCGGCTGAGGCGGCTGTCGAAGAATGCTTTCAAAGGGCGGTCCTGCGCCCACAACCGGTACTGGGGTCCGCCCATGACCTCAATTACCTGAGCGATCTCGTTCACCTTCAAATCCTTGACCGCGTTCGCGATCGAGAAATCGGTTACCTTCACGTCGAATTGCCGCGGCACACTGGTGATGCGGCTATCTACCCACAAGCGCAAGTTGGGACCGAACACGGGATGACCGCCGTTCGAAATCGGTGTGGATAGGAGCATATCGAAGAATATGCGGCCCGTGGGCTGAGTGGCCGCGCCACCCGAGCCTTCGATTCCCGCGATCAAGCGCTGAAACAAACCTCCGGAGGGAGCCGTGACGTGGATCGTGACGTCAGACTTCTCGCCGTTTGACGCAGTAGCGCGAACCTGTACTTCGCCTCTCGCACCGGGACAATAGACGGTAGTCGTACCCGAAGACGCCGTTAGAGTACCTTCCCCCGATTCGAGGGTCCAGGCTACCGTGGCGGAAGCGGGAACGTTTGTAGCAAGCAAGGCGAGACATCCGCCGCCGGGCATGGACGTGGATGTCGTCATCGGACCGGCAGGGGAAATGGCGAACGTCGCCTGCGGGTAAACCGATTGCGAGGCCCAAACGGCCACCGCCGCAAGAATCGACTTCGGATAACTTCTCATGCCCCTTGTAGCGGCAAAATGCCGCAAAAGGGGACACGAAATAATCGCCCGTTACTCGACGATCTCGGTGACGGTCCCGGCGCCGACGGTGCGGCCGCCTTCGCGGATCGCGAACCGCAACCCCTTATCCATCGCCACCGGAGTGATCAGCTCGATCTCCATCGTCACGTTGTCTCCCGGCATCACCATCTCC
>JANRJS010000042.1:0-52042 GCA_033763835.1 Bryobacteraceae bacterium | reverse complement strand
ACCAAATTCACGGCGATAGACGTGGATTTGCTCCATCTGTTTATGGAACACCATATCCTGTTTGAGGGTTTTTTCCGGGTATCGAACTTGGACATAGAGGGTCACCAAGTAGTTAGAGCGGCCAAACACTTCGTCCATAAGAATCTTCAGATAGGGACCTTCTGAGTCATCGATATGGCAACAAATAAAGCCATCCATCCGGAGTAGGCCCCTTAAGACGCTGAGCCGATCGCGCATCATCGACAGCCAGATCGAGTGCTCCAGCCCGTCGTCGTAGTGCTCGAACGCGCTTCCCGTGTTGTACGGCGGATCGATGAACACGCACTTCACTTTGCCCGCGAACTCCTGCTCCAGCGCCTTCAACGCCAGCAGGTTGTCGCCGAAGATCAGCCGGTTGTCGAACAGGTCGTTCTCCGTCACCCGGTGCGGCGCATGGTACGACTTTTCGGCGTCTTCGAGCAGAATCCGCGGCTCCAGGCGCGGGCGCCGCTCCTTGCCGATCCAGGTGAGTTCAAGGCGTTGCTTGCGGTTCGTCATGGTGTCAGGCCCAGTAAGGGACGTACTCCGCAAACTTGTTGCCCGAATCGGGATCTTTTCTCTTAATTCTTCCGGCGGCGACGGCGTCGGCGATCAGATTACTTACCTGTGTCCGCTGGTTTTCATGCATCTTCAGCCGTTCCCGAAGGCTGGTATTCGTCATCGCACCGCTCGAAAAGTACTTCAGCACCGAGTGCTGATAGGCCGCCTCGATGCGCTCGGCTTGCGACATTTTCGCGAACCCGCGCGGACTGAATAAAACAACCTGAAATGCCCGCTCAGCGGGGAGGAATGCCACCGGCGGCAGACCATACAACTCGGCGTGCGCGACCACCTTCTCAAAGCCCGTCCCCCGTTCTTCGCAAAGACTGTACCGCCTGAACGCTCCGGCCAGCAATTCGTTCGGAGATTGCGGCGTAGTGCGGATCAGCCGGTCCGGTATCTTACCGGGCGGTAATGCGCCTGGATTCGTAAACTCGATCCTGTCCTCGAAGATCTCGATCATCGGGCCAGTTCCCGTCAGGGTGAAGTCTTGGTGGATCAGCGCGTTCGCGGTCAGTTCACGGAGCGCCAATTCCGGGTAGACCGAAGTCTCACGACGGAACGCTTCCCGAATCACTTCGCTGTGCGGAAGGACCAACTTCAGCAGCCGGATCGCTTCCTCGAAGCCGATCGCATAACCCTTATGGATTACTTGCTCGTCGATCGTCGTGAGCTTGTTCCGGCCGGAGTACCGAACGATGCGAAGCGCTTTCCGGGCGATGGTTTCGAACCGACGCAAGTCCTTGGCGGCGGCGATAGCTCCGAGATTGGTGACGTATGCGCTGTCGCCCTCGATCTCGATCAGCCGTTCTTTTGCCATCCAGGCGGCCAACTCCGGCTGTCGAGGTAGGGGTATGCCAAGAAGAGCCGCGATTGCGGGCGCATCCAGACTGTCGATCGCGTCGTCGATCGGAAGGCGCACACCGGCGCGAAGAAGTTCCCAACGCGGGGCTTGACTATGGAGAATCAGCCCGGCGATTTCCTGACGCGACGCCTTGCGCGTAGTTCCGCCGGAGCGAATCCAAGCGTATTCTATTCCCTTGCCACGAAGGTGAACCGGCTTGACGGTCTGCTCGGGAATGTGCACGAAAAGTAGATTCGCCCCCTGCCATTCGAATATGGCGTGATCGAGCGCGACGGGAGGATCCAGTCCGTCTCGGGCGGCGTTGGCCAGTTTCGCGACGATTTCGGCGACCTGACCCTCGGAGACTCCCAGAATCGCTCCGGCGTTGTCGATTCCGAAAACCATAGTACCGCCACCCGGATAATTGGCAAACGCGGATAGGTGCGCGGCCACACGGTCCACCTTGGGTGACAAACCGCTCTTCCAGTCGAGTTCGTTGGCCTCCGTTGGCAGCGGTCGCAGCGAATCCTGGAGAATGTCGAGCGCGGTTTGAAGCCAGGGCTTTCGCGGATTCAAAGGTTATACCAAGCGATTGACATTATGGGGACAATCCAGGCGATCCCATGGGATAAAAATCCGCCCTAGAGTAGACTAGCCTAACTGCCCGCAACCCTAGTTCCAAGTTAAATAGTAACTCCCTGAAAACAAGGTAGATCGTCCTTCTTGCACGATTCAAGTGAAATAGAACTGTTTATAGCGCCGTAACCCGGCCGCGTCACTCTTCCAGCACCCAGCGAATCGTAAATAGTTCCTCCGAAACGACTTGCTGCTCCAGTTTCGCTTCCAGCTTGGCGATCAACTCGTCGCGGTTGCGGTCCACTTGGTCTTGCGCTTCGAAAAGCGATCGCCGCTTTTCGTTCCGTTGCCCTTCAAGCGCCTTCACCCGCTTTTGCCCCGCGAGCTTGTCTTCCAGGCTCACCGCCGCGAGCGCCGCACGTTTGGTCTCCTTGATCTGGCGGTCCAAATCCTTGATATCGCGCTCCAGGCCGAACTTGAGATCGTCGGCCCAACCGTCCAGCTTCTCCGTCTCCGCCTGAAAGAATCGTGCGTTGCGTTCGGAAATCGACGCGCGGATCGCGGTCTGTTTCGCCCGGCTCTTCGCTTCCAGAGCTTGCCGCATTTCGGCGGAGAGATTCGCCGGCTCGCCTCGCTCGGCGGGAATCTGCAACAGCCGCGAAGCGGTATCCTCTTCGAGGTTTCCGCCGAAGTCGGTCATGGCCGCGACGACCAGATGGTCCTCGGATTGATCGAGCGCTTCCACGCAGACCTTAGCGACGGTTAACCATCCCGAATGCCCCACCAGTTGCCGCAAGGGCGAAACCTTTCCGGAGTACCGGGAGTAGTGGAAGCGCAGTTCGCAATCCGGAAGCGAACGCTCTTTCGCCGACCGCACCGCCCATTCGGCCAACGGATGCGCCAAGCGGTACAGCCGGGCCTCACCGGAACGGCGCGGAAGTTCGTACAAGCCCGCGGGCGCTAGGTCCGGCAGCGGAGAATCGTGCAGGCGGAACGAAGAGTCGCCGGTGAACTCCGCGCGGCCTTCGAGCTCGTGCCGGGTGAGTTGCATGAGCATCCGTTCGAATCGGCTTAAATGCGTGCGCGAGGCTTCCTCCCGAACGCGCAGCTTTTCGCGCACTTCATCGTCGAAATGCTCGAGCATCTTGCGTCGCGTGTCGGTGATGGCCGCGTCGATTTCGACGCTGAGATCGAGTTGAAGCTGGTCGAACGCCTCGCGGATTTGCTCGTTCTGGCGGCACTGCTGGTAAATCGCCGCGATACGCTTCTCGAAATCGATCCCGGAGTCGATCGCGCCTAACACTTCGTCGCTCGCGCCGAACACTCCTTCGAACAACCTGAACTTTTCCGAGAGAAGCTGGAACACTCGCTGGTCAGCGGCGTTGCTGCGGTTCAAGAAATTGACGACCACGACATCGTGCTTTTGTCCATAGCGATGGCAGCGGCCAATCCGCTGCTCGATGCGTTGCGGGTTCCAAGGTAAGTCGTAGTTAACTACGAGCGAGCAGAACTGGAGGTTAATGCCCTCGGCGGCGGCCTCCGTGGCGATCATAATCTGGCCTTGCTCGCGGAAGTAGTCGACCAAGGCGGAGCGCATGTCCGCCGTGCGCGATCCGGTCACCTTGTCCGTGCCTTCGTGACGCTTCACCCAGGCCGCGTAGATCTCGCGCGAACGGTCGTCCGAGTTCGACCCGTTGAATAGCACGATGCCCTCGGAGAAGCGGCTGTCCGCCAGCACGCGCAACAGATAATCCTGAGTGCGCCGGGATTCGGTGAAGACGATGGCTTTCTGTGCCGCGCCTAACTCTTTCGTCCTCTCGAACGCCACGCCAAGAGCGGTCAGCAACGCCTTGCCCTTAGCGTTGTGCTGAATCGACGACGCCAGCCGGGCGAACTCCTCGAGGTCGGCGATTTCCCGCTCGATGGCGGCCCGGTCGGCGTCCGAAACCGGCGGCTCGGCCGGCTCATCGTCCTCCCACTCCTCGGCGGTCTCGTCCAACGCTTCGTAATCCTCGCCCAAAGACTCGCCGACGGGCGGCGGTTCACGGCGGGCGATCTTCGCCTTCAAACGCTCCGACAAGGACCGCAGCGCTCCGGCGATCGCGAACGTAGACGAAGCGAGCAGTTTGCGCAACACCAACGTCATGAGCGAGCGTTGGCTGGCGGGCAGAGCCACCAAGTTTTCCCTTTGCAGATAGGCGGAGACAAGCGCGTACAGGCGGTCTTCGCTTTCGTCCGGCGTGAAGTTCTCGACGAGCGGCAGGCGCTTGGTGAATGGGATGTAGCTGGTAACTTGGCGTCGCAACGTGCGATGACAGATTGGCCGTAGCCGGGCTTGCAGCGTTAAGAAAACCTGTTCCTGAGTCAAGTTCGAGAACTGTTCGCGAAAGCTGCGTAGGTCGCCGAAGATGTGTTCGTCGATGAAGCCGACTAGCCCGAACAGTTCGAGGATCGAGTTTTGCAGCGGCGTGGCGGTGAGCAGGATCTTCGGCGCTCGCGCCGTCGCCAACTTCAAGGTGTTCGCGATGACGTTACCGGGTTTGTAGACGTTGCGGAGCCGATGCGCTTCGTCGATCACGATCAAGTCCCAGTTGGTGTTCGCGACATCCGACGCTTTAGACCGGGCAAACTGATAGGAGCAGATGACAACCGAATCGGCGGTAAATGGCCGAAAGTCGCCCTGCTTAATCCGGGCGTTAAAGGACTTCGCTTCTAGAAGCTGACAGGGGAGGAAGAACTTCTCGGTGAGCTCCTGATACCACTGCTTGCGGAGATTCGCGGGAGTGACTACCAGGACGCGCCGTTTGCGCTCCGCCCAGCGTTGGGAAATGACAAGCCCGGCTTCGATGGTTTTACCCAGTCCAACCTCATCGGCGAGAATCGCTCCGCGTGTAAGAGGTGAATTGAACGCGAACAGCGCCGCGTCCACTTGGTGTGGATTAAGGTCCACTTGGGCGCTCGCTACCGCGCTCGCCAGCTTCTCCGCGTTGTCCGCGGAATATCGTTTGGTCAGTTCATGCGCGAAATACTTCGCCTGATGGGCGGTAATCACGGGCAGGTTCGTATCGAGCGAGTTTCTTTCAAATAGTACTGCAGGTCGGTCGATGAAAGCCGTCGAATGGCTGAAAACTTCGACGCTTTTCGCCCATTCTTCCACGGGACTTTAGGTGCGAAACCCTTTGGACCCGCGCGCCGCAGGCGGGAAAGAAACGCGAATGTAACCGAAATCTTGAACAAATAGCCCGCTTTGTCGGCGTTCTGCCGGTAGATCCCGCGAGAGGGTCAGCGGAGGGCACTTGGAGCGAATCGCACTGTTCGGATTGATCTCGTTCGGTTTGATGGGCCAGACTCCCGAGGCGCTGCTCGCGGAAGCCGACCGGCTCGCTTGGTTGAAGAACTGGTCGAAGGCGGAGCCGCTCTTCGCCCAAGCGGAGAAGGAATTCGCGGCACGGGGCGATCGTCGCAACGAACTCTACGCGAAGGTCAACCGGCTTCGCGGCGAGCTTCCGCGGACTTCCGTGCCCGTCATGTCGCAGCGGTTGGAAGAGATTCTCGACAGCCCCATCGTACGAGCCGACGAACGGCTTCGGCTTCGCTGCCTGATCGTCAAGGGCGAAACCGACGAGGATCTCAATCCCGATCTGGCCGAGGAATCGTGGAAGGAAGCGCTCGCCATCGCGGAACGGTTGGGCGAGAAAGCTTGGGCGAATCGGGCGAGAGGCGAGCTTGCATTGATGGCCGGAGCGCAGGGCAACATGACCGCGCAATGACTGGATTGGTGACCGCACTGCTGTTGGCGCAGAAGCTGGGCGACATTCCCTCCGTCGTGCGATGGACGACGTTCTTCGGTCACGGGCTCTCTCAGTTCGCGCGTCACGAAGAGGCGGTCTCGCAATATGACCGCGCCCTCAAGATCGCCGATGGCGTGCCTGAGTTGAGCTTCCCCGTGATGACATACCTCGGAAAAGGTGCCGCGTTGTCGAAGCTCGGACGCCGCCTTGCGGCCGAGAGTATTCTGCGGCAGGCTCTCGCCGACGCCGAGGAGAAGTCCGCGTTTGGCTATCAGGCGAACATTCGCGCTCGACTCGCTCAACTCAATGCGGAATCTGGAAACCGCAGCGCCGCGATGGACGAATTGCATACTGCGTTGGACTTGGCGAAACGTGCGGGTGGCCGACGGCTCTTAGCCTACTCTGGATTTCAACTCGCAAAACTGCAACAAGCGGGAGGTCAGGTTGCACGGGCGGCCGCAACGTCGGACGCCGCGATCCGGGAGGCTCGAGCGATTAACGATCAAATGCTGCTGCCTCGATTGCTGGCGTATCGAGCCGAACTCGCGCTGCAACAACGACAGCCGACGCTCGCGGTCGATTCGGTGGATGAGGCCGCCGACATTCTCGAGGGCCTGATCGCCGGAGTTACCAGTTCGTGGCTCCAAGCCAGGCTGATTGGCGCGATGAACGACGTGTACGCGTCCGCCATTCACGTCCATGGTCGCGCTCGTTCTTCGCCGGATCGATTCTTCGCAACCGTCGAGCGCGCTCGCGGCAGGGCGCTCGCAAACCTTCTGGCATCGAAACGTTCGACCGAAAAGACCGTCGCTCAACGCACGGCAGCGAGGGAATTGTCGCGGCTGCAACTCCAACTCTTTCGAAGCCGGAGTAAGACCCAGCGGGCCGTTCTGCTGGATCGGATCTTTCAGAAGGAGGTCGATCTGACGCCCGCGCTGATCGATGGCGACTCGACTTTTGCGAGGAAGCCCGTCTCGCTCGCGGCGCTCCGGGCACGCCTTCGTGCCGACGAAGTGTTGCTAGAGTTCGCATCGAGCCAAAGCGAATCGTACTGCCTGATCGTTTCGACTGTATCGGTTCGCGTCAAGCGCATCGCGCCATTCGATTCGGAAGCAATCGGACTGGCCAAGGCGATCCAAGAAGCGGCCCCCATCGCAGGTCCGGCGGAAGCTCTCGGAAAAGCCGTACTTGACCAACCCGAAATTCAGCGGGCGAGGCGCATCATCGTTGTCCCAGACGGGGCTCTTCATTCCGTTCCCTTCGAGGTCTTCACGAAGAACGGAAGGCGACTTCTGGAAACGCACATCGTCTCGTATGTGCCATCCGGATCCGCGCTCGCTGCGCTGCGCTCGCGGATGGCGTCATCCTCCGCGAACATATTGGCCGTCGCATCCTCGCCAAGCGGGACGATAACCGGACCAGTAGCTCGCGGGCTCTACGACGTCGAACCCGGAAACCTCTTGCCTCTGCCATCGGCGCTCGATGAGGCGCGATTCGTCGCCCAATCGGCCGGCGCTCGAGAGGCCAACGTCCTCGTCCCGCCTGAAGCTACAGAAGCTCGCTTGAAGTCGCTCAAGTTGACGGACGTTGGGATACTCCACTTCGCGGTGCACGGTGTAACGAGCGCGAAGTTCCCGGAGCGATCCGCCCTTATCCTGGAACCCGGTTCGCCGGAGGAAGACGGCCTGCTACAGGCTCGCGAGATTCTGGATCTTCGATTGAATGCCAACTTGGTCACGCTATCCGCTTGCGAGACGGGAGCGGGCCGAACGTTCGGACAGGAGGGAGTCGCGAGTTTAGTCAGACCTTTCTTGGCCGTCGGAGCGCGTGCCGTCGTCGCGAATCTCTGGGCCGCCGACGACTCGTTCAGTTTCGCGCTCATGAAGGAGTTCTACCGGCGTTTGGCTTCTGGAGCCGATAAAGGCGAAGCGCTACGCCAAGCCAAGCTGAAACTCATCGCCGAGTTTCGCGACGAAGCGACTCCAAAACTCTGGAGCGGAGTCGTGATCTTCGGGGACGCGACGGGCAGCCCGCTCGCGAGGAGGGCGAAGTGAACCTATCGGAATCTCAACGCCGCGAAGTGCTCGACGCGATCTTTCGGGCGCTCGGCACCAAGCTGGCTACGCCGAATGCCAGGCCTGACCTTGCCGCTATGCGCGCCACGCATGAAGGGGCGGTCCTGCGGATGTCCGATGCCGAGGGCTTCGAAAACTCCGTGAACGCAATGCTCAAGGACCTTCGCCTAAGCCGCGTCGGATTTTTCCACGAGGCGAAGCCGCGCGCCGCGGGCCGTATCGCGATCGCCGCAACATTTCTGAAGGCGGAGACTCCCGATGGCATGCGCTGGATGTTCCAGGATGTACATCCCGGCGGACTCGCCGCGAAGGCCGCCATCGAACCAGGCGACGTTCTTCTCACTCTCAACGGGATTGAGCTTCGACCTCCCGAACTTCCTACCCTTGAATTCGGGCGAAGGCACGCACTCGTGATTCGGGACCGCCGTGGAACGACTCGCGAGACCGACATCGATGTTCCTCTATCCAGTGATCAGAAGCGCCCGCTGATCGTTCCCGATCAGGTGGTCAGCGCGCACAGACTTCAAGGGAACGTCGCGCACATCCGAGTCAGTATGTTCCCCGGTGTGCTCGGAATGCACGTGGCCCGCGATCTTTCGAAAGCGATCGCCGACTTCGATTGCCCGCGCGTCGTCTTCGATCTTCGGGGAAACAGCGGAGGCGGCATCGGGTGCCTCCGCTTGATGAGCCTTCTTTGCCCGGACCGGAGGGGAGTTGGCTACACGATCGGACGAAAGCAGATGGCGAGCGGGTTCGCCAAAGAGCGTTTGCCGCAGTTCGACTTGATCCCGGCATCGAAGCTTCAGGTGATTCCGCTGGCTTTTCGCTTTGCGCTCGCGGGAAGGAGCGTTGCCGTGTTCTCCGAGAACTTAGGTGCCAAGAAGCATCATGGACGTTGTGTCATTTTGCAGAATGAGCATTCGGCAAGCGCGTCGGAGATGGCGTTGGCTTTTGCGGAAGAGTACCGGCTCGCGACACTTGTCGGCACTCGCACGCCGGGGCGTGTTGTTGGCGCATCGTCCGTCAAAGTCGGTTACGGCTACAGGCTCGCGCTGCCTGTCGCGGCCTACTTCACTTGGGCGGATCGCAATCTGGAAGGAGTCGGCGTGGCGCCGACCATTGACGAATCCATTCAGCCGGAGGCCCTGCAGTCAGGAATGGACACACAACTAGCGCGGGCGGTCGAAGTGGTCACTCAACTCTGACGGGGTACATTCGCCAACTCTCCCCTTGCCGTCGCACTCCTAGTCGATAATCGCCCGGAGCGAGATTCCTTAGGTCGAGCACAGCTTCGAGACGTGTCTGTCCGTTCAGGATCCGTGCTTCGCCGGCGGCTCCAGCCCAAGCCCGCGAACTCTCGTCAAGCAGCTGAATCCCGTACATTCCCGCCTCGGACCCAACCGGTAGCACAAACACCGCCGAGATTCGTGACCGCGTAAAGCTCAGTTGTTGGCGTCGTTCGCTTGCCGTTTCCGAACGCGAAACGGCGAATCGGCGCAGATCGAATTCCATCTGGACGACTACCTTTGCGGGCTCGTTCGTCGCGACTTTTGCTAAACGTTCGCGGCCGATTACCAACACGATCAGAACAAGGATCGTAGCGGCGACAGTGGCGGCTTGCCAGGGAAATCGTGCTTCCGCCTCGCGCTGCAAGCTCCGAAACTGCCGGTAACACGGCGAGCATTGAGTTAGGTGCGCATAAAGCGGATCGTTGATCGGCCGCTCTTTGCTCGCCAATTCACGGAGCATCTTAACGGAAGGACACCCCACTCTTTGTGGATTGGGAGGCGAAGAGCGCGTCCACCTCGTCGTTCGCCCGGAACTCGTCCGAGTCAAACTGTTGGAGTAAACGGAGTAAAGGCTCGAAACTCAGTTGTCCCCAAGTTGTTGAAATGATGGAGCGGGAGACCGGGGTCGAACCGGCGACGTCCAGCTTGGGAAGCTGGCATTCTACCACTGAATTACTCCCGCTCGACGGGCAGACGTTAATAACGTATCACACCACGCCGATAATGGAGTAGCGGGGCGAGGCGCTTCGCGATACCTCCATGGACTTTCCCATACTCGCGTTTGCCGCCGCTGGGTTGTTAACTCTCCTGCTGACGCCCGCCGCTCGCGATTACTTCACCGCTCACCATTGGCTGGACCGGCCCGGTCCGCGGAAAGTCCACGACCGTCCCATACCGCGTATCGGCGGTATTCCCATTTTCATCGCCTATTTTTCGATCTCCCTTTGGGCTGCCTTCTACAGTGGGCCTTCCGCGCGCGAGGCGATCGCGAAGCTACTGCCCGGCGCACTCGCGATTTTCGTTGCGGGCTTGGTGGACGACTTGCGCGATTTGCGGCCGGTTACCAAGCTGCTGAGTCAATCGCTCGCCGCCGTCATCGCCTATGGCACTGGATTGCGCCTCGAAAACTTCGCCGGAATCCCCCTGCCCTTTTGGATTAGTCTTCCGGTCACCGTCTTCGCTCTGCTATTGGCCACGAACGCTTTCAACTTGATCGACGGACTCGACGGCCTCTGTGCCGGGCTCGGCCTGAT
The DNA here is from genome assembly GCA_033763835.1 of Bryobacteraceae bacterium. Classification (GTDB taxonomy): domain Bacteria; phylum Acidobacteriota; class Terriglobia; order Bryobacterales; family Bryobacteraceae; genus JAPKYZ01. The sequence goes on along the minus strand of JANRJS010000042.1, from coordinate 41,635 downwards.
CTCCGCCGCCACGTTCGCCGCCGGGGCCGCTTTCTACGGACAAACTGGCCTCTTGGTGGCCGCTCTCCCGCTCGCCGGGGCCCTCGCCGGGTTCCTGCGTTACAACTTCCGTTCCGCGTCGGTCTTTCTTGGCGATTCGGGAGCGCTCACCATCGGATTTCTCCTAGGCGGCTTCGCCATTCTGTGGGGCGATCGTCTGGCGAACTCCGCTGGCGTCATTTTCCCCGCGCTTGCGATGGCCGTGCCGTTCGCCGACGTCCTGCTCTCGGTGATCCGCCGGGCGCTGCGGGGCGACTCTATCTTCGCCGCCGATCGCGCCCACATCCACCATCGTCTTCTCGACCGCGGATTGTCCCCGCGCTCCGCCGTGCTGGTCCTGTATGCCTGTGCCGCCGCCGCTTCGGCGCTGGCGCTCTGGCTGATCGTCGCGGCCACCGCCGTGCAAGCCGCTCTTCCCTTAAGTGTCGTCGCCGGGCTGGGAGTTTGGGGCGTTCGCCAACTGCGTTACGAAGAGCTGCTCGAAACGCCGCCCGCTCCACCGGCCATCCCCGCGCGAACATCGCTTGCGGGCGATACGGCGGCCTGATACTGGCGCTTAGCGAATTTCCTTCGCCAACTCCAGAGCGCCGTACAAAACCGAATCGTCGCCTAACGCCGCGGGCACGACATCGACGCGCGCCTTAGACCACGGCGTCATCTGCCGCGCCAACTCACGCCGCAGCGGAACGAACAAACCGTCGCCCGCCTTAGCGATTCCCCCGCCGATCGCAATACGGGCCGGATTCAAGATCATCAGCGCCGCCTTCAATCCCAAGGCGAGATCGACGCAGTACGTTTCGACAAACCCCGGATCGCGCATTAACTCGATCGCGGGCCGTCCGTGATCGCGCTCCAGCCACAAGCCGCAGCACAGGCGCTCGAAGCAACCGCGCGCGCCGCACAAACACTCGGGACCGCCCGGACGAATGGTGAGGTGCCCCAACTCACCCGCATACGAATCCGCGCCGCGCCATACGCCATCCTCGCCCAAAATGCCGCCGCCGATTCCCGTCGAGAGCGTCATGTAGAACAGCGGCCGGGTGCCGCCGCCCGCTCCGTGCAATCCCTCGCCCAGCGCGCCCACGTTCGCGTCGTTATCCAGGATGGCCGGGACGCCAAACGTCTCTTGGGCCCATGCCGTCAAGCCGAAATCGCTCCAGCCGCCGACGTGCGTCGAAAGCGCGACGCGCTGTTCGTCGAACAGCACCGGCCCGCCGAACCCAATTCCGCACCGGTCGAAGGGCCGCCAGTTTCGCCCGATTTCCGCCAATCGCGGAAGCATTGCGTCCTTACCGCCCGCGCGATCCGTCGCGAGCGTTTCGCGGCGCACCATCACGTCGTCCTCGAAAAGCGCGAGTTGAAACTTCGTCCCGCCGATGTCGATGGCGAGCGTCCTCACCATCCCGCCGCCTCTCTCATTTCCGCTCGCGACGCCGTGCCCGTACCGCGCTTTTGGATCGTGATCGACGCCGCGAGATTTCCGAACTTCGCCGCCTCGAAGGCGTCGCCCGTGACCGCGAACGCCATCGCGCCGGCGGCGTTGAAGCTATCGCCCGCGCCGCAGATGTCGATGGGTTCCACAGGGCGCGCCGGGGCGTGGCGCTCGCCGCGATCGTCCATCACGCTGGCACCGCGTTCGCCGTGAGTGACGATCAATGCGCGAGACTCCGTATGCGCACGCAACGCCGCGAAATCGGGCAGCCCGGCGCGGGCGCACGCCTCGCGAGCTTCGTCTTCGTTCGGCTTCAGGATCATCCGCCGGAAATGTTCCGCGCGCCTCCGCGAATCCACCCAGAATACGCGCGAGCTAGCCGTCGCCAGCTCGATCAACGCGTCCCGCACCTTCGGCGTAACCACGCCGCCCGACGCTGTCTCCGCCTGATCGCTGACGATCACCACGTCGAAGTCGCCTGCGAACTCTAGCAGACGGCCGCGAATCTCGGACTCCGGCGCTTCCCCGAGAGGACGTACGTTGATCCAATCGACGCGCGGCAAATCCTCGACCCCGGTTTCGCGGTTCAGCAGTTTGGTGTACGTAAACGTCCGCAACCCTCCGCCGCGTACCATGAGATCGCTCTCGATTCCCCGCGCGGCCAAAGCGCGCAGCAAGTCGTGCCCGTAGCCGTCCTCGCCGATCGCGCCCAGCACCGCGACACGCCCCGCGCCCAGCGCCACCAGATTGTTCGCCACCGTGCCGCCCGCGCCGGGCGTCGATTCGCAATCGACCACCGCGATGCGCGGGATTCCGGTCTCGCGCGACGCTTCCGCTTCGCGCGGGTCGTATTGGCACCAGCGGTCGAGACAGATATCGCCGACCACCAACACCGCAAGGCCGGCGAACGCGTCGAGCGTTTCGGAGAACGTCATGCGAGCAGCGCCCTTCGCAACGCCGGGAGCGTCGCCCGATGGTCGCCGCAGAAGTAGTAGCTTTCGCCGCCGTCGGCCACCGTCCGAACCAGAATCGTTTTGTGCGGCCGAAAATAGTAGCCTGGATCGCTCTTCGGCAGCTCTTTATGAATGTCTCCGCCGATCGGCACCAGATCGAACACGGCGGTGGTGAAATGTTTGATCTCGCGGCCGTGCCGCTGGGCCACATTGCGCGCCATCGCCAGCGCCTTCAAGTAAACCTCCGGAGCCATGATCGCCGATCCGAAGCTCAGCATCGCTCCGCCTTCCAGGCGCTCCATCGCCGCCGCGAGAATCAAAAAATCGCGATAGCTCGCCGCCCCCAACGCCGCGCCGTCGCAATTCGGATGCTCGTGCAGGATGTCGTAGCCGATGCCCAGGTGGACGGTGACGGGGGTCTGCGCACGATACGCGGCGGCCAGCACGCTCAGATCGCGGTGCGGAAAATCGCTTTCGAGAATGCGGCGGCCCACATTCTCGCCGAGTCCCAAATCGAGATCGGCGGCCTCCGAGATCCACTCGTTTAACTCGCCGGTTTCTCGCCACAGCCCGAACTGCCCTTCGGCGATGTAGCGCGCCACGCTTTCGGTAGTGGCGCCGATGCGCGCGAGTTCGTAATCGTGGATCGCGCCCGCGCCGTTCATCGCGACATGATCGATAAATCCGCGCTCGATCAAATCGATCAAGTGCCGGTTGACGCCCGCCCGCAACACGTGCGCGCCCATGAATAGCACGCGCGTCGCCCCCGATTCCCGCGCCGCGTCGAGCTTCGCCGCCACCGCCGCCAGATCGGGATGATCGAACGCGGGTGTGGCGTCGTCGAGCGCGAGCCAGCGGTCTAGATGCAGGTCGTGCGCACGCTCCGCCAGCGGCAAAACGCGTAATCGCGAGCGGTCGAAAACGGGGTAACGGCTCACGCGAACAGCGCGCTCATCAACCTGTCGTGCGCCAGATAATTCGGCACCATCCAATCGGCGCCGACCTTTGCCAGCCGGTCTCGCTTCCAGGTATCGATTTCCAGGCACTCCGGCTCTTTCGACGCAATACCCACCGCCACGCCGCCCACTTCCTTCACGTTCTCGATTTCGACGTAGCCGTCGCCGAACCCCAGAAATTCGGGCCCGGAATACGCGGCGGAATCGATAATCCGACGGATGAGAATCGCTTTCGAGAAGCTCTTCAGATCGTCGAGCGCGCCGTACACCCCATCGAAGTATTGGTCGATCTCGAGCAGCCGAGCTTCGTTCTTGACGAACTCGTCGTCGGTACCGGAGGCGAGATAGAGCGTCAGACCGCGGGCCTTCAGCGCTTCGAGTAATTGTCTCGATCCAGGGACCAAATACCGCTCGGGCGACGCCTTACCCGATTCGAGCGCCGCGATCCGGTCTTTAATGACTTCCCAAAGCAGATCGAGATACATCTTCTTGTAGACCTTGGGATCCTCGGCCCGCCCCCCGCGCTTTTCGATTTGCGCGGCGAACTCCATCATCTGGTAGATCGTCTCTTTCCCGGTGAGCCGGGCGACGTAATCTTCGACGACGGCGCGAAGTTCGGGTTCCGATTCGCCGCTCTTCAGGTCGCGCAGGATGCCCACCATCATCGGGACCATCACGTCTACCCAACCGGAACGTATCAAGGAGAGCGTGCCGTCGAAGTCGAAGAGGACGACTTTGGCGTTGCGGGCGTGCGCGCCGGGGCGCAAGGTTTCGATCATTCGTTTTTCGCTGGAGAAGATTCGTTGGCCCGGCGATCGAGCCGCGATCTACCTTTCGAGTCTAACGCCTTTGGCCTACCACTAACCCTCGTTTAGTTCGCGCTCCCGAACCGCGTTGTACTCGCACCCGATCAGCACGCTCGCCGAGAGCAGGTATAGCCACACCAACAGCGCGATGACCGCCGCGATGGAGCCGTAAATCACGTTGTAATTCGCCAGATTCCGCACGTAGAACACAAACCCGGCGGTGCTCGCGAGCCAGAGAAACGACGCGAGAATCGCGCCCGGCCAGACTGGCTCCTTCTCGCGGTCGCGCGGGCGGTCTGGACCGAACCGGTAGAGGATCAGCGTCATCAGCACCACGGCGACAAACGACGCAATCAAATACGCGCCGCTACCGGTGACGACGACCAGGGCCGAAATCCCTAGCAGCGGCAGCGCGACGAACACGACGAGGCCCATCGCGATCAGGCGGTTCCGCCAGAAGCCGCGACGGTTGGGAGTGCGGTAGGCGGCCTGGAAACCATCGATCAGACTGAGGATCACGCCCGAGGCGGCGACGACGCTCAGCAGTCCGGCGAGAATCAGCAACAGAATTGGCCGCTCGCCGCGCGAGGTCAGCGTGTGTTCGAGCAGTTCCTCCGTGCCCGAAGGCGCGACGGTGAACAGCAACCGGGCGAGCGTATCGGCGGTTCGCTGCGCCTGGACCTGCGCAAAGATCGCCGTCACCGTCGAGAGTACGGGGAAGATGGCCAGCAGCGCCGAGTACGCCGCGCCTTTGGCCGCCGCCAGGCACCCATCGTTCGCCGCCGACCACAGCGCCCTCCCCAACCTGCGCCAGAATCGCGCCACCGCCTCTACTGTAGCGGGAGCGGTTTAGTTGAAGCGAACGAGAATGGAGGCGTCGCCGTTCTGGACGTTCTGGTCGTAAGAATTATTCACGCCGGTCACTTCGATTCGGGTAATGTCGAAGCCCAGCATTTTCCAGAACCGGAGATTCCATAGCGGACGGCGATACCGGCCGGCGAAGCCGCTGGGCGGCGTCAGCTTGATGTCCTGGCCCGCGTTGTTGGTCCTCATTTCGAAGATCCGCGTCGCGGGCCCGGCGGTCAGCGTCACACGGACCACCAGTTCACCGGTGCGGGTCAGGTCGGTCCGAACTCCGCTATTCTCCACCGTCACAGTCTTGACGTTCGAGAGCGTGTTCGCCGCCATGTACTGAAGTTGGCCGCTCGACAAAACCCAATCGGCGTAAGGATCGTTACCGAGAAAGAACGATCCGCCGGCCATGGTGATCGGCTGATCGTCCTCGGTTCGAGGCTGGACCTGCTTCTGCTCTATAGGCGGCCGGTTTAGGGCGACGAAAAGCGCGCCAACGGCCAGGATCAAGGCTCCAAAGCTCAGCGCTGCGGTAACACGGGGGTTCATGGGCGGCTCCTTAACTTCGCGAAATAGCTCATCACTGGTGTCTCGCGATACCGATTGGTGATTTCGATACCGTTCAGCGTTTCAAACACGCGCCAAGCGTCGAGCGCGGCGGCGCGGTGACCTGCGGTCGACGGATCGCTTACCGCCGACGCCGCTTCCGATGCCACCGTTTCCGCGCGCCACAGAGAATCGTACTGCTTGCGCGCCGAGAAAGTTTTGGCCGCCGAAGCCGCATGGTCGAGCGCGGGCGCGAATCGCCGCGCGACAAGATCCGACTGAGCCACCAGGAGCTTCGCCCGCGCGATCGCGCCGTCGTCCTTCGATTTCTCCGCGAGTTCGAGCATCCTTGCCGCTTCCCGCCGCGCCTCCTCGATCGTGCCCAGCCGTAGTAAGGCGACCGCGAGAAAGCTCCGGTACTGGATTTCATTCGGCGCGGAAACGCCCGGCTTGGCGAGCGCATCGCGATACGCTTTGGCGCACGCCGCCCATTCGCCCGCATAGAAACTAATTTCGCGTTCGAGAGCCGCCGTCGGAGCGGCCAGCGTGTCGATCCCGGCGGCCTTGGCGCGAAGAGCCGCCAGCGACGCCCGCGCCCGCTCCAGTTCGCCCAAACGCGCCGCGAGCCCCGCGCGGGAAGCCAAACGGTAGCCCGAGTCGTTCGTCAACTTCGATTTCTCGGCGAACTCGATCCCCCGGTCGAGAGCGCGTTGCGCATCGGCGTACCGTTCTTCGGTAAGGTAGAGCGCCGCGATGTCGCCCCACAATCCGCTCACTTGCGCCGCGTCGCCCGCCGCTTCCGCCGCCTTCATCTGCGCGTCGAGGATCTCATGGACCTTCGCGAAATCGCCCCGGCTGCGGTAAACGCGCCCGAGCAATCGTTGGCATAAGCCGACTTCCGCCGTGAATTGACCCTTGTCGAAAAAGTCGAGCGCGGCGGTCAGGTGCGGCAGCGCCTCGTCGCGCTTCCCGCCCTGCACCAGCACGCTGCCGAGCGTCAATCGAGCGCCCGCCTCGCCGCGAGCCAATCCTTCGGAATTCGCGAGTTCGAGCGCTTGCCGGGCGTTCTCCTCCGCCGGTAACAAGTCGAGCTTCATGAGTTGAGCGCTAGCAAGATCGACCCAGCCGCGAACGGTGAGCGACGGCAACCGCGCTTCCCTAGCCTTCGCCGCCGCCGCGCGCGCGATCGTTTGCGCGCCTTCCGAATCGCCCTCGAGATAAGTCACCACGCTCAGCCGCAGTTCCGCGCGCAAGCGTTGATACTCGTTCGAGTAATCCGCCGCCAGCTTGCGCGACCGTTCGAGCGCCGCCCGCGCCGCTGCCGTTTGCCCGCGCACTGCCAGGCGCACTCCGCGCTGATACTCCACTTCCGCCACGCCTTCGAGATTGCGGCTCGCTTCGTAGATCGATTGCGCTTGGGCGAGATCTTTCTCCGATTCCGCCGCCTTACCGCGTTGACCCAGCAGCACGCCGCGCCGCAGAAACGCGGCCGCGTACTGCGCGTCGAGTTCCAGCGCCTTGGTATACGACGCAACCGCGTCCGCCGTCGCGTTGGCCCGCTCTTGCGCGCGTCCCAGATCGAGCCACGCGCCCGCGCGATCGCGCTCCGGCACAGCGTCCACCAGTTGGCGGTACTTCGCGACCGCCCCAGGCAAATCGCGCGCGATCGAGGCTTGGATCGCCTCGACGGTTAGCCGGCTCGAAGCCGAACGGCGCCGGAATCCGGGCGGCTGCCGTAGGGCGAGCAGCATTTCCCGCTGCGCGCGTTCGACCGAATCGAGTTCCGCCCACGCCTCCGCCAATCGCGCGTGCCCCAACGCGAACGAATCGTCGGCGGCCACCGCGCGGGACAGCGCGCTCTGGGCGTTATAGTAAGTGCCGTCGCGCAGCGCTCCTAATCCCAGTTCGTACCAGCGGCGAGCCTCGGGCGACGGACCGTCGCCGGCCGGAATCGCAAACCACGCTGCGATAGCCGCCACGCCCGCCAGCGCCGCCGCCCACGCCCATCGCGGCAAGCGGAAATTCGGCTTCGGTCTCGCGATGGCGTCCAAGCCCGATGTGCCGCTCAGATTTTGCCGGAACGCCGCGAGATCGGTTCGCATCTCGTCGGCGGTCTGGTAGCGCCGCTCGCGATCCTTCTCTAGCCCACGCAGCACGATTCGGTCGAGCGCGATGGGAACTTCGGGCGCCAGCGCCGAGGGAGGTTTCGGCGTCACGTGCAAGACTTCGCCCATCACCTCCGCCGACGTTCGCCCCCGGAACGGCGAATGCCCGGTCAGGCACGCGTGGAGCAGACACGACGCCGAAAACACGTCTCCTCTTCCGTCCACAGCTTCGTTACGAACGTGCTCGGGCGACATATAAGACGGCGTACCCACCACTTGCCCGGGATGGGTGAGGTCGGGCGGCGATTCCATCGCGACCGTTTCGATTTCGTCGGGCGAAACTCCGGCCGCGGACGCCCGCGCGGTGAGCCTGCGCTTCGCGAGGCCGAAATCGAGTACCTTCACCACGCCCCGCTCGTCCACCATCACGTTCGACGGCTTGATGTCGCGATGGATCACGCCCGCGCGATGCGCTTCGCTCAACGCCGCCAATACGTCTTCTGCGATGCGCGCCGCTTTGGCCACCGGCAGCGGCCCCGCGTGCAGCAAGGTCTGGAGCGTCTCCCCGCGCACCCGCTCCATAACGACGAAGAGCCGCCCATCGGGCGCTTCTCCGCAATCGTAAATGCGCGCGATATTGGGATGATCGAGCGCCGAAGCCGACCGCGCCTCTTCGAGCAGCCGGTTGCGCAACGAATCGCCCGTCCCGCCCGCACCCGCGAATTTGATCGCCACGGTGCGGTGCAGCACGAGATCCTCGGCGGCATACACGACTCCCATACCGCCCGAGCCAAGCTCGCCGGTGATGCGATAGTGGGAAACCGTTGCGCCGACCACGGTTTCGTTATTCTCCCAGAATCGCCCTCTTACCGCTCAAACCCAGGCGGTTCTAGTACCAAACGCATTGCCTTTCTAAGGGAACTTGGCTATTCTTAAGCCCTAGTAATAGGAGGAACTACCAACATGCGCCGCTCCCTGCGTGTTTTGTCGCTTCTTTCGGTCGCCTCGATTTCCTCGATGGCGGACGTGGTCTTTACTTCGCGGATTTCCTACTACTCCTTCGAAAACCTTTCCGATCCCACCTTCCTGACCTCGACGGTCTTTTACGACGTGTACGTACGCGCGGAAACGACCGTTGGCCCGACGGTAACCGGCGGTCCTTACACGCTCCGGTCCGGGGCGTACGACCTGAGCATCTTCACCGAAAGCGGCGGGACCATTCTCGATGTCGCGCCCGACGGTGGATTTCCCTTTGTCAACGTCGACTTTACCCCGGTCGCCGACGGCGTCGATTATTGGCACCTGCAATACCGCACCGCGCCCGATCCGGATCCGAACGTGAGTTGGATTTCGACCGAGATCACCGGCGGCTACTACACCATGACGTTCGGAGCGGCGGCCGGCGGTTTCGGCGGCGGCGGCTCGGGCATCATCAACGATGGCAATCCCTTCGCCGTAATCGCCTATCTGCCGGGCGACTGGTCGCAAGAGGGCACCTCGACCGGCAAACGCGAGATGCTGAGCCTCAACCCCGGCTGGACCGTTACCAAGGACTTCGAGTACGACGCGATGGCCGATCTGACGATCTTCGAGGCGTCCGTGTCTTCCTACACCAACCCCGATAGCCTGTTTCTAGGCTTCCGGCTCTACGGCGGGTTGGCCCCGGGAGCGGCGGTGCCGGAGCCGGGCACTTTCGCGCTGCTCGCGCTGCCCGTGGCGTTAATCGCCTTGCGTCGGCTGCGCTAGATTTCGCGTAACGCCGAGAGTTCGCTTTCTACGAGGCGGGCGGTTTCGCCCGCCTTTTCCCGTTTCAGCAGCCAGAGCGCAAAACGCTCCGCTTCCCGGTCATAGTATTCGATCACGGCGGGATATTCTTTCCAATACTCGTGCAACAACGTCGAAAGGCGTTCGCTACCGAGCGCTTTCAACGTATTCGGCAGCGTATAGGCGAGCTTCGAGATCCGGAACGAGCGGTGAAAGAGCGTTCCAATGGCGAGACCTTTTTGTGGCGCGATGGCCGCGAGCCGTTCCCGCTCGCGGGGCGTCAAAATATAGCCGTCGAGCGCGCTCGCATCCGCCGCCACCCGATCGGCGAGTTCCGGATCGACCACTATCCGCGCTAGCGCTCGCTCAAAATCGGCCAGCATCGCGAATGCGCCCTAACTCCGCTTCCAGCGCATCGAGCCCGACTTCGGGGACGCCCTCGCCGATATTCGTGTTAAAGACCTCGAACACGACACCCGCCACGTTCGGCGCGCGCGGCAACGTGTACCGCAGCAGTTCCCAAACCGGTTCGGGCGTGAGCGAATCGTGCGCGTCGAGATACATACCGCCCACCTCCGACCCGCCCGCGAGATGCAACTCGATCACCCGTTCGAGATCGAGCGAATCGATGAAGGCATACGGATCGACACCGTGATTGCGGGCGTTGCAATACACGTTGTGCAAGTCGAGCAGCAGGCCGCAATCGGCGCGGTGCGAGAGGCGGTTGAGAAACGTGGTCTCGTCCATATCCTGACCGGGCGTGGTCCAGTAATGGACGTTGTTTTCGAGCGCGAACAGGCGCCCCGTTTCGCACTGCACTCGCCGCGCCCGCTCGACGATCAGATCGAGAACCTCGTCGTCGTAGGGAACCGGCATGGTCAGTCCGGTGTTGACTCCGTCCATCTTCACGAACGAGAGGTGATCGCTATGCCAAGGCGGGTTGAGCGCTTCGCACCAGCGCGCGATGTTCGCGACATGCGCCGAGTCGAACGTGTCCGCCGACCCGATCGACAATCCGATCGAGTGCAGCACCATCGGATGCCGCACATGCCCCAGGAATTGCGCCGCGTCGTCGTTCGGTTCGCCGCTTGCATCCCAGAGGACGTCGGGCACGATTTCGAGAAAATCGAACGAAGACGCGCGTTCGAGCGCAAACTTGGACAGGACCGGTTGGAACGACAGTCCGGCGCCTAACCGGCGGGGCGGCTGCATCGAGAACGCGGCCTTAGTAGCCGATCTTCGCGTTAAGGCCCTTCATCGCAGGCTGGATCAACTCGTCGGCGAAGACGATCTTGTCGAGGCCGGACCGGCAACCGTCGCACGCCTTCAAACCAAGCTTCTTGCCGTTCTTCATCAGAACGTCGCCGAAGAGCTTGGCCTGTAACTCGTTCATGTCTCCGAGGGTGGCGTTCGACGGGGTATAGATCGTCGCTACCAGACGTCCGGTAACCGCGTCGGGCGCGATGGTCACTTGAGCTTTTCGCTTCATAGCCATTGTGTGACAACTATATGCCCGTTCGTTTCAACGTTCAATCGTTTTCGCTCGATGGCGAAACGAAACCAGCCCGGCCGGGTTCATTTCTTTAGACGCCTATGCGGAAAAGAATCTGGTTGGCGCTAATGGCCGGCGTGCTGGCCGCCGCCCCGGCGAACAAGAAGCTCGATAAGGACTTACAGGTTCGTCACGCGCTCTCGCGGCTGACGTTCGGCGAACGGCCGGGCGATTTCGAGGCCGTTAAGAAAACGGGGTTGAAGAAGTGGATCGCTCGCCAACTCGATCCCGCTTCCATCCCCGAAAATCCGAAACTGGAGGCGAAACTGGCGGACCTGCCGTCGCTCGCCATGACTCGCGAGGAACTCGCCGAGCGTTACCCCATACGCGAACGGCGCAAGTCGATCGTGGCGTTGGGCCGCGAGCTTCTTGAATCGAAAATCTATCGCGCTGTGTACTCCGAGCGGCAACTCTCCGAAGTGCTGGCCGACTTCTGGTTCAATCACTTCAACGTCCACTTCGAAAAGGGGCTGGACCGCTATCTGGTCACCGCCTACGAACGGGACGCGATCCGGCCGCATGTGCTCGGCGATTTCCGCACGATGCTCGAAGCGACGGCCAAAGATCCGGCGATGCTCTTCTATCTCGACAATTGGCAGAGCGTAGGACCGGACGCTCCTTCGGCGAGGTTCGCCAAGGGTCGGCGGCGCGGGCTGAACGAAAACTACGCGCGCGAGTTGATGGAACTGCACACGCTCGGCGTCGACGGCGGCTACTCCCAGAAAGACGTCACCGAAGTGGCGCGCTGCTTCACCGGCTGGACCATCGAACGTCCGGCGGGCGGGGCGAAATTCCGGTTCGACGCGCGATCGCACGACCGCGGCGAGAAGATCGTTCTCGGCACGAAAATTCCGGCGGGCGGCGGCGTCGAGGACGGGCTAAAGGTGCTCGACATTCTCGCCCGGCATCCCGCCACCGCCAAGAATATTTCGACGAAGCTCGCGCAACGGTTCGCCGCCGACGAGCCTCCGCCCGCGCTAGTCGCGAAGATGGCCGCCGCGTTCTCCAAGACCGGCGGCGATTTGCGGGCGGTCATGAAAGCGATGCTTGACGCGCCGGAGTTTTGGACGCACGGCGTGTATCGCGCCAAGGTGAAGTCGCCGCTCGAAATGGCGGTAGGCGCGGTACGGGCGTCGAACGCCGAATTGGTGAACGCGCTGCCGCTCGCCCAGCGGATCGCGCAACTCGGGCAGCCGCTCTACCGCAAAGCGGAACCGACCGGCTATCCGAATACGGGCGAGGAGTGGCTAAGTTCGGCGGGGTTGGTCGCCCGTATGAACTTGGCCACCGCCCTCGCCGGAAATCGGCTGCCCGGCGTTCGAGTGACGGCGGACGAGAGCCTCGCCGACCGCTTGGGCGGACCCGAATTTCAGAAGAGGTAACGGATGAATCGGAGAGCGTTTTTCAAATCGAGCGGAATCGCGTTATTCGGAACGGGCGCGGTGCCCCAGTGGTTGGCGCGCAGCGTCGCGGGTGAGACCGAGCGCCGGCGCGTGTTGGTGGCGATATTCCAGCGCGGCGCGGTGGACGCACTGAATATGGTTGTCCCGCACGGCGAAAAAGCGTACTACAACTACCGTCCGGCGATCGCCGTTCCGCGCGAACGCGTCATCGATCTCGACGGGCATTTCGGCTTGCACCCGGCGCTCGCGCCGCTGAAACCGGCCTGGGATTCTCGGCAACTGGCCATCGTGCACGCCGTGGGTTCGCCGGACGCCACCCGCTCGCATTTCGACGCGCAGGATTACATGGAATCGGGCACGCCCGGTGTGAAATCGACGCGCGACGGCTGGCTAAACCGGGCGCTACCGAAGGACGCCGCGCGGTCGCCGGTGCGCGCGGTATCGATGGGTCCAGCGTTGGCTCGCACGTTGCGCGGCCCTCAGCCGGCGGTCGCGGTGCAATCGCTCGATTCGTTCCGGGTCGCCGAGAGCGCGAAGTTCGAGGAGATGTACTCGCGCGCCGCCGACCAACCGCTCGCCGCCGCCGGGCGCGACACCTTCGAGGCCGTGAAGCTGATCGAGTCCATTCGCAAACAGCCCTATACGCCCGCTAACGGCGCCGAGTATCCGGGCGGTCGCTTCGGACAAAGCTTGCGGCAGATCGCACAGTTGATCAAGGCCGATGTGGGCCTTGAAGTGGCGTTCGCCGATCTTGGCGGCTGGGATCACCATGTCAACGAAGTCGGTCCGACGGTCGAGCAAGGGCCGCTGGCGAATCTATTGCGCGAGTTCGGCGGGGCGCTCGCGGCGTTCCACCGCGATCTCGAAGACCGGATGGACGACGTCGCGATCGTCACCATGTCCGAATTCGGGCGCACCGCGCGAGAGAACGGCAATCGCGGCACGGATCACGGGCACGGCGGGGTGATGCTGGCGCTGGGCGGTCGCGTGAACGGCGGACGAGTGCTCGGCGAGTGGCCGGGCCTTGCGCCGGAACAGCTCTACGAAGGCCGCGATCTGGCCGTCACTACGGATTTTCGCGACGTTCTCGGCGAGGTTGTCGCCGGCCACCTGGGTGCGACGGACCTGTCGCGCGTGTTCCCCGGTCATCGTCCCGGCGCGCCGCGCGGTGTGTTGCGGACTTAGAGTCTCGCCCTACCGCGCTTCGGCGACGGTCTTCATCTGCGCGAGGCCCTTTTCGAAGTCGGGGCCGACCATCTTGTCCATGCTCACAAACAGGCACATCGCCTTCGAGATGAAATTGTGGTCGCCCGACATGGTCCATTGGACCTCGGTCGCCCCTCCGTTCGGGGTGAAGGCGAACACCGTGTCGGCGACGGAGGCGAACGGCTCGATGAATTCGAGCTTGATGCCGACTCGCTCCGCCGGACGGCTTTCGGTGACGGTCATTTGTCCCGAGCCGGCGTCGCTGTTGCCTTTCCAGGCGTAGGTTGCGCCTGTGCCGCCGCCCTCCGGCCCGCCGAACGTACGGGTCATGTTCGGATCGAGCTTTTCCCAGGGGGACCACTTGGTCCACTCGTGGAAGTCGTTCACCAGGGCGAAAACTTTGGCCGGTTCGGCGGCGATGGTCGCCTTCCGCGTCACCTGGTAAGTGTCGGGCTGCATCGCCACGACGATCAGGAAGATCGCGATCGCGGCGGCCAACCCAATCAAAATTTTCTTGAGCATGAAATCTCCTCCGGGGGAAGCTTAACAGGTTGCACGGGGTACACTGGCGAAGATGAGGCTGAAGCGAATTCAAGTCCGCAACTATCGAAGCCTCCGCAGTGTCGATCTCGAACTCCAGCCGCTGAACTTGCTCATTGGCGCTAACGCGTCGGGCAAGAGCAACGTCATGGACGCTTTGCGATTCTTGACGCAGGGAATTCAAGAGCGAGATTTCGGACGCGCCGTCAGTTCAAGGGGTAACGTCGTTCAACTCGCATGGAAGGGCGCGGAAGCGGAATCCGTAGGGCTGACGGCCCTATTCGAGAACACGTCTCGCATTCAGTGGATGGTAACCATCAAGCGACAGGGTTTCGACTTCGACCTCACCGAGAACTTGAGTGTTCATAATGCGAACTTGCCGCCGTCTCACGTGCTTTCCTCGCAACGAGGCGCCGGATGGTGGTGGTCCGGTAGTCAAACGAAGCAAGTCAAGCTGTCCCTCGCACAACCCACCGGCTGTGCTTTGGCGGCGGCGGCGGCGGACGAGTCTTTTCCTGGGCGGGCTGTGGCCGAGACCGTCGGAAGTTGGGGTTTCTTCGATCCCAGCCCGGCTCATCTTCGAAGAGCCACTTTCCCGGACGAGGACGAGGGTCCACGCTTGGACGGAAACGGCAGAAACTTGGCTGGAAGGCTGATGGCGATCCGCGAATCCCGGTCCGAAGTGTTCGATCAAATCGTTTCGGCTACGAGAGACGTATTGGGCGTTCCCGAGGGTATCGAACTGCGTCGCCAAGAATACGACGGCCGCATTTACTTCGTGCAGAAAGAACCGGGCCTCAACTACCCGGTGCATCAACTGCAAGCTTCGAGTGGGACTCTAAGAATGCTGGCACTGATGACGGCGTTGTTTGGCGAGGAGGACATTACGTTAGTTGGAATCGAAGAGCCGGAAAACTACGTCCATCCGAACGCTCTGGAGTCGTTTGCGAGTTATCTCCTCGACGCCGCGAATCGAGTCCAGCTAATCGTCACTACCCATTCGCCTCTTCTGCTTAACTATCTGAATAGTCCCGACGCCATTTGTATCGTGAGGCGTGGATCGAAGGGCACCGAAGTTACGAGAGAGCCGAACCCACAAGCGGTGCGGCAGGCGCTAAAGGAATCGGGTTTCGGGCTCGGTGCCTTCTACGAGACCAAGGGCTTCGGCGGCTGATCGATGGCGAAACGTGTGGTTGTTATCGTTTCCGGCGAAACGGACCGTCGCGCCGTCCCCCATTTGTGTCGGCTGGTTACAGCCGGTATGGAGTTTTTCGACGTCCGAAAACCGCCGGGGAACTCGTCACTCACTCCCGAACAAGCTGTAAAGATCGCGAAGGCGGCTTGGTACGAGTTATTAGCCAACCCACCCCAAAAATTCGTCATTTTGGTCGACGCCGACGAACACTGTGAAACTCCAAGCCACGCGACGGCGCCTTTCCAGAGTGCCGTAGACCAGTTGGGACACATTGCCGCCGCATTCCTCGTAGCGGTAGCTGTTCGTCATCTGGAATCGTGGTACTTCGCGGACGAGCCGGCGTTGCGTGCGTTTTTGGGAAGAGATCTAGGGGCTGTCGACCCATCGCAACCGGACAAGATGGCGAATCCGAAGCTGCACCTCACGCAGTTGCTCAAGTCGAAGAGACGCCTTTACACGGCGCAATTATCGGAATCGATCGCCATGAAACTCGATCCCGACAAGGTTGCCGCTCGCAGCC
Organism: Bryobacteraceae bacterium; assembly: GCA_033763835.1. Classification (GTDB taxonomy): domain Bacteria; phylum Acidobacteriota; class Terriglobia; order Bryobacterales; family Bryobacteraceae; genus JAPKYZ01. The sequence continues at coordinate 25,766 of JANRJS010000042.1, read as the reverse complement.
CTAGTTTTTTGAAGTTCTTGGCCATGGTCCAAAACGGAGAGACAACCGGAATCTAGCCCTAGCTCTCGCCGCCCTCTTCGCCCTCGCGGCCTTCGCGCATCGCTTTCAGGCGCTCTTCGCGGCGTTTGGCGCGGTCGGCGGCCCGCCGGATCAACTGCGCGTCCACCAACTCGAGCATCGCCTGCTCCGCTCCGTCGCCCTTCCGCCAGCCTAGCCGCACGATTCGCGTGTAACCGCCGTTGCGCTGGCCGAACCGCGAGCCGAGCTTGTCGAACAGCTTCTTCACGCTGGCCGGAGTTTCGAGAAACGCCGCAGCTTGCCGCCGCGAGTGCAGCGTGCCTTCCTTGGCGAGCGTAATCATCTTCTCCACCAACGGTTTCGCCGCCTTCGCCTTCGGAATCGTCGTGATGATCCGTTCGTTCTCGATGACGCTCGTCACCAGACCCTTGAGCAGCGAGTTGCGCGCGCCCTGATCGCGCTTCAGTTTGTATCCGCCGACGCGGTGTCGCATGTTGTTTTCGCTCCTCTAGTCTTCCAGCGCCGCGCCTTCGCTATAGTCCACCGCCGGACCGCCCACGGGGGCAACCAGCTTACCCGTCGCGTCCGGTTTCATGCCGAACCCGAGGCCCAGGCTCGACAGGATTTCCTTGATTTCATTCAGCGACTTGCGCCCGAAGTTCTTCGTCCGCAACATCTCGGCTTCGGTCTTTTGCACCAGGTCGCCGATCGTGCCGATGTTCGCGTTCTTCAGGCAGTTGTAGCTGCGGACCGACAGTTCGAGTTCTTCCACCGACCGGTTCAGCACTTCGTTCATGTGGCCGGTAACGCGCTCCACCGGCTCGTCGGAAGCCTCGGGCAGTTCCTCGAAGTTGATGAAGATCGCCATGTGATCCTTCAACAGCTTCGCCGCCTGGCCGATCGAGTCTTGGGGCGAAATCGCGCCGTTGGTCCAGACTTCGAGGGTCAGTTTGTCGTAATCGGTCATCTGGCCGAGGCGCGACGCCTCGACATTGAAATTCACCTTGCGCACGGGCGAGTGCACGGAATCGATCGGAATATAGCCGAGCGGCAAGTCCTCGTCGAAATTCCGGTCCTGCGAAACGTAGCCGCGCCCGATTTTCAGGCGCATCTCGATGTCGAGCTTGCCGCCTTCGCCCACCGTCGCGATATGCACGTGCCGGTCGAGCACTTCGACGTCGGCGTCGGTCTCGATCTGGCCCGACAGCACTTCGCCGGGCCGGTCCACGCGCAGGCGGACCGTCTTCACGGCGTCGGTCATCATCTTAAACGGAACCTGCTTCAGGTTTAGAATGATGTCGGTAGCGTCCTCGGCCACCCCGGGGATCGGCGAAAACTCGTGAGCCACGCCTTCGATCCGGACGGCCGTGATCGCCGCTCCTTCGATGGAGCTCAGCAGCACGCGGCGCAGACCCGCGCCGATGGTGGTACCGAAACCGCGTTCGAAAGGTTGCGCGGTGAATCCGCCGTAACGCTCGGTTAGAGTTTCGGTATTCGCAACCAGCCGCTTAGGTTTTTGAAAGCCTTTGAACATGAATTTCTCCTTGCCGCCGCTTACTTCGAGTACAACTCGACGATCAACTGTTCGTTCAATTGAATTTGGACCAAATCGCTACGCTGCGGGCTGGTGAGAATTCTCGCCGTCAGGCCCGCGCGGTCCACCTCGAGCCAGTTCGGCGTCGGCGCATGCGCGGTGGTTTCGAGATTGGCTAGAATCGTGGGGTTCTTTTTCGATTTCTCGACGACGGCGACCGATTCGCCCGTCCGCACCACAAACGACGGAATATTGACCCGGCGGCCGTTCACCGAAATGTGGCCGTGGCGGACGATCTGCCGCGCCTGCCGCCGCGAAGTGGCGAAACCCAGCCGGTAGACGACGTTATCGAGCCGCCTTTCCAACATGTTGATCATGTTGTCGCCGGTAACGCCCTTCATCGTGGACGCCTTCTCGAATAGATTGCGGAATTGCGTTTCGCCTACGCCGTAGTAACGCTTGGCCTTCTGCTTTTCGCGAAGTTGCAGGCCGTAGCCGACGATCTTCGGCTTGCGGTCTTTCCCATGCTGGCCGGGCGCGAAGTTGCGCTTTTCGATCGCGCACTTTTCGGTGTAGCAGCGCTCGCCCTTCAGAAACAGCTTCATGCCCTCGCGCCGGCATTGCCGGCAAACTGGGCCAATATAACGTGCCATAATCCTACTTTTTACCCCCAATAAGGTGCATTAAAGGTGCAGTTTACGGGCGGAAACACCCTTCTTCCTGCTCAACTACCGTCCCGGCCGCCGGCCGGGCTTCGGCTACACTCTCCGCTTTTTCGGCGGACGGCAGCCATTGTGCGGAATCGGGGTGGTGTCCTTAATATTCCGCACTTCGATGCCGGCGCTGGCTAGGGCGCGCACGGCGGATTCGCGGCCGGCCCCCGGTCCCGCGACCCGAACTTCGACGGTCCGCAAGCCGGCTTCTTTCGCTTTGTTTGCAGCGGTTAACGAAGCTTGCTGCGCGGCGAACGGCGTCCCCTTGCGGGAACCGCGGAAGCCGAGCGAACCGCTGGACGACCAACTGAGCACATTGCCCACCTGATCGGTGATGGTGACGATCGTGTTGTTGAAAGAAGCCTGAATGTGGACCACGCCCACCGATACGTGCTTCTTTTCCTTCTTTTTGAAGGCCTTTTTCTTGGTGGTCTTTGCCGGGGCTTTGGCCATAATCTTCTCTTAAGTCCTTTTAGGTCTTGGCCGTAGCCTTCTTCTTGTTGGCCACCGTACCGCGCCGCGGACCTTTGCGGGTGCGGGCGTTGGTGTGCGAGCGCTGGCCGCGCACCGGCAGCGATCGGCGGTGCCGCAAGCCCCGATACGACCCCATCTCGATGAGCCGCTTGATGTTCAGCGAGATTTCCTTACGCAGGTCGCCCTCGATCGAGCCCTCGTTTTCGAGCAGCATGCGGATGTGGTTGACCTCTTCTTCGGTCAAATCCGCGATCTTCTTGCCCGGATCGACGTTGCAGCGATGCAGGATGGACTGCGCCCGCGTGCGACCGATGCCGTAGATATAGGTAAGGCCGATCTCCGCCCGCTTCTTCAGCGGCAGGTCGACGCCCGCAATACGTGCCATAAATCCTCTAGCCCTGCCTCTGCTTATGCTTGGGGTCGGAGCAGATCACGCGCACCACCCCGAAGCGGTGAATGACCTTGCACTTGACGCAAATTTTCTTGACGCTCGCTCGAACTTTCATCGGTCCCTCAGCAACTTAACGATTCGGCCCCGTCCCCGGTCGCCCGGCGCCAGTTCCACCCAAACGCGATCATTCGGGCGAAGCCGAACGAAATTGGTTTGGAGCGCCCCGGCGGGATGCGCGAGCACCCGCTCGCGATTGTCCAGTTCTACTCGAACGCCCCCATTGGGCAGCAATTCAAGGACGGTGGCAGTGAGGGCACACGAAGAGCCTTCACCCATCTACGGAGTATCTCACAACTTCGGAGTTTCGTCAAAATCGGGTGACAGGAGCCGGTCCGTGCCGCCATTTCGCGCCAACTGCGTTTGAGATACTTCGTTGCGGCGCTCGCCATTCAACTCCTTACCCATTGGAACCTGATCTCGCTTCCCTTCTTCTGGGACGAGGCCGGATACTACGTGCCCGCCGCGCACGACCTAACCACTATCCGCCGGAGGAGAATCTGCTTTATCGGGACTTCGTCCTCGTTCATCAAGCGGCGGCGGCCTATCTGGCCCAAACGCATCCCAACGATCCGGTGGCGACAACGTGGCCTGCGACGTTCCACTTGTCGATGCCCTACCTTGGGTATGTCCCGAAACCGATTCCCGTGGTGGCCATGGGAGACGCTCGCGCCCAGTGGATCCTGACGTTCGACCGCGAATATCGCCCACCGGATAGCTGGCTTCGCCCGGGGCGAATTCTTCGACGGTTGGTTTGGTGGCGCGAATCGAGCCAACTCGTCGCACCGCCCGTTAGCGAACCGGAAGAACCGCGAGGCGCGATCATGGAGCGCGAGTGGCGCGATAGGGCGTTCCGGGTAAGGTTACTGCGAGCGAACTAGGGCGTCTCCGCGAAAAGCGAACCGCCCGCAGACTTCGCCGCTTCGCTCATTTTTCTATCCAACGTGGCTAGTGGCGCTCCTATTCTGATCGCCAACTCCAGATACGCCGCATCGTAGGCGGATAACCCAAAGCGGCGAGCGAGCGGAAGCGCCATTGCCGCCAGAGCGTTGAGCGTCGGCGACTCTGGAACGATGGGAAGCCCATCTAGTAGGGCTAAGAAGCGAACTACGTCCGCTTCTCGTACCCTCTCCTTACGCTCGCCCACGAGAATGGCGTTCGCGACCTCCGACATCCAGATCGCCGGGACCGCGATTGGCCTGCCCTCAAGCGCCACAAGGACGGCATCGGCGTACTCGCTCCGTTCGTCCGGAAACCCCCACGCCAGCGCGACCGATGCGTCAACGACGACCGGGCCAATCAATACCGGCGCCCCTCGGCCACCCATGTGCGGACATCGACCCGCGAAGCTTCGCGCGAGCGTAGCTCCCTCATGCCGTCCACGATTTCCCGGTGGGACAGCTTTCGGGGACCCGAACCCACCGGGACCAACAGCGCGGCAGGGATGCCGTGGCGGGTGATTGTAATCCGCTCCCCTTTCGCGACGCGATCCAAGAGGCTGGAAAGATGAGTCTTGGCTTCAAAGGCGCCGATAGTTTCCATGTAGACTAGTCTAGACTAGGTCAAGCGAATAACTCCCGCACGACGCGCCCGTGGACGTCGGTCAGGCGGTAGTGGCGGCCTTGGAACTTGTAGGTCAGCTTGGTGTGGTCGATCCCCAGCCGATTGAGGATCGTCGCGTGCAAGTCGTGGACGTGGACGGGGTTCTCGGTGATGTTGTAGCTGAAATCGTCCGTCGAGCCGTAGGTAAAGCCTTTCTTCAGGCCCGCGCCCGCCATCCAGATCGTGAAGCAGCGGGGATGATGGTCCCGGCCGTAATCCGTCGCGGTGAGTTTGCCCTGGCAGTAGACCGTCCGCCCAAACTCCCCACCCCAGACGACGAGCGTGTCGTCGAGCAGGCCACGTTGCTTCAGATCGGCGATCAATGCCGCCGAGGGTTGGTCGGTCTGGCGGCATTGCGTGCGGATCGACGACGGCAGTTTCTCATGCTGGTCCCAACCGCGGTGGAACAGTTGGATAAAACGCACGCCACGCTCGGCTAACCGCCTCGCGAGCAAACAGTTGAAGGCGAACGTGCCACCTCGGCGCGCGTCCTCCCCGTACAGCTCGAACGTACTCGCCGGTTCCTTCGACAAATCCGTCAACTCGGGGACCGAAGCCTGCATCCGGAACGCCATCTCGTATTGCCCGATCCGAGTCGCGATCTCCGGATCCGCCGTCTCGTCGAGGTGCGATTGATTCAGGTCTTTCAAATCGTCTAAGAAGCGGCGGCGGGCTTCGGTCGAGACACCGGGAGGATTCGATAGATAAAGGACCGGGTCCGCGCCGCTGCGGAACTTAACGCCCTGGTAGCGGGTGGGGAGGAAGCCGCTGCTCCACAGCCGGTCGGCGAGCGGCTGGTTGCCGAGTTCCCCGCCCTTCGAGGTCATGACGACGTACTCGGGAAGGTCGCGATTTTCGCTGCCGAGCCCGTAGGCGATCCAGGAGCCGATCGACGGTCGGCCCGCGAGCTGAAATCCGGTCTGGAAGAAGGTAATTCCAGGATCGTGATTGATCTGCTCGGTGTGCATCGACCGGATGAAGCACAACTCGTCGACGACCTTCGCGGTGTGCGGCAAAAGCTCGCTGAGCGGCGTGCCGCTTTGCCCGTGTGGTTGGAACTGGAAGAGCGAAGACGCGATGGGGAACGAAGACTGTCCAGCAGTCATCGCGGTTAAGCGCTGCCCCATGCGGATGGAACCGGGGAGCTCGGTGGCTTGCAACTTCGCGAGCGCCGGTTTGGGATCGAACATGTCGATCTGCGACGGTCCGCCGAATTGGAAGAGATAGATGACGCGCTTGGCTTTGGGGGCGAAGTGGGGAAGGCCCTCGACGGACGCTTGCGACAAGCTCGAAAGGGCCGCACTGCCCAAGAACGATCGTCGAGTCCAGTGCATGGTTATTCCTTGGTCATGGCTTCGTCGAGATTCAAGATCAAGCTCGCGACGGAGGTCATCGCCGCTAGTTCGGCGGGTGGGATGCTTGTGTCATTACGAGAGTCGCCTTGAGCCAGCAATTTTTTCGCATCGTCCGGGCGCGAGGCGAAGTAGTCGCGGAAGTAGGCGAGCGAGCTTTGTAGCTTCACCAGTTCGCGATCCGTCGGCGCGCGGGAGACTACGAGGCGAAACGCGCGGTCGAGCCGCTTTTCCGGCGCTTCCGGCCAGACGCGCTGCGCCAAGACACGCGCCGCTTCGACGAACGTCACGTCGTTCATCAGGTTCAACGCCTGCAGCGGAGTGTTGGTTCGCCCTTCCCTTACGGTGCACGCTTCGCGCAGTGCGGAATCGAAATTCGCCATAAAGGGCGGAGGCGCGGTGCGCTTCCAGAAGGTATAAAGACTGCGCCGGTAGAGCGCTTCGCCCGAGTCGCGCTGGTAATCCGCGCCGCCGAGTTCGCTCCAGAGTCCGGCGGGCTGGTAGGGCTTCACCGACGGTCCGCCTTGTTTTTCGACGAGCAGACCGGACGCAAAGAGCGCCGCGTCGCGCACGGTTTCGGCAGGCAGGCGCAGCCGCGGACCGCGCGCGAGTAGCCGGTTCTCCGGGTCTTTCGCCATCAGCGCGGGCGTCGTTTTCGACGACTGCCGGTACGTCGCGCTGGTGACGATGGTGCGGTGCAGCTTCTTGACGTCCCAACCCGACTCCATGAACTCGACCGCCAGCCAATCGAGCAATTCGGGATGCGACGGCCATTCGCCCTGGGCGCCGAAGTCTTCGACGGTCTTGACGATGCCCGTGCCAAAGATCGCCTGCCAGAAGCGATTCACGGCGACGCGGGCGGTGAGCGGGTTGCGGCGATCGACCACCCAACGGGCGAGAGCGAGGCGGTCGGGCAGTTGAACCGGCGAATCGACCAGCGATTCCGGCACGCCCCGCGAGACGCGGTCGCCGGGCTTGTCGTAAGCGCCCCGCAGAAGCACAAAGGTGTCTTTGGCCGGAACGGACTCCCGCATCACCATCACCGTTGGAATCCGGTCAAGGAACGCAGTAAGCCGGTCGCGGGCGGCGTCCCATTTCTCGTACGCGGAGCGAAGCTCAACGGGAGCGGCGGTATCGAGAAAAGCCGCTTCGAGCTTCCGGGCTTCGGCCGGCGAGGGCCCGGCGAGCTTCGCGATTTCTCCCGCGGTTCTTCGAGTCGCCAGAATCTCAATTTCATCGCGGTCGAGCGCGCGAGCGTACGTCCGGGCGCCGCGAATTGCGCCCTGAAAGCGCATCGCCGGGCCGCCTCCGCCGCCGATGCGAAGCGGCTCTTTCACCTGAAAATCCTGGTTGATGGCATCGACGAGGATTTCGGTTTCGAGCGGCCGCCCGTCGAGGTAAATCGCCACTCCTTGCGCGACGCGCGATCCATCGTAGGTCATGGCGACATGCCGCCACTCGCGTGCGTCGACTTTATTCTTGGTTTCCACGCGAATCGAGTCGTCGAGTTTGCGGCGCACTAAGTTCACTTGCAACTTGCCATCGACGAGATACAGGCCCCAGCCGACGAAGTCGTCGTCGTCCTCGGCGCGCGTGACGATGGCGGCGTTCGCCCGCTCCGTCCGAATCCAAGCGGATGCCGTGAAGCGGGTTTGATATCCAAATTTGCCCTTGTCGCCCAGATCCACCGGCGACTTGCCATCGAGTTCGGCGAGGGAGAGCTCGGCGTCGAGCGACTTCACGGGCAACGAATCGAAATCCGGCGCGAGCGTCTTTTGCCATGCCGCTTTGGCCGCCGCAACTCCTGCGCGCTTCGTTTCGAACTCGGCTCGCGTGCGTTTGACTTCGCCCTCTAACTCGCCGATCTGCTTCGCCTGATCGGGCTTTGGCGCATGGACCCACGGCGGAGTATTGCCGAACTTCAGATAACGCCCCAATTCCGGAATGTTGTTGAAGTAAGCGAATAGCTGGTAGAACTCGCGCTGCGTGAACGGATCGTACTTATGGTTGTGGCAGCGGGCGCAACCCATCGTGACGCCCAAAAACACGGTGGAGAACGTCTCGACGCGATCGACCGCGTACTCGGCCAAATACTCTTCCGGTACGATGCCGCCTTCCGAGTTGCCGCGATGGTTGCGATTGAATCCGGTGGCGATGCGCTGGTCGAGCGTCGCGTTGGGCAAGAGATCGCCCGCGATCTGCTCGACGGCGAACCGGTCGTAGGGCATGTTGCGGTTAAACGCCTCGATCACCCAGTCGCGCCAACGCCACATATCGCGCTCGGCGTCGGTCTGGTAGCCGTTGGTGTCCGCGTAGCGGGCGGCGTCGATCCAGCGGATGGCCATCTTTTCGCCGTAACGCGGAGAGGCGAGCAGCCGGTCCACCGCGCGTTCGTAGGCGCTTGGCGACGAGTCGGCCAAGAACGCTTCGGTTTCTTCGGGTGCCGGCGGCAGTCCCGTGAGATCGATCGAGACGCGCCGGAGCAACGTAGCTTTCGACGCTTCGGGCGAAGGAGCGAGGCTCTCGCGTTCCAGGCGCGCGAGAACGAAGGCGTCGATGGGATTGCGAACCCAATTCGATTGCCGCACGGCGGGCGGCGCGGGACGCTCCGGCGGTAGAAACGCCCAGTGCTTTTGCCATTTCGCGCCCGCGTCGATCCATTCGCGGAGCTTTTCGATCTCGCCGTCCGTCAGCTTCACCGGAGCGTGCGGCGGAGGCATACGCAGCGCGGGCTTCTCCGCCGTGATCCGCCGGACTAACTCGCTTTTCGCCGAATCGCCGGGGACGATGGCGAACTTACCGCCTAAGTCGGCTCGCGAAGCCGCTTCGCTATCGAGCCGCAGACGAATCTTGCGGGATTCGGCGTCCGGCCCGTGGCAAGCGAAACATTTGTCGGACAGGATCGGCCGGATGTCGCGATTGAATTCGACGGCCCCGAAACAGATCGCGGGCAAGAACGCCGCCGGCCATCGATGCATCGCCATCGCCTAAGAGTTTATTCCTTTGATATACTCCCCGCCAACGCCCGAAGAGGGCGCAAAGTCTCGAAACTGAGGGGTAAGAGGCATGAAGTATCGGCTGAATAGCCTGATTCTCGCCGCCACGTTTGGCGGCAACCTGTTTGCACAATCGTTCACCGCGACCGTCCGCGGTATCGTAACCGACTCATCGGGCGCGGGAATTCCCGGAGCGAAGGTAACGGTGACCGAAGCGGACCGCGCCGTTCCGCACCCGGTGACCACCGACGAAGCCGGCCGCTACGTGGTGACGGCGCTACCGCCCGGTGGCTACACACTGACCGTCGAGGCGCAGGGATTCAAGAAGCACTCGCAGGGCAACTTTACGCTCGCCGTGCAGCAGCAGGCGACGCTCGACGTGCAATTGCAGGTAGGCGATATGGCGACCACGGTCCAGGTGGAAGGCTCCGCGCCGCTGCTCAACACGACGATTTCGACGCTGGGCCAAGTGATCGACAACAAGTACATGATCTCGTTGCCGAACATCGCGCGCGATTCGCTGAGCTTGGTGTATCTGACGCCGGGCGTGGTGGGCTCGGCCGGGCGGCGCGGCGACAACTCGACCAACTTCGTGGCCAACGGCTCGCGGAATTCGACGTCCGACGTGATGGTGGACGGTGTGACGGTGACCACCGTCGAGCAGAACTCGGGCATCACGGACTTGAAGTACAAGCCCTCCGTAGACGCGGTGCAGGAGTTCAAGATGCAGGTGAACTTCTTCTCCGCCGAGTACGGCCAGACGGGCGGCGCGGTGGTGAACATGGTGACCAAATCCGGCACCAACGATTTCCACGGCACGGCGTTTTACTTTCTCCGCGATGCGTCGATGAACGCCAACGACTGGTTCGCCAATCGCGCGGGACAAGCTCGTCCGCCCTATCAGCGCCACCAGTACGGCGGCGTCATCGGCGGACCGGTGATTAAGAACAAGACCTTCTTCTTCGCCACCTACGAGCGCACGGAGGAACAAAGCCAGGCCACCCGTACGCAAACGTTCCCCACGCTCTTGCAACGCCAGGGCAATTTCACCGAGACTCGATCCTCGAACGGCACGATGATCCAGGTCTACAATCCGTTCTCGACCACCACGGCGGCCAACGGCACGGTGACGCGAGCGCCCTTCGCGGGCAACGTGATCCCGGCGTCGATGATGGACCCCATCGCATTAAAGGCGGCGGCGTTTTTCCCCGAACCCAATCAAGTCACCAACGCCGTGACGAATACGAATAACTGGTTCGGGCAAGGCACCAGCCAAAACACCGGCCAGAAGATGGATTTCAAAGGCGACCACAATTTCACGGACCGGTCGCGAATTACGGGCCGCTATAGCTTCGCGCCTTCGAACGGCACTCCTCCCAATCTGTTCGGCGAAGGCAATCCGGCCGTACCGTTTTTGGTGGGTCCCAGCCGGACTCGCACCCACTCGACGGTCGCCGACTTCACGCGCACCCAGAGCGCGACTACGGTTTGGACGCTCCGCTACGGCCTGGTTTACTCGGACTTCAGCCGGGTACCGGCGGTCAACTACACGCCGACATCTCTAGGGCTGCCGAGTTATATCGAGACGAACGCCACGCACAAAGTGTTTCCGCGCTTCGCCGCCGAAGGCTTCTCCGACATCGGCACGGAAGGCTATTGGGTGATGGACCGCCAGGAGGCCGTGCACCAGGTTTCGGGATCGGTTTCGAAGACGGTGGGCGGGCACAACATGAAGTTTGGCGGCGAAATGCGCCAGTTCATTCTGGATTACAACCAGCCCGGCTTCCCGTCGGGCCGGTTCGCGTTTGGCGCGCAAACGACGCGCGCGGATTTGAACCAAGGCTCGGCCGTGCAGGGCAACGGCTTCGCGTCGATGCTGCTCGGTTTCGGCAATGGGTCCGACTATCACATCGAGCCGAAGGCGTTCTCTCGCTCGCGCTACGCCGGTTTCTACTTCCAGGACGATTGGAAAATCACCCGCAGCCTGACTCTCAATCTGGGGTTGCGCTACGAGTTCGATATTCCTCGTTGGGAAGCGCAAAATCGCTATAGCTACTGGGATCTCGAAGCGCAATCGCCGGTGCGGGTACAAGGCTACGATACGCGCGGCGTCTACAAATTCAACGATAACGATATCCGCTCGCCGTTCGACGGAGACTACAACAACTTCAGCCCGCGAGTGGGATTCGCGTGGGCGGTGAATAACAAGACGGCGATCCGCGCGGGTGCGGGCATGCTGTATTCGCTGAGCCGGGCGACGGTGTTCGGACGCCCCGGCGCGGGATTCACGACCAACTCGCCGGTGATTTGGACCCGCGATTCCGGCGCGACGCGCGCGGCGACGCTGGCCAATCCCTACCCCAACGGTTTGACGTTCCCGCCCGGAAGTTCGCTCGGCGATGCGACGTTCATCGGGCTACCCGCGGGGACGATTCACCGCGAAAACGTCAATCCCGAATACTACTCCTGGAACTTCTCGATCCAGCGGGAACTGGGCTGGCAATCGGTGCTCGAGATTAATTACACGGGCAGCCGCGGCGCGCACCTTCTGATCGCCGATACGGGCTTGAGCTATCTCGATCCGTCGCTTTGGAGCTTGGGCCGCACATTCTTGCAAGGGCAGACGGCCAATCCATTTCTGGGCCAGATTACGGACTCGCGTTCCCAGTTGAGTACGCCGACCGTGCAGCGGTTCCGCATCCTGCGCCCAATGCCGCACTTCGACGGCGCCAGCCGGTCGGAGCCGAATCGCGGCGACTCGAATTATCACGCGCTCCAGATGAAGTACGAGAAGCGCTTCTCGAACGGCTTCACCGGCCTCGCGCATTACACGTGGTCGAAGATGATCGACAACTCGTCGGTGTCGTCGGGCAACGTAACTTGGCTGGGTGGTACGACCAGTATGCAGAACCGGTTCGACTACCGGCAGGAACGCTCGCTATCGGTGCACGACATTCCGCACCGGCTGGTGGTTTCGGGCGCCTGGCAACTTCCCTTCGGGCGCGGCAAGGCGATCGCGGGGAGCGTCAACCGGCTCACCGATATTCTGATCGGCGGCTGGGAAGTGTCGGGCTTTTTGACGATGCAGGCCGGCATTCCGTTGCAGGTGACGCAGGACGGCGGCCAGTTGTGGGACGCGAATCAACGCCCGCATCTGGTGGGCGACCCATCCACGACCGGCCGCGTGCAGGATCGGCTGAACCGTTACTTCAACGAAGCGGCGTTCCAGCGGCCGGCGATTGACACCTATGGCAGTGCGCCCCGGTATCTGGGCTACCGCGGCCCGGGTATCAAGACTCTCGACGCGGCGCTGCTCAAGAGCGTGACCGTGCGCGAAGGGCAGCGCGCGGAATTCCGGCTCGAAATGCAGAACGCCACCAACACGCCGATGTTCAGCGATCCGGCGAATATGAGTTTCGGATCGACGAGCTTCGGTCAGATTACGTCCACGCGGATCGGCGCACGCAACGTGCAGCTCGGGTTCAAGTACTACTTCTGAGAAGCTAACGGCGGTTGATCAAGCGGTCGACGTCGGCCAAGTCCTGGGGACGGCCGACCGATCGCTTGTTGACGATCAGGTCGTGGAGTGAGAGAACGCCGCCGGGATTCCAGCGAAGCTCATCGTCTCCCGCCGATTCCATGCATCCGCGAATTGGACACCATCGAGCGATGTGACGATATCGATCCGCACCGGCGGTAGGCCCATCTGATAGAAGAACCGTGGCTCGGCGAAATCCACGATCGCAATGTCTTTAAGCGGAGCGCCGAAACGCGCCAGGGCTCGATAGACTTTGGGCGCGTTCAGCGGACTGGCCTCCACCCAAACGTCGAAATCCTTAGTGTATCGAGTTTCCACCTCCACGCCTCGACCACCATATCCCAGGCGGCGTCGAAAATCGCCTCCGGCCCTTGCGCCTGGCAGAAATCGACGTCGAAGGACCGGTCCATGTCGCGCATGTCGCCGTGGCGTTCGACGATCTCGCCCTTCCTCATGATTTCGATTTTATCGGGTCGTCACGGCCGCGTGAGTACCCACGGGCCGTTGTTGGTGACGGCGACCATGTGTTCGAAGTGGGCGGCGTTGCGGCCGTCTTTGGTGACGGCGGTCCACTTATCTTTGAGGACCTTCGCTTGGGGCTTGCCCGCGAGCACCATCGGCTCGATGGCGAACACCATGCCTTCTTTCAAGCGCGGATTGTCGTGCCGCCGCTCAATGTAGTTCGGGATTTGCGGCTCTTCGTGCAACTTCGCGCCGATGCCGTGCCCGACGAACTCGCGAGCGACGGAAAATCCGTTGGCCACCACGTGCTTCTCTACCGCGCCGCAAATGTCGAATAACCGGTTGCCCGCGCGGGTTTGTGCGATCGCGAGTTCGAGCGAGTCCCGTGTCACGTCAAGCAGCTTTTGCGTTTCGGGTAGTACGGGCGGTACCGCGACGGTGAGCGCGGAATCGCCGAAGTAGCCGTCGAGTTGCGCCCCCGTGTCGAGCGAGACCACATCGCCCGCCCGAATCATTTTCTTCGGCGCCGGCATCCCGTGCACGATCTCCGAGTTCATCGAAACGCACAGCACATGGGGGAACTTAGTGCCCGCCGCCTGTGTGTAATAGCCCTTGAACGCCGGGATCGCGCCCGCATCCTTCATCATGCGGTCGGCGGCGACTTCGAGATCCCAGGTGGAGACGCCCTCGGCGACCATCTTCGCGAGCTCTTCGAGAATCTGCCGGACCAATAGGCCGGCGCGGCGCAGTTTCTGCAACTCCGACGGGCTGCGGCGGATAATCACGAGGACTCTCCGTTGCGGACGAATTCGCCGATCTGCCGGAAAATCTCCTCGGGGCTCGCCTCGCTCGCCTCGACGGCGAAGAAGCGAGCGCTCTTTTCGAGAAAAGCGATCACCGGCTGCGTCTGCCGTGCGTAGTTCTCGAACCGTTCGCGAATGACGTCTTCGCGGTCGTCCTCGCGGACGATCAGCCGCGCGCCCTCGATATCGCAGCGCCCGCGCACAATGGGCGGCTTCAGCAGAACGTTGTACAGCGTGCCGCATTGCGGACACTGGCGGCGGTTGGTGAGGCGCTTGACAAGCTTGTCCTCGTCGACCTTCAGAAACACGACGGTCGGTTCGATCGAACGTTCCCGGAACCGTTCGAGAATCGAGTGCGCCTGCCGCAGCGTCCGGGGATAGCCGTCGAGGATAAAGCCCCGCTCGCAATCGGGGCGGTCGATACGTTCGCGGACCATTTCGTCGACCATTTCGTCGGGGACCAGTTGGCCGGCCTTCAGCAAGTCGCGGACCTTCATGCCGATCGAATCGCCGGCTTTGATGTGTTCCCGCAGCATGTCGCCCGTCGAGATATGGGGGTAGCGGAGCGTCTGCGTGAGCAGCTTCGCTTGCGTGCCTTTCCCCGAACCTGGGGGACCGAAAAGAACTAACGCCTTTCGAGGGCTTCCGCCCGATGCCATCAAGACCGTCCTATGGCCGGGGCTCAGCCCGCCGTTCCCAATCCAGCCCTGGGCACGACTAACCGCTCGACCGGCGTCCGCGAATGCGGCCCGCGCGCGGCGTGAAGCCTTCGTAGTGGCGCATGATCAGTTGAGCCTCGATTTGGTTCACCGTATCCATGGCCACGCCCACGACAATCAACAGGGATGTGCCGCCGAAGTAAAAAGTGACGCCCAATCCGTCGAGGATAAAGCGCGGGAAATTGGAGTCGATCCAGTTGCCGATCAGAGGCAGCCGCTGGAGTTTCACGCCCGAAATCAAAATCTCGGGCAGCAGGCTCAAGAGCGCGAGATAGAGGCCGCCCACCACCGTGATCTTGGTGAGGATGCGGTTCATATACTCGGCGGTGTTGCGCCCCGGCCGAATGCCGGGGATAAACCCGCCGTACTTGCGCATATTGTCCGCCGCCTCGTTGGGATTGAAGATGATCGAGACGTAGAAAAAGCTGAAAAAGACGATTAGCGCCGTGTACAGGATGAAGTACATGACGTGCGTCGAGGAAATCGATTGCAAGAGGCCGCTGGCCCAGGGGCTCGACTTCACCCACGCGTTTGAAGCGAACGTCTGGGGAATCGACAGCAGCGACTGCGCGAAGATCACCGGGATCACGCCGCCCGCGTTGACTTTGAGCGGCAGGTGCGTCGATTGTCCGCCCATCATCTTGCGCCCCACGACGCGTTTGGCGTACTGCACCGGGATACGCCGTTCGCCGCGTTCGACCAGAACGATCAGGGCGACGACGGCCAGCATCATGGCCACGATGACGATCACCTGGAACACGTTCCACTGCCGCGTTACGAAGACGTTGTTGTAGATCGATTGGATGGCGCTCGGCAGGCCGATCACGATGCCGGTGAAGATGATTAGCGACATACCGTTGCCGATGCCGCGTTCGGTAATCTGTTCTCCCAGCCACATGATGAAGGCCGTGCCGGTGGTGAGCGTCAACATGGTCATCAACACAAATCCCGGGCCGGGATCGATGACAAAGCCGCCGCCCGATCGCGCGTCGGTGACGCCTTGGAGCGAGATCGCGATCGTCGCCGATTGCACCAGCGCGAGCAGCACGGTGAGGTAACGCGTCCACTGCGTGATCTTGCGCCGGCCGAGCTCGCCTTCTTTCTGGAGTTTCTCCAGCGCGGGCACGACGACGGTCATCAGTTGCAGGATGATCGACGACGTAATGTAGGGCATAATGCCCAGCGCGAAAATCGTAAGGCGCCGGAACATGCCGCCCGAGAAGAGATCGAAGAAGCCGAAGATGCCGCCCGCGTTCTGTTGGAAGAACGCTTCGAGGCGGTTGGCGTCGATGCCGGGCGTGGGGATATGGCCGCCCAGCCGGTAAACCGCCAGAAGCCCGAGCGTGAACAGAATCCGGTTCCGCAAGTCCGGGATGCGGAACACGTTCGCGACGGCTTCAAAGAACTTCGACATGCTTGTTATTGTCCTACGCCTTGTCCTACGCCGTGAGCAATTCGACGGAGCCGCCCGCCGCCGCGATTTTCTTCGCCGCCGCTTCGGAGACGGCGTGCGCGGTGACCTTCAAGGGTTTGTGAATTTCGCCGGTGGCCAGAATTTTGAGACCCTTGCCGATCTTCTTCACGACCCCCGAGGCCATCAAAGATTCGGGAGTAAAGGTATCGCCGTCGAGTTCGTTCAGGCGCTTCAAATTGACGATCGCCCACTCTTCGCGGAACGGATTGGTGAAGCCCCGCTTCGGCAGGCGGCGGTGCAGCGGCATCTGGCCGCCTTCGAATCCGCGCATCTTCGAATAGCCCGAGATCGAGCGTGCGCCCTTAGCGCCGCGGCCCGAATACTTGCCGCGGCCGGTGCCCATGCCCTGGCCGACGCGCTGCTTTTTGTGCTTTTGCCCGGCCGGGGGTTTTAAGCGGCTGAGGTCCATATTCTTGTAACTTCCTTACTCGATCACCCGGATGAGGTGCGGAATCTTCTTCACCATGCCGCGGAACGACGGAGTATCGGGCCGTTCGACGACGCTGTTCAGTTTCTTCAATCCCAGCGATTCGACGATGACGCGCTGCTTCTTGGGGCAGCAAATCGCGCTCGCGTAAAGCTGGATTTTGATCTTCGCCGCCGTCGTCTCAGCCACGGACTTTCTCCTGATCGAGGCCGCGTGTGTCGGCCACTTCGCCGCGGTCGCGCAGTTGCACCAGCGCGTCGATGGTCGCCTTCACCACGTTATGCGGGTTGTGGGAGCCGATCGACTTGGTGAGAACGTTCGGAATACCGACGCTTTGGATCACGGCGCGCACCGGTCCGCCGGCGATCACACCCGTACCTTCGGGCGCAGGCTTCAAGAGCACCAGCCCGGAGCCGAATTTGCCGAGCACCGGGTGCAGAATCGTCGAGTTCACCGTGTTGATCTTGCGCAGATTCTTCTTCGCGGCTTCGATGCCCTTCTTGATCGCCGAAGGCACTTCTTTCGCCTTGCCCGTGCCGTAACCGACCACCTTCGCGCCCGTGTCGCCGACAACCACCAGCGCCGAGAACGACATGTTCTTACCGCCCTTAACCACTTTGGTAACGCGGTTGATCGAGACGACCTGTTCTTTGAGGTTCAAGTTCGTCGCATCGACGCGTTTCGCTGAAATGACCGCCATTAGAACTCCAATCCCGCTTCGCGCGCGGCTTCCGCCAGCGCCTTCACCCGCCCGTGATACAGATAGCCGCCGCGGTCGAACACCACCTGCGTGATGCCTTGCCCTTTGGCGCGTTCGGCCACCAGTTGGCCGACGGCCTTGGCGCCTTCGACGTTGCCGCCCGATTTCACCGTCTCCGCCTTCTCGTTCGACGACGCCGAAACCAGCGTCTTCCCTTGCCGGTCGTCGATCACCTGCGCGTAGATGTGCTTCACGCTGCGGAACACGGCGAGGCGCGGCCGCGCGGATTCGCCTTTCACTTTGCGCCGGATCCGCGTGTGAATGCGCACCCGGCGGTCGTTTTTACTGGATCGATTGGCACCCACTATAGTTTCCCTCTTCGCCGCTTCGCGCTCATCCTACTTACCTCCCGCGCCCGTCTTGCCCTGCTTCTTGCGCAGAACCTCGCCCGTGAAGCGGACGCCCTTGTTCTTATACGGATCCGGCGGACGCAGCGCGCGCATGTTGGCGGCGATCTGCCCCAGCACCTGCTTGTCGGCGCTCTTGAGCACGATATGCGTCTGCTTGTCGACCGTCATTTCGACGCCTTTCGGCAGCAGAAACTCGATCGCGTGCGAGTAGCCGAGCGAGAAGCTCGCCACGTTGCCTTTGACGTCGCACCGGTAGCCGGTTCCCGTAATGTCGAGTTCGCGGGTGAATCCCGAGGAAACGCCGGTGACCGCGTTGTAGGCCAGCGCCCGCGTCAACCCGTGCAGCGCGGCGAGCTTGTCGCTTTCGCGCTTCACTTCGAGAATCGCGCCCGCCTGCTCGAACCGGATCCCCTCCGGAATCGGGACGCTTTGTTTGCCTTTGGGGCCTTCCACTTCGAGCGCCGCGCCGATCTTGATCTTGACGCCCGAGGGGACCGAAATGGGTTTCTTGCCGATTCGCGACATATCGATTACCAGACCTGACAGAGAACTTCGCCGCCGACGCCTTGTTTGCGCGCCGCCGCGCCGGTCATGACGCCCTTCGGCGTGGTGAGAATGTTGACGCCCAACCCGCCCAGCACGCGCGGAATATCGTCCGAGCCGACGTAGACGCGGCAGCCGGGCCGCGAAACCCGCTCGAGTTTCGAGATCACCGGCAAATTCGCGGGCGTGTACTTCAAATAAATCTTGATGGTCTTCTTCGAGCCTTCCTCGGCCAGCTTGTAGTTGAGGATGTAGCCCTCTTCCTTCATGATGCGGGCGATTTCGACCTTCAGCTTCGACGACGGCACGTCCACCTTCGGGTGGCGCGCGATGATCGCGTTACGCACCCGCGTCAGCATATCGGCGATGGGATCGGATGTGTTCATCTGTTTCGTTAACTCCCCGGGCGTCCTCTACCAGCTCGATTTCACGACGCCCGGAATTTCCCCGGCCAGCGCCAATTGCCGGAAACAAATCCGGCACAAATTAAACTTGCCGAGATAGCCCCGCGGACGCCCGCAGCGCTTGCAGCGGTTGCGCAAACGGCAGGCGAACTTCACTTTCGCGCCGCCCTTGGCGCGCGCTTCGGCGAGCTTTTCGCCGAGCAGCCGGTCTTTCGCTTCTTTCGCGGTCGTAGCCATCGAAACTCCTCTAATTCCGGAACGGCATGCCCATCAACTTGAGCAGCGCCAATCCTTCGGCGTCCGTTTTCGCCGTGGTGGCGATCGAAATATTCATGCCCTTGGTCTTGTCGACTTTGTTGTAGTCGATTTCCGGGAACAGCAACTGTTCCTTCAACCCCAGGGTGTAATTGCCGCGGCCGTCGAACGACTTCGGGCTCACGCCCCGGAAGTCGCGCACGCGCGGAAGCGCGATGTTCATCAGACGGTCGAGAAACTCGTACATGCGGTCGCCGCGCAAGGTCACCATGCATCCGATGGCCATACCCTCGCGCAGCTTGAACGCGGCGATCGACTTCTTGGCTTTCGTCACCACGGGCTTCTGGCCCGCGATCAGGCCGAGTTCGTTCACCGCGACGTCCATCAACTTCGAATTGCCCGTGGCCTCGCCCAAACCGATGTTGATCGCGATCTTCTCGATCTTCGGAATCGCCATCACGTTCTCGTAGCCGAACTCTTTCTTGAGCGCGGGCGCTACCGCTTTGGCGTAATGTTCTTTCAATCTCGATGGCATAGTCTTACTCGCTACTTCCGATCCGCGGCCTTGGTCACTTCTTATCCAGCACTTCGCCGGTTTTGCGTGCGATCCGCACGCGGCGCGCCTTGCCGCCCACCGTGTCTACCTTGAACCCGACCCGCGTTGCGACGCCGCCCGAGGTGGCGACCATCACATTCGAAATATGGATCGCGGCCTCGCGTTCGGCGATTCCGCCTTTCACTTGCTTGGCGGGGTTGGGGCGCGTATGGCGCTTGATCATTCCCACGCCTTCCACCAGCACGCGGCCTTTTTCGCGGTCCACTTCGAGCACGCGGCCCGTCTTGCCCTTGTCCTTGCCCGCGATCACCTTGACGGTGTCGTTCTTCTTGATCCGGATGCGCGACGGCGCGCCTTCCTTCCGGGTGCCGAAAAATTGCAGCTTCGCCACGTTAGATCACCTCCGGCGCGAGACTGACGATCTTCATGAACCGCTTGTCGCGCAACTCGCGGGCGATCGGCCCGAACACGCGCGTCCCTACGGGCTCGCCGAGTTCGTTCACCAGCACCGCCGCGTTCTCGTCGAACCGGATATAGGTGCCGTCCTTGCGGCGCGTCTCCTTGCGCATGCGCACGATCACGCAACGCACCACTTTGCCCTTTTTGATCGGCGAATCGGGCGCGGCTTCCTTCACCGCCGCCGTGACGATATCGCCCAATCCGGCGCGCAGACCCTTGTCGCCCCCGCGCGGCAAAATGCAGGATAAACGGCGGGCGCCCGAATTGTCGGCGACCGCGAGAATCGTTCTCATCCCAACCATGGCTTACCTCTTCGGCTCCTCGACCGCGTCCACCTGAACGGCCTGGCGGACCACGGCGTCGAGCGTCCAGCGCTTCAGCTTCGACAACGGCCTCGATTCGACGATCCGTACGATATCGCCGGGCTTCGCCGCGCCGTTTTCGTCGTGCGCGTAAAACTTCTTGCGCTTCGTGATGATGCGCTTGTAGATGGGGTGCGGAACCCGGCGCGTCACCTGGACGACGATCGTCTTCGCCATCTTCGACGAAACGACTTCTCCGGTTTTTTCCTGCTTATTCGGCTTTGCCGCTTCGGCCATTACTTCGACTCCTTCTTCGCGGCCTTCGCCGGGGCCGGTTTCGCCTTCGCGGCCTTCGCCGCGGCCGGTTTCGCAGTCGCGGGTTTCGCCGGAGCCGCCGCCGGAGTGCTCCCCGCGGCCTTCCGCGCGCTCAACTCCGTCAACATCCGGGCGCGGTCCTTGCGCAGTTCCCGGTAATTCTTTACGCCTTCGGCCTGGCCCATCTTCAGTTGGAACTTCAGGCGGAACAGCTTCTCGCCCGCTTCCTTAAGCTGCGTCTCGATTTCCTTGCCGTCGAGTTCGCGAATCTTGTCGGCTTTCATTACTCGATCTCCCGCGTCACGAACTTCGTGCGGCACGGCAGCTTGGCGGCGGCGAGGCGGAGCGCTTCCTTCGCCATCTCCACCGGCACGCCTTCCATCTCGAACAGCACCTTACCCGGTCGCACCACAGCCACCCATCCTTCGAGCGGACCTTTTCCCGAACCCATACGAACTTCGGCCGGTTTCTTGGTGTACGGCTTATCGGGGAACAGGCGAATCCAAACGCGACCGGCGCGCTTGATGTGCCGGGTCATGGCGATACGGGCCGCCTCGATCTGCTTGTTGGTGATCCAGCACAACTGCATCGTCTTTAGGCCGTACTCGCCGAAAGCGATCGTCGCCCCGCGCTGCGCCGTGCCCTTCATGCGCCCCCGCTGCTGGCGGCGGTACTTAACCTTCTTGGGCATCAACATAGCGTTACTCCTCCACCTTCGGCGTTTCGGGCGCGGCCGTTTCGGCTTCCGCCTTAGGAGCTTCCTGTTTCCAGGACATCGCCTGCGGGGCGGCGATCGGCGGCATCAATCCGCTACCGCTCCCCATCGCGCCTCCGCCCACGGGCGGCATGATCGGCGGTTGCTGCACCGGCGGTTCGGAAACCGGAACCGGCTGCGAGGCGAACCCGCCCATCGGAGGACGGCGTTCGCCGCGATCTCCCCGCTCTCCGCGGTCGCGATCCCGGTCGCGCGAACGGCGGCGCGGCTCCGGATCGTTGCGCAATCCGCGGCGGCCCGGATAATCGAGCACTTCGCCTTTGTACACCCAGCACTTGACGCCGATGACGCCGTAGGTCGTATAGGCCTGCGCGAACCCGTAATCGATATCCGCGCGGAGCGTGTGCAGCGGCAGCTGGCCCTGCAAATACCACTCGCTGCGCGCGATCTCGGCGCCGTTCAAGCGGCCCGACACCCGGACCTTGATTCCTTTGCAGCCGAACCGCAGCGCCGAATCGACGGCCTTGCGCATCGCCCGGCGGAACGCCACGCGCTTCTCGAGTTGCAGCGCGATCGATTCCGACACCAGTTGCGCGTCGAGTTCCGGCTTATGCACTTCCTGAATGTCGATGAAGACTTCGCGCTTGGTCTTCTTCGCCAACTCTTGCTTGAGCTTTTCGATTTCCGCGCCCTTGCGCCCGATAATGATGCCGGGGCGCGAGGTGCGGATCGTGATCCGCAGCTTATTACCCGGCCGGTCCACCTCGATCGAGCTGACGCCCGCCGACTTCAACCGCTCCCGTAGAGAATTCTTCAGCTCGAGGTCCTCGAACAGAAGCTTCGCGTAGCCCTGTTTGGCGAACCAGCGCGAACGCCAAGTTTTGGTGACGCCCAGCCGGAAGCCGTAAGGATGTACTTTTTGGCCCATGCTATTCCTTTTCCGCCCCCGTTTTCCTCTCCGCCACCTTGACGACAATGTGCGAAATGCGCCGCTGGTAGCGGTAGGCGCGGCCCATCGGCGCGGGCCGGATCCGCTTCATTCTCGGACCTTCGTTCACGTAACACTCGCTGACGATCAACTTGTCCACATCGACGTCCGCCGACCGGTTCTCGGCGTTGGCGATCGCCGAACGGAGAACCTTTTCGATCACCGGCGCCATGCGCTTATTGGTCTGCCGGAGAATGTGGATCGCCTCGCCCGCCTGCCGGCCCCGGATGAGATCGACCACGAGGCGCGCCTTCTGCGCCGAGGTCCGGACGTAACGCGCTTCCGCTCTCGCTTCCATGGCTCTTACTTACCCTTCTCCGCCGTCTTCGCCTGATGCCCTTTGAACGTGCGGGTGGGCGAGAATTCGCCCAGCTTGTGCCCCACCATGTTCTCGGTGACGTAGACCGGAATGAACTTCTTGCCGTTGTGCACGCCGAAAGTGTGCCCGATGAATTCCGGCACGATCGTCGAACGCCGCGACCACGTCTTCACGACGCGCTTCTCGTTCTTCGCGATCAGGTCTTCGACCTTCGCCGCTAAATGGGCGTCGGTGAAGGGTCCTTTTTTAAGAGATCGGGCCATCGCTTAGCGCTCCTTCTTCTTGCGGCTGACGATGAACTTGTCGGTCCGCTTGTTGTTGCGGGTCTTGTAACCCCGGGTGGGCTGGCCCCAAGGCGTCACCGGGTGACGTCCGCCCGAGGTCCGGCCTTCGCCGCCGCCGTGCGGGTGATCGACCGGGTTCATCGAAACGCCGCGGTTGTGCGGGCGCTTGCCCAGCCAACGCGTCCGCCCCGCTTTGCCCAGCGATTCGTTCTCGTGATCGAGATTGCCCACCTGGCCCACCGTCGCCATGCAGTCGGCGTGCACGCGCCGCGTTTCGCCCGAGGGCAGCTTCAAGAGGCCGAACTCGCCGTCTTTCGAAATCAGCTGCGCCTGCGCGCCGGCCGAGCGCGCCATCTGCGCGCCTTTGCCCGGCTTCAACTCGATCGCATGCACCGTGGTGCCCGCCGGAATATTCTTGATCGGCAGCGCATTGCCGACCAGAATGTCGGCATCGGGACCCGAATGCACGGTCCGGCCTACTTCGAGGCCGACCGGAGCGAGGATGTAGCGTTTCTCGCCGTCGGCGTAATGCAGCAGCGCGATGCGCGCCGTGCGGTTGGGATCGTATTCGATCGCCGCCACCTTCGCCGGAACGCCCGCCTTGTCGCGTTTGAAATCGAGGACCCGGTAGGACTGCTTATGCCCGCCGCCGATGAACCGCGACGAGGTTCGCCCAAGGCTATTGCGGCCGCCCGACTTCGGCTTGCCCACCGTCAAAGATTTCTCGGGAGCCTTCTTCGTCAGGTCTTCGCGCGTCACCACCGTTTGGAAGCGGCGCGTCGGCGTAACCGGTTTATAGGATTTGACTGGCATCGGCTAAATCTCCGCGTACTCCGGCATCTTCTGGCCGGCCTTCAGGCGAACGTACGCCTTCTTCCAATCGGAACGGTATCCGGCGAACCGGCCCCGCCGCCGCAACTTCCCCTCGAAATTCGAGGTCCGCACTTCGGCTACCTTGACGCTGAACAGCTTCTCCACCGCCGTCTTGATTTCGGCTTTCGTCGCGCCAGGCGACACCTCGAAACACAGCGTCGCGTTCTCTTCCTTCTTGGTCACCGCTTTTTCGGTCACCACCGGCTTGACGATCACGTCGTAGAGATTCATGATTTCGCCTCCGCGTCCGCCGGGGCGGCTTCGCTTTTCGCCGCGGAAAGCGACTTCGACAGCTTCTCCGCCGCCGCTTTCGTCAGCAGCACGTGCTTGTGCTTGAGCAGATCGTAGGTGGTGACATCCTGCGCCGCCACCAGCTTGACGCCTTCGAGGTTCTTCGAGCCGAGTTCGAGATTGCGGTTCTCGCCCGCCTCGACCAAGAGCGCCGTCCGCGTGGCTTCGAGCGCCGTCAGCGCTTTCCGCACGCCGCGCGTCTTATGTTCCTCGAACGCAAACGCTTCGACGACCTTCAGTTCGCCGTCGCGCAACTTCGCCGAAAGCGCGCTGCGCAACGCGCCGAGCACCATCTTCCGGTTCAAGCGGTAGCTGTAATCGCGCGGTTGCGGACCGTGCGTCGTGCCGCCATGCCGCCAAAGCGGAGACCGGATGGAGCCCATTCGCGCGCGGCCCGTCCCCTTTTGCTTCCACAACTTCTTGCCCGAGCCCGCCACTTCGTGCCGGGTCTTGGTTTTCGCCGTACCGGCGCGCTTACCGGCCATGTAATGGCGGACGCTTTCGTAGAGCAGCGCCTCGTTCACTTCCGCGCCGAACACCTGATCGGCGAGATCGACTTGGCCGACCTTGCGGTTTTCGAGATTAACGACATCGACGGTGGCCATGGCTACCCTCTTTTCCTCCGCGACCGGCGCAGCATCACGATGGAACCGTTGGGGCCGGGAATCGCGCCCTTCACCATCAGCACGTTGTCTTCGGTGTCCACTTCCACCACTTCGAGATTGCGCACCGTGACGTTGGCCGAACCCATATGGCCCGCCGCCCTCATCCCGGGGAACACGCGCGACGGGAAGCTCGAAGCGCCGATCGAACCCGGCGCGCGGTGGAACATCGATCCGTGCGTCGCGTCGCCGCCGCGAAAATGATGCCGCTTGACGAAGCCCGCGAAGCCGCGCCCTTTCGAGACGCCCGTGACGTCCACGATGTCGGCCGGCTTGAACTCTTCGGCCAGCACGCGGTCGCCCGCCTTCAGGTCGCTGTCGCCTTCGCCCAACCGGAACTCGCGCAGCACCTTCACGCCCGAGGCGTCGGACTTCTTCAAATGCCCGGCGAGCGGCTTGGTGACGTTCTTCGACTTCGCGAATTCCACCAATCCCAACTGCACGGCGTCGTAGCCGTCGCGCGCCGGCGTCTTGCGCTGCGTCACGACGCACGGTCCCGCCTTCACGAGCGTCACGGGCACCACTTGCCCGTCCGCCCGGAAGATCTGCGTCATGCCGATTTTTTTGCCTATGATTCCTGGCGACATGTTCTTCCCTTGCGACTTGCCAACGGAGCCGGCGAACCGGCCCCCAACGTCTACTTCTTCCCGAATGCCTTAATCTCGACGTCCACGCCCGCCGGCAAATCGAGCTTCATCAGCGCGTCCACCGTATCCTGCGTCGGCTCCAAGATGTCTAGCAGCCGCTTGTGCGTCCGGATCTCGAACTGCTCCCGCGACTTCTTATCCACGTGCGGCGACCGGTTCACGGTGTACCGCTGGCGGATGGTCGGCAGCGGGATCGGACCCGCGATCACCGCCCCCGTGCGCTTGGCCGTATCGACGATTTCCGTCGTCGATTGGTCGAGCACCCGGTGGTCGTAAGCCTTCAGGCGTATGCGGATCCGTTCCTTGTTCATCGAGGCCACTCTGTCTTACCGCTCCTGTTCCTACTCGACGATCTCGGTGACGGTCCCGGCGCCGACGGTGCGGCCGCCTTCGCGGATCGCGAACCGCAACCCCTTATCCATCGCCACCGGAGTGATCAGCTCGATCTCCATCGTCACGTTGTCTCCCGGCATCACCATCTCC
>JANRJS010000041.1:0-121509 GCA_033763835.1 Bryobacteraceae bacterium | reverse complement strand
TGACGCAGGTGGCGCAATCGTAGATCAGGTCCTTGGTCGATTGCTGTTGCATCACTTTGCCATTCAGGCGTGTGGTCAGCATCAGGTTGTTGTAATCGATGCCGGTGACGATGGCCGGACCCATCGGTCCAAAGGTATCCGCACCCTTCGCGCGCCACCACTGCAAGTCCTTGTCCTTGCCACCTTGCCAATCGCGCTCGCTGACATCGTTCCCGCAGGTGACGCCGAAAATGCCGGCGGCGGCCTCGGCTTTCGAGACGTTCTTCAGCGTCTTGCCGATCACGACCACCAGTTCGCCCTCGAAGTGGACGTTCTTTGCATCGCTCGGGATCAAGATCGGGTCGCCGGGATGCTGCAAACAGGTCGGCGGCTTGAAAAACATTTCGGGTTTCGGCGGAACATCGGCCCCTGCGTGACTCTTGTAGTTCCGTCCGGCGGCGATTACTTTCGAAGGCACGATCGGATAGAGCAGCTTCACCGAACTGGTGGGAACGAACATCCGGTTGGTCGCAAGATTCGGCTTGAAAATGTCCGTACCGACGATCGGCGCGATAGACGTTCCGTCATTCGAAAGCACGCCGTAGCCGATGCGGCCTCCGCGATCGAATCGCACGATTTTTTGCACGCGCGCTGCCGGAGCCTGCGCCTGGGCGGCGGCCGCCATCGAAGTCGCGAGTAAAGTTCGCCTAGTCATAGTTGGAGAAGACTGTCGAATAGACTACTACATATGACTCGCCAAAGCTTCCTGGTGCTGTCCTCGTCTTCGGCGTTTGGATACCCGGCGAACGAGACAGTGCGCGTAGGCGTGATCGGCGCGGGTGGCCGCGGCCAGCACTTGATGCGCAACTCGGAAGGCGTAGCTGGTTTGAAGTACGCCGCCGTCTGCGACATCTGGGACGCGAATCTCGAAAAGGGCAAGCAACTGGCGGGCGGGGACGCGTTTACGACGAAGGACTACCGGGCGCTGCTGTCACGCAAGGATTTGGACGCAGTGCTGATCGCTACTCCCGATCATCTGCATGCGGCGCTAACGATCGCCGCGTGCGAGGCGGGCAAAGATGTCTACGTCGAGAAGCCGTTAACGCACTCGCTGGAAGAAGGCGCGCCGGTAATCGCCGCGCAGAACCGGTACAAGCGCGTGGTCCAGGTGGGGATGCAGCAACGGTCGATGCCGCAATACCAGCGCGCGAAGGAGATCGTCGAGAGCGGCAGAATCGGGCCGGTGCACAAGGTGCGCATGACGTGGAATCGCAACGCCAATCGCGTGAACCGGCAGCCGCTGGGCGTCGATCCGCGCACCGTCGATTGGGGCCGGTTTCTCGAGGGCGCGCGCA
Source organism: Bryobacteraceae bacterium (assembly GCA_033763835.1). Taxonomy (GTDB): domain Bacteria; phylum Acidobacteriota; class Terriglobia; order Bryobacterales; family Bryobacteraceae; genus JAPKYZ01. The sequence continues at coordinate 120,175 of JANRJS010000041.1, read as the reverse complement.
AGCAGGAGTTCGACGAGTACCGCTTCCGAAACTGGCGCTGGTTTTGGGATTTCGGCGGCGGCATCTTCACCGACCTGATGGTGCATCAGGTGGACATCGCGCACTGGATTTTGGGGCTCGACCACCCGGCCGAGGCGCACTCGATCGGCGACAACATCGACGCGGCGGAGGTTTGGGAGACTCCCGACACGGTGCAGACGCTGTTGCGTTATCCCGAAAAGAAGCTGCAGGCGCATTTCGAGGGGACGTTCGTGAGTTCTTGGAACGGCGAGATGATCGAGGTCATGGGCCACGATGGCACGATCTATCTCGACCGCGGCCGCATGGAACTGTATCCCGATCCCCGTAGGATTTTCGGCGGGCGGCTCGATAAGCCGAAGTTCGAGTACGAGGAGATGGTGATCGGCAACGGGCCGAAAGGCGCGGATTTCTACGAGAAGCCGAACGGCGAGAAACTCCACATCGAGGATTGGCTGAAGGCGGTGCGTACCCGTTCGAAACCGGTGGCTCCGGCGGAAGCGGGCGTGAGTTCCGCGAGCGCCGCGCATCTGGCGAATTTGGCGCTCAGGAGCGGGCAGAAAGCGGTGTGGAAGGGATGAGCGTCGAGTCGCCTAATTCTACGCTAACGGCGAATCTTTCGTTTCCGAAGTTGGAGGGACATCGCCGACTTCTGGATCCCGGGGCGTTTGTCCTCCGAAAAGAGGATTTACGAAAACTGTTCGAGTTAGTCGAAAAATACACGGATGAAGAAGCCGTTCGCTTTCTCAAGCAACTAAATACAGATGGTAAAGTTACCCATGACCAATTACAGCCTCTCCTAGACCAGAGGCGCGTTGCGTTAGGGCTTCTTGTAGAAATTCAGGGAGCGACAGGCTTCTGGTCCGCCTCGCCATCTGCTGATTCTTTGGATCGCCTCCCGGACGTTCTTCGGCGCGTGGAGCTCAACTCGGAGCCCTTCTACAGACAACATGGAATTGTCCCAGCCAATCGAGTTCGAATAGTCTTCGATTTCAGCGAACCTCGGCTGGGCGACCTTTCGAACGCGAACGAATCCCCTGGGCCTTCAACTTTGGTAGAGGTGGCGGGTGCGAACGCTACGTGGGTTAACGGTCTCGCACAAGAGTTGACAGACTTTTTTGCAGTACGTCGATCGCATCGGAGTTTTCTCTACTATCACAACGTTTATGAGCTGTTGCTTCTCGTTGTCGGGTTGCCGCTCTTTTTCCGAGTTCTCCTCTTGATGCAGGGAAACATCGAACGACTTACGACTCGATGGCCAGGAGTCTTGACAGCTTGCCTGTATATTTATCTTGGTCTAATAGCGCTAAACCTCTTTCGCCTGCTTTTCAACTATGCACGCTGGGCCTTTCCTAAGATCGAGCATGAAGGTCTTACAACCCAGAGGCCATTCCATCGTGGTATTGTGGGGATGATAGGAGCAGCTTTACTGAGCATAGTAGTTCAGTGGGTTGTTGCACTGCTAGCCCGTTGAGATGAGCGGCCGAGTGGAGGAGTTTACATTCCTTCTAGCGCTCACGCCTCCGCCAACTCCTCCTCCAGCAGTTGCTTCCGATAGAGGTCCGCGTAGTAGCCGCCGAGCGCGACCAACTCCGCGTGCGAGCCTTGCTCCGCCACCCGGCCGTCCTCGATCACGAAGATGCGGTCGGCGTTGCGCACGGTGGAGACGCGGTGCGAAATCAGGATTGTCGTGCGTCGCCGCATGGTGTCCGAGAGCGCGGTGAGGATGCGCTCCTCGGTGAGCGTATCGACGCTCGCCAGCGCATCGTCGAGGATCAAGATTCGCGGATCGCGCAGAATCGCTCGCGCGATCGCCACACGCTGCTTCTGCCCGCCCGACAGCGTAATGCCGCGTTCGCCGATCATCGTTTCGTAGCCGTCGGGAAAATCGGCGATGTCCGATTCGAGACCCGCCAGCCCGCCACCTCCGCGATGGCCTCGGGGCTCGCTTCGCGCACGCCGAACGCGATGTTCTTCGCGAGCGTCGTCGAAAACAAAAACGTCTCTTGCGGAACGAAGCCGATTTGTTCGCGTAGTTCGCGAGGATCGAAGTCGCGCACATCGATTCCATCGATCCGCACCGCGCCGCCGGTCGCGTCCCACAAGCGAGGGATCAGCGATACCAGCGAACTCTTGCCGCTACCGGTATGTCCTACGATGGCCGCCGTCGATCCCGCCGGGATCCGAAGGGTCGCTCCACGCAACGCCTCGCGTTCTCCGTATCGCAGCGACACATGGTCGAACTCGATCTCTCCCTCCATAGGCGACGGCATTGCGACGGGCGCGGCGGGGGGGGCGATGGTGGGCCGCTCGTCCAGGACGCCCTGAATCCGCGCGAGCGACACCGAGCCGCGCTGCGTCAAATTGATTACCCAGCCGAAAGCGATCATCGGCCAGATCAGCATGTTCAGGTAGGTTTGGAACATCACGAAGCTGCCAGGCGTGAGCGTACCGTCGAGCAGCCGCGTCCCTCCCGCCCACAGGACACCCAGCGAGGTCAAACCGATCAGTCCCGACAAGAGTGGCATGAACATCCCGGTTTTCCACGCCAAATCGAGATTCGCGGCGATGTAATCGCGATTCATCGATTCGAAGCGCCGGATCTCGGCGTCCTCCTGCCGAAATGCGCGCAGCAAGCGCACCGCCGACAGATTCTCCTGCACACGGCTCGAAATGCCACCGAACATGTCCTGGATTTTCTCGAAGCGCTCGTGAATCTTTCGTCCAAAATAGATGACGACAAAAGAAACCAGCGGCGCGGGCGCGAGCGAGATCAGGGTCAACTTCCAATCCACGCTCAGCATGACGGCGAACGCGAACACGAACTGGAACATCGTCTCGAACCAGTACATAACCCCCGGTCCGAGCATCATGCGTACCTGATTCAGATCGTTGGTCGCGCGCGCCATCAGGTCGCCAGTCCGCTGGCGCACAAAAAATTCCGGCGCGAGCGTCGTGAGTTTGTGGAACAGATCGTTGCGCAAGTCGAACTCGACGTCGCGCGAGATGCCGATCAGCACGATCCGCATCCAATATTGGAAGAAGCCCTTGACGACGGCCAGAGCCACCATGGCGGCGGCGAAGGTCAGCGCACCTCGAAAGGGAGCCGGGCCGAAGAGCGAATCGATTCCCTCGCGAATCAGCAACGGCATGCCCGTCGCCGCGGCTCCTTTCAGGATCAGCGCGCCGAAACCCAGCGCCAGTCCTCGGCGGTATCGCTTGAGATAAGGCCACGCGCTGGCCCACGTATTGCGCAGGTTCGCGAACGATCCCGCCGTCTTCTTCACAGGCCGAACCAACTGGTAACGGTTTTGACCCACTCGAAGAAGAACGTTTTGGCGGACTCTCGCTCGCTCCACCAAGCTTCGGGATGGTAGTAACGGTACGGCGCGGCCACCACGGTCGCGGGAATCTCGGGGATCGCACGCCGGAAAATTCGCCCGGCGCGGCGAGTATGAAAGTCGCTCGTTACCATAAGGTAGGACTTGTACCCGCGGGCGCGGAGAAGGCGGGCGAACACTTCCGCCTCTTCTACCGTCGACCGGGCGTTGTGCGGTACACCTTCCAGCTTTTCCATCGGACAACCCTGCGTTCCCGCCCACTCGACGGCAAACTTATCCTCGTGGACGCCATAAAGCGCAGGCGGTCCGCTAACCAAGGCCCGGGGGGCGAGGCCTTGTCTCAAGAGCTCGCAGCCCTTGCGCATCCGGTCGCCGAACATGTCTCCGGCGAGGACGACAACGACATCCGCGGCGCGGGGCGCGTCTTCCCGAACGAGAAATGCGCCGAGTCCGCGCAGAATCCAGGGGCTCGCGACCAGAAGAACGAGTGCAGCGGCTAGCGCGGCGCGCCGGAAGCGCAAAGTTTACTTCTCGTCCGACGAATTCGGTTCGAGGTGCCCGACTGTCTTTAAGCGCTGGAAGAGACGTTCCACGTCCGCTTCGTCCTCCGAACTGAGCAAAGGCCCTTTCATTGGGATCGGAGCGCCACGGGAATCGCGCATCGGAAGATACCCTTCTTCCCAGGTTTTGGCGAGCCGCCGGCTGAGATCTTCGAATAGTCGCCGAGACCCGTCGAGCGCGCCTGGGTAAATCAACAGCTTGCGGTCGCCGTCCCGCAGGATCAGCCAAAGGATGAGAGGGGAAATCCAGCCGGTACGCTGTACGTGCGCGATCTCGTGCCAGGGGATGTGGCGACGCCCGATGGTGATGCCGCCATTGCGAATTTCAATCGTAGGACGTAGTGCGAGAAATAGATTTAGGAGTCCTAGGGCCGCGAAGACTCCGGCGGGGACGGCGGCGAGATACCACCGGGTAGCCACCCAACCCGAAAAACCTCCGAGCGCTAAAGCGAGCCCGGCTAGGACGAAGTAGTTTCGGGATGGTTCATAGCGAGTCATGGTGGCTGCGCGCGATGCCAACGAACTGCCCTGTTTTTAGACTAGCGGGAATCCGCTGGGGCGTCAATTTCCTCGCTAACGGGAAAGCCGGTCCATTCGATCCTTAAGCGCTGCGGCGACTCGTTCGCGGCGTTCGGCGGCGATAGCGGAATCGCCCGGCAGCAGTTCGAGCGCGCGGCGTGTGGCGGCCAGCGCCCCCGCCCGATCGCCCGATTTTTCGAGTATTTCCGCAAGGCTGTCCTGCGCGTTCGCAGAGCGAGGATATTCGGCGGCGGTGTGTTTCAGAACCGCCGTGGCGTCGGCGATCTTATTCTTCGCCGCCAAGGCATATCCGATCGCGTTGAGCGTTTCTTCGGATCCCGCTTGCGCTTTCGCGTCGCGAGCTTTCGCCTTCGCCAGAAGTTCCGCCCCTCGAACCCAACCCTCACGCTCGATCAATTCATAGAGGGCCGCCGGCGAAGCGGGAGGCGCCTTCTCAAAATACGACGCGCGGACCGTTCCCTTTTTCATCGCCACTTCGAGCGCCAGCGGGTAGAATTGCGCAAACGTTCCATCGACCGCGCCGTTAGTCGAATGGCACTGCAAACAGCGGTTCCCTTTAGGAAGCGCCGTGGAAGCGTTCAACAGCCCTCCAACGGTACCGCCGAAGTTAAAGTAACCCCAATCGTCGCCCAGTTTCGCCTTGTCGCGAACGGCGGCCTCGAGCCGCGCGAGGTCGGTTTGGTACTTGCCCCCGTTGTTGATCGATCCGCTTGTCGTGGTGTAACGGATTTCGAGGACGAAGATCGTCTTGTCCGGCCAGACGCCGTTCTTCTTGAACTCCCGCCATGACGATGGGTTGACATAGACGTTGTCGGCGGCGGGGTGTCCAATAAACTGCTCGGACCCCGGTCCGTAGGTCATGCCGATGCCCGAACTGAGGAAAATCCACTCGCGATAATCGGCGGGCAGCAGCAGTTGCCCCTGCGAGTTGTACTCCGGGCCGTCGCCGGCGAAAGCCGTCGCGGCAGCGATCAAAGCGAGCGCTCTCATGATTTCAAGTGTAGTTGGGCCGCGATCCGCCGTACGAAAGAACTCCGCTTGCAAAGCTGCGGCCGTTAAGCATAAGATCGTGCGCAATGAAGCGGTCGTGGGGAGCGGTCTTGATCGTGGCGCCGACGGCTGTGTTCTCGCAGCCCAGTCATGAATGGCGGCATTACGGCGGCGACGCGGGCGGCTCGAAGTATTCGCCGCTCAAGCAGATTAATCGCTCGAACATCGCCCACCTTAAGCCCGCATGGACTTACCGCACCGGCGATGTCAGCGACGGAAAAACGCTCCCCGTGCGCAGCACCTTTGAGGCTACGCCGATTGTCGTCGATGGCGTGATGTACGTCACCACGCCGTTTTGCCGGTTGATCGCCCTCGACGCGGAAACCGGTAAGGAACTTTGGATATTCGATCCGAAGCTCGACAAGAACAAGCTCTATTTCAGCCTCTACGTCAATCGCGGACCAGCCTATTGGACCGACGGGAAGCGCGCGCGGCTGTTCTTCGGGACGCTCAACGGGCGGCTCTATTCGGTGGACGCGGCGACGGGCAAAGCCGATACCGATTTCGGCGAAAGCGGGTCGATCGATCTACGCGCGGGCATGGCGGACAAATTCCCGCAGGCGAGTTACGGGATGTCGTCGCCGCCTGCGATTTACAAAAACTTGGTGATCTGTGGATCGCGGGTCCCCGACGGCGAACCGCGTGGCCCGAATGGCGACGTGCGCGCGTTCGACGTGGCGACGGGGAAGCTCGCATGGCGCTTCCATGTGATCCCGCGCGACGGCGAGTATGGCGCGGATACTTGGCCTGCGGGATCTCGCGAGAATCGCGGCGGCGCAAACGCCTGGTCGGTCCTGAGCGTCGATCCCGAACGCGGGTTGGTGTTTCTGCCGCTCACGTCGCCCGCCACGGATTCCTTCGGCGGCGACCGAAAAGGGCAGAATCTTTTTGGCGATGCGCTGGTGGCGCTCGACGCCGCGACCGGCAAGCGGGTGTGGCACTTTCAGACGATCCACCACAACATTTGGGATTACGACCTTCCGGCGCAGCCGAATCTGGTAACGGTGAAGCGCGAGGGGAAACTCGTTCCGGCGGTGGCGCAAGTGACCAAGGTCGGATTCACGTTCTTGTTCGACCGCACGAATGGTAAGCCGCTATTCGACATCGAAGAAAAAGGCGTTCCGGCTAGCCACATTCCCGGTGAAGCGGCCTGGCCGACTCAACCCTTCCCGCTGAAGCCCCCGTCGTTCGCGCGGCAGAGCTTCCGCCCCGATGAGTTAACGGACGTTACCCCGGAATCGCGCGCCGAATGCGCGAAGTTGATCGAGGGCGCGGAAATCGGTTCGCTCTACACGCCGCTCGGCTTGAAGCCGACGCTGGTGTTTCCCGGAGCCGACGGCGGCGCCAACTGGGGCGGCGCGTCCTTCGATCCCGAAACGCATACGCTGTACGTGAACTCGATGGACGTCGGCCGGCTGGTGCGTATGGAGAAACGCGGAGGCAACACGGATATTCCGTATCGCAGCCGCAGTCTCGGATCGGTCGATTCGCGTTTCTGGGATTCGAACATGAATCCCTGCCAGAAGCCGCCGTGGGGTCACCTGACGGCCATCGATCTCAACAAAGGCGAATTCCGTTGGCGGTCGGTTTTGGGCGTGGTGGATCGTTTGGCGGAAAAAGGTCTTCCGCCGACCGGTTCGGCGAATCTCGGCGGATCGATCGTAACGGCCGGAGGATTGGTCTTTATCGCCGCAACGAACGACAAGCGTTTCCGCGCGTTCGACAAAGATTCGGGCAAGGAATTGTGGGTGGTCAAACTCCCCGCCAGCGGGCACGCCACTCCCATGACCTACCAAGGTAAGAAAACGAAGAAGCAATTCGTTGTCATCGCCGCCGGAGGCGGTAACAAGTACAACACGATCCATGAGACCGGTCGCGAGACCGGTCCGGAAGGCGCTTTCTCGGATGCGCTGATCGCGTTCGCCCTTCCCTAGATCTGAAAGGACTTTCCATGAGAACGATTCAATGGCTCGCGCTTTCCGCCGCGACGATTTGCACCCCGCTGTCCGCGCAAGTGAATACCGCCACGATCCTGGGACGCGTGTCCGACGCGACGGGCGCGGTGATTCCCAACGCCAAGGTGACTGCCCGCAACCTGGATACGGGCCTGGAGCGCACGGTGATGTCCGACGAAGCCGGGGCGTATGAAGTCGCGCTGCTGTCGATCGGGTCGTACCGGTTGACCGTCGAGATGCAAGGTCTCGCCACGGAAGTCCGGCAGGGCATCACGCTCGCGGCGGGCGACCGTTTGCGGCTCGACGTGGCGCTCAGTCCCGGACAGGTTAGCGAGAGCGTCACGGTGAGCGGCACCGCCACGTTGGTGAACACGACGTCGCCCGAACTCGGCACGGTCATCGATTCCCAAAAAGTGCAGGGGTTGCCGATCGCCAATCGCAACTTCACGACTCTGGTGACGCTGCAACCCGGCGTGCAAGCGTCGAATGTCGGCGGAAGGAATTCGTTCAACCTGAATGGGCAGACGCAATGGGGTCTGAACTTGACCATGGACGGCACCGACGCGTCGTTTATCGAGTCGCCCAGCTTCGGCGATCCCAGCGGCCGGTCGGTACTGAACACCGTGAGCGTCGATAGCATCGCCGAGTTCCGCGTGCTCTCGGGAACGTTCTCCGCCGAAACCGGCCGGGCGTCCGCGGGCGCGGTGAACATCATCACCAAAGGCGGCACCAACAACTTCCACGGAACCTTGTTTCACTATCTGCGCAATCGCAATCTCGACGCCCGCGTCCCGAATTCGATCAGCCGCGATCCGCTGGTGCAGAATCAGTTCGGTGGCAACCTGGGCGGCCCCATTCTTCAAAACAAGCTGTTTTTCTTCGGCAGCTTCGAACGCGCGAGCCGCCGGGTCGGCCAACAGATCACGGCCAACGTGTTTACGGACGCTTTGCGCAATCGCACGCCCGCCGTCTTCGCTCCGTTTCTGGCCGCCATGCCCGCGCCGACGGAGCCGACCGCGAATCCCGACATCGGCCTGCACCGGCGTAGCGATCAACTTAAGACCGACGAGAACCTGGGTAACGGGCGTCTCGATTGGAACACGGAAAAGATGGTGACTTCGGTTCGCTACAGCATCAACTCGTCGGCGAATAGTATTCCTTACCTGTTCCAGACGAATCGCCAGGTGTTCGACATCACGAATCACGTCGCGACGGTCAGCAACACGTATACCGTTTCGCCGCGCATGTTGAACGAACTGCGTCTCGGTTTCAACCGGTGGTTCATCCCGCGATTGAACTCGACCTACTTCGGCGGCTTCGGAGAAGTGATCGTCTCCGGACTCTACACCGCGACGAATTTCGAAGGCCTTCTCCGCTTCGCCACGAACTCCTTCACTCTCGCCGACAACTTTAGCGTGCGCGCCGGCCGCCACTCGATCAAGATGGGCTTTGAAATCCGCAACGTGCGCGCCGGGCGCATCCAGCGGCAAAACCCCGTTTACACCTTCAACAATGTCAACGATTTTTTGGCCAACCGCCTGAATAACGTTCGCGTCATCTTTGGCACCATCGGCACCGAGCAGCGCCAGTTGCAAAACGGCTTTTTCGTTCAGGACGACATTCAGGTTTCGTCCCGTCTGACGTTGAACTTGGGCCTGCGCTACGAGTACTACACGGTGATTCAGGAGCGCGAGGGGCGGCTCTTCAACGTTAAGAGCGACCCGTTCGGTCCGTTCAGCGGGCGCGGCGAGTCGACCTACGCGCCGGACCGGAACAACTTTAACCCCCGGCTGGGTCTCGCCTGGGACGTATCCGGCAATCAGAAGACGATCGTGCGTGCGGGCGGCGGAATCTATAGTTCGCCCATCATTCCGTACTTCATCTTCGATACCGCGACGATCGACCCGCGGCTACCGTTTGCCACCAATGCGACGCCGGGCGATATCCCGGGGTTGGCGTTCCCGATTTCCGGAGCGCTCAAGCAGGCGGTCGATAATCCGAACGACGCCGTGAGTCTGGGGCTCGCGCCGTCGGTCGTCGGACGGCGCATCGTCGATCCGCGGATGCGGGACAACTACTCGATGATGTGGAACCTCACCGTGCAGCGTCAGTTGTCGAAAAACATGGTGCTGCAGTTGGGCTACATCGGCAACAACAACGTCAAAGCGCAGAATTCGCGCACGCTGAACCTCATCGATCCCGTATTGCGGCGGCGTCCCGATCCGACGATCGGCGAGATCCTCTACGTCGAATCGAGCGGGCGGCGCAATTACAACGCGTTCCAGATGGAGCTGCGCGGACGGCGGATGAAAGGCCTGACCTCCGACGTGTTTTACACGTACAGCAAGAGCTTGACCTACGGCGGCGACGACTGCTGCACCGGCAACAATCCCGACGTGATGGATTTCGACAACGTCGCCGCGTCGCGAGCCGTGGCGAACACGGACATTCGTCATCAATTGACGTGGGCGTTGGGTTATGACTTGCCCGGCCGCGATCTATGGAAAGGCAGCTTCGCGAACAAACTGGTGAGCGGCTGGTCCATTCAGAACATCACGCGCATCCGTTCGGGCCGTCCGATCAATATCACCAGCGGGACCGACGTGCGTGGAAACGGCTTCGCGGGGTCCCAACGTCCAAACTATGTGGGTGGCGATATCTACGCCGCAAATCGCAGCGCGAATCTCTGGTTGAACCGTGCGGCCTTCGCCGCTCCGCCGGCGGGGCAGTACGGGAATCTCGGCCGCAATGTCGCGCGCGGTCCGTCGGCGTTTCAATTCGACGTCTCGTTTTTGAAGAACACGGCGCTGTGGCGGGAACACAACTTGCAGTTCCGCGCGGAAATCTTTAACTTGCCGAATACTCCGATTTGGGAGAACCCCGTCAGCGCGATCAATAACCCGAATTTTGGGCGCATATTGACGGGTATCGCCGCGAGCCAACGGCAGGTACAGTTGTCGTTGCGGTACCAGTTTTAGGAGAGGGAAGGATGGTGGCCAGGGACGGAATTGAACCGCCGACACGCGGATTTTCAGTCCGCTGCTCTACCAACTGAGCTACCTGGCCTTAAGCTGTAGTTTAGCAGACTATGCGGTTCGCGCTGTTGGCTCTATGGCTGGCGCAGTCCCCCATGCCCGCTCCGAAACCCGCCGATCCGGACGATCCCGGACCGCCGGTGTTGAAGCGGGGAGGGCGCGCCCCTCGTAAGGATCCCCTACCGGGACCCGACGTGAGCAAGTTGCCGAAAGAAGAGGCGCCGCCGCCTTCCGCGGGGCCTCCTGCGGGCGGCGCGAGCGCCCCCGCCGATGAAGCGAGCGCTTCCACCGTTCGCCCCCAAGCCGACTCTCTCATCGAACGGGCGCGCGAGGCGGCCTACTCGTTTAACGACGGACTTCCGAATTTCCTGTGCGATCAATTGACGCTCCGTTACTCAAGCGAGTCGGGCCGCAAACCGAATTGGAAGCTGCGCGACCGCGCGGAGGTCGAGTTACTCTACGTCGACGGGCGCGAGGACTACCGCAATCCCCGCCTCAACGGCAAAGCGGTCAAGAAAGAGAAAGTCGAGGAGACGGGCCAGTGGTCCACTGGCGACTTCGGCACCACGCTTGTCGATGTTTTCAGCTCCTCGACCGCCGCGAAGTTCACACGGCGCGCGGGCGGGGAAACGATTGAGGACGTCTATACGGTCCCCTACGACTTCACGGTCGCCAAGCCGCATTCGCACTGGCGGATTCTCTTCGACGGCGAAATCCTGCCCGCCTACGACGGTACGCTGTTCATCGATCCGGTGAGCGCTCGCGTCATGCGGATCGAGAAACAGGCGCGCGGCCTTCCGCCCACTTACAAGATCGACGTGGTGGAAATGACCGTCACTTACGGTTGGGTGACGATCTCGGGCCAGAAACACTTGTTACCGGTGGATAGCGAGAATCTTTCTTGCGAGCGCGGATCGCCTAATTGTTCGAAGAACGAGATTCAGTTCCGCAACTACCGCAAATTCGCGGCGGAATCGAGCATCTCGACCACGGATTCGACGGTGAGCTTCGAAGGGGCCGCCGAACCTCCTCCGCCAACGCCTCCAAAGAAGAAAAAACAATAGCCCGGATTCGGCTACTTGCGCACGTAGCCCGTCACTGCACTACGTTTCGCGCCTTCCCGATGGTCATCGTCGGAGAGCGCGTGTACCCCGCTCGCGTCGATCCAGCGGTTGTAGAAGTTGAACAGCGCGCACACCGTGATGGCGTAGTAAATTTGCTCGTCGGTCCAACCGGCGGCGTGCAGCGGGGCGATGTCGGCGGGAGAAATCGACGGCGAGTCGCGATTAACTTTATCGACGAACCGGAACAGCGTCTTCTCGGCGGGCGATAGCCGCGACGATTCGAGATCGGCCATCACCTCCGCCACGAGAGCCTCGTTGTCGAGCAGGACCGCCGCGACCGCGGCGTGCGACTTCGTTCAAAACGGGCAATGGTTGCGGCGCGACGTGTAGGCGGCGATCAGTTCGCGCAGCCCGGGCGAAAGCGGCGACGGCTCGCGGAGAACGGCTTGGGTGAAGCGCGCTAGATGCTCCGTCATCTCCGGCTTGTAGGCGAACAGGTGCCAGATTTGCGGATAGTCCTGGCCCGTCTGCCGCATTATCTCGATCGCCTTCGACCACGGCGACGGTTGCGGACTCTCCTCGACGTCGCGGAGAAACATCGGTTCCATCACCGCAGCGTCTCCTTTTGGCGGCCCGATTCGTCGAAGTTGGAAGGAGCAAGCCATCGCTCGAACGCCGCTTTGCGGGCGGGCCACTCCGAATCCAGCATTGAAAACCATGCCGTATCGCGATTCGCGCCCTTGAAGATCATGTGCTGGCGGAACACGCCTTCAAACGTAAATCCCAGCCGCAGCGCCGCCCGTCGCGAAGGCTCGTTCAGCGAGTGGCACTTCCATTCGTAGCGCCGGTAGCCAAGCGTCTCGAATACGTACTTTGCGAGCAGGTACATCGCCTCGGTAGCCGCCGCCGTGCGCTGCAACTGCGGCGAGTAAAGAATGCCGCCGACTTCGATTACTCGATGCTCCGGCACAATGCGCATCAGCGCGCAGCGTCCCACGGCTTGGCCATCGCGAAGAATCGCGAAATACATCGGATCGGCGGAGCGTTCGAGCTCGGCGATGTGGGATGCATAGGCCGCAAGGTCGGGATAAGGACCGTGCGGCAGGTAGCGCCACAAGTCGTCGTGTTCCGGCCGCCCGGTGCAGGCGAACAAGGCGCCAGTGTGACCCGCGCTTAACGGCGTGATGGTCGCATACCGGCCCTCGATCGTCACTCGCTCCGGCGGCGGACCTTTATGCAACTCCGACGGCCTCCAGTTTTTCGCCCGTCTCGCGTTCCACCTCGGCGTGCAGCGAATTGCCGTGCGCGTCCATCGTCACGATGGCCGCGAAGTTTTCGGCTTCCAAGTGCCACATGGCTTCGGGAATCCCGAACTCCATCAAATGCACTCCTTTGACGCGCTTAAGCGTGCGCGCGTAGAACTGCGCCGCGCCGCCGATCCCATGCAAATAAACCGCTCCGAAGTCTTTCATCGCCGCCAGCGTCTTCGCCCCCATGCCGCCTTTACCGACCACCGCACGCACGCCGTAAGTCTGAATCACGTGCGCCTGATACGGCTCCTCGCGCGCGGACGTGGTGGGTCCGGCGGCCTTCACCATCCAGCGGTCTCCGTCTTTCAACATCACCGGTCCGCAGTGATAGAGGATCGCGCCGTTCAAATCCACCGGCGGCGGGTGGTGCATCAAGTGCGCGTGAATCGCGTCGCGGCCCGTGAACATCTCGCCGCGAATCAGCACCACGTCCCCGACTTTCAACGACCGCATTTGCGCTTCGGTCAGAGGCGGCGTCAGCACGATCTCGCGGCCCGTGAGCGGGAATCCCGATTCTCGCGCCATCTTTTCGACGGGGCGCGAGGGATCGCGATAGAGCCACTCGGTGATCGCGCCGCTCGACGGATCGAGGCGAACGCCTAGCCGCCGGAACGCCCAGCACTCGTAGGCGACACTGACGAAGAAACTCGCGGGCAGCCGGTTGGCGGCCACGATCTTGCAGCCGATCAGCGAACTCTTGCCCCCGAACCCCATCGGCCCGACGCCGATTTTGTTTGCCTCTTCCATGATTTCGGCCTCGAGCTTCGCCAGTTCGGGATTCTCGTTCGTATCGTCGAGCGTGCGGAACAACTGATACTTGGCGAGCAGATAGCCGTGCGCGCGATCGCTACCGATACAGACGCCCACGGCTCCGGGCGCACAACCTTGCCCTTGCGCCTGCCATACCGCGTGCAAAATCGCCTTACGCACGCCTTCCAGATTGCGGCCCGCGTAGCCCAAGTGGTCCAACTCGCAGGGCATCGAATATTGGATGTTCTTGTTCTCGCAGCCGCCGCCTTTGAGGATCAGCTTGACCTCGATGTCGTCGCGCTCCCACTGCTCGAAGTGGATCACCGGAGTCTCCGCGCCGAGATTGTCGCCGGAGTTCTTGCCGGTTAAGGAATCGACGGAGTTCGGGCGGAGCTTGCCGAGTTTCGTCGCCTCGGCCACGGCCGCCTTGATGGCCTTCTTCACGGCAATCTGACTGACACCGACCGGCGTATGCACATCGAATGTCGGCATGCCCGTGTCCTGGCAGATCGGCCCCGAATCCTCCTCGGCCATATCGATGTTCGTCGCGATAATCGAGAGCGCCTGCGCGGCCTTAGTCGCGGGAGCTTCGTTCGCGATCGCGCCGCCCATCGCCTCCCGGACATCCGGCGGCAGGTTAGTGGAAGTCTGAGTGATCAACTCGACGAGCGAGGACTGAAGGAATTGCACACCGCTAGTTTACACGTCCGTTCCCGTGCAGGAAGATGGCATAAAGATGCTAAGCTGCTTCTGTGCGAACCACGCTCGACATCGACGAGAAGGTCTTGAAGGCGGTCAAGAAGCGAGCCATCGACGAACGGCGACCCCTGCGCGCCTTGGTCGAAGACGCACTTCGGGCCACGCTCCGTCCCAAAGCCAAGCCCTATAAGTTCAACTGGAAGTCAAGGGGCGGCGGTTTGCGTCCCGGTGTGAGCTTCGATGATTGGCATGCTCTTCGCGACCGCATGGACGGTGTTCGTTGATTGCGGTGGATTCGAACATACTGATCTACGCCTCCCGGTCGGAAAGCCCATTCCACGAAGCGGCTCGGCGGGCCGTTCGTTCGCTGGCCGAAGGCGAAGACTCGTGGGCTATTCCCTGGCCATGCGTCTACGAGTTTCTGCGAAATGTAACCCATTCCGGAATCTATATGCGCCCCACTCCTTTGGCGGAAGCCTTGAGCGAGATGGCGGAACTTTGCGATTCGCCAGCCGTCCAATTGATCGGAGCGACGGCGGACCACCGGCATTCCTTTTTCAGTACGGTGGCGAAGGCGGTGGCGACGGCAAACGTGGTGTACGACGCCAGTATCGCCGCCATCTGCATCGAGCATCGCGTGAGCGAGTTGTGGACGGTTAACACAAGACACTTCGACCGGTTCAACGGCCTAAAGGTCCACAACCCTCTCGTCTAGCTCAGCACCGACAAACCGGGGCGGTAGATCGCGTCGCGAATCTCCTGCGCCGGGGCGGGCGAGGGCAGTTCCACCGGGATGTAGTTCGACGAGAGCGCCTTCGTTTCTCCCAGCGTCACTACGCTCAGCGTGCGGCCGCGCTGACGGTCGTGGAAGCGCTGGGTGAGCCTGTCCGAGAGCGCCCGCAGCACCCGAGTGCGCTCGCGGCGAACCTCAATCGGAACCGGATCGCCGCTCTCCGCCGCCCTCGTGCCGGGACGCTCCGAGTAGGTGAATACGTGCAGGTACGTGAGCGGAAGCGATTCGATGAAATCGATCGTCTCTCGAAACTCAGCTTCGGTTTCGCCCGGAAATCCGGTCATGACGTCCGCCCCGAACGCCGCATGCGGCATCGTGCGATGCGCGCGCTCAATTCGGTCCCGATAATGCCGCGGGCGGTACTTGCGGTACATTCGCCGCAACACGGAATCGCTGCCCGACTGCAGCGGTGCATGGACGTGCTGGGCGATGCGTTCGGTGGATGCCATCCGTTCGATCAGATCGTCAGTCCAATCCATCGGTTCGATCGAGCTCAGACGCAGCCGCCTCACGGGGGTCTCGTCGAGCATGCGGCCAAGTAAGCCGGCCAACTGCCGCCCGCCACCTAACTCACGGCCCCAGCGCCCGAGATTTACGCCGGTCAATACGACTTCGGCGTAGCGCTCACTCAACCGGCGAACATGGTCGAGCGCCCACTCGGCTGGCGCGCTCCGGCTGCCTCCGCGGACGCTCGGGATCACGCAAAACGAACAGCGATTGTGGCAGCCGTCCTGGATCTTCAGATTGGGGCGAGCGCGATCGCCGTAAGCCTCTTCGATCGGCGCGGAGAAAAACTCGCGGCGCTCGAAGATGTCGGAGACGTGGATTTGGGCGTGGTACGTCGGTTCGGCGATCAGGTCGCCGATACGGTCCTTGTGCGAGTTGCCGATGACCCACGTGACCCCTTCCATCGCGGCGAGACGTTCTGGCTCGCGTTGCGCGTAGCAGCCGGTGACCAGAATTTTGGCGAGCGGATTCTCGCGCCGCGCACGCCGGACGGCTTTTTCCAGGTCTCGATCGGCGGCTTCGGTGACGGTGCAGGAGTTCAGTACCACCAAGTCTGGAGACTCTGCGGGCGTCATCCCTAGATCGCCGAGCGAACCGGCGATCGCCGCACCGTCGGCTTGCGAAGCGCGGCAACCGAAGCTCTGAATCGCGAACGTCTTCACTGCCTCCAGGATACGGTGTGTAAAGCGAAAGCCGCGCTCCGCCGATAGATAGCCAGAAGCATGCCCGAGCGTGTCCTGAGCCAGAAAGAAATCGATAGCGTCTTTCGCAACCTGCAAAATCAGCCGGGGGCGGGAGATCCCAGCCGCCGCGCGCAGCCGTACGATTTCCGCCGGCCGGACCGCATCGCGAAGGAGCAATTGCGCTCCATCCATATCCTGCACGAGAATCTGGCGCGCAGCTTGGGGTCGAGCCTCTCGGCCTATCTCCGCGCTTACGTGATCGTCAATCTGGTCTCCGTCGAACAGCTTTCGTTCATGGAGTTCTTGCAGTGCCTGCCGTCACCGACGTGCATGGTGTCGCTCGGGATGTCGCAGTTCGACAACAACGCGCTACTGGAACTCAGTCCGTCGATCGTGTTCCCGGTGCTCGAGATGCTGCTGGGATCGACCAAGGTGACCCCCGCGAAGATCGACCGTGAGATCACCGAAATCGAGCAGTCGATTTTGGACAGCGTCATCCGCATTATTCTGCGCGATCTGCGCGAAGCGTGGCGGCAAGTGGCGACCATCGACTTCAACATCGAGAACTTCGAGACGGAGCCGCAGTTGCTTCAAGTCTTGGCTCCGAACGAGGCGGTGCTCGCGATCTCGATCGAAGTCCGGCTGGGCGACATCACCGGCATGATGAATCTCGCACTGCCCTCGATCACGGTCAAGATGCTGGGCCAAAAATTCGACCAGCAGTGGACGTCGCGCAAGAGCGAAGCCACCGAAACCGAACAGGCGCGCGTCTTGCGGCTGATCCGGGGGGCGTCGATGGGATTGGACGCGAGACTGCGCGGGCCGACGCTCTCGGTGGAGAATTTGTTGCAACTCGAAACCGGCGACGTGTTGATGTTCGACTACCCCGTGGATCGAATGCTTGACGTTAGCATCAACGGCAAGCTGAAGTTCAAAGGCAATCTGGCGGTGGCCGGCCGCAAGCGTGCTATGCAACTACATACGTTAGTTACTCCCCACGATTAGTTGAATCGCGCACAACGCTACGCTGTGCGCTCACGACCGAATCGCGCACAACGCTACGCTGTGCGCTCTAAGTGACGGAATCGCGTAAGAACCGGATCCCGTCGAAGGCGATCGATGCCGGGTCCGGCTCGATATCGCGCCAAATCGCCGCCGCCGCTGCGATCTCCGGTACGTTCGAGCCGAAACTCTCGATCGTCAGCCACCCGTCGTAGCCGATGTCCCGCAGGGCCGCGAACACTTCGCCCCATTCGACGTGCCCGCTCCCCGGCGTGCCCCGATCGTTCTCGCAGGTGTGGACGTGTTTTAGCCACGGCGCGACGGTTCGATAACCGTCCGCGATCCGCTTCTCCTCTATGTTGGCGTGGAAGGTGTCGTACAGTATGCCGACGCTCGGGTGATCGACGGCGCGCATCAGTGCGGCGGCATCGGCGGCGGTGTTGAGAAAGTACGTCTCGAACCGGTTGATGGGTTCGACCGCCAGCGTCACGCCGCGTTCCGCAGCCCAGGGCGCCAGGGTCTGGAGAGCTTCGATTTCGCGCGTCCACTCCGAGGGCGTTCGGCGGCGGCCCGGCAGATAACCCACCGGTGAGTAGAACGGCCCGGCGAGCATCGCTCCACCCGCGCGCGCTACGCCGTCGATAGCGGCTTTCATATGGTCGAGGCCGAGCTGCCGCTCTCTCGCGTCTTCGGAAACCAGGCTCGATCCATGCGGAATCGCCGTGCAGGCCGTTACTTCGAGTCCGTTCTCCCGCGCGGCTTTTTCGACCAGTGCGGCTTGAAAACTGGGCGGGTGGAAGATCGCCACTTCGATGCCGTCGAACCCCGCGGCCTTCAACCGCGGGAGCAGGGGCAGTTGCTTTTCGGTGAAGTCCGCGCTCCAAATGA
Organism: Bryobacteraceae bacterium; assembly: GCA_033763835.1. Taxonomy (GTDB): domain Bacteria; phylum Acidobacteriota; class Terriglobia; order Bryobacterales; family Bryobacteraceae; genus JAPKYZ01. The sequence goes on along the minus strand of JANRJS010000041.1, from coordinate 101,980 downwards.
GAGTGTTGATCCCGATTTTCATTGCGCTCAGCCTAGCATTGTGGGTCGCGGCGAATCCGCTCGGCGCGGCGCCGCTCCCAGCAACGCCCATCCTGCAAAAGCATTGCTCGGCTTGCCACGCCTGGACCGTCGCCGAATTGAAGTCCCTCGCGCCCGCGATCGCGAAGGCCGTTGTGACTCGGGCGATGCCACCGTGGAAGGTCGCCGCCCCGGTAGGCGTGTGGAAAGACGAGCGGCGATTGACCGCGCCAGAAATTGCGGCCGTAGCCGCCTGGGCGAAGAATCCACGCGCGTCGAAAGATATCGTTTCGACGGGCAAGCCGCTGCCCGAGCCCGATCTCGTGGTGACCATGCCGGAGGCGTTCACGATCCCCGCGCATTCCCATGACCTGTACCAGTGCTTCGCGATTCCGGTTAAGCTTCCCGCTAACCGCTGGGTGCGGGCCATCGATTTCCGGCCCGGCAATCCGAACGTCGTGCACCATGCGCTGGTTTTCGCGGGTAAGCCGGAGAAGCGCTCCTATCCATGTTTCGGCGCGCCAGGATTTATCCCCGCCCGCGGGCTGGGCGGTTGGTCGCCGGGCAACGGTTTGGGCGAATTCCCGCCCGGGACGGCGGCGCTTCTGCCCGCCGGTAACGACATCGTGATTCAGATTCACTACCACTCGCATACGGGACGCGACGAGACGGACCGCTCCTCGGTCGCGCTCTACTTTGCCGACGGTCCACCGGAGAAACAACTGCTCGATATCGCGCTCGGCTCGACCGATATCGATATTCCGGCGGGCGCACCCGCGCACCGGGTTCGCGACTATTTCACCGTACCGGTGGATGTGTGGTTGCTCGGCGTCATCCCGCACATGCACCATGTCGGCAAGGAGGTTCGCGGCTGGGCGGATAGCAAGTTGCTGTTCGAAATTCGCGATTGGGATTTCAACTGGCAGGATCGCTATTGGTACAAGAAACCGATATTGCTGAAGGCTGGCACGCGGATCGACGCGGAGTTCGTTTACGACAACTCGACCGCGAACCCGCGCAACCCTTCGAATCCGCCCAAGCGCGTGACTTGGGGATTCGGTGTGGAGGACGAAATGGCGGGCCTGCATTTCCAGGTAGTCCCGGTGCGGCCCGAAGACGCCGAGGAGTTGGGGCAAACCTTGTGGGGCAAGATGATTCGCATGATGCGACGCTAAAGCGATGCGCCGATTCGCCGCTATCGCCATGGCACTCGCTTCGTGTGCCCGCCGGGAGCCGTTGCCGCCCGTGGCAGCCGCCGCCGAGACGCTGAATTCGCTCGACCTTTTGCGCGAAGAGTTTAACCGGTCGGTGGAACACCCGCGCGTCGTCCTGCTGCTCTCGCCCACTTGAGGGAAGTGTCTGCAGGGGGCCTCTGCAGTCGCCAAAGCGGTGTCCGCCGAACGTGTGTTCGTCGTCTGGGAACCCGTACTCGCTACCGACGACGAAGCGCCGGAATCGAACGCACTGGGGCGTTTGCCGCTAGCCCGCCAATACTGGGATCCACAGCGGTTGGTTTCGGCGGCGGCGCAACCTCTGATCCTTCGCGACCGGTCGAACTTTACCGGCAAGGCTCGTCTGATCGAGGAGGAGACCGTTTGGGACTACATCGCCCTGTACCCTCCTGGGATGCGCTGGGAGCGGGAATTCCCCCGGCCCGAACGGTCCGGCGCGCCCGTCGCCGACGTGTTGGACCGGGTAATGCCCCGCCTGATACGCTAAGGGTTTTGAGGAAACACGCCTATGTCCGGCCATTCTAAGTGGCACACAATCAAACACAAGAAGGGCGCACTCGACGCCAAGCGCGGAAAGCTCTTTACGCGCCTGATTAAGGAAATCGTCATCGCCGCGCGCTCCGGCGGCGACCCGGCGGGCAACCCGCGTCTACGTACCGCGATCACGGCGGCGAAAGCCGTTTCGATGCCGCAGGACAACATCAAGCGCGCGATCATGCGCGGCACGGGCGAACTGCAGGGCGAGGAAATCGTCGAGATCACGTTCGAAGGTTACGGGCCGGGCGGAGCGGCGGTGATGGTGAACGTCGCCACGGACAATCGCAACCGGACGGTCGCCGATATCCGGCACATTTTTTCGAAGCATGGTGGCAACTTGGGGCAGGAAGGCTCGGTCGGGTGGATGTTCAAGCGCCGCAGCGAAGTGATCGTCGATAAGACCGCCGCCGACGAAGACACGCTGATGGGGATCATCCTCGACGCCGGAGGGGAAGACTTGCGCGACGACGGCGACACCTGGGCGATCGTTTCGCCCACCGAAGCGCACGAAGCTATCGTAGAGGCGCTGGCGAAAGCCGGTATCGAAACCTTGGAAGCGCAAGGAATGGCCTTCGTGCCCGACAATCTGGTGAAGCTGGAAGGCACGGCGGCGCGTGCGATGTTGAAGTTGAACGAAGCGCTCGAAGATTACGACGACGTGCAGAGCGTTTTCTCGAATTACGACTTCGACGAGGCCGAAGTCGAAGCGCTGGCGTAGGCGGTATGCGCGTGCTCGGCGTCGATTGCGGTACGGAGCGCACGGGCTATGGCGTCATCGAGACCGATGGACGGGACCACCGGCTAGTCGCGTGCGGAGTGTTGCGCACTCGGGCGTCCCAACCGCTGGCGGCGCGTCTCGCGGCGATCGCGCAAGGGCTGCGGGACGTCATCGTCGCACACTCTCCCCAAGCGGCGGCGATCGAAGAAGTCTTTATAAGTGTTAACGCGAAGTCCGCGTTGAAACTCGCTCACGTGCGGGGCGTCGCAATGTTAACGATCGAAGAGGCGAGTCTGCCCTTGGGCGAGTATTCGCCGCTCGCGATCAAGACCAGCGTGGCCGGTTACGGCCGCGCGGAAAAGGAGCAAGTGCAATTGATGGTGCGCAGTTTGTTGCGCCTGGACGAATCCATCGACTCGCCGGACGCCGCCGACGCGCTCGCCGTCGCCATTTGCCACGCCACCCGCTCATGATCCCGCTACTTTTGTTCGCCGCCGAGATTTTCTATTCGAAATCCTTTCCCGGATCCGTGCCGCCGTATATGGAGATCACGTTGACGCCCGCGGGCGACGTGGTCTACAAGGAAAAACCCGACGACGACCAACCGGTGAAGTTCAAGCTGAAGCCGGAGGAGGCGGCGGAGATTTTCGCGCTGGCCGAGAAGTTGAATAAGTTCGAGACGAAGTTGGAATCGGGCTTGCCGGTCGCGAAGATGGGCGAGAAAACTTACCGCTGGATCGAAGATGGAAAACCGCTGCACGAGCAGAAATTCAATTACTCGACCGACGAGAATTGCCGCCTGATCCAGGATTGGTTCGAAAAGATCACCGAAACGGAGATGCATCTGTTCGCGCTGGAGCGTACCGTTCGCTTCGATAAGTTGGGCGTGAACAAGACACTGCTGCAACTCGAAACCAGTTGGGACCGCAAGAGGCTGGTCGGCGTGCCGCAATTTGTTCCTTGGCTGAACCGCATCGTCAAGAACGAGAGCTTCCTAAACATGGATCGTGAGCGGGCGGCCAAGCTGCTCGAAAGCTTTAAGGGCGCACCTCCGCCCTCCGCTCCATGAAGTTTCGTCGCGTTGTTTGGATCGTTCTCGATTCCGTTGGTGTGGGCGCGATGCCCGATTGGGAGTCGTATGGCGATCCGCCCGGCTCGGATACGTTGGGCAACATCGCGCGCCTGCGGCCTCTTTCGCTCCCGAATTTCGCGGCGCTGGGGCTGGGCAACTTGAAGGACCTGCCCGGTGTGGGGCCCGTGGACCAGCCGCTCGCCGCGTATGGCCGATGCGGGTTACGCTCGCCCGGCAAGGATACGACCACCGGGCATTGGGAGATGGTGGGCGCGATTCTCGACAAGCCGTTTCCGCTCTTTCCGCAAGGATTTCCGCCCGAACTCATGCGCGAGTTCGAGCAACGAATCTCCCGTTCGACGATCGGCAACAAGGCGGCGTCGGGCACGGAGATTATCCAGGAACTCGGCGACCAGCATGTGCGAACGGGTTCGCCCATCGTCTACACATCCGCCGATAGCGTCTTTCAGATCGCGGCGCACGAAGAAGTCATCCCGCTATGGGAGCTTTACAAGATTTGCGAAAGCGCTCGCGAGTTGCTGCGCGGCGACTGGGAAGTGGGGCGTGTGATCGCGCGGCCGTTCCTGGGAAGCTCGGGAAGTTATTCGCGCACCACGAACCGCCGCGACTACGCCGTGCCGCCGCCCAAGGGGATGCTGCTCGACAAATTGGAGACGGCGAAAGTCGCGACTTACTCGGTGGGCAAGATTTTCGACATCTTTCTGGGGCGGGGAATCGGTCCCCACGAGAAGACGAAGTCGAATGCCGACGGCATGGCGAAGACGCTCGCCGCGATGAGCGAGTTGGATGAAGGGCTGATCTTCACTAACCTCGTCGATTTCGACTCGCTCTACGGCCATCGCAATAATGTCGAAGGCTACGCGAGCGCTCTCGAAGAAGTGGATCGCTGGCTGCCCCAGTTGCTCGCCGCCCGGCTTGAGGACGATCTGATCGTCTTCACCGCCGATCATGGCTGCGATCCGACGACGCCTTCGACCGATCACTCGCGAGAGTTCGTCCCGTTGCTCGCGCTTGGTGGCAAGCCCGCGAACCTCGGCACGCGCGATTCGCTCGCCGACATTGGGCAAACGGTTGCCCAAAACTTCGGCGTCGAAATTCACGCGGGTGTAAGTTTCCTGCGCGACATTAGCGGGTAATGCGCGCCTTACTTTTTCTCGCCGCCGCACCTCTGCTGGCGCAGCGTCCGCTCGTCGTGATTTCGGTCGATGGACTCGACCATCGCTATTTGCGCGACGCGGACAGGCTCGGTTTGAAGATTCCGAATCTGCGCGCGCTGATGAACCGAGGGGAAGTCGCGAATGGTGTGGTTGGCGTGCTGTCCACGGTTACCTGGCCGTCGCATACGTCGCTGATCACCGGTAAGCGCCCGGACGAGCACGGCATTCGCGGCAACCGGCGTCCACGCGAGGAGGGTGGCGACTACTACTGGTCCGCGTCGCTGCTGAAGTCGCCGACGTTGTGGCAAGCGGCGGAGCGCGCGGGTCTCAGGAGCGCCGCCATCACCTGGCCGGTGACGGTGGACGCGGCGATTACCTACAACCTTCCCGAAGCGTTCGCCAAACGCAAAGGCGGTTGGATGGACTGGGCGACCATTCGCGCGAAAGCCACGCCGGGCTTGCCCGAAAAGATGATCGCCTTCGATACGTCGATCGACCGGGAGTGGATGGACGACCGGACGCGCGCCCTCGCAACGGTGTACCTGTTGAAGCGGGAGAAACCGGACCTGATCCTCCTCCACTTCGTCGATCACGACGCGGTCGCACACGATCACGGTCCGTTCACCAAGGAAGCGCACGACGAACTCGAACGCACCGATCGTTACATCGGCGAGATCGTGGCCGCCGCGCCGAAGAGCGCCACGATTTGCGTTACCGCCGATCACGGATTTGAGCGCATTGATCGCGCGGTCAACCTGGCGAAGGTCCCGGGGCGAATCACCGCGATTAGCGGAATCGTCGCGGCGCACGACGAGGCTTCGGAGAAGTTTCTTCGATCCGCGCCAGCCGAGTACTCGCTGGGGCGTGAAGTTCCCGAAAGCGAGGTTCGCCGCTTCGCGCCATTCCTTCCTCCCGTGCGAGTCGCTTACGAGCCAGTCGAGCATGTGCAGTTCACTCGCAATCTGTCCGTCGAGACAATCACCCTCCCGCCGTACGAGAAGGGTAATCACGGACAGTGGCCGTTGCGCGCCGACTATCGAAGCGCGTTCGTGATCGCCGGGCCGACGATCAAGGCGGGCAAGACGCGCGAACTCGATATGCTCGACATCGCGACGCGTCTCGCTTCGATTCTGGGCGTCCGACTACACTGAAAGTTCATGCGCACCCCACTGCTCGCCGGCAACTGGAAGATGTATAAGACTCCCGCCCAAACAAAAGAGTTCTTTTCCGTTTTTTTGCCGTTGGTCGCCGATGCGGTGCACGACATCGCGATCTGTCCGCCCTTCGTGGATATCGCGGCCGCTGTAGAAGCCGCGCAAGGTTCAAAAGTCGGTATCGGCGGCCAGAATCTTTATTGGAAGAACGAGGGCGCTTTCACGGGTGAAGTGTCCGGCCCCATGCTTAAGGCGGCCGGAGCGGGGTGGGTCATCGTCGGCCACAGCGAGCGCCGCCAGTTTTTCGGTGAAACCGACGCGACCGTGCTCGACCGCACGCGCGCCGCGCTCGCCGCCGGTTTGAAACCGATCGTCTGCGTGGGGGAGCGTCTAGAAGAGCGCGAAGCGGGAAAAACCGAAACAGTGTTGCGAGATCAGTTTGTAGGCGGCCTCGCTCCGCTGACGAAAGAAGAATTCGCGAACGTGATCATCGCTTACGAACCGGTTTGGGCGATCGGCACGGGCAAAGTTGCGACTCCCGAGATGGCGCAGGCTGCGCACTCGTTTCTACGAGCCTTACTGCCCACCGACGTTCGAATTCTCTACGGGGGCAGCGTTAAGCCGGACAACATTGCGGGCTTGATGGCGCAGCCCGATATCGATGGCGCCCTCGTCGGAGGCGCTAGCCTCGACCCCAAATCTTTCGCCGCCATCGTGAATTACCAATAGCCGCGAGCGCTAGAACGGGTATCGCCAAAAGCCACCATGGGAACGAGCGCTCCACAATTTCCTGCCCGGTTGCCGCTGGTGTAAAGACGAGCGTCGCGCTCCCCGCATGCAGCGTGTGGACGTGGTGCGGCAGCACCGCCGCCGGCAAGTCGCACTCCACCCACTTCGGCGACGGCACGAGAAACGTCGCGTGGCATACGTAGTCCTCGCGTTCGAACTTGCATACGCGCGATACGGCGCTTTGCCCATCGATGCGGAAACGGTCGGGCAGCATTCGATTCGACTGAGCGATGTGCTCCAACTCGGCGAGCGGCATTCGCACTTCGAGCCGCGCGAGGCCGTCTTCAACGCGTAGCGTCGATCGGCTTACGCTCAATGGGTGCGCGGTCATCATCCGCTATGCTAGCGGTCGATGCGGGAACTCGTCGAGCAGGTGGCCGCCCTCGAAGACCGGCTACGGCAAGGCGGCGGTCCGGCGAAGATCGATAAGCAACACCGCGACGGCAAGCTCACCGCTCGCGAACGGGTGGCGAAGCTGATCGACCCCGGCACGATGTTTCTCGAGATCGGCCTGCTGATCGCCTACGACAAGTACGACGGGCAGGCTCCCGGCGCAGGTGTCGTTACGGGCGTCGCAAAGATCGAGGGCAGACCGGCGGTGATCGTCGCCAACGACGCCACCGTCAAGGCGGGCGCCTGGTGGCCGGAGACGATTCACAAGATTCTGCGCGCGCAGGAAATTGCGATGAAGAACCGGTTGCCGATTGTGTATCTGGTGGATTCGGCGGGCGTGAACTTGCCCTATCAGGACGGCATATTCCCCGGCCAGTACGGCGCGGCGCGGATTTTCTACTACAACTCGTTGATGCGGCGAAAGCTTCGGATTCCGCAAATCGCGGCGGTGATGGGCATGTGCATCGCAGGCGGCGCATATCTGCCCGCGCTCTCCGACGTCATCGTGATGGTGGAAGGCACGAGCTTCATGGGACTCGGCGGCCCGAATCTCGTGAAGGGCGCGACGGGGCAAAAGGCCGCCGCGGAAACTCTCGGCGGCGCGAGCATGCATACCAAAGTCAGTGGGGTCGCTCACTATACCGCCAAGGACGACGCGGATTGTTTAAAACAAATTCGCGAGCTGGCGTCGCGGTTTCCCGAACCCGCACCGTCGCCCCATGGAGCCTTGCCCGACAAGTCCGCCGAGGGTTTGTACGACATCCTGCCCGCCGACCATCGCCTGCCCTACCAAGTGGAGGAGATCGCCGCGCGCCTGTTCGATCGCGAGTCCTGGATCGAGTTTCAGCCGCAGCACGCAACGGAACTGCTATGCGCGACGGCCAAACTCGATGGGAGGCCGGTGCATGTTATGGCCAATCGCCGCGGGTTTTTGAAGCCGAGAATCGGCGGAATTATCTACACCGAATCGGCCCGAAAAGCCGCGTATTTCGTCGAGAACGCCGAGCGCCTGCGTGAACCGCTGATCTACCTGCAGGACGTGTCGGGGTTCATGGTCGGGGTCGAGGCGGAGCGCGAAGGAATTATCCGCGCGGGAGCAGAGATGGTGGAATCGATGGCTTGCGCCACGGTGCCGAAGATCGTGCTGACGATCAATCACGCGTCGGGCGCGGGCTACTACGCGATGGCGGGTCAAGGTTTCGATCCCAACTTCACGTTTGGTTGGCCGACGGCGCGCATTGGCGTCATGGAGGGCGATTCCGCGGTAATGGCGGTGCACGGCCCGGAAATCGAGAAGTACAAGAGTGAGGGGCAACCTTTGCCCGCCGAACTCGAAGAACGGATCGCGAAGACGCGCGCCGATTACGACCGCTGGCTCGATGCGAAGTACGCCGCCGCGCGCGGGCACGTCGATGCGTTGATCGACCCTTTGAAGACGCGCGAGATCTTGAGCTTCGCCCTCGAAGCGTGCGCGATGAGGCCGCAGGCCGAAGAGTTCAAGCAATGATCCGGATCGGCAACGCACAAGGCTTTTGGGGCGATTGGCTCGAAGCGCCGGTCCGCATGGTGGAGGACGGTCCGCTCGACTATCTGACTCTCGACTATCTCGCCGAAGTCACCATGTCGATCCTGCAGAAGCAGCGGAAAGAGAATCCGTCGCTCGGTTATGCGCGCGATTTTCCTCCGCTTGCGGCGAAGATCGGCGGTCGCGGCGTGAAGATTGTGGCCAATGCTGGCGGCGTCAATCCCATCGCCTGTGCCCGCGAAGTCAAGCGTCTGGCCCCGCGCCTTAAGGTCGCGGTGATCGTGGGCGACGACATCATGGGCCGCCTCGATTTGTTGGGCGATCGAATCGCTTCGATTCGCGACCGCGTGCTTTCGGCGAACGCCTACATCGGCGCGTTTCCGGTCGCCGAAGCGCTGGCCACGGGCGCGGACATCGTGATCGGAGGCCGTATCGCCGACGCGTCGCTGGCGCTCGGGCCTATGGTCCACGCGTTCGGTTGGCGCGACGACGATTGGGACAAACTCGCTTCGGGCATCGTCGGCGGACACATCATCGAATGCGGGACGCAAGCCACGGGCGGCAATTGCAGCGCGGCGTGGGAGACGCTCGAAGGTTGGTCGACGATGGGCTATCCGATTCTCGAAGTCGAAGCCGATGGTTCGTTCCGGGTGACCAAACATGCGGGCAGCGGCGGAACGATCTGCGACGCCTGCATCAAAGAGCAACTGGTTTACGAGATCCAGGATCCGAGCGCATACTTTACTCCCGACGTCGTCGCCGACTTCACGACAATCCACTTGCAGGACGCGCACGTGACCGGCGTGAAGGGCAAGCCGCGGCCGGAGAAACTGAAAGTCTCGGTGAGCTATCACGCGGGTTGGCGGTCGATCGGGACGATCACGTTTCCCGGTCCCCAAGCGCGACGCCGCGCGGATATCGCCGAACGTACGGTGCGCGAACGCCTTGACATGGCGAAGCTCGCCTTCGACGCCACGCTTGCCGAGTACCTGGGCGACGACAATCTGATGCAGTTACGGTTTGGGGTGCGCGGGACCGACCGTGCCGGGATTGAACGCTTTACTCGCGAGATGATTCCGCTGGTGCTCTCGGGACCGCCGGGCGCGACGGGCTACGGCGAAGGGCGGCCCGCCGTCCGCGAGATTGTCGCTTATGCGCCCGCGTATCTTCCGCGGGAAGCGGTAACCACGCGCATTGAGGTGCTCGAATGATGATCCCGCTGAGCCGTGTCGCGCACGCGCGGTCGGGCGATAAGGGCGACCTTGCGAACATCGGAGTGATCGCACGCGAACCGCGCTTCTATCCGATTTTGTTACGCGAAGTCACCGCCGATCGAGTGCGCGCTTTTTTTCCAGATTGGGTGCGCGGCCCCGCCACACGCTACGAACTCGCCAATCTGCACGCCTTGAATTTCGTCCTGGAACAAGCGCTCGACGGCGGCGGCACGATGTCGCTGCGGCTCGACGCGCAAGGCAAGACGTTCGCATCCAAACTGCTCACCATGGAGATCGATGCCGACCCCGCTGAAATCGGAGCCTGACGGACGCGTTCTGCGGCTGACACTCGCGCGGCCCGACCGCCGCAACGCGCTGAACAATGAACTGTGCCAGGCGCTACTCGCCGCATTGCGCGAACCGGCGGGCGCGATCCTGATCGACGCCGAAGGGCCGACGTTCTGCGCGGGCATGGATCTCGACGACGCGACTCCGGCTTCGACCGCGATTCACGCGGAGTTGTTCACCATCGGCTATCGCACGCGCACGCCCATCGTGACCGCGATCCAAGGACCGGCGCTGGGCGGCGGACTCGGGATCGTCGCCAACGCGCACGTCGCCATCGCGGCGCAGGGCGCGCAGTTCGGGCTTACCGAAGTTCGCGTCGGTATGTGGCCGTTCGTGATCTGGCCCGCGATCTCGCGAGCTTTGGGCGAACGCCGCGCACGCATGCTCGCGCTAACGGCGCGCATCTTCGGATCGACCGAAGCGCTGTCGTGGGGGCTGGTGCATGAAGTGGTCCCGCCCGTCGAACTCGAAGATCGAGCGCTGGCCGTCGCGCATCAGTTAGCCGAATCCTCGCCAACCGCTATCGAAGAGGGGCTCGGCATGATTGCCGACGGTGCGATTCTCGACGAAGCCCGCCGCTCCGTCGAACTGCGCGCGCCCGTCATGAACTCGCCGGACTTCGCCGAAGGCATCGCCGCGTTTCGAGAAAAACGTAAGCCTATCTGGCCGTCGATCCTCTAGCCATCGCTACAATAGCGAGTCATGAAACGCGCGTGGGTTTGCCTGCTGGCGTTAAGCGCCGCCGCGGAGACCGTCCGATTGCCGGGATTGAAAGCGAAGGTGGAAATCCTGCGGGACCGTTGGGGCGTGCCGCATATTTACGCCTCGTCGCCGCACGATCTTTTCTTCGCCCAAGGCTATATCGCCGCGCGTGACCGTCTGTTCCAGATCGATCTATGGCGGCGCATCGGTACTGGCCGGCTCGCGGAAGTTCGCGGGCCGAAGTTTGTGGCCCGCGACCGTATCGCACGGCTGGTCCGGTTTCGCGGCAACTGGAACGACGAATGGCGGGCATACTCGCCCGACGCGCAAGCGATCGCCATGGCGTTCACGCGCGGCATCAACGCTTACATCCAAGGGCTCAAGAAACGCACGCCCGAGTTCGAGGCCGCCGGGTACGACCCCGGCTTATGGCAACCGGAAGACGTGACGGCGCGCATTGCGGGCCTGCAGATGCTGCGTAACGCGAGTAACGAGGTGCAGCGCGCTCTCGACATTCAGCGCTTCGGACTCGACACGGTGCAGAAGATGCTGCCGCCCGATCCTTTCGTGAAGATCGAAATTCCGAAAGGTCTCGACCTCGCTGTCATTACTCCCGAAATGTTGCGCGACTATCAGGCCGCGATCGCACCGGTGCGTTTCGAGGACGGGTCGAACAACTGGGTTGTGGATGGCACGATGACTGCGACGGGCAAGCCGCTACTGGCGAACGACCCGCACCGGACGCTCTCGAATCCGTCGCTCCGCAAGACTGTACATCTTGTCGCGCCGGGTTGGAACGTCATTGGCGCGGGAGAACCGGCGTTGCCCGGCATTGCGCTCGGTCACAACGAAGAGGTTGCGTTTGGGTTCACCATCGTCGGTATCGATCAGCAGGATTTGTTCGTCGAGAAGCTCAATCCGGCGAATCCCCGCGAGTACCGCTACCGGGGACAGTGGCGCAAGATGGAAGTCGAAACTGCCGCGATCTCCGTCAAGAACGCCGGGATGCAGAGCGTCGAGTTGAAGTACACCGTACACGGGCCGGTCATCTACGAGGACGTAAAACGCAACATCGCGGTGTCGCTCAAGTGGGTGGGCGCCGAGCCGGGCGGGGCGGGCTACTTATCGGCGCTTGCGCTCTCGCGCACGAAGAACTGGACGGAGTTCCAGAAAGTCACCGCCGCGTACAAGACGCCTTCGGAAAATCTCGTGTATGCCGACCGCGCGGGTAACATCGGCTGGATCGCCAGCGGGTTGACGCCACTTCGCAAGAAGGGCAACGGGCTGCTGCCGGTGCCCGGCGACTCGGACGAGTACGAGTGGAAAGGCTGGCTTCCAAACGACGACCATCCGCAGAAGTACAACCCGTCGAACCACTACATCGGAACGGCGAACTCGAATATCCTGCCGCCCAACTACCCGCACATGCTGAGCTTCGAATGGTCGCTGCCCTTCCGCGCGCAGCGTGTCGAGGAACTGTTGAAAGGCAAATCGAAGCTCACCGTCGCCGAGATGGTGCGGATGCAGTACGACGTCGAATCGATTCCGGCGCGGCGGTTCAAGGAGATTCTGCGTGCGTGGAAACCGAGTGGCGGACAATCTGCGATTCGCGACCAGTTCCTCAAATGGGACACGAAGCTCACCGTCGAATCTCCCGAGACGTTGATCTACGAATCGTGGATGCTGCGGTTGCCGATTTCCGTCTTCGGACCCGATCTCGGCCGCCGCACGAATCTCGAAACACTGCTGAAGACTCTCGAATCGAGTCCCAATCATCCGTCGTTGTCGCCCTCCCTGACGCTCGCCATCTCGGATATCGAGCGAAGCTTCGGCACGGACCGCTCGAAGTGGTCGTGGGGGCGGGCGCACCAATTAGGACTTCGGCACCCGCTCAATAAGAAAGAATGGAGCGTCGCACCGTTTCCGATCTCGGGCGACGCGAACACCGTGCGCGCCGCCGCGTGGCCCGCGACGAATCCATTCTTCGCGAACCACGGCGCGTCATACAAACAAGTGCTCGATCCATCGAATTGGGATAACTCCGTAATCACCAACATCCCCGGCGAGGTCGGCGATCCCGCCAGCCCGCACGCTCGCGATCTGGTCTCAGATTGGGGGTCGGGCAAGGCGCATCCCTTGCCCTACTCGCGCAAGGCCGTCGAAGCGGCGACGGTGGAGCGAATCGATCTCGTGCCCTAGACCATGAACGGCAGCGTCTTCACCGGGAAGTTGACGATATTCGGGAACACCAGCGGCAGATCGATCGGATGAACCCCGAACCACTGCGCGAAGGTCGCGCCGTACTGATCGAGCGACGTGGTGGGAATCCAATTCCCGCGCGTGCCGCTATCGTCCGGGCCGGTTAGCGCGAGCGTCGGGAACTGGCCGTACATATCGCCGCCCTTCACCGGGCCGCCGAGCGCTAAGCAGTGCCCGCCCCAGGCGTGATCCGTTCCGACATTTCCGTTTGGGTTGAACGTCCGATTGAACTCGCTTTCGGTGAACGTCACTACTTGGTCCGTCACGCCCATCTCGACGGTGGCGTTGTAGAACGCTTGCATCGACGCCGCCAAATCGGCCAGTAAATTCGCGTGGGTCGGTAACTGCCCGTCGTGCGTGTCGTAGCCGCCTTGCGTGACGAAGAAGATTTGCCGCTTCATTCCCAGCGCGGCGCGAATCTGCACGATCTTGGCGACTTGCGCCAGTTGCTGCCCCAGCGAGCTGCCGGGGAACGCGGTTGTTAACGGACCCGCGCTCGAAGCGGCGTCCTGGATCAGTTTCACCACCGCGATTCCGTCGTTCAATACCGTGTTCGCGGCCTGGAACAGAACGACCCCCGAATCGAACTGCAGCATCTCTTGGAGTGAGGCTTGACGCGCGTTCGCCGCCGCGCTGCCGTCGTTTCCCGAGATCCCGAATCCGTCGGCCACGGTCGTCGGCTTGGTCTCTAGGCCGATCAGTTGGAGCGCGTTCCCGTTGATCGCCACCGAAGGCGGGAAGCTCGAAGGCGCGTTTAGACCTTGGAGACGATCCGCGACGCGCCCGCCCCATCCCGTGCTGGAAGGAGCGTTGGGCGAGGCGTTTTGCCACTGCATTTGCTGATCCGAATGCGAGAACAGATTCATCGGCACGGGCACGGAGTTCGCCTTGTACTCAGCCTTCGTGGTCGGACGTACCAGCATGCCGACATTCGCAACGATCGCCAGACGCTTCGCGGCGTAGTGCGCGTGGATCGGCGCGAGGCTGGGATGTAAACCGAACGCCTCACCCCCGGCCGTCGGCGTGGAGAGCAGGGACGCTTGCGGTATGGCGATGCTTGGACGGCCGGCGGCGTACTCGGCGTATCGCGCGCCCATCGGCACCACCATGTTGTTCGCGTCGTTGCCGCCGAACTGGAAAATGCATACCATCGCTTTGTAGTCGCTGGCTTGGGCGAAGGCGTTGACGGCTCCGAACGGGGCGAGCGCGGCGGCGGCTCCGACGGTAGAAACCACGCGCCCGGTCTTCAGCAGAAACTCACGGCGCGACTGACCGGAGAAGTTACGTTTAGCGAACTTGCGGCTCATGATCGGTCTCCTACCTTTGCACCTGAAAGCGCGACGAGGTCGCCGCTAAGTAAAGCGCCATTCGAGCGCGGGTTTTGCTATCCGTCGTGGAGTTGATGGCGTTCAAAATGCTGGTTTTCATGTCGGCTTGCATTTGCCCGCGAAGCAACGCTTTGCTCACCGCGTCGAGAAGAATGTCGTTGTTTCCCGCCAACTGTTCGAAGTGTTGAACGGGCACGGTGACGGAACTCCCGAGCGAGTTATTCACCGCATAATGCACGAAGTTGATTCGCTCGAGCGCGGTCGTCGGGTTCAGTAACTGAAACTCCGGCGCAATGACTCCCGCGTTCGGGATGCGGTAGAACGGCGAGTAGTAGTTGAACACGCTGGGCGGATAAAACAACCGCTGCCCCATCGCTTGCGAGTAGTTGGCGATCGATGGTTCGTCGGTGGCCGTCGCGCCTAGAGATCGAAGCAAAGTGGTCATGAGCAGAACCGGTTCGCGCAAGTGTCCTTGGCTTGCGGGCAAGGCGGTGGCGCCGGGATGAGTTCCCGCTTCGGGGTCCAGCAGAATCGCCCGCACGACGGCCTTCAGATCGCCGCGTGACGGCGAGTTGAACGCGTTGGCTACACGGTTTACGTAGGCCGGAGAGGGATTGGAAGTGACTAGCTTCTGAATTAGCCGGTAGGCGACGAAAGGACCTACGTTGGGGTGGTTGAATATCACCAGCAGCGCGTAATCCAGTTCGGAAGCCGCCGACCGTCCGCCCGACAACGAATAGCCGAGCAGAAACTTATTCGAGGTGTCGTGATAGTCCTCGAACGGGACCATATTGCCGTAGTAGTACGGCGGATTTTTCCATACGGAGATAACTCCTGGCTGAGGCGGGTAAGTCCAGCCGGTTAACATCAGCGAGAGTTGCTTGACATCCTCCTCCGTGTAAGCCGGAATCGGCTGCCCGGCGGGACTTAGTTTTTTGGTTCCGTCGTTGTTGAGTAAGTCGAGACCGATCGTGAATAACTGGAGATTTTCGCGAGCGTAGTTCTCGTTCGGAACCAAACCCTTGGTGGGGTCCGGCTTACCGTTATTCGCCATGTCGAGATACTCGCCCATGGCGGGCGCGAGAGTGACTTCCTTAATCACGGTGAAGTAACCGAGGAAGGCGTTGCGGATAAACATTCGCTGGTAGGAGAGCATCTTCCAGTACTGCCCCAGCTCATTGCCGGACACCACAAAGAGTTGCCCTAACGCAAAAGCCATGCGTTGCCGCAACTGATCGGGCTTCTTAAGCGCGTTGCGGAAGAAATCTTTCTGCATGGCGCTGAGGTCCATGCTTGTGTCCGTCGCGTCGTCGTAGTTCGACTGCGGGGCGGCAAACTGCTCTTCGATCCAGGCTTCCCGGCCGATCTCAATGACGCGCTGAATCGACTCGGGCGTGGGGCCGAAGGTGGCCTGCTCCAGGAAGCGAACGGCGTTTGCGTACGAGACCGTCTCTTTAAGCGACGAAATGGGAACGGCGCGCACACTCGAACCCGCCGTTCCAGGATCCGGATTGACGACCTGAAATCGCGAGTATCCGCCGATGGGCAACTTCACCGTGGTCGTCAGATTAATCCGCGTCGGCGAAATCCAAGTAAAGGGCATGGCTACACCGTCGATGGTGACCTTCGCCGTTTTGGCGAAGAGATTGCCGTCGATCGTGATCGTGTTGGATCCCGTTTTCATCGGCGAGGGCGAGACGGCGGAAATCGAGGGCACTCCGTGCTGCAAGTTAACGGTGGTGGCGTCGTAGGCGATTGTGTCCTGATCGCTCACCGCTTTGATCACGACTTGCGGAGGGTTCGGCAACACCGACGGCGGAGTGTAGAGTCCGTTGACATCGATCGTTCCCGACGCCGAGTTGCCTCCTTTGGCGCCACCCGCCCACCAAGTCACGGTTTTAATTACGGCGTTATTGACCGTGGCGTTGAAGTCTTTGGTTGTGCCAAGGCGCATTGTAGGCGCGTCGGGAGAGACGGTCAAAGTCACCGGCGGCGTGGTAATCAGATTTAACTGCGCGGAGAACGCCCCGCCCGGATCGGGATTTTTCACGCTGATTTTGAGCGTCGTGCCCGGCGTCGCAGACGTTGTCAGGCTCGCCCGCAGTTCCGTCGCGGAAACGAACGTCGTAACGAGAGCGGTGGAGCCGTTGTAGATTTGCGCCCCGGCAATGAACTTCGATCCCGTCACCTTGAGTTGGGTGGGGAGATTGACATTGATGTACGCCGGCGAAATGGCGCTCGCCACCGGGTACGGATTCAGGATCGACGGTGCGACCTGATGAAACTTCGTGGGGTCGGCAACGCTCTTCGCTTTAATCAAGATCGTAGCGATAGGCCGCACCGCCGGCGCGGTGAACAAGCCGGAAGAGTTG
This sequence comes from Bryobacteraceae bacterium, assembly GCA_033763835.1. Classification (GTDB taxonomy): domain Bacteria; phylum Acidobacteriota; class Terriglobia; order Bryobacterales; family Bryobacteraceae; genus JAPKYZ01. The sequence continues at coordinate 85,141 of JANRJS010000041.1, read as the reverse complement.
ATCGTGCCGTACGTAGAGTTACCGCCAACGATGTCGTTCACCAACCACGTAACGGAGGTGTTAGTGGTATTGGCGACCGTCGCGTTGTAGTCGAGCGACGATCCCAAACGAACGCTGGAAGGATTGGGCGTGACGGCGACGGTCACGGGAAGTTGGGCCGCGGCAAACGGTGCGAGCCCTAGGAACGCAAGCCAAGCTAGGCTTTGGCGCATCGGCGAAGTCCTCTCGTTTTTGTGTCGGTCTCCCGTTCGCCGAGACACACATGTAAACGGGGACTGTTGAGCGTAGCGTGGAGATGGGGTCGGAATCCCTCAGCGGAAATAGATTAATTTGGGGTTACTAAATTTCGAACAACCGACCCCAACATCTTGTGGTCTTCCTGTGGATAACACTAGTTACAGTTGCGGACCCGCTTGCAGGCGGGCACGGACCGGTATAGCATGGGGTCATCCCCCGAGCCTTCGGCGGCGTAACCGCCGGAGGAAGTAAAGTCCCGAACCAGGGTAGGCACTTGCTCAAACTGAAACGCGTCGAACTTCAGGGCTTTAAGTCGTTCTGCGATAGAACGGAAATGCGCTTCCACGGCGAAGGCGTGGCGGCGATTGTGGGGCCGAACGGCTGCGGAAAGTCGAATCTTAGCGACGCCATCAGCTGGGTTTTAGGCGAACAATCCGCGAAGAGCCTGCGCGGCGCGCGCATGGAAGACGTGATCTTCGCGGGCACGAGAGACCGCAAGCCATTGGGGTTAGCCCAAGTGACGATGACGCTGGTCGACCCGGAAGCGGAGGGCGCACGACCGGGCGAAGTTACCATTACCCGGCGTCTTTACCGCAGCGGCGAAAGCGAATACTTGATCGACGGCAAGATCGCCCGTTTGCGCGACATTCAGGATTTGTTCATGGGCACGGGGCTTGGCCCGGAAAGCTACGCCATTATCGAACAGGGCCGGATTGGGCAGATTCTTTCGACCAAACCGGCCGACCGCCGTTCGATCATCGAGGAAGCCGCCGGAGTAAGCCGTTTCAAGAACCGCCGCCGGTTGGCGGAAGCGAAGCTTGAAAGCGCGAAGCAGAATCTCAACCGGGTGTTCGACATTCTCGAAGAGGTCGGGCGGCAGGTGAATTCGCTCAAACGGCAAGCGTCGAAGGCGAAGAGGTACGAGGAACTGCGCGCCGAGTATGCCGCGGAACTCAGGGTGGCGTTGGGCGGCCGTTACCAGGCGCTGGACCGGGAAATCGCCAAGACCGCGCTCGATCTCAACCTCTCGTCGGCCGAATCGGCGTCCGCCAACGAAGCGGTGTCGGAGGGCGAGAAGAAACAGGAAGCCCTTCGGGCGCAATGCTTCTCCACCGACGCCGAACTCGCCGAAGCGCGCCGTAAGCTCGCCGAGTGCGAACTAGAAGCGGAGCGGACGCGCGGGCGTCTCGAATCGCAATCGAATCAAATCCGGGCGATCGCCGACCGGATGGGGCAGGCGCAGAGCGAGGCCGAGCGACTGTCCGCACTCACCGCCGAGCGAACCGCCGAGCTCGAAACGAATTCCGCGCAAGCGCAATCCATCGCGGCCGAGGCGGGCGAAGCGCGGCAGACGCTCACCGCCAAAGCGTCGGAGCGTAGCGCGCTCGAAACGCAGTTACGCGAGCGGGAGCGCGAATCCGAACAAGCCCGCCAACAAGTCTTGCGGCTGCTCGGCGAAGTCTCGACCTTGAAAAATCAACTCGCGCAGATCGACGGGTATCTCGAGTCCCTGGACCGCGACTCGGCTCGCGTGATTCGGGACGAAGAGGCGGCTGGCGCCGATTTGGCGCGTCTCGAAGAACAGCGGGCGGCCATTTCGGAGAAACTCGCCGCCCGGCAGATGGAACTGGAGTCCGTCGGGGCGCAACGCGCAAGAGTCGAACAGGAACTGCAATTACGGCGCAGCGAACATTCCGCTACCCGGCGCGAAGTGGACGACCGCCGGGCGGAACTTTCTCGCATCAAAGCCCGCCGTGATTCGCTCGAAGAAATTCTTTCGCATCGCGCCTACACCACCGAATCGGTGAAGCGTCTGTTTACGGCGATCGACAGGGGGCGGGCCAGCGGCCTCAAACCGCTGGGCGTGCTGGCCGATTTCGTCGAAGTGGACGCGGCTTACGAAAAAGCCACGGAAGAGTTTCTTCACGAAGAGCTCGAGTATGTGCTGGTCGAGAATTGGGAATCGGCGCAATCGGGCGTCGAATTGATGCGCAGCGATCTCGACGGGCGAGCCACGTTCCTAGTGCATCCTCCGCCCGAATCGGAACTCCGCCGCGGGCCGGTTTCCGAACCCGCCATCGGTCCCGAAACGGGAATCGCGGCGCGGTTGAACGACGTGCTGCGCTTGACCAACGGGTTGACGCACGCTCCGGCCGAACTGCTGCCTCGGCTTTCGCGATGCTTCCTCGCCACCGATCACGCAGCGGCGCGGCGGCTGGCGCTTGAGTACCCGGACGTTTATTTCTTGTTGCCCGACGGCGTTTGTTACCACGGCTACGCGGTTTCCGGCGGCAAAAAGACCGGTTCGGGCCCGTTGGCGTTGAAGCGCGAGTTGCGGGAGGTCACGGCTTTCGAGGGGGTTCGCCAAGTCGAGTTGAACGACGCCTCGGGGCGTTTGTCGCAACTCGAAAAGACGATCGTGAGCCTTACGGAACATCTCGATCGATTGCGGTCTCAGCAGCAAACGCAGGAAAAAGAAGCGCTCGCGCTCGATCACGAAAGCCGGAAGACGGCGGAAGAGCACAACCGGGCTTTGTCGCGATCCTCGGTCGCCAAAATGGAACGCCAGCGCCTGGACCGCGAGCGCGAGAAATCGGTGGCCGAGCGAACCGCGCGGAGCGAGGCGGTGGCGGCCAAGGAAGCCGTTAGCGCGCAAACCGAATCCGCCCTGACGGCCGCTCGCGCGCAACTCGGGGAGTGGCAATCGGCCCTATCGCGGCTGAACGAAGAGCACGCGGCGTTGCGCGCTTCGGTGGCGAGTCTCGACGAGCGCGCCCGGTCCGCCCAGTCGGCGGTGGAGCGGTTGACGTCGCAGGTGGCCGAACTGACCTCGCGGCGGTCGGCGCTGCTCGCGGAAGCGGGCCGTCTCGAAGCGGAGCGGGAGCGCTTATCGGCGGACAACGCCGCGCTCGAAACGCGGGCGGTGGAACTGAGATCCGCCGTCGAAGAACTGACCGCCGCCGCCGCCGCGGTGGCGGCTCGCGAGGCGGAAGAGCGGGCGGCCCTCGCCGAAGCGGACGAATCGATTAAGGCGGCCCGGCAAGCGGCTCTCGAAGCGCTTGAGCGGCGGAACCGGTTCGAGTTGGAATTGGTGCGGCGGCAAAGCGATCTCAAGCATCTCGACGAAACCTGCCGTACCCAACTCGACATGCCGGTCGAGCAAGTGGCGGCGGGGATCGAGTTGACGCTAGACGAAGCGGCGCTGGCCGAACGCGAGGATCGCGTGCGCGAACTGGCGCGGCGGATCGAGGCGCTGGGTCCGGTGAATCCGCAAGCGCTCGAAGAGTACGAGGAATCCGAACGCCGTTACGAGTTCTTGAATACGCAACGCCAGGACTTGCTGGATTCCATTCGCGATACGGAAAAGGCCATTCGGGAGATCGATGTCGAATCGAAGAAGAGGTTTACGGAAGCGTTCGAAAAGATCAACGCCAACTTCCGCGAGATGTTCCGGACGCTCTTTAACGGCGGCTTGGGAGAGATGCGGCTTACCGACCAAGAGAACGCGAACGATTCGGGCATCGACATCGTCGCGCAGCCTCCAGGCAAGAAACTGCAGAACGTCCTGCTGCTTTCGGGCGGCGAACGCGCGATGACCGCGATGGCGCTCCTAATGGCGATCTTCAAATATCAGCCATCCCCGTTCTGCATCCTGGACGAGGTGGACGCCCCGCTCGACGAGCCGAATATCCAGCGGCTCACGACGTTATTGCGCGAGATGTCGCGCGACACGCAGTTCATCGTAATTACGCACGCTAAGCGGACGATGGAATCCGCGCAGGCGATGTACGGGGTCACGATGCAGGAGCCGGGCGTGTCGAAACTGGTCAGCGTGCGCTTCAAGGAGTTCGCGCAACCGATCGGCGCGGCGGCTTAACCGCCGGAGGGTGAACCACCGTGTCCCAAGTCCGGCGCACGGATAGACTGTAAACTCTATGCCCGCGCTTGCGCCCGGAGTCCGCCTCGGCTCCTTCGAAATCCTCGAACTCGTCGGCGCCGGGGGAATGGGCGAGGTTTACAAAGCGCGCGATCCACGGCTCGACCGGCTGGTTGCGATCAAGGTACTGAGCCAGCGCTCGTCGTCCGATCCGGACCGCAGGGAGCGCTTTCTCCGGGAGGCGCGCGCCGCTTCCGCGCTGAATCATCCAAACATCGTCACGGTGTACGAAGCCGGATCGGGCGATGGTCTCGATTGGATCGCCATGGAGCTGCTCGACGGCGAAACGCTCGCCGTCATCATCGCGCGCGGGCCGCTGCCGGAGCCGGAAACTCGCCGGATCGCGCGGGCGGTGGCTAGCGCCTTGAACGCGGCGCATCGGGCGGGCATCGTGCATCGGGATTTGAAGCCGGCCAATATCGCCGTCACTTCGCTCGGCTTGGTCAAGATTCTCGATTTCGGCCTCGCTAAGCGCTTGTTGATCGGCGAGATTGGCGAAACCAGCCCTACGCGCACGATGGCGCTCACCGCCGAAGGCCGCATCGTCGGCACCGCGTCCTACATGTCGCCGGAACAGGCCGAGGGCAAGCCCATCGACGCACGTAGCGACATGTTTTCGTTCGGGGCCGTTCTTTACGCCATGTTGACGGGGCGTGTGGCGTTCGAGCGGGAAACGGCGATGGCGACCATCGCGGCGGTTCTCGAACACGACCCGCCCCGGCCGCGCGAGCTTGACGGCGGCATTTCCGCCGATCTGGACGAGATCGCCATGCGCTGCTTACGGAAAGATCCCGGCGATCGTTATCCTTCGATGCGGGAAGTGGAGGACGCGCTCTCCGAGGGCTTTTCACCTCCTGTCGAATTCCGCCTGCGCGCTTGGGCGGTTCCTCTGATCGCCGCCGCCGTCGCAGTCGCCGCCGCCGTCGTGCTCCTCCGTCAACAACCGTTTAGCGCGAAAACGGACCTCGGTTCCATTCAGCCGGTTTCCGTCGTGAGTCTTCTTGGCGCGGTGGCTAGGCCCGCGCTGTCGCCCGACGGATCCCGAATCGCCTTTGGATGGGACGGCGAGAGCGGACGAAATCGCGATATCTATCTCGCGACGGCCAAGCCTGGCCGGTTGATGCGATTGACCGATCACGAGGGCGCGGATCTTTCGCCCGCCTGGTCTCCCGACGGCACACGTCTGGCTTGGCTGCGTTTTCAAAAAGAGCGCTGGGACGTGATTGTCTGGATGGAAACTGCACCGGAGCGCGTCGTGTATTCGACGGCCGGACCACTGGTCGCGGAGCGGTTCGCGGGACTGTCGTGGACGCCGGATGGAAAGGCGATCGTCGCCGCGCTTCCTTCGCCGTTGCCTCGCCGATTTCACCTGGCGGTGATCGACGTGGACGGTAGATCGTTCCGCATCTTGACGCGATTGCCGGAGGATTCGCCGTTCGCCGAGGCCCTTCCGCGCGTGTCGCCCGACGGGCGCCGCCTGGCCTTTGTTCGGGCGCAGGCCGTCGCCTCGAACGAACTGCTGGTGACGCGGCTCGGCCCCGGCTTCGAGCCCGAAGGGGAGCCCGTGTCGCTGGGCCGCGGCCAGTTTGTGAACGGATTCGCGTGGACCCCCGACAGCCGGGAACTCTTCGCCACGCGGGGCGAATCGAGCGGCGCGGAGTTGTTGCGGATCGCCATCGACCCGCCCGCTTCGCGAGTGGCGCTGACCGAAGTCGGCGATCCATCGTTCGCTTCCACCTCCACCGGTTGGCGGATGACGGCGGTCCGGCGAACGCTTGACGAGAACGTTTGGCGTCTCGACTTAAAGAGCGGAGAAGCATCTGCATTGCGCCCGTTGGCGTCTCCGCGGCGCGACTTCGAACCGCGCTATTCGCCCGACGGGGCGCAATTTACTTTTTCCAGCAATCGCACCGGGCGAGGATTTTCGCTCTGGATCGCCACCGCCGACGGGAGGAACGTTCGCCAAATCGCCGCCTCCGGTTCGGCTTCCCGCTGGTCTCCCGACGGCCGCCGCGTCGTTTTCACGCGCAATATGGGAACGCAATACGACTTATTCGCGATGGACTTGCTCGACGGCTCAACCGTCGCGCTGTCCCCGCATCCTGGACACGACACCGCTCCGTCTTGGAGCCACGACGGCCGGGCGGTATTGTTTACCTCGAACCGTTCCGGCCGGTTCGAGATTTGGCGCGTCGAACCGCACGCGGGCGCGCAGCCGGAGCGCGTGACCGCCCATGGCGCATACGCCGCTCTCGAAAGCGCCGATGGCCGGACGCTCTACTATTTGGAGCGCGCGGCTACCGTCTCGCCGCTGATGGCGCTCGACTACGCGACCGGCAATAGCGTTCCGTTAGGCATCGAGGTTTCCGGTTGGGGCAACTTCGATGTCGCTGGAAATGGCGTGTACTTTATCGACGAGCACGACCGCCCATCGAAGTGGGACGCTCGCGCGAAGCGGGCCAAGCCGCTCGCTCCGCCGATTCCGCGCGGTTTCGGCTTGAGCGTCGCGCCCGACGAAAGCGCGTTGCTGTTTAGCCGCATCGATCAGGTGACGTCGGAAATCGTGCTTTACGACGGGTTCCGGTAGTTACTCGCTCCAGGGCGGCTTGACGCCGTTCATCCCGAGCGGACCCCTGGCGCGTGAAGTGGAATCGATAACGCTGCCCGGCGGTTCCACCGCTGCGCAACCGATCGGCGCGGCGGCTTAGCTTTCGGTTTCGTCTTCGTCGGGCGGTTAGAGTTCGATCGCCTTTACGGATTTCTCCGGGGCGGCCAGCGGCGCGATCGAGTCCTCTCCGGTGAGGATGCGAATCGAACGGTAGCCGTCTGGCGCAGGGTCGCGGTGTACGATCAATCGCATATTGTCGGCGTCGAGCACCCAGTAGTCGGCGATGCCGTTGCGGGCGTAAAGTGGTGCTTTGATATCGAGGTCTTTTCTGACGGACGTATGGGCGACCTCGATCAGCAACAAGACATCGGACGGTTCCACCAGGCGCTTCCTGTATGCCGTGAACGCTTCGCGGGAGACCAGAAGATCCGGTTCCGGCTCGCTGGTGTCCTCGTCGGCCCCTAGCGGCTTCATCGATTGCTGGACGCGCAGGCGCGACTGTCCAAACAATGCAGCGGCCCATTCCTTGACGACATTCACGAAGAAAATGTGGGGGGGAAGTTGGCCCATCTTTTCGTACAACTCCCCTTCGATCAACTCGACCTTCAAATCCGGCAGAGTTTCGATCAGGGCTAACGCTTCAACGCGAGTCCATAGCTTCTTTTTCTCAAAGCGGGTCTCGCGCACTGGCTCGGCTAGAGGGCGGCGCGCTGGGGATGTCGGCGCTATCGGCGCATGAGCCACCATGCCTCGATTCTGTCACGGGTAGACCGAAACTTTTGTGCCCGCACTCGCGCCGGGAGTCCGCCTCGGCTCCTTCGCGACTCGCGAACGGCACGCCTATGCCTTCCTACAAGCCGCTGCGACTACTCGCTCCGGGCGGTTTGACGCCGTTCATCCTGGCATAGGCGATCAGTTGGCCGAGATGCTCGGCGATATGGCCCGAGAGCTCGATGTAAACGCCGCGCCGCGTGGTCTTGCGTCCGAAGAACTCGACGCTCGAACCGAGCACGCCGGCGCGCATCGGCTCGACGGTCTTGCGGATTTCGACGAAACTTTCGGTGAGCTTGGCGAGCGTTTGTTCCTTGGTCAGTGCGGCTTTCTCGTCGGCGATCTGCTTGGCGATCCGCTCCCGGAACGCCGCCGGTTCGGCAGCTTTCTCCGCCAGATCGAGCATTAACCGGTTGCCATAGGCGATGTGCAGCAGCACTTCGCGCACCGAACGCACGCCCGGTGCGGGCCGCCAATCGTACTTGTCCTCGGGAAACGCCTGCGCCAACGCGGAGAGCTTCTTCTCGTTCTCGCCGATCGGCGCGAGCACCTCCGCCGAAGCGGGAATTTCGGGGATCGTTTCGACGCCCAAGAGTTCCACGTCGAAAATCAACTCCGCCTTCGGAGGGATCGGGCCGCGCCCCTTCTCGCCGTAAGCCATCTGATACGGGATAAACAAACGCCGCCGCCCTCCGACGCGCATGCCCTCGAAGCCCGCGTCCCACCCGGAGATCACCTGCCGCTGGCCTTGCACGAAATGGAACGGCTCGTTACGGTCGCGCGAGGAATCGAACTTCGTACCGTCGGTCAGCCAGCCGGTGTAGTGGACTCGATACCGTTGGCCCGATTCCGCTGGCGCTCCCGTGCCTGCGTACATGTCGGACCAGCGAAGCGCGAATCCTTCCTTGACGGGAGTTTCAATCGCCGGGATTTGTGCAAGCGCGAGCAACGCTAAGGCGGTCATGGCAGCAAACTCGCCACCGTTACCGAATGCTCCGGCGCCGCGAGTGGAGCGATGGAGCGGCTCTCGTCCAGAATCGTGATCACGCCGTAACCTTTCTCCGAAGGCTCGCGATGGACAATCAGACGGCGGCTTTGGAGATCGAGCGCCCAGTACTCGACGATGCCGTTGCGGCCGTAAAGAGCGGCTTTGGTTTCGAGGTCCATCTTGTGTGAGGTGTAAGTGATCTCGACGACCAAGAGTACTTCGTCCGGGCGAGGATGCCGGGAGTCGTAGTCGCCGGGTTTGACGACGACAATGTCCGGTTCTGGCTCGGAGGTCTCGGCGTCCCGCCCAATCATCGACAGCGGAAGCTGGGAACTTATAGACTCGTCGCCGAAAACTCGAATGGCCCATCGAGTCAAACGCCGCACACCACCGGCATGCTCCGGACTATGCGCCATACGCTCGTACACCTTCCCTTCGATTAGCTCGAACCTCGCCTCCGGGAACAGTTCTAGCCACGCATAAGCTTCCTTCACCGTCCATCGCTTCGGCTCTCGCTCCGGAGGCGCTTCCACTGCTGGCCGACGTTCGATCGCTGGCACAACCATAAATCGATGCTCGCATAATCGTCATCTCAGTAATCGTGCGTCATCTGATCGTCGTTTTGGGCGACCAACTCAACCGCGATTCCGCCGCGTTCGACAAGTTCGACCCCGCCAAAGACGCCGTATGGATGGCCGAAGTCACGGAAGAGTCGACCCACGTCTGGAGCCACAAAGCGCGCATCGCCCTGTTCCTTTCCGCCATGCGTCACTTTCGCGACGCCTTGCGCGAAGAGGGCATTCGAGTGCACTATCGCGAACTATCCGAGGGCTCGCTCGCCGACTTTCTCAAGCGCGACATCGCCAAGCTTAAGCCGCAACGGGTGATTGCCGCCGAGCCGGGCGACTATCGCGTACGCGATTCGCTCGCGCCGATGATCGAGTTCGTCGAGGACCGGCACTTTCTTTGCTCGACCGCCGAATTTCGAGAGCACGCACGCGGACGCAAGCAACTTCGCATGGAGTTCTTCTATCGCGAAATGCGCCGCCGCCATGAAGTGCTTATGGATGGCGGCCAACCGGTGGGCGGTCAATGGAACTTCGACCACGAGAATCGCGGCGCTTTTGGCAAGGCCGGTCCTCTCGGACTACCCGCGCCGCGCCGGTTCCAGGCGGACGCGATCACGAAAAAGGTCATCGGACTCGTCGGCAAGAAGTTCGCGAAACATCCCGGCTCGCTCGAAGATTTCGATTGGCCAGTCACACCGGGCGAAGCGCTCGACGCACTGGACGATTTCATCGCGCATCGACTGCCGCTCTTCGGTCAATACCAAGATGCAATGTGGACCGCCGAACCGTGGCTCTACCATTCACGCATCTCGGCGGCCATGAATCTGAAGTTGCTCAATCCACGCGACGCCATTCGCGCGGCGGAGAAGGCGGATGCGCCACTCGCCGCTCGCGAAGGATTCATCCGCCAAATCCTCGGCTGGCGCGAGTACGTACGCGGCGTTTATTGGTTACGAATGCCGGAGTATGTCGAAGGTAACGCGCTCGACGCCCACGCTCGGCTACCAAAGTTCTACTGGACCGCCGAGACGGACATGGCTTGTTTGCGCGAGGCGATCGGCCAAACATTGCGCTACGGGTACGCGCATCACATCCAGCGGTTGATGGTGACTGGTCTCTACGCCCTCGTCGCGGGCGTCGATCCGAGACAAGTGCACGAGTGGTACTTGGCGGTATACGTCGATGCGGTCGAGTGGGTAGAGTTGCCGAACACGATCGGCATGTCGCAATTCGCCGACGGCGGTTACCTTGCGTCGAAGCCCTACGCGGCCACCGGCAAGTACATCGCGCGGATGTCGAACTACTGCGCCGGGTGCCGCTACGACCCCGCGGAATCGACGGGCGAGCGCGCGTGTCCCATCACCACGCATTACTGGGACTTTCTAATCCGTAATGAGGCGAAACTGAAGAAGATTCCGCGCATGGAGATGCAGCTTCGCAACCTCGTTCGTATCGCACCCGCCAAGAAGAAAGCGATTCGCGAGCGCGCGCAAGAGTTACGCGATGCGCACTAGCGAAGGCAAGCCGACCAGAGAATCCTGGAACGACTGAGGAGTCAGCGCCACTACGCGTGTGCCGGTCGCGGCGAAGATCGAACCGCCACGAACGGGGCAGCCACTCGAAAACGGAGTAAATGCGGGCAACACCGCCTGACGATCTTTCACCCAAAACACTGGGACGCGCCGCGAGGCTCCGGCGGCGTCGCGCACTTTCACCACCGGGTGCAAGTGACCCATGACCACGAAGTCGTTGGTTTCGGGTACACGGTCGCCGTGTACGGCGATCAAGCCATCGGTGCGCCACTCCGGTACTGGCGCTTTCCCGAAGTCGCGAAGTAGAGCGCGGTCGTGATTGCCGCGCACAATCACCAACTCGCCGCGCACGGCGTCGAGCGCCCGCTCCACTTGCTCGCGTTCCGCCGCCGATGGGCGCGGTGCGTGATAGAGGTCGCCAAGCAACACGACGCGCTTCGGCGACAACTCGGCCAACGTGGCGAGAAACTTCTCCACCGACCCGCCATCGGCCACCGGCCCCAACTGCCCGCGCCTCCGCTGCGCCCACGCGTAGCCCAGATGCAAGTCGGCGATCAACGCCGTCTCCTCTTCGGGAATGTAGAGCGCGCCCGAGGGGTGCGCGAACAGTTTCACCATTGTTCGTAGAGGTCCATCACCAGTTCGTCGAGCGCCTTATCGGGATCCTGCGCCAGCAACACCTCGCGATTGTGAGACGCGAACATTGTTAGCGAGAACGGCGAAGGCTTGTCGAGATCGATGCTTTCCCAGGGCGACTCGAAGATGCGTTTCGCCTCCGCCGCCGCACGCTCGCCGTCGAGTTCGTCTTCCAGCACTTCGCGCACCGCCTCGCGTACCAGGGGATGATCGGGCTCGTGCTTCAGGAACGTCTGGTAGAGTAGCGATCCGTTCCAACTCGATTGCCGCCGCGCCGCGCCGCCCGTCTTACGCCGCTCCATGAGATGCGCCGTCTCTGCGATAGGCCGGAATTTGCGGCCGAGTAACTCCGTGCCCTCGATCGCCTTCCGGAGATCGCCGAGCCAGCCGACGGGCGAGAAGCACTCGCGCAGACGGTCGAGCGAAGGCGCGCTCTTCGCCCCGCAACTCAGGAGGAATCCGTGGTCGTCGTAATTCGAGACGACGCTGCCGTGCGCGTCGCCCAAGCGACAACCGGTGACCCAAGCCAACGCGCGATTCACGGCGCGTCCCGCCACGACGTGAAAGATCGAAAGCAGCGCGCGATCCCGGCGTACTCGCTCTACCTGCACGGGACAATCGACGGGCACGGAAGCCGCGCGCTTCTGCCGCTCGACATAGGCCGCCGCGCGTTTCGCGGTAACCGGATCGACGCGGTATCGATCCACCAAGGCCGCTTCAACGTCTTTCGACTCTCGGAGCACGCGCCGCAGATGAAGCTCTTCCGACGCAAGCCGGGCGGTGAGCGACATTTTGCCGCCCATCCACGACGGAGTCTTAACGCGCTCCCCTTGCGCGGGTTCCACCATCGCCGTGTCGCCCGCAAGCGTTCGGATCCGCACGCTCTTTCCCCCGATCACGAACGCATCGCCGCGCTCGAGCGACGCGAGAAAGCTTTCTTCCACGCGGCCCAGATGCCGATTGCGCGCCACAACTTTCACTTGGAAGTCGTCCGAGATCGTTCCGATGTTCTGGTAGTAGGCGCGCGCGATCTTACGTGTCGCGACTGTGAACTTCGCGTCGCGCAAGCGAATCTTGCCGAACGCTTCGCCGTACCCGGCCAGCACTTTGCCTTGACCGGCGAGATAGTCGAGGACGGAATCGAAGTCGGCGCGCGAGAGATCGCGATACGGCCCGGCACGGCGCACCAGGTCGAAGGCTTCCTCTATCCCCCACTCGCGTTCGACGGCCATCCCGAGTAGAGCTTGCGCCAGCACGTCGAGCGGCGCCCGAGGCATTCGCAGCGCATCGAGCCGTCCTTGCCGGGCCGCCTCCCGCAAAGCGATGCATTCGAGCAGATCGGGCAAACTCAGCGGGACCAACGACCCCACCGCCGTTCCGCCTAAACGGTGTCCGCTACGCCCCAAGCGTTGCAGTGCCCGGCTCACACCGCGCGGCGCGCCGATCAGTAGCACGCGATCGACCGCTTGAAAATCGACGCCCATTTCGAGACTCGAAGAGCAGACGACGGCTTTGTATCGTCCTTCGCTCAGGCCTTGTTCGACGGCCAATCGCGCTTCGCGCTCGACCGAAGCGTGGTGCACTTCGATGCGATCCTCGAACTCCGGCAACAGGACTTTGAGGGCCAAGCCCAACTGCTCCGCCGAGGAGCGCGTCGAGGTAAAGACCAGCGAACACTTTGCGCCGCGAACTTCCTCCGCTACCGCGTGCGCGATCCGAAACGGCGAATAGCCGGAAACGGGCAGCGGCATATCGAGAGGGATCGGCGCGACTTCCAGGCGATGCGCCTTTCGGCCATCGACATGCGCCACGGCGCACTCGCGTTCGCCGCACAGTAGGCGTACCACCGCTTCCACAGGAGCGGCGGTGGCCGAAAGTCCGATGCGCTGTTTGGGCGCGAGACGCTCGAGCGTTAGCGCCAACAACGACCCGCGCTTCGATTCGGCGAACGCGTGGATCTCATCGACGATCGCCGTCGCGCAGTCGAAACCGTCGCGCCAAGCCGTTTGCGAGAGCAGGGAAGACAAGGATTCGGGGGTGGTCAGTAGCAGGTGCGGACGCAATCGCGACTGCCGCGCGCGTGTCGCAAGATCGGTATCGCCCGTGCGAACCTCCATGCGAATCCTGTCGCCGAGCGCGGCGAGCGGCGGCGCTAGATTACGTTCGATGTCGCGTGTCAGCGATCGCAGCGGCGACACGTATACGGCGAGCGTCTTGTTCGGAAGTGTGGCTCGACTGGCCAAATCGCTCAGTACAGAAAGAAACGCCGCAAGCGTTTTGCCCGAACCCGTGGGCGCCAGGATCAGCGTGTTCGCCCCGGCTAGCGTATGCGGCAGCGCCAGCCGCTGGGCTTCGGAAAATCCGTCCGGCCAGCGCTTGCGGAACCAACGCTCAAGTTCCGGATGGAGTTGGGAATTGAGCTTCATACAATTCGCGAACCGTCGCGATCGAATCGATGTCTACGGCCTTCTTGTCGCGCCGCCAGTGGAGGATGCGCGGAAAGCGAAGTGCGAATCCGCTCTTGTGGCGCGGCGAGGATTGTATGCCGTCGAACGCCACTTCTAGGACCACTTCCGGTTTAACGAGTGTTACGCGTCCAAACCGCTCCGTCGCGATTCCGCGAAAGACGCGCGTCAACTCGCGAATCTCCTCGTCCGTCAAGCCGCTATACGCCTTGCCGACATTCAAAAAGCGTTCGCCGTCGCGCACGGCGAAGGTGTAGTCCGACAACACGGTCGCACGCCTTCCATGCCCCTGCTCGGCGGCGGTCACGACGACATCGAGCGTCGCGTAGGGACGCTTGACCTTGGCCCAAGCGTCGCCGCGACGGCCCGCTTCGTACACGCTATCGGCGCGCTTCAGCATCAAACCCTCGTTGCCGCGCGCTCGGGCGGCAGTGAATCGCGCATCGAGTTCGTCGAGACTCGCGATTCGCTCCCGAGGACTGACTCGTACCGTCATGCTCTCCAGAATCGCGCGGCGCTCCTCATACGAGCGTCCCAGCAGCGATTCGCCGTCGCGCCAAAGCAAATCGTAAGCGAGGAAGATTACCGGAACGCGTTCGATCATTTCGGCAGCCACCTTCTTGCGCGCCAGACGTTGCTGCAGAACGGTAAAGGGCAGCGCGCGATCGTCCCGCCAAGCCAGCACCTCGCCGTCCAAGATCGCTTCGCCCGGCAAACCCGCCAGCGTTTCGACGATCTCCGGGAATGCGGCGGTCGTATCGTCGAGCCCGCGAGTGAAGATGCGTACCTCGCCCTTACGCACGTGGACCTGCGAGCGGATCCCGTCGTACTTGTCCTCCACCCACCATTCGCCGGTCAATTCAGTCGGAGCGCTTGCGCGCGCCAGCATGAAATCGAGCGGGCGGAACAGCGCCGTGGCCAACGCCGGAGCCGCCCGTCCGCTCGTCTCCAGCGCTTCGCGGACCATCTTTGTCTGCAACCCCATTCGCCAGCTTCCGGTGATGCCCTTCACGAAGTACTTCAGCGCGAGAGGCTGGAACCGCCCGAACGTCTCGACCAATACCGCGAGTTTCAAGGAAGTGCGCCGCGCCATCGCGAGACGCTGGTAGCGCGCTTCCGCCTCGGCGAGTGTCAGCGCATCTCCGTGCGTTCGTCCATGCATTAACAGCCCGATCGTCTCTCCCGTGTCGCCCACCTCGCGCATGCAGAGACGCACCAGATCGAGGGGCCACCCCGAAGCCTCCACCGCCGCGTCCCGCAGCAACGATCCGCCTACGCTCAATGTGGTTCCAGGTACCGGTTCGCTCATCAGGATTCTCGCCGCCCGATCTACGTCAGCATCGTTGAGCGAACGGAAGTACCCGGCCAACAGCTCTATCTTGCGGTTGCGGCTGTTGGTGGCCGCGATCCGTTCGCACACTCGGGCGAGCGCGTCCACTTAGGCGTCGATCTCCTCGGACCGAGCCACGTTCGCCGCACGCGCATCCAAACCGCGATCCCGAAGGATTTGGGCGAGCGGTTCCGTATACCCGTGCACTAGATCGACGCGCCGCGCGCCGGTCGCCTCGACGAACTCGATCAGTTCCTCGAAGCCCGCATGGTCGGAGTAGGGAATTAGTTCCTCCGCGCCGACTCGCGCCCGGGCGTTCGAGAGCGCCGCCCAACCGGAGACATAGGCAATACGACAATCGAGAGCTTCGAACACCGCGCGCATCCCCGGCGTGACGACCAGCGCTTTGCCTGAAATTCGACCGTTTTCGTAAGGCTCCCATCCATCGAAACGATAGCCCGCGCGCTCGTACACCGGAATGTAGCGGGCGATCGCGCCGTGCACAGCCACCGGAATCCCCGCCGACGCCAGCACGTGCGCAATCTCCTGTCCGCGTCCCAGCGGATACCCCAAGAACGCGGGAACTTCCCCGCGGTCGAGCGTCTCCCGCGCGAACCCCGCGATCCGCTCCGCCGCCTCTTCGCGAGACAGAAAGTGATAGACCGGTAATCCGAACGTCGATTCGACGATCAACCGGTCGCACTTCGCAACTTCCGCGGCCACTCCGCACAACGGAGCTCGCAGCTTGAAATCGCCCGTGTAAATCAAACGCTCGCCGCCAAACTCCACCAGCAACTGCGCCGCGCCGAGAATATGCCCGGCGGGGAGCGCTGTCAATCGCGCGCCGCGAAACTCCAGCGTCTCGCCATAACTAAGAATCGTTAATTCGCGGGGGCTATCCGAAGGCCAGCGCATCGCGTACAATTCGAGAGTCTCCGGAGTGCCGATCGCTTGGCTATGCAACCCGCGGGCGTGGTCCGCGTGGGCGTGCGATAACCAAGCAGTCGCGACGGGCGATTGAGGGTCAAGCCACAAATCCAGTTCGGCCAGATAGATTCCCGCATCTAAATATTCGACCATCACGTGTTAAAAATGATGCCAAAGCCTTCCACGAGCATCGCAAAGTCTATGGGGAACACCGCCCGTTCCGAGCCCGGCTGGATGAAGCTCGTTCTGCTCTCCGCCGCCGCCTACAACTTGGTTTGGATGGTGGTATTGCTGGCATCCCCAGGTCTTCTTTTCCGGATGCTCGGCGTACCGGAACCGAATTATTCCGAGTTGGTTCGATTGGTGGGGCTGGCGGTGGGTTTGAGCGGTTTGGGATATGCGATCGCCGCCTACAATCCGATGCGCCATTGGCCGGTTGTCGCGCTGGGCTTTCTCGCGAAGCTGCTGGGTCCCGTGGTGGCGGCGGCCGCGATTTCGAAAGGACGGCTCCCGGCTTCCGCCGGTCTTGGAATCCTGTTTAACGATCTGATCTGGTTGATCCCATTCGCCGCCATCCTCTATCGTGCCTACGACGAAGCCATCGGCGAAATGCGGATCGTCTCCCCGGAAGTGCAGAAGATGGCGCTTCGCTCGAAGACGACGATGGGCATCGGTCTCGACGAACTAAGCCGAATGTCGCCGATTCTGCTCGTTTTTCTTCGCCACGCCGGGTGCCCGTTCTGCCGGGAAACCCTCGCCGACTTGGCGAGGAACCGCCGCCGCATTGAGGAAATGGGGGCGCGGATCGTGCTCGTTCACATGGGCGCCGACGATCAGGTGCAGGCGGCTCTGAACCGGTTTGGGCTACCCGATATCGACCGCGTGAGCGATCCTCGCCAAGCCGTCTATCGCGCGTTTGGCCTGGGTCGGGGACGCTTGGCGGCGATCTTAGGTCCTCGGGTTTGGTTCCGAGTTTTCTTGGGCGGTCTGCTAGCCCGTTACGGCATCGGGAAATTCAAGGACGACATTTTCCAAATGCCGGGCGCATTCCTGATTTTCCACGGAGCGATTCTCCGTTCCTACGTCCACCGCAGCAGCGCCGACCGTCCCGATTACGTCGCGCTGGTCGCCGCCGACCCCGTCGGGCAATCGGCTCGTTAGCTCTCCCGAAACGGCTTACGGTCATAATGGAAAGTCATGGCCAGTGACCGGGTACTGATCGTGGGCGGAGGTTTGGCCGGCCTGTGCTGCGCCAAAGAGTTGTCCCACAAGGGCATTCCTTTCACGCTGTTCGAAGCTTCCGACGGTTGGGGCGGACGCGTCCGCACCGACGAGTTCGAAGGATTTCTGCTCGACCGAGGATTCCAGGTCTACTTAACGGCGTATCCCGAAGGACTTCGTACGCTGGACTATGCGGCCCTCGACTTCCGCGCGTTCAAGCCTGGCGCGATGGTTCGGCTGGCGGGGGCGTTCCAGAAGCTGACCGATCCTTGGCGCGTGCGCGGCGAGACGCTTTCGACGTTGACTTCGCCCGTCGGTTCTTTCCGAGACAAACTGCGGTTGCGTGCGTTGCGCTCCCGCCTTTTGCGCACGCCGGACGAGGAAATCCTCGCCGCCGAGAATCACACCACGATGTGGTTGCTAAAGGACTGCGGCTTCTCGCCCCGGATGATCGACCGGTTCTTCCGCCCCCTCATGGGCGGAGTAATGCTCGATTCGTCGCTGCTACCGTCGAGCCGCATGTTCGAATTCGTCTTCAAAATGATGGCCGACGGAGACACAGCGGTACCGGCGAAGGGCATGGGAGAAATTCCTAAGCAACTCGCATCGAAACTCCCCTCCGATTCGCTGCGCCTAAACGCGCGCGTGGCTTCGATCGGGGACCGCTCGGTGACGCTTGAATCGGGCGAGACCGTTCCGGGAGCCGCCGTGGTGTTGGCTTGTGAGGGTCCCGAGGCGCAGCGCCTAGCTCCCGCGCATCTTCCTCCGCAGCGCTTTCGGAGCGTCGCCTGCGTTTACTACACCGCGCCGGAGCCGCCCATCGAAGGACCGTGGCTGGTGCTGAACGGCAATAATCAATGGCCGATCAACAACCTGGCTGTAATGAGCGAGGTGTCGCGCGACTATGCCCCGGATGGGCGGGCGTTACTGTCGATGTCCGTTCTCGGCAAGCCCAGTCAGACCGACGACGAGGTGCAGCGCGGCGTTAACTCTCAACTAATGCGCTGGTTCGGGAAGGACGCCAAAAACTGGCGGCACTTGCGGACCTATCGCATTTCCTACGCGCAGCCCGATACCGTCCCCGAACCGCTCGACCGGGTTTCTCCGCGCCTCGCCCCAGGGCTTTATGTCGCTGGCGACCATCGCCATATGCCGTCGATCCATTTCGCGATGCTCAGCGGGCGGCTGGCGGCGGAATCGGCGATCGGCGACCTTACCGGCGTTTCCGCAACCGCATGATCTTGCTCATTAACGCGGCGTCGACGCTGTTCATGACCGGCCTGATCTGGTTCGTTCAGATCGTTCACTATCCGTTGTTCGACGGTGTGGGGCGAGACGGTTTCGCCGACTACGAACGGCGGCACTCCGGAGCGACGGCGCTCATCGTCGGTCCCGTGATGATCGTCGAACTGGCGACGGCGCTAGGGCTCGTCGCGCTCCGGCCGGGGAACGTGCCCGGCTGGGCCGCCTGGGCTGGGGCCATCCTGGTGGCGGCCATCTGGTTATCCACCGCGCTCCTGCAAATCCCGGAGCACGGCAACTTAGCTTCGGGTTTCGACGCGCACGCTCTACGCCGGTTGATCGCGACCAACTGGCTGCGTACGGCCGCCTGGAGTCTCCGCTCCGGGTTAGTGCTTTGGCTGCTCGCCCGGGCTTACGTGCCCGAAACGCTCAGGTAGATTCCGCCCGCCAGAAGGCCGACCACGACCACCGCCAGGATGACGCGGCCCGCCCAGTCTTTCCAGGAGTGCGGATCGTCCTTTTCCGCCCGCTCGTCAATGGTGTCGAACATGTGGACACCTCCTTTGGCCGAAACATTATGCGACGCGAATGTCAAAGTCAAGGGGGCTGGCGTAGGGCTTGGCCGCTACCAAAAGGAGAAGCTTAAATTGTGGGCGCGCCGCGCTGGACGTGCACGCCGCCGTTCGTCGTTACCGCGCGCACCAGAGGGCCGCCGTTGCCGATGGTCGTCCGGATCGATTGCCCGATTTCGCCGCGCACGGTCACCGGAAAGTCAATGTGCACTTTGCCGTTCACCGTGGATGCCTCGAACTGCGCCGAGTAGTTCTCCGGCATTCGCAAATGCACGCCGCCATTCGTCGTCGAGACGTCGAACATCGCGCCGTCCCACTGCCGTCCCATTAGCTCCGCGTGGACGCCGCCGTTCACCGTCCGCCCGCGCACCGCGCCCGCCAGCCGAGTTAAGTGCACGCCGCCGTTGAGAGCGTTGAAATCGATGTCGCCCGCGACGTCGGAAATGTGGATGCCTCCGTTGTGGGCCTTCAGCGACAGGCTGGTCTTGTGAGGCACGAAGATTTCGAAGCTCACGCCCCAGTTCGCATCGCGGTGCATTTCGGGACCCTCGGCCCGCGCCTCGCCGCCCGAATGCCGTACGTTCACTTGCCGGGCGAGCGACTCCGCTTCCCCACGCGTCGGCGCCCAGGCCTCCACTTTCGCGCGCACGAGCGTATCCGCCCGGTCCCAGCCCTTGATCGCGACTCCGCCGTTCAAGTGCGGATCGACATTCATGCGCCCGATGGATGCGCCGGGATACTCGCGGATTTCGCAGAATCGCTCCCGGCGATTGTTGTAGTTTCGGTCGTCGCAGGCGAGCGATTTGTCGGTGTTGTTGCGGAATTGGGCCGCCGCGGGTAAGGCGAGTAGAGCGAACGCGAGTAGCTTCATGCCTGGACTACGGACGGACCGCGTGAAGGTTCCCGAACGAGCGTGAGGAAACTACAGCGACCGAAGGAAAGCGATCAGTGCCGCTTTTTCCTCGCCGCCGAGGTTGAGTCCAAACTCATGCCCCCGGATCGCTCGAGATTCGACCCCCTGGCCGACAAACCCGGTCGGTCGGAAATCGTGGCGGAGCCGCCCCCGATCGAACCATTCTTCGAGGGAGCCGATCGCCCCATCGTGGTGCAATACGGGCCGGTACCAAACTCCTCGAAGCGACGGTACTTTGTAAAGTCCCGTTGCCTTGCGCGTTTTCGTGGCGAGCGCCGGGTCGGTCCCCACAGAGACCGGCAAGATATCCGCAGCCAAGGGATGATCTTTGGGCGGGCGGTAACCGGCGGCGAGTGTCAGTTTGTTATTGGTGTATTCGGGCGATGGGTGACAATGCGCGCAACCCTCGCGCTCGAAAACTTTGCGGCCTCGCGCGGCCAGAGCCAAATCGGCGTTGGGATTTTTCGGTGGATCTAAAGTCCAAAGATACTGCCCGATCGCATACATCACCTCGTCGGGAAAAGAGTATGCCACCCGCCGTTGAGCGCGATCGAGAAACCGATACTCGCCGAAATCGAGCGAATCGCAGCAGCCGACCAAAATTCCGTACCGCATGACATCCTCCGGTCCGCGCGAGCGGTGCGTAGCGGTGGCGTCTAGGTATTTCCGGTTCCGGACTCCATTCAAATCGGGAATTCTGGTGGGGTAATAGGGGCTGCCGTTCGTCCGCGCGAACACGGGAGGCGGGATAGCGGCGAAAAGCGCGGCAAGGTCCGACTCGCGCATATTCTTCAACGCGTCGTTAGGGTCGCCGGGAATCCACGGTACGCGGAATTGCCGCCAAAGCGCCATCGGAGGCGAATCGCCGGGGAAGAGAACCGCGTCGCCCGCCGTAACTAAATCGTCGAGGATCGAGTTCGACTTAACGTTCACCGGCGCGCCGTCGATCCGCGAGCCGTCGGGAAAATAGGCCACATGGCATCCCGCGCACTCGGTCACGGTCAGCGCCACGCCGCGTGAAGTAACCGCCCATCGCAACCCGGCGACGGTACCGTCGGGCAGCGGATCGCCTCCCGACTTTCGCAGTTCATCGGCGTTGCGCACCCGGCCGATGGTCGTCGCGTCCCAGGTCCGGAACGCGGGAACGTCGAGTTCCCGAAAAGCGCGCTTACCCGCCGCCGTCCATTCCGCCGGCGTCCGGGGTCCGGGAGCGACCAGCGGTTCCGGCTTCTTTCGCTGTAAGGACTGCCAGTAACCTGCGGGCTCCCGCCCGGGGAAGTAGACGGGATACGTGCGGACGATCTCGGCTTTTGGAGCGTTGTAGTACTCGGTCTCGGAGTAGTGGCCGGGACGCACCCCGTTGACGATCGGAGTCGCCCAATCGGCTAGGTCGCGATCGTTCCAGATCCTAGGCGCGACAGCGCGTTGGGCCGGAAGACAAGCGACGGTAACGAGCGAGACGGCGCATAGCTTAACGCCAAGCATGCTCAAGGCTACCAAGCTTTACAGCAAACTCGTCAACTCGCGCGACGGGCGGCCTTGCGACTCCGCCACCGCCGGGTAAACCACGTGACCCGCGTAAGTATTCACGCCCTCGGCGATCGCGGGCGATTCGTGGCACGCTCCGGCTAGGCCTTTATTCGCAATTTGGAGCATGTAGGGGAACGTGGCGTTGGTGAGTCCGAAGGTCGAGGTGTGGGGCACGGCGGCCGGCATGTTCGACACGCAGTAGTGCAGCACGTCGTCCACGTAGTAGATCGGCTCCGTGTGCGTCGTAGGGTGCGAGGTCTCGAAGCAGCCGCCCTGATCGATCGCCACGTCCACCACCACCGATCCGCGCTTCATGATCTTGATCATTTCCCGCCGAACCAGTTTCGGAGCCGACGCGCCGGGGATCAGCACCGCGCCGATCACCAGGTCCGCCAGCCGCAGGGACTCGCGAATCGTGTACTCGTTCGAGGCGAGCGTGATCACGTTGCCGTTGTAGATGTCGTCGAGCTGACGCAGGCGGTTCAAATTCCGGTCGATGATCGTTACATCCGCGCCCAGGCCCACGGCGATCTTCGCCGCGTTGTGGCCGACGATGCCGCCTCCCAGGATCACCACGTTCGCCGGAGCCACGCCCGGAACGCCACCAAGCAGGATGCCGCGGCCGCCGTTCGGAGCCTCGAGATACTGTGCGCCCACCTGCACCGACATGCGTCCGGCGACTTCGGACATCGGAGTCAGCAGCGGCAGCGATCCGTCGGCCTCGCGAATCGTCTCGTACGCCACGCCCGCCACTTTCTTATCGAGCAGCGCCTGCGTGGTCTCGGGAATCGGAGCGAGGTGAAGATACGTGAACAGGATCAGGTCCGGCCGGAAGTGCTGGAACTCCTGCGGCTGCGGTTCTTTCACCTTCACCACCATCTCCGCCGCCCAAACTTCGGCGGCCGTATCGACGATGGTCGCGCCCGCCTCTTCGTATTCGGAATCGGGGATAGAAGATCCGAACCCCGCCCGCGTCTCCACCAGCACACGGTGGCCGTTCTCGCGCAGCGCTTTCACGCCCGAAGGTGTCAGCGCGACGCGCGTCTCGTGGTCTTTGACCTCTTTGGCTACGCCGATGATCATGTTGGAGGAGTCCTAGGGTTGCGGGGTAGAAGGAGCGGTGAGGGCGGACGCCGACCGTTTGGGGCCCAACCCAAGGGCGATCAGCGACAGCGAATCGATCTTGCCGTCCATCTTCAATTTTTGGGATTCCTCGAACCGCTTCAGTGCGGCAATCGATTTATCGTCCCAAACCCCGGTGGCGGGGCCGTCGAGAAAGCCCTTATCGATAAGCGCCTGCTGGATGTCCCGATAACGATCGGGGGAAGGATTCATCTGCCGCGGGGGACGCTTGGCTGCGGTTTTCTTGCCGCGCGAAGACTTTATGGGCCGCTTCTTTACCGCCGTGGGTTTCGAGGCCGAAGGCTTAACGGGAGTGGGTTTGACCGCCTTCGGTTTTGCGGCCTGTGGATTGGGGGGCGGCGGGGCGGCGGCAAGCACCGCCCCTACCAGGATTGTCGAAAAGAGCCGCGGCATTAGTTCTTCGGTAGCGTACCAGCCGCGAAGAACGTTTGCCACTGCGGATTCTGCCGGCCGCCCAAGGCTCCCAGGGCCCGGGCCACGCGGAAGGCCACCGCGTCGCCCGGCTTGAGCTTGGCCTGGATGTTCCGCACGTCGTCGACGCTCGCCACCGGCTGCCGGTTAATCGAGAGGATCACGTCCCGCTCCTGCAGTCCGATCTCGTCGGCGAAGCTATCCGTCTCCACCTTTGTCACCACGACGCCACCCTTGATTTCGGAACCCATGCGCTCCCGCTCGCCCTCGCCGATGTTTTGGATCGAGACGCCGAACTTCGCTTGGCTCTGGCCCGCCGAGGGTTCGAGGGCCGGAGCTTTGTCGCCGTCGCCGATGCGCGGATCGCCCGCGAAGACCTTAGTGCGGTCCTCGATGGTCACGTCCACGTCCATTTTCTTACCGCCGCGATCGACGCTCAACTTCAGCTTCTCGCCGATCGGCGTATCCGCGACACGGCTTACGAGATCTTCGCCGTTCTTTACCTTCGTTCCGTTGATCGCGAGAATCAGGTCTTCCACCTTCAGCCCCGCTTTATCCGCCGGACCGCCGGGCTGCACGAAAGAAATCACTACACCGGTGTCCGTACCCAACGCCTTGAGCAGCGCCGGATCGTCCTCGCGGCTGAATTGAATGCCGATCGATCCGCGTGTCACACGGCCCGACCGGATGATCATGTTGTAACTTTTGACCGCCGCGTTGATCGGCAGCGCGAACCCTACGCCTTGCGACCCGCCCGAATCGGTGGCGATCGCGGTGTTGATGCCAATCACTTCGCCCGCGATGTTCAGCAGCGGACCGCCGGAATTGCCCGGGTTGATGGCAGCGTCGGTCTGGATGAAGCTCTGAAATTGCTTGGCGCCGGCTACTTTGTCGCGGCCCTTGGCGCTGACGATACCGGCGGTGACCGTCGCTTCAAGACCGAACGGAGAGCCGATGGCGACCGCCCAGTCTCCGACTTGAACGCCGTCCGAGTTGGCCGGCTTCAGCGCGGGCAGCGGTTTACCTGCGTCGATCTTGATCACCGCGAGATCCAGCTCTTTGTCGTAGCCGATCAGCTTCGCTTTGTACTCGGTGGGATCGCCCGAAAGCTTCACCTTGATGTGATCCGCCTTCTCGATCACGTGATGGTTGGTGATGATGTAGCCGTTCTTGTCGACGATGAATCCGGACCCCGTTCCAAAGCTCTTGGGGCGCGGCATGTTGCGAAATTGCGGAGGCACCTGCCCGCCGCCGAAAAACCGCCGAAACATGTCCGAAGGATCTTCGCCGCCCTCCATCTCCTCGTCGTCCGCCGGAGGACGTCCCCGGCGCGAACTGACGGGCTTGGGAGTGTAGTCCGTCGAGATGTTCACCACCGACGGTTCCACGCGCTTCGCGAGTTTCGTAAAGTCGTTCGCGAGTTGCGTTGGCGCGGGAATTACCAACGGAGTGGCGTCGGGAGCCGCCGATTGGCCGTCGCGCGCCGCATGCACGCCCGTCGTGGCGACGGTCGCCACCAGCACCGCCGCGCTCAGAGTAAAAAGCAGCATGCTCCCTTGGAGCAGCCGCCGTCGTTTGATCTTGTCGAAGAAAGTCATCGCTTTGCCTCGGGAATCTCCCATTCTATCTTTGTCGATACGTTATGGATGTACCGGTTCCGCCGCCGGTTTCAATTCGACCGCCAGCACGCCGGCTAGGATGAGCGCGCCGCCCGCCAGCATCCTTGCGGTCAGCGTTTCGCCGCCGATTCCCACCGCCGCTACCGCCGCGAAGACGGGTTCCAGCGCGAAAATCAGCGCCGTACGGGTGGGGGTGGTGTGCTGCTGTCCCCAGGATTGCAGGAAATAGGTTAGCGCCGTCACCAGCGTACCCATGCCCACCAAGGCGGCGATCAGTCCCGGCGACCAGCGCACGAAAGGCGTCTCCGCCACCGGCAACAGCAGCCAGCACAAAGCGGCGCCGCTCGAGATCTGAACTAGCGCCAACGCCTTCGCGTCCGCGCCCGGCGATACCTTGCCCAGCACCAGAACGTGCACCGCGCAAAAGACGGCGCAGACCAGCGTCAACAGGTCGCCCCGGTTGACCGACCAAACGCTCGCATCGAGAGTCATCAGGGCCATGCCCAAAGTCGCGACGATCACGCCTAGCCATTCGCGCCATCCCGGAACACTGCGATAGACGAGCCCGGCGAATAAAGGTACCAACACGATGTACAGTCCGGTAATGAATCCGCTCTTCGAGGCGGTCGTGTATCGCAAGCCCGCCGTCTGGGTAATGTAGGCCAGCATCAGTACGACCCCGGCAAGCGTACCGCCCAGCAACTCGCGCCGGGTGGTCCGCACTCTCCCGCGCATCCAAACCGCCATCGCCATCGCGCCAACGGAAAATCGCAAAGCGAGGAAGAGCAGCGTCGAGCAATCGGCGATGGCTTGCTTGACGATGACAAACGTACCGCCCCACAAAAACGCGACGAGGACTAGCGCCAGATCGGCCCGCAAGCGCAGGCTCACGATTCGAGTAAACTCCGCAATAACAAATAGATGCGGCGCAATCCCGTTTCGCGTCCCTCGGGGTGGAACCATTCGGCGGAGGTGTGCGCGCCGCCGCCTTGCCCGCCCGCTCCGATCGAAATAGCGGGCAACCCGAGCGACAGCGGAATATTTGCGTCGGTGGAGGCGCAATCGAGCGCCGACCGGATTCCTAAATGCGCGTCCACGTCGCGAATCGCCGCCAGCATCGGCGAGTTTTCGGGCAATCGTCCCCCGGGCCGCGAGCCGATCTCCCGGATTTTCGCCGTCACCCGACCCGGCTTGCGGCTGTTCGCCACCCGCTCGTTTTCGGCGGCTAGAGCGCGCTCGACGGCATCGGTCAGAAGTTCGGCGAGTTCGTCCATCCGCTCCGGGCTTTCGGACCGGATGTCGAGCTTCGCGCGCGCCTCCGACGGAATCGAGTTCACGCTGGCGCCGCCCTCGATGAGCCCGAAATTGATCGAACTGCGCGGCGCTTTCGGCTGCGGGATCGCCGTAAAGTCGCCGATCGCTTGCGCCAACGCGTGGACCGGATTGCCGGTACCGTAATCGGACCAGCTATGCCCGCCGGGACCGGAAAAGCTCACCTCGAAACGGCGGCTGCCCAGCGCGTGGGCGGTAATGTGATCGGTACCCGGGCCGTCGAGCACGACGAAGCCGCGAATCGACCCGGCGAGCGGCGACTGGCGGCACAAATATCTCATTCCGCTCAGATTGCCTTCGCCTTCTTCGCCGACATTGGCGATCAGCACCGGCGTTAGTTCGCTTTCCGGCCGCTCGCTTTCGCGCCAGGCGGCGGCGATGGCTAGCAGGGCGGCGAGCCCCGCGCCGTTGTCGGAAATGCCAGGTCCCAAAAATCGCGAGTCGGAAGCGACCCGGATGTCGTCGCCGGTGCGCGGCGCAAGCACCGTGTCGAGGTGCGCCGTCAGAGCGATTAACGGTTTCCCATTGGGACGCTCCGGGTAGGCGATGACGTTTCCGGCGCGGTCGATCTCCACTTCGCAGCCCAACTTATCGAGCTCCGCCGCCATCCACGCGGCGCGTTTTTCTTCGAGAAAGGTAGGCGCCGGGACGCGGCATAGAGCGAGATGCTTTTCGTTGATCCAAGCGCGCTCGCGGGAAAAAAAGCGAAGCCCCGCTTGTGCGTCGGGGCGTTCGGCGAGGTTTGCGGCGGGCGACGGCTTGCGCGGGCGAAGCCGGAGGGGGAGGCCCATGCAGTAGAGTGTAGCCTCCCCGCTCGCCGGTTATTGGTACGTGACCGTTTTGGTGATGGCGCTCGAGTAGTTGATGTATCCGTAATCGAGCCCGGTGGCCGTAAAGGTATTCGGCAACCCCGACGCGGCGACACTCAAATAGCCCAGTGGCGACCCGCTGAGCGACGTGCTCGCCGGAAGGGCTTGCAGGATGATGCTAGGTACGACAAAGCGCCCCACATTCGCTTGCTCCAGGCAATTAAAGCCCGCTCCGACGTACTGCGTGCCGTTGAGCGCGATCGAGAATCCGGTGATCGAAACGTAGCCGTTCGAATCGCCGCCAGTCCAGGTCACGGTCATATCGTTATTGCGATTGACGGTCGAAATCGACGACTGGTTCGACCAGGCAAAGGCGCTCGGCCAAGTCACCGAAGCCGTAAACGCGCCGACGTTCGCGCCGCCGGGTCCGGTGACCGTGTAGCGTCCTGGTCCGAGGATTTCCGATCCGCCGGTGGGCAGGCCCGGAATCCCGCCCGGAAGGCCGGGAACTCCGCCGGTGGAGGTAACCGTTCTTTGGTACAAGCCAATCTGATTGGCAATCTTCTCGACAACCTGCGCCCCGCCGGTGGGTCCTGTGGCCGACAGACTGGCCCCAGCGTCGAGACCGGTGGGCGCCGCGACGGTGGGCACGTTCGCGTTTTGGCCGGTGAACTGGTACATGGTGCAGGAGCCGACCGAGGCCGCCGACGAGCCTTCCACACTTGCGCCCCCGATGATGCCGGCGTAGTTGAACTTCTGGAAAGAACCGACGATGACGTCGGTCTTGTTGTCGATGGTCACGCCCGCCGCGCTGATTTGCGTGGCGGTCTTCAGTAGGCCAACATAGCCGATGGCCAGTCCGTTGTTCGATTCCGCGCGCGCCAGCACCTCGGGCGGATAGCCGAGCGGATCGACACAGGTACGTCCGGTGGCTACGGGGACCGTGGTGGAATTCGAGACAATTCCGCCCACCTTGACGATTAAGGAAGTGTTACAGCCCAAGGGAGTGTCGGAGGGAACGCTAAAGTTGATCTGGTCCACCGACGCGATACCCGGAATCCGGCCTCTGTACGTGACGGTCGCGCGCTTACCGCCGATCCAGACTTCGACGTCAACCGGCAGATCGCCCGCCACCGCCGGACCCTGATCCGCCGCCGCCGCCGCGCCCAATCCGGTGCCGAAGATCTGGACCGTAGCGCCGCGCTGCACGGATTCCGTTGCCAGGTTCAGCCGGGCTCCGGTGTAGACGATGGCCGGTCCCGAGCCTGCCGAGTTGATCGAGAAAATTCCGAACGCGCTGCGCACCACATTCACGCCGAACGGCGCGCTAGTGGAACCGTTGTAGGTGACACGAATAGTCGCCGCGCCGACAGGGGTATTCGAGGGAACCACCGCCGAGATTTGGATCTTGTTACCGGGGATGCCGATCACGTAATTCATCGGCATGGTCAGCGTCGTGCCCCCCGACGTAATGGTTGCGGAGGTGCCCGCCAGCGAAAGGGGAAGGGGAATGGAGGCCTGGGCGAGCGCGGTTTGACCGAGCGCCGTACCCTTAATGACGATCAGGCTGCCTTGCGCCAAACCGCTGTTGGGCAGGCCCGCCTTCATGTACCCGGCCGCGTTTTCGGCCGATTCGATCGCAGGCTGCGCAACAAGGGCCGCCGCGAATAACGTGGAAACTACCAAGGATCTCACTGTCATGGTTCCTTAACAGGTGTTCGACCATTATGCGCAAATCTTTATAAACTTGCTTCATGCGTTTCCTTGTTTTCGCTCTCGCCGCCGTCGTCCAAGGCGCGGATTCCGCGCACTTGCTGCGCAATCCCGCGATTTCTAAGTCGCATATTGTGTTCGAGTTCGCCGAAGATCTCTGGATCGCGCCACGCACGGGGGGCGACGCTTCCCGCCTCACCTCGGGTCCGGGAGCGGAAAGCGACGCGCATTTCTCGCCCGATGGGTCGATGGTGGCGTTTACCGGAAACTACGACGGATCGATGGACGTGTTTACGGTCCCGGTAACGGGTGGC
This sequence comes from Bryobacteraceae bacterium, assembly GCA_033763835.1. GTDB lineage: Bacteria > Acidobacteriota > Terriglobia > Bryobacterales > Bryobacteraceae > JAPKYZ01. The sequence goes on along the minus strand of JANRJS010000041.1, from coordinate 56,322 downwards.
ATTCCCAAGAGGCTGACCTACCACCCCGGCCCGGATGTCGCTATGGGTTGGACACCGGACGGCAAGCGAGTGCTGTTCGTCAATCAAGGGACCACTCACAACGCCGCCGGCCGGCTTTACACCGTAGCCGCCGAGGGCGGATTTCCGGAAGCGCTCCCGCTGCCCACCGGATCGCAAGGCGCGTTCTCGCCGGACGGGAAGCGGATCGCCTATCTGCCGTGGGGACGGGCCGATCGCGCATGGAAGCGCTACCGCGGCGGACGCGCCACACCGATCTGGATCGCCGATCTCGCCGATTCGAGCGTCGTGAAAGTCCCGCGCATGGATTCGAACGAGCACTCCCCCATGTGGGTGGGCGACAAGCTGTATTTTCTGTCGGACCGCGGCGGGCGGTACTCGATTTACTCCTACGATCCGGGTTCGAAAAAGGTGAATGCCGCCCTCGACAACAAGGGCATGGACATTAAGAGCGCTTCGGCGACGGCCGACGCGATCGCTTTCGAACGGTTCGGCGAGATCCACGTACTCGATCTGAAGAGTGGCAAGGAGAAGCCGGTCGATGTCCGGTTGAGCGGCGCGGATGTCACGGCGGTGCGTCCCAGACTCGAGAAACTGGGACGGTCGATTACTTCGTTCAATATTTCTCCGTCGGGCGCGCGGGCGGTGTTCGAGGCCCGCGGTGAGATTCTGACGGTGCCGGGCGAGAAGGGCGACGTCCGGAACTTGACACAAACTTCCGGAGTGGCCGAGCGCGATCCGGCCTGGTCGCCGGACGCCCGTTGGATCGCGTACTTTTCGGACGAATCGGGCGAGTACGAACTGCATGTTCGCAACGCCGCGCCGGGGTCTACCGAAGTAAAGAAAATCGCGCTCGACGAGAAGCCGACCTTCTACTACAACCCGGTCTGGTCGCCCGATTCGAAGAAGATCGCCTACGTCGATAAGCGCACCAACCTTTGGTATGTCGATGTCGAGACGAAGAAACCGGTTCGCGTAGACAACGGCACGTATCACGAAAGCTACTTCACGCTGGACCCGCAATGGTCGCCCGATTCGAATTGGATCAGCTACAACAAGCAACTCAAGACTCGCCTGCACCAGGTGATGCTGTACTCGCTCGCCGAATCGAAATCGCATCCGGCGACCGACGGCATGTCGGACGCGCGGGAGGCGGTGTGGGACAAGGGCGGCAAATACCTTTACTTCGCCGCGTCCACCGATTCCGGCCCGTCGTTGGGCGGTCTGGATATGTCTTCGAGTTCGCGTCCCATCACGCGCAACTTGTACCTAGTGGTGCTCTCGAAAGCCGATCCGTCGCCCTTTGCGCCGGAAAGCGACGAAGAGAAAATCGCCCCGGAGAAGAAGGAAACGGACGCTCCCAAACCCGATGCCGCCAAACCCGGCGCACCGAAGGCGGTGGAGGTGAAAATCGACACCGAGGGCTTGACGCAGCGGACCGTTCCTCTGCCCATGCCCGCGCGGAACTACTCGCAATTGCAGGCCGGACGATCGGGCATCTTGTTTGTCGTCGAGTCGCCCGTATTGCTGACAGCGGCGACCTTCTCGCCCGCGTCGCGCGTATTGCACAAGTTCGATTTGTCGAAGCGTAAGTCCGAGCAGTTCCTGACCGGTGTAGGCGGCTACGCCCTCGCCGCGAACGGCGACAAGATTCTGTTCCGGCAAGGGGAGCGGTGGGCGATCCAGGGCACGGGCGCGCCGCCCAAGCCGGGCGAGGGCACTATCAAGACCGCCGACATGGAGGCCTTTGTCGATCCGCGCGCCGAGTGGCGGCAGATGTACAAAGAGGTCTGGCGGCTGGAGCGCGACTTCTTCTACGACCCCAACCTCCACGGCGTCAACTACGCGGATTTCAAGACCAAGTACGAAAAGTACATCGATCGTCTAGGATCGCGCGGCGACTTGAACTACTTGTTCCAGGAGATGCTGGGTGAGCTTTCGGTCGGCCATTTGTACGTGGGCGGCGGCGACGATCCCGATCAGCCGAAGCGCGTGCGCGGGGGATTGCTCGGCGCCGATTACACGATCGAAAACGGGCGCTACAAGATCGCCAAGATCTTCTCGGGAGAAAGCTGGAACCCGCAGACCCGCGCACCGCTCACGCAGCCGGGTGTCAACGTGAACGTCGGCGACTACGTGATCGCCGTCAATGGACGGAACGTCACCGCGGCGGAGAATATTTACTCGTTTTTCGAAGGCACCGCCGGCAAGTCCGTGACCTTGCGCGTGAGCGCGAACGCGAACGGCGAAGGCGGGCGCGATTCCACGGTAGTTCCTCTGGACAGCGAAGTGCAGCTTCGCACGTTGAACTGGATGGAGGAGAATCGCCGCAAGGTGGATCGAATGTCGGGCGGCAAGTTGGCCTACATCCATTTGCCCGACACCGGCGCGGGCGGCTACGAATATTTCAACCGTTACTACTTCGCGCAAACCGACAAACAAGGCGCAATCATCGACGAGCGTTGGAATCGTGGCGGCAAGGCGGCGGACTACATCATCGACTACCTGCGCCGTCCGCTTTGGAACTACTGGACCTCTCGCGACGGAGCCGATTATTCGACGCCCGCGACCGCAATTTTCGGGCCCAAGGTGATGATCGCGAACGAATACTCGGGTTCGGGCGGCGATCTGCTGCCGTGGCTGTTCAAGCGGGCGAAGTTGGGTCCGGTGGTCGGGACTCGCACTTGGGGCGGGTTGGTCGGGATCGGCGGCTACCCCACGCTGATCGACGGCGGATCGGTGACCGCGCCGCATTTCGGATTCTGGAATCCCGACGGGAAGTGGGATGTCGAGAATCACGGCACGGAACCCGATGTGGTAGTCGAGATGGACCCGAAAGAGTGGCGCAAAGGCCGTGACCCGCAGTTGGAGCGCGCGGTCGAAATCGCGATGGAGGAACTGAAGAAGAATCCTCCGCCCGCCCACAAAAAGCCTGCGTTCCCCAATTACCATCGCCCCCCAGCGCCCGCTTCGAGCGCGGGTCAGGGGCAGTAGGATCCGAGTATGCCGGTCTTGATCGAGCGCCTGACCGTCGAGCAGTTCGCGGCTTTACCGGAAAGCGAAACGGAGTTCTACGAACTGCACAACGGTGAGGTGGTCTATACGGGCGCTCCGACGAAGGGGCTGATCGATACGCGGTGCAGTGTATCGGACGTTCTGATGCCGGTAGCCGAGCCTCATGGCATCCTCGTTGCTGAGTTGCCGTTTTGCGTAAACAAGTTCAGTCTCGGGCGAGCCGATATTGGTTTTGTTTACTGGCCACGTTGGAATGCGGTACCGGACACCGGATGGTTGATTGGCGCACCCGACTTAGCGATTGAGTTGATGTCACCCTCGATGAACGAGGCTGAGATGTTGGCACGCGAGAAGCTCTGTCTTGCCAGCGGCTGCCGCGAGTTCTGGACTATGTACCCGGAAGAGCGCCGCATCCGCGTGGCGACGGCCTCCCAAACGTTGATTTATGCCCCCACGGACACGATTACCTGCTCGCTCTTCCCCAGCTGGTCGGTGAAGGTGTCCAAGTTGTTTGCCTAGGATGTAGGTATGCCGGTCCTGATCGAGCGCCTTACCGTCGAACAGTTCGCCGTTCTACCGGAGAGCGAGACCGAGTTCCGCGAACTGCACAACGGTGAGGTGGTCTACATGAGCGCGCCAAAGAAAAGGCATAGCGAGACAACGGGCGCTCCCGATTTTATGGTCGAGGTGATGTCGCCTTCCAACTCTAGGGCGGAGATGCTGGAACGGGAGGAACTTTGTCTAGCCAACGGCTGCCATGAGTTCTGGACGATGTATCCGGAAGAGCGCCGCATCCGCGTGGCGACGCCCTCCCAAGTGTTGATTTACGACCCCACGGATATGATCGCCTGCTCGCTCTTCCCCGGTTGGTCGGCGAAAGTGTCCGAGTTGTTCGCCTAGCTTTGATCCGTCGGCGGTGCTACCCTCCCCAACATGCATCCCGCTCAATTCGCTTTTTTGCTACTTCTCTTAACTTCGCTGTCCAAGCAGCCGCCGGCACGGTTTCCCAGAGTTGGGACTGGGGTGATGCCGCTGTTCCCTCTCCTAGAGGGTTTGACGAAAGTCTGGGGAACCTGAAGAGGGTCGATTACGAGCCATTCCGTTGTCGGGAGATCCCAGCTCGACCGGCGTCCCGGACCGGCATAACTTCGAACTTAGGACGGACTGCTCGTTTGGGGGTTCTGTCACCGATGCCGCTCAGTTGGCGGATTTCGTAACCGGTCGAAGCATCGCCGGTGCGGCTCAGGCAGAGGCCTTTTCGATTTCGACTACGAACCGAAAACTGCGCCGGAGATCGATACAGTCACCTGGTTGAGCGTCGGATCGAGCGTCGGCGATAATTTCGGGTTTCCGTTCGCTGTGTCAATCACCTACCACTACACCGAGATTCCAGAACCGGCGACCGCTCTCACTCTTGCGGCAGCGCTCGCCGGTCTCGGGATTGTGCGGAAGCTGGCTTACCCGCTATAGTCGAGCGCCCGCTCGGCTAAATTCGAATTCCGCCGTTGACCGTCAGCACCGCCCCGGTCACGAAGGAAGCGTCGTCCGAAGCCGCATAGGCAACGGCGGCGGCTACGTCGGTGGGCGCTCCCGGCCTGCCTAGCGGAGTTTTCGATACGGCGAACGCTTTGAAATCGCCGCCTCCCGGCATGGTGTGCGTGCCTTCGGTTTCGATAAACCCTGGCGCGATCGACACAACGCGGATCTTCTTCGCGCCGAGTTCCTGGCCCAGACTCCGAGTAATCGCGTCAACGGCACCCTTGGTACCCGCATAGACCGAGCCGTTTGGCGGCGGAGTTTCAACCGCCGAAGAACTAATATTCACGATGACGCCGCCGCGATCGCCAAACGCCTTAACCGCTTCGCGCGTCGCCAACAGCAATCCGCGGACATTCAAGTTCAATTGCCGGTCGATATGGTCCGCCGTTAAGGCGTCCACGGCGCTGAATTCGTAGATTCCGGCGTTGTTGACCAGAATGTCGAGCGGACCCAGCTTTGCCTGTGCGTCGGCGATCAGCTTCACCACATCCGCCTCGCTCGCGATATCGGCTTGCAGCGCCACCGCCTTACCGCCTTTGGCTTCGATCTTCGCCACCAACTCGTTAGCTTCCTTCGTGCTGCGCCCGTAGTTGATGGCCACAGCCACGCCGTCGTTCGCCAGCCGCTCCGCGATCGCCGCGCCGATGCCCTTCGACGATCCGGTAACGACCGCCACTTTACCCGTCAAATTTGCCATTTCGATCTCCTTATCGTTTAGACGACGGTCTAAATGATGGTGCGGCGAAGTCGCGGGATTCAGGCTTTTGAGAGCCGCCGGTTTAACTCTTCGAGATACCCGGCCATGGTCTCGGGACGGTGCCGAAGCATCACGAAGCGCCCCTCGCGTCGAGTTTCTATCAATTCCGCGTCTTCGAGCTCGCGGAGGTGATGGGAAAGAGTCGCTTGCGTAACCGCTAATTGATTCTTTAGGTTAACGCAAGGTACTTCTTGTTCTTTCGAGATTTTTTCGAGAATGTCGAAGCGGGTGGGATCCGCTAGCGCCTTCGCCACACGTTGAAATTGGTCGAAACTCATGGCACAATCTCTTCATCCCTATCGACATTAGGGTTATTCATATGGCGATGACTCATCTGCGAACGCTGGAAGCGGAAGCCATTCATATTATCCGAGAGGTCGCCGCCGAGTTCGAGCGGCCTTGTTTACTTTATTCCATCGGCAAGGATTCTTCGGTCCTGCTCCGGCTCGCCCAGAAGGCCTTTTATCCTGGCAAGATTCCGTTTCCCCTGCTGCACATCGACACCACTTACGAGTACCCCGAGATGATCGAGTTTCGCGACCGGTATACGAGAGAGATCGGCGCGGAGTTGCTGGTGTACACCAATCAAAAAGCGGTAGACGAGGGTGCGAATCCCTACGATTTGGGAACGTCGAAGTGCTGCCACCTGCTGCGGACGCGCGCGCTGGTGGAAGGACTCAAGCATCACAAGTTCGACGCCGCGTTGGGCGGTGCGCGCCGGGACGAAGAGAAATCGCGGGCGAAGGAGCGCGTGTTTTCGGTTCGCGACGTACACGGACAGTGGGACCCCAAGAACCAGCGCGCGGAATTGTGGAACATCTACAACGGCCGAATCGACCGGGGCGAATGCGTTCGCGTGTTTCCCCTATCGAACTGGACCGAGTTCGATGTCTGGCACTACATCCAAGAGGAATCGATTCCGCTGGTCCCCCTGTATTTTTCGAAGCCGCGCGAAGTGGTGGAGCGTGACGGATCGCTGATTCCGGTCCAGCCGAACGTCAAGTTCCTACCGGGCGAGACGCCCGTTACCGTGGATTGCCGGATGCGTTCGCTGGGATGCACACCCTGCACGGGGGCGATCCATAGCGACGCCGGCACCGTCCCGGAGATCATTCGCGAATTGGTGGCGTTCCGGCGCAGCGAGCGTGAGAATCGCGTCATCGACCACGATCAGGACGGTTCGATGGAATTGAAGAAACGCGAGGGCTATTTCTGAACATGAGTGATCCCGAGCCGATTGTCGAACAAGCTCTCGCGGAGAGCGCGAACGCCGCCTTCACTTGCAGTTTTCAAGCCGAAGACATGGTCGCGCTCGATTATATCCGGCGCATCGATCCCTCCATCCCGGTAGTGTTTCTCGAAACCGGCTATCACTTTCCGGAGACTTACGCCTACCGCGACAGGATGGTCCGTCTGTGGAACTTGAACCTCGTAGATGCCATGCCCAAGGTGACCGTCGCCGAGCAAGAGGGTCAGTTGGGTAAACTCTACGTCCTTCAGCCCGACCGGTGCTGTGGAATCCGCAAAGTGGAGCCGCTATTTCGTACACTAGAGGACTACGACGTGTGGTTCACCGGACTGCGGCGTGAGCAGTCGCCCACGCGCGCGGGCCTCGAAGCCTTCGGTTCTCACCGCCTCCCGTCCGGCAAGATTCTGACGAAGGTCAGTCCGTTGTTCGACTGGACCTGGAAAGACGTTTGGGCGTATATGACGATTCACGAGATTCCACACTTGTCGCTGTACGACCGGGGTTACACCTCGATCGGTTGCCAGCCGTGCACCGCGCCGCCCGACGGCGATGATCTGCGTTCCGGCCGCTGGGGCGGCAAAAAGCTCGAATGCGGGATTCATATCGAAGCTCCGGCTGTGGTGGTAACCGCATGATGGAGAGCTTGGCGGGCTTCGTAATCGCGATCGCCGTAGGCATGACGGGCATGGGCGGCGGGGCGCTGATGGCTCCGGCCTTGATCCTGTTTTTCGGCGTTCCGGCCGTGGAGGCGGTGGGCACTTCGCTACTGTTCGTCACCGTGACCAAAATGGTCGCCGCGCCGATGTACATCGTCCGCAAAAGCGTCGATTGGAAGACGTTGGGCCGGTTGTTACTGGGTGGATTGCCCGGAGTGCTGGCGGGTTCGCTTCTTCTGGGGCGGCTGTCGAAGCGGAACTTGGAGCCCGCGGTGCTGACATTGGTTGGCTCGACAATTGTGGTGATCGCGGGGTTGACACTGGCGCGGATGCTATGGGGTAAGCGGGCGATGCGCGGCTCCGACCGCCCGAAGATGCTGCCGTTGGCGACGTTTCCGATCGGCCTTGAAGTCGGATTTTCTTCGGCGGGCGCGGGCGCGCTGGGCAGCCTGCTATTGATGAATGCGACGACGCTCGAAGCTTCCACCATCGTGGGGACGGACATGTTGTTCGGCTGGGCGGTGGCGATGCTGGGCGGCGGCGTGCATTTCGCAATGGGCGGCGTCGATATGGCGCTCGCCGGCAAACTGATCGCCGGGGGGGTGTTTGGCGCGCTGGCCGGATCGTGGCTCGCGACGTGGCTCCCCTCGCGCACCCTGCGTTACGCGCTCACGGGATTCTTGGTCTTCCTGGGCGGGCAGTTGTTATGGAAGGGGATCGGCGGTCTGTGATTTATCTGGTGGGCGGCGGTCCGGGCGATCCGGATTTGCTGACCGTTAAAGCATTGCGCGTCCTGCAAGCGGCGGATGTGGTCCTTTACGACCGTTTGATTTCGGCGGAAGTGCTGGCGTGCGTGAATCCGCGCGCCGAATTCGTCGATGTCGGTAAAGATGAAGGGCAGCAATGCGAAGTGCAGCGCCGGATCGTGCCGATGCTGATCGAATATTCGCACCGCTACCGCAGCGTCGTCCGGCTGAAGTCCGGTGACCCGATGGTGTTCGCGCGCGGCGGCGAAGAACTGGCCGAATTGATCGAGGCGGGCTGCGAAGTAGAGGTGGTACCCGGAATCAGCTCCGCGCTGGCCGCGCCGGAACTCGCCGGGATTCCGCTCACTTATCGAGGTGTGGCCCGATCGTTCGCGATCGTCACCGGACATGGGCGAGAGGGCGTGCTCCAAGACTGGTCCGCGTACGCCAACATCGACACGTTGATCGTTCTGATGGGTGTGAAGCACCGGGCGGAGATCGCCCGCGCTCTGATCCGTGCGGGACTGCCGGCGGATCAACCGGTCGCGTTCATCGAACGAGCGTCCACACCGACGGAGCGCCGTTTGTACGGCACTCTCGACGAAGTGGGCTCGCTCGACGTAGAAGCGCCGGCCGTGTGGGTGATCGGCGAAGTCGTCGCGCTCGGCGCGGCGTCTAAAATTGCAGCCGAAGCACGATCTCGTGTTGCCGGCTGATATTCGCCTGCGCGCTGATCACGCCGAATTGCGCCACTCCGAACGTCGTGTTCGGACCGGCGAACACCGGGTGATTCATCAAGTTGAACGACGATCCGCGCAGATTGAGCTTGAGCCGCTCGGTAATCGTGAAAGTCTTGGTGAGCGTGAGGTTCCAATTGTCCATGCCCGGATTGCGTAGCCACGAGGCGCGCGCGGGGGCATTGCCGAAGGTGAAATTCGCCGGTTGCGCGAACGCGGCGGTATTGAAGTAACGATTTAAGCGGCTGTTGACGGAGCCCGAGATTCCCTCGTTCGGATCGCCGATTACGTTGGGCCGCTGGCCGCCCGCGCCGGTGAGGAACAGCGTATTGGCGTTGGTCCCGAAACTCAGCGGGAAGCCCGATTGGAACGTGTTGAACATCGCGATATTCCATCCGCCCGCCACCGCGTCGAGCGCCCGATGCATTTGTCCGCCGAAGGCCCGGCCGCGTCCCACCGGTACGTCCCAACTGATGGTGGTTGTCAACCGCTGCGGTACGTCGAAAGCCGCCGGAGCGCGCTCGATCCGCCGGTTGTACGTGTTCTGATAGGGACTCACATCGGTGAGGTTCTTCGATAGCGTGTAGGAAATGATCGATGTGAGCCCTTTCCACGCACGCGTCTCGAACTTCACCTGCAGCGAGTGATACGACGAGTTGCCGAACGCGGGCAGGTTCCGGGTAATGTTGCCGAACTGCGGATAGGGGCGAAGTAGCTGTTGACGCTGTACGGTGCGGCCCGACAGCGGCCCCGAAGCGATCAAGCCAAAGTACGGATTGTTCACCACTTCGTTGAGACCGGCGCCTAGCGACAGAAACCTCGGATCGGTTTGATTAAGATTCTCGGTAATGTTGTTGCCGATCGACACTTCGCTGGTCAGGTGCAGGCCGCGCCCGCCAATGTAGCCGACTTGCAGCAGCGATCCAGAAAAGAGCTGTCGCTGAAGGTTCGCGTTCCAGGTGTGATAGATCGGCGTGCGGTCGCCAGGCTCGACGAAGGAAATGTTCTGGCCGAGCAGCGTTTGCAAGCCTTGCGAGTTGCCCACGGGAGTCAATTGGCCCTGCGGGAAGGGGTTGGACAAACGGTTGCGAATGTCGATGCCGTTGTCCGAAACTACCATCGGCGTCGAGACCGAGTAACCCACGGGATCGACCGAACCGACGATCGGTACGTAATTCAGCGCGTAGCCTGCGCGAAACACCGTCTTCTGCGAGAGCGACCACGCGAGGCCGATGCGCGGCGCGAAATTGTTGGTGTCGTTGTCGTAGATGCCGCGCGGCAGACCGTTCACACCCGCGTAGACCAACCCTCCCTGCGCGGGAATGGAGCCGATGTTGTAGCGGGCGGCGCGATCGAATCCGCGAGTGGCGCGGTCGTAGCGCTCCGTGCGCGGAGTCTCGAACTCGTATCGCAGGCCCAGATTCAGCGTCAGCCGCGAGGTAATCCGCCAGTCGTCCTGCACGAAGAAACCGTAATACTTGTTGAGAATCGAAACGCCGGTGTTCTGCTCAATCGTGCCGGACGCCGGAGTGCCCAGCAGCAGCGACGCAAGCGGGAAGCCGCTGGCCGCGACCGGTTGATCGGCGCGCGGGCCGTTGGTCCAGGCGTTCGTGAAGCTGAAGCTGCCGCCCGGCGTTGTATTGCGGAAGAAGTTGCCGTAAAGCAAGCGAAGGTCGGCGCCGTACTTCAGCAAGTGCTTGCCGCGCTGCTCCGCGAAGTTGGGCTGGAGCGTATAGGTGTAACCGGGATCTTCGACATACGTGGATCCGGCTAAGTTGGCGATCCCGTTTACGCGAATAATCGGAAACGCCTTCGCCTGCATGCTATTCACGTAGCTCGAAGGAAAGCCGAGGCTCGTAGGATCGAACTCTTCGGAGTAAGGCCGGTTCTTTTCCTTTGCGCGCGCATAACCCATCCGGACGTCCAGCGTGCGGCGCGAACTCAGCAAGAACGTGTTCCCCCAGGACACTCCGAAGTGAGGACGGTTGACGATGTTCCGGCCGTCGGTGGCGATTCCGTCGAAATCGAAAGGGAAAATCAGCAGCGCGGTGCCGTAGTTCATTCGCACGAACGTGGAGTACTTCTCCGACACTTGGTGATCCACTTTCATCGAGAACATGTTGTAATCGCGCGGCCACTTGCCGGAAAAAGCGAAGTTGTTCACCCACGGCTGCGTCGCACTGGCGGGCGTTCGGTTCGGTGTGGGGTAGAAACTCATGATGCTGCGTCCAACGGGGTCCTGGCGGTTGGCCGGAATCACGTTGCCCGCGAACGGCGTGCGCGTGGGCACACCATTGACGGTGGCCACGGAGAGAGGATCGTAGATCGCGAGTGTGGTCTCGCTAAAGTCCCCAGTCCGCATACGCGCGGTGGGTACGGACAGAGTGCGGTCGAGTCCGTTGCCCTCTTTCGCGCCCTCGAAGTTCGCGAACCAGAACGTGCGGTTCCGCCCGTCGTACAGCTTGGGGATGTAGATCGGACCTCCCACGGCAATGCCGTACGTGTTAGCGCCAAAGGCCGCGAGCGGGCGTCCTTGGCCGCGCTGGAAGAATAAATTCGCGTCCAGCTTCGAATTGCGGAAAAACTCGTACGCCGTACCGCGAATCTGATTGGTACCGCTCTTGATCGCCATGTTGGTCATGCTGCCGCCGGAGCGGCCGTATTCTGCGGAGAGCGTCCCGACTTCGAGCTTGAATTCGCCGATCGAATCGACGGCGGGTACCCATTGCGAAATATTGACGCCGCGATTGACGTTTACGGTATTGGCGACGCCGTCGACGAACACGTCCGTCGCCGCGACGGGCGCTCCGTTCGCCGAGAACAGAACGTTAGTAATCGTGTCGTTGGGGCGCGTATCCTCGCCGTAACGATTGTTCACGACGCCCGGCGTCAGCGTGAACATGAAAAGCGACGAACGGCCCTTGAGCGGCAGGTTGTCGCGAATCTCGCTCCGGATCGCAGTGCCAAGCGCGGTCGAGTCGGTTTCGACGGTCGAGACGTTGGCCTCGACGCGAATCGTTTCCGTCGTGTCGCCTAGCGCGAGTGCGACATCTTCGCGCAACGTCTGACTGAGCGCAAGAGTAATGCCGTCGCGCTGCATGGTCCGAAATCCCGATGCCTTTACTGTGAGCGAGTAAGTGCCCGGGGTTAGGAATTGGAAGACGTAAAAGCCATCGCCGTCGGTGGTTGTCGTGCGTTCGACGCCGGTCTCCGTGTTTCGCAGAGAAACGTTCGCGTTCGCGACGTTGGCTTGCTGCGGATCGGTGATAGTGCCTTGCAGAGTGGCGCGAAAGTCCTGCGCGTGGACGGCGAGCCCTAAGGCTAAAGCGAGAAGCGGACGAAGCATGACAACCTCCGCGCGGGACTATATCAGAGTCGGGCGGAGGCGAGCAGAGCGTCGATCGCGCGCATGTTTCCGAGCGAATCTTCGAGCGGCACGGGAACTTCGCGTTCGCCGCGAATAGCGCGCGCGAACTCGTCCGCTTGGATCGTGTACTGATCGCAGACGGGGAACAACTCTTCGACGCCGTTCACCCAGATGCGCGTCGGTGCGTCGGGCGGCGCGTTCACTGGAATCTCCACCTCGATGCGGCCCCTGCTCCCGAAGATCAGTGTCCGTTGGTATGGCGCGGCCTGCGTCGAAACGGTGAACGAGGCATGCCCGCCTCCGAAATCGAGTACGGCCGTAGTGAGGCGATCGGTACCGAATGCGGGGTCGCGATCCATCGCCGCGTGGGATCGGATTGGCTCCGTCCCGAAAATCCAGCGCGCGAGATGGATCGGATAACAGCCGATGTCCATCAGCGCGCCTCCGCCGATATCGGCGCGATTGCGAATGTTGGCCGCGTCGACGTTGTGATAAGCGAACGCCATCGACATCGAACGCAGGTCGCCGATCTCGCCCGCGCGCACGGCGGCTACGGTACGAACCCACTGCGGATGCGTGCGCACCATAAACGCTTCGCCGATGGTGACGCGGTGGCGGTCGCGAACGGCGATTAGGCGCTCCACCTCGGCTGCGTCGAGACCAAGGGGCTTCTCGCACAACACATGCTTGCCGGCATCCGCCGCGCGGATGGACCACGGCACGTGGAGATGATTCGGCAGCGGGTTGTAGACGACGTCGATGTCCGCGTCGGCGAGTAGCTCTTCGTAACTCCCGTAGGCTTTCTCCGCGCCGATCTCATTGGCGGCGGCGCGCGCGCGACTGAGTTCGCGAGAAGCGATGGCGGTTACGATGTTGCGCTCGCTCTTTTGCGTGGCGGGCAACAACTTGGTCATCGCGAACTTCGAGACACCGAGCGCGCCCCAGCGGAGTTTATTCACGATGGCCAGTGTAGCTAGAAGTTGATCTTCAATCCGAACTGGAACTGCCGCGGGTTCTGCGCGCTGGTGAACGCGAGCGGTGTGGAGGCCGGTCCGCGGTTGCCCACGATCGGCGAACCGAGCGATTGATATGGCACTTCGCCGACGATGTTGTTGATCGACCGGAAATTCGTGCGGTTCAGCAAATTGAAGCCTTCCGCGATGAATTCGACAAAGCGGCGCTCGCCCCAGGGAAACCGGCGCGACAGGCGCATGTCGATGGCAAAAAAGTCCGGACCTTGTCCGGCGTTGCGGCCGAGATGCGCCGGGCGTTTGTTCGTCGTGTAGGTATCGCCGCCCGTGGGTAAATCGGCGCCGGTGAGCACGTTGAAAGGCCGCCAGGAGTTGTATTGAACGATCGGCGCGATATTCCAGTCCTTAAGGAAGGCGTTCCGGCTTTGCGCCTGATACACGGCGCTCATCACGAAGCGGTGCTTTTGGTGAAACGGCGACAGACCGCGCTCGGCGCGGGCGTTCAATTGGTCGTTGGGCGAATAGTCGGAATTGAAGTCCGTGGATTCGTCGATGGCGCGGGAGAAAGTGTAGCTCGCGTTGAGCGACAGCCCGCGCTGGAAGCGCCGCGTTATTTGCAACATCCCCGCGTGATAGAAGCTATTTGCGCTCGACTCGAAAATATTCAACTGCAAGATCGCCGGATTAATACGCTCGAAAGTCGGCCGCCCGTCGGGCAAACGCTGCCCGGTGTAGCGAACGTTCTTGCCGAGAATCCGAGCGAGATGCGCCGCGCGATTGAAGTTGTAGCCCACGCTAATCGCCCAGGGCCCGACCCCGTGCTCGATTTCGAAGCTCGCCTGGTGCGCCCAAGGATTCTCAAACTCGCGGTCCATACCGAAGACTACGGAACCGGGATTGCCGGGTCGAATGCCGATTCCTAAGCGATTGAGATCTTCGCGAGTAATCGCCCGCGTCCCGATGATGCCTTGCCTTAGCAGAGACTGGTAGATGCTAATCGACGTCTGAGTGGATCCGAACGCCGGACTGCTCGCCGTCGCCAGCACTTGATTGATGATGACCCCATTGAGCGGATCGGCGACGCCGGCAATCTGCGAATTCACCTGTGAGTAGTACATCCCGTAGCCGCCGCGAACGGCGGTGCGCCCGTTGCGGAACGGCGACCAGGCAAAGCCGAAGCGCGGGCCGAAGTTATCCCAGTCGCGCGGAACGACGGGATTGTGCCGCTCTAACTCATAACGGATTCCATAGTTGAGCGTGAGACGAGGCGTCACTTTCCAAGTGTCTTGAATGAAGAAGTTGTAGCGGCCGATGCGAATGGTGTAGTTCGGGTCGCCAAAGCCCTGTTGATACAACGCCGGGAGATTGAGCGCGTAAGCTTGCAACGATGTCACAGGAGCGCTGATCGCCGGGATCAGATCCTGCCGGCCAGACGCGGTGAGCAGCGCGACTAACTGTTGCGGCAGTGTGGGGTCTCCCGAAGCGGACTGCAAGACCAGCGCCAGTGGAATCTGCGGCGTGAACGAGAAGCGTCCGCCGAAAAACGTCTCCGAGAGGTTGTTGTTGCGAACCGGATTGATGTCGTAGCCGATCTTCGCCGTGTGATTGCCGCTGATCACGGTGTGATTCTGCAAAACCTGGTAGTGCCGCTCGATGCCGTCGAACGGAAGAAAAATCTGCCGGCCGAAAAATCCGAAGCCGTTGATATTGATCTCCGGCCCATTGCGATCCGTGGGTATCACGTCGAGTTGGTTGTAGTTGAACATCACCCGCGAATCGATCACGTAGCGAGGACTCACGACGTAAGTCCACCCTAGTGCGGCTGTGGTGTCCGCGATGTCGATGGATCGCCCACGATTGTAGCCGTCGAGCGCGCCGAACGCCGAGTTCTCCTGAAAGTTGAACGTCGAGTTAGAGCGGAAAAAGACGTTGTGGTTTTCGTTGAAGCGGTGGTCGAGCCGAAGCGAAATCGTATTGAGGCGCTCGCCGAACGGGAAGGTTCCGCTGTTGGCGTTGAACAACTGAGCGACGGCCGGATTGTTTGCCGGGATCAGCGCCGCGCGCCCTACTTGTGCGAGACCGACGAGATTCGGATTCCCCGTGCCTTGCAGAAAGCGCAACAGGGCGTCCTGCGAAGGCGTCACCGAAGTAAAGGCGCTGCGGTCTTGCAGAAGAGGAACGAAGTTGGTTTCGTGACGGTCGAGCCGCTCGTAAGCGAGAAAGGCGAAGGTGGTGTCCTTCTTGAGAGCGCCTCCGAGCGTTCCACCGGCCTGAGAACGCGTGAATCCGGACTTTGCGGGGTCGAAGTAGTTCCGGGCCTGGATGCTGCGATGCCGGATGAACCCGAACAAATTGCCGTGCCACTCGTTCGAGCCGGACTTCGTAATGATGTTAATCACGCCGCCGGATGCGTTGCCGAACTCGGCGGAGAAGCTGTTGCGATTGATCTGAAATTCCTGCGCCGCTTCCTGCGACACGCTAGGACGCACGCCGCCGGAGTTCTGGTAGTTTTCGAGACCGTCGATGAAGAAGCCGTTGCCGCGCCCGTTCGATCCGCCGAAACTCAACCCGGAATTGGGAGTTTGGATAGGCCGGAAACTGGTGTCGTCCACAAGCGACGTAGTCTCGACGACGCCGGGAACCAGCAGCGCGAAATCAAGATAGTTACGCCGATTGATCGGCAGGTTATTAATGCGGCGTTGCTCGATCGTGTTGGCTTGCTGTGTGCGCTCGGTCTCGACATTCTGAACTTCGGCGGTTACCACCACTTCGCTTGCGACGGACGATACCGACATCTGCACGATCTGCGTGATCACGTCCCCCACGCGCACCTCGACGCCCTCCACAATCTTGGTTGTGAATCCGGACGCTTCGACGCGCAGTTTGTAGATGCCGGGCGGAACCAGCGTGATCACAAACTCGCCCGAGGAGTTGACGTCCGCCGAACGCTGGAATCCGCGCTCGTCGTCGAACAGCGTAGCGCGTGCATTGGTAAGGGCCGCACCCGAGGGATCGAGCACCGATCCGCGAACGTCGCCCGCGTTCGAGGTCGCCTGTCCCCACATCGACGAATGGAAGGCGCCGAAAAAGAGAAGGGCGCGGAATGCACGACCAAGTGCCATACGGTTGTAACCTCGCTGACAATATACTAGCCGCAGTCATGCGAATTTCGATCCTTTTTCTCGCGTTGGCCGTGGCGAACGCGGCGGATTTCCGGGTGGGCGTCGCGAAAGCGAAGATTACGCCGGAGGGTCCGATTTGGCTATCGGGCTACGGCAACCGGAACAAGCCTTCTTCCGGCACGGTGCATGATTTATGGGCGAAAGCGCTGGCGGTGGAGGATTCGGCGAAGCGGCGGACGGTAATCGTAACCACGGACTTGATTGGTCTACCGAGGTCGGTGTCGGAACAAATCGCGGCGGAATGTTTGAAACGTTACGGGCTCGAACGTTCGCGGCTGCTGCTGAATAGTTCGCACACGCATACGGGTCCGCTGGTGCGCGAGAACCTGATCACGATGTTCGATCTCGCGCCGGAAGAAATGGACCGCATCCGGGCGTACGCCGCGAAGTTGACGGAGACGGTGATCGAATCGGTTGGCGCGGCGATCGGCGATCTTCAACCGGCGACGCTGCATTACGGAAAAGGTTCCGTGGGGTTCGCGGTGAATCGCCGCCAGTTCACGCCGAAGGGCGTGATTATCGGCGTGCAACCGGACGGCGCGGTGGATCACGAAGTGCCCGTGTTGGCCGTCCGTTCTCCGGACGGAAAGCTGCGAGCGGCGCTATTCGGTTACGCGTGCCACAACACCACGCTGACCGGCGAGTTCTACCGGATCAGCGGCGACTATGCGGGCTTCGCGCAAATCGAGTTCGAGAAACAGCATCCCGGCGCGGTCGGCATGTTCATGATCCTTACGGCGGCGGATCAGAATCCGAATCCGCGGAGCAAGGAAGAACTCGCGATGCAGCATGGAAGAACGCTGGCGGCCGCCGTGGCGAACGTCTTGAAGGGCGAAATGAAACCCGTGCGCGGCCCCGTGCGAGCGGCGTATCAAATCACGGAGCTGGCGTTCGCTCCGCACTCGCGCGAGGACTTCGAGAAGGACCTGAATCATCCCACGCTCGCGCGCCGCCGCCGCGCCGCCGAGATGGTAAAGGCTTACGACGAACGACGCCCCGTGACGAAGATTCCATACCCGGTGCAGGCCGTGCGTTTCGGCAAAGACCTGACGTTTGTCGCGCTGGGCGGGGAAGTGGTAGTGGGGTACGGACTCCGCACCAAGCGCGAGTTTCCGCGAGAAGCGACGGTGGTCGCCGGGTATTCGAACGACGTGATGTGTTACATCCCTACGGCTCAGGTGTTAAGGGAGGGCGGCTACGAAGCGGTGGACAGCATGGTGTACTACGGCCAGCCAGGGCCGTTCGCGCCGGATGTCGAAGACCGAGTGATGTCGGCCATTCGCCAAACGATGAAGCGCGTGGGCCGGTCGAAGTGAAGGTCTACGGAGCGGTGGAGGCGGGCGGAACGAAGTTCGTTTGCGCGGTTGGAACCGGACCGGACGACGCCATTGTGTCGAAGCCGATCCCGACGCGCGAACCGGAGGAGACGCTGGCCGAAGCGATTGCGTTCTTCGCAGGAAAGCGAATGGCCCGGTTGGGCGTGGGGTCGTTCGGTCCGGTTGATTTAAAGCGCGGCACAATCGCCAAGACGACGCCCAAGATCGCCTGGCGCGGCGTACCGATCCGCACGATCTTGGAACGCGCGTTGGATGTCGAAGTTCGCGTGGACACCGATGTGAACGCGGCGGCGCTCGGCGAGCATCGTTGGGGCGTCGCTCGCGGCGTAAGCGACTTCGTCTACTTGACCGTCGGCACGGGCATTGGCGGCGGCGCGATGGTAAATGGACGTTTGCTGCACGGGCTGTCCCATCCCGAAATGGGCCACCAGCGTATGCCGGGCGAGCGGCGCGGCGTGTGCCCGTCGCACGAGAATTGCCTCGAAGGCTACGCCTGCGGGCCCGCGATCGCCCACCTGGGCGGGGATCGCACAGCCGAGTATCTCGCGACGTGCGTGGTCAATCTCGCCTGCGTCTTGTCGCCGAAGCTCGTGATTCTCGGCGGCGGCGTGATGAAGACTCCGGGATTACTGGCGGATGTTCGCGAACGATTGCGCGAGGAGACGTACATTCCGCTGCCGCGCGTGGTGCGTCCGAAGCTGGGCGACCGGGCAGGGGCGCTGGGCGCGCTGGCGCTAGCTCAAATGAAACTCTGATCCGATTTCGCGCGCCACAACCCGAGCGTTGTCGCCTTTGGCCGCATCGAGCAATCTTTCGATCGGCTCTTCGTCGCGCTCGCGGCTGAGACGGAACGTCTTGTGATGCACCGGCAGCACGCGGTCCGCGCCGAACTCGTTCGCCATGCGCCACGCTTGTTCCGGATTGCAATGCGCGTAGATCCAAGGATCGTAGGCGCCGATAGGGAAGATCGCGAGATCGGCGTTGCCGTTGCGCTGTCGGCGAAGGGCGTCGGTGTCGGCGGTGTCTCCGGCGAAGAGAATCTTGTAGCGCCCGCATTCGATCGCGTAACCGTTGTAGCCGCGATGCGTGTCGGTGCGCATGCGCGCGCCCCAATGCTTCACTTCGAGCCCGCGTAACGTAGCGGGGCCGACGCGGACCGTCTCGCCCCAAACGGTTTCCTGCACGCGGGCGTAGCGCGAGGAGCGGATCAAGTCGCTCGTCGAGCGCGCCATTACGACTTCGGTCTTTTGGTTCTCGAGATCGCGCATCGACTGAAGATCGAGATGATCCATGTGCGCGTGCGACGAGACGATGAGATCGATCTTCGGAAGCTTGTTCACGGGCAGCGCGGGACCAACCAAGCGCTTCATGCCGACGGTGGCCACTCGCAAATCGACGCCGATCCAGTTGTGAAAAACGGGGTCGGTGAGAATCGTGAAGCCATCGATCTTGAGCAAAACGGTGGAGTGTCCCAGCCACGCGGCATGCAGTCCGGTGTCCGGCCATTTCGACGGATCGGGCCGAAGCGCGGGCGAAGGAACGTCTCGAGTTAAATCCTCCCGAAGCTGCTTCCAGAAAAAGCTGGGGAACATTCGTGCCAGCGCGATCGCGCCTCCCGCCGCCGCCACGGCCCCACCGGCCAATGCCCAGCGCCTAGTAGTTGAGGCCAAACCGTTCTTCCTTCCAAGGATCGCCGTTCATGTGGTAGCCGTTGCGTTCCCAAAAACCGGCGCGGTCGCGGTCGATCAATTCGATCCCGCCGAGCCATTTCGCGCTCTTCCAGGCGTACAGCTGCGGGACCATCAGGCGGGCCGGACCGCCATGCTCGGCGGTGAGCGGCTCGCCGTCGTGCGCGATGGCGACCAGCGCGTCTTCGGCGAGAAATCGGTCGAGCGGAAGATTGGTAGTCCAGCCGTGGTCGTACCCATGCGCGACGACGAACTTCGCTTCCGGCTTCGCACCGCCGGCGAGATCGAGCAGGTGCTTTGTCGAAACACCGTCCCAAACGTTGCCCAACCGCGACCATCGGGTGACGCAGTGAAAATCGGCGAATACCTTCACACGTGGAAGTTTCTCGAAATCGGCCCAAGTCAGCTCAATCGGGTTGTTCACCAATCCTGCGATTTGCAGCCGCCATTTCGCCATATCGATACGCGGCGGGCCGGAGGCGTCGAGCACCGGCCACTTCTTCGTGCGCGATTGGCCCGGAGGTACTCGATTCGCGCGGTGTGTATCTGGGCTGACGATTGCGCCGGGTGGCGCGTCGCCGGGCGTCAAGATGCGGTCGGGTTGTTCCTTGGGGTCGCGTCCAAACATAAAGGCGGGCTATCTACATCTTGACGGATGCGATCTGAACGAGTTTCGTAGCGCTATTTCCCGCCGGCCCGAAAGTCAGGACGCTCATCGGGCAGACGGTGACGCAGATTCCGCAGCCGATGCACGACGAGTTGGCGTTGTTCAACTCCTCTTGTTTCATCGCGAACTTCATCACGTCGATGCCCACCTGGCAGTAGCGGGTACACTCGCCGCAAGCGATGCATTTGTCGTTCGCGTGGATCGCGAACTTCGACCATTTCGCGCGGGTGAAGAGCTTCGAAAAAACCTCCATCATCTTCGCGAGAGGGCACCAATAGCGGCACCAGATCTTGCCGCCGAAAAACGGGTAAAGTGCGATGGGAATGATCCCGACCAGCCACGTATCGACAATTAGGCGGTACCAAACGATGGCGATGTCGGCAGGTTTGCCTAGCGCGGCGACAATGTCGCGCCCCAGCATCATCAGCGTGACGATAACGGCGGCGATCAACACCACGACGTTCATACGCTCCCACGAAATCGCGGCTTCGCCCTTCGGCGCGAGGTGCCGCCAACGGTCGCCCAGCGTTTCGGCTAACCCACCGCAGCCACACACCCAGGTGCAGTATCGCTTGCCGTAGAACAGCACGGCGACAGGAATGATGACGAAGCTGAGCAGCGCTCCCCAAACGATCCACACCTGATGCGGCGATCCGAAGAAGGTGTAGAAAAACAGCGGCCATGCGTAGACGAGCCCATAGCTGCGCCACGCGTTCGCCGCGAAATTGGGATCCTTCGCCAGCGCTTCGCCCACCCATTGGTTACGAACCGCGGCTTGGAACAGAAACTCGGGGATAAGAAAAAAGAAAATCCACTGGAAGCCGATCAGCGAGGCGTAACGCGCGATCTGGAATTTGTCGCGCCGGTCGAATCCCCAGCGCTTGATCGCTTGCGCGCCGAACACGGTCATCACCGCCGTATACAGCACGGTGTACCAGAATCCAAAACCGCGTCCGCCGAAACTCAGCGTCTCGTACCAACCGCGGAACGGCCAAAACTCCTGGCCCGGTCCCCACTTGATTCCATAGATGGCGTAGGCGACCGTAAGCGTCGCCGCCAGCGCGGTATAGCGCTTCCAGTTCCACTCGACTTCCAGCTTCAGACCGAGAGTTCGGAGAAACCCGACGGGAGCGTCGGCGCCGATCAGGACGAACGCACGGTCGATCGGCAGCGTATCGCCGTCGAGATCGACGCTATGCGGATGAAACGCGCGCACACGCGAACCGCGCCGGACCTCGATCGTGCCCGACGCTTCCGCTTCACGCAGCAACCGGGCGTTCTCGCGAAAGAGCCGGGCGAACTCCGTTCCGCGATACGACAAAATCACGCGATTTTGTTTCGCAAGCGCCAATGCAGCTTCCACCGCGGAGTTGCCTCCGCCCACGACGAGGATTGTCTCGCCCAAGTATTTTTTCGGCGAGTACAAGCGATGATGGATATTCGCCGCGTCTTCGCCCGGAACTCCCAGCCATCGCGGATTGCCGCGTTGCCCGGTGGCGAGAATCACGCGGCGCGCGCGGTAGCGAGCCTTCGGAGTGATCACGTCGAATCCGCCGCCGCGTTTTTCGAGGGCGGTGACAGGTTCGTCGAGCCGGATGTTCAGATCTTGCGCCGAGCGGTTCCATTCGGCGAGCAACTCTTCCTTGGTCGACTCCTTGAGCCACAATCGGCCCATCGCGGCGCGCGAGGTGGGCTCGTCGTAAATCCACTTGCCCTCGGGAAAGTCCTCGATAGTCGCTGCAACTTTCGATTTCTCCAGCACTACGACGCGAAAGCCTCTCGCTTCAAGTTCAAGCGCCGCGTTCAGACCTGCCGCGCCCGCGCCAGCGATCGCGACGTCGATCTCGCCCGATGGCTCGCGCAGCTCTTCCGCAATGCGCAGGGCAATTTGGTAGCCCTGCTCCATCGCGAGTTTCACCACCGGAGCGCCCGCAAGGTCGCCCGCGACATAGACACCGGGGACGCTCGATTCCAGGCGGTCGGTTAGGGCGGGGCGGGCCATCGCAATTCCAATTCTAGTGAGAGCGCGCCGGACTCAAGCGCACCTATTCGGTAGGTCAATCCATGTGGCAGCGAGCGATATTCCTTTTTATATTTACTATCGGTACCGCTTTGGGCGAAGACGGGACGAAAGTCGAGTACGTTGGCGGCACTGGTTCGTGGAAGCCGGGCAAAGACCTCCGGCTGAGCGTCGCGGACGGCGAGCGCTTGCGTGTCGAAATGGTGGCCGTTCCCTACACGCAAATTAACCAAATCGAGTATGGGCAGAAGGTGAGCCGGTCTGTACTGCCCGCCGTCATAATCTCCCCGTTGTTCCTTCTAAACAAAACGCGGAAGCACTTTTTGACGCTGGGTTATTTGGACGACCGAGGGGCGCAGCAGGCGCTGGTGTTTCGCGTACCGAAGGGCGATATTCGCGCGGTGCTCGCCAGCCTCGAAGCGCGCACGGGTTTGCGTGTGACCTATCTTGACGACGAAGCGAGGAAAATGTGATCCCCGCGATTCTCTTGCTCGCGATTACACCGGCTCCGCAGGACGACCCGTCGGCGGTGGCCGCGCAGTTGCCGAAGATCAGGCGCATTTATGTGGACAAGCTGACGGGCGGGGAAGCGGCGGCGCAAATTCGCGACATGCTGATGTCGAGCTTGCAGGCGGCGAAGCTTTGGGTGATTACCGAGAATCCCGAAAAAGCGGACGCCTTTCTGCGCGGCGCGGCGGAGGATTTGATCTACACCGAAGTGCGCGATTCGAACGATTCCGTGAACGCTCGCGCTACGGTCTCTACGCGCGATGGGACGTACAGCACGGGTTCGCGCGGCAATCGCGAGGATCGTTCGGCGAGCGTTGGTATCGGGCAAAGCGAGGGCCAGCGCATTCAGGAGCGCAAGCACGAGGCTACTGCCGCGCTGCGTTTGGTGAACAAGGACGGTGACCTCATTTGGTCTACCACCAAAGAATCTTCGGGCGCGAAGTTCCGAGGCTCGGCGGCGGATGTCGCGGATAAGGTGGTGAAACAGTTGGTGGCGGACGTTCAAACGGCGCGCGGCGGCAACGCCAAGTAGATCTCGTCTGCGACATGCTCTAACCACTCCACCGCTTTGCCGTCAAGGCGCTCCTGAATGGCGATATGAGTTACGGCGGTGGTGGGTGCCGCACCGTGCCAGTGACGTTCGCCGGGGGCGAACCAAATGACATCGCCGGGACGAATCTCCTCCACCGGACCGCCGTCGCGCTAAGCCCAGCCAAGCCCCGCTGTGACGATCAAAGTCTGGCCGAGCGGGTGCGTATGCCAAGCGGTGCGCGCGCCCGGTTCGAAGGTGACGCTCGCCGCCTGCACGCGCGCGGGGTCGGGAGTCTGGATCAAAGGATCGATGCGGACGGTTCCGGTGAACCACTCCGAAGGGCCTGCGGTAGAGGGTTGGGAACCGGCTCGTCGGATTTCCATCGATCTCAGGATATGAGAAAAGCGATGGTCGGGGCGAGAGGATTCGAACCTCCGGCCTCCTGGTCCCGAACCAGGCGCTCTACCAGGCTGAGCCACGCCCCGATCATTCGTAGGATAACACCCTAACGGCGCGAAACGCTCCGGCAGGCCCGCGCGGCGGCGATCGAAACCAAGCCGAGCGCCATCGTCCAAGCCGCGACCGGCTCGGGCAACCGGGCCCCGTCGGAAGTGACGAAAATGTGGATCGCCGCCGGGGGCAGTCCCTTGACGATCCCTACGAGTAAGTTGGGATCCTCGAAATAACTCGTCAACTCGTGCTGTTTGCCATCCGCCAGCGGCTGCTGAAAAATCGGACGGTCCAGCAAGTCCATGAATGGAGCGGCGTAGAAGGTTATGGTGATATCGGCGCAGAATGACGGGTCTTTGTTCTCGGGATCGCAGGACGCTCCGGGCTCGACGTAGTTGATCGCGGAGTACTCCACGATGTCGGTGAAAATCGGAGGGCTCTTTCCGGCCGTGGCGGAAGGCACCCACTCGATCCCCGCGACGAGATACTCGGCGGGAAAATCGCCCGCGAACTGATGGTCGAGAAACATCGTACAGGTGTTGGCACGGCAACTAGGACCGCCCACGGAATTACCGTTCTGGTCCGTGGTGAGGTCCAACACGCCTTTCAGATTGGAGTAGTAGATATTGATCTCGCCGGCTTGGGCGACCGGTGCAATCGCGCAAGCCACCGTGGACAAGACAAAGCGGCGGACTATTGACCACATGCGAACCTCCTAGCGGTCGTCGTCGTCGATATCGAGCGAAAGGGGCGCGAACACGCCGCTTTTCACTCCGGGGTACGGCGTGCCTTTCAGCATGCGCCAGAGAATCCGATTGACCTTGTCCGTCGGTGCGGCGTCGGGAACGTCCCAGCGCATCTTCGCCGACGCTATCGCATCCTTCCGCGCTTGCCCTCGCAAGGCGGTTCGCTCGGGATTGCGCTCGAAGAGCGACTGTTGCGGTTCGACGGCGGTGTACGGCGTGAAGTCCGGCTCGTTCGTGAAACTGGCGCGCATGTCGAGCGCGATCAAGTCGAACAAGCTAAGCGCTGGCATACCAAGCTGCAGTTCGATCGTTTTCAGCATGCTCTGGTGCGAATAGAACGTCGAATCAACGTGCCCGCGTTTCACATAAGGCGAAATGGCGAGCGCCACCGTCCGGTGCCCGTCCACGTGATCGACGCCGTTCTGCGCGTCGTCCTCGACGATAAAGATCGCCATCTTCTCCCAAAAGGGAGTTTTCGTTAACGCCTCGACGACGCGGCCCACCGCCAGATCGTTGTCCGCCACCATTGCGCGCGGTGAACTCGCGCCGGGCGACGCACCGAAAGTATGGTCGCTGGGTAACTGGAGGACGACTAAGTTAGGCATTTTCCCGTCGGCCACCCACTTAGTAACATCCGCGTTGAAAATATCGGCGCGGACGACGTCGGGAATCGCGTTTGTGTAAGCGGGATAATTCGCCGCGAGTAACTTGTTCAGCGGAGCGATCGGCGCGACGGTGTTCCACTTACTGAGATACTTTTCTCCGCGCTTCCAGCCTTCGAGTAACTCGTGCCGTTGCGCGTTCGGTTCGGCCAAGCGTCCGGCGTACTCGCCGTAGATTTTCACCGTACGGCCCGCCTTGAGGGCGGCGTCCCATAAGAATCCGCTATCCGAATAGGCGATCGGATCGGTGCCGTCGAAAGGATAACTCCGGCCCGAGTAACCCGGCCACAGCGTGTAAGCGACTTCGTTCGCTTGGGTCAGCCATTGGTGACCGTCGGCGGAGTTACCACCCGTCGCATAGAAGTTATCGAGTAAGACGAAGCGTTCGGCTAAGTTGTGGTGGTTCGGAGTCGCGTCCCGCCCGAACATGACTAACGAAGGATCGCCGTTGCCCTTGGCGATATCGCCGAACACCTGGTCGTAAGTCCGATTCTCCTTGACCACGAAAACGACATGTTCGATGAGCGAGGGTTCGCCCGCTCGTTCGGGGACGGGCAGCGGGGCGACGCCCTTTCGAGCGGGTAGCGCTTGCGCCGGGATGCGATTATTCTCCGCCACCACCGCCGAGTAGCTCGCCAGTTGCGCGGCGTCCGGCAGATCGACCACCGCTACGGATCCACGATACGAATGCACAAAGCGCTTCTTCGGATCGTCGCGCCAAGCGGAACCCGCGCCAAGCAGCGACGCAACGGCAAATCGTTTACCGTCGGGCGCAACGATCAATGCGTTCGGATACCAAGCGGTGGGGATGGAACCTTCGAGCTTCAGCGTCTTCGTATTCACGGCCACCACTGCGTTAATGCCACCACAGGCGACAAGCAGCCGGTCTCCGGCCAAAGCGAGCGCCGTCGGAGCGATACCCCGCACCGGCCGCGAGAAGGGCTGCATTGCGACCGTCGAGACGACGCGCTGCGAAGCGGAATCGATGACAGACACCGTATCCGAGTTGCCGTTCGCTACGTACACCCGCCCTCGATCCTCGTCCCAAATGATCGCCATCGGATGCAATCCCACCGGAATCGTGTGTGTGACGGCGAGCTTCGTAAGATCGACGCGCGTCACAGTGCCCGTGGAAGCGATACCTCGCGCGTCTACCACCACTTGGTCGGCATCGGCCGCAAGTCCAGTGGGCGCCGTTGTCTCGCCCGGCTTCGCCTCGCGTCCGCCCCAGTTGGTGACGTAAGCGATCGTCCCGGCAGCGTTCATGGCGACGCCAAACGGCGCGATTCCGGTTTTCACCCGGCTCGATTTCGCGCCTTCGCGCACAATCAATTCGTTTCGTCCGATGGCGGGAATCAGGACCTTTGTGGCATTCGCCGCCAGCGCTCCGGGGAGATCCTTCGCCGCGCCGCGCGGCATGGTCTCGATGACCGGTTGGCCATCGACCACGGCTAACGCCTGCAGGCCGGGCGAGCCGGGCAAGGCGCGCTTCTCCACCACCCGGTTCTCCCGCCAATTCAACCGGTAGAGGTGAGTCGCGTGTAACACCCACAACTCGTCCGCCGCCGCACCGAAGGCCACACCGTAGACGCGCCCCTGGAACACGCTCGGCACACCCGCCGGGGTGATGAGCTGACGCGTGGTGACGACACCCGGGTCGGTCACGGAGCGGACCGGACGGTCTAGTGTTTGGGCGAGCGCGAGTAGTGCGAGGGGCAGCATAGGTAGACGCTACCAATACTCGATGTCAGTTCGATAACGCTAGGCCGCCGGATAGCCGTTGGCGGCGCGAATTTCGGCGATCTGCAACAAGTGCCGGTCCACGTGCGCCGTAAGGAAAAGCATCCACTGGTAGCCGTCCAGCGGTCCGAACACCATGTGCTCCAGCGAGAAGGCGCGCGGTTCTGCTTGCGCCTGGAACCACTCGATCGAGCGCTCCCGAACCGCCTCGAAGTGGGGCCGCCAATCCGCCGGTGTGGCGAATTCGCCTTTCGGGACAACGCGGCCCGGCGCCTGCACCTTCACTGACCGGTCGGGGACCGTGCGCGGGATGGTCATGTCTCGCTTGGGTTTCGTGCCTTCGTTGCCGGGGCGGAGATTTCCCACCACCCGCGTTTCCACCAGCACCAGATGCTCGGCGCAAAGCGAGATCGACCATGCGTCCGGGGCGGGGCGGAATTGCCACTGGGCGGGAGTAAGCCGATCCACCGACTCGAAAAGCCGCTCCCGGCTGCCTGAAAGCCCATCGAGCGCAAGCTGCCGCTCGGTGGCGGTCATTTGGGGTAGCCGGCGCTCGCTTTAATCTCGGCGATCTGCTCCAGGTGCCGCTCGTTATGCGCCGACATGAATAGTAGCCACTGTACGCAATCCATCGGACTGCCGATGCCGTTGCCAATCAACCGGCGTAAGTCGAGATCGGTCTCGCGGACAAATCGAAGTGACACGTCGCGCGCATTCCGGTACTCGGCCACTAGCGGTTCGCCCACGCCGAATTGGCCCTTCGGCTCAAACATGGGTGGCGCTTTAGTCCCGGGGGAGCGCGTTCCGCCATTCTTGAGAATCGTCTCGTCGGCGATCATGCCGGACGGGCGCGCGGCAACCGGCGTCCCTCGGGCGGTACGCTCCATCATTCCGAACAAACCTTTTTCGGTCAACGCCAAATGCTCGATCACTTCGGCGATCGACCAACGGTCGGGCGCGGGTTTGAAGTTCCACTGGGCCGATGTCAAGCCCGCGACGGCGTCCAGGGTGAGCTTGCGGGTACCGTGCAAATGACTGAGAGTAATATCCCTGTCGCCCTTCGAAAGGCCATCCGCAAACGCGGGTAATGAAGCCAGTAAGGGATAGACAAAAAACCGCATGAAATGGTTGTATCACGCCTGTTGTTCGAGAATCTCGCGTCCGATCAACCACTTTTGGATTTGACACGATTCATGCTGGGAGGCCGATTGGAGAGGGCGGACCGACAGCCGGTGGTGGTGGTCGTCGAAGGTACGGGCAAGTTCAGGGCGCTGCAACGGGTGTCTTTAGGCGCGTTCTCCAAGGGGTCGAAATACCATATCCTCGAAACCGCCTCGGCCAAGGACGCGTTGTCTTTGCTCGAGATCGTCGATGCCGACATCGTGGTAACCGCGGAGCGTCTCCGCGATATGCCCGCCACGGGATTCACGCGCCTCATTCGCCAGGAACGGCGGTCGCGATTGCTGCCGGTCATCGTTTTGGGAGCGCGGTCCGGCGAAGACGGGGAGGCCGACGCGCTTGCTGCGGGAGCGGACGAGTATCTGCGATTACCGATGATGGCCGCCACGCTCGAAGCGCGCATCATCACGCAACTGCGCCGTAAGTGGGCGGCGGACGAGCGCGAAGACGTAGAGAGCATTCTATTCACGCTGGCGCAGACCGTCGAGCAGCGCGATGCGACTACGGGGGGGCACTGCCAGCGGTTGGCGGATTTGAGCGTGCGGATGGGCCGGCGCATGGGGTTATCGCAACTCGAACTGGAGGCTCTGTACCGGGGCGGATTTCTGCACGATATCGGGAAGATCGCCGTTCCGGATTCGATCCTGTTCAAACCGGGCCCGCTCTCGGAAGCGGAATGGAAGGTGATGCGGACGCACACCACCACGGGCGAGGATATCTGCCGTCCGATGCGCACGCTCGCCTCGGTGTTGCCGGTCATCCGTTCGCATCACGAACGGTGGGATGGATCGGGTTACCCGGACGGTCTAGTGGGCGAGGAGATTCCTCTGCTCGCTCGCATCTTGCAAATCGTCGATATCTACGACGCGCTGACCACGGTCCGGCCTTACAAGACTGCGTTGGCCCACCGGGAAGCGATCGAGGTTTTGCGCAAGGAAGCGCGGCAGGGTTGGCGCGATCCCGAATTGGTGAATCTCTTCGCCGAATTGTTCCCTAAACTCAGCGTCTCCCGCACCCGCGCGGCCCTAGCCAGTTAGCGTGAACTTTTTCGAGCGCGGCGGCGTATAACGGAGCAATGCGGTACACACTCCTTGCTTGCTGCGCGGCGCTGGCGGGCTGCGTTACGGTCGAGAACGAGCTCGCGGGTCCGGTCAAGGACGAATCGATCCATATCGACCGGGGTAAGGCGGAGCAGATACGGATGGAAGTCCGGATGGGCGTCGGCGAGCTTCGGGTGGCCGATGGCGCGCCCGCCGGCAAACTGGTCGACGCCAATTTCCGCTACAACGTTCCCTTCTTGAAACCCACGGTAGATTACAACGATTCCAGCTTCCGGGGAAGCCTGATTATTGAGCAACGCGGCGAAAAAAAGGTGCGGATCGGCTCCGACATGGAAAACAAATGGGACCTGAAACTCGACCGCGAGATTCCGCTCGATCTGGAAGTGAAGCTCGGGGTCGGTGAAACGAAGCTCGATTTGGGCAAGCTGAATCTGCGGGGCGTGCGCCTGAACGTTGGCGTCGGCGAGTGCCGGATGGATTTGCGCGGCGATCCTCAACGGGATTACGACGTCGAGATCCACGGCGGCGTAGGCGAAGCGACGATCTACCTTCCCGCCAATGTCGGCGTGGCGGCAACGGCTAAAGGCGGGATCGGCAGCGTTCGCGTGGAAGGCTTAACGGAAGAGAACGGTCGCTATGTCAACAAGAATTACGGCAAGGCGAAGGTAACGGTACGCGTGGATGTGCGGGGCGGCGTCGGAGAGATCAAGCTAATCGGCTAAGAACGGAAATACTTGCGGCGTCCCGCGGCATCCTACACGGATGAGCGCGCGTACGCGGAAGATGGCATTGGGATGGCTGGTCCTGCTAGGAGCCTCCCGCTTGGCGACTGCCATAAACCAGCCCGCGGCCGACTCCCGGCCCGTGCAGTTCGCCCAACTTTCCCCGGCCGTCCGCATCGCTTACACCGATAGCGCGCCACGGTCGTCGCGTCCAGTCTTGCTGTTAATCCATGGAAGCCCCGGCTCGGGCGAAGTCCTCGACCGGCTCGCGGAACTGCTCGCGCCGCGGTATCGAGTCATCGTCCCCGATTTGCCCGGGTTCGGAGCGTCCACTCGCAACGTGCCCGATTACTCGTTCCGCGCCCACGCGCAATACGCGCTCCAGATGCTCGATCGGCTTGCGATCCCGGACGCTCACTGGCTGGGGTTCAGCATGGGTGGCGGGGTGGTGCTGAGCGTGGCCGATCTGGCTCCGAAGCGGGTGCGCTCGCTGACGATGCTTTCTGCCATTGGGGTTCAGGAGCACGAGCTAACCGGCAATTACTTCGTCAACCGGGCGATTCACGGGTTCCAACTCGCCGGGTTGTGGGCGATCAAGCACGGCGTCCCCCACTTTGGGCTGTTCGATCGCGGGATGTTCTCGGTCGAGTACGCGCGGAACTTCTTCGATTCCGACCAGCGCCCTTTGCGGCGCGTTCTCGAAACCTATCTCGGGCCGATGCTGATCGTCCACGGCACGCGCGACATGCTGGTGCCCATCGCCGCCGCCCGCGAGCATCGGCGATTGACGCCGCAATCCGAACTGGTCGAATTCGACGGCTCGCACTTTATGGCGTTTGAGAGTCCCGAACGCATCGCCCCGCCCATCGTGTCGTTTCTCGATCGTGTGGACTCCGCCGCGCTACGCTAGTGCTTCTCGATGACCGCACTCGACCGGGAGATCGTCGCTTGCAACCGCTGTCCCCGGCTGGTGGCGTGGCGCGAGGAAGTCGCGCGGGTCAAGCGCCGAGCCTATCGCGATCAAGAGTATTGGGGACGGCCCGTGCCGGCATTCGGACCGTTGGACGCGCGCCTGCTAGTGGTCGGTCTTGCCCCCGGCGCGCACGGCGCGAACCGTACGGGCCGCATGTTTACCGGCGACCGTTCGGGCGACTTCTTGTACCGCGCGCTGTTCGAGAACGGCTTCGCCACGCAGCCTACTTCCACTCACATCGGCGACGGCCTCGCGTTGATCGATTGCCGGATCACCGCTCCCGTGCACTGCGTGCCGCCGGACAACAAGCCTACGCGTGAGGAAATCGAGGCCTGCGGCGAGTACCTGGTTCGCGAACTTCACCTGATGCCGCGGGTCGGGGCGGTAGTGGCTTTGGGAAGAATCGCGCTCGAGTCGTACTGCGATGCGCGCGGGATGGCGCGATTGAAGTTCGCTCACGGGGCCGTGTATCCCGTTTCGCCGCCCGTCATTGCGAGCTATCACCCCAGCCAACAAAACACGCAAACTGGACGGCTGTCGGCGGAGATGCTTGCCGCCGTGTTTCGCGAAGCACGCCGTATAATCGGGTAAACCGATGCTGGAATTGGCGTTGCTTGCGGCCCTCGCGATCGATCCGAAGGATCTGAAATCGCTCGAAGCGCGCAAGAATTTCTGGAGCTTCCGTCCGTTAGCACGTCCCGAAGCGTCGTCGATCGACGAACTGACGAAGGCTGCCGCCCCGGCGGATCGGCGCACTCTTATCCGCCGCGCGACGCTAGACATCACCGGGCTTCCGCCGACGTTCGCCGAGGTCCAAGCCTTTCTCGCCGACCGGTCGCCGAACGCCTACGAGAAGCTCATCGACCGGCTGATGGCCACGCCCCAGTATGGCGAGCGTTGGGCGCAGCGTTGGCTGGACGTGGTGCGCTACGCCGACACCAACGGCTTCGAACTCGATGCGGAGCGCACGCACGCCTGGCGCTATCGCGACTACGTCATCCGGTCGTTCAACGCCAGCAAGCCGTTCGATCGATTCTTGAAAGAGCAGATCGCGGGCGACGAACTGTATCCGGGCGACGACGAGGCGCTGATCGCGACCGGGTTTCATCGCGCCGGTCCACAGCATCTGGTCGGCGGCAACCAGGACGAAGAGCTGAACCGCCAGGAAGTCTTGATCGAGATGAACGCCGGCGTGGGCAGCGTGTTTCTGGGATTGACGGTGCAATGCGCGCGTTGCCACAACCACAAGTTCGATCCGATTCTGCAAGCCGACTACTACCGGCTTTCGGCGATTTTCGCGGGCACGGAGGGGCGCGACGTCTCGATCGCTTCGTCGGGCGATTGGGCCGCCCACGCGATCGAGCGCTGGGAGTGGGAGCGGAGAATCGCGCCGGTTAACGCGGCGATCGCTGAGATTGAAAAACCGTATCGGGAGCGTCTGCGTGCCGAGAAACGGGAAGCTCTACCGGCGGACCTGAAAGCCGCGCTCGCTATTCCGCGCGAAAAGCGGACCCCGGAGCAGCAAACGCTGGCGAAGAACGCACAGGATCAATCGACTCCCAGTTGGGACGAAGTGCTCGCCGCGCTCTCGCCCGCCGACCGCGAGAAGCGGACGGCCCTTCGCAAGAAACTGCACGATATCGAACTCGACGAGCCGCCTCCGCCCCCGCACGCTTATGCCGCCGTGAACAACGGCAAGCCGCACGCGACACACATCCTGAAGGTCGGCGATCACAAGATGAAGCTCGGGACCGTCGAGCCGGGCGTACCTACCGTTCTGGCGCTCGCGCTTGGCGGCGCAGCGGGCGGGGAAGTGACGAGGGAAGCGTCGGGACGGCGGTCGCAACTCGCGAATTGGCTGGCGTCGCCTTCGCATCCGCTTACCGCGCGCGTGTTCGTCAATCGCATGTGGCAGTTCCGGCTGGGCGAGGGGATTGTGCGCACGCCCAACGATTTTGGCGCGCTCGGCGAACGGCCCACGAATCCGAAGCTGCTCGATTGGTTGGCGAGCGAGTTTGTCGCGAGCGGTTGGGATATCAAGAAGCTCGACCGGCAGATTTTACTGTCGGGCGCATATCGCGCCGTGCGGCCGGTGAAGCGGCGGATAGATGCCGAGGTACTGCGCGATTCGATTCTGGCTGTGACCGGGCAACTGAACACGAAAATGTTCGGACCTCCGGTCAAGACTCCGCTGGAACCGGAAGTCTACGACCTGATCTTCACCGAGTACGAAGCGGACAACTTGTGGCCGCTGCCGCGCGATCCGCGCGAGATGCAACGCCGCACGATTTATCTGTTGAACAAGCGAACCGTGCGCCTGCCGATGCTCGCGAACTTCGATCATCCAGACGCGATGTCGAGTTGTCCGCAGCGAGCGGAATCGACTCACGCCTTGCAAGCGCTGTCGATGCTGAATTCGGATTTTATGACGCGGGCTGCGGATACGCTAGCCGCCAAACTCGGCAAAGCGGACCCGGTGCGCGACGCTTACCGTCTGACACTCGCGCGCGATCCCCGCCCCGTGGAACGCACCATGGCGCGCGACTTTTTCGCGAAAGGAGGAACCCTCGCGGACTTTTCGCTCGCGCTGCTAAACCGGCATGAATTCGTCTATGTTCCATAAAACGCTTTCGCGGCGAAATGTGTTGCGCGCGTCGGCGCAGGGCTTCGGCGCATTGGCGCTGGAGTCGCTGCTGCAGGCGGAGCGGGTTAATCCCCTCGCCGCGAAGCCGCAGCATTTCCCGGCGAAAGCGAAGTCGGTCATTTTCTTATTCATGGTTGGAGCGCCGGGCCAGATGGACACGTTCGACCCGAAGCCCGGATTGAAGAAGTACGAAGGACAAAAGCTGCCCGAGAGCTACGGCAAGATTTCGAGCCAGTTCACCGACGGCTCGACACCGATTCTCTCGTCGCCGTTCGAGTTCGCGCGGCACGGCCAATCGGGCGCGTGGGTGTCGGATTTGTTCCCGCATCTGGCGCATCGTGTGGACGACATCGCTTTCGTGCGCAGCTTCCATACCGACAGCGTGGTACACGCGCCGGCGATGTATCAGGTGCACACGGGCCGTACATTGATGGGCTATCCGAGCATGGGTTCCTGGGTAACTTACGGACTCGGATCGGCCACCGATAACTTACCCGCGTATGTCGTCATGCCGCAACCGGAGGGCACGCCCGAAGGCGGCACGCCGTGTTGGGGATCGGCGTTTCTCCCCGCCGTCTATCAAGGCACGCTGCTACGGCCCGGCAATACGCCCATCCTGCACTTGAAGGGGCCACGCCCAGAAGAGCGACAAAAGAGAACGCTCGAACTGATCCAGGCAATGAATGAACTAGATTCCGCGCCCGGCGATAGCGGCATGGCGGCGCGCATCGCCAGTTACGAACTGGCGTTCAAGATGCAGTCGCACGCGCCGGAGGCCGTCGATCTGACCAAGGAGAGCGAGGCGACGAGAAAGCTCTACGGGCTCGACCGTAAGGAGACGGTGGAGTTCGGGACACGGTGCCTTCTTGCCCGGCGGATGGTGGAGCGCGGCGTGCGCTTCGTGCAGATTTATTCGGGCGGCGGACCGGTGAGCGTGCAGTGGGACGCGCATAAGGATCTGGTGGCGAACCATCGCAAGATGGCGGGCATGACGGACCAGCCGATCGCCGGGCTCTTGGCCGATCTCAAGTCGCGCGGCCTGCTCGATTCGACGCTGGTCGTTTGGGGCAGCGAGTTTGGGCGGCTGCCCATGTCGCAATCGGGCAATGGCCGCGATCACAACATGCACGCGTTTACGATGTGGTTCGCGGGCGGCGGCGTGAAGGGCGGGCAAACCGTCGGCGCGACGGACGATTTCGGACTTTACTGCGCCGGCGCGAAATACAACATGCGCGACTTTCACGCGACCATCCTGCACGCGCTGGGGCTCGATCAGCACAAGCTCTGGTACCTGCACAATGGCCGGCACGAGAAGCTCACCGACTTCGGGGGCAATGTGATCCGCGAAGTGTTCGGATGAGCTTTCAGGCGAAGAACTCCAGGTGAAGCGAGCGCTGGAGCGATACTTCGAATTCGACAAGCTCGGCACGAACTGGCGCACCGAAATTCTCGCAGGCGCAACCACGTTCGTCACGATGGCCTACATCGTGTTCGTGAATCCCTCGATCTTGAAAGACGCGGGGATTCCGCCGGCCGCCGCTACCGCCGCGACTTGCTTGAGTGCGGCGTTCGGTAGCGTTCTCATGGGCGCGATCGCGCGTTATCCCATTGCCCTTGCGCCGGGCATGGGGCTAAACGCCTACTTCACTTACATCGTGGTGCAAGGCATGGGCGTGAAGTGGCAAGTGGCGTTAGGCGCAGTCTTCTTGTCGGGCATCGCGTTTCTGCTGCTCACGCTCACGGGCATCCGGCAGCGCATCGTCGAATGCATTCCCCGCGATCTCTACGCGGCCATCGCCGCGGGCATCGGGCTGTTTATCGCCTTCGTCGGCTTAAAGAACGCTGGCCTGATCGTCGCGCATCCGGCGACGCTGGTGGAACTCGGTAAGCTCTCGGCGCCGCAAGCGCAGCTGGCTCTCCTCGGTCTGGCGGCGATGGCCGGATTGCTCGCGCGCCGGGTTCCGGGCGCGATCCTGCTCGGCGTACTCTCCGCCGCCGCCGCGGCGCTGGTAACCGGAATCGCGGCTTGGTTGCCCCAACCGTCCGCGCTCGCCGCGCTACCGCAAACGGCGTTGCAACTCGATATCGCCGGCGCACTGGCGTTGGGCGCGGTCGAGATCGTGTTTGTCTTCCTCTTCGTCGATTTGTTCGACAACATCGGAACGCTGGTGGCCGTGGGCAAGCGCGCTGGACTGCTCGACCGCGACGGCCGGATCCCGCGTGTGGGGCGAATTCTCTTCGCCGACGCTACCGCCACGGTAGGCGGATCGCTGCTCGGAACGTCGACCGTCGTCAGCTATATCGAGAGCGCCGCCGGAGTGGCCGCGGGCGGACGAAGCGGTGTGACGGCGATCGTTGCGGGGTTGCTGTTTCTCGTCGCCCTAGTCGCCGCCCCGCTCGCCGGGGCGATTCCCGCCGGGGCCACCGCACCCGCGCTGATCGTCGTCGGAGCGCTCATGATGAAGCATGCCGCCGAGATCGAATGGGACCGGTTCGAAATCGCGATCCCCGCCTTCCTCACCATCGCACTCATCCCGCTCTCTTTTTCGATCGCCAATGGAATCGCTTTCGGCCTCATCGCCTACGTTGTGTTGCAGTCCATGCGCGGGCGCGCCGTAAACTGGTTCTTGTACTTCCTCACCGCCTTATGCATCCTTCGTTTCGTTTATCTGGGACGCGGCTGACGCGCCTTCTTGGGGCGCTGGCGTTGGCCGCTAGCGTCCGCGCCGAAACGCGTTTCGACGTGCTCGTCCAGGGCGCGATGGATTCGGAATTGCAGCCGCTGCTCGCCGCGTTGACACATAAGCGTGAAGTGAACCTTGGCGCGTGGACGTTCTGGACCGGCCACATCTCGGGCAAGAGCGTCGTCGTATCGCGAACCGAACAAGGTCCGGTAAACGCGGTGGCGGCGACGGTGCTCGGCATCCGGCACTTCCGGCCGCGCGCGGTGATCAATCAGGGGACGGCGGGCGCGCACAGCCGCAAGCTGAAGTTGTTCGACATCGTGGTGGGCGAGTGGACCACCGATTACTCGGCGTTGTTCACCGATCACGCCGATGCCGGTAGGGGCACGCGGCTCGACCGTTGGCATCCGAAGGTACACCAGCTACGCCTCGACAACAAGAACATAACCGACTTTCCGCGTTTCGGCGGCGACAAAGCGTTGGTCGATCTGGCGATGGCGGAGCCGAATCCCCGGGGCAAGGTTTGGCGCGGCAACATCGGCTCCGCCTTCCAGTTCCACCGGGAGATCGACACCATCGCGTGGTTCCACAAAACGTTCGGCACCGATTCCGAAGATATGGAAAGCGCTTATTCGGCGGGCGCGGCGATGGGACTGCAAACGCCGTTCCTCGCCGTGCGAATTATCTCGGACGTCGAGTGGGAGCATCCCCAGTTCGAAAAAATCGCGGGCGAATACTGCGCGGAATTCGTCGCGAATATGATCAAGAAGATGCCGAAACCGCGCTAAAAGCTCCTTAGCGGGAGTTCTCTATCCGTTACGCGGTTGGCGGAACAAAGGCTCCACTTCGGGTGAAAGTACCACCCAATATCCGTACATGCCAAGCATGGTGCCCAGGGGAATTACGGGCAACAGCAGCGAACAAACGATCATCGCGGCGTCCCGCGCCATGGGATGAAAGCGCCGAAGCGCAATACCCAGGCCTATGCAGGGTAAAGCGATTGTCAAGCCGAGAATGATCAGGATACCGCCCGAAATCTTCAGAAACGGCAGCAAAAACGACTGTGCCGTGCCCGCTTGCGTGGCATCCATAATCAACACTACCGGGCTGCCATATACCGCTAAGCCGATGAGCGCGCCGGCTCCGGCGATCACTCCGAAGACGACTAACAACGCGCCCAACAAGCGGACGTGTTCGTCGATTCCCACGCCTTAACTTTAGCGCGATGCAGCTGGAGAGGGCCGTCCGGGCGGTCTTTGCGGGGCGGGGCAGCAAGTTTCCGTGCAATATCCGAAATCCGCGGCATTGAGCGGATCGAGAACCAAATCGCGAATCATGCGCACGAATCGCGGATCGGCGCCCACCGTCGCGGCGCGACGAAATCCAATACCGAGTTCCGCCGCTAAATCCGCCGCTTCCGTGTCGAGGTCGTGCAGCACTTCCATGTGATCGGACACGAAACCGATGGGTACCACGACAACCCCCAGCGCGGCGCGGCCGTCTTTTGCGAGAGCGCGTAGATGGTCGAGGATATCGGGCTCAAGCCACGGCTGAGTCGGCGGTCCGCTGCGGCTTTGCCAAACGAGGTCGAAGTCCGAAGTCCCACATCCGCGCGCGACGGTCTCCGACGCTTGCCGCAGTTGCGACTCGTAGCGCGAAGTCTCGGCCATCGACAACGGAATCGAGTGCGCCGTGAAAATTAGGCGAGCGCCGGGTAGATCGTCGAGCGCGGCCCGAACGTTGTCGATCATTGGCTCCACGAATCCCGGATGGTCGAAATACACGCGCAGTTTGCGAACTTCGAGTTCCGGGAAACCGGCGTCAATCTTCGCTTGCGCCAGATTCTCGCGGTACTGGCGGCAGCCCGAGTAACTGGAGAAAGCGGAAGTGACGAAGGCGTGCGCGCGAGTTACGCCGTCGGCTTTCATCTCCCGCAACGTGTCGGCAAGAAAAGGATGCCAGTTGCGGTTTCCCCAGTACACGTGCAGGCCGGGGCCTTCTTGCGCGAGCAGCTCGCGCAGAGCGGAAATGACGGCGCGATTCTGATCGTTGATCGGGCTGCGGCCGCCGTGGTGATGGTAGTGCTCGGCTACTTCGAGCAGACGCTCTCGAGGGACATTGCGTCCGCGCGTCACGTTTTCGAGAAACGGCATGACATCTTCGGGACCGTCCGGTCCACCGAAGGACACATAAAGAATCGCTTCCATGCTTATTCGGCTCGCAGCACCTCAAGCGGTTTCTGTCCTAAGATTCGCGCGCTGGCGATCCATCCCGCGGCGTTCGCCAGCAGCGCCGTCAGCGCGACGGAAGTCGCCAGGGGCAGCCAATCGAATTTCCATTGGCCTTCGAAAAACTGGATGAGCACGAGGTTCGAAAAGGCCATCGCGAGCAGGCTGCCCATCAGACCGGCGGTCGCGCCAAGAACCAGAAACTCGGCGGAAAAGATGCGGGAGATGCGCGCGCGCGTCGCCCCCAGCGTTTTCAAGATCACCACTTCGCGGATGCGGCGGAACCGCGTACCCGCGACGCTCGAAGCCAGAATGACAACCCCGGCCATGATTGCGAACGCCGAAACGAAGCGAACCACTAACGCGATTTGATCCACAACGTCTTGCACTGTATTGATGACGTCGGCAATGTTCACCACAGTGACGGTGGGGAAACGCTCGTAGAGCGTCCGCTGCAACGCGGGAACTTCGGTGGGCGGCATCCGCAGGCCGCCGTAGAAGATAGCGGGCAAGGTCTCAAGCGTCTTCGGGGAAAAGATGAAGTCCGCCGTAGCGCCCATACGGATCGCATCGGAACGATGAACCGCCGCCACGCGCGCTTGGATGGACTGGCCGGCCGCCGTAAAGTCGAGCGTCGCTCCGGGGGTGAGTTGAAGGATGCGGGCCGCGTCCTCACCGATCGAGACCTGACCCGCCGCGTTCGAACTCCACCAGGCGCCCGCCGTCACGGTAGTTTGCGGCGGCTTCGCCTCAGACCAAGTCACGTTGCGCGTTTGCAGGAATCGGCGCGAAAACCCTTTCAAATCGAGTTCCTCGACGCGCTTGCCGTTGACATGCGTCATGCGCACGGCGACGCTCGGGACAATCTCCGGTTTCTGCGCGAGATTCTTTTGACGGTCGAGAATCGCGGCCACTTCGTCGCGCTGCGACGGCTGGATATCGAGCAGAAATACGTTCGGCATACCGGGCGGAGCGCTCGCCGCCATCTCTTGCAGCATCGAGCGTTGCACGAGATAAATGGTCACCGTGAACATCACTCCCAGGCCAAGTGCGACGAGTACGGCTTGCGCTTGGTTGCCGGGCCGGTAGAGATTCGCAAATCCGTGCCGGAGCGACGAGGGGAGAGCGCGGGTACGCACCACATACTTCATGCTCCGCAGGAGCAGCCAAGCTACCGCGCCCAAGGAAATCAGGGCTACGGCGATACCGCCTGCGAAGTAACCGCCGAGTTGCAGCGCGTCCATCGGCTTACCGCCCGCGATCCACGCGGCCAGCGCGCCCAGCCCGATAAGAATCGCGCCCGCGGTAACCGCGGAGCGCCAGTTCCGGCGGCGCGGACCGTCGCTCATCTCGCGGCGCAAGATGAGGCTCGGCCGAATGTCGCGGATCGCAAGGAGCGGCGGCAACGTAAACAACAGCGTCGCCAGCAGCGCGGTAATCAAGCCTTGGGCCAACGACGCTCCGTCCCAAGCGAATGACGGCGGCACGGGGAAGTAGCGCGAGATCAGGAATGGAAAGGCGAGTTGCACCACGCCGCCCAACAGCGCTCCCAGCACTCCACCGGCAAGCCCCAGCGCGAGAGTCTGAATGATGTAAATGCGAACGATTTGTCCGCTCCGCGCCCCCAGACATTTCATGACGGCGATCGAATCGAGCTTCTGCTCGAGATGCGAGCGGATGGCGGTCGCGACACCGATCGAGCCGACGATCAGCGCAATCAAGCTAATCAGCGAAAGGAACATCGTCGAACGGTTGAGTCCCCGCGTGATGATCGGGTTGGTTTCCCGAAAATCGATCACCATCGCATCGGGAAACGCTTTCTTGAGACGTTGCCGAACGTCCTCGACGCCGGGCGCGCCGGACGTTCCGGCGGGCGGCAGCTTGAAGAGGAATCGCTGCGCCGCGCGGCTTCCTTCGTTTAGCAACGCCGTCCGCGCCAATCCGTCTCGAGACATCAAAAGGCGCGGGCCGATGTTCAAGCTACCCGCCATCTTGTCGGGCTCTTTCGAAACCATTCCCAGAACTCGGTAGTCCATGCCGCCTAGCCGAATCGAGTCTCCGGGCGCGACGTTCAGGCGCATCATGAGATCGGCGGACAAACCTACCACTTCGGGTGTCAGCGCGGTTGCGAGCGCGGCGGGCGGATCGAACTCCACCTCGCCGTAAAACGGATATACCGCCGGATCGATCGCTTTGGCCGAGACCAGAACCGGCGTTTGGGTTTTGGGCGAACTGACCATAGTCAGCGTCTCGGTGATTTGCGTCTCCCGGACGCCTTGCTTCTTTAGGTCCTCGATGACGGCGAGTTGCGCGGCGTCCGGCATCCGAAACATACGCGCGGAAAGATCGGCGGCCATCAGCGTTCGCGCTTCGCGCAGGAGCATAGCGTGAAACGCGGTCGAAAACCCGCGCACGCCTGTGAGCGATCCCACTCCTACCGCGACCGCCAGCACCACGAACCCGAACTTTACCGCCGACGCGCGCGATTCGCGCCATGCGATCTTCGCGGCCGTGCGCCAGCGGAAGTTACCGGTCATAGGTCAAGGCGGGTGTTTCCCGCAACTCGTCCGCGACCACGAGACCGTCGCTGAGCGTGATGACTCGATCGGCGTAACCCGCCAGACTCCGGTCGTGCGTCACCAGGATCAACGTCGTGCCTTCGCGTTTGTTTAGCGACATCAGGAGATCGAGCACGTGACGCCCGTTCGTCGAATCGAGATTGCCGGTCGGCTCGTCGGCCAACAGAATCGGCGGAGCCAGCACGAACGCCCGCGCCAGCGCGACGCGCTGTTGCTCGCCGCCCGATAGCTGCACCGGGTAGTGATCGAGACGGTCCGCGAGGCCCACCGTTTCGAGAAGACGCCGCGCGCGATCCGCGCCGCCGCGCCCGTCGCCCGAGAGTTCGAGCGGCAACAGCACGTTCTCCTCGGCGGTTAACGTCGGGATCAGTTGATAGCTCTGAAACACAAAGCCGATTTTTTGTCCGCGCAGCGAAGCGAGGCGATCCTCCTCCATCCCCGCGATTTCGACGCCGTCCACCAGGATCGATCCCGCGCTTGGGGTGTCCAGCCCGGCCAGCAGCCCAAGCAGCGTGCTCTTGCCCGAGCCCGACGCACCCATGATCGCGACGAATTGCCCGCGCGGGATTTCAAAGTCGATACCCTTCAGGATGTCGACGACGTGTGTGCCGGAATCGATGGAGCGGCGCAATCCACGCACCGCCAGGATGGGGGAGGAATCCATCTACCTCTATTATTCTGGCATTAGGTGTTCGGCTCGATTTTTCTTCTAGCGGTTGCGCTTGCGGCGGACCCGCGGCCCGTCATCGTATGCTTCGGCGATTCGCTCTCGGCGGGTTACGGCGTCGATCCCGGTTTGAGCTATCCCGACTTCTTGCAGAAAGAGATCGACAAACGCGGCTATCGGTACCGGGTCGTCAACCTGGGAATTAGCGGCGACACGACGTCGGGCGGACTGTCCCGGATACAATCCGCCGTTGCGCTTTCTCCCGCGATTACGATTCTCGAACTCGGCGGCAACGACGGATTACGCGGGGTGCCACTCGCGCAGACGCGTTCGAACCTGGAGGAGATGACGAAGCGCCTGTTGGCCGCGAAATCGAAAGTGGTCGTCGCGGGCATGACGCTGCCGCCTAACTACGGTCCCGACTACATTCGCGAGTTCGAACAAATCTACGTCCAACTCGCGCAAAAGTACAAACTGCCGCGCATCCGTTTCTTGCTGGAAGGCGTAGCGCTGGACCGGTCGCTGATGTTGCCCGACGGCATCCACGCCAACGCGAAGGGCAACGCGAGAGTGGCCATTCATGTTATGAAAACGCTGGAGCCGTTACTGAAGAAATGAAGCGCCCCATCGTCCTCGTTCACGGCTACTCCGATCGCGGCAAGACTTATGAGGCTTGGAAGCGGGTGCTAACCGGAGAAGGCGGCTACGAGGCGGGCGGCATCCATATCTGCAGTTACGAATCGCTGGTCAACGAGATCAACATCGACGACATCGCGGAAGGGTTCGAAAGCATCCTGGCCTCGCGCGGTATTGGGCCCGGCGACGAGTTCGACGCGATCG
Organism: Bryobacteraceae bacterium; assembly: GCA_033763835.1. Classification (GTDB taxonomy): domain Bacteria; phylum Acidobacteriota; class Terriglobia; order Bryobacterales; family Bryobacteraceae; genus JAPKYZ01. The sequence goes on along the minus strand of JANRJS010000041.1, from coordinate 14,156 downwards.
TTCACTCCACCGGGATGCTGGTGATCCGCGCGTGGCTCACCCGCTATGGTTCGCAGAACCGCCGCCGTTTGAAACATCTGATCGGGCTAGCGCCAGCCACCTTCGGCTCGCCGCTTGCGCACAAGGGCCGCAGTTTTCTCGGGGCGATCTTCAAGAGCAACCGCCGTTTGGGGCCGGACTTTATGGAAACGGGCGACCAAGTGCTCGACGCGCTGGAACTGGGCAGCCGCTTCACATGGGATTTGGCCCACCGGGATCTGCTGGCCGATCCTCCGGTGTACGGTCCCGACGCGCGCACTCCGTATCCCTTCATCCTTTGCGGTGCGGACGGCTACACCGGCTTGGCGAGCGTGGTGAATTCGCCGGGAACCGACGGTACCGTGCGGTGGGCGGGCGCGGCTTTCGATACGTACAAATTCACGCTCGACCTTACCGAAGAAGCCACTGCCGCGAAGAGCACCGAAAAACCCCGCCTGCCGGTTCCGGTTTACCTCATCGAAGGCGTCAATCACGGTACGATCGCGAGCGATCCTACCGCCACGAAAGAGCTGGTCTTGGCCGCTTTGTCCGTAGATCGAGCGGACGACTTTCGGGCGTGGTGCGCGACGGCCGAGGCGAAGACCCGCGCCGCCAGGACAGCCGCCGCTCCGTGGCAACAGTTCATTCTGAAAGTGTCGGACGAACGCGGCTGTGGAGTGTCCGATTACCATCTTGAATTCTTCACGAAGGACGAAAATCGCCGCCTGAACGAAGAGTTCGACATCGACGTGCATCCTTACTCCACCGACAAGAGCTTTCGCGCTTTCCACGTGAACTACGCAAAGGTAAAGCCGTTTCAGGAAAAGAAGCTTTGCGTGCGAGCGTTGACGCATACCGGCACCGGTTACGCCACGTATGTCGGGCGCGGCGCGTCTCGCCACTGGAGTGCGGAGATCGATTTGCCCTCGAATTTCTTTTATCCGTTTACAACCAGTCTGGTCGAGATCAAGCTCAACCGCGAAGTATCGGACATCATCCGCTGGGATCGATAGCTACTCGAACATCGAGAGCTGGCGGGCGCGCAAATACACTTCGCGCGCATAGCCGTTGGCCGGCGATGCGTGCCGGTGCATGGCGCCGCCACACTCGACGCCGACCTTTAGCGCAGTCGTGAAATCCGGATCGCGGTCGCCGATCGCGGGTCCGCCGGTCTCGCGCAACCACGCCTTTGTGGCGTCGTTCAAAACGCGTTCGAGCGCAGGGTCCGCCGCCTTCCATCGCGCGCCGCAAAGGATCGCACGGCGCGTGCCGAAGCGCATGATGACGCTCATTCGTTCTCTAACCTAGCGCACAATCCGGATGCTCAGTGCGCCGCTAGCGGGGGCGCGTTGTTTAATAGGACCGTGACGCTCGACGACAAGTACACGGCCCCGGACGGCGTCCACTACCTCACTGGAATTCAGGCGTTGGTGCGATTGCCGCTCGACCAAATGCGGCTGGACCGGCGCACTGGCCTCCGTACCGGCGCCTACATTTCCGGCTACGAAGGATCGCCACTGGGCGGTTACGATCTCGCGCTCTCGCGCGTCGGCGGTATGCTGCGCGAGCACGGCATCGTCTTTCAGCCGGCGGTGAACGAGGATCTCGCCGCCACTGCCATCCTGGGCAGCCAGATCGCGGACGTGGCCGGTCCCAAGAAAGTGGACGGCGTGGTCGGAATCTGGTACGGCAAGGGTCCGGGAGTGGACCGCAGCGGCGACGCTCTTCGCCATGCGAATCTCGCCGGATGCCCCGGCACGTCGGCGGCGCTGGTCTTGGCAGGCGACGATCATACGTCCAAAAGTTCCACTATCCCGCACCAGAGCGATTTCTCGCTCATGAATTTCGGTATGCCGATTCTCGCGCCGGGCAACACCCAAGAGGTTCTCGATTACGGGCTCGCGGCGATCGCCATGTCGCGTTACTCGGGGGCGTGGTGTGGATTGAAGCTTGTTACCGACGTGTGCGACGGCGGCGGCAGCGTGAACGTCTCGCTCGACCGCGCGCCTTGGATCGAACCGAAGGGGTATGAGAAGCGGACCGATCCGATGCTGGTAATTCCCCACACGAATCGGATGGAAGTGGAACTCGGGAGGCGTCTCGAAGCGGCGCGAGCGTTCGCGCGCGCGAATCGATTCGATCGGATCGAGGGCGATCCCCGCGCCAAGACGGCGATCGCCGTTTCCGGTAAGAGCTACTACGACCTGATGGAAGCGTTACGGATGCTCGGCGCCGATCCGTCCGGCTATCGCATCGGCAAGTACGCGATGACGTTCCCCGTCGATCCCGAGTTCACGCGCGAACTGGCGCGCGGCGCGGACACGCTGATCGTCGTCGAGGAGAAGCGCAGCTTCCTCGAAATGCAGATTCGAGAGTTGCTCTACAACGACGCTTCGCGGCCCACGATCCACGGCAAGGATTGGTTTCCCGCATACGGCGAACTGACGCCGGAAATCATCGCCGCGATCCTCACGGGTAAGGAAGCGCCATCGGCGGTGAAGCTGCCTTGGCGGCGGCCCAACTTTTGCAGCGGCTGTCCGCACAACCGGTCTACGATCCTGCTTGAAGGCCAGATCGCGGGCGGCGGCACCGGCTGTCATGGAATGGCGGTGATGCTTGGCGCGTCGGGGCGCGGGTTCAGCTACGCCACTCACATGGGGGGCGAAGGCGCGCCATGGATCGGTATGGCTCCGTTTTCCGAGCGCCGCCACATGTTCCAAAACATCGGCGACGGCACGTTCTTCCACTCGGGCGCGCTGGCGATTCAAGCGTGCGTCGCGGCGAAGGTGAACATCACTTTCAAGCTGCTTTACAACGGCCATGTCGCGATGACCGGCGGCCAGGACGCGCAAGGCGCGCTGCCGGTGCCCGAGTTAACGCGCAAACTCGAAGCCGAAGGCGTGAAGCGCATCGTTGTCATGGTGGAGGACGTTGACCGTTACCGCGAAATTCGCGACCGTTTTGCGTCCGCAGCCGAGCTTCGTCCGCGCGAGGACTTAACGGAGGTGTTGCGCGAACTCGAACGCGTACCCGGCGTCAGCGTCCTGATTTACGACCAGGAATGCGCCGCCGAAAAACGCCGCCAACGTTCGCGCGGGAAGGTGGCGGCGCCGGCCAAACGCTTGCTCATCCAGGAGGACGTGTGCGAAGGCTGCGGCGATTGCGTCACGCAGTCGAACTGCGCCAGCTTGCAGCGCGTCCAGACGGCGAAGGGCGAGAAGTTGCGCATCCACCAGTCGTCGTGCAACCAGGACTACACCTGCGCCATGGGCGACTGTCCTTCGTTTCTTACCGTAATCGACGATGCGCCGAAGCCCAAGGTGCGCGCGGCCTTGCCCACGCCGCCGGCCGTCGCCGAGCCATCGCAAACCGTTTCTATCGGCGGCTCTGGATATCGCATCCTCATGCCTGGAGTCGGCGGAACCGGAGTCGTCACAATCAACGCGATCTTGGCGACGGCGGCGTTGCGCGACGGGTTGTTCGTAACGACGCTCGACCAGACGGGTCTTGCGCAGAAGGGCGGGGCGGTCACTTCACACCTGACGCTCTCGCGCTCGCCGCTCGCGGCCGCCGCTCGCATCGCCGCGCCGGATGTCGTCGTCGCGTTCGACGCCGATGGCGCTCCACCGGATTTCGCGCTGGCCGTAAAGAACACTCCGCTGCCGGGCACGCTGCATGTCGATGCGACGCGGCTCGCCGAGGAGTTGCTCGGCAGCCACCTGTTCGTGAATATGTTTCTCCTGGGTTTTGCCTGGCAGGCAGGGTTGATTCCCATCACGCGGGCTTCTATCGAAGAGGCGATCCGATTGAACGGTGTCGCCGTGGATGGCAATCTGGCAGCGTTCGCCTGGGGGCGCGAGCATTTCGGGAAACCCTCGACGGTCCACGCGCCCGAAGTGGCCGAGGCGCTCGATTACGCCGCCGAACTTGCCGCCTATCAGGACTCGCGGTACGCCCGCGAGCATCAAGCGTTCGTCGCTCGGATGCCCGCCGAAATTCGGGAGATCGTAGCGATGCAACTCTACCGGTTGATGGCGTACAAGGACGAGTACGAGGTGGCCCGGCTGTTGTCGGGCGTCGAAGGCCGCGTCGGCTACAACCTGCATCCACCGTTCTTACGGGCGCTCGGCCGCAAGCGAAAGATCGAACTGGGGCCGTGGTTCCGTCCCGCGCTGAAGCTGCTTGCCTCGCTAAAGTTTCTGCGCGGCACGCCATTCGATTTGTTCGGCTACGCCCGGCACCGGCGGGAGGAACGCGCGGCCGTCGAATGGTATCGCTCGCTGTTGCTGGCGCATTCGCGGCATCCGGCGGCGCGGGAACTAGCGAAACTTCCGGAATCGATCCGCGGCTACGACGAGATCAAGAGCCGGTCGATCGCCCAAGCCCGCAAACGCGCGGAGGAGTTGCTCGCCGCCCCCGCGTTGGCCGTACTTCGTTAAGGCTTGGGACGGGGCCGCGTGTAGACGGTTTCGTATCCCGGCTTGCCGATGGTCACGCCCGACGAAGTGGAGCTCGAAGGCCCGGGCCGGTTATATGGATTTGGCGGTGCGGGCGGCTGCGGGTTGGTAACGTCGTTCGTGGTCTTCGATTCGCGAGTAACGCCCGCTTTTCCGCCGGGCCGGGCGTCCACTCGGTCGATTTGTTCTTTGGCGATCGCTTTTTGCTCTTTCTTGAGCGCGACGATCAAATTCTCGTCGGTCACGTCGCCGAGGTTCGCCTCCATCGGCTTCGCGTGGCCCTTCAGAAACACCCGAATTTCGGAGCCGGATTTGACGTTCTTGAGCTTGTCCCAGGCTTCGTCGGCGGCGAGGGCGAGCAACAGCACGGCGGTAATCATGTCGAAAGGTTATCGCAATCCGGCGGCGAGCCGTGCCTCGTGCTCGGCTTCTTCGACGCGCCCGATGCGGCGCAAGACCGCCGACATCATCTCATGCGGTTCGGGATCGCGCGGGTCGATGCGCAGCGCCTCGTGGCACCAATTCGTGAACGCGCGAAGCTCGTTGATTTCGAGCGACAGCCGCGCGCACTCCTTAGCGATGCGGGAGTTCTCTGGATCGTCGAGCAGCGCGGATTCAAGCACATCTAGGGCCTCGCCCGTGCGCCGTTCCCGCGCGAGGCGCTGGGCGAATCCAATAGCCTCGTCGGAAGTCACTCGTTTGGAATATACTGGATTTTCGCCCTCCCAGGGGCGCGTAGCTCAGCTGGTTAGAGCGCCTGCTTCACACGCAGGAGGTCCGGGGTTCGAGTCCCTGCGCGCCCACCATCGCTTCCGACCCACCCTCTCACCCAACTGTCATCGATTGTGCTACTCTACGAAAGAACAAAAAAGTTAGATTGAGGAAAGACGAGGAGTATCCATTCGCGAATGGCACTGGCGACCGACGTTAAGAAGCAGATTGCGGCCACGTATGCCCGCAAAAAGAACGACACCGGTTCGCCAGAAGTGCAAGTGGCCCTTCTGAGTCGGCGGATTCTCGAACTCACCGAGCATTTCAAGACCCACAAGAAAGACCATAGCTCTCGTCGCGGACTGCTTTCGATGGTGGCGCAGCGCCGCCGTCTGCTGAATTATTTGAAAGCGAGCAGCCCGGAACGTTACAAGACTTTAATCGCGAGTCTTGGGATCCGCCGCTAGCCCCAAACGGTTTGGCGGGTCAAAACCCACCGTTCCATTCTTCCTTGATCGAGCTTTAGGCTCGCGGCTTAAGCCGTGGGTCGGCTCAAACGCGTGCGAGCGGATAGTTCGCGGCGAAGGAAGGTTAGTATGCATTCAGTGGAAATCGATCTTCATGGAAAGAAGATCGTTCTCGAGACCGGCAAGATGGCCAAGCAGGCCGACGGCGCGGTCGTCGTCCGCAGCGGCGACTCCGTAGTTCTCGTTTCGGCTTGCGGCGCCAAGAAGCCCAAGCTTGGACAAAGCTTTTTCCCGCTCACGGTGGACTACCGCGAGTACACGTACGCCGCCGGGCGTTTTCCCGGTGGGTTTATCAAACGCGAAGGCCGCCCGCAGGAGAAGGAAATTCTCACCTGCCGCATGATCGACCGGCCCATCCGCCCGTTGTTCCCCGAAGGTTACTTGTGCGAGACGCAGATCATCGCCCTGGTAATGTCGGCGGACGCGGAAACGGACCCCGACACGCTCGCCATGACCGGCGCGGCCGCGGCGCTGGCCGTCTCCGATATCCCGTTCCATCACATTCTGTCGAGCGTCCGCGTCGGCATGAAGGACGGCCAATACATCGCCAATCCCACTTGGGCGGAGATCAAAGCGGGGAAGCTCAATATCATCGTCTCCGGTACCAAGGACGGCATCGTCATGGTCGAGGCGGGAGCGAACGAGGCTACCGAAGAGGAAGTGCTCGGCGCGATCGAATTCGGGCATAACTGCTGCCGGACGCTCATCGCCGGGATCGAAAAGCTGGTGAAGCTCGCCGGGAAGCCGAAGCGCGAGTACGCCGCTCCGGTGCTGAACCCCGAATTGGGCGCGAAGATCGATAAGGCGTTGCGCGCGGAACTGACCGACGCGCTCGACACCAAGAAGTACTCGAAGCTCGAGAGCTACGCGAAAGTCGACGAACTGCACGCCAAAGCGGTGGAACTGGCAGGCGAGGACGAAGCGCTCCAGGAAGAAGCGGGCGACCTGTTCGATCGTCTCAAAGAGAAGATTTTCCGCGACGAAATTTTGAAGAGCCGCCGCCGCCCCGACGGGCGCGCCTTCGATGAAATCCGCAAGGTAACCATCGAGACCGGCGTGCTTCCCCGCACGCACGGCTCCTCGTTGTTTACGCGCGGCGAAACGCAAGCGCTGGTGACGGTGACGCTCGGCACCAAGGACGACGAACAGCGCATCGAGCTTCTCGATAAAGAAGTGGTCTCGAAGCGCTTCATGCTGCACTACAACTTCCCGCCGTTCTCGGTGGGTGAGACGGGCCGCAGCGGATCGCCGGGACGCCGCGAAATCGGCCACGGCGCGCTCGCCGAGCGCTCGCTCGCCGCGGTGCTGCCTTCCGAAACCGACTTCCCCTACACCATCCGGATTGTGTCCGACATTCTCGAATCGAACGGATCGAGTTCGCAGGCTTCGGTCTGCGGCGGATCGCTCGCTTTGATGGACGCCGGTGTGCCGATCAAGGCCGCCGTCGCGGGCGTCGCGATGGGCCTCGTGATCGAGGGCAAAGATTACGGTGTACTCACCGATATCGCGGGCGCCGAGGATCATTACGGCGACATGGACTTCAAGGTCGCAGGTACGCGCACGGGCATCACCGGCCTTCAGATGGATATCAAGGTGACTAACGTTACCGTGGACATCATGAAGGAAGCGCTGGCGCAAGCGAAGCGCGGCCGGATGTTCCTGCTCGACAAGATGGATGAGGCGATCGCCGCGCCGCGAGGCGAATTGTCCAAATACGCTCCGCGTATCTACTCGATGACGATTCCAGTCGATAAGATCCGCGAGTTGATCGGACCGGGCGGCAAGATGATCCGCTCCATCACCGATTCGACGGGCGTCAAGATCGACGTCGAGGACGATGGTAGCGTGAAGGTGTTCGCCTCCGACGGCGTGTCCGCGCAAAAGGCGATCCAGATGATCACCGACATTTGCGCGGTGGCCGAAGTGGGCAAGACGTACCTGGGCAAGGTGGTGCGGATCGCCGAGTTCGGCGCGTTCGTCGAAATCTTCCCTGGCACCGACGGTCTACTGCACGTTTCGGAAATCTCGGAGTCGCGCGTGAAGAACGTGCGCGACGAGTTGAACGAAGGCGACCAGATCATGGTGAAGGTGCTCGCGCTCGACGGCAATAAAATCAAGCTCAGCCGCAAGGCGATCTTGAAAGAGCAGCGCGAAAAGATGAAGGCGGAGAAGGCGGCCGACTAGCCGTGACCCGCCGGGCCTTCGGTTCGTTTCTTGGGGGTGCGCTTATCGCGCGCCCCCAAGGCGTTTTGTTCGACACGCATATTCATCTGTTCGATCCGAAGCATTTTCCATATCACTCAAATGGAACTTACCAGGCCGAGCCCGCGACTCTCGACGACTACGCGGCGTTTGTGCGCGATGTGCGGCTGGACGGCACGGTGATCGTGCATCCGGAGCCTTACCAGGACGACCACCGCTATCTCGAATACTGTTTTGCGAACGAGCCGCGAGAAGGATTTTTCAAGGGCACCTTACTGCTCGATCCCCTGAAGCCCGATACTCCGGCGCGATTGCGCGAACTGACCAAGCGCATGGCGGGGCGCATCGTCGCGCTTCGGATTCACCAGAACCGTAAGGCGGGCGACGCCCCTTGGGATGCTTCGCGCCCGATTCGCGAGCGCGACATGAGCCACGCATCGATGCGCGCGACGTGGCGCGCCGCTACCGATCTCGGCCTTGCCATTCAAATGCATTTCACGCCCTGGCACGCCGATTCGATCGCAAATCTCGCCCAAGAGTTTCGTTCGACGACGGTGATTCTCGACCATCTGGGCCGCGCGGGCATGGGCACGCCCGCCGAGTACGAACGCGTGTTGGCGCTAGCGAAGTTTCCCAAGACGGTAATGAAGTTTTCGGGTTGGGCTTACTCGACGAAACAGCCTCACCCCCATCGCGATCTGACGCCACTTGTGAAGCGCACGGTCGACGCCTTCGGGGCGGACCGCATGATCTGGGGCGGACTCGGGCACAACCGCGCGCAGTTCGACAAAGCCGTCGAAGTTTTCGAGACGGCGTTCGCTTTCGCTTCCGAAACCGAGCGCGCGAAGGTGCGCGGGGTGACGGCGAAGAAGCTATTCGGGTTCGCCTAGAGCTTCACGGGCGGACGATAAGCGCGCACCGCCGTGACCGGTGGCGTCCCCGATCCGTCGCCAATCAAAGTCAGCCGGTGGGGACCGTTCGTGAGTCCTTGCGCCAGCACCGGCGACGCGCCGTGCCAGAAATCCTGGAACATCGGCCGCACCCGCCACTGCACTTCGAAGGGCGACGGCATCTTAATCTTGCGCAGCGAGTAGGCGCGCTGAAACACCCAGTCCTCCGGTTCGATGACGACGCGGCCGGAACGCGAAACGAACCTCTCCGTGGTCACGCCTTCGCCATCGAATCCCGTTTCCGTACCGATAACGTGAAAGCGGCACTTGGACCCATCCTCGACGGTCTCGAGGCACCGTAACACCCAATCCTCGACCAGCAAAGGTGAGTCGCTCGATACGCGATTGATCGAGGGCCAATCGACGCACCAGGTGTTCGAAGGCCGGGTAATCGAATAGAGTTCCGAGTAACTCGACGGCGGTCGCCCATCGATCAGGACTCGAGCGCCCGTGCCTTTTACCGACGCCACCGCGTCCACGCGGTTCCCATCGAACTCGATCTCGGCCCGCCCACGCCGCCATTTCACCGGAATCTCTACGACGGTCTTGTCCGTCGCGGTACTCGCGTCGCGAACCAGCGCCGCATTCACCGCGCGCGCGTAGACGTCGCATCCGGCGTCGTTCAGATGCACCGCATCGCGCAGCAAGCTAGCCGCCGCCGCGCCGCGCGCCTCGAGTTCCTTGTACCAGGCGCCGCGGATATCGCATATCCCGCAACCGTACTTGGCGGCGATCGCGGGAAGCGTCTCGAACGATCGCTTGTCTTCGCGCGAAGTGCGGTCGGCTTTCGTTGCGTCGGGCGCGTCGAACTTTGGATGCCAGCACACATGGTCCGTCAGAATCAGAACCTCGGACACTGTGCGGCTCCGGATACCCGCGATCATTTCCTCGAACTGATCGTCGCGGCCGTAGTCGTGAAAGATCGTGAGGTCCGGGTAGAACGGGTAAACGTCGTGGGCGATCGTGCGCCGCAGGAACTGCGTCGAGTATCCGCCGATCGCCAGATTGACGACGCGGCAATCGGATTTCGGAAACCGCCGCTTCAGATCGTCGGCGACGGTCTTCCACCAGTTCTGCTGCGTGATCGATTGCCCGTAAATCAGGATACGAACGCGTTCGCCGCGTTCGAGCGCGCTCATCGTGCGCTGAATGCCGGTACCCGCTTGTGGAATCGCGGCGGCGGCCAGCGGCAATGCGCCAAACGTCCGCCGCGTCATCGCTTAGTCGAGGAACAAATCGCCGACCCGGATTTGAAACTCGGGCACAAGGGGCGACGAGAAGATATCGTTCGGTCCAAAAGTGGTCGCGCTGCCGTCCGGTAAGTGACGGACGAGCTTTTTCGTGTTGGGGTACAGCACCCATGCTTCGAGCGCGCCGTACTGGAAGTAGAGATCGAGCTTGGTCTGCAGGCGCTGCGCGGTTTCGCTCGACACGACTTCAATGGGGATTTCGGGCGAGTCCTCCAAAAACTCGCCGCGCTGACTCAACAAGCGCTCCCGCGAAATCAATCCCACGTCGGGAAACACGTCGGTCTCTCCACCCAAGCGGAATTGAATCTCCGAAATAACTTGCCACCGCGAACGTCGCCCCAGCTGGAGCGTTAGTTCCCGGGCAAGAATCGTCTTCGGCCACTCATGAACTCTTTTCCCCACTTCCACCTCCACCACCTCGCCGTCGATGCGCTCGCGCTTGATGCCGCCCGTGCGAGGCAGTGCCAGGAACTCGTCCGAAGAAACAAGTGTCGCGGCTGCCATAACTCAATCGTAGCGCCAGGCTACGCTTTCATTCCGGCGAGCACCCCGCGCATGTAGGAGAAGCTCTTCGCCATACCGAGGAACGGATCGTCGCCCTCGATTTCGTACTCGAGCATCACGCCGCCCTGGTAGTTAATCTTCTTGAGGTAGGCGAAGATACCGGGAATATCGAACGACCCGTCGCCCACCGGGCATTGTGTCTTGCCGTCGCGAATGTCCTTCAGATCCTTAATGTGCATGTCGAGCAGGCGCGGACCCACGGCGGTCAACTCTTCCATCAGATCGGCGCCGGTACGAGTGGTGTGGCCGATATCGACACACAGCCCAACGCGCGGGTCCATGTCCTTGATGTACTTCATCGCGTCGGTGGGCTTCGGAAAATTCTTGTCTTCCGGACCGTGGTTATGGACGGCGACCTTGATGTTGTATTCCTTGACGTGCTTCTCGATCACCGGTAACGTCTTCGGCGACGCGTGGATGACCATCAGCGGCATGCCGCATTGCTTCGCGTAGTCGAAGTAATAGCGCACGTCGGCGGGATCTTCGTTCAGCAAATTGATCGTGCCCCCGCCGGTGATGGTCAGTCCCGCCGCCTCGAACTGCTTACGGCCCTTCTCGCGCTCCTCGGGCGTCGCTTTGTAAAGAAGGTGGAACTCTTTGATGTTGATGTAGGAGACCCCGAGCTTCTTGGTCATCTTGATGGCCAAGTTCCGGGAGAATTCGCGCAGCGAGTAGCTGGCGACGCCGAGCTTCAAGGGCAACGGCGCTCCGTTTGGTGCGGCGGCAAGCGGTGCGGCGGCGATGCCCGCGGCGGCGGTAGTGGCGAAGAAGTCACGGCGTGTAGACATGCCCGATATTGTATGCGCTAAACTCTCTTGTCAGGAGGAACGATGAAAAACAAAATATTCGCCTTATCGATGGCCGCTATGTCCTTGCCCGCTTCCGCCGGCATTCTCGGTCAAGTGATTAACTTCGGATACGAGTTCGGAGGATCTACTTCGAACGACGCACTACTCGTCGGCGCCGGTGCGGAGATTACCTGCCCGGCGGGCCCGTTCAATATGTGCACGTTTCTCACCGCGGCGACCTCGCAGACCGTCGATGCGGACGATACTTCGATCACGTATCTCTACAAGGGATCGGGCGCGGGGTTCTCGATAGTCGCCGGATTTAACGGATTCGATTTCAACGGCCTCGATGCGGGCGGCAACGTGCTTGGCCCGGTGATGTTATCCACGAACATCGTGGGCCTCGACATGTCGCGCATCGCAAGTACCGCCAGTTCTATTCGCATTGACATGGAATCCCTTGGCGTCGTGGACGGTTCGTTCTTCGTCGTGTCGTTTGGCGGAGCGGCCATCCCCGAACCGGGAACCTTCGGATTGCTCGGCGCGAGCCTCGCCGCCCTCGTGTGGCGCTTCCGCCAACGGTAGGGCATGCTCGCGCTGTTGGCCCTATTCGCCGACGTTCACCAACATCCGGGAGGAAAGATTCTTCCGCACGACAAGTACGTCCATGTCGTGAGCGAAGCCGATTCTCCGGTCGAACAGCGCTATATCAAGTCGAAGGACGGCGCGTATGTCGCCGCCGCAATCCGTAAGCCGAAAGGCGCGGGGCCGTTTCCCGCGCTCCTCTACTTTCACGGCGCCCCCGGCGGCCGGGGCATGGAGAAGCTCGTCACCTGGTCGCGAGGCGATACGGGCGGACCGCTCTGGGAACGGTTTCTCCAGGAGGGCTTCGTCGTCGCCGTCGCCGACTATCGTCATCCCGTGGGATACGAACTCGGCGCGCCGATGAACGAGAAACAAGCCACCTACGCCGACGACGCCGTGGCCGTGTTCGAGCATCTCTCTTCTTTGCCATACGTAGACAAGTCGAGGATCACGGTCTATGGAGTGTCGCTTGGCGGCAGCGTTACGATGCATCTGCTTGCCCGCGCGAAGCCTTGGCGCGCGATCCTCGGCGCCGGCGCTCCGATGGCTTTCTTCGGTATGTCCCGTGATGGCCAAACGATCGACGCCGAACGCACCGCTCGTAATTTGGCGACCGTGAGCGCTCCCATACTTTTGCTTGTGGGTACGAAAGACGCGCTGCTCCCCGTCAACCGCCGCGTGTATGAAGAACTCGACAAAGCGGGCAAGCCCGCGCGGCTCGACATTTTCGAGAACGGCTACCACGATTTCGTCGCCGGTCCGCAAGGCCATGCCGGGCGCGACGAACCGCTCATGGACATTACGCTCGACGCCCTCGAACTCGCGCTGGAATGGGCGCGCGGCGAGTTGAAGTAGCTAGGAAGTTCCCGCAGGAACGAATTCCACCGTCTTGACGCCTGCGAGCCCCAGCAGCGTCCGGATCGACCTTTCGGCGTTGCGTTCCGCCTGATTGAGAATGCCCATTTCGAGAGCGGCCTCCCGGGCGGCGTCCAGACCCCTTTGCCGTGCCGTCTTCTCCAGATCCAAACTGAACGGCACCCAAGGCGTCCACCACGTCACACGGCGGTCCCAAACTTTCGTTTGTTTCTCGTCGATCGCGACGTCGAAGATTTCGGGGCGGGGCAGCCGGACGATCGTGGCGCCATCGCCGCGCTTTACGACATCGCCTTCCTTCAGCCGGTCGAGCCGCACTCCCGCCTGCACCCGCGCTCGCACGATAAGCAAAATGGACTCTTCCCCGAGCGGTTGTTTCGGCTCGCGAATCCCCACGACGCGCTCTACCGTGTACTCGACGGTCGTAAGTTGATTCAGTTGCCGAACCTGCGCGACGATCGCGGCGGAATCGGCGTCCCGCTGCGCGTTGCGCCCGATCGTCCAGGCGAGAAGCAGAGCCAGAACTGCTGCTACGGCGAGCGTCCAGCGCATTCGCTCCGAGAGTATCATTCGACTATGGCCGTAGCCACAGCGTACCGGGTCCAAGACTTACTCGACCTGCCTGATTTACCTGCGGGCGAGCACTACGAACTCAGCAAAGGGGAATTGATTATCGTGGCGCGAGCCAAGTTTCCTCATGAGTTTTCCAAGGGTAAATTGAACCGCTTCGCTCTTCTCTACTGCGAGAGGGCCGGTACCGCCGAAGTTTTCCCAGAGACGTTTTTTTCGATCGCTCCCGATACGGCGCGCCAACCCGATCTGGCGATCGTATCGAAATCGAAGCTTGTCCGATACCCAGTCATCGACGACTTTATTCCGTTCGCGCCCGATTTTGCCATAGAAATCGTCTCTCCCTCGGAACGAACCCAGGACACGGAAATCAAAGTGCAGGAATACTTCGAGGCCGGAGTTCCCGAAGTCTGGCAAGTGTTCCTCCAGCCGCGCCTGATTCGCCGCCGCACGCCGGACTCCACACGCGATTTCAGGCCCGGCGAGATCGCCGCCGCCGCAACGCTCCCCGGCTTCGAGGTTCCCGTCGCCGACATTTACCCGCCACCCGCCCGAAACTGATATTCTGATAATTTGGGCTGCGCCCTTGCGCGGCCCGTTTTTCTGGACAGGTGGCCGAGTGGTTAATGGCAGCAGACTGTAAATCTGCCGCTCCTTGCGA
>JANRJS010000020.1:0-38074 GCA_033763835.1 Bryobacteraceae bacterium | reverse complement strand
CCTATTCCCCAACGAGGCCGCTCTGCTCCGCTTGGTCACCGCCGTCGTCATGGAAATCAGCGAAGAATGGGAAACCGAAAAGATTTACTTGCGAATGGATCAGGACTGAAACAATTTACAGAAAAGACCTTGCTTTATCGATTCTCTGATTGGCAAGGTGCAAGAAGCAATTCAGGGTGCGACAGCATTGCTGGTTGTGCTTTCGAAAGCCTCCGTGGAATCCGAATGGTGCAAGAAAGAACTCAGTTCTGGACTCATCCGTGAACTGGATGAGAAACGGATAATCGTTCTGCCCGTTCTGATGGAAGACTGCACAATTCCGATATTCTTGCGGGATAAGATTTACGCCGACTTCCGCACCGATTTCGATGCTGGCTTGAAGGCTGTGCTCGGATCGGTTGCACGGGTTACGTCCGACTCGCTGATGCGCATAGAAGGGCCAGAATGGCACGTAGACTGGTCGGTCGATTGGGGCGTCGATGAACTCACTGAACACTACTTTATATATCTGACCGCAATCGAGCAGTCTGCAACGCACGCCTTTTCCGTGCTGACCCAGATCCACATCATTGCCAACGATATCGCGAACAAGCGCTACGAAGCCATGAAGGCAGTAGACCTAGACTGGTTTGAGCGCTCTGCCGTCATCAATATGCTTGCTGAAGGTGTGGCGGATAAGAATGTCCGCCTTCGCATTGAAGACGAGAAAGCGAAACTCACCACGATGATTCTCAATGACCGGAAGACGGGTGCGAGCTTCAAGTCGAAATCATGACTCGCAGGGTCGGAGAGGACACCGGTCAAGACATTCTGATCGACCTTGGAGGGCAGCTTAGATCCTTGAGCGCTGGCCAGATTTCGAAGCAGAGGAAACTCACAACAGAAGAGCAGGCCCAACTGCATGAGATTCAGAAGCGATTCGATAGAAGCCAGGAGAATCCGTTCAGCTTCCTGAAGTTTTAAAGGCACAGGTCTGTTCTGGCATGATCTGTTTCGAGGGCGTGGTCGGATCACGCGCCACCCGGAAGTTGGAAACCGAGATTCTCCCTAACTCCCCCGCAGCGCCCGCCCGGTGTGCGACTCCGCAACCTTCGCGATCTCGGGCGGAGTCCCTACCGCCACGATTTTGCCGCCCGCCGCGCCGCCTTCCGGCCCCAGGTCGATCACCCAATCCGCCGCGCGAATCACGTCGAGGTTGTGCTCGATCAACAGCACGCTCGCGCCCTGATCGATTAACCGGTGGAACGCGTCGAGCAGTTTCGCGATGTCGTCGAAATGCAGCCCCGTCGTCGGTTCGTCGAAGATAAACAGCGTGCCCTTCGCCGCCGTCTGCCCGGTGTTCGCGATATACGCCCCGAGCTTCACCCGCTGCGCCTCCCCGCCCGAAAGCGTCGTCGCCGATTGCCCCAGCCGCAAATAGCCCAGCCCGATTTCCGCCAGCACCCGCAACCGCCCCGCGAGCTTCGGCGTGTCCGAGAAAAACTCCACCGCGTCGTCGATCGTCAGCCCCAGCACTTCGTGAATCGACCGGTCTTTATACCGGATTTCGAGCAGCGACGGCTTGTAGCGCGTGCCCTTACAGTCCTCGCAAATCAACTCGACGTCGGCGAGAAACTGCATCTCGACGGTCACCGTACCGTCGCCTTGGCACGTCTCGCAGCGTCCGCCCGGAATGTTGAACGAGAAGTGCCCCGCCGTGTAGCCGCGCCGTTTGGCTTCGGGCGTCGCGGCGAACAATTCACGAATCTGATCGAACGCTTTGATGTACGTCACCGGATTCGAGCGCGGCGTACGGCCGATGGGCGATTGATCCACCAGCACGCAATCGCCCACGAGTTCCGCGCGCTCGACGGCTCGGCACGTGACCTTCTCGCCCATCTCGGGATCGCCCGCCGGAGCGCGGTCCGGTTTCAACTGCCGCAGCCGCTGGTCGAGCGTCTTGTGGATCACCTCGTGTACCAGCGACGACTTGCCGGACCCCGACACGCCCGTCACCGCCACCAGCGCGTCCAGCGGAATCGTCACGTCGATGCCCTTGATGTTGTGGACGCGCGCGCCGCGAAACGTAACCGAGCGCTTCTTGTCGATCTTGCGCCGCGCCCGCTTCGGCGCCGCCGATAGCTCGCCGGACAGGTATCGCGAGGTGAGCGTGCCGTTCATCTTCGCGAACGTTCCGGCGTACACCACCTCGCCGCCGCGCTCGCCCGCCGCCGGGCCCAGATCGACGATCCAGTCCGCCGCGCGCATCACTTCGGGGTCGTGTTCGACGACGACGATCGTGTTGCCCAGGTCGCGCAGCTCGTGCAGAATGCCGATCAGCCGCCCGGTGTCGCGCTGGTGCAGCCCGATCGACGGTTCGTCCAGCACGTACGTCGCGCCCACCAATCGCGAGCCCAGGCACGTCGCGAGTTGAATGCGCTGCGCCTCCCCGCCCGAGAGCGTCGAAGCCAACCGGTCGAGCGTCAGATAGTCGAGACCTACGTCGTTCAGAAACTTCAACCGCTGCCGGATTTCGAGCACGATTCGGTCGGCGATTTTCTGGTGCTCCGGCGCGAGCGTCAGCGAGTCGAAGAACCGCGCCGCTTCTCCGATATTCATCGCCGCCGCTTCGGATACGGTCCTGCCCGCTACTCGCACGTTGCGCGCCGCCTCCCGCAATCGCGATCCGCCGCAATCGGGGCACTGCGCGTAACCGCGATAGCGCGACAGGAACACGCGCACGTGCACCTTGTACTTCTTTTCTTCGATCTCGGCGAAGAACGCGAACACCGCGTCGCGCACAATCTTTTTTTCGGCGGCGGTTAGTTCGGCAAACGGAACTTTCCAACGGCGCTTGTCGGTTAGCGGCCCCGTCTTCGATTTCTTGAAGTCGTCGAAGAACCAGGAGTAATTCGGTTTCGTCCACGGATCGATCGCGCCCTCGTCGAGCGAGCGCGTCGGGTCTGGCACCACCAAATCCATGTCGTAATCGACCGTATTGCCGAACCCCTGGCAGCGCGGGCACGCTCCGAACGGATTATTGAAGCTGAAAAGCTGCGGTTCCGGATCGACGAACTGGGTGCCGCACGCCTTGCATTCGAAGGTCTCGGCGAATCGTAACCGCTTCGGTTCCGCCGCGCCCGCTTCCTCGAACACCACTTCGCCGCCTTCGCGGTAGCAAATCTCGACCGTATCGACCACACGTTGCCGGATGTCTTCCGTCATCGCCAGACGGTCCACCAGCGCGAATACTGGCTTCTTGAAGTCGATTTCGAGAATCGATTCGGGCGTCGAGAATTCGAACGTCCGCCCGTTTTGATAAAGCCGATTGAAGCCCTTGGCGCGCAGGTCGAAGAGCCGGTCGCGCAACGCCTGTGCCGTAGTGGCCGGCACCTTTACCGGAAACAACGCGTACCAGCGCGAGCCGGGCGCCTCTTCGAGCATCCGCGCCGCGACGTGATCCACCGTATCGCGCCGCACTTCGCCATGTCCGTTCGGGCAATACGTGATCCCCGTGCGCGCCCACAAGAGCCGCATGAAATCGTAAATCTCGGTCGAGGTGGCGACCGTCGAGCGCGGATTGCGCGTCGTATTTCTCTGCCGGATCGCGATCGGTGGAGCGATGCCCTCGATCTCGTCGATATCGGGTTTCTCCATGCGCTCCAGAAATTGGCGCGCGTAGGAGGAAAGGCTTTCGACGTACCGGCGCTGGCCTTCCGCGTAGATCGTGTCGAACACCAGCGACGATTTGCCGGACCCCGAGACGCCCGTCACAACGGTGAGCTGGTTGTGCGGAATCTCGACGAAAACGTTCTTGAGGTTATGGACCCGTGCGCCTCGAATGCGGAGTGCGGGGGCCCCGGTTGGCTGGGGCAAGCGGTTACCCTTCAGTTTACCGTGCCTCGTTTCGCCCTCCGTCTTCTTCGCTGGTACCGCCGGAATCGCCGCGATTTGCCTTGGCGGGAAACTCGCGACCCTTGGCGGATTCTGGTCAGCGAAGTGATGCTTCAGCAGACGCGCGTGGCGGCCGTGATTCCCTACTACGAGCGGTTCCTCGCGCGCTTTCCCGATGCGGCATCGCTCGCGGCGGCGGACGAGGCGGACTTGCTCGCGCTCTGGAGCGGGCTCGGCTATTACTCGCGCGCCCGCAACCTGCAACGTGCGGCGAAGGCGATCGTCGAGCAAGGCGGATTCCCGCGCGACTACCTTGGCATTCGCGCACTGCCCGGCGTCGGCGACTACACGGCGGCGGCGGTCGGGTCGATCGCGTTCGGTTTGCCCTACGCGGTGCTCGATGGCAACGTGTTGCGAGTGGCGGCGCGCTATTGGAACGACGCGGGCGACATCGCCTCGCAGACCACGCGCGCCCGGCTGCGCGAGAAGGTGCAAGCGGAGCTTCCACCGAAGCGGGCGGGCGATTACAACCAGGCGGTGATGGAACTCGGAGCCACCGTCTGCCTTCCCCGGAATCCAAAATGCCTACTTTGTCCGTTAGAACCAGATTGCGAGGCCCGGAGCGCTGGAACCGCCGAAAAACTGCCGAATAAAGCACCCAAAACGGCTGTTTTGAAGCGAATAAGGTGCGTTTTATGGGTCGAAAAAAAGGCGAAAGTCCTGATGACGAACCGGGATGGTTTCTGGGAGCTTCCCGACGAATCGCAACTCCCCGGCGCGATCCACCTCGAAGAAATTGGGATTGTGCGGCATGCGATCATGCGGACCTCGTATACAATCAGTGTCATTCGGGCCCGCCTCGCTCGGGTTCCTGGGGAGAATTTCCGCTGGATTGATAGAAACGCTTTGTCGTCGCTGCCCGTCAGCACGATTGCTCGAAAATCGCTTCGGTTAGGGGATGGAGGGGGTTCATGAAGAAGAAAGCTCTTGTTGTCTTTGGTTTCGCGGCGCTGCCGCTCTTACTGTTGGCGTATTCCGGCGGCGCGGATCCCGGCCACGCTGGCGTTCCGAACGAAAGAGGCAACTGTACAGCCTGCCATTTAGGCTCGCCAAATAGTGGTTCGGGACGCGTTGCGATTGCACTGGCCGATGGGGCCACCACATATTCACCAGGGGTTCCAGTACGAGTAACGGTCACAGTGACGGACACCAATCCCGCTTCGGGATTCCAGCTAACCGCAAGGCTCGCTGACAGTTCCGCGACTCAAGCAGGCACATTCGAGCCTGCCGATGCATCAACGAGACGAATCTGCGCGGGATCCAATCTGATTGAACAGCCGTGCACCACTAGTTCCCTACAATACATTCAACAGAGCAGCCCACGGCCGATCGGCACTGGTTTCCAGTTCACTTGGACCCCACCGGCGAACGCAACCGGTGAAATCGTCTTGTACGCCTCCGGGAATGCGGTGAATAACAATAGCTCGACCAGCGGCGACCGGGTATACACCACGACGTTGCGCGTCTCTCCCGCGGCAGCGCCGACGCGTCCTACCATTCGCACCACCGATGGTGTGCTGACTGCGACCGCGTTCTACACGGGCGGTACCAGAGCGGCGGCCCCCGGATCGTGGGTTGAGATCTACGGCACCGGACTCGCGAGCGCGCAGCGCGAGTGGGCGGGTAGCGATTTCACCGGCAATACCGCGCCGACGAATCTGGGTGGCGTCAGCGTCTCCGTGGGCGGGCAACCGGCGGCGGTGTATTTCACCAATCCGGCGTCCGGCTCGCAACCGTCGCAAGTGAACGCGCAGATTCCGAACGTGGCGAACGACGGTCCGGTGGCGGTGACGGTGACGAACGCCAACGGCACGACGGATGCCTATCAGCTCACGTTGCAACGGCGTTTATGCGCGATGCTCGCGCCCGCTTCGTTCAACGTCGGCGGGCGGCAGTTCGTCGTCGCGCAGCATTCGGATAACGTGTTCGTCGGACCGCCCGGCTTCCTGAGCGGCGTTACGACGCGCGCGGCGGTTCCCGGCAACACGATCGTGATCTACGCGGTGGGCTGCGGAGCGACAACTCCGGCGGTGACGCCCGGACAAATCGTGACCACCGACGCTCGGCTGCCCAACCCCGTGATTCGCTTCGGATCCACCAACGTGACCGTGGCGTTCGCCGGGTTGACGCAGCAATCCGTGGGCCTCTATCAGTTCAACTTGACCGTGCCGAACATCGCCCCCGGCGAGTACGAGATTGGCGGCTCGATCGACGGCGTTGCGCTGCCCGCTGGGCTATTCATCAATCTGCGGCAATAGCGGCGCGAGAAATCGGGCGGGGTTGCCGCACTAGATAAGGTGACCCCGCTCGTTCTGCTGGCCGTTCTGTGCCAGACGCCCGCCTATACTTCGGCGGGTATTGTGAACGCGGCATCGAACGCCGCCGGGCCGTTGTCGCCCAACACCATTGCGACGCTCTACGGTACCGGAATGGCGTTTTCCACGCGGGCGATCACGGGCGACGACATTCGCGGCAACGTTCTGCCCACCACGCTGCCGAACACCGGCGTTCGGCTTTTCATCGCCGGACTGGCGACTCATCTGTACTATGTCTCGCCGACCCAGATCAATTTTCTGGTTCCGTCGAATCTCACGCCCGGCACGTACGATTTGGAACTGACGCTCGACGGACGGCGCGGTCCGGCGGTGAAGGTGACTTTGGCAGGCGAGTCGCCGGAGTTGTTCGCCGGTAGTGCAGCCGGATTCGTCGCGGCGACGTTTCCCGATGGCGCAGCGGTGACGGCGGATCGTCCCGCGAAGGCGGGCGACGTAGTCGTGATCTACGCGACGGGCTTGGGCCGCACCAATCCCGATCTACCCGCCGGGCATTTGGCCTCGGGAGCGGCGGGCATCCTGCGTGCCGCCGACTTTCGATGCTCGCTTGCGGGCAAGCTCGCCGATCCCCCGCTCTATGTCGGATTGACCGGCGGATTCGCCGGACTCTATCAGGTGAACCTGAAAATTCCCGAGGGTACGCCCGCCGATCCCGAAGTGAGAATCGGTATCGGCGAGCCGTCGAGTATAGGACTGAAGCTGCCCGTTAGGCCGAACCCTAACCAATAAGAGCCGTTCGCGCCCGAGCGAGATCCTGCCGCATCGCCGTGGCCACCTGATCGCGCGTCCAGGTAATCTTGCGGTCGCCGTGCCCCGCGCCGCCCATGTCGTATTCCATGTGCAGTTGCACCGGACCGTCGAACGGCGTCGCGCGGAGCATCTTGCCAAACTCGGCGAAGTTCACCATTCCTTCGCCCATCGGCACCCAGACGGGCCGCCACTCGCCCTTCGCGTTCTTCTTCCAAAGAAAATCTTTGAGCGCGACGCCGCCGAGGTGTTTGCCACAAGCGTGGAACGAATGAATCCAGCCGCCGAAACCGCCCTCCGCCGTCGCGTGGCCGACGTCGTAGTTGATCGCTAGGAAGCGCGGGTCGTGATCGCGGAGCGAAATCAGGATGTCCCAGACCGACGCTCCGTGCTGGGCGATGCCGGAGTGCACGTGATAGATGCCCTTGACCCCGTGCTTTTCGTTCAAAGCCGCGAGCGCCGCGGCGCGCCGCCGGCCGTTGTCGATCTGCGCGGGAATCGGCTTTGCGAGATCGTACTTCCAGCCGCCCCAGCGGTAGTGCTTGACGCCGCTCGCCGCCGCCGCTGCAACGATGCGCGCGGTGTCGGGATGCTCGGCGTCCAGGATCGCGGTGGTGATCATGCCGAGTTCCACTCCGGCCTTGCGGATGGTCTCGGCGGCCTTGGGTAGCGCGGTTTCGACGCCTTCTGGTTCGACGTGGCCGCCCTTACGCACGGTGAGATCGATGGCCTCGAACCCGCATTCCTTGGCGAAGACGGCGGCCTCTTCGATGGATAGCCATTGCAGATGCTTCGAGAAGATTGCGATGGGGCGCGAGGGCGCGGCGGCGAGCGGCAGCGCGGCGAGCGCAGAAAATTCGCGTCGAGTCATGCCGTGAGTTTACCTTCGGTGACGACAGCAAGCACGGGACCGGGGATTCCGAGCTTGAGCATCCCCGCCACGCCGCCCGCGCCGGACGGAGCGGCAAAGATACCGTGCGCTTCGAGATACGCAACTGCGCGCGTTGCGTCGTCGTCGTCGATCTCGACATACTCGGTAACGCCTTCGAGCAGGCCGGTCGAGACATCCTCGACCGTGAGGCAATCGAGCGTGCGGTTGCCACGCGCGGGCCGGGCGACGATCACGCGCGCCTTTCCGCGATAGTGCCGCCAACCGGCTTCGGCGAAATTACCCGCGCCCATGTGCAGGACCACGGTTTGCGGCGGTTCCGGCGTTTGTTCCTCGCACTCGGCAAAGAGTGTCGCGTAGCCGTCGATCACCCAACCTGGGATTCGTTCGTAGCCGGGGCGAACGAGATCTTGCACGAGTTGCCAGCCGTTGGCGTTCGCGTCGCGTTCCGCGCAACGCGCCGCTTCGTCGTAATCGCCGTCGATGAACTTGAGCGTCGCGCCTTCGCTTTGGATTCGCGCGACTCGAACGGGGTTCGCTCCCCGTGGGATATAGACGTGGCAAATCAAACCGAGTTTGCGGGCGGCGTGCGCCACCGCGCGTCCGTGATTGCCCGAGGTTGCCGTGACGATCGCCGAACGTTTGATCTGAGCGTTGCCGCCGACGCGGCTGGGCGCGAGGTTCAGGTTGTGCAGCGCCCACGAGGCGCCGAGAATCTTGTACGCGTTTAAGCCGAAGCGCGACGATTCGTCTTTGATGTAGACCCGCATGGGAAGCGTGCGCAGTGGGGTCGCCGGACCCCAAGCGCGATGGAAATCACGAACAGTAATCATGCGCGGTGCGGACGAAGATGTCTTTCAGGTCGTAGACGGAGGGGATAAAAACCCACTCGTAAGCCGCGTGCGCGCCACCGCCCCACGGGCCGATGACTACGGTCTCGATCCCCGCCGACGAAAGCAGCGCGGCGTCCATCCAAGGCGTGTCTCCGCACAACTCGCCGCCACCGGCGCGTTGCACGGCTTGGACTAGGCCCGCGTCCTCGCGAGTCTCGAACGGCTCGCGGGCGAGCGCGATTTTCGCGGCATCGGGGGCTAGCGCTTGAATTTCGGCGAGCGCTTGTTCCGCCGTCTCGCCGGGGATCGTGCGGCGCTCGATCTGCAGCACGCATTTGTCCGAGTAGGTGGACCAGCCCGTTCCACCGTGGATGGTAGCGGCATGGAGACTCGGCGGGCCGACCCACTTGTGCGGCGTTCGTGCGCGCAGTTCTTGTTCGAACTCGTCGAGCTTCGCGAGAAAGCGCCCCATCTTGAGGTTGGCGTCGATGCCCTCGTCAAAACGGCTGCCGTGCGCGGCCTTGCCGTGCAGCTCGACCTCGATCCAGACGAAGCCTTTGTGGGCGACACAAGTTTTGAGCGCGGTCGGCTCGGCGCAAATCGCCGCGTCCGTGCGGATGTGGCGGAGAACTTCTTGTGTGCCTTGGCTTGCCACTTCTTCGTCGGCGACGGCGGTGAGCACCACGTCGCCTTTGGGGCGGTTCGCGGCCAGTTCTTTCATCGCGAACATCGCCGCGACGATGCTCGCTTTCATGTCGTACGAGCCGCGTCCGGTGAGCAGATCTCCCTCGATCTTGCGTTCCACTTCAGCGTGACCGGCCACGGTATCGAGATGTCCGTTGAACATCAGGCTGCGCCCGCCGCCCATGCCTTTGAGCGTCGCGATGACGCTGGGGCGGTCGCCTCCGACGAGCGTCACTTCGCAACCGATGCCGCGCATTTCTTCGGCGACGAACTCGGCGGCCTCGCGTTCGCCCGGCGCGCCAGGGACAAGATCGGGATTTTCGGAGTTAATCGCAACCAGTTGCCAGAGCGTGCGCTCAATGGATTCGAGCATAGGGAACTCCCTCGCGCTCGATGCGCAGCAACCGGTTGTACTTCGCCAGCCGCTCGGACTGATTCACGCTGCCGACCTTGATTTGGCCCGCGCCGGTAGCGACGGCGAGATCGGACATCGTCGTATCTTCCGTTTCGCCGGAGCGCGCGGAGACGACCGTACGATAGCCATTCGCCTTCGCGAGAGCGATCACCTCGAGCGTCTCGGTGAGGGTGCCAATCTGGTTCATCTTGACGAGCACCGCGTTCGCGCATTTCTCGCCGATGCCCCTTTGCACGCGAGCGGGATTGGTGGTGAACAAGTCGTCGCCGATCAACTGCACTTTTTCGCCGAGGCGTTCCGTTAGCAGCCGCCAGCCTTCCCAGTCGTCTTCGGCGAGTCCGTCTTCGATGGACACGATGGGGTACTTGGCGCACCAGCCTTCGAGGAGATCGACAACATTGGAGGCTGAGTACGTTCGGTTGTCGCGGGCGAATCGGTAATAGCCGTCGCTGTGGAAGTGCGTTGCCGCGACGTCGAGCGCGATCAGAATTTTGTCGCCACCCGCCGCTTCCATCGCGAGTTCGAGCGCCGCCTCGTTCGACGGCAGCGCGGGCGAGAATCCGCCTTCATCCGCCTTGAGCGACGACAGCCCACGGGCTTCGACGATCTTTTTCGCGCGGTTGTAGATCGTCACTACGCGCTCGATCGCTTCGGCGAAGCTTGCGCACTCGGCGGGGATGATAAGGAAGTCTTGCAGATCGAGATTACGGCCCGCATGTAGGCCACCCGAGATCAGATTGACCATCGGCACGGGGATCGACACCGGACCGTTCGCGAGTCCAGCGCCAATGGACCGCCAAAGCGGCACGCGCTTTTCCGCCGCCAGCGCGTGCGCCATCGCCATCGATACGGCGAGCGTCGCGTTCGCGCCGAGATGCTTCACCTCGCGCAGATGCGCGTCGAGTTCCTCTTGCGCGGCTAAGCCGGTCACCGCGGGCGCTATCACCTCCTCGACATTGCGCACCGCTTTGCGAACTCCGAGTCCGCCGTAGCGCTCCGGGTCGCCGTCGCGAAGTTCGAGCGCTTCGTGTTTGCCGGTGGACGCGCCCGAGGGCGAGATCGCCGATCCCAGGGCACCGCTTGCGAGCGCGACCTCCGCTTCGACCGTGGGCCGGCCGCGCGAATCGAGGACTTCGAGCGAACGCACTCGCAGAATCGCGCTCATACCTTCTCAAACACCTCGTCGAGACGCTTCAGGTTTTCGGTGAGGATGCTCCGGGCGATCGTGCGCGCCGCGTCTTTCTCGCGATCCTCGGTGATGTAGTCCTCCTTCGACTTGCCGTCGATGCGCGCGAGCGTGAGACATCCGAGCTCCGCGACCACGTTGGCTTCGATCGCACGGTCGCCGTAAGCGAGCCAGAAGCGCCGCGCGACGTCCAAATAAGCGCCGCGCCGCTCGGGGAACTTGATCGCCTTGAGCAGCACGTGCGCAAGGCAGAACGCCACGTCGAACGCGGGGTCGCCCCAATGCGCCACCTCGAAATCGAGCATCATCACGCGATCGGGAAAGACGAACAGGTTTTTGGGCGAGTAGTCGCCGTGCACCAGGGTGGTTCGCGTGGCGAGCATCCGGCCCACCTCCGCGTGGATGAACGGCGCGAGATCGGGATGCGCGCGCATCGTGGTCCAGTGATACGGATCGACGCGGCCTTGGATGAAGACTTCGTGCGAGGCGAAGCGCGTCGCCGTAAGCGGATGCGAAGCGCAACGCCGGTGCATTTCGCCGAGAAGGTCGCCCGCCATCTCCGCCGCGCGAAGGTCGGTATCGCCCGCGAGCAGCATCGGTTTCCAGAGCCTGCCTTCGACTGGAACGGCGGTCATCGCGAAGACGAAATTCTCGTCGTCCGAGAACACCACCTTCGGCACGTTCGCGGGCAACACCGCGCCGAGAAGCTCCATGCAGTCGCGCTCGATTTCGATTCGCTCCCGCATGAAGAGCCATTCGTCGGCGACGCGCAGTTTTCCGAGCGACTGCTTGATCACGATCGACTCGCGCCCAAGGTCCGCGCGGAGGACGACGTTCGAAATTCCGCCGCCCAATTCCACCACTTCGCGAGGCGCAAAACCGCGCTCCCGCAGATACGCGGGCGCGTTCTCCACCGTTAATTCATGGATGGCGGCCATGAGACTCTATTGTGCATTGGACATCGACCGTGTGATCAGCGAGGCGCCGGAGGGCGCGGCGGTGTTCGCGATTTTCGCGCGCGAGGGCGAGCCGTATGTCGCGCGCACGACGCGTCTGCGCACACGTTTGAAGCGGCTGCTGGGCGAACAGGCGAGGTTGTTCTCGTTGCGAGCGGTGGCCGAGCGGGTGGAGTTCGTTACGACCGCCTCGGCGCTGGAAGCCGCCATCGCCTACTACGGATGGATGCGCCGCTACGGCAAGACCGTGCGGCTGCGGTATCCGAGCTATGTGCGTTTGCTTTGGGGGAACCAGTTTCCGCGCACGCAAGTTTCGAACCGGATCACAGGAGGCCAGTCGAATTTCTTCGGCCCTTTCCGCACGCGCTCGGCGGCGGAATTGTTTGAAACGCAGACGCTCGATTTGTTTCAGGTGCGCCGGTGCGTGGAGGATCTCGCGCCCGCGCCGGAGCATCCCGGCTGCATTTACGGCGAAATGAATCTGTGTGCGCGGCCTTGCCAGCAAGCCGTTAGCGCCGACGAATACCGGCACGAGTTTTCGCGGCTGTCGCAGTTTCTCGCAACCGGTGGCGCGTCGCTGTTGACGCCGGCGGTTCACGCGCGAGACCGGGCGAGCGCCGAACTCGAATTCGAGCAGGCGGCGCGATTGCAGCAGAGGATCGCGAAGATCGAGCAGGTGTTGAAGCTGCGCGACGAACTCGTTCGCGACATCGAGGAGTTATCCGGCGTAGCCGTGCTTCCTTCGGTGACACCGGACCACGTGCGGCTGCAACCGATGACGGCGGGCTGGTGGCAAACGGCGATCGAGTTCCCGTTAGCGGGCGAGGGCGTCTCGATGGACACGCGTCTGCGCGAGGCGTTGGCGGCCGCGCCCATGCGAGGAACGGTGGAAGAACGCAACGACCATGTCGCGCTGCTGGCGCACTGGTTTCATTCGACGAGCCGCGACGGCGAATGGTTTTTCCAGCCGTTGCCTTACCGGAAACTAGTGCGGTCGGTTAGTGTTATTGAAAGCGCACAACGGAAGGCGCGCTAGCGGCGCGCCTCCTGTGCGCTACGATTTCGCGGTCGCGAGCCAACTCTTCAAGTCCGCCTGCAGCTGTTTGAAGATTTCGGGATACTCTTGCGCGCGCGTGCGGCGCTCTTGCGGATCTTCCTTAACGTTGTAGAGCCATTGATTCGGGCCCATCTGGAGGAGTTTCCAATCGCCGCGCATGGCGGCGTGCATGTTCCAGCCTTCGACGGTGAATTCCCAAAACACGGTGCGGTCCGGCGCTTTCGCTTTGCCCATCCACACGTCGAGCATGTTCGCGCCATCGACACTCCAACTGCGATCGGGCGTAACGCCAGCCGCTGCGCACATCGTAGGCATCACGTCGGTCATGTGGATCACTTCGCTCGACCGTTTGCCGGCGGGCACTTGGCCGAGCCAGCGGACGAAGCTGGGCATACGGATGCCGCCTTCTTCGAGGCTGCGCTTCTGGCCGCGGAACGGCTTGTTCGAATCGTGGAAGGCGGGCGCGCCGTACGTACGTTCCTCGAAGGTCGCGCCGTTGTCGGAGCTAAACGCGATCAACGTGTCGCGGCCAAGCCCCGCGTCGTCGATCGTCTTAACGATGCGGCCGATAGCGGCGTCCAGACGCTCAATCATCGCGGCGTAGTGCGCGTTGACGGGCTTCGATGCGTCCTTCTCGGGAAACTTGCCGCGATACTTCTTAAGATTCTCTTCGGGCGATTCCACCCAGAAGTGCGGCTCAATGAAGGGCACGTAGAGAAAGAACGGTTTGGTTTTGTTTTGCCCGATGAATCGCGTGGCCTCGTTCGCGAGCAGGTCGCAACTGTAGCCCGGCGCCGCTTCCTTCACGCGGCCTCGCCACATTTCTTTCGGAAAGTGTTCCCACGCGTGACGCGCGTCGAGATAGCCGTAGGTTTCGTCGAACCCTTGTTCTAAAGGATGCGTGAACGTTTCCCCGCGCTCGTTCGGCTGCGATAAGCGGCCCTGGTGCCACTTGCCGAACAGCGCGGTGGAGTAACCCGACGGCTTCACCGCTTCGGCGAGCGTCGTTTCCGTTTTGGGAATGTCGGTGGAATTGTTGCGGACCGTGTTGTGGATGCCGTAGCGGCCGGTGAGTAACGCCGCGCGAGAAGGCGCGCACAGCGGATACGCGGTGTACCAGCGATCGAAGATCGTGCCCTGCGACGCGATGCGGTCGAGGTTCGGCGTGGACCATTCTTTGCGCCCGTTGAATCCGACGTCGTTGTAGCCCATATCGTCGGCGTAGAGGATCACGAGGTTGGGGCGGCGAGTTTGCGCGGCGAGCGGCGCGGCGGCTATCGCACTGAGGAAAGTTCGTCGGTCGAGCATTCGCTAGCGATTATATTGAGGCGCGGAGCCACGCACCATCGCCCAGGCTTCGCCGCAGACGCGAAGTTCGTCTTCGGTGAGCGGACCGTCGTCGAGGGCTCGCAAGTTCGCTTCGAGTTGCTCGATGCGGGAGGCGCCGAGGATGATCGAGTCGGCGGCAGAGTGATGCTCGAGCCAATTCAGCGCGAGGCTGACGAGTGGTCGCCCGGTGGTCTTCAAGTGCTCGACCGCGCGGAGCGTCGCTTCGTGCCAGTAACGGTCGAGGTACATCCGATTGCCGTCGAAGCGTCCGCCCGCCTCGGGAATCGCGCCATGTTTGCCAGTTAGCAAGCCTCCGGCGAGCGGGTTATAAACGACCGTCGCGATGCCGTAGCGCTTACACATTGGCAAGTACTCGGCCTCAATGCCACGTGCGATGACGTTATACATCGGCTGCGTAACGCGAATCGGCGCGAACGCGCGCTTGGCGGCGATCGAATGCATTTCGACCATCTGCCACGCCGCGTAGTTCGAGGCCGCCACTTCGCGCACCTTGCCCGCGCGGACCAGCGCATCCATCGTTTCGAGCGACTCTTCGATTTCGACCGCCGGATCGGGCATGTGCAGGTAGTAGAGATCGACGTGATCCGTGCGCAGACGGCGCAACGAATCGTCGATCTGCTTTTCGATAGCAGCGCGAGAGAGTCCGCTATCGAGCGGACCGTCGCCCATCTTGCCGCGGACTTTGGTGGCGAGCGTGACTCGGTTTCGCTTGGCACCCTGGTCAAACCAGCGGCCCAGAATCTCCTCGCTAACGCCCGCGTTGTAGACGTTCGCCGTATCGACGAAGGTCAATCCGCGGTCGAGCCATCGATCGAGCATGCGATGAGAATCGGCTTCGGACACTTGGCTTCCGAACGTCATCGTTCCGAGGCAAAGCTTGTCGAGTATTGGTTTCATGGGGCCGATTTCATGCGGGTTGCTGCATCGTCATGCAGTGGAGTGCGCCCAAGCCGAGCACCAGATCGCGGCAGGCAACGCCCACGACATCGCGGTCGGGAAAGACTTTCGCGAGGGTGTTGAGCGCCACGCGGTCGGCGGGATCGTTGAACGTGGGCACCAGCACCAGACCGTTCGCGACATAGAAATTCGCATAGCTGGCGGGGAGGAGTTGACCGTCGAAATAGACCGGTTCGGGTTGCGGCAGTTTGACGACGCGCAATCCCGCGCGCTTGAGTCTCGCCGCTGCGTCGCCGAAATCGAGAGTGGCCACGGTGTCCGCCGACACGAACCGGGCAAGGTCGTCGATGTGGCCGTGCGTATCGTCGCCCTCGATCCCACGCTCCAGCCAGATCGTTTGCCGAGTGCCGAAGTATTTCCGGAACAGGTCCTCGTACTGGGCGCGCGTATAGCCGGGGTTGCGGACTTGCGTATCCGATAGCAGCCACTCTTCGGTAACCAGCAAAAGACCGTCGCCGTTCGAATCAATGCCACCGCCTTCCAGCACGACTCCCGTCGAAACGCGCTTCATCGATTGGGTTGTCGCGATGTAGGCCGCGATAAAGTCGTCGTTGCCGAAGTTCGAATACTTCGCCCAGGCGGTAAACCGCCAATCGAGCGCGATCGTCTCCGCGCCTTGCTTGACGAAAATCGGAGCGGTGTCGCGAAGCCAGCTTCGGTCGGTGGGCGCATGGAAAAATTCGACCCAATCGAGATCGGCGCCGGATTGTTCGCAGATGCGCCGCGCGGTGCGTTCCTCTTTTTCGTCGCGCACAATGACGCGCACGACTTCGACGCGCGACAGATGCCGAACGATGTCGCCGTACACCCAGGCGATCGGCGCGAACTTCCCCGGCCAATCGGACTTCTCGTGCGGCCAGGCGATCCAGGTAGCTTCGTGCAATTCCCACTCGGCGGGCAGGCGGTACGGCGACTTCATGCGAGCCACCGGTTGGTAATCCCCGAATAGGCGTCGATGCGGCGGTCTCGGAAGAACGGCCAGTTGCGGCGGACTTCCTCTTGTAGCTTGGGATCGATCTCGGCGATCAGAATTTCTTCACCGGCCGTGGACGCTTGCGCGATCACGCGCCCGAAGGGATCGGCGACGAAGGAGTTGCCCCAGAACTCGAGTCCGCTATCGGGCGTCCCTTCGAAGCCGACACGATTGACGGCGGCGACGTAGATGCCGTTCGCGATCGCGTGACCGCGCTGAATCGTGCGCCACGCGTCGAGTTGCGCTTCGCCGTATTGCGCTTTTTCGTGCGGGTGCCAGCCGATCGCCGTGGGATAGAAGAGCACGTTCGCGCCCTGCAGCGCGGTGAGGCGCGCGCCTTCGGGATACCACTGATCCCAACAAACCAGCACGCCGATGCGGCCGGCCGCCGTGTCGAAGTTAAGAAATCCCGTGTCGCCCGGCGTGAAGTAGAACTTTTCGTAGTAGAGCGGATCGTCGGGGATGTGCATCTTGCGGTAAATGCCTTGCAGCGTGCCGTCCGCGCGAAGGATCGCGGCGGTGTTGTGATAGAGGCCCGCCGCGCGCCGCTCAAACAACGATGCGACCACCGCGACGCCGCACTCGCGCGCCACGGCTCCGATGGCTTCCGTCGATGGTCCGGGAATCGGCTCGGCGAGATCGAACAGGGCCGCGTCTTCGCTACGGCAAAAGTACTGCGAGCGGAAGAGCTCTTGCAGGCACACGATGTTCGCGCCGCGATTGGCCGCTTCGCGGACGCGTTCGACGGCTTTAGCGAGATTTGCGTCCGGGTCCGTGGAGCAGGACATCTGCACCAATCCGATCTTGAAAGGTTTCTGGGATGTCATGCGCCTTCTTATTCTCGCCTTACGCTACGCGATAGCGCGCGATCGCGTCTTCGTCGAGATCGATACCGAGACCCGGGGCGTCGGGGATGGCGAGCATGCCGTCTTTCGCGCGCAGCTTCTGTTTGGTGATCGCTTCGCGCAGGTTGGTCTCTTCTTCGGCGACGAACTCGCAGATCAACGCGTTCGGAATCGAAGCCAACCAATGCAGCGCGGCGGCGACATTGATGTAGGTGGTGAAGCCGTGATTGGCGACGGGCAATCCGCGATCCCAGGCGAGAGCCCCGATTTTCATGGCTTCCGTGAATCCGCCGCATCGGGTGAGATCCACTTGCACGACGTCGATCTTGCCGCGGTCCATCAGTTCGATGAACGACGCCCGATTCGATTCCTCTTCGCCCGCGGCGATGCGCAACGGGCTCGCGGCGGAGAGTTTCGCGTAGCCTTCGTAATCGTCGGGGCGAAGGGGTTCTTCGAACCAAAACGGTTTGTACTCGGCGAACGCTTGCGCGCGTTGGATG
This sequence comes from Bryobacteraceae bacterium, assembly GCA_033763835.1. Lineage (GTDB taxonomy): Bacteria > Acidobacteriota > Terriglobia > Bryobacterales > Bryobacteraceae > JAPKYZ01. The sequence continues at coordinate 20,416 of JANRJS010000020.1, read as the reverse complement.
GCGGTCTTCGCGTCGTAAACCAAGCCGGCGTCGATCATCAAGTCGCAGTCGCCGCCGAGTCCTCGCCGGGCTTCCTTTACGAGTGCGATGTCGGTGGCTTCATCGCGGCCCATCGGGTCCCAGCCGAACTTGACCGCCGTGAAGCCTTGGTCTCGATATCGCGACGCGAGTTCGCGCGTGGCATCGGGCGTCGGCCCCCAAAGCGAGCTCGCGTAGCAGCGAATTTCGTTCCGGAACCCGCCGCCGAGCAACTTCCACACCGGCATGCCGAGCGCTTTGCCCTTGATATCCCACAGCGCCATGTCGAGCCCGGACATCGCGTGAATCGCCACGCCGCGCCGGCCGCCGTAGATATTCGCCCGGTACATTTTGTGCCACAAATGTTCCGTCTCGAAAGGATCCTCGCCGGTCAGGACGTTGGCGAGCCCGGTGGCCGTCGTGTGCGAGAACGGGCCGTCGATGATGCCCTTCGCGCCCATCGGATTCGAATCGACCTCGCCGATCCCGGTGATCCCGGCGTCCGTGCGCACACGCACGATGAGCGCGTCCTGGCCGCTGTCGCACTGCTCTTTGACAACGTCCTGGCGCAAGTAGATCGTCTCGACCTGGGTGATCTTCATCACCAGATACTGTAGCGAGTAGAATTCCAGTCATGACTCGGCGCGATCATTTGGCGATACTCGGCGCGGGCGCGGCATTGTCCGCGCGGCCCTTCCCGGCGGAGGCGGCGCCCACGACTTGGCAGGCGCCCGAGTGGGAAGCGCCGCTCTTCGACTTTCCGAAACAGTTCTCTTCGCCCGTTAAGATCGCGAGCGTCGAACTGCTGGCGCGCGGCAAAGCGCATTTCGTGAGGGCGCGTTCTACGGATGGCGTCGAAGGAATCGTTCGCACCAAAGAGATCGACGACTTCATCCCGATCCTGCTCAACCGCATCGCGCCTTTCTTCGCGGGCAAGGACGCACGCGATCTCGAACGCCTGATGGACGATGTCTACATCAAGCACTACAAAATATCGGGGCAGGCGTTCTGGTCTCCAGCGGCTTCCGTCGAGCAGGCGATTCTCGACATGATGGGCCGCGCGGCGAAGAAGCCGGTCGCGCAACTGATGGGCGGCATGAAGCGCACGGAGATTCCGGTTTACTTGTCGGGATCGGGACGCGAACTCGACGCCGACGGCGAAGTGGATGTTTACATCCGCGGCATGGCCGCAACCGGCGCGCGAGCGTTCAAGCTCAAGATCGGCGGCCGTATGTCGCGTAACGCCGACGCGATGCCCGGACGTACGGAGCGCATGCTGACCGAAGCTCGTAAACGAGCGGGCGATTCGGCGGCGCTTTACGCGGACGCCAACGGCTCCTACGATTACGCGGAAAGCGTCCGCGTTGGACGGATCATGCAGGAACTGAAGTACGGCTTTTTCGAGGAGCCAAGCCCTTGGGAGGAGCTATCGCTCACCAAGCGAGTGGCCGACACGCTGGAAATGCCGGTGGCGGGCGGCGAGTGCGATCAATCGTTGTGGCGCTTCCATTGGATGATCGAGAATCGCGCCGTCGATATCGTGCAGCCCGATTTGAACTACTGCGGCGGCATGATTCGCGCGGCGCGCATCGCGCGCATGGCGGCGAAGGTGGGCATGAAGATTGTGCCGCACAACACGCAGACCGACGCAGCCGCTTGCAAGATTCTGCAGTTCGCCGCGGCGATCCCGAACATCGGTCCTTTCATGGAGTTTCCCTGGCGCGCCGAGCCGAAACCGGTTTCGTGGTACTCGCCGAATTTTGTCGTCAAAGACGGCAAGGTGAAAGTGCCGCAAACGCCCGGATTAGGTGTCGAGTTCGACCCGGAGTATCTGAAGTCGGCGACCGTCGTTAAGGCGTAAATTGGAAGTATGTCCGCACCGGCCGTCGAGATTCCACAACTCGTGACTGGCATGCGCATGACGCCGGAAGAGTTTCTGGCGACATGGGAACAGTTACCCGATTTGAAGCATGCCGAACTGATCGATGGAGTGGTCTATCTGTCGTCACCCGTTTCGTTGGACCATAGCGAGCCACAAAACGCCTACGCTGTTCTGTTTGGCATCTATTGCTTGCACACCCCGGACTGCCAGTCCGGTTTCGAGGCGACGTGGTCGATGGTGGGCAGCATCCCGCAACCCGACGTGTTCTTGCGGCGGCGGCCGGCGCACGGCGGGCAATCGAAGAACGGGCCCAAGTACTACGAAGGGGCGCCCGAGCTTGCCGTGGAAATTTGCGTCACTTCCACCTCGCACGACTTCGGGCCGAAACTCGCGCTCTATCGCCGCGCGGGAGTGCGTGAATACGTCACGGTCGAGACACTCACTCGGAAGATTCGTTGGCGAGCGTTGGAAGGCGGAATCTATATCGATCTCGAACCGGACTCCGATGGCGTATTCCGCTCCCGTGAGTTTCCCGGACTGTGGTTCGATTCCGGCGCGTTTTGGGCGGACGACATGCGCGGCATGGTTGCCACCCTGGAAAAGGGCCTCGCTTCACGGCCCGCGTGATCAGCACCAGCCCTGCCAGACGTACGCCCCAAACCGACGCAACACTTCGAATCCGAACCGGCCATACAAACGCATAGCCGCTTCGTTAGAAGCGGTGACGGTGAGAGTCGCCTCCACGCACCCGCGATCGCGTAAAGCGGTCAGCGAACGTTCGAGCAGCCGGCCGGCGATCCCCGAGCCTTGCGCGGATTGCGCGACGCAAACCTGCGTGATGTGCCCCACGCGCGGCGCCACCGTGCTGGCGAGCGAAATGCCGAGGAGCGTACCGCTCCGCCGGTCGATGGCGGCGAGCGAACCGGTGGCGAAGAAGTCACCGCAACCCGGATACTGCAGGATGTTCGAGAGGAATCGCCGCGCTCCGGGCGCCCCGCGGTACTGATCGTTGATGCGGCTATCGACGTGATTGCGGTAACAGGCGGCGATGAGGAGCGCCGCTTCTTCGTGACGCGCCTCGGTCCAAGGGACGATAGCGAGCCCATCGGGCGGAGGCGTAACGTGCGGGGCACGCTCGAGCGGCACTCGCAAGAACAGCCGGTCGTACGACGTCAAACTCGCGCGCATGGGAAGAATCGCGGGCGAGTTCCGGAATAGCATGAGTTGCGTCTCGATGCGGCGCACATTGGCCAGACCGCGCAGGCCGAGCAGCATGGCATCGATCAATTGGCGCTCGCCCGCCGCCGCCGCCGGCCCAGGAGGAACGAACAAGTCGCCGATCGACGCTTTCCCTTCTTCGAGTACGTAGTAGCCGTACCCCAAGGCTCGCCGACCGGAAAACAGCGCCAGCCCGTCGAGCGACTGCGTTTCCAGATGCCGCCGGATCATACGCGCGGTGGGCTCGAAATCCCAGTGCAATTCTTCGCGCCACGCGCGAGCTTCGTCTTCGAGCAGATCGTGCAGCCGCTCCGGGCGCAGGTCGCGTAAATTTACAATTTCGGCCGACGGCGGAAAGTGCGCGAAAGCCGCCATGCGATGCGCCCGCTACCGGCCCGCTTTCAAAAAATGCTTGATCGCCCGCGCCGCCTGCCGCGTTCGCTGGTGATTCTCGATCAGCGCGAACCGGACGTGTTTGTCGCCCGAAGGCCCGAATCCAATGCCCGGCGCGACACCGACCAGTGCGCGCTCCAGCAGCAGTTTCGCGAAATCGAGCGAGCCCATACCAGCGAACGGTTCGGGAACCGGCGCCCAAAGGAACATCGATCCGCGCGGCTTCTCGACAGTCCATCCGGCCTTATTCAGACTCTCGACCAGCACGTCACGGCGCTTCTGATATAGCTCGCAGATTTTCTTGGTTTCTTCCTCGCATTCGCGCAACCCAATAATGGCGGCGATTTGCAGCGGTTGGAAAATTCCGTAGTCGAGATAGCTCTTGATGCGCGCCAAAGCGGCGATCATCTTCGCGTTACCCAAACAGAAGCCGACGCGCCAACCCGCCATGTTGTAACTCTTCGTCATCGAGAAGATTTCGACGGCGTGCTCCTTCGCGCCCTCCACTTCGAGAATGCTCGGAGCGCGGTAGCCGTCGAAACACAAGTCGGCGTAAGCGAAATCGTGCAGCACCATCGTGCCGTGCGTTTGCGCTAAGCGAATAATTTCGCGGAAGAACTCGATGTCCACGCACTGCGTTGTCGGATTGTGCGGGAAGTTCACTAGGATCATTTTGGGCTTGCGCGACGAGGCGGCGAACAAATCTTTGAGACGGTTCAGAAACTCGGCGGGCGTGGGCATGGGGAGTAAGCAAGCGTGCCCCTCCGCCATAATCACGCCGTACTGATGGATGGGATACGCCGGATCGGGCGTTGCCACCGCGTCGCCCGGCCCCAACACCGCGAACATCAAGTGCGCCAACGCGTCTTTCGCTCCGATGGTGGCGATGACTTCCTTGTCGGGATCGAGCGTCACACCGTAGTTGCGTTCATAACGTTTGGCGATTTCCAGGCGCAAGTTCGGCAAGCCTTTCGACACCGAATAGCGGTGATTGCGCGGATTGCGAATGGCCTCGATGGCTTTTTGGACGATCGGCTTCGGCGTAGGACCGTCGGGATTGCCCATGCCGAAATCGACGACGTCTTGTCCCGCCGCGCGCAGGCGCGCCTTCATTTCATTGGTGACGGCGAAGACATAGGGCGGCAATTTGGCGATGCGGTAGTAGTCGCCCGTGCCGGAGGAAACGGGGTTTACGGACATGAACCTATATTGTAGTGAGCGTGCTTGGAAGCCTCGGAAACGCGTTGCTCTACACAGTCGCCGCGCTCGCCGTGTTCGCGGTGGTGATAGCGGCGCTTCGCCGGTCCCGCCCCGCGGACCTGCCGCAAGCGATCGTCACCGCCGCCATCGTCCTCGGCGCAGCTTGGATTATCGCGGCGACGATGCACTAGGTGCGCATCAGACCCGCCACCAGGATGTCCGACAAATCGGCGATCAAAATGTTGCCCGCGTTATCCGCCGAATAGTCGATCGTCGGCATGCCGTCGACGGTAATGGCGATCGCGACACGTCCGCGCTTGGTGTAGACGATGCCTACGTCCGATCTAAGAGCGTCGAGCGAACCCGATTTCGACGCGACCGGAAACTCCCGGGCAAGCCTGCGTCCAATTCCGTCCTTGTACTGTTGCCGTTTGAGAGTCGCCACGATTTCCTTCGAGGCGGCTTCGCTAACGATCGCGCCGCGCTCCAGCCTATCGAGCAGATCCACCATTTCGAAGCTCGACGAACGGCCGATGCCGAAGCGGCGATTGTCGGGCTCCAGTCCCGCTTTGCTATGGCCGCTAGGGTTCGGCTTCAAGTTCCGGCCGTCGCCCAGAATTTTGCGCATGGCCCTCGTGACGGGAAAGCCCCACCGGTCGAGGCATTCGTTCACATAGTCCGCGGAGATGCGGTCGAGAATCAGATTGGTGGCGGTGTTGTCGCTGACGACAATCATGACGTGACACAGATCGCGGATGGTGAATCGCGCGCCGTTCTCGAATTCGCGAATCACGCCCGAGCCCGCAACCTTGTCCTCGGCCGTCATTGCGATCGTTTCCTCGAACTTCAGTCGGCCCTTATGAGCGGCCTCGTAGACGGCGCACAAGATCGGGAGCTTGATTGTCGAGGCGGTACGCACCGGCGCATTCGCGGCGCGCGAGTAGGAGGCTCCCGTATCGAGGTTGCGAGCGGCGATCCAGACTTGACTCCCAGGGTGAAGAGCGGCGAATCGGGCGATGGCGGGTTCGATGGCTGCGAGCGGCGGCATCACCCGATTATGCGAGATTAGGGAAAGCTTCCTTGTTTCCAATCGCCGAGTACTGGTGGGCGTATCTCGCCTTTACCGCTTTCGTCGCCGTGCTTTTAGCGCTCGACTTAGGCGTGTTTAATCGGAGGCCGCGCGCCATCTCGATGCCCGACGCGGCGAAGGCCACCGTTGGCTGGTTTTTGCTGGCCGTCGCGTTCAACTATGTTTTCTACCTCTGGGCCACTACGCGACTGCCAATGGCGCAGGCGCACGAAGCCGCGTTGCAATTCGCGGCGGGATACCTGGTGGAGCGTGCGCTGAGCTTCGACAACATTTTCATCTTCGTCGTCGTCTTCAACTACTTCTCGATTCCGCCGGTGTACCAGCATCGCGTGCTGTTTTACGGAATCGCCGGTGCGTTCGTGTTCCGCGCGATTTTCGTCGCGCTCGGCGCGGTCCTCATGCGTTACCACGCGGTGGTGATGTTCTTCGGAGCCTTGCTGCTCTACACCGGCGGCAAGATGGCGCTGGGCATGGGCGAGGAGAAGATCGAGCCGGAGCGCAATCCGGTGATTCGCCTGCTTCGGCGTTGGATGCCGGTCACCGCGCAGATCGACGGCGAGCGCTTTTTCAAGCGCATCGGCGGAGTGCGGCACGCGACACCTTTGTTTATCGCGCTGGTGTTTCTGGAACTCACCGATATCGTGTTCGCCATCGATAGCGTTCCCGCGATTTTCGCCCTCACCGACGAGCCGCTCATCGTCTTCTCGTCGAATATCCTCGCGATACTCGGCCTGCGGGCGATGTACTTTCTGCTGGCCGGAGCGATGGATAAGTTCCATCTTTTGAAGTACGGGCTGGCGCTGGTACTGATCTTTGTGGGACTTAAGATGGTGTGGTTTAACGGAGTCTACGCGCCGCACGTGCCGATCGGATGGTCGCTGGGGATTATCGGATCGACGCTGGCGGTGTTTGTGGCCCTCTCGCTGGCGCTGCCGGATCGGGGCACAATGAAGGCGGAAGGCCGGGACTAGAAATTTCGTGAAATCGCCGATGATTCGCAACACCCGCCAGCGGACGGTAATCCGTAAGGTTTTCGAGGACACTAACCGCCCGTTGGGCGCGCCGGAGGTGCTGGAGGCGGCGAAGCCGCTGCTCGCCGGGCTGGGCATCGCCACTGTGTACCGGACGATCAAGGCGCTGCTTGAGGAAGGCTGGCTGACGCCGGTGGAACTGCCGGGCGAACCGCCGCGGTACGAACTCTCGGGCAAGGATCATCACCATCACTTCCATTGCCGCGATTGCGGCAAGGTGTATGAGTTGGAAGGCTGCGTAGACAATCTGAAGAAGATGACCCCGCCCGGATTCCGGCTGCTGGGCCACGACGTCATCCTGTTTGGGCTTTGCGTCGCCTGCCTGCGCGCCGCTCGCGCCTAACGGCGCGGCACCCCTTGCCAGTCCGGTGAGAAGGTGATACAGTTCCCGCCAAAGGAGTTTCTCCATATATGAAACGGTTCATGGGTCTATATCTGACGTTATGTTCCTGGGGTCTCGCTCAGGTCAATGTCGGCTCGATTTCCGGCACGGTAACCGATTCCTCGGGCGCGGCGGTGGCCGGAGCCACTATCCAGTTGACGAACGACGGCACGGGTGTCGTGCTTCGGCAAACGACGGCCGCGTCCGGCGCATACGTATTCGTACCGCTGCAAACGGGAAGCTACCGGCTAAGCGCCGAAGCTGCCGGGTTCAAGAAAGTCGAGCGGCCCGGAATCGTGCTGCAAGTAGGCGAGAAGTTGGGTCTGGACGTGAAACTCGAAGTCGGCGCCGTTACCGAAAGCGTCGAAGTGCGGGCCGACTCTCCGCTGCTGACCACCACCAACGCGAACATCGGCCAAGTGATCGATTCGCAGAAAATTCTCGAGTTGCCTTTGCCGGGCCGGAACACACTGCGGTTGGTTCAACTCGCGCCCGGCGTCGGAGGCGTCAATTCCGATCTTGGCGATCTGCGGTTGGGAGGCGGGCGCACCCGGCTGGTCGAGTTCTACGTCGACGGTTCCCCCACTTCGGCGGCCGGCGACGCTCGCGCTACGGCGCTGCCCTCGATCGACGCCATTCAGGAGTTCAAGGTCGAGACCAATAATCTCTCCGCCGAGTACGGCCGGCTGTCGGGCGGAGCGATTAACGTGCAAACGCGCGCGGGGACCAACGAGTGGCACGGATCGCTCTACGATTTCGCGCGCGACGACATATTCAACGCCAACAGTTGGGACGCCAACCGGCGCAACTCGCCGATCGGGCAGTTCTCGCTGCATCAATTCGGCGGGACGCTCGGGGGTCCGGTGCGAATCCCCAAGCTGTACGACGGGCGCAACAAGACGTTCTTCTTCTTTAACTACGATGGCGAGCGCCGCAGCGACGCGGGCAGCTTGCGATTCGCGACGATGCCCACGGCGCTCGAACGAGCGGGCGATTTTTCGCAAACGGTGAACAGCGCGGGGGCGCGCGTGACGATTTACGATCCGCTCACTTACGACGCGGCGACGAACTCGCGGCGGCCCTTCGCGGGTAACCGGATTCCCGAGACCCGCTTCGATCCCGCCGCGCGCTACATGCTTTCGCTTTGGCCGCTGCCCAACCGCACGCCCGATCCGATTACGCTCCTTAACAACTTCGAGGGTGTGAACTCCAGCAGTTCCAGCCGCAATAACTTCACGCTGCGATTCGATCAGAATTTTGGATCCGCGATGCGGCTGTACGTGCGGCTGACCCGCAACGACAGTACGTCGAACCCGAATTACTGGGCGGGTCCGGCGACTTCCGGCGTTCGCCCGTCTTGGCAGACGGAGACCGGTTCCACCGTGAACTGGAATTGGACTCCGGCGCCCACGCTAATCTTTGCCGCCCAGTTCGGGGCGGCTCCACGCGACTTCACCTATTTTCCGGTTTTCGAGGGTTTCGACCCGACCCAGATTCCCTTCGCCGCCAACGCGCGCCGCGAACTCGACCCCCGCTTCGTCCCGCTTATGAACTTTGAGCGCGTAGCCGGGTTGGGCGTCAATTTCGGCACCACTTGGCTGCGGGAGCGCTACTTCTTCGGTTCGTTCTCGGCGACGAAAATCTGGTCGAAGCACACGCTGAAAGCGGGCTATGAAATCCGGCCCGTGTTCCTGAACAATATCGAGCCGGGATCGCCCTCGGGCGGAGCGAGCTTCGACGGCGCCTGGACGGGGCTCAATCAGCAAGCGCCGTTCGCGCAACAAGGTTCCGGCTTCGCGTCGTTCTTACTGGGCACGCCCAACAACTTCTCGTTCGACTCGGGCCAACTCGGCTGGTCGGTGAGCTTCCGCAATCACGCCTTCTACGTTCAGGACGATTACAAGGTGTCGCCAAAGCTCACTTTGAATCTCGGCCTGCGCTGGGAGTACGAGGCGCCGATGACCGAGCGCTTCGACCGGCTCGCAATCGTCGATCACAACGCAGACAACGGCTACCGCGCGCGTTCGGGCTATAACTTTGCGACGGAGGTGATCGGTACTGGGCAGTTGCCCGCCGGTTCTCCGGTCCCCAACGTGAGCGGACCGTTCGTGGGCGGCGTGGGGCTTACGGGAACTCAACAATTCCCCGGACGAGGCAACACAAATTCCGTTTTCTCGAACTTTGGCCCGCGCCTTGGACTCGCCTATAAGATCACCGACAAGCTGGTGCTTCGCACGGGCGCGGGCATCCTCTATTCCGGCTACACAGGCAACGCGTCGGGTTCCGATTCGCTGTCGATCCAGCGTTTCTTCCGCACTCGCGGCGATGCGCTGATTACTCCCGACAACGGACGCACGGTGGCGGCGACACTCTCGAATCCATTCCCCAACAACGCCGGACTGCAGTTCGCGACCAACGATCCGGCCGAAATTGTTCGGCGCTACCAAGGCAACGGGCTTTTCGCGTATCAGTACGACCAGCGACCGTCTTATGAGATCAGCTACAACTTCGGCCTGCAACAACAAATCGGGAAGTGGGTGTTCGAGGCGACGTTCATCGGCAATCGCGGCGTTCACTTGTATGTCGGTGGCAACCCGTGGGTAAATCCGCTGGACCAGCGATTCCTATCTCTCGGCGCGGATATGGAGCGAGTGGTGAACAATCCGTTCGCGGGCGCCGGCAACGCGGAGAACGGCACCATTCTCACGCGCCCCACCATCGCTTACAAATACTTACTGCGCCCGCAACCGCATTTGGTGGGCGACAACCGGATACTGCAACGCTCTACCGGAAACTCGATCTACACCGCCGGGTACTTTCGCGCCGAGCGCCGCTACGCGAGCGGGTTGAGCTTGCTGGTTTCCTACACCGTCTCGAAGCTGCTAGAAGACACGGCGGCGAAAACGGGCAGCCAGTATCCGCTGCCGCAAGACGGCAAAACATTTTCCGACATTCGCGGATTAAGCATCCAAGATATTCCGCAAAAACTCGTCGTGACGTATCTCTACGACATACCGATCGGCAAGGGCCGAAAATGGTTTGGCGCGCCGTCAGGCGTGGGACAGAAGGTCGCCGAGAAAGTCGTTGGAGGATGGGCGGTGAGTGGATTCACCACCATTCAATCCGGCTATCCGCTGCAGATTATTCAGAACGACAATTACACGGGCGGTCAGGGTTGGGGCAGATTGCGCCCGACCCTCACCGGCGACTACTTCGCGGGTACATCGAGTGTGCGCGACGCGGTCGGCTTCCCGGCCCAGGCCAAGGGCCGCTATATCAATCGCAACGCCTTCGCGATCACCAATCGTTATGGCATCGGTACCGTTCCGCACGTATTGCCCAACATGCGCCAGCCGCGATTTAACGTCACCGATCTCGCCGTAATGAAGGACTTCCGGTTTACGGAGCGCAGCTTCCTGCAGATTCGCCTGGAAGCGCAAAACGCGTTCAATCACCCGGTGTTCACGCTCGGCGCGAACGAGCAGAATATCCAGAACGCGAACTTCGGCACGTTCAACGGCACTCTTAGCCAGCCGCGCAACATGCAGTTCGGCGCGCGGTTCGTATTCTAAGCGGCGCTATAATCCGCTCATGAGCCTCTCGACGCTTGTCGACCCGGCGATGATCGCGCAACTGGACGCCGAGGAGCGCGATTTCGAGGTGATCGACGGGGAGATCCACGAGCTGATGAGCGCCGCCGCCAAACACAATAATCTCGGTGCCAACCTGATCGTTTTTTTAAGGGAGCCGGTGGATAGGCTCGATTGGGGTCATGTCGTCTACGAGACGGACTTCCTGCTCGCCGACGATCAACGCTTGCGTCCGGACCTTGCGTTACTCTCGCATGCCACTTGGAACGCCTCGGACCCGAGCCGAGTCCCCATGCGCGCCGTCCCCGAAATCGCGATCGAGATCGTGTCGCCTTCCGACAACGCCGGCCGGTTGCGCCGCAAGATCGCCATCTATCGCGGCTCCGGCGTCCGCGAAGTCTGGGTCCTGTACCCCGATATCCCGGCGATGGAAATCTATTCGAGCGCGGGAGTGCGCGATCTGGGCCCGCAAGACCGGATCGAGACACCCCTGCTTCCCGGCTGGTCGCTCGGTTTGGGCGAACTGCTGGCCCGCGTCTAGGCTTCGCGGTATTCGCCGAACACGCTTCGCAACCGGTCGCTAATCTCGCCGACCGTCGCCATCGCCGCGACGCACTCGACGATCTTCGGTATGAGATTGTCCGATCCGCGCGCCGCGTGTTCGAGCGCGTTCAATTGCCGTTCGCACTCGACCGCGTCGCGCGAAGCCCGGACGTCGCGCAAGCGCTGCACCTGACGCCGTTCGAGTTCGGGATCGACGCGAAACGTGGGTATCGGCGCCGCCTCTTCCTGCCGGAAGCGATTGACGCCCACGACGACGATTTCGCCGCTCTCGATTCCGCGCTGATAGGCGTAGGCCGACTCCTGAATCCGAGCTTGGAGGTAGCCGCGCTCGACGGCTACCAGCGCTCCGCCGATCTCGTCGATTTGCGCAATCGCGGCCCGCGCTTCTTCCTCGATGCGGTCCGTCAATTCTTCGATAACGTACGATCCGCCCAACGGATCGGGAACGGCCGTCACTCCGGTTTCGTAGGCGAGAATCTGCTGCGTCCGTAGCGCGATGCGGGCCGATTCTTCGGTGGGCAGTCCGAGCGCCTCGTCGCGGGAATTCGTGTGGAGCGATTGCGTCCCGCCGAGGACCGCCGCCATCGCCTGGATCGCCACACGCACGACGTTGAGATCCGGTTGCTGCGCGGTGAGTGTCGCGCCCGAAGTTTGCGTATGGAATCGCAACATCCAGGACTTGGGGTCGCGCGCCCCAAATCGCTCCCGCATAATCCGCGCGTAGAGCCGCCGGGCGGCGCGAAACTTGGCGATCTCTTCGAGAAAGTCGTTGTGTGCGGCGAAGAAGAAACTCAAACGCGGCGCGAACCGGTCGATATCGAGCCCGGCCGCGAGAGCCGCCTCCACGTAAGCGATGGCGTTGGCCAACGTGAACGCCACTTCTTGCACCGCCGTCGATCCCGCCTCCCGGATGTGGTAGCCGGAAATCGAAATGGTGTTCCATTCCGGCATCTCCGCGCCGGCCCACGCGAACAGGTCGGTGATAATTCGCATCGCCGGACGCGGGGGGTAAATCTGCGTGCCACGCGCGATGTACTCCTTCAGGATGTCGTTCTGGATCGTCCCCGAAAGCTTTCTTGGATCGGCCCCTTGTTCGATCGCCACCTGCCGGTAGAGCGCCAGCAGGATCGCGGCCGTCGAATTGATCGTCATCGACGTCGAGACCCGGTCTAACTGGATGCCGTCGAACAGCGCCCGCATGTCGGCCAACGACGCGATCGCGACGCCAACCCGGCCCACCTCGCCCATGGCGAGCGGATGATCCGAATCCAGCCCCATCTGCGTGGGCAGATCGAAAGCGACGCTTAACCCCGCGGTGCCTTGCGAAATCAGATAGCGGTAGCGGCGGTTCGATTCCTCGGCCGTGCCGAACCCCGCGTACTGGCGCATGGTCCACAGACGGGTGCGGTACATCTCCGGGTAGATGCCGCGAGTGTAGGGATACTCGCCGGGAAGGGGAAGAGGTTCTTTCACGAACGGTCGATCTTGCGTGCGCGGCGAAAAGACGCGACACCGCACCACGCCATGACAAAGGCGAAGAGGCCGCCTAGAAACATCCGGCCTTGGCCGTCGCTCGAATCGCCCGCCGTCTGCCAGGTACGGAATACGGAGCCGCCCGCGATAATCGCGAACACCAGAAACACGAAGCCGATCATCTCGTTCCAAAGCACCCGTAACGGGCGGATCACTCCGGGAACGACTGTCTTCACAAACTTACCGGCGGCGTCGAGCATGGCTACGGAAACGGCGTTCTACCGCCGATACCTTTACTGTACGCGAAGGCCCGGCTATGCAACCTCCGGGGCTTGCGCGACATCTCTACCGGTAGAAGTTGCGCCTCGACTGCGCCTGCCGTTTCGGCGGCTGGTGTTATATTTGGGGTGGCGTCCGGAAAAGAGGAACCGGTTGGACGAACGACTGAAAGAGCTCATGCAAGAGTTGGGCAACGCGATTAACGAATCGCTCTCGGATTCGGATCGGATCGCCTCCGCTATCGGGGATATCAAACGCGCGGGCTACGATGTGTTTCTGGTTCTCGAAGCCACGATCGGCTTCAATAAACGAGACGACGACGCAGACGACGACGACGAACCGGCGATGGACGAGGCTCCCGCGCCAAGTGGCTTTCGTTCCACCGGCCGCTTTAAGTGGACGAGCCAGGATCATAAATTCCTCAAAGCGCTGAAGATCGCTACCGACGAAGACCCACGGTAAGACCCTGCGGTAATTCGCTACAACCCCTCGTAAACGGCTAGCGTCTCGCGAGCGGCTCTCTCCCAAGACAGATCCTTTGCGCGGGCGCGCCCCACCGCCGCGTACCGCTCGCGCAATTCCTGCGACTGCATTAGAACGAGAAGTCCTTCGGCGATCGAATCCACGTTCTCCGGATCGGCGAGCACCGCGGCGCCACAGGCAACTTCCGCCATCGCGCCTACCGTCGAGGTCAGCACCGGCAACCCGGCCGCCATGGCTTCGATCACCGGTATCCCGAATCCTTCGCCAAGCGATGGAAACGCCAGCACCGAGCATCGCGAATAAAGTTCGCGCAACTGTTCGTCACTGGCGTAGCCGAGCAAGTCGATATCCGCGCGCCGCGAACTTCGCTCGATTCGATCGAGAATCGCCGGCGATCCGTAACCGAGGCCGCCCGCGATCTTCCATCGCCACCCGGCGGGCACTCGCTCAAACGCTGCGCACAGACGAACCAGGTTTTTCCGGTCCTGGATCGCACCGACACTGAGAATCCAAGGCTCGCGGGAGGCGATCGGGGCGGCGTGAGGCGGCGGATGAACGCCGTGATACACCACCCGAATCCGCGATCGCGGCACGCCAAGAAGTTCTTCCACTTGACCGGCGGTGAACGAAGACACGGCGATAATCGCGTCCGCGCGCTCCGCCGCCTCCCTCGAGAATCGGGTGAACCGCTCGCGAAACTCGGGTGTCGAGTATTCGCCCGTCATCACGAACAGATCGTGGAACGTCGCTACGAACTTCCCGCGCTTGGCGCGCGGCAGCCGCTGGTTCAAACCATGAAAAATCTCGACGCGGGGCGCGAACGATTCAAGCAGCAAGCGAGCGCCGCCGAGAGCCAGACCTCGTGCGAAACGGTGCGGTCGGTAGTAGCGGCGGAACTCTCCGGCGGGTGCAAGCCGTTCGATGGCCCGCATCGATTCGCGGCTGTAAACCGAAACTCCGGTGGGCTCGCGATCGAGCGAGTAGGTCGCGTCGAAGCCAACCGTGCGGCGAAAGCTCAAACCGCGACTTTATACTCGCGCAGCTTCCGGTAGAGAGTGGTGCGGCCGATGCCTAACAGATTCGCGGCCATCACACGGTCGCCTTTCGTGTACTCGAGCGCGCGCATGATCTCGCGCCGTTCCAGTTCGGCGAGCGGAACGATCGGCGACGAATCGAGCGTGGACGCGAAACCCGGAGGAATCGGAACGGCGTTGGGGCTCGCCACCGCCGAATGCAGGTTCGATAATGTCTGCCAATGCCGGTCCATCGGGACCACCACGCCGCCGCCCGCTCCCGCCGCATGCGCTCCGGCTCTTGCCGTCTGGCTCACCAGGTAGTTCTGCATCGTGGAAGGCAAGTCCGCGGTATGAAGCACCGGACCCGAGTTCACCGTCACCATGTGCTTGACGCAGTTTTCAAGCTCGCGCACATTGCCCGGCCAAGGGTACGCGTTGAGCGGCTCCATCACTTCCGCCGACATCGTGTGACCTTTACCGTAACGCTCGAGGAAATGCTCCACTAATGCGGGTAAGTCCTCGATCCGTTCCCGCAACGGAGGCAGGCGTAGCGTGACGACGTTCAGCCGGTAATAAAGATCGCGCCGGAACGATCCTTTTTCCACCTCGCGTTGCAAGTCGCGATTGGTGGCGGCGATCACGCGGAAGTCGCTTCGCCGGTTGCTCAACGCCCCCACGGGCCGGAATTCTTTCTCCTGCAAGACGCGCAGCAGTTTCGATTGCAAGTCGAGAGGCAACTCGCCGATCTCGTCGAAGAAGGCCGTGCCTCCGTTCGCCAATTCGATCAAGCCCGTTTTTTGGGCGGCCGCGCCGGTGAACGCTCCCTTCGCGTGTCCGAACAACTCGCTTTCCATTAGGGAGCCGACCATCGACGAGCAGTCGATCGTGACGAACGGGCCGCGAGGATCGACTTCGTGCAACGCACGGGCGATCATCTCTTTTCCGGTTCCGGTTTCGCCTAGCAGCAAAACCGGCCAACGGTATCGGCCCAATCGTTCCACTTGGCGAAGAACGATTTGCATTCGGCTACCTCGGCCCACCACGGCGCCTAGAGGCATGACTTACTGAGGCTATCACGAGAACGGGCGAAAATGTTTCGAGCTTTCGCGGACGCTAGGGAGTCTTTACTACGCGGATCCGCACCGGCGCGGTGCCGGGACGGATGAGATCGATCTTTTCCGCCGCCGCGCGAGAGAGATCTACGATGCGCCCTTCGACAAACGGACCGCGGTCGGTGATGCGCACCTCTACTTTGCGCGAGTTCCGCTTGTTGCGCACTTCCACCCACACGCCGAAGGGCAACGTTTTGTGCGCGGCGGTCATCTTGTTCATGTCGTAGGTCTCGCCGTTCGCCGCTTTGCGCCCGTGATAAGGATGGCCGTACCAGCTTGCAATGCCGTCTTCGGTCCAGCCTTTCGCGACGGTCTTTAGCGGCGGCGGAAGCGTGGCTCGCGCCGGCTTTCTTCCGCAACCCATCGCGATCGAAGCCAAAACGGCGGCGGCGAAAACGGCGCGATTTCGCATACAACAATTTTAGTTCGAAATGTTTTATTCGATTCGAGCCCCGCGCGAGCCCGTCGAGCATTTTTTTCTTGACTTTAGGTCCGAAAGACTTTATATCTGGATCACACTGCGGTCTTACGGGATCGCAAATTTTAGATGTTAGGGAGAATCGATCAATGAAGAACGCGACCAAGAAGGCTGCTAAAAAGGCTCCTGCGAAGAAGGCGCCCGCCAAGAAGAAGAAGTAAGAACCGCAGCCTCAATTTCAACCACAACGCGGCCCCGGGCAACCGGGGCCGCTCGATTTTTACGGGTCCCTTTTCTTCTCGAGCGCCAACGCGAGAAACTCCTCGCCGATGCCGAAGAGCAATGTTTTCAGGCCTCCCACGTCGATCGCCGCCGCCCGCGCCACCGCCTCTTCGCCCGCCTGCATCAGCAATGCGCGCATCGGTCCGCGAAACGCGACCGTGAATCCACGAAGCCGGGCTTCCCGTTCGAGCGCGTCGAAATTCACGTGCGCGGTTATGTCGCGCGTACCCGGCGCATCGAGAACATCCTCCTCCGCGCGATGCCGGCGATAGCTCATCAGCGATCCACGCGGAAAGCGAAGGGCGTACTCCCGCTCGGCGTAGCCGTAGTCGAAGATCAACGCGAAGCCGCTGCGCAACACGCGCGCGAATTCGTCGAGCGCCGGTGCGATGCGCGAACATTCCTCAGTGTTCGGCTCCGCCGTCCAAACGAAACGCTCGCCGCTCCAATCGACCAACGCTTCGATGCCATCGCGATACGCGCGGCAAGGCAACGCATCGAACAGTTCGTTGGCGACGATCGCACCGTCGACCGGCTCGGGCGCGGGATCGCCGAACTCCACCGCGCGGTAGTCCCAACCCTCGAAGGCAGCGCGAAGTTCCGCGCGCCCCGCGCCCCAATCGATCGAGGTTCGATGTGGCGTACGCCGCTCGATCCACTCGCGCGACAAGATGCCGAAGGCGGGAAACTGCGCCGCCGTAAAGAAGTCGCCGCTACGTCCGAACGGATCGCGCGGGCGGCGGTAATAGCCGAACTCGGGATGGTAAAGCGCTCGCTCCATGAAGCGCTCGAAGGAAATGGGACCGCCGCGTTCGATCTCCGCGCGCAAGAGCGGCGTGAGTTCGCTCACCGCGGCTAGTTGAGCCGCGCGGCAAAGTCGCGAGCGATCATATCCGCGTCCTTTTCGAGCAAGCCTACGACGCCCGCGAGGTACGGTCCCTTCTGGAACGCGAACACCGGCGTGAGCCCGTCGAGACCGTAATAGCCGCCGAAATGCGGTACGAATTTGAAACTGGCGAATGTGGACTTCAAGTCGAAGAGCAGCAACGCCGCCGCTTCGCCGCTCGCGGTCTTTACGAGGAAGAGCCGCCACGTGACCGCGCCGTCTTTGTACTCGGCGACGTTGCCTGGCGGCAAAAGATCCTTACCCAAGGTATGCTCCGGATCGATCCTCACGCTCACGCGGTTTTTCGCCGGGAAGCGCATCGTCTCATCCACTGGCGCCGGATACTTCTTCGCGGGCTTTGGCGCTTCGGCGGCGGTTGGTTCCTTCGGCGCGTTGGAGCATCCGGCCAGGAGCGCGGCGATCGTAAGGATTGCGAGTCTAGACACGGTAGTAGTCGGGACGCCAGTTCGCGATCGATTTCTTGATGTCGGTTGGAGCGGTCTTTTCCGCCAGCGCCTTGTCGACCAACGCGGGCAATTCGGCGTCGGAAGCGAAGCGTAGCGCGATCAACTGCCCTTCGGTCAACTCTCCGATTCGCGATCGTAAGCGGTCGGGCAAAACCTGCGCAAGCCGCAGCCGTTCTTCGAGCCGGATCACCCGATCCTGGACCTTGAGGGAATAAAGCCGCATCTTGAACAACCCGAGGAACAGCACGAACCCGACGCCCGCCCGCCACCACGCGTAGCCCGTCCCCTCGTTCACCGCCGCCGCCGTCGCTCCGATAAACAACACGAGCGCGAGCGGCGACAACACGAAGTGGAACACGGGATCGTACTTGCCGTGATTCGCGAACGTTTGCGGTTTCCGTTCCATCTATTTCTCCAGAATGAAGCTGCCGAGCACCAGTGAGTCTATCCCAGACGAGTAGAAGCTTCGCACGGCGTCGCGCGGCGTGCAGACCAGCGGATCGCCGAACAAGTTAAACGATGTGTTGTAGAGAACGGGGAGTCCCGTCTCCCGGCCGAACTCGACCAGCAAACGGTGAAACAGGGGATTCGCCTCGCGTTCCACCGCATGCACGCGAATCATGCCTCCGCCCAGCAGCGCCGCCTCAAAAGTCTTGCGATACTCCGCGCGCACTTCCCCAACGGTCGAAAGAAAGCGTGCATTCGGACCAACGTCGAAAAACTCTCCGGCGCGTTCGGCGGGTACGGCGGCGGCGAACTTTCGGAAACTTTCCCGCCGCTTGATGTAGACGTTCAGGTTCTCGCTCGAATAGGGGTCAAGCGGCGAGGCGAGGATACTGCGGTGACCCAGCGCGCGCGGCCCGAACTCCATCGGCCCTTGCATCCAAGCGACGATCTTGTTTTCGGCCAGCAGTTTCAGCGCCGCCGCCAGCAACTCTTCCGTGGTCAGCAGGTAGCGGAATCGCAACTTGCAATTCTCGATGACCCGCTTGACCTCCTCCGCCGCGTAGCTCGGCCCTAGCGCGAGCGTCGAGAGCGGTTCGCACGGCCCGCCTGCCGCCGCCTGTGCCAGATACGCCGCGCCGATCGCCGTTCCGGCGTTGCCCGCGGCGGGCTGGACAAACACGTTCCTCCAGCGGCCATTCGTTTCGAAAGCGCGAACGAGCAAAGCGTTGAAGAACAAGCCGCCCGCGAGACACAGATTCTCGCCTTCTCCCGCCATCTCCATCGCGAGTCCGGCCACCGCCGCTTGCAAGCTCGCCGCGACATCGGGTGGGCTCGCGCCCGCTAACGCTTGCGCGAACTTTTCGCCGAAACGTCCGGGCGATTGCCGGTCGTCGGAGTAGTAACCCCGATCGACAGTGCCCCACGGCTCCCCGAGAATCGCGCGGAAGAGCGCCGCCAACTTAGGCTGCCCCGCCGCCGACATCCACTGCACTTTGTGCTCGTCTTCGCGCGCCTGGAAACCGAGAAACTGGGCCACGCGGCTGTAAAGTTCGGCCACCGAATCGGGCGACTGCTGTTCTTTGTCGAGCGTCAAGCTCGATCCCGCCGCCGTCCAGCGGGTGGCGGTGGTCAGGTCGCCGCCGGAGTCCATCACCAGCGCAGTGGCTTCCGAAAACCCGGAGGCGAAATAAGCCGACGCCGCGTGCGCCGCGTGGTGGCTGAACAAACGCACGCGCGCGTTCGGCAATTCGGCGCGCAAGGCGGCGATTCGTTCCGGGGCGACGGGCCGCGCGACGGCGATGATCGCAACGTCTTCCGGCGAAGCTTTCGCGAGCGAAAGGCAATGGGACAAGGCTCCGCGCGCGCCAACTTTCTTTTCTTCGACCGCCGCCGCCAATCGCCCGTCACGTAGAACGGCCCAGGCCGTATCGTGCGGGGCGCCCCCGAATCCGGCAATGAGACTCATACTTGCGCCAGCCTCGCGATGGCCCGCTCCCGCCCGATCGCCAGAAACAACGCGAACGCGCTAGGACCCACCGCTTGCCCCGTCAGCGCCGCGCGCGATGCGTTGATCAGCACGCCGGCCTTCACTCCCCGCTCGTCGCATAAGGCGCGTAATGCGGCTTCCACGCTCGCCTCCGTGAACTCGGGCAATTCCCCCAGCCGTTTCGACAACTCGCGGCACAGCTCACGCGCTCCCGGCGCATCGAGCCTCGCCAGCGCATCCGGGTGCATTGGGAAATCGTCCGCGAAGTACGCGCGGCCTTTTTCGGGGAAATCGAGCAGCGTTAAATAGCGCGAGCGGATCAAATCGACGGTGGCGGCGAAGCGAGCCTCATCTGGCGGTATGGCGATGCCCGCGCGCTCCAACTCCGCGCGTACCAGCGGTGTCAACTCCGCCACCGGCATTGTCCGCAGATGCTGCGAGTTCAACCACATCGCTTTCGGGTCGATCGGGTCGGCGTCCGAGAAATTCACCGTCGCGTTCGCGCGATTGATGCCGTCGAAGCTAAACGCGGCGATGAGTTCCTCACGCGACATCTGTTCGCGGTTGTCCTTCGGGTTCCATCCGAGAAGGCACAGGAAGTTTATGTAAGCGTGGGAAAGAAATCCCGCGTCGCGATAAGTGGTCACACTTACGACGGGCCCGTGTTTGCGCTTCGAAAGCTTCGCGCCGTCGGGCGCG
>JANRJS010000018.1:0-199396 GCA_033763835.1 Bryobacteraceae bacterium | reverse complement strand
GAGGCAGTTCGCATGAAGTTCTCCTACCGGTGGTTGAAAGAGTTCGTGCCCGCGCTTGCGATGGACGGTCCGGAACTGGGCCGCCAAATCACGATGAAGACCGCCGAATGCGACGGCGTCGAAGCGCACGGCGATGATTCTGTCATCGAGATCGACAATAAGAGCCTCACCCACCGGCCCGATTTGTGGGGCCATCACGGGATGGCTCGTGAAGTGGCGGCGATCGCCGGCGCGGAGTTGCTCGAACCGGCGGATTTATCTCTACTGCCTACCGGCGCGCCGGGCGTCAACGTCACGGTCGAGGACTACGCGCTTTGCCCGCGCTTCAGCGCCATCGCGTTCGAGAACGTCCGCATCGCTCCATCGCCGAAGTGGCTGGCGGACCGGCTAGAAGCGGTCGGTCTGAATCCGATCAACAACATCGTCGATATCACCAATTACGTCCTCGCCGAGTTGCCGCAGCCGATGCACGCCTTCGACGCGGACAAGGTTCCGGGACGGTCTCTGACGGCTCGCGCCGCACGGGTGGGCGAGCGCGTCGAGGCGTTGAACGGCGAAACCTACGAACTCGATCCATCGACAATCGCCGTCGCGGGGCGCGAAGGTGCATTGGCCGTCGCAGGTGTCATTGGCGGCGCCTCATCCGCGATTTCCGATTCGACCACGCGCGTGATTTTCGAAGCCGCGAATTGGAACGCCGCGTCGATCCGCAAGACTTCGGTGAGGTTGAAACTGCGCACCGACGCGTCCATGCGTTTCGAGAAAGCGCTCGATCCCGAAAACACGGTGCGAGGACTCGCTCGCGCCATCGCCCTGATGCGCGAGTTGTGCCCCGAAGCGAAGTTGGTCGGTGGACTCGCCGACGTGCGCGGTCCCGCACAGGCCGTCCCGCCCATCGATCTGGACCTGGGTTGGCTAGCGCGCAAGCTCGGCCGCCCCATCGGGTCGAGCGAAGTTGTCCGCATCTTTCGCGCGCTTGGCTTCGGCGTCGCGGAGCTCTCGCGTTCGTTACGCGTCGCCGTCCCTTCCTGGCGCGCGACGAAAGACGTTTCGATGAACGCGGACCTGGTCGAGGAAGTGGGCCGCATGATCGGTTATCGCTCGATCGATCCCGCGCCGCCGATGATGGCGGTCCGTCCGCCGTCGATCAATCGGGAGCGCGCGTATCACAACCAAGTTCGGCGGCTGCTGACCGCTAACGGTTTCGACGAAGTACAGAACTATTCGTTTTTGAGCGATGCGGCGGCGGCGCGATTCGGTCTCGATCCGGCGGAGCTGGTCCGCGTCGTGAATCCGATTTCCGAAGATCAAGCGCTGCTGCGCACGTCGCTGGTCCCGGGCATCCATCGCAACGTCGAGGAGAATCGCAAGCACTTCGAGGAGTTTCGGATTTTCGAGATCGGGCGGGCGCTCTACCGCGACCGGGAAGTTCCACGCCTAGCTGTCGCGATTTATTCGAAAGGCGACGGAGTCGCAGCGCTCGCCGAACTGAAGCGCGTCGCGGCGATGCTGATTGCCGATGTTCGTTTCGCACCCGCTGTGCCGCGTGTCTATGAGCATCCGGCCCGCGTCGTCGAAGTCACGGGCGCCGGTAGGCTATTCGAGTTTCATCCTTCATTCGTCGAAGCGGGGCGCGCGGCGGTGCTCGACGTTGAGCTAGTTGCCCGAGAGGCTGCGCCGCAGTATACGCCCGTTAACCGCTTCCCATCGAGTTCGTTTGATTTGGCCGTGGTAGTGGACTCTCGCGCTTTAGTGGGCGACGTCGCGCGCGACCTGCCCGGCGCGGAGTTCGTCGAGGACTATCGCCTCACCGATGGCCGACGCAGCTTGCTGTTCCGCGTTACGCTTTCCGCCGCCGACCGTACCTTGACCGGCGAGGAAGTGGCTGCGGAGCGTAGTCGGAGGATTGAGAAATTGCGCGCGAAGGGCTACGAGTTGCGGGTTTAGCAAGCGCACAGCGAAGCGTTGTGCGCGGTCCGACTTAGCGCTTGCCGATTTTGTTCCAGGTCAGCAGGGCGATTAGGTACGCCTCGGCGGCGGGATGGTCTTGGATCCTAGCCCAAGCACGAAATGCTTCCTTCACCATTGCAGCGCAAACCGAAGCTTTGAGCGGTAGGTTCTCGGGCGTCCAAGATGCGTCATAGTCCGCGAAATGCCGTTCCTTTTGGAGCTCCACAAAAGCCTCCGCGATAAACTCCACCTCTTGGGGAATCGGGCCCAATACAAGTGCTTTCGCTCTTTCCGTCGACTTCGAGAAAGCGTCCGATGCCAGTTTCATATCCCCGTGATCGAAGCAGCGTTTCAGTCGATCTCGTAACCCTTCGTGTTTGGCGAAGCGCTTTACGCTCGAGTCCACCAAAAAGTGGAACAGTGCGTAGTACGAGGTTGAAATAGAGCGGCGAAGGGATGCTTCGGCCGAAGGTTCGTTCCCGTTAGAGTTGAGCAGCTTCAGCGCTACTTCGAGTAGCTGGCGATGGAACTCCATCAGTTCGTCTTGCGCGTGTCGAACTCAACATATGCGAACCGAACGTCGTCTGCGGCCTGTTTTCCGAGAAAATGCCACAACTGTATGAGCTCCGGAATGTGCTCCGTCGCTTCATTGGGGACGATGACGTCGATGAACAGCGAAGGAGTCCCCATATGGTCCTCGTCTTCACGAATCGCGATGTCTTCCACCAACCCAGGAAACTTCTCCTGGGCGGCGGCGAGCAGTTGCGCGGCGTCCGGCATGCCTTCATTCTATCGATCCATGCGCGAATGATATACTCCTCTTCCGCGAGCGCCTTGCCATGAAAATCACCCTGACCGTGAACGGAAAAAGCCGGACTGACGACGTCGAACCGCGGCTGCTGTTGATCCACTACCTACGCGAAACCGCCGGGCTTACCGGCCCGCACATCGGTTGCGAAACGTCTCTTTGCGGGGCGTGTACGGTGATGCTCGACGGGCAAGCGGTGAAGAGTTGCGCGATGTTCGCCGCGCAGGCGAATGGTCGCGATGTGGTCACCATCGAAGGACTCGCGCCCGCCGGCCAACTACACGCCGTTCAAGAAGCCTTTTGGAATGAACACGGACTGCAATGCGGGTTCTGTACGCCGGGCATGATCATGGCCGTTAAGCAACTGCTTGACCGGAATCCGAATCCCTCGGAAGACGAAATCCGGCACGGGATCGAAGGCAATCTCTGCCGCTGCACCGGCTATCAGCACATCGTCAACGCCGCGAAATCGGCCGCCACCGCGCTCGCGAAATAGGAGAAACCATGGCCACCACAACCGCTCCTCCGATTACTCGCACGAAAACGCGCGAGCCGCTGGTCGGCAAGCGCATCCGCCGTCGCGAAGACCCGCGCCTGATTACCGGCACCGCGACTTACGTGGACGATCTGAAGCTCCCCGGCATGCACCATGCCGCGATTCTTCGCAGCCCATATGGTGCGGCGAGGATCAAGAGCATCGACATCGCCGCTGCGTCGAAACATCCTGGAGTGGTTGCCGTCTACACCGGCGCAGACGTGAAGGACGTCGGACCGGTGCCTTGCGGAGCCTCGTTGCCCGGCCTCCGCGTGCCGCATCACCACATCCTGGCGCAGGACCGCGTGTACTTCGTCGGCCATCCGATCGCGGTCGTCGTCGCCACGGACCGCTACATCGCGCGGGACGCCGTCGATTTGATCGAGATCGATTTCGAGCCGCTCGACGCCGTCGCCGATCCCGAAAAAGCTCTCGCTCCTGGCGCGCCTGCCGTGCATCCCGAGTGGCCCGACAACACGGCGTTCACCTATCACCAGGCGGGCGGCGACGCGGACAAAGCGTTCGCCGAGGCGGAAGTGGTCGTCAAGCAGCGCATCACGTCCCAACGCTTGATCCCGACCGCGATGGAGACGCGGGGCGTTGTCGCCGACTACAACATCGGCGATCAATCGATGACGATTTACTCGTCCACGCAGATTCCGCACTTGTTGCGGACGCTCGTCGGACTGATGCTCGGACAGCCGGAAAACAAGCTTCGCGTGGTCGCGCCGGAAGTGGGCGGCGGATTCGGATCGAAGCTGAACGTCTACGCCGAAGAGGCGCTGATGGGTTTTGTCGCGCGCAAGCTCGGCAAGCCGGTGAAGTGGATCGAGTCGCGGCGCGAAAACTACACCACGACGATTCACGGCCGCGGCCACGTCGATTACTACGAGATCGCCGCTAAAAAGGACGGCACGATCACCGGGCTAAAGGTCAAGATCATTCAAGACCTGGGTTCGTATCACCAACTACTCACGCCCGCGATTCCCACGCTCAGCGTGCTCATGCTGCCCGGTCTTTACAAGTTCCAGAACGTGAAAGCGGAGATCGTCGGGGTGTTCACCAACACCGTGCCGACGGACGCCTATCGCGGTGCGGGACGGCCCGAGGCTACGCATGGAATCGAGCGCATTGTTGACATGCTGGCGGCGGAACTCAAGATGGATCCGGCGGAGATTCGACTCAAGAACTTCCCCGCGCCGGAGGAGTTTCCGTTTAACACCGCGACGGGCCTGCAATACGATTCGGGCGACTACGCTCTGCCGCTGCGCAAAGCGATGGAGATCGTCGATTACATGAAGTTCCGCCGCGAGCAGGACGAGGCTCGCAAGCAAGGCAAATTGGTCGGTCTGGGCATCTCGACCTACGGTGAAATCTGCGCGTTCGGACCGTCGCCCGCCACTCCGGCCGGCGGTTGGGAAAGCGCGCAGGTCGATGTCGATCCCACCGGCAAGGTCACCGTCTACACCGGATCGTGCCATCACGGGCAGGGCGAAGAGACGACGTTCGCCCAACTCGCCGCCGACGAACTCGGCATTCCCATCGACGATGTGATCGTCGGTCGCGGCGATACGGCGAAAATTCCCTACGGCATCGGAACGTTCGGCAGCCGCGGCACGGCTGTCGGCGGACCGGCTCTCTACTACGCGATCCAGCAGTTGAAGGAAAAGATCAAAAAGTTCGGTGCGCTCTTGCTCAAGGCCAACGAAGTGGAGTATGTCGATGGCCAGTGCATCGATCCCAACACCGGCAAGAGTGTCACGCTCGCCCAATGCGCCGGAGCCGCCTATCGCGCGATGAAGCTGCCGCCGGGCGAAACTCCCGGCATGACGGCCACCTACTTCTGGGAGCCACCGAACTTCGCGTTCCCCTTCGGCGCGCACATCGTACTGACCGAGGTGGATAAGGAGACCGGGCGCATCGACATCAAGCGCTACGTTTGCGTCGACGACTGCGGCAATATTCTGAACCCGCTGTTGGTCGATGGCCAAGTGCATGGCGGTGTCGCGCAAGGCTTGGGTCAAGCGATGTATGAGCAGGCCGTCTACGACGACAACGCCCAGCTCGTTAGCGGCGAGCTGATGGATTACGCGATTCCGAAGGCGACGATGATGCCGTGGGTCGAGTCGAGTCACACTATTACGCCTTCGCCCGTTAACCCGCTCGGAGTGAAGGGCGTGGGCGAAGCGGGGACCATCGGCTGCTCCCCGGCGCTTGTCAATTCGGTGGTCGATGCGCTTTCGCCGCTCGGCGTGAAGCATCTCGATATGCCGCTGACGGCGGAAAAAATCTGGCGCGCCGCGAACGGAGCGAACTAACATGATTCCCACTCAATTCGATTACGCCGCTCCGGCGACGCTCGACGAAGCGCTCGGGTTGTTGGCGGGCGACGGCGCCAAAGCGCTCGCCGGCGGCATGAGCTTGGTCCCGATGATGAAGCTGCGCCTTGCGGCTCCCGAAAAGCTGGTCGATCTCGGGCGTGTTTCGGGTCTTCGTTACATCAAGGAAGACGGTGCGAACATTCGCATCGGCGCTATGAGTACGCACCACGATTTGGAGTCGTCGGCCCTGCTCGCGGCGAAGTGCCCGCTGCTCGTCCAAACCGCCACGCAGATCGGCGACGTGCAGGTTCGCAATATGGGCACGATCGGTGGATCGATCGCGCACGCCGATCCCGCCGCCGATTGGCCCGCGGCGTTGCTTGCCTGCGGCGCTCGCGTGCGGATCGCCTCGAAAGCGGGTACGCGCGAAGTGGCGATCGAGGATTTCTTCGTCGATACGTTCACCTCCGATTTGCAGCCCGGCGAACTCGTTGTCGAGATTGTCGTTCCCGTTGACGCGGCGGGTGCGAAATCGGCTTACGTTAAGGTGCACCAACCGGCGTCGGGATTCGCGCTCGTAGGGATCGCCGTTCATAAGTCGAACGGCGCGACCCGCATCGGTGTCACGGGACTCGCGGGTAAAGCTTACCGCGCGAAGAAAAGCGAGGCGGTGGCCGCCGATCCCGATAAGGCGGCGGCGGTGGTAGCGGAAGATGTCGAAGCGAATTCCGACATTCACGCCTCGGCGGAATTTCGTAAGCATCTGGCCGCGGTGCATCTCAAGCGGGCGCTTACTTCGCTCGCATGAAACTAACAGGGACCTATTCGCTGCCCGCGAACATGGAACGGGCGTATGAAGCCTTGCGCGACCCGGCGCTCTTGACGCAGTGCATTCCCGGTTGCGAGAGCCTCGACCTGATCGGCCCCGACGAGTACGCCATGAAAATGAAGATGGCGCTCGCGGCCGTGTCGGGCCAGTTCGAAGGTAAAGTGAAGCTCACGGAACCGAATCCACCGTCGAGCTTTGTCATGCTGGTCGAGGGGCAGGGTAAGATCGGCTTCGTGAAAGGCTCCGGCGCGATCTCTCTGAAACCGTCGGGCGACGCGGCCACCGAAGTGACGTACGAGGGCGACGTGAACGTAGGAGGCACCATCGCCGCCGTCGGTTCCCGCCTCATCGACACCACGTCGAAGATGATGATCAAGCGCTTCTTCGACAAGTTCTCCACGCTCCTCTAACGGCGTTTTTGTAGCGCAATATTCTCTTGACTCGGGAAGCGGGTTGCGAAATACTCAAACCACTTCAGGAGGACACATGAAGAAATGTCTAATGCTTGTTTTCGCGCTGTGCGCCTTTGCGGCGTTCGCGCCCGCCGCCACCTTCGATTTCGTCGCTTACCTCGACGGACCGAGCGAGAATCCGCCGAACGCCGTTCCTGGAACCGGTTGGGCATTGCTGACTTGGGACGATACCGCGATGACCTACCGGCTCCAGACCAATTGGTCCGGCTTGGTGGGTACCGTGACCGTCGCCCACATTCATTGCTGCATCGCGCCTCCCGGCAATGTGGGTGTCGCCACTCCCACGCCGACCTTTCCCGGTTTTCCGGCGGGCGTGACTTCGGGAAGCTACGATCAAACGTTCGACTACACGCTCGCGGCGAGCTTCAACGGCACCTTCGTCACCAATAACGGGGGAACGCCGGCGGGCGCTGCGGCGGCTTTGTTGAAAGGGTTGAACGAAGGCAAAGCGTACCTCAACATTCACTCGACTTTCGATACGGCGGGCGAAATCCGCGGCTTCTTTGCGCCCGTGCCCGAGCCTGGTACATACGCGCTAGCGGGTGTCGCTCTCGCGGCGCTGCTCGCGTTCCGCAAGCGCTAGCCGGGCGCGCTTAGCGGTCCAGCGTCTCGAGCAGCCTACAAGCGCGGGGCGGCGCCGCGCAGTCTTTCGAGCAGATCATCGATTCGAGTTCGCTTGCAAGGCGAGTCAATTGCGCGATCCGCTCCCGCACTTCGGCTAGTTTGCGGTCCGTAGCCGAACACACGTCGCCGCAAGTGGCCGCGTCGTCGTTGGCGATGGCGATCAGTTCGCGGATCTCTTCCAGCGTGAATCCCAGCCGCTGCGCTTCGCGAATAAAGCGGACTTCGCGAATCGTATTTGGCGGATAGTGGCGATAGCCGGCCCCTGCAGTAGGCCGGCGTATCAGTCCGCGGCGCTCGTAGTAGCGGATCGTCTCCACTCCGACGCCCGCCTCTTTGGCCGCCGCCGCGATGGTCACGCTACGCAACCTCGCCAGGGCAAGGGTTGGGGCAACCGTCCGGGCACAGCGGGCAGTCCGGAACGTCGCACGGGCAACATACTTGGTTCATCGGGAACCTCCTTTCGATTCCCAGTCTGCGGTCCGTACTATAGTACGGAGTCAATAGCCAAGTTCGGACAAAACTTCCGTGGCGCCGTAGACCTTGCGTAACGCCTCGACGATCCCTTGGCTCGCTACATGGACGCTGCGCGCGGCGGCGCTTGTGTAGACGTAGCGGTTCGGCAGACTTTCGATGTTCCCGTCGAACACGATGCCGACTACTTCGCCTTTCGCGTTGACCGTCGGTGAGCCGGAGTTGCCGCCGTGAATATCGCAAGTCGTGACGAAGTTGAACGGGGTCCTGGGCGAAAGCGCGCGGCGAGCCTTGATCCAGGACGCGGGCAATATGTAGGGGTCCTTCGCGGTTGCGCGCTTGTATAGGCCGGCGAAGTCCGTGGCCCAGGCGATCTTGCGGCCCTTGGCGTCCGAGTAACCGATCGACGGACCATAGGTCAGCCGCAAGGTGAATGTCGCGTCGGGATACTCGGCGGGACCGTACAGTTCATAGCGCAACTGCGCGAGCAAAGGCAGCGCCATCGCCTCGACCGCCTTGACGCGATCTTCCCAGCGCTTGCGGTATTCGCGCGCCGGGCCGTCGAGAGTTCGAACCAACTTCAATAGCCCGTCGTTCTCGAGCGACTTCAGCGCGGCGGGATCGGCGGCCAATCGCTTGCGTTCCGCGACGTCGATCAGTTTCGAGCTTTTCACCGCCGCCTGCGCGGCCTCGAGGGGCGTCTTTCCGCCGAGCAGCGCCTTCACCACTGGGTCGTCCGCGCCCAATTCCTTCGCGACGAACCGCAAGTTTTCGGCGATCACGGCCGCTTCCATCTCGGGATAGATTGGAGCCGTGGTGAATAGGCCCTGCTCGAGCTGCGGGCGCGCGGCGTCTGAGTATTCGGGTAAACGCTCGCCGTTCGGTTTGGCGTTCTCGGCGGCTAAGCGTTCGAGGGTGCGGGCGATGTAGAGCAGCTCGCTCGCGCCCGTGGCCGCAATTTCGTAGGCGTAGTAGCGCTTGAAGAACTCGCGCGCTTCGGCGTACGAGGCTGCGACTTTGTTCCACACTTCGCCGTATTTCGCTTTTCGAGCCGGATCGGAGAGGGCCGTATCTTTCAGCTTGCCCTCTTCCTCGCGTTTCCGATTCATGAGCGACGGATCGTTCAACCCTCCGAAGAAGCCGGTGTTCGCTTTGTAGCTGTTCGAGGCGCCGAAAAACAGATCGTTGCGCTGCCGTTCCTGCTCCGCTCCGAGCTTCGCGTATTCGGTTAGCGCGGCCATCAAGCCTTCCAGACGCCGCAACGTCATCGGCATCTGCAAGTCGCGAATGAATTCCAGCTGACTCAACGGCGCCAAGCGCTGCGTAAGCCCCGGATGCCCGGAGACGAACGTCAGTTCGCCTTCCTTCGCACCCGTTTTCGACCAGCGCAAGAAATTGGGCGAGGACGCCGGTTTGCCGTTCTCGTAGGCGCGCAGAAACGCGATATCGAGGTTGAATCGCGGATACGTGAAGTTATCCGGGTCGCCGCCGAAAAACGCGATGCCGAACTCCGGCGCGAATACCAGCCGCACGTCGGTGAATTTCTTGTACTGGTAGACGTCGTAGCGTCCGCCGGAGTAGAGCGTTACAACATCGCACCGCAAGCCGGTGGATGCCGCGCATTCCTTCTCGATCATCGCGATGTTGGCCTTGCGAATGGCATTGGCTTCGGCGGGAGCCGCGTTCGCCGCGACTCCTTCCTTAACCCGCGCCGTCGCTTCTTCGATCTTCATTAAGACATTGATTTCAAGATCGGGACACGCCTTTTCCTCGGCATTTGTCTTCGCGCGGAACCCCTCTTTCAGATAGTCGTGCCCGGGGCCGCTCACCTTCTGGATGCAGTCCGCCGCCACGTGGTGATTGGTGAACAACAACCCGTTCGCCGAGACGAAAGAACCCGAACCGCCGCTATTGAACCGTACCGATCCCAGCCGCAGTTTGTCTAGAAAGTCGTCCGTCACCGCGATGCCGTACTTTTTCGCGACAGCTTCGCGCGGAAACTGGTTGTAAGTCCACAATCCTTCGTCGCCAAAAAGGGTTCCGTACGCCATCATGGCGAAACTAAGACGAAGATAGTCCATTCGATCGAAAACTCCTAAATATATGATTTTCCAAAGGTTAGCAGCGATTCACTCAATTACCAACTTTCGCGCGTCCTCATCCGCGTGCGATACTATGAATAGTTCATTTCCATGAGTATCCGGCTGTTGGGTGAGGCTGTTGCCCGTTATCACAAAATCCTGGAATCGGACGCATATCGCGATCTGGGATGGGCGGAATTGCTTCACGAGAAAATGAAGTCGCAGGGGTTGGCGGTGAGCGGCCGCCCGGTATCTCCCTTTCTTCGCCCTCATTTTCTCACCCGCAAACAGTTCGATCATCTCGTAAAGGCTTCGGAAACGCTCTATTCGGCCATTGATCGCGTAAAGCGCATGGCGTTGTCCGATCCGGCGCTCCAATCCCGCATGGGGTTACTGCCCGCCGAAAAGATGCTGGCGCAGATCGATCCCGGATATTCCTTTATTGCCGTTACGTCGCTGCTCGATACGCAGATTCACAACGGTTCGATCCAAGTCACCGAGTATGGCGCGGAAAGTCCCACGGGCGTCGCGTTCGGCGAAGTCTTGAGCGAGTTGTTCTACGAAGCGGCTCCGGTCAAGGAGTTCCGCAAGAAACACCCGCTTGCGAAAATCGGCGGTTCGAAGTACTTCCTTCAGGCGCTGCTGAAAGCCTACAAAGAATTCGGGGGCAAGAAGCAGCCCAACATCGCCATCGTCGAGCAAAAGCAGCCGTTCGCCACCGCGGAATCGGCGGAGTTTGCTCTGCTTGCGGGGCAGTTCCGCAAGATGGGATTCGCGGCGGAAATCGTCTCGCCGGAGCAACTCGAGTACCGCGACGGCGTCCTCCGCAAGGGCGGTTTCGCGATCGATTTGGTGTATCGGCGGATCGCGCTGCAGGAGTTTCTGGTCCGTTACGATCTCAACCACCCCCTGGTGCGCGCCTACCGCGAACGCAAAGTCTGCATGGTGAATAGCTTCCGGACGGAGATGGCGCGCAAGAAGGCGATCTTCGATCTCTTAACCGACGAGCGGGTGACGGCCGGATTCCCGACGGCGGAGCGGCGCGTCTTGCGCGAATACCTTCCCTGGACCCGCGTGGTCGCGCCTTCGAAGACCACCTACGGCGATACCACGGTCGATCTGCACGACTTCATCCTTAAGAATCGCGAAAAGCTGGTTCTGAAACCGAACGTCGAGTCGAACGACCAAGCCTCCGTGCGGGGTTGGGATACCGACGCGGCGGGTTGGGAAAAAGCTTTACGGGCGGCGTCCCGCAGCCCGTATGTCGTACAGGAGCGCGTCGCCGAAACCTCGGCTCCGTTCCCGGTGTACAACTGGGGCCGCGTCGATTACCGGGAAATGTCGATCGACGTGCAGCCGCACTTCTTCCTGGGGCGCGTGCACGGCTGCTCGACGCAGTTGAGTTCGGTGGGCGGCTTCTCTTCCGTGTCGGGCCTGGCGCCGACGTTCATTCTCGGATCTAAGTAGCCGAGCGTCGGCTGAGAGCGGCGTGCTATAACGATTGGTCGATGCCCATCGCCGATCCCATTGAAATTCGGAAAAAAATCGCCCAAGTTCCTTGGTATCATCAGTTTGAGATCGCGCCTGGAATCCGGACTCCGGGAGTTCACCGCTTCGATCCCGCTCCGTTTCTCGATGGCTGGAACATCCCACAAGACTTGCGGGGCCAGCGTGCTCTTGACATTGGAACATGGGACGGTCCGCTGGCGTTCGAGCTAGAGAGGCGGGGAGCGGAAGTCATTGCCGCCGACATTCAAGATCCCTTACATACCGGGTTTTCGACTGCGAAGGAAATATTAGGTTCCCGTGTGGAGTACGTTCGGACGAGTGTTTACGACCTGGAAAAATCCGTTTGTGGGCGGTTCGATTTGGTTTGCTACCTCGGCGTGTTTTATCACTTGAAGCATCCGATCCTCGGCTTCGAGGCGATCCAGGCGGTAATGGCCGACAGTGCGTCTCTGCTTTTCGAAGGCGCCTGCCTGTTGAATTACGCCGAGCGCATGGATGGCTTGCGGGTCGAGGGGACGGAGCTCGATGCGGTTCGAAAGCTAGCCTATTCTGATGTTCCGTTGACCGCCTGTTATCCCGGAAAGTACACCAATGCCTCGAATTGGTTTATTCCGAATCTGGCGTGTATCCGTTCATGGCTGACAGCGGCGGGACTATCTTTGGAACACCACTATCTGATGGACGGTCCAGAGCGCGATCCCTTCCCCTTGCATCGCGTGGCCGGGATCGCAAAAAAAGTTCGTCCAACCGCTGTCGAAGAACACCCGCTAGTGTAGAGGCGAATACGAACGTCAATCGGCGAACGAGGCCAAGATCGCTTAAGGAACCTTAGTCAGCTCGCGCGTCGAAATGATCCGGTCGACAATCCCGTAATCGACGGCTTGCTGCGCTTCCATAATGTAGTCGCGCTCCACGTCGCGGGCGATGCGATCAACGGGTTGACCGGTGGCGTTCGCCAGAATGCCATTCAAAATCTCGCGCATACGCAAGATTTCACGGGCGTAAATATCGATATCGGTCGCTTGACCACCGATGCTCTGTATCGACGGCTGGTGGATCAGAATCCTCGAGTGGGGCAAAGTAAATCGCTTTCCCTTCGCCCCGGCCGCGAGCAACACTGCGCCCATCGAAGCCGCCTGTCCCACGCAGTAGGTCACGATATCCGGCTCCACCAGATTCATCGTGTCGAGAATCGCCAAACCCGCCGTGATCGATCCGCCCGGCGAGTTAATGTAAAGCGAAATGTCGCGTTCGGGGTCCTCGGCCGCCAGGAATAGCAACTGGGCGATGACCAGGTTCGCTACCTGATCGTTCACTTCCGTTCCCAGGAAAATGATGTTTTCCTTGAGCAAGCGCGAAAAGATATCCGATACCCTTTCGCCCCGGGACGTCTGCTCCGTCACGTACGGCACGTACATGTTCTGGGGAGACAATCCCCAATTTCGATCCGCTGGCATCCAGCCTCCTAACCCTAGAATAGCGTGGGGTTTCCCGTTCCCCCGCGGATTAGCCCTCCCGAGGCCCGTGGGGGAGTGCGAAAACAATACGTCCTCGGATAAACTTAAGGGCGCGATCTTGCGGACCGATAAGGCCGCTATCGGGCAAACCGCCGCTCCTTCGCCCGGGCGGCAAGCCTTAGTCTTGCATGCAAAAAATTCTTATCGCCGACGATAGTATCGTTTCCCGCCACCTTCTCGAGGCGACCCTGCGCCGCTGGGGTTACGAAGTCGCGGTCGCTTGCGACGGCGCCGAGGCATGGGCGATGCTCGAGCGCGACGGCGCGCCCGCGTTGGCGATCCTCGATTGGGTCATGCCGGTGATGACCGGCCCGGAAGTCTGTACCAAGCTCCGCGCGCTGGCCCGGGAAGAATACACCTACATCTTGTTGTTGACGTCGAAAAATCAGAAAGAAGATCTGATTGCGGGTATGAGCGCGGGCGCCGACGACTACATCGTCAAGCCCTTTGAGCCGCAAGAATTGCAGGTGCGTCTCGAAGCGGGCAAACGAATCTTAAAGCTGCACGACGCGCTGCTCGCGGCGCAGAAGAAGTTGTTTAAGCAGGCGACGTACGACGAGCTGACGAACTTGTTCAACCGGTCCCGCATTCTCGAAAGCCTGCGCACGGAGCTTGCGCGCGCCACGCGGGAGCGTCTGCCCGTGGGCATCGTCCTCGCCGATATCGACAAGTTCAAGAGCGTCAACGATACGTTCGGCCACGATGTGGGCGACGCCGTACTCCGCGAAAGCGCGCGCCGTATGCAGCAATCGATTCGCGGCTACGATTCGCTGGGGCGCTACGGCGGCGAAGAGTTCCTGCTGGTCCTGCCCGGTTGCGATTTGGGTTGCGCCGCGCAGCAGGCGGAGCGGTTGCGGATCGCCGTTTGCGAGGAACCGATGCATCTTTCGGGCGTCGATTCTCCGGACGGCTCCAGCGATTTCAAGCTGCCCATTAGCGCGAGTTTCGGTTGCACCACCTATCACCCCGGCACGCCGACGACGGTGGAGGCGTTGATCAAGCTCGCCGACGAGGCGCTCTACGACGCCAAACGCATGGGGCGCAATCGCGTCTCCACCCGCCACGACGAAGCCGCGCCGGTGGAGCCGAACTTCGATTGCGAACTCGAAGCGGCGATGGCGTAGCCGCCGTGGAGATCCGGCGCGCCACGCTCGCCGACCTCGACATTCTCGTGCCGCTTTTCGACGCCTATCGCCGTTTCTACCGGCAAGCCGGCGATCTTTCGGGAGCGCGGCGCTTTCTCGAAGATCGCCTGGTGCGCGGCGAATCGGCGGTGTTTCTCGCCTTTCGCGGCGGGCGGGCGATCGGGTTCGTGCAACTTTATCCCAGCTTCTCCTCCGGCTCGATGGCCAAGATCGTCGTGCTCAACGATCTCTTCGTCGATCCCGAAAATCGCCGGTGCGGTGTGGGTGCGGCATTGATCGACGCCGCCGCCGGCTACGCCCGGGACATGGGAGCCGTTCGCATGGTGCTATCCACCGAACTCACCAACACCGCCGCGCAGGCGCTCTACGAGAAATCGGGATGGGAGCGCGACACGGTGTTCTGCGTGTATCGATACTCGCTCGACTAAACGGCGCGTACCCTAAACGTATGGCTGAAATCCGGAGGCTCGACTCCGCCGCCGCGCGGGAGTTTCTCGACGGATTGGCGAGCGTTCTTCTCGATTGCGTCGAAGGCGGAGCTTCGGTTAGTTTCATGCCGCCGTTCGGGCCGCTCGAAGCGCGCGAATTCTTCGAGAAAGTGGCCGAGAGCGTCGATCGCGGCGAACGTATTCTGCTTGCGGCGTTCGTCGATGGCGAAATCGCGGGCACCGTGCAAATCGTCGCCGCCACGCCGCCGAATCAGCCGCACCGTGCCGATATCGCGAAATTGCTGGTAAAGCGATCGGCGCGCGGGCGGGGAATCGGCGAAGCGCTCATGCACGAAGTGGAGCGCCAGTCGCTGGCCGCCGGGCGAACGCTGCTCGTGCTCGACACGGCATCGGGCGACGCGGCGGAACGTCTGTACACGCGGCTCGGCTGGAATCGCGTGGGCGTCATTCCCAAGTACGCACTTTACCCGGACGGGCGCTGGTGCGACACAACCGTTTTCTGGAAGGACTTGACGGCCGGCCGGTAGCTACTCGGGAGTCGCCGCGCCGGAACGTCCTTGCGCCACCTGAAAGCGTGAGAGTGTCCCCGCGTACTGCGCCACGCCTTTGTAAATCGCTTCGGCCAGCTTCTGGCGGTACTCCGCTTTGCGAAGCAGCGCTTCCTCGCGGGCGTTGCTCAAGAAGCCGATCTCGGTCAGTACCGAAGGCATCTGCGCGCCAATCAGGACCACAAAGGGCGCACGTTTCACGCCCCGGTCGCGCGCGCCGCCTCCCGATCGGGCCGCGGCGATCAGCGACGATTGCACGCGCGAGGCGAATTCGCGCGACTCGGTGAGTTTGTCGTTCAAGGCGATCTTCTGCAGCAAGTCGCGCAATTCGAAGATCGTCTTGCCCGACGACGCATTCTCGCGCGAGGCGACTTCGAGCGCGTCGCGTTGGGAAGTGAAATTAAGGAAAAACGTTTCGGGCCCGGCCGCCGCCTTGTAGGGCGACGAGTTGGCATGGATCGAAAGGAACAGGTCGGCGCGGCGCTCGTTGGCGAATTCCGTGCGCCGTTCGAGCGAAACGAACTTGTCGGAATCGCGGGTGTACAATACCTCGCTGCCCAGCCGCTCTTCGATCAGCGCGCCCAGCCGCTTCGCCACATCGAGCACCAGATCCTTTTCGTGCAGGCCGTTCGCGCTCGACGTGCCATAGTCGTGACCGCCGTGGCCGGGGTCGAGAACCACGCGCCCAAGCTTCAAGCCGAGCGTTCTGGTCAGCGACCGCGCCGCCCGCCGCGCCGGTACGGGAGGAGGTTCCGCCGCCGGTGCGGAAGCCGGTAGCGCCGCCACTGGCATAGCGGCACGCGGTTCGAGCTTGGCTGGTATAGCCGCCGGATTCGGGGGAGGCGGAGCGATCCGGCCCGTTTCGACGGCCTTTTTCGCCTCTTCGCGCATCTGCTCCATCGTGATTTTCGGTGGAGCGGGCGCGGAGACTTTCGCCGCCACCGCCACTGCCGCCGCGCGAAGCTCGATCACCAGCCGGGACGGATTTTCAAGACGCTCCACCGTGTAGACGGCCGATTCGGAAGCGAGATCGAACACCACGCGAGTCGCGCCCGGTTGCGTTTCCGCCGCCCGCACTCGCGTTAGCAACGCGTCGTTCACCGGGGTGGTGGAATAGCGCTTGCCGCCCGCCGATTCGAGCGTCGAGTTCGCGAGATCGAAATAGGCGCGATGCGGATTCGTCAGCCGTCCGTGTTTGTACTCGAACGGCGCGCTCGTTTCGATCACTACTCGCGTAACCGACTCCTGCGTCCAGGCGCGAATCGACTTCACGGCGACCGTCTCGCCCCGAAGCCCGGCGGCGAGTCCGGCGGAAATCGAGATTAGCGTCAGGGGGAGGCGGTAGAGCATACGGTTACGGCATCCGGAAATGGATTCGCCCCTCCGCGTCGGTGAACGATTCGATTTTCGGCAAGGGTGCGGCCAGTGCAGCGGCGGGAGCCTGCATCCGGCGGGCGTTGCCGTAGCGCCGGCCCACTTCGTACACGTAGCGCTGCGTCTCGCGGTACGGCGGGATCCAACCGTACTTATTAACCGCGCCCTCTCCTGCGTTGTAGGCCGCCAGCGCCAGCCGGTCGTCGTTCTTATAGAGCTCGCGCAAATACTTGAGGTAGCGAACCCCGCCCTCGATGTTCTGTTGCGCGTCGAACGGATTTGCGACACCGAACCGTTTCGCCGTCGCCGGAATCAACTGCATCAACCCGAGCGCGCCTTTGTGCGACACGGCTTTCGGGTCGTAGCCGCTTTCGACTTGCACCATCGATTCCACCAGCAGCGGATCGATCTCGTGGCGCTTCGCCGTTTCCGCGATGATCGAGCGGACGGCCTCGCGCGAAACCGCCGGTTTCGAAGGCGGCGTGCGGGGCGCGTTCGGCACGGCCCGCGCCTCGACTACGCGCGATTCGACCGCCCGAGGTTCAATGGGGCGCGCTTCGACCGTTACCGTTCGCACCAACCTTCCGGTGCGGTCGTCGGTAGCGACCGTGGTGCGCACGGCGGGCCCGGCCACGGAAGCGGCGGAACCGGCGAGCGCGATAAAACAAAACACGGTCACTTTGTTTGAAACAAGCTTAGTCGAAAAAGGCCGTCTCTTCAATGGATTATATCCGATCATCTGATATTCTGCTTTCATGCCTGCGGAGGGAGGCGGTCCGGGGTGCGGAGCGTACATCTTGTGCGGCGGAGCCAGCCGCCGGATGGGCCGCGACAAGGCGCTGCTCGATTTTGGAGGCCGTCCGTTGGCGCTCGATTTGGCCGCCCGCATCGCCGGCGCCTTGGGAACGAGGGCTAAGCTGGTCGGTTCGCCGGACCGTTACGGCCACCTGGGTCTCCCCGTTGTCGCCGATTTGAGGGCGGATTGCGGCCCGCTGGCGGGTATCGAGGCGGCGCTCGCCGATTCAGATTTCGAACGCAACCTGATCCTCGCTTGCGACATGCCCACCTTGTCCGTCGAAATAATCGCCCGCCTCGCGGCCGTTCCGGGCGATTGCGTGGTTGCCGAGACTCCCGACGGGCGGATGCACCCGCTGTGCGCGGTTTGGCCGAAGAAGCTTTTGCCGCTGGTGCAAGATGCACTCGACCGCGATCTTCGCCGGGTGCTGGATGCGCTGCGGGAAATCGACATTGTACGGCTGCCCATAGACCGTCTGGTCAACGCCAATACTCCGGAGGAATGGGCGACGTTCGCCTAACTCGATGCCGCTCGAAGAATCGCCCGCCCACTATATCGAGTTCCAGCACGTTAATAAGACGTTCGACCGCCCCGTTTTAGTCGATGTGAGTTTCTTCGTTCCACCGGGAGAAACCGTGGCGATTATCGGACGTAGCGGCGTCGGCAAGTCCGTTTCCTTGTCTCACATTTTAGGGTTTTTGAAACCCGATTCGGGACGGGTGATCGTGGCGTATGAGGATATAACCGACTTTCCCGAGAACGAGTTACGGCGAATCCGCAAGAAAGTAACGATGGTGTTTCAAAACGGCGCTCTGTTCGATTCGCTAACCGTCGCCGAGAACATTCTCTTTTCGCTCGAAACTCGCGAAGACTACGACCGCGACAATAAGATGGCCGTGGTCAACGGGTTACTCGATCTGGTGGATCTGGCCGAGTACGCCGACGCTTCGCCCACCGATCTTTCGACCGGTTACAAACGGGCGGTGGCGATCGCCCGGGCGCTGGCGGCGCAACCCGAGTGCATCCTCTACGACGAGCCGACCACGATGGTCGATCCAATCATGTCCGACCATCTCGGCGACTTGATGCTGAAGTTGAAGCAGCAGTTACGGTTAACCAGCGTCGTCGTTACCCACGACCTGGAATTGATGCGGAAAGTGGCGGACCGGGTGGTGATGTTGTCGGGCGGTAGGGTAATCTATTTTGGGCCGGTGGATGAACTCGAATCCTCCGGCGACCCTAACGTTGAGGAATTTCTCCGTATGGACCGGGTGGAAGTGTAGGAAAACCTTTGATTTTCGCCCAGTTCGACCGCGTTTACCTCGAAAAGCTCCGCGCGCATGATACGGAGACCGAACTTCACTTCACAAAATACTTTGGGGAGCTGTTGTTTCTTAAGCTGCGCAACAAATTGCGAAGCGTCCAACTCATCGACGACGTCCGGCAGGAAACGCTCCTGCGGGTTCTGAAGATTGTGCGCGAGCGTGGCGTCGATCACCCGGAGCGCTTGGGCGCCTTCGTCCATTCCGTCTGCAACAACGTGATGTACGAGGAGTTCCGCAAGCAGGGCCGTCACATGCAGATGGCGGAAGACGCCCCGGAACCGCGCGACGAACGGGTGGATTTGGACGCTCCCTTGCTGGGAGAAGAGGTGCGGGATCAGGTGGAAACGATTCTCGACGCGTTGCCCGCCAAGGACCGGTCCGTGCTGAGAATGATTTATCTGGAGGAAGTGCCGAAAGAGGAAATCTGCCGGCTCTTGGACGTCGATCAGGACTATCTGCGGGTGCTGCTGCACCGCGCGAAATCGCGCTTCCGCGCGGAGTTTTTGAAACGGGATCCGGGGGCGGGCCGGGCAAGGGAATGAAAGGAATCGGGATGACACACCTCGAAGCGATCGAGTCCCGGGCGGCGGAACGTTACGCGCTGCAACAGATGAACGCCGCCGAGGCCGAGGACTTCGAACAGCACTTTTTCACGTGCTTCGAGTGCGCCGAGGAAGTGCGCTGGGTTTCGATGTTCGAAGCCAACGCGAAGAAGATCGTGGGCCGCAAGGTGCGTGCGACGGAGGCGGAGTTCGTTTCGATGGTGGCGCTGAGTCCGGGAAAAGAGCCCGTATTCCGCGTGACGGACCACTCGAATAAGGTGGTGTTCGCCGTGACCTTGCCCGGCGGTAACTGGCGCGCGAAGCATGTGAGCCTCGCCACCGGCGCGGGTACGTCGCGGTTTACCATTGCCGTTCCGCAGGAGGATGTCGACGGGGACAAGGTGCATGTCCTCATGTCCGCCCGCGAACTCGACCCCGGCCGTCACGTGCTAACGCTCGTGTCGGAGGAGGGGGATTTGGAGGAGTACGGCTTTATGGTGGTGATTGGGTAGCGCCGGACT
The DNA here is from genome assembly GCA_033763835.1 of Bryobacteraceae bacterium. Classification (GTDB taxonomy): domain Bacteria; phylum Acidobacteriota; class Terriglobia; order Bryobacterales; family Bryobacteraceae; genus JAPKYZ01. Next base: position 179,578 of record JANRJS010000018.1, on the reverse strand, counting down.
TAGCATGCTTGACGTTGCTTGGCTGGCCGGGAATAGCCGCTCTGATACACTTTGGAGACTGACATGCCCAGCACGCTTGCCGCTTTGGCTGGCCGGGAATAGCCGCTCTGATACACTCCGCGCCGATGCGCGTGAGCGTAGTCCCTCGCTTTGGCTGGCCGGGAATAGCCGCTCTGATACACTGCGGCGACGTGCAGATCGAGAACCCGGTGGGCTTTGGCTGGCCGGGAATAGCCGCTCTGATACACTCAACCGCAATATTTGCATTGCGCCGTCATTGCTTTGGCTGGCCGGGAATAGCCGCTCTGATACACTCTTCCCCGGAGTGGCCAACGCCGCCGGTAGGCTTTGGCTGGCCGGGAATAGCCGCTCTGATACACGGGCGTTCGCGGGCGGAGCATCGATCCTCAGCTTTGGCTGGCCGGGAATAGCCGCTCTGATACACTACGGCCACGTGATTCCGGCGCGCGGCTTCTGCTTTGGCTGGCCGGGAATAGCCGCTCTGATACACTTGCAGTGCAAACGGGGACGCCGTCCGCTCGTGCTTTGGCTGGCCGGGAATAGCCGCTCTGATACACTGGCCATCCGACGCTTACCTTCGTGGCGTTCGCTTTGGCTGGCCGGGAATAGCCGCTCTGATACACTGCGCGGCGAGATACGCCTCCAACGCTTGTTGCTTTGGCTGGCCGGGAATAGCCGCTCTGATACACTACCATCGACGAATTCGTACCCACCGGCAGGCTTTGGCTGGCCGGGAATAGCCGCTCTGATACACTTCGGGCGAGTGGGTGTACCTGCACGGCGGTGCTTTGGCTGGCCGGGAATAGCCGCTCTGATACACTCGTGCGTAGCCGCAAGCTGTACCTGGTCGGCTTTGGCTGGCCGGGAATAGCCGCTCTGATACACTCGAGCAACGCCTATGGAGACTACTGATCGTGCTTTGGCTGGCCGGGAATAGCCGCTCTGATACACTACGTCCCCCGCAACCCGCTGGGCTCGCGGGGGATAGCTATCGAAACTGCCCTCAAAACAGGCTGATCTGCATAGGCGGCTCTTCCGCCGCACGCCGCTTCCGGCCATAAAAAACGTCCATCTTGCCAAACTGGTGGTCCGTAACAGCCATCACTCTCACTTGGCCGTGCGGCGGAAGAGCCGCCCGAATTTTTGCGCGCAAACTCTCCGATGCCTCCTCGCTCGGCATATGCTTCGCGTAAACCGAATATTGCAACATGGTGAAACCAGCGCCCAGAAGAGCCTTACGAAACTGAGCGTACTCCCGGCGGTGGTCCTTCGTCTCAACCGGCAAGTCGAACATGGCAAACAGCCACATAACCCGGTACTCCGAGATCGCCATCTCTCACTCCATCCAACCCCACACTTCAGGCTTCCACTCTCCGTCGCCACGCAGTATAGCCGCTGCCAATCCTTGGGCCGATCTAGCTAAGATATCGAACAATGACCGGGCTTCTCCACTCACCCGGTAACGTCCTGTGACGCACTCAATCAGCTGTCTTTTCGCAGACGGCGATAAAGCGCCGATTTCACGGCCAGCCACAGCGCAGTCGACGATGGGGCGGAACGGCTCCATCATGTCGTCGGCCAGTGCGAAGGCGTTGTACTTGTTCCTGTGATGCAAACCGAATGACGGGTGTAACCCGCTACCGGATAACGCCCGCGCAGTCGCAGCCCGAAGGATCGCGTAGCCGTAGTTCAATCGGGCGTTCCTGAGATCTTCGTCGTCCCCGCGCCGGAAGTCGGGATCGCCGAAAATCGTCATCCAATAGCGACGCGAAGCCTGCGCTTCGACATTCGACGGATCGCCGCTGCCCACCCGTTTCGCCATTGCCGCCACGCCGTAATCCATACCACGCAGCCGCATGAGGACTCGCGCTTGGGCGGCGATCTTTTCGCGAACGATCGACTGCCACCATCGCTTGCGCCGGGGCAAAGGTAGGGCCGCCTGCTTAACGAACCGCTCCGCTTGTGCGTGATGGCCAACTAGCGGCAGCATCATCGACGCTGGATGATGCTTTTCGTCGCAGGTCACCAAAGACGCGCCGGCCTCCGCCAATCCGGTTAGGACGGACTGAGTGAAAACCACTTGGCGGTTTGACACGACTACCGCCGCCAGATCGGAGAAGGGCACGGCATCTACTTCGGAACCATCCACATCTACTACCAGCAGCCCATTTCGCGCGTGAAGGTGAGCCGACGACTCCGAGATGTCGAGCACCCGTTCAGTCACGCGCCAATTGAACCTCGCCGAGATGATCGATAAGAACCTTTCGCCCGCCGCCTTTGCAGAACACGTTCACGGTGGGGCGCTCTACGATAGCGTCTGCCTTGAGCCTAGCGTCGGTGGAGGGGCTCAGTATTGGCATCCCGTTGCTTTGGGTCGTCACACCCCGTACCCGCCAGTAGGCACCCTTCCACTCGACCATATCCCCCTCGCTCAACGAGAAGAGAAACTCCTTGTCCGCTCCGTGATCCCGCTGCACCACCGGGATGCGCAAACCATTACGCCGCGCCGCCTCCAAGCGGCTCACAACGACGCCGCTGTATACCACCCTCGTCCCCTTGGTCTCACCGATCACTTCCATGTGATGGTTGTCTCCGGTTACGACGTTCCGCCTGCGCGCGCCCTCTCCGATTGGGACTGTTTTGACTACGCAGCGCACCCGCACCTTGCGAATTGGAATCGACCGCCCATCGCGCGTGGTCAATACTGGCGCGACCTTCGCCTCGCGCGCCACGCGCACCGCCTCGCGGACCGTGGGGTCTACAATCTGCTCGATATCCGCATTCTCCACAAGCACGCGAATGTGAACGTAGTTTTTCCCGTCGCGACCGATGTGCGGCTTACCGTACAGCGTCTCCTCGTGCAGTGGACCGTCGAGCTTTCGCATTGGACGATGCGACACATTGGTCGCTTTGATCGCCGCGCAGAGTTGCTCCCGGAACTCGGGCCAGGGATGCTCGAAACTTCCAAAACGCCGATGCCGCTCGCGAATGGCGTTTTCCGCCGCGCGCGCTAGCGCTTGCATCATGCGCGGACTCGCCATCGCGACCGCAGCCGCGTCCACCGCGTGGTGCCGATGGTCGTCGCGGCTCTTTTGCGGCGAGTCGCTCAAGATACGATTTAGATCCCACTTCTGCCGTAGAAAGGCCGTCGCTTGCCCATTGGAGACGAACACCCGTTGCGTTCCGCTCGCGTCGCTCCGTCCGCCGTAAAGCAGTCCCAGATATTGCTGTGCCAAGCGGGAGGCGTACCGTGTGTCGTTCAGTTGGCGGGAATTGAAATCAGCGAGCAACTTGGCCAAATCCGTTTCGCGCATTTGGAAGCGCCTTAGTTTCGCGTCGTTCCCAAACCGTTTCACGCGCTCGATCATCTCGTCGAACTGCGCGGTGCCACCGTAGCGCTCCCATGGAGTCCGATTCCCCTTATTCGCGTTCTCCGGCTTGTAGCAAAGCGTCTTGTTCAAAAACGAATCGTCGAGCGAGCGGCTAAACGGAACGATGTGCTCCACGTCGAACATTGGATTTGCCCCGAAAATTGAGTTCAGCGAGATCGACTGTCCTGTATAAGGGCAAGTCTTCCCGCACTCCTGCCAAAGCAGATACTTTTCAATATCGGGCCCCTTCGGTTCGGGCAGTCCATGCGCCTTGAGCGCTTCGCGCGCCTGTTCCCGCTGCTTCTCCCTCTCTCGATTCTTCAACGACAGTTTCATCCGCTCGTCCCGATTACGCTTCAAGTCACGGCCTAACTCGATGTGAATGTAGTCCGGTTTTCCGAACTTACGGATGATCGCGTTCACCGTTTTGCGCATCTCCGTCAGCGCCCGCATTACGGCCGGATTGCGAACCTCCGGCAGCGCTTCTTTGACGGGTGGCAGCAGAGCGAGCGGCTCCTTGGGTACGAACTGCTCGGGAAACTCCACCTTCCGCGCCTCGCCGTAGGTAACGCCGCGTTCGAGATGAGTCAGGATTCGTCGAGCCGCCTCTAGCGAGACGCTCGCGTAGGCGTCCGGCAGCCGCAAATCGGAAAGTGCCCGAGCCTCTTCCGGCGAACATTCCCATTTCTCCTGCGCCAACGCACGGAATGCCTCGTCGGTCTCGGCCTTGGCCCAGTCTTGGAGTAGCTCTATCTGGCGGTCGGCGGTCAGTTGCTGCCAGCGCAGATTCAGTATTTTTCCCAATCGGACGTTCGTCAGGTTGCCCTTGAGCTCCTTCTCGCCGCCGGACTCGATCGTGAACTTCCATGCATCCGCGACGCCGATCAGCTTCTTGGCTTTCTTGAAAGCGACCTTCTCGTGCCCCTCGCACTCACGGTATAAGATCTCCCGCTCCCGCTCCGTCAGCGTCCGCTCTTCGCCCGCCGGGCTCATCAGAATCAGATTGTTGATCGCCTGGATGTAGCGCCAACGCTGAATCTCCGGCCAGTAGACCGGTGCGCGCTTTAGCTCCGGCATCAGCGAGCATTGGCCGATCAAGTGGCTCTGGTCCTTTAGGGGCCGTTGGAAAAATAGCGCTTCGCGCAGCTCGGCGAATCGCGATTCCGTCAAAACTTCCGGATGATGTAACCGCTGCGCTTCCCAGATCGCGGCGAACTCCCGTTCGAACATCGACCGGTGGGTGTAACGGGTGCGAATCCGAGCTTCATGGGGGTCGAGCGACGCCAGATACTCGCCCAGCGTCCGCTTGCCACTCGCGGCTATCTGGCCCTCGAGCGACTCGATTCCGCCCTTCACCTTGCCCTTGTTTTCGTCCTTCTTCTCCGGCGCGCGCCGGTTGCTCAAGAAGCCACGCCGTTGCGCCAAGTGATACAGCGCCCGGCCAAGCTCCGGCCCGGTCAAGGGGTAATCAAGCGCCCGCGCTCGTAAGAAATAAGGCAAGACCTCCGTTTCGGGATACAGCACGTGCAACTCGCGGTCCAGGGCTGGAATCGCGTCCGCCGCCTCGCCAGACGGCAACAATCCATAGCGCTGCAGCAGGTGCAACGTCTTCCTAAGCCGACGCACCCGGCGCCACGCCTGACGCCGTTGCAAGCGCATTTGCCGCCGCTTTACAGCGCGGGATTCGTCGCGCCCCGCAGCGATGTCCTTGTCCGACCCGTCAACACCTGCCGGAAAAATCCGCACGCCGGTAAACCGGATCTCGTGCTTCTCACGCTCGATCAACGCCGTGCCGAGCGAGTTCACTCCTAAATCGATGCCTAAAGATAAGTTCGCCATTGCAATGTGCCTAAATTGTGACTACAATCGCGGGAGTGTATCAGAGCGGCGATTGCCCGGCCTTGTCAAAGTAAGCCGGACTTTTGTCCGACGTAAGGCTCACGCTTCTTGAAGCGTCCTGAACGAAACGCCCCACCCTGGGGCGTTTTCCTTTTTCGGCTCTCAGATTTTCTCGAACAAAAGGCGAAACCGCTATAAAGTCCCCTTGATTCCCCTGCCGATTCGACCCTAGTATTAGTTGTGGCTCGAAAGGGTCTGAAGCGGGTCAAGAAATGGATGAGACTCCCCAATCTGAACGCGTCGTTGCGCCAAAGGGCATTTTCACGGCCCGGGTGGACGACCGCGGGCGTCTCAAGCTACCGGCCGCCTTCAAAGCGTTCCTGGACAGCCTGGGAGCGAAGGACCTTTTTGTGACCTCGTTCGACGAGCGCATAGGCCGAATTTACACCCCCGAAGTCTGGGAGTCCAACGAAAAACACTTGACCGCGCCGGGAGACAATCGCGAACGCCGACGCCGGATCTACACCCGCGCGATGGCCAACGGCGAATTTTCGAAGCTCGACGATCAGAGCCGCGTGCTGGTGAACACCGATTTGCGCCGCGCGATGGTGATCGAAGGCGAGCCGGTGCGGGTGATGTTCTACGACGGCGTCATCCAATTCTGGAGCGAGCCGGTGCACGCGGAAATGATGGCCGACGCCCGCACGCTGACCCCCGCCGATATCGAGAAAGAAGAAGAGCTGGGGCTCCGCTAATGCATGCACGTCACGGTTATGCCCGGCGAATCGATCGACTGGCTCGATCTTCGTCCGGACGGCGTGTACATCGACGCGACGTGCGGACTGGGCGGGCACACGCGATTGATCGCCGAAAAGCTCGATTCGGGGCGGGTGTTTTCGAACGACCGGGACGCGGAGTCGCTGGGGATGGCGCGAAAGGTTTTGGAGCCGCTTGCCGCGCGGATCGAGTTTTCGCACGGCCCGTTTTCGACGCTCGCGAAGCGGTATGCGCAAGCGGGGCTGCCTCCTGCGAGGGGACTTCTGGCCGATCTCGGCGTCAGCCGGTATCAACTCACCGACCCCGAACGCGGCTTCAGCTTTTCTTCCGATGGACCGCTCGACATGCGGATGGACCGCTCGACGGGCGAGCCGGCCTCGGAGATCGTCAATTTTTCGCCCGAGAAGGCGCTCGCCGATCTGATTTACCGGAACGGCGAAGAGAGGAGGTCGCGGCAAATAGCCAGGGCAATCGTTCGGGCGCGGCCCATCGTGAACGCTCAACACCTTGCCAGGGTCGTCGAGCGGGCCGTGCCCCGAACGGAGAAAATTCATCCGGCGACGCGTACCTTTATGGCGCTGCGTCTCGAAGTGAACGCGGAATTGGCGGAACTCGAAACGCTCCTCGATTCGCTGCCGGAGCTATTGGCGCCGGGCGCGCGAGCGGTATTTCTGACGTTCATGTCGCTCGAGGACCGCGTATCGAAACAGCGCTTTCAGGCTTACGCGAGGGATGGCCGGGCGCGAATTTTGACCAAACACGTCCTTCGGCCTTCGGAGGCCGAAATCGAAAGCAATCCTTCGGCCCGCAGCGCGAAACTGCGGGCGATCGAGTGGATTTCCTAACGCACTAAGTAAAGGTATCGAACATGGCGACACTGGCGAGAACATTCGGCAACGCGGGTTGGGACGAGGCGCCCCGGAGCGAGGCGCGGAAGCGCGATGCGGCCGTTTCCGAGACGGCCGATTCCGACATCTATCTTCTGCGTCCGCTCCCCAACGAAGGCGTCTTTCTGTACGTGAAGCGCTTCGACAACACGCGGGTGGTGCGCCAGGCCGATCCGCATGCGCGGCGCACGGCTTGGAAGACGATCGGCGGTTCGTGCGCGGCGGCGGCGCTCTTGATCGGTCTTCTATTTCCCGGCGCATACCGCTTGCTGGCGGGATTTCAAATCGAGCGATTGAAGACCGAAACCCGCGAGGCGCGGATGCTGCTCGAAACCCTGACCTACGAAGAGGCCTACCGCGCGAGAATTCAGCGCGTGCACGACACGGCCGTGGCCAAAGGCTATCAACCGCCGGCCGCGGGTCAAGTGGAGTTTGCCCAACCGAAAGCCAGCGTGGCGCGATTGGAACCGGCGGCCGAGCCGGAAAAATAGAAACGTTTCCACCTCCCCCGGGGAAATGAACTAGGGCGCGGACCGCAAGGCGAGCGCCGGATAACGAGCCGCGGACAAAACTATGGATTTCTTCGCCGACGTCCCGGCCAGCCGCCGCGTCCAGTGGCTGGCGCGGTTTGCGCTGCTTTGGGCCGCGGGGATCCTGGCGCGTTTAGTGTATCTGCAGGTACTCCACTATCAGGATTTCCGGGAGTACGCCCGTAGCCAGCAAACTAAGCTGAAGCCCATCGCGGCGCCGCGGGGCGTGATTTACGACCGCGACATGCATCCGCTGGCGATGAGCGTTCCGGTCGAGACGATCACGATCAACCCCCTGTTGATCAAGGACCATGCGTTCGCGGCGCACCTGCTGGGCGGCGTACTGGGGATCGGCGAAACGGAACTGCTCGAGAAGATCCAAAGCGCGGCGGCGGAAAAGCGCGGCTATTTGATCGTCGCCCGCCGGGTGGACGCGGACCGCGCGGCGCGCCTTCGCCAGTTGAACGTCGACTGGATTCGCTATGAACCGGAATCGATCCGCCGGTATCCGAACGGAACGCTGGCGGCGCATTTGCTGGGTTCGGTGGACCACGAGCATTCCGGTAACGCGGGCGTCGAGATGCATTTCGACGACGAGTTGGCGGGCACGCCGGGCGAGGAATGGGTGACGGCCGACGTGCGCACCGTCGGCTTCGATTCCTCGGTGAAGACGCCCCCGCGTCCGGGCCGCGATGTGGTGCTGAGCGTCGACCGGCGCATCCAGTTCGCCGCCGACGAGGCTCTGCGCGAAGCGGTGGTCGAGAACCAATGCGAGGCCGGAACGGCGGTGGCGCTCGATCCCCGCACGGGCGAAATTCTCGCGCTATCGGTCTATCCCACCTACGATCCGAACGAGGCTCCGAAGTCGAAAGGCGAATACGAAATTCGCAAGAACCGGGCGGTGATGGAGACGTTCGAGCCGGGCAGCATCTTCAAGACGTTCGTGATCGCGGGCGCGCTGGAGCGCGGCGTGGTAACGAGGAACGACGAGATTTTTTGCCACAACGGCGCCTTCTCGCTGCCGGGGCGCGTCGTACACGAAGCCAAGAACGGCTACGGCACACTGACGGTCGAGCAGATTCTCGCTAAGAGCTCGAACATCGGCGCAATCAAGATCGGCATGAAAATGCAGGAGAAGCCGCTGCGGGATTTCCTCCTCCAGATGGGATTCAATAGTCCGACCGGAGTCGAGCTTCCCTACGAAGTGCCGGGTGTGGTCCATCCGCTGGCTAAGTGGACGCCGGGATCGATCGGGTCCGTGCCTATGGGCCACGAAGTCACGGCGACGTCGCTGCAGTTGGCGCGCGCGGCGGCGGTGATCGCGAACAATGGAATCATGGTGCAGCCGCGCATCACGCGGGCTGGTAGTGCGCAATTACGGCCGGTAAGTTTTGAATCGACGGCGCCCCGCCAGGTGATCCGGCCCGAGACGGCGATGGAGTTACGCCTGATGCTCGAGACCGCGGTGGAGGAAGGCACGGGCAAGGAAGCGCGCATTCCGGGCTACCGCGTGGGGGGCAAGACGGGCACCGCCCAGCGCTACGACAAAGCGACGCGCAAGCCGGTTCATCGCTACGACGCTTCGTTTTTGGGCTTCGCCCCGGTGACGAATCCGTCGGTGGTGGTATTGGTCACCCTGCACGATTCGCGTCTGTACGGCGGCGTGATCGCCGCGCCGGTGTTTCGAAAGATCGCGCAGACGGCGCTGCTGGTGCGCAACGTTCCGCGCGACAAGGAAGAGCCGGTGTTAGCCGCCGCCGCGCCGGTTGTAGAGCCGGTGGCCGAAAAGCCGGCGGCGCTCGATCCTCCGCCCGCGCCGGCCGCCGGAGAGACGGAGTCGGTAGCGCTGGGCCCGGCGGTACCGTCGTTCGCGGGGAAAACGGTACGTCAAGTGCTTGAAGAGGCCACCGCCGCCGGAGTTCCGGTGGACGTGAACGGCTCCGGTTTGGCGCGCGAGCAACAGCCCGCCGCAGGGACGCGATTGCTGGCCGGGCAGCGGGTCCAGATCCGGTTCCGGCCATGACGCTCGCCGACCTGCTCGCCGATACGGTGGCGCCCGGGAGCCTGCCGCGCGAAGACGCCATGCTCGACGTCTTGGGTCTGGACTACGACTCGCGGCGAATCGGGCCGGGGCACGTGTTCTTCGCGTTCCGCGGCGCAAAGGAAGATGGCACGCGTTTTGCGGCGGGCGCTCTCGAAAAAGGCGCGATCGCGGTCGTGAGCGAAGAACCGGCCCCGCGGGCCTTTCCCGCGCCGTGGATTCGCGTCGAGCATGGACGCCGCAGCTTAGCGCTCGCCGCCCGCCGCTTCTACGCCTCCGCGAAAGACATCGCCGCCACCGGGATCACGGGGACGAACGGAAAAACCACCACGGCGTATTTGGTCGATTCGATCTTCCGGCAAGCGCATTCGACGACTTTGCTGGTGGGCACCATCGAGTACCGGTTGGCGGGCGTTTCCCGCGAGGCGGTGAACACGACGCCCGAGTCCCTCGATCTGTACCGCTTGTTCGCGGAGTTGACGCGCGCGGGCGGCGGCCGCGCGGTGATGGAGGTTTCCTCGCACGCGCTGGCGCAGGGCCGGGTTTGGGGCATCCCGTTCCAGGCGGCGGTGTTCACCAATCTCACGCAAGATCATCTCGACTTCCACGGCACAATGGAAAGCTATTTCCGGGCCAAGTGCGCGCTTTTCGAGGGGCAAGGGGCCGCCCCGCCCGCGCACTCGATCGTGAATTTCGACGACGACTACGGCCGCCGTATCCGCGTGGCTCGTTCGAGCCGCGCGTGGTGGTTCGGGCTAAGTCCTGGAGCGTCGATCCGCGCGGAAAAAATCGCAAGCGGATTCGACGGTCTGCGGTTCGACGTTCAACACGACCGGGGGACATTGACGATCGCCTCGCCGCTGGTGGGCCGGGTCAACATCTACAACATTCTCGCCGCCGTCAGCGTGGGCTTGGCCTACGGGCTATCGGTGGAGGCGATCGAACGTGGCATCGCGCTATGCGCCGCGGTCCCCGGCCGATTCGAACGGGTCGCCGAGGGCCAGCCGTTTCTGGTCGTGGTGGATTACGCGCACACGCCCGACGCCCTGCGCAACGTGATTCTCGCCGCTCGCGCCTTGAAACCGGAACGCGTGATTACGCTTTTCGGCTGCGGCGGCGAGCGCGACCGCGCCAAACGTCCGCTGATGGGAGCTGCGGCGGCGGAGCTAAGCGACTACGTGGTCGTCACTTCCGACAATCCGCGGTCCGAAGATCCGGACGCGATTATCGACGACATTCTGCCCGGTCTCGCGGGCCATCGCACGGACTTCTACGTCGAGGCGGACCGCTCCCGCGCGATCGCTCACGCCCTTTCGGTGGCTCGTCCCGGCGACATCGTTCTATTGGCGGGGAAGGGTCACGAGACCTATCAGATTCTGCCCACCGGCACGGTGCATTTCGACGATCGCGAAGTGGCGCGCGCGCATCTGCGCGCCGCCGGGCGGAGAGCCGCGGGATGACGGTGCAAGTCGCTGGAATCTCCGTGAGCGGTTGGAGCGTCGACACCCGCACGCTTGCGCCGGGCGATCTGTTTATCGCGTTGCGCGGCCCGAACCACGACGGTCACGACTACGTCGCGGCGGCCTTCGAGAAAGGCGCGATTGCGGCGCTTGTCGAAAAAGAGATGCCCGGCCGCACGATCGTCGTCGGCGATACGCAACGCGCACTCGAAGATATCGCACGGCGCGCGCGGCGCGAATGGGGCGGCGTGGCGGTGGGCGTAACGGGCAGTGCGGGCAAGACCTCGACGAAAGACATCGTCGCCGACCTTCTCGCGCCGTACCTGGCGGTTTCGCGAACGGTGGGCAACCTTAACAACCACATCGGCGTGCCGCTTTCGATCTTGCGGATCGCGGATGGCGCTCACGCGGCGGTTCTCGAAATGGGAATGAATCACGCGGGCGAAATCCGGCATCTGTGCTCGATCGCCGCGCCGGACATCGGCGTCGTGACCAACGTGGGAACGGCGCATATCGAAAATTTCGAGTCGCGCGAAGGGATCGCTCTCGCCAAACGCGAGTTGATCGAATCGCTGCCCGCGCATGGTACGGCGGTGTTGAACGCGGACGACGCCCGTGTGGCGCAGTTCGCGAAAACGCATCCGGGCCGCACGGTGCTCTACGGCTTCGGCGAACACGCGGATGTACGGGCGACGGACGTCGAACTGACCGAAGCGGGATCGCGCTTCGCGGTCGAGAGTACGAGGTTCGAGACCGCACTGGTGGGCCGGCACGCGGTATCGAACGTTCTCGCCGGGATCGCCGTGGCGCGATTGTTCGGCGTAACGCTCGCCCAACTGGCCGCTCCCATACGCGCGCTAGCGCCCGGGAAGATGCGCGGCCAACGCTTGCGCCATGCGGGCGCGTTGATTATCGACGATTGTTACAACTCCAATCCGGATGCGGCGCGGGCGATGCTCGACGTGCTCCGGGACTCGCCGGCGGCGCGGCGTATCGCCGTGTTGGGCGAGATGCTCGAACTCGGAAGCTGGACCGAGCCCTTGCATCGCGACGTAGGCGACTATGCCGCGGCGCAAGGGATTAACTTGCTTGTTGGGATTCGCGGCGCGGCTCGTCACCTGGTGGACGCCGCGGTGAAAGCCGGTATGCCGGATCGCGCCGTCTCTTTTTTCGAGGATCCCAGCGAAGCGGGAGATTACGTTCGGGACTTGCTTCGGCCCGGCGACGCGGCGCTGTTCAAAGGCTCGCGCGGCGTGCACGTGGAACGCGCGCTCGAACGGGTGTTGGCGGCGGAGGCGCGCGCCTGATGCTCTATTGGCTGCTTTTCGAACAACTCCAACCGTACTTCGGACCGTTCCGGCTGTTCGGCTACGTCACGTTCCGCACCGCGTTCGCGGCGATTACCGCGCTGCTGCTCTCGATCGCATTGGGGCCGTGGATGATTCGAAAACTGCGCGCGATGTCAGTGGGCCAATACATCCGCGAGGACGGCCCGCAATCGCACCAAACGAAGGCGGGCACGCCGACAATGGGCGGACTGCTGATCGTCACCTCGATCGTCGTACCTACTCTGCTGTGGACCAATCTCACCAACGTCTACGTTTGGATCGCTCTGTTGGGCCTGATTTCATTCGGCGCTATCGGATTCTACGACGACTACACGAAGGTCAAGAAGATGCGGAATCTGGGCCTGACGGCGAGGCAAAAGCTGTTGTGGCAGGTGGCGGCGGCGATGCTGATTGGGTTTGCCCTCTTGCTTCTGCACGGTTCGGGCGGCTACTCGACCGCGATCAACATGCCGTTCTTCAAGCAGTGGAAGCCCGATCTGCTGATTCCGGCGCTCGAGGCGAATCCGTTCACTTACGTTTTAGCGTTCGCGCCGTTTTACGTCTTCATGATCCTGGTGATCGTCGGATCGTCGAACGCCGTGAATCTAACGGACGGCCTCGACGGCCTCGCGGCGGGGCTCATGATTGTGGCCTCGGGCGCGATGACGGTGCTCGCCTATACGTCGGGCCATCGCGAAATCGCGGCGTATCTCGATTTGGCGCGTTTGCCGGGCGCGTCGGAATTGACGATCTTCTGTGCGTCGATGATGGGCGCGTCGCTCGGCTTTCTTTGGTACAACGCGCATCCGGCGGAAGTGTTTATGGGAGACGTGGGCGCGCTCGCGTTGGGCGGCGCTATGGGCACCGTCGCCGTGCTGATCAAACAGGAACTGCTGCTGATCTTCATCGGCGGCGTTTATGTCGTCGAACTGTTGAGCGTCGTCATCCAGGTGAGTAGCTTCAAGCTCACCGGCAAACGAGTCTTCCTGATGGCCCCGCTGCACCATCACTTCGAAAAATTGGGCTGGCGCGAATCGAAAGTGATCGCGCGGTTCTGGATCGCGGGACTGGTCATGGCGCTGTTCGCGCTAACGACGCTAAAGCTGAGGTAACGGTGAAAGTGCTGGTGGTGGGGTTGGGCAAATCGGGATTGGCGGCGTGCGAATTGCTGCTTTCGCGCGGCGAGACGGTGGTCGCCACCGATAGCGCGCCCACGCCGGAGGCCTTGTCGAAGCTCGCGGCGCTGGGCGTCGAATTCGCGCCGGCCTTCGTCGATGCGGACCTCACCGTAATTTCGCCGGGCGTTCCGGCCGATCTTCCGGAACTCGCGGGACGCAATGTAATCGGCGAATTGGAACTTGCGTTTCCGCATTTGCGCGGGCCGATTTTGGGCATCACGGGATCGAACGGCAAGACCACGACCACCGCGCTCTGCGGGCATATTCTCGAAGCCTCGGGCGTCAAAGCGCAGGTGGGAGGCAACATCGGCATCCCTCCGGCGGCGATGGTGTCGAGCTCGCGCGAAGACCAGTGGAACGTGCTCGAATTGTCGAGCTTCCAACTCGAGACGACGCGAACGTTCCGGTCTGCGATCGGCGTATGTCTTAACGTGACGCCGAACCATCTCGACCGCCACCACACATTCCAGAACTACGCGGCGGCGAAGGGGCGGATGTTCGCGATGCAAACCGAGAGCGACGCGAAAGTGTTGAACGCTCGCGATGCCACGTGCCGCGGCTACTTCGGACTCGGGGGCGGCAAAGTGCACTGGTTCAACGAAAGCGTCGCCGCGTACCGGACGCAACTACGCGGCGCGCATAACCGGGAAAACGTCGACGCGGCCTTCGTTGCCACTAAGCTCGCGGGAGCGCACGAAGAGGCGATTCGCGCGGCTATCGCGACGTTTCCCGGTGTCGAGCATCGCCTCGAGTTTGTTCGCGAGGTTTCGGGTGTTGGCTTCTACAACGATTCGAAGGCGACCAGCGTGGACGCGGCCTTAAAGGCGATCGCGGCGCTCGACGGTCCACTGTGGATCGTTCTCGGCGGCAAGGATAAAGGCAGCGACTACACGCCGCTTATCGCGCCATTGTCGGACCGCGCCCGCGGCGCGCTGCTGATCGGCGCGGCTTCTGAGAAAATCGCGTCGCAGATCGGCGGCGTCTTGCCCATCGAAAAGCTCGGGACGCTCGACCGCGCGGTGGAGTTCGCCTGGACTCGGGCGCAACCCGGCGATACCGTCCTGCTCGCGCCCGCCTGCGCGAGCTTCGACCAGTTCCGCAGTTTCGAACATCGCGGCGAGGTTTTCAAAAGTCTCGTCCGCCAGTTGGAGGAACGATAGCGTGGCGCAACGCCTCAAAACCGATTGGACCCTTTTCTTCACCGTCATGGTGCTGGCCTGCTTCGGGCTGGTGATGATCTACACGTCGTCGATCCCGGAGATCGAGTTGAGGGGCTATAGCAGCGTCTACTTCGTCGCACGGCAAGCCGTGGCGATGACGCTGGGATTAGTCGCCCTAATGGCGATCAAGCGGATCGACTACCGCAAGTTGCGGCAGCCGCTGTTCGCGTTCGGCGGGCTGGGGGTAACGCTCTCGCTGCTGATCGCGGCCTATTTCCTCGACCCGAAAGGGCACCGCTGGTTGCGCTGGGGACCCTTGCAATTGCAGCCGTCGGAACTGGCGAAACCGGCGCTCGCGATCTTCCTCGCCTGGTTCGTGGCGAAACGCCTTGGCGCGATCAATAGCCGGTCGACACTCGCGCAGATGGCGCTCGCGGTGGGCGTGCTGGCGGGATTGGTGCTGGCGGGCGACATGGGAACGATGGTGGTGCTGCTGGGCATGGTGGCGGCGGTGTTTTATGTGGCGGGCATAAACAAGCGTTACGCCGCGTTGGCCATCGCCGGCTTGGGCGTTCTGGGCGCCGTGGGCTTGGCATCGCAGCCGTACCGCGTGCGGCGCGTGATTATGTTCGTCGATCCCAAGTTGGAACTAACGGCGAAGCTCGACACCGGCGGTAAGTTCCGGGCTTGGCTCGACACGTCGATGTCGGCGCGCGATCCGAACTACCAGGCGCGGCAGTCGCGGATCGCGGTGGGTTCGGGCGGAGTGCTCGGGTTGGGCATCATGCAGGGCAAGCAAAAGATGCTCTACCTGCCGAAGGCGCATACCGACTTCATCTTCGCGGTGGTGGGCGAGGAGTTGGGGTTGTGGGGCTGCACCGGCGTGCTCGCCGGATTCGTCGTCTTGTTGTGGCGCGGCTTCCGGCTGTTCTGGACCGCGCCGGACGATTTCGGCCGCTATCTCGCTCTCGCGCTCACGGTGGGCATCGCGTTCCAGGCGTTTATCAACATGAGCGTCGCGCTCGACATGGGGCCGACGAAAGGATTGCCGTTGCCGTTAATCAGCTACGGCGGCACGTCGATGCTCAGCACCCTGATTTCGCTGGGACTGCTGCTGAGCGTCAGCGAGCGCTCCGGATGACGGTGATGATGGCGGGCGGCGGAACGGGCGGTCACGTAGTGCCGGCGTTGGCCGTGGCGCGCGAATTGTCGAAGCGCGGGCACCGGCCCGTCTTCGTCGGTACGCGCGAGGGTTTCGAGGCGAAGCTCGTACCCAAGGAAGGGTTCGCGATCGAGTACATCCGCATCGGCGGACTGAATCGCGTGGGTTGGCAGGCGGCGGCGCGCACTCTGGCGCAGTTGCCCGCGAGCGTTGCGAGTTCCTGGTCGGCGATCCGCCGTCACCGGCCTTCGGCGATGTTTAGCATGGGCGGCTACGTGGCGGGTCCGCCGATGATCGCGGCGGCGATGGCGCGCGTCCCGATGGTTGCGATGGAGCCGAATGCGGTACCGGGCATGGTGACTCGCCGTCTCGCTCCGTTTGTCCGGCGCGCTCTCGTGGGTTTCGCCGAGACGGCTTCGCATTTTCCCGGACGCGCCGAAATCACCGGCCTTCCGGTGCGCGACGAGTTCTTCGCGATTCCGCCGAAACCCCGCGGCGATCGTCTCACGATCCTGATCACGGGCGGCAGCCAAGGTTCGAAGCGGATCAACGAAACGGTGCGCGCGGCGTGGCCGCTTTTGCGCGAAGGGACGGCGCCCGTACGATTGATTCACCAAACGGGAGCCGTAATGCATGAGGAGATCGCGGCGGCGTTCGCGACCGCGGGGATCGAAGGGGAAGTCGTGAGCTTTATCGCGGATATGCCGGCGCGATTCGCGGAGGCGGACCTGATCGTCGGGCGCGCGGGCGCGGGCGCGGTCTCGGAGTTGTGTGCGGCCGGCAAGCCGTCGATTCTGGTGCCATTCCCCTACGCCGCCGACGATCATCAGACGAAAAACGCCCACGCGTTGGAACGGGTGGGCGCAGCGCTAACGATCGCCGACTCCGATTTGACGCCCGCCCGCCTGTGCGAAGCGGTCCGAGCCGCCGGAGAGAGACTCGAATCGATGTCCGCCGCCGCTCGCGCGCTGGCCAAGCCGGGAGCGGCGAGCCGCGCCGCCGACGTTCTCGAAGAGGTAGCGCGATGATGCAGCGTGTCGAAGCCGAGACCATCGCCCGCATTCTCGGCCCAGGTTGGGAAAAATTCATCGAACCCGCGAATTTAGAGCCCGAAACGCCCGAACGCGCCGTTGACAGTGAGCCCGAAAGCCGAAACAATAACACATAAAAATGTTTTTTCGAAAGCAGCGCTTCCATTTCGTCGGAGCGGGGGGAATCGGCATGAGCGGGATCGCCGAAGTGCTGCTCAATTTGGGTTACGAGATTACGGGATCGGACGCGAAACTGTCGGCGAACACGGCGCGGCTTGCCTCGTTGGGCGCGCGCATTAGCGAGGGCCACCGCGCGGAGAATGTCGAAGGCGCGAAGGCCGTCGTAGTTTCGTCGGCCATCGATTCGTCGAATCCGGAAATCGTCGAGGCGCGGCGTTTGCAGATCCCCATCATTCCGCGCGGCGAACTGTTAGCCGAGTTGATGCGGCTGAAGTTCGGCATAGCGGTCGCGGGCAGCCACGGCAAAACCACCACCACCTCGATGACCGCCACCATCCTGAGCCACGCGGGACTCGATCCGACGGTGGTCGTCGGCGGACGCGTCGCGACGATGGGCGGCGCCAACGCGCGCGTGGGACGCAGCGATTTTCTGGTCGTCGAATCGGACGAAAGCGACGGCAGTTTCCTGAAACTCGCGCCGATTCTCGCCGTCGTTACCAACATCGATCGCGAACATCTCGATCACTACGCGTCGATCGAGGACATTCGCGAGGCGTTTGCGGGGTTCGTTAACAAGGTGCCGTTTTACGGCGCGGCCATCGTCTGCCTGGACGACGAAAACATCCAGCGCATTTTGCCCTCTATCACCCGCCGCACGATCGCTTACGGGCACAGCGCGCAGGCGGACCTTCGCATCGTATCCGCCGACTATCGGGCATTTCGTAGCGAGTTCGACCTGCGATTCCGCGACCGCGAACTGGGCCGGTTTGCGGTAGAAGTTCCCGGGGCGCACAACGTGCTGAACGCGACGGCCGCCGTGGCCGTGGCGCTTGAACTCGAAGTTCCGGTGGAACGCGTTCGCGAAGGGCTCGCGCGATTCGCGGGTGTGGACCGCCGGTTTCAGAAACGCGGTGAAGCGTCGGGCGTCGCCGTTATCGACGATTACGGCCACCACCCCACGGAGATTCGCGCGACGCTCGACGCGGCGCGATTGTGCGGCTTCTCGCGGCTGATCGTGCTTTTTCAACCGCACCGCTACACGCGAACGGCGCACTTGATGGACGAATTCGCGCGCAGCTTCCATGCCGCGGACGCGGTACTGGTCACCGATATTTACGCGGCGAGCGAGCGTCCCATCGATGGAGTTACGGGAGAGGCGCTCGCCGCGCGGATTCGCGAGTTCGGCCATCGCGGCGCGGAAGCCGTGGGCTCGCTCGATTCCGGAATCGCGCGCGCGGCCGAGTTGGCGCGCCCCGGCGACGCGGTCGTCACGCTTGGCGCGGGCAGCGTGTCTCAAGCGGGCGACGCGATTCTCGTCCGGCTGCGGGAGGCCGCATGAAGTTGCGCATCGCGCTCGCCGTGGCCGGAGCGGTGGCCGTCGCCGCCGGACTGCTTTTCGTTTGGCATCAAACGGACCAGTTCCTGATTCGCGATCCGCGATTCGCGCTCGCCACGTCGGAGGAAGAAGAGGGCGGGCCGCGGCTCGAGGGCGTGCGCTATGCGTCGCGGGATCGAATCCGCTCGGTCTTCCGGCAGGACGAAGGGCGCAGCGTCTACCTGTTGCCGCTCGCGGAGCGACGCCGCAATCTATTGGCCGTCGAGTGGGTGAAAGACGCTGCGGTGACTCGCATTTGGCCCAATCAAGTCGGGGTCCGCGTGATGGAGCGCAAACCGCTGGCCTTCGCGCGAACCGGCGGCGAAACCGCGATGATCGACGAAGACGGCGTGTTTCTGCCGATCATCGAGGGCGCGAAGTTCCGGCTGCCGGTGGTGATGGGACTGTCGCCGAATCAAACCGAAGCGCAGCGAAAAGAGCGTTTGCGGCATTTGGTGAAACTCGCCGCCGACGTCGGCCGCCACATGGACCGGGTGAGCGAGGTTGACCTGGGCGATCCGGATAACTTGAAGATCGTCTTTCTAATCGATGGGCAGACGCGGCGATTGCATTTGGGCCGCGCGCGCTTCGGGGTGCGCCTGCGATCGCTAATCGATAACTGGAGCGAAGTGAAACAGAAACTGCCCGAGGGCCGCGCGCTGGACTTGCGTCTAGAAGACCGCATCACGACGGTGGAGGATCGCCATGGCGAATAAGGAAACGGTGGCCGTTGGCGTCGATTGCGGCAGCGCCTGGACGCGAGCCTTGTTTCTCTCGCTCGACCAGATGCGCGTGTCCTACCTGGGGCACGGCGTCGCGGAATCGCGCGGCTGGTCCAAGGGCCGGATGACCGACCCCACCGCGATCGGCGCTAGTGTGCGCGAGGCGCTCTCGCGGGCCGAGCGGTCGAGCGGCGTAAGCGCGGAGGCGGCGGTGGCCGGCATCGGCGGCGGTATCGACGGATCGCCCTCGCGCGGACTCTACGAGTTCGGGCGCAAGCGTCCCATCACGCGCGAGGACCTGATCTACGCGATCGAGCGCGCCAGCCGCCTAAGGCTCGAAGACGACCGGTTGATCCTCATGGTGATGCCGCAGAACTTCACGGTAGACGGCCGCGCCGGTTTTTCGAACCCGAACGGCACTCCGGCGGAAAGGCTCGAAGCGAACGTGCAGGTGATCACCGCGTCGTTCCAGGAACATGAGTGCCTGGTCGCGTCGATCCACGAATCGCATCTGAGCGTCGAAGAGACCGTGTTCGAAGCCGTCGCGGCCTCGTACGCCGCCGTGTTGCCGGAAGAGCGAGAGCGCGGCGTCGCCGTGATCGACATCGGCGCGCAATCGACCGAAGTGGCGATGTACGCGGGCGAAGCGCTGGTGGCGAGCGTCAGCGTGCCGATCGGCGGCGAACACTTTACGCGCGATATCGCCTATTGCTTAACCATCTCCTTCGAGGACGCCGAACAATTGAAGTGCGAATACGGCTGGGCCCGCATGGGGCAAGTGGAAGACGCCAACCTCATCGAGATTCCTTCGCACGAAGGGCGGCCGCCGCGTGAGGCGCCGCGCGGGCACTTGAACGAAATTCTCGAAGCGCGCGCCGAAGAGTTATTCCGCTACGTGCGGGAGGAAGTGGAGCGCGCCGGAATGGCGGGCGAACTGCTCGAAGGCGCGATCCTGACCGGCGGTGGCGCGACGCTCGGCGGGATGCTCGATGTCGCGGAGCGCGAATTGCAGTGCCCCGCGCGCAACGGTTTGCCGGTGGGCATTCGCCAACTGCCGGATTCTTTGACGACGCCCGCGTGGACCACGGCGGCGGGCTTGGCCCTCTATTCGGCTCGCCTTAAGGCGTATCGCGACGGGCGCAGCCGCCCGCCCGGATTCCTCAACATGATTCTGCGTTAGGAGACGACCATGCTCGAACATCTGAAATTCGAAATCCAGGACGAGGGCACCCCGGCCACTCGCATCAAGGTAGTGGGTGTGGGCGGCGGCGGCGCGAACGCGGTGGCGCGCATGATTAAGGAGGGGCTCGGCGGGGTCGAGTTCTACATCTTGAATACCGACGTTCAGGCGCTTAACGCTTCGCCGGTTCCGAACAAGCTCGCCATCGGTTCGAAGATGACGCGCGGCTTGGGCGCGGGCGCGGACCCGTCGGTGGGGCGCGAGGCGGCGCTCGAAGATACGCAACGCATCATCGAGATCTTGGATGGCGCGGACATGGTGTTCGTGACGGCGGGTTTGGGCGGCGGCACGGGCACGGGCGCGGCCCCGGTGGTAGCGTCGCTGGCGAAGGGACTGAACGCGCTGACCGTCGCAGTGGTGACGAAGCCGTTCGAGTTCGAAGGTCCTCGGCGGCGCAGGCAAGCGGATAAAGGGTTGGCAGAGCTTGCGGCGGCGGTCGATACCGTTATCACGATTCCCAACGACCGCCTGCTAAGTCTGGTTCCCAAGGGCACCAGTTTCTTCGAAGCGTTCCGGTTCGCGGACGACGTACTGCGGCAAGCGGTGCAGGGCATTTCCGATATCATCACCACGCCGGGGCTGATCAATCGCGACTTCTCCGACGTGCGCGCGATCATGCTGGGCATGGGGTACGCGATGATGGGCACCGCCACCGCGCGCGGCGCAAATGCGACGGTGGATGCCGCGCGCCTGGCGATCGAGTCTCCGCTACTCGAAGAAGGCGGAGTGGAAGGCGCGAAAGGAATCCTCATCAACATCACCGGATCGAGCCGGTTGAGCCTGCACGACGTGAATGAGGCGTGCTTGCGAATTCGCGAGGCGGCGGCCTACGACGATGTGCAGATCAACTTCGGCGTAGTGATGAACGAGGCGATGGAAGACGAAGTGAAGATCACCGTGATCGCCACCGGCTTCGAGCGCGCCCACCTGCCCGCGATCGAGCGGCGCGTGGCCGCCGCTGGAGCGGGTTCTTCGAGCGGCTTTCCATTTGAAGCTCCCGCGCCGCCCAACGAAATTCCGCCGTCCGTTTCCGGACCGGTCGAGATTGAAGAAGAGGAACTGGTCGCCGTCGCCGCCGCGCCCGCGCCGATGGAAGATATCGATATTCCGGCGTTTCTTCGCCGCCGCCGTTAGCGCCGCTTTCGGATCGCCATCGCGGCGAGCGCACCGGCTAGCGGAATCCACATGCCCGGCTCCGGCACTGCGTAAAGGCTCGCCGCCGGGATTAGTTCCGAAGTTCCGTCGACGCCGGGATCCCAGAACAGCCGCAGCGCCGCTCCGGAGTCGAGACTGTTGAAGTAGTCGAGCTGGATCGGGTACAGTCCTTCGCCCTCGAAAACAACACGCTCGGTGGACGCGTCCTCGCCTCGTTGGGCGTCGAACTCGACGATGTTCAGACCGCCGATGGTCAGCCGGAATCCGTCATCGGTGCGCACCACAAACTCGATCTCGGTATTCACCAGCGAGGCGGGGATGGCGAGAAATCCAATCAAGCGAACGTACATCGCCCGCACGGCAAGCGGCGTAAAGACGGGCGGGGCTGCAGACGCGCTATCGGCCCCCAGCCAAGTTTCGACCGAGTCGAACGAGGAACTACCGTAGTCGATGGTCGCCGCCGTAAACGTAACTTCCGGAGCGGTGTTCTCGATATCGAGCGCCGCAGCCGCTTCCGCTAAGTTCATCCAATTGGCCTGGTCCGGTGCGCCGGTCCCCAAATTCAGCCACATTTGACCGAAAAGTCCGGTTCCGGGGGCGGGGAATAAGGGGATTCCGGTGGCTGGAACGAGAATCGCGGCCTCGACCGGGGCCAGCGCCAGGAGCACTGGCAGTAATCTGACAAATGTACGCATGATTCCTCCTCAACGGAGTTTACCAGCGCGGGGTACTAGGCGTCCTGATGGTTCGCGAAATATCTATCGATAGAGGCTTTTTGCGTCGCGAACTTCTCGAATAACCGGTCGCGTTCGGCGGGGTCGAGCGGCCGGAACGCCTTTACCGCCGCCGCGTTCGCTTCGAGATGTTGCGGCTTCGGCATACCGATGACGACCGCCGTCACCGGCAACGAGAGCGAGTAATGCACCAGTTCTTCGGTGGAATAGCGGCCCTGTAAGCGGTCTTGGGCGAAGATTTTCATGGCGATTACGCCCATCTTTTTCGAGTTCGCCACGGGCAGCGCCGTGTTCTCGAACGTTCCCTCGCGCACGCCCGCCTGCCCAACGCGCGCGGCGTTCAACGCCATCTGCGTGACGTCGAAATCGTTGCGTTCGAGCGCGGTCTTGAGCGTCGCGGGATCGGTGTGGGAAGACACTCCGATAAAGCGCGTCACCTTTTGCTCGCGTAGCTTGTAGAGCGCCTTGAGCGCGCCGGATTCGAGCGCCGCGAGATCGTTCGCGTCCGTCAGCGAGTGCGCGTGCACCAGATCGAGCTGGTCGAGTTGCATGCGCTTCAAGCTGCCCTCCACGCTGCGCATCGCGCCGTCGTAGGTGCGGTCGCCGGTCTTGGTGACGAGGAAGAGCTTCTTGCGATACGGCTTCAGGATTCGGCCGTAGCGCTCTTCGCTCGCGCCGTTGCCGTAGCCGAACGCGTTGTCGAAGTAAGTGATCCCCAACTCCATCGCGCGGTGCAGTGCCTGCGCCGCTTCGTCCTCGGTCTTGTACATCAGAAAGCGGCTGCCGCCTCCGAAGGCGAGGCAAGAGACCACCGCTCCAGTCTTGCCGAGCGTGCGGGTAGGCATCGCGGGCGCGGCCGCAAGCGGTACCGCGGCGGTGGTGGCGACGAAATGGCGACGGCTGATCATGCCGACATTGTGTCACTAAATGACGGCCGGGTGAGACCTAGACTGGAAACTGGTATTCGAGTGGGATCCGGCAAAAGCGGCTGGTAACCTGCGAAAACACTGCGTCGAATTTGGGGAGGCGCTAACCGTCCTCCGCGATCCGCTCGGCGTTACCTTCCTGGACCGCCGGCGTGACGAGGATCGTTGGATCACGATCGGCGAGTCGGCTCTTAAGCGGCTGTTGGTAGGGTTCATGAAGAACGCGGCGAGCGAGTGCGAATCATCAGCGCTCGTTCGGCGACTAAGCGAGAGCGACTGACGACGACATGCTGCCCGAGTATGACTTCGCCTCAATGAAGGGCCGAGTGCGGGGAAAGTACGCTCAACGCATGATGGCGGAAACCTATATCGTTCTTGTCGATCCCGACTTAAGGTCCGCCTTCCCCGATTCGGAGTCCGTCAATCGCGCGTTGCGCTTGCTGGTGGCGGCCGGTGCCGAAGCGCTGCGGAAACCGAAGTCCGCCGCAAAGCCCAAGCGTGCGCGCCGAGCGTAACTCTACTCGCCCAGTAAGTGCAACGCAATGGAACGCCGGTGCGGGCGGTCGCGATGCTCGAACACATAGATCCCCTGCCACGTTCCGAGCGCCAATCGCCCATCGATGACAGGAACGCTCAATTGCGTCGCGGTGAGCGCGGCGCGAATATGCGCGGGCATATCGTCAGGACCTTCGAGCGTATGGCGATACAGATTCGGATTTCGGGGCGCGAGCCGGTGGAATGCGTCTTCGAGATCGGCGACCACGTCCGGGTCGGCGTTCTCCTGAATCAATAGCGACGCGGACGTGTGCTGGATAAACAGCGTCAGCAGGCCGGTTGCGATCCCTTGCTCGCGCGTCCACCGGTCCACGCCGCCGGTGATCTCGACGAAACCGCGCCCACGCGTCTCGACCGTAATCCGGCTCGCCGCCTGCCGCACTACTCGACCGTGACGCTTTTCGCGAGATTGCGCGGCTGATCGACGTCGCAACCCAGGCGCACCGCGATGTGATAGGCGAGCAATTGCAGCGGCACGATCTCGAGCAGCGGCAGCAGCAGCTCGTCCGTGGGAGGAACGCGAATAATATGATCGGCGACCTTCGAAATCTCTTCGTCGCCTTTATTCGCGATCGCGACCACGATGCCGGAGCGCGCCTTCACCTCTTGAATGTTTGACAGCGTTTTCTCGTAACGCTGGCGGCTGTCGGAATTCGACGGATCGTACGCCGCGAGCACCACCACCGGCAGATTCTCGTCGATCAGCGCGTTCGGCCCGTGCTTCATTTCGCCCGCCGGATAGCCCTCGGCGTGGATGTAGGAGATCTCCTTCAACTTCAGCGCGCCTTCGAGGGCGATCGGGAAGTGAATGCCGCGCCCAAGATACAGGAAGTCGCGCGCCTTCGATAGCCGCTTGGTGAGCTCCTCGTAAATGTCCTCTTCCGAGAGAACCTTTTCGAGCTTCGCCGGAATCTTCAGCGCTTCTTGGGTAAGTCGGCTCGATTCCTCGTCGCTCAACTTCCCGCGCACTTGTCCGAGATACACCGCGAGCACAAACAACGCCGTCAATTGCGACGTAAACGCTTTGGTCGAAGCGACGCCGATTTCGGGTCCCGCGTGCGTCATCAGCGTGCCCGCCGCCTCGCGCGTGATCGCCGATCCGATGACGTTGCAGATCGCGAGCGTTTTCGAGCCTTTCGATTTCGCCTCGCGCTGCGCGGCAAGCGTATCCGCCGTCTCGCCCGATTGCGAGATCACCACGGTCAGCGTGCGCTCGTTCACGATCGGATCGCGATACCGGAACTCGCTGCCGTAATCCACTTCCACCGGGATGCGGGCCAGCTTCTCGATCATGAACTTGCCGGCGAGCGCGGCGTGCCAACTGGTGCCGCAGGCGACGATCCGCACCGATTCGAACGCCTGGAACTCTTCGGGGCGAATATCCATCTCGTCGAGAAACACCCGGCCCGTTTCCTGCCCGATCCGGCCCAGCATCGTGTCGCGGACCGAGCGCGGCTGCTCGTAAATCTCCTTGAGCATGAAGTGCTTGTAGCCGCCCTTTTCCGCCATGATCGGGTCCCACAAAATGCGCTGGACTTGGCGGCGCACTTGACGGCCCTCGAAATCGGAAAGCTGCACGCCTTCGCCGGTCAGCACGGCCATATCGCCGTCCTGAAGGAAGAACATGTCGCGGGTGTGGCTCAAGATCGCCGGGATGTCGCTCGCGACGAAATACTCGCCCTGCCCGATACCCACTACCACCGGCGGACCCTGCCGTGCCGCGACAATCTTGCGCGGGTCGAGCTTCGAGATCACCACTAGCGCGTACACGCCCGAAATGCGCTTCAACGCCGCCCGCACCGCGTCTTCGAGACTGCCCTGGTAGTGCTTCTCCACCAGATGCGCGATCACTTCCGTGTCCGTTTCGGAAACGAATTTGTGCCCTTCGGCCTGCAACTCGTGCTTTAGTGAGAGGTAGTTTTCGACGATTCCGTTATGGACGACGACGATATTGCCCTTGGAATCGCGGTGCGGATGCGCGTTCTCTTCTGTGGGCCGTCCATGCGTGGCCCAGCGCGTATGACCGATGCCGTACGTTCCTTCCACCGGATTCGCTTGCACGATGTCTTCGAGGTTCCTCAGCTTGCCCGAGGCCCGGCGAACGGTGATCGAATCGTGGCCGTTAAGCACCGCGATCCCCGCCGAGTCGTAACCGCGATACTCGAGCCGCTTCAGCCCGTCCAAAATGATCGGGACGGCCTTTCTCTCTCCGATGTAGCCGACGATTCCGCACATATGTTAATTGTACTTTTCGGGTTGTCGCGGCTTATCGTGAGATATGATTCGAGACGCGGCGGACGCGGAGCGCGCACATTTGTGATCGGCCCCGATGTCCTGAAGTTCACCACCCCCTTCAACGATCTGCTCGGCATTCGCGTGATCCGCGCGCACAAGGACGGCGTCACCGTCGAGTGCCGCTTTCGCAATGACCTGCGCAACGCGTGGGGGACGCTCCACGGCGGCGTGACAGCGACGCTGATCGATGTCGCCGCCGGAGTCGCCACGCTGCACGTCACCGGCAAGAAGGCCGCGACGGTGGAACTCAAGCTCAACTATTTTCTTCCGTTGACCGAAGGCCGCGTCACCGCGCGCGCGAAAATCCTGCGGGGCGGCAGTTCGCTGACAGTGTCGGCGGTCGAAGTGCGGGACGCGAAAAAGCGCCTCGCCGCGTTCGGCACCGTGACTTACAAGCTGATGGAGTAGCGATGGGACGGTTTTATCTTGGTTTTGCGCGCGGTTCCGGATGGCGGGTAATCCGGGAGCGATCCACTTTCGCCAAGAGCCTCGATGGCGCTACTGCGGTAGAGTTGCACCATGCCAGACTTGGATCTCGGATTTACAGATCATGAGAAGGAGCGAATCCGGCTGGAAGAAGCGCTCCGATATGAGATCCGCGTCAGGCTTGCTGAGAGTAAGGATGTTTTTACGCCCGGCTGGGCATTCCTGAATAGCACCTTCGGCGTGTGGCTCCTTTCAGCACTCTTTATAACAGGCGCGGGGGGTGCGTTCACATATTGGCAGCAATGGAACGCCGAACGTATGAAAAAGGAGGATACGATTTCGAAGCTCGATTTAGAGATCTGCTATCGCTTCAGCCAAGTTATCGGCCGCCTTCACGAACTGACGGATGGCGCTAGCCCACGGGCTAAGCTGCAGAAACCCTATACGGAAGCCGATATCAAAGCCACCTTGAACATTCTCCAGGAGACATCCTCGAAATCCATCGCCACGCTTTACCCTGAGTACGCTACGTTCGGGCTACCTTCCCTACTTGCAGAACTACGGCGCCACATGGATGACGGGAAGCAACGTGAAGAGGTCGATCAAAGTCTGTCACAACTAACGAATAAGCGAATTGCGCAGGACAAGCCTGTGGAGGTTAATGATAAGGCAGGAAGGATCATCGAGGAACTCATGTTGTCGCGGTGGAGGAACGGTCCTTTTGCCTATGCAGATTGTAGCGGCCAAGCTCCTTTCTGTTGAAAGCATCAGTCAGTTACCCCTCGCTGAGATGAGGCGCGCCAGTGGTCCTAAGAACCGCTTCAGTCCGTAATATCGTCCGGATCGTCAGCGATTCGGAAGCTGGCCATCCGGTCACACCCCATCCCCCTCAACATCTCCCATCCCCTTCATCACTTACGCTGCAGCGGCCCGCAAACCACCCGATCCCTGTGCCCCACTAGCTCCAGGAGAACTCATGTCGGCTGCCCCGCGCTCTAAACCCGGCTCTCGAGAGAAATTGCGGCCCCCTGAGCCGCAAGGCGAGTCCAACTACGGGCCGCAAGGCGAGTCCAACTACGAGCCGCGTGGTGAAGAGTCCAGCCGCAAGCCCGCGAAGAGCCTAGCTCCGAACCGCCGGCGAACCGCCGTAACTATGAACGCCATCCGTCACGGCCTCGCCGGCCACGTCGTCGTCATGACTTCCGAGGACCAGGAAGCCTACGACCTTCACTGCCAAGGCTTCGCCGAGCATTTTCAGCCGCACGGCCTGCTCGAACGCCAACTCACCCAGCGCCTCGCCGACACTCAGTGGCGCTTGTTCCGCGCCGCCAGTCACGAATCGAACTTACTCGCCTTGGGCAACGCCGATCCCGACGCCGCCGGCTTGAGCGACGACGTGCGGGCCAATCTTCCCCTGTGGTCGGCCGCCACCGTGCGCGACCATCACAACGTCTTCGCTACGCTCTCGCTGTACGAGCAACGCCTCATCCGCACCTACGAAAAGACGCTCAATCAGCTCAAGCAACTCCAGGACATTCGCTACTGGCGCGAATTCCGCGAGCGGCAGGAGGAAGAGGAAATGGGCGAAGAAATGAGCGGGCAGATGGGCGAAGAAATGGAATAGCTTTGTTTGTTCGAATACAGTACTTTCGGATTTTTCACCCTCACGCGGGGGTAATTCCCTCCGTCCTCGCCACTTGACACGGGACTGGAGTCTTACATAGTCTTCCCCTAACCAGCCGGTCTCGGGCTGGCACCTTCGAGGGGAGGTACACGCGATGTACCGGTTCATTTGGGCGATTTTTGCGGTCTCGGCCGCGTATGCGCAGTCCGCCGGCACGGCTACCGTCGTCGGCAACGTCACCGATTCGAGCGGCGCGATCGTGCCCAGCGTTAAGGTCACCGTGCGCAATACCGGAACGCAGTTCGTCTACGAAGGCGAAACCAATGAGGCGGGATCGTACTTCATTCCCAACCTTCCTTCGGGCGGCTACGAGCTTTCCATCGAAGCGAACGGCTTCAAGAAGTATGTACAGACCGGCATTGTGCTCCGCATCAACGAGCAGCCTCGGTTCGACGTGCAACTGCAAGTCGGCAACGTCGCCGAGTCGATCCAAGTGGCCGCGACACCGCCGCTGATCGAGACGGAGACGGCGGGCTCCGGGCAGATTCTCGACAGCAAAGTGGTCACTCGTCTGCCCGTCATGCAGAAGTTCGTGCACCGCGTGCTGCTTTATATGCCGGGTATGACCAACATCAATGGTCAGCATGCCGTCGGCCAGCGCCAACGCGCCATCGGCTACACGATGGACGGCGTCAACGGCAAGGAGCCTGCGGTGGGGCAGGTGGGCGACTTTACGCGCACCATGATCGCGAGTCTCGATTCCATCCAGGAATTCAAGATGTGGACCACGGGCACCCCCGCCGAGTTCGGCCATGCGGCGGGCGGGCAATTGAGCACGGTTTTCAAGAGCGGCGCGAACCAGTTCCACGGCTCCTTCGAAGACCGCTACACGAACGGGAAGCTCATCCACCGGTCGTATCTCGAACAGTTGCCCCGCACCGGCAATTTCAACTATCAGGAGTGGGGCGCGACGGCCAGCGGACGTATCAAGCGCGACAAGACATTCTTCTTCGGCGGCTTCCAGCAGCACTACGAAAAGCTGAACGAAACGTTCATCGGTAGCGTGCCCAGCCCAGCCATGTACAACGGCGATTTCTCGTTCGGTGGCGCAGGCTTTCCGATCTTCAATCCCATGTCCACGCGGCAAGAAGGCGCTACGTGGGTGCGCGATCCATTCCCGAACAATCAGATTCCGCAATCGATGTTCGATCCGGCGGCGCGCTCGTTAGTCGCCTTGAAGCCATGGCGCGAGCAGACCGATCCGGGGACGATTACCGCCGCCGGTCCGCAGAACAATCTCACGATTTCGGCGTTCGGTGGCTACATCTTCAATCGCGCCGACGGCAAGATCGACCACCAGTTCAGTTCGAAGCACAAGATTTTCGGTCGTTACTCTTTCGTTTGGCACCGCAACGAAGATCGCCCGGTGCGCGAACTTTCCGAAGTGCTTTACGGCAACGTCTACGTCAAGCCGATCGACCATCACAATGTGGTGATCTCCGACAGCTACACGTTCAGCCCGACGACAGTGAACGAATTCCGGCTCGGTTTCAATCGCCGCGTGTTTACCGCGACGCCCGAAAGCTACGACCAGAATTGGGCGGGCAAGTTGGGCATCCCAAACGTGAGTCCGCTAACGTTCCCCGAGTTCCGTAACTCCACGGGCGGGCGTCTTTACAATCTCGGTCCCGACGGCAGATCCAGCACCGTCAGTGAAGATTTCACGCTGCAAGAGAATTTGACGAAGGTCGCCGGGCGGCACACTTTCAAGATGGGCTACGAGTTGATTCGGACCCGTTACAACTCGCTGCCGACGGCACAGCCTTCGGGCGAGTATCGCATGGGCGGAACCGAACGTCCGTTCACACCCAATACAGGGAACGCCTTTGCATCGCTTTTACTGGGGACGGTAGTGCAAGGGATCTATTCCACGAACACCGCCACGTGGTTGCCGCGATGGTGGCAGCACTCGCTCTACTTCCAGGACACGTGGCGGCCGGTGCGTAACGTCACTCTCGAACTGGGCGTGCGGTGGTCCTACGAATCGCCGTTCTCGACGAAGTGGGGTCAGCAATCGCAGTTCGATCCTACGGCGACGGACCCGCTCACCGGATTGCGCGGCGCGATCGTCCACGGCAAAGGAAACCTCGCCAAGCGCGACCTGAACAACTTCCAGCCGCGGATCGGTGTGGCTTGGACCGTCACCCCGAAAACGGTTTTCCGCGGAAGCTTTGGAGCGTTCGCCGTCGATTTGATGACCAACGGCGTCAACCAGAACTTCGAAGAGTATTTGGCGACCGCGAATATTCAGCAACCGGTCGGCGACCCGCGTCACGCGTTCCGTTTGTCGCAAGGTCCGCCGGCGTTTACCTACCCCACCGCCGCCGATGGGAGCGTTCCGTTTCAAGGCACGAACTTCGGGGGCCGCAACGCGTCTTGGTTCGACCCGAACATGCGCCTGCCGTATGTCTATATGTGGTCCGCCGGAATCCAACGTCAGTTATCGACCACTTGGATGATGGAGGTCCTTTATCAAGGTTCGGCGGGCGTGGGACTGCTGAATAACTGGGACATCAACGTCGTTCCGCTCGATATTTCGCGCGATCCGGCGGTCTTGAATCAAGTATTCCAGGCCACGCAAAATTTCAAACCCTTTAGGCAGTTCGGCGCGATCCAGCATTACGCGAATTACGGACACAACACTCACCACTCGGGCACGCTCCGGTTCGAGCGCCGGTTCGCCCAAGGCATGACGCTGACTTCGTTCTATCAGTTAGGCAAGACGATCAACAACGCCGACGACGACGGTACCGCCACCGGTGTCACTTACTACAATCGCGGGCTCGAAAAAGGACGCGCGAATTACGACATCCGGCATCGCTTCGTCAACGTGATGACTTACGAGCTGCCTTTCGGCAAAGGGCGCAAATGGATGAACCGCGGCGGATTCCCCAATTGGGTGCTGGGCGGCTGGGATTTTGCCTGGACGCAAACGTTCCAGTCCGGTCCCCCGACTACCGTAACTTTTGGCGGAAGTCCCAACCGGTACCTGCCCGGCGCTTCACGGCCCAACCAGATTCTGCCGAACGATCAAGCGCAGCCTAGTAACTGGGATATCGGTCCGCACCGCTTCCCGCTCAGTGCGCAGAACCGCTATTTCAGCTTCGATGGATTCGCCTACCCGGCGGCCTTCACGGCGGGCACGCTCGGACGTAACACCTTCGAATCGCCCGGCCTTCGCTGGACGCAACTTTCGATCAGCAAAGAGTTCCGGATTACGGAGTCGGTCCTGTTTTCGATCCGGTGGGATTGCAACAACCCGACCAAGGAACCGCAATTCCCCGATCCCAACGGCCAATTCAATCTAGCCAACCGGGCGAATTTCGGCACCTTTGCCGGCAATGGACGCGGGAGCTTTTCCGACATCGGAACCTCGCGCATGCACCACATCATCGTGGGCCGGTTTCAATGGTGAGTTAGACCATCACCAACCCGGCGCGTATGCCGATCGTCACCGCTTCGGTGCGCGAGCCGGCGTTCAACTTGTCGAGCAACTGGGCGACATGGAACTTTACCGTGTGCTCGCTGATACCGAGCCGCCAGGCGATCTCCTTGTTGCCCACGCCCTCGGCGAGCAATCGCAGAACCTCGGTTTCGCGGGGCGTTAGCGGCTCCGGAAGATCGATCGATGCGTGCCGTGCCGGTAAGGTGTCGGCGAAGTTCGGATGCACCACCAGCAGCCCCGCCGCCACGGCTTGAATCGCGGCGAGGATTTCGTCGCGGGAAGCTTCGGCGGGCAACGCTCCGCGGACGTCGCCGCCTATCGTTGCCGAATCGGCGAGCACGACGGCGGGAACTCCATGCGGGTCCGCCGAGCCGTCGGAGACGAGCACCTCGGGCTCCACGTCGGTCAGTTGGATGGCGTCCGCGCCGCGGAGGAGCGACTCGAGACCCGCGCGCACCACAGGCGACTTCACTTCGAGCGAAGTTCGAATCACGCGGCCTTGGCGACTCCTTCCGGTTCAATGGCCCACTGCAGCGTGGCGTGCCGGATCGTCTTCCGGTCGCCGCGCAGGAACTCGACGGCGAGCGGCGGCTGGGCGTTCTCGAGCGACGCGCTTAAGTCGTCCCAAGTCTCGAACAGGCGGCCACCGACGCCAACCAGGATGTCGCCGATCATCAGTGAAGCGGCGGCGGCGGGCGAGCCGGGGGTCACCTCGACGACGGCGAGTCCCGGGCCCTCGCGTTGTTTGAATCGCACCGTCACCGGCCGGATCCCTACGCCGATCTTGGGAGTCGATCCGCGCCGGATCAGAAACTCGCGCACGGCGTTCGAGGGCACCGCAAGGCCGAGCCGTCCCGCCACCATCGAGTTGATCCCGATCACTCGCCCGCTCGCGTCGGCCAGCGGACCGCCCGAATTTCCCGGCGCAAGGCGAACGTCCGCTTGTACCCAAGGCCGCCGCGACAGTCCGGCCACCGGACCCACCGCGTGCACGACGCCCGTGGTCAGCGCGCCGATAAAGCCCAGAGGATTGCCGACAGCGACCACCAATTCGCCGGGCCGTAGCCGCGAGGAATCGCCGATCGAAGCTCCGGGCAAGCGCGTCGCCGAGACCGTGAGTGCCGCCAGATCGCGCCCATCGTCGCGAGCGGCGATCGCGGCTGGATAGCGGCGCCCGTCCCAAAGCACAACATGCAGCGGCTCGGCTCGCGCGACATGGGCGTTGGTGACGATTAGGCCCTCGGAGTTCCACAACACGCCCGAGCCTTGGCCCTGCCGCCCCGCCTCCACCTGCACGGTAGACCGGCGCAACGTCTCCGCCACCTCTCCAAATCCGGCGATCACTGGGTCGGCTCTCCGATCTCCACCATTACTTCGATGAGGTTGCCGCCGCGAACGATGCGGGCCGCCGTCTTCGACCCTGGACCATGTGTAGCGAGAAAGGCCTGAACGTCGGCGGGATCGGCTACGTCAGTCGCATCCAAGCCTACGAGTACGTCGCCCACCAGCAGCCCCGCGCGCGCCGCCGCTGCGCCGTCCTCCACCGACAGCAGGATCAATCCCGCGCCCGTCGGCAGCTTCACGGGTTGCAACCCGACGCCCAGGTAGCCGCGTGGAATGCGCCCGCGTTCGAGCAGTTGCGCGACCACGCGCTCCAGCGTCTCGACCGGGATCGTCAGCGGCGACAGTCGCGACAAGGCGTCGGAAGCGATACCCAGAAACCGGCCCTGCATATCGACCACCGCGCCGCCCGCCGCGCCGGGATGCAGCGAAACGTCGAGACGAAGAAACCGCGAAAGTTCGCCTCCCCTCCAAGTGCGCCAAGTGCCGGAAGCGGCGCTGAGGATTCCTAGGGCGGCGGTGGGCCCGGTATCCGCGTTACGGCCGACGGTCAGCAGTAAGTGACCCGCTTGCGCCGCGGCGGGTTCGCGCGAGAACGGCGTTGCGTTGCCGTCGAACGTGAGTACCGCGAGATCGGTCGCCGGATCGCGGCCCTTCAATTCCGCGGCGACCCGTTCGCCGGAAGGCAAGGTGAGGTGAATGCTGTCTTCACGCGCGATCGTGTGATGCGAGGTCACCACTACGCCCGGCGACCAGATCGTTCCACTCGACGTTACACGCGGTCTTGCGTGAACGGTAACCACGTGCGCGGCGGCGCGCTCCACCAATCCCGCCAGTTGTTCGGAAAAACTCATCAAGTCCGGCATATCTCGATGGTGAAGCGGATATACGTTTTTGAAAACTGCCCGAAAGAATGGGATGCTACCGTGATTTCGATGGGTAACCCGATTTCCGGCAGTAACCCTTTCGAAGACCGCTTGCGGTTCGAGCGTCGCGTGCCACCCTGCGCGATCGTGATTTTCGGCGCGAATGGCGATCTCACGCAGCGCAAGCTGATCCCCGCGCTTTACCGTCTGGCCTACGAGCGCCGCTTCCCGGCCGGCTTCGCGATTTTGGGTAACTCCCGAACGCCGATGACCGACGACCAATTTCGCGCCAAGATGCGCGAGGCGGTCGAAAAGTTTCTGGAGGATTCGCCGTTCGACGCCGCGCTGTGGGACGA
Source organism: Bryobacteraceae bacterium (assembly GCA_033763835.1). Classification (GTDB taxonomy): domain Bacteria; phylum Acidobacteriota; class Terriglobia; order Bryobacterales; family Bryobacteraceae; genus JAPKYZ01. Next base: position 145,493 of record JANRJS010000018.1, on the reverse strand, counting down.
CTTCGCGCGCGGCCTGTTTTACTGTTCGGGCGACATTGCCGATCCCGCCATGTACGCTGCGCTCAAGACGCGTCTCGGCGAGATCGTGTCGGAACGGTCCACCGGCGGCAACGTTCTTTTCTATCTCTCGACGCAGCCCTCGCACTACATCCCCGTGGTCGAGAATCTCGGCGCGGCGGGATTGAACCATAGTCCGGCGGACAATCCGGGCTGGACCCGCATCATCATCGAAAAACCGTTCGGGCACGACCTCGCGAGTTCGAACGTCCTCAACGAGGCCGTGAAACAAGTGTTTCGCGAATCGCAGGTCTATCGCATCGATCATTACCTTGGCAAAGAGACGGTGCAGAATGTGCTCGCGTTCCGGTTCGGCAACGGGATCTTCGAGCCGCTCTGGGACCGCCGTTACGTGAAGCACGTGCAAATCACGGCGGCGGAATCGATCGGCGTCGGCTCGCGCGGCGGCTACTACCAGGAAGCGGGCGCGTTGCGCGACATGATCCAGAACCACTTGCTGCAAGTGATGGCGACGATCGCGATGGAACCGCCCGCCGTCTTCGAGCCGAACGCGGTGCGCGACGAACGGGCGAAGCTGCTGCGGTCGATCAAGATTATGAAGCCGGAGGAAGTGCATCTCAACGCCGTGCCCGGCCAATACGGACCCGCGCGCATCGGCGGCGAGGACGTGCCCGGATTCCGCGGCGAGAAGGGCGTCGATCCCGAAGCGCAGACCGACACCTACGCCGCCGTCACGTTCTTCGTGGAGAACTGGCGGTGGGCCGGAGTGCCGTTCTACATCCGCAGCGGCAAACGGCTTGCGAAGCGGGTCACCGATATCGCGATCCAATTCAACGACGCGCCGCATACCGTATTCGAAACCGCCGCGCGAGGGCCGAATTTGTTGATCCTGCGCATCCAACCCGAAGAGGGCATATCGCTGCGCTTCCTTTCGAAGCAGCCGGGCTCGGGCATGCAACTGCGTCCGGTTTCGATGGACTTCAACTATGGATCGAGCTTCGGCGAGCGCTCGCCTACGGCTTATGAAACGCTGCTGCTCGACGCGATGGCCGGCGATTCGACCCTCTATACGCGCCAGGACATGGTGGAGGCGAGTTGGAAAGCCGTGCAGCCGATCCTCGACGTTTGGAGCGCGACGAAGTTCGAGTTACCGAATTACGAGGCGGGCACTTGGGGTCCGAAAACGGCGGACGATATGCTGGCGCAACGGGGGCACACGTGGCGCAATCCATAAATGCGGAACCCGTGAAGGCCGGTGTGCAGGCCGAGGCGTTGCTCAAGGAACTGGCCGCGGTGTGGGCCGAACTCGGCAAAGAACAGAAGGGCGCGGGCGGCGTGCTGCGCGCCTGTTCGCTGACGATGATCGCCATCGTAGAGAAAGACGCCGATATCGGGGAGACGCTCGCCGACATCATGCGCGATCAGCCGTGCCGGTTCGTCGTCGTGCGTTTGGGCGAAGCGGATCGCATCTCCGCCCACGCTACCGCCGAGTGCTGGATGCCGTTCGGCCGCCGACAACAAATTTGTTGCGAGCGGATCGAGATTGCCGCGTCGCTCGAAACCCTGGGCGACGTTCCGAGCGTGTTGCGCGGATTGCTTGTGCCCGATCTGCCGGTAGTCTTATGGATTCGCGACCCGCGTGCGCTGCGCCACCCGTCGGCGGACGAGTTTCTCTCGATCGCGCAAAAGATCGTCGTCGATCCGCGCGGCTTCGACGATTGGAAGTGGCTGTCCGAAGAGGTGAAGCGCTTGGCCGCCGCCGGAGTTCCGATCGCCGATCTCGCCTGGACGCGCATCACGAGGTGGCGTGAACTGATCGCGAGGCTGTTCGACGATCCGGCGAGCTTAGCCGCCTTATCGAGTCTCGACGAAATCGAGATCCATCACTCGTCTCCCGAACCTGGACCGGCGGCGCGCTATCTGACCGCCTGGATTCGCATTTGCCTGGGCCGCGAACTCCGTGTTGCGTACCTGCAAGCGAACCATACCGAAACCTGGCAAATCCAGCATGTGGTGTTGCGCGGTCCGGGGATCGAATACCGCATCCGGCGGGCCGAACGCGGCATGGTCAGCGTCGAGGGGCCGGGCATCGCGAACCGCGTCGTATTTCGCCTGCTTAAGGAGTCGGAATTGCTGCGCGAGGAGTTGCGCATCCCCGGGCGCGACGAAACTTTCGACCGCGTGGTTCTCGCCGCCTGAAGAGAAACGAAAAGAAATGACGCGTCTGGCCATTTCCAACGATCCCGCCGCCGCGTGCGGGCGCGCGATTCTCGATAAACTCGCGCCGCTCGCGCATCCCACCCTCGCCGTGTCGGGCGGATCGTCTCCGCGCAAGATGTTCGAGTGGATGGCCGTGCAGGATTTCGATTGGTCGAAGCTGCATTTCTACTGGGTGGACGAGCGTTGCGTGCCACCCGATCACGCGGATTCGAATTACCGCATGACGCGCGAAGCGCTGCTTGACCGCGTCCGCATGGCCGCCGTACACCGCATTCTCGGCGAACTCGATCCCGCCGAAGCCGCCGCGCGCTACACGATGGAGTTGCCCGAACGGTTCGACATGGTGCACCTGGGCATGGGCGCCGACGCGCATACGGCTAGCCTTTTTCCCGGACTCGCTGAGATCGCCGATCGCGAGGGACGTGCCGCCGCGGTGTGGGTTCCGAAACTGAACGCGCACCGGATCACGCTTTTGCCCCGCATGATTCTTGGCGCGGACGAGATCATAGTACTCGCGGCGGGCGCAGATAAGGCGAAAACGCTGCTCGAGGTCTTCACCGAACCCCAGGATCCCATGTCGCGCCCCATCCAAATGGTGCTGAACCGGGCCACTTGGTTCCTGGATCCGCCCGCCGCGTCCCAACTTCCGATCGCCGTTACTACCACTGGCTCCGGTACGGCGTAGAAATCCTGAGAAGTCCGGATTCGGCCCGCGACTAACTTCTAGTCGTGTTCCCGGAGGCCATTCGTGTACTTGAATTTATCGATGGCCTGATCTTGCGTCTGCTGCCCGCGGTGGCCGTATGGCTTTTGCTGAGCGGACTGGACGATTTGTTTATCGACGCGCTGGCGTTACGGCACTGGCTGAATCGGGGACCGGCGCGGCAAGTGAAGCCCCGGTGGGAGCGCCGGATCGCGATCTTCGTTCCCGCGTGGGACGAAAGTGCGGTGCTTGGCGATATGCTGCGGCACAACTTCGCCACGATCGATTACTCGAACTACGTGATCTTCGCGGGAGCCTATCCCAACGATCCGCGTACGCTCGATCTCCTGCGAGAACTCGCCCCGCATGAACCGCGCTTGCGTGTTGCCGTGGTGCCGCACGACGGTCCGACGTCGAAGGCCGACTGCCTCAATTGGATCTACCAGCACATGCTGATCGACGAACGCGGGTTTGAGACGCACTACTCGGGGATCGTCGTGCACGACGCCGAGGACGCCATCGACCCCCGCTCCCTTTCGGCAATTAATGCGCATCTCGACCGTTACGACATGGTGCAGGTGCCGGTGTTGCCAGTGGCCACCGGACCCTTTGAATGGACGCACGGAATCTATCTCGACGACTTCGCCGAATCGCAAACGAAGGACCTGCCGGCGCGCGTGGCCTCCGGCGGATTTCTGCCGTCCTGCGGCGTCGGAACGGCGCTTTCGCGGCGCGCGGTCGAAGCGCTGGCGCAAGGACGGGCGAATCAAGTGTTCGACCCCGCCGCGCTCACTGAGGATTACGAGATCGGCCACACCATACACGCGCTGGGGTTTCGGCAGATTATTCTTCCGGCGGACGGGCTAGATGCGGGCGATCTCACGAGGCCGCTGGCGACGCGCGAGTACTTTCCCCGCCGCCGCCGCGCCGCCGTTCGCCAGCGAACCCGTTGGATCACCGGTATCGCGCTCCAGGGTTGGCAGCGTAACGGCTGGGGCCGAAGCGCGCGCGAGGCCTATTGGTTCTGGCGAGACCGCAAGGGCCTGCTAGGCAACCCGGCGAGTTTGGCTGCGAACCTGATCTTCGCTTACGGTCTGGCCACCTTAGCTTGGGCGAAGTTCGGAGGGACCGATTGGGGCTTAGCTCGCGCGTCGTCCGTTCTGATCTGGCCCGGCGTCGCGTTTCAGATTGTCCGTCTGGCGGTGCGGGCGTCGTGTTCTGCGCGAGTGTACGGCTGGAAATTCGCCTCAATGGTGTGGCCCCGCACCGTGTGGGGAAATTTCGTCAATTGCGCTGCGACCGTTTCCGCCGTCCGCCGGTTTGCAGTTTCCTGGTGGACGGGGGAGCCGCTGATCTGGCTTAAGACGGATCACGCGTTTCCGACCGCCGCCGCGCTCGAAACGGCTACGGCGAACCGAAAAACGCGCGCGGCCGAAGCCGGATAACCAGCAGACGCCCCTTCGATTTCCCGGTCTCCACGGTCACTCGTTCCCGCCGCCGGATCGCCCCGCGTGCGCCGTCGCGCGGCTTCAGTTCGAGCAACCAATCCACTTCGAGAGTCCCGCCTTCCTCCCGCAAAACGTCGATCGCCGAGGAGATGTCGAAACTCGCGCAAAGCCCTTCGATGTCGCGGCGGAATTCTTCGCGCAACGTGGGTTCGAGGCGGCGCAAAAACGCTTGCGGATTGTCGGTGGATAACGCCGTCGCCAAATCGGCCGCCAACTCGCGAGCGGTGGCCGACCAGCTAGGTGCGATAGCTAGCGTTAATGCGAATGTAGCCTTCGGTAAAGTCACAGGTCCAAAACTGGGTAGCGCCTTTGCCGGAACCTTCGATCGAAAACCGAATCGATACGTCCCGCCGCGCGAGCAGGCGCTTCATCTCGGGCTCGCTAAACTCGACCGCCAAGCCACGCTCGCACACTTTGACGCCTTGCAGAAAAATCGACGCCTTGCCGGGATCGAACCGCGCGCCCGAAGCGCCCGCCGAACTCAAGATGCGTCCCCAATTCGGATCGTTACCCGCGATGGCGGTCTTAACGAGAGACGAGTTGCCGATCGCGCGGGCAATCTTTTCGGCGTCCGCCGCTCCCGGCGCGCCGGTAACCCGGATCGTGACGCATTTGGTTGCGCCCTCGCCGTCCCGCGCGATCTGCTCCGCCAAATCCTCCATCACCCAGGCGAGAACTTCCGCGACGACTTTCCGCTCCTTCTCGTTGGGCGCGACACCGCTGGCGCCGTTCGCGAGCAGAACCACCGTGTCGTTGGTGGAGGTGTCGCCGTCCACCGAAAGGCGGTTGAAGCTACGGCCGGCGGCGGCCTTCAGCATCGGCTTCAGGTGCGCGGGCGAAATCGCCGCGTCGGTCACCACGAACGCGAGCGTCGTCGCCATGTTCGGATGAATCATCCCGGAGCCTTTGGTGAGTCCCGCGATCCGCACGTGGCCGTCGCGCAGGGGAACGTCGCCATACGCGGCTTTAGGCACGAGATCGGTAGTCATGATCGCGTGCGCCACCTGCGGAAACGCCTGCGCGTCGAGCGATTGAAATAGATCGGGCAACGCCGCGACGATCAGGCGCGGGTCCAGTTCGACGCCGATGACGCCGGTGGAGCAGGGGATCACCTGATTCACCGGCCAGTGCCCGTAACGCGCCACCGCGCGCGCGGTTTCGAGCGCGACCTTATCGCCGGTGCGCGTGGCGCAGTTCGCGTTACCCGCGTTAATGACGATCGCCCGGACTTTTCCGCGCGAAGCGGCCAGATGCTTTCGCCCAAGCTTCACCGGCGCGGCGGCTACCAAGTTGCGCGTAAACAGCGCGGCGGCGGAGGCGGGCGTTTCCGACACGATCATCGACAGGTCGTCTTTGGGCGTCTTGCGGATGCCCGCGTACACCGATCCGTAGCGATATCCAAGTGGGAGCGTCAACTCGCGAATACTCCGAGTCTTTCATTCTCGCTAATCCGCTGGCCGTTCAAGAAGTCGGCGGCGCTGGCGCGGCGGCGTCCGTCGAGTTGTACCTCGATCAACTCGAGCGTGGTGGCATGGCCGCAGGCGACAAACATCCGCTTGCGACGTCCCACCAGCGAGCCCGGCACGCCGACGAGCGGTTCCTCCGAGGGCCGGCAACGCAGAATGTGCAACGTGCGGTCTCGAAAACGCGTGTAGCAGCCGGGCCAAGGCTGAAAGCCCCGCGCGCGATTGGCGATCTCTTGGGCCGTCAACGCCCAATCGACGCTGCCTTCCTCTTTCTTCAACACCGGGGCATACGTCGCCAGAGCGTCGTCCTGCTTTTCCGGAACGAGGTTTCCGATCCGAGCGATCGCCTCGGCAAGCGCCTCCGCGCCGAGAGCGGCAAGCCGGGGCGAAAGCTCCACCGCCGTTTCCTCGGGCCCTATCTCGAGTTCGCGCTTCAACAGCATGTCTCCCGTGTCGAGCCCCGCGTCGATCTTCATGATCGTGACGCCCGTCACCGTCTCGCCCGCGGCGATCGCTCGCTGAATGGGAGCCGCGCCGCGGTATCGGGGCAGTAGCGACGCGTGGACGTTCCAAATTCCGTGCGGCGGAATATCGATGATCGCCTGCGGAATGATCTGGCCGTAACCTACAACGACCATCAGCTCCGGCGCGAGATTCACGAGTTCGTCCGCCACAGTCCGAATCTTCGGAGGCTGCCGGACTTCGAGACCCAGTTCGAGCGCTGTGCGTTTCACCGGCGGAGCGGCCATCTCCTGCCCGCGTCCTTTCGGACGATCGGGCTGCGTGTAGACGGCGCGAATGCGATGCCCATCGCCGGCCAAACGTTCGAGCACCGGCACGGCGAACTCGGGCGTGCCCAGAAAGATCAGGTCCACTCGCCGGCCTTCTGCAACTTGCGAATCTTCCGCTTGATCAACTCGCGCTTTAGCGGACTGAGATAGCTGAGGAACAGGATGCCGTCGAGATGATCGCGCTCATGCAACAGAGCGCGCGCCAAAAGTTCCTCGCCGTCGCGTTCGAACCACTCGCCCTCGGCGTTCTGTGCGCGAATCCGCACCTTGGCGGCGCGCGTCACTTCTTCACGAAAGCCGGGGATCGAAAGACATCCCTCTTCTCCGCGCTGCGATCCCGATTTTTCGATCACTTCCGGATTGATCATCACGACCCGCGCCGAAGGATCCTCGCCCGAAGTCGTATCGACCACCGCCAAGCGTTTCGAGACGCCGATTTGCGGAGCGGCGAGTCCCACGCCCTTGTGCGCATACATCGAATCGAACATATCGCCGATCAGTTGGCGCAACTCGGGAGTGGCGAATTCGGTGATGGGTTCGGCGGGCGTTTCGAGAATCGGGTCGCCGTATTTGACGATCGGTCGGATCATTTTCATTACATCGCGCACAACGGACCGGGCGCTCGTGACGCCCAGCCTGTGCGCTCGGTTCCATTACATCGCGCACAACGGATTGGACGCTTGTGGCGCTCGGCCAATGCGCTCGGTTCCATTACATCGCGTCAGTAGTTCCGCACCTGTTCCCAATATCCCTCGAAGTTGCGCTTGGCCTCGCGCAGGGAGTCGCCGCCGAACTTCTCGATCATCGCCTGCGCGATCGTAAACGCCACCATCGCCTCGCCGATCACGCCCGCCGCCGGAACCACGCACACGTCGGAGCGTTCGTAAGCCGCCGCCGCCGGCTCGCGAGTCTCGAGGTCCACGCTTTCGAGCGGACGCCGCAACGTCGAGATCGGCTTCAGCAGCCCGCGCACCAGGATGTCCTCGCCGTTGGTCATGCCGCCTTCGAGTCCCCCGGCCCGATTCGCGCCGCGAAAGAATTTGCGGTCGTCTTTCGAGTAGTGGATCGTGTCCTGCACTTTGCTGCCAAACGCTTCCGCGCCTTCGGCCGCGAATCCGATCTCGACGCCCTTGACGGCTTGCATCGAGACGATGGCCTGCGCGAGCCGGCCGTCAAGCCGCGAATCGTAAGTGATGTGGGAGCCGAGGCCGGGCGGAACGCCCCGCACCACCACTTCGAACACGCCGCCCACTGTGTCGCCGGTCCGGTACACCTCGTCGACGACGGCCTTCATGCGCGCTTCGGTTTCCGGATCGACACAGCCGAGCAGCACCTCGTCTTTCTCGCTTAACGCGACGAGTTCGCCCCATTCGGCGGCGCGAGGCAGCCGTTCCGGACCGACCGCGATCACATGGCTGAGAACTTGAACTCCAAACTCGGCCAAATACGCCTTACAGAGAGCGCCCACGGCGACGCGGGCCGTGGTTTCGCGCGCGCTGGCTCGTTCGAGGACGTATCGCGCGTCGGGGAAATCATACTTGATCGCCCCGGCGAGATCGGCATGCCCCGGGCGAGGGCGGACGACCTTTTTCCGCTTCTCGTCGTCGCCGGGTTCCACTGGAAGCGCTTCGGTCCAATTCTTCCAATCCTTGTTTTCGAGCAACACGGCCACCGGCGAGCCGATCGTTTTGCCATGCCGGACGCCGGAGACGATGTGCGCCCGGTCGGTCTCGATTTTCATGCGTCCGCCGCGCCCGAATCCCTGCTGGCGGCGCCACAATTCCCGGTCGACTTTCGCGAGATCGATGGGCACACCGGCGGGTAAGCCGGTTAAGGTGGCAACTAAACACTCGCCATGGCTTTCGCCGGCGGTTTCATAGCGTAAGGTCATTCGGGAGGGGTTGGCTGCGACGACGCGGCCGAACGTTCCTAGGATACCGGAACGGCGGGCCGGCCGGGACTCGAACTCGCGTACAATCCGTTGAGGATACGGTAGTTGCCCGCCGCCCTGCCGGGGATTGACTTCGCCCGCAAGGTCAAGTAAACTTCAAAAGTACTGTTGTATCAACGGGTTGTCGCCCGAAGTGTCCTTGAGCGCGGTACGCGGACCTCTGGGTACTCCCGTTCGCTGGGCTCCGAGTCGCCCCCAGCCCCCGGAGAACCTTCTTCATGGCTACCCGCCTCAACCCCCTAATGCCCGGCGCCCCCCACGACGCCGGTACGGCGATGCCCGGCGCTCCGCAAGACCCGGGCCCGGACTCCGACCGTCTAATCGACATCGAAGATCAGTCCTTCGAAGCGGCGATGGCGGCCGACGATTTCGAGCATCAACTCGACGAGTTCTCCCATAGCGCCGCGCCGGGCGGCGAAGTGATCGCGGGTTTGGTGATGAAGGTGACGGCGAAGGAAGTGATCGTCGACGTCGGCCAGAAATCGGAAGGGGTCGTCCCGGTTGAGCAGGTCTTAGGGCCGGACGGTCAACCTAAGGTCCAGCCCGGCGACACGCTCGAAGTCCTGATCGAACGCGGAGGGCTCACTCCAGAAGGATTTATCCCGCTCTCGCACCGGCGCGCCGCGCAAATTCGCGCCTGGGACGAACTCGAACAAGCGGCCCGCGAAAACCGGACGATCGAGGCCCGCATTCTGTCGCGCGCTCCCGGTGGATTGCTGGCCGAAGCGCTGGGCGAAGAGGCGTTTCTCCCGAGTTCGCAAATCGACGTCCGCCCGGTCCATCAACTCGACGGTTGGGTGGGACAGACCGTCGAGGTCCGTGTGCTCAAGATCAACCGCCGCCGCCGCAATCTGGTGGTTTCGCGGCGGATGGCGATCGAAGAGGCGTATGAAGCCCGTAAGAGCGCCGCGCTCGCGAACATCGCCGAGGGTGCGGTATTGGTCGGCGTGGTTAAGAATCTCACCGAGTACGGCGCGTTTGTCGATTTAGGCGGCGTGGACGGCTTGCTGCATGTCAGCGACTTGTCGCACGGGCGCGTGACGCATCCCTCCGAAATGCTTTCGCCCGGCATGGAACTCACCGTAAAGGTGCTGAAGTACGATCCCGAGAAGCATCGCATCTCGCTGGGCGTCAAACAGTTGATGCCCGACCCGTGGGAGACCATCCACGAGCGGTATCCCATCGGAGAGCGCGTCATCGGCCGCGTCGTGTCGATTACCGATTACGGCGCGTTCGTCGAAATAGAGGCGGGCGTCGAGGGCTTAATCCACATTTCGGAGATGACTTGGAGCCGCCGCCTCAAGCATCCCTCGAAAGTGGTGAAAGCGGGAGATCAAGTGGAAGCGGTCGTCCTCGACATAAAACCGTCGGAGCGCCGGGTGTCGCTTGGAATCAAGCAACTCGAAGCCGATCCATGGACGACGGTCGGCGAACGCTACGCCATTGGATCGGTGGTGGAAGGCCGGGTCCGCAAGCTCACCGATTTCGGCGCGTTTATCGAGATTGAAGAAGGCATCGACGGTCTGGTGCACATCTCCGATTTCTCGTGGACCAAGCGGATCAAACATCCATCGGAAATCGTGCGCAAAGGGCAGGTCGTGCAAGCCGCGATTCTGGCTATCGATACCAACGCGCGCCGCCTGTCCTTGGGCGTCAAGCAGTTGCAGCCCGACGCCTGGGAGACGTTCTTCCACGAGCATATGGTGAACGATGTGGTGGAGGGCACGGTGAAGCGCGCGGCGCAGTTCGGCGTATTCGTCGAACTCGCGCCCGGGGTCGAGGGTTTGTGCCATAACTCGGAAATCGCCGGTTCGCAGGACCGGCGGCAATCGGGAGGCTCCCCGCTCGAAATCGGCCGCGTGTTTCGATTCAAGATCATCCGCATGAACGAGAACGAAAAGCGCATCGGCCTCAGCCTGATGGGCGCAGTGGACGAAGACGAGCGTTCCCGTTTGAAGAGCTACGGCCGCGACGCGGCGGCGGCGACGATGTCGTTCGAAGAAGCGTTGCGCGGCGACGAAGACACGCCGTGAGCGGTTCTTCGCCAAGGCTCACCCTCCGCTCTTTGGTATAAGAAAACGAGGAACTTATGACGAAAGCGGATCTGATCGAAGAAGTGTCGCGCGTGGTCGAGATGACGCGGAAGGACTCGGAGGTAATCGTCGAGGCGATCTTCGACAGCGTCGTTAAGAGTCTCCGGAACGGCGACAAGATCGAAATCCGCGGGTTCGGCAGCTTTCGCACCCGCCAGCGTCAACCCCGGATCGGCCGCAATCCGAAAACCGGCGCGCGCGTGGAGGTTCCGGCGAAGCGAATTCCTTTCTTCAAGCCCAGCAAGGAGTTGAAGGATTTGGTGAATGGCCCGGAGACTGTGCCGCCGCCCGCTCCGCCGGCGCTGTAGCCGATCCTTGCGTTCTGGCGATACCCTCCTAGCGATGCCCTCTTAGCGCGCATGGATATTCTATGGACGCCTTGGAGGTATCGGTACGTCGCGGGTGAACGTCCTCCGGGAGGATGCGTGTTTTGCCGCATGCCCGGCGAGCGCGATGAAGAAGCGTTCATCGTCCATCGAGCCGACCGAAGCTATATCGTCTTGAACCGGTTCCCTTATGCCGCCGGACATCTCCTCATCGCGCCGTATGCGCATGTGGCGACTCTGGCCGAATGTCCGGCGGAAACGCGCTCCGAAATGTCCGAGTTGCTCGCGCGCTCCGAAACGGTGTTGCGCAACGCCTACGGATGCCCCGGCTTAAACATCGGTTTGAACTTGGGCGCGTCGGCCGGAGCGGGCGTGGCCGAACATCTGCACTGGCATGTTGTGCCGCGCTGGCCGGGCGACGCGAACTTCATCACCACCACCGGCGAAACGCGCGTCATTCCGGAAGACCTGCCGGGTGCGTTCGCCAAACTGCGGGGCAAGTGGAGCTAAGCGAACGATATGGCCGACCGTCTCTATCTCTCGATGTGGGCGCGCCAGTCCTCGCCGCTGACGATGCAGCGGCGCTTTCTGGATCTGGTGCGCGCGTTTCCGGTGTCGAAGCTGGACCCACGCCTGGTGACGGCGGTGCGCGGCGTCGCCATGGCCGAGGCGCCTCTGGCCGAACAGTCGTTCGCCGCCTTTGACGATGGCGCGTCGATCGAGGAGTTCTTCGGAGGCTGGGCGGGCCCCGACGCGTGCTTCGAATTGGAGTGCGCTTGGGACCTGCTGCAACCGCAAGGCGGCGACTGGAAGTTGACGCCTACGCGCGTCGTCCTGCTGGCCTTCGGGCGCGAGTTTGAGCGCGAAGAGGGCGAGGATTTCCGCATCGAGTTCGGTGTCGAGACCCCGTTTCTTCCAATCCCCGAATCTCCGGCGAGCTTCCGCGCGGCGCAGGGCAATATTCGCAGCTTGCTGCGGCTGGTGGAAGATACCGGCCGCGCTCTGCCGCTCGAGCGGCGCAAGCTGTGGTCGGAATCGGGCGGCAATTTCGCGGAACGTCTAGCGGCGTTAGCCGGCGGCATCGCCGAGTAGCGCGCGGAGTAGCATCGCCGGCGAAAAGGGCTTCGGCAGGTAAGAAATCCGTTGCCTAAGTTCCGGGGCGAACACGTCCAGGGGAACGTCCAACCCGCTCATGATCACGCACCGCGATCCGGGCGACGATTCGAGAAACTGAGCGATGGCCGCCCGCATATCGAAGCCCGGAACGAGCCAATCGGCCAAGAGGATTTGCGCGTGAGGAAGCGGGGTATTCGGTTCGGCGATGCGGACGCGGTGCCCTTCGCCGGAAAGAAATCCGGTCACCAGGGCGCGGATCGAGGCCTGATCCTCGACCAACAGGATATCGAGCGACGGCCGCGCGGCTACCACAACGCCAGCGGAATTTCGCCCGGCGACCAGGAGATTCCCACCGAGAGCCGCACCGAATCGCGGTTGAATCCGCCGGGGGTCAGAATTTGCGAGTCGCGGAAACCCGCGTTGATCGAAAGCTGCCATTCGGGGCGAATTTGGTATCCGGCGGTACCGCCGATAGAGGTGTTGACCGAGCGCCCCGTCAGCCGGAGCAGAGCGTCGCCTTCCATCCGCATCGCCGACGCCGAAAGCGCCCAACGACGGATCCCGGTGTAGTTGAAACCGCCGCCGTAGCTGGTGCTGCGCATGGTGAAAAACAGTCCGTTCCCCGCCGTGACGCCCCGGTTGTAGGTGAAATTGGCGCTGGCGCGCCGGAACTTGCGGGTGATCGTGCCTTGAATCCGCGGTAGGTAGTTGTCCCGGTAGAACGCCGCGAGTCCGGTGCGCTGGCCGGTGATAGCGGCGATCAAGGGATCGAGCGTAACGGTTTCGATGCCTTCGTTGGTGACGCGGCTACCCCCGACGGCGGTGTTGATCGACCAGGAGCGTCCGATGTCGATCGAGTAGTTGATGTTGATGGAATCGACCGTCGAGTTGCCATATTGCCGGGCGAAGTTGAATTGGTTAAACGTGTAGCTGACGCCCAGCGTTTGGCGGCGGGAGACGCGGTAGGCGGCGTCGCCGCGCGCGGTGACCCCGAACAGGCTGGCCAGGGCCCGCGAGTTGCGCCGAATCGTGTTCGCGCCACCCCCGAAACTGAACGAGAGGCGCGGAGTGGGCGAATAGACCAGGCTGTTGTTAGTCGAAAGAAAAAAAGTACGGTTATCGAAAATGTCGTCGGTGGGAATGCCGTCGGTCACCGAGTCCGCGATCTGGACCGGCGTAAAGCCGAAGCCGAGGCCGAACCCGCGCGTCGTGTACCCGCCGACGTTACTGGTTTGCAGGGTCCATCGGCGTGCGAGTTGGTGTGTGACGCCGGCGGAAAGAAACTGGTCGATCCCGCTGAAAAAAGTCTGCTGAGTATAAGCGCGGTAGGCGCCCTGGTAGTCGATCGAAAGGCGGGTCTTACGCCAGGTCTTCGCGCCGTAGCCGCCAAACTGGGTTTCGACGCCGCCCGCCGCGACGTTAGGGACTTGGCCGTTCTCGTCGATCCCGGCAATGGTCAGGCCCGTGTCGTACACACCGCGTACGCTGACAAATCCACGTAAACGAACTTGCTTACCGCCGCGGCCGAGTTGCCCGCCCGTCGCCCGGCCAAGAACCGCCGGGCCGCCATAATCCGATTGCGCCCAACCGTTTGCCGCGAGTAGGACGGCGATCCCGAATATCGAAAAAAGTCTCAGATCATCCTCCGGTGGCGGCTACTTCCGAGTCTCGCGCCCCTAACTGGGGGGTGTCAACCCGGCCCCTGCGTAACCGCCGGCGCTGGAACCGCCCGGAACGCGTTACCGTCCAAGAAAGGGAACCATGCGCCTCATTACTCTTATCGTCACAACTACGATTGCCGCGAGCGCCGCGGATTTGCCCGTCCGCCAGGTGGTGATCTACAAGAACGGGGTCGGGTTTTTCGAGCGGGGCGGGGAATTGCGCGCGGGCGAATCGGCGCGGCTCGATTTCAAGGCCGCCGAGATGAACGACGTGCTGAAGTCGCTCACGGTCCGGGACGCGACCGGCGGCACGGTCAATGGCGTCCGGTACGATTCGGCGGAACCGCTCGAGAAGAAACTGGGCGAGTTCCCGTTCAAGCTAGGGGGCGCGCAGCCGCTTTCGGCGCTGCTCGACCAACTGAAAGGCGCGAAGATCGAGACCAACCTCGGCGCGGGCGCGATCGTCGGGGCGCGGGCGGTGAAAGGCGCGCAGGGCGAGGACAAAGAGCAATTGACAATCTTGGCCGACGATGGCGCGATCCGGACGTTCGATTTAGCGGGGTTGACGCAAATGAAGCTCGCCGACGCGGCGCTGCAGGCGCAGATGCGCGAGTACATGGGCGCGATGACGGCGTCGCGGTCGAAGGAAAAGAAGAGCGTCTATCTCGATTCGGCGAACGACAAGGCGCGGAATTTGAGCGTCAGCTACATGGCTCCGGCGGCGGTCTGGAAATCGAGCTACCGGCTGGTTTTTGGCGCATCCGGCGATCCGCAACTCGAAGGCTGGGCGATCGTCGACAACACGTCGGGCGAGGATTGGACGAACATTCGGTTGGCGCTGGTGAGTGGGCGGCCGGTGAGTTTTCTGTCACGGCTGTATGAGCCGAAATATGTTGAGCGAGAATATGCAGACCTCGCGGAGGAGGAGGCGGTGAAGCCGAAGGTGTACCAAAGTGGTGTGGCCGAGCGGCTTGCCGGCAGAGCAGGTTTAGGCGGCGCGATGCAGGTGCAAGTGTCGGCTGCGCCACCCACGTTGAACACCGAAATGTCGTCCGCCGCCCGCGTCGATACGCAAGCGCAAGAAGTCGGCGAGCTATTCGAGTACCGGTTCTCGTCGCCCGTCACGGTGAAGCGCAACGAATCCGCGATGTTGCCCTTCCTGTCACAGAAGATCACGACGCGCAAGCTCCTGATCTGGACCGAAGGTATCAACCCCCGCAACGCGGCGGAGTTGACCAATGCCACGGGCAAGACGCTCGACGGCGGGCCGATCACGGTTTTCGACGGCGGTAGCTACGCGGGCGAAGCGCTG
This sequence comes from Bryobacteraceae bacterium, assembly GCA_033763835.1. Taxonomy (GTDB): domain Bacteria; phylum Acidobacteriota; class Terriglobia; order Bryobacterales; family Bryobacteraceae; genus JAPKYZ01. Next base: position 130,328 of record JANRJS010000018.1, on the reverse strand, counting down.
GTCGAGACGGTGAAGCAAGGCGACAAGCGGCTGATTAGCTATGCGGTGGATTTGGGGACGCGCGTGAACAACCGGGTGGATTCGGGCGAGGCGATCGTCACGGAGATTCGGGCGGTTCGCGGCGTTCTTACCGCGAAGAGCGTGCGGAGGAAAACAAACACCTACAACGTCGACAATATCGACGCCAAGGCGAAGACGCTCATCGTGGAGCACCCGCTCGACGACAACACGAAAATAATCGGCACTCAGCCGACCGAGACGACGACCACCGCGCGGCGCTTCGAGGTCGCGCTTAAGCCGAAGTCGCAAGAGAAACTCGCGGTGGTCGAAGAAGAAGCGCTGGTCGAAGAGGAGCGAGTGTCCTCGCTGACATACGACCAGATCCTCGTCTACACGCGTAACAAAGCGATTAGCGCGGCGGGGCGGCAGGCGCTCGAACAGATTCTCGAAAAGCAGCGGCAGATGGCGCAAACTCAGAACGAGATCGCCGCCGCCGAGAAGCAGTCCGCCGATCTCGAAAAGGATCAGGCGCGCGCACGGGAGAACATCCGTTCGTTGAGTTCGGTGGCGGGCCAGCAGGAGACGGTGCAGCGCTACGCCAAACAACTTTCCGATCAGGAAGCGTCGATCGCCCAGTTGCGCGACCGCGCGAACGCCCTGCGCAAGCAGAAAGACCAACAGCAGACGGAGCTTGGCGATATGATCACCAAGTTGAGTTTCTAACTCGGCTTCGATCATGCTCAGACGAAACTTTCTCCCAACCCTCGCCGCGCCGCTGGCCGCGCAGTCCACGACATCGCCGAACATCGTCGTCATCTACGCCGACGATCTGGGCGTGGGCGATCTCGGCTGCTACGGCAACCCCGTGATCAAAACGCCGAACCTCGACAAGATGGCCGCCGAGGGCATGCGGTTCACGCAGTTCTATTCGGCGTCGCCGTACTGCTCGCCCAGCCGTGCCGCGTTGCTGACCGGGCGATTGCCGATCCGCAGCGGGATGAACGTGGTGCTGTTCCCCGATTCGACGGGCGGCATCCAGGATTCCGAGGTTACGACGGCGGAGATGCTGAAACAGCGCGGCTACGCGACGGCCTGCGTCGGCAAGTGGCACTTGGGGCACCTGCCGCAGTACTCGCCGCTGAAGCACGGGTTCGATAGCTACTACGGCATCCCGTATTCGAATGACATGAGTCCCGCTACCGCGCCGCCCGGTCTGCCCGCGCCACGCAAAACCAAGTGGCCGCCACTGCCCGTCATGCGCAACAACGACGTCGAACTCCAAGAACCCGATCAAAGCCGCATCACCGGTCTCTATACCGACGAGGCGATCAAGTTTCTACGCGCGTCTACCGCGGCGAAGAAGCCTTTCTACCTTTACCTGCCGCATACGATGCCGCATTGGCCGCTCGCCGCGAGCGCGAAATTCAAGGGCAAGAGCGTCCGCGGACTCTACGGCGACGCCGTCGAGGAGCTCGATTGGAGCGTCGGCGAAATCTTCCGGACGCTGCGCGAACTCAAGCAGGACCGCAACACCTTCGTCTTCTTTTCGAGCGACAACGGCCCGGCTCGTTATCTCAACCAAGAGGGCGGCGCGGCGGGCATGCTCCGCGACGGCAAAGCGACCACGTGGGAGGGCGGGCAGCGCGAACCGGCGCTCGCGTGGTTCCCCGGCAAGATCGCTCCGTCGGTGTCGCACGCGTTCGGCACGACGATGGACATCCTGCCGACGGTCGCCAAAATGACCGGCGGGTCCTTGCCTACGGATCGCGTTTACGACGGCCGCGACTTGAGCGACGTGCTCTTCCGCAACGGCGCGGGGCGCGAGCCGGAGATGTACTACTACTTGGCGGGCGAATTGCGCGCGGCGCGCAAAGGTCCGTGGAAGCTGCACGTGATCACGAATCAGAACACGCCGGTCCGCAAGCCCGCCGCCCCGGTGGATCCGCCGTTGCTCTACCACCTCGATCACGATCCCGGCGAGGAGTGGAATCTGGCGGCGAAGCATCCCGAGGTGGTGCGCGACATGCTCGCGTTCATCGCCAAGCATAAAGCCGAAGTGGTTCCCGGCGCGCCGCAGACCTGAACTCGCTTCGCTACAGTCGAGTTGGATGGAGATCCATCAGCTTCGTTACTTTCTCGCGGTAGTTCGCGCGGGAAGCTTCGTCAAAGCCGCGGAAGAGGAGGGCGTCGCGCAGCCGTCTCTCTCGCAGCAGATCAAGAAACTGGAATCGACGCTCGGCGTTCCGTTATTCGACCGGTTGGGGCGCAGCGTCAAACTGACGCGTTACGGCGAGGCGTTCCGGCCGGAAGCCGAGAATGTCTTGCGGCACGTGGCGATGGGCCGCAAATCGATCGACGCGTTGCAGGCGGAGGACTCGGGAGCGCTGAACGTCGGCGTGATTCCCACGGTGCTGCCCTACGCGATGGCCGAGCCGCTCGCCGCCTTCCGCGCCGCGCATCCGAAAATCGAGTTGACGGTGGAGGAGAATCAAACCGACATTTTGATCGAAGGGCTGCGGCAAGGACGGCTGGACCTGGCGCTGCTCGCGTTGCCGGTCCGGCATCCGGAGATCGTGTGCGCGGAGTTGTTTCGCGAGCCATTACTAGTGGCGCTGCCCGCCTCGCACGTGTTGGCGAACGAACCGCACATCGAGTTACGGCGTTTGGAAAGTGAGCGCATGCTGCTGTTGCGCGAGGGGCATTGCTTGCGCGAAGACGCGCTCTCCGCGTGCCGCCGCGCGAAAACGCGCTTCGCGAATGTGTTCGAGAGCGACAATCTGGCGAGTATCTTCGCGTTGGTGGCGCACGGTTTCGGCGCCAGTCTCGTGCCCGAGCGCGCCGCGCATACGGCCGCCGGGTGCAAGATTCTTGCGGTGCGTCCGATGAATTTCCGGCGAATCGGTTACGCGCAGGCCGCCGGGCATTTCGCCCTACCGGTGCAGCGGACGCTCATCAAGTTTCTCAAGCAGTGGGATTGGTTGCCGAAGTAACTTACTTGACGGGTAACTTGAAGGGCCGTCCGGGAAAATAATCCGGGGTTAGAAAAAACGCGGGCGAAAGCTGTTCCAAGGTGCAGGACCCCGCCTCCACTTCCTTGATGCACTCGATGCCGAACTCGGCGATTTGGCGGGGGCCGGTATTGGGTGGTAACTCGACCGTCGAGCGGACCCAGCCGGAGCGCGCGATCGCCATGCGTGCGTCGTTGCGATGCGACACTCGCCACCCGGCTTCAGTGATTAGCCGGGCGCGAAACACGGCGCGCGCGCGGTCGAGCGCCAGCTTGCCCTCGACATATAGGTAGTTACGCGGGTCGCCGATCTCTTTGGCGCGATCTTCGCGGACTAGCTCCTTGGCCGCCACCGTCCAGGTCCAGGGATGCTTATCCATCGAAATTTCGCGGGAATGCGAACTCAGTTCCGGTAACTCGACTGGAGTTAATTGCAGGCGTAGCGCGCTCTTGCCCGCGGCGACCATATTGTTTTTCGTCACCGGAATCAGCAGAGGATGCTCGCCCATGCGCGCGCCGTCGAAAGCTACGTCCTTGTGACCGGGGCCCTGGATGATTCCGGCGCCCGCGTCGTCCACGCGATAGACGTACTCGATGTCGGTGGTGCGGCCCCAGACGGCCATTAGTCCGCGCGTCGAGGTTCCGCCGTCTTCGTGCGAAAAGACTACCGTATATTGCCAGCCATTCGGGACGCGCTCCGCGTAGACCAGCAAAGGAACGTCGCTGAACAGGCCGAGAGTATCTTCACGCGCGAACAACACCGGCGCGTGGGCGACCATCGGCGATGCATCTTCGTGGAACTTCGCGCCACGAACCTCGAAATTCGATCCGGAGGCGGAAAAGCGCTCGTCGCGCTCGACCGTCACGCGGTGCTTGCCCGGTGCGAGCTTGCCGAGAAACACGCCGATCGCTCCGCGCCGCTCGCCGAGTACCCACACGTGAAAGGGTTCCGCGCCGTCTAGCGAAACTCGAGCGACGGCGGCCTCGCGGCCCTTGACGCTCCAATCGGAAGCCGGCGAACGCAGATCGAGTTCGGCGACCGTTTCGCCGCGGCCTTCGGCGTTGAACGTAAACTCGCGGGCGGCGGCGAGCGCGAGGCTGAGCGCGACGCACAACGCAAGGCGCGCGGCCAAGCGGGCGATGGTTTCCAGCAACCGTTTGGTTGGGCAAGGTTTCTCGAGAAGCGCGGCGGCCAGACTCTCCTCGGGTTGTCCACGCAGCGCCTCGCAACGCCCGGTGAGCACGGCGACGCGCATCGCCGGCGATCGCCCCGCGAGTTCGCGAAGGAGGGCCCGTCCGTCTTCGGGATGAGGGAGGCTTAAATCCATGACGGCCACCTCCGGGCGCTGCGCCAATCCGGCAAGCGCCTGTTGCGCCCCGTTCGCCGCGATCACTTCGTGCCCCGCGCGGGACAAGATCAATTCGCGCAGTTCGCGCTGGTCGGGATCGTCTTCCACCAAGAGCACTCGCGCCATGGTTACACGAATTTGATCGCGGCAATGACGAGTTGCGGGGGTGCTTGGTTCCAATCTTTCGGCAGATCGTCGAACGGTAAGCGGAAGGGTCGGGAGTCGCCCGGCTTCAGCGGCGCCGTGTTACCGCGCACGAGAGCCACGCGTTGGCGCGACACTTCCCGATTGGTCATGTCGTAGAAGATGCAAACCACGTCGACTTGGCCGACCGTCTTATCGCCCTTATTCGTCACCTTGCCGGTGATCTCGACCAATTGCGAGCCGGAAAACGCCTCGTGGGCCTTGATTTCGGTACCGGTCAGTTCGAGATTGCGGACATAAGCCTTCACTTCCGGCGCCACCGGACCTTGCGTATCGAGAACTTTCTCGCGCGAACAAGCGGCCAGCAAGCCGCAAACGACGACTAGCGTTCTAGGTGCCACTGACGGTCATCTCCCCGATTCGAATGGTGGGCGCGGCGATGGAACCCTGAAATACGAGATCGTTCCCAATGGCGTCGATCTCGCGGAACATTTGCGCCAGATTGCCCGCGATGGTAATCTCGCTCACCGGATAGGCCAACTCGCCGTTCTCGATCCACAATCCCGCAGCGCCTCGCGAGTAATCGCCGTTAACGATGTTGACGCCTTGTCCGAGTAACTCGGTGACATACAGGCCGTCGCCGGTCTGAGAGATTATTTTCTCCGGAGTCAGTTCGCCGGCGGATAAGTAGAAATTGCCGTGATCGACGTATGCGTTTCCCGCCAGGCCGCGTCCGGCGTTACCGGTCGTGACCGTTTCGAGCTTCTTTGCCGTGTACGTATTGTGTAAGTAAGTACGTAGTACGCCGTTCTCGACGACGATTTTCTTACGTGCGGAGACGCCTTCGTCGTCGAACGGATAAGAACCGAACAAACCGGGTATGGTGGGGTCGTCGAAAACGGTTACCCTTTCGCTTGCTACCCGCTCCCCCAACCGACCGTTCAGAAACGACGACTGCCGGTAAATCGAATCGCCGCTCACGGCTTCGAACAGGTTCGCGAGCAGCGAACGCGCGACTCTCGGCTCGAAAACGACGGGAGCTTTCCGCGTGGGCGGCTTTCGCGAGCCCAAACGCCGCACCACACGCGCCGCCGCGCGTTTCCCGACTTCGACGGCGGGGTCTAGCCGCGCGGGCGTTCGTGCGATCGTGTACCAGTAATCGCGTTCCATCTTGTCGCCGTCTTTGGCCACTGGCACGACGGACATGGAACAAGACGAAGACCGGTAACCGCCCACGAAGCCGCGCGAATTGGCGAATGCGCGCTCGCTCAAGTAGGTGTCGAAACTCGCGCCTTCGGAATTGGCGATCCGGGGGTCGGCCGAAAGCGCCGTCTCTTCGGCCACACGCGCTTGTTCGATTTTCCACGCCGCGGAGAGCGCCGCCACCTCGGGCGAGTACAACGCGAGATCGGCGTCGAGAGACCCGCACTCCGTAGGAAGTCCCGCGAATGGATCGTCGGTCGTAACGCCGGCGTTATCGAGCGCCGCGCGCACCATGCGGTCCAAACCTTCGCGCGTGAGATCGGAAGTGGTGGCCGATCCGGTTCTGCGGCCGATCAACACGCGAACGCCCGCGCCGCGCGACCCGGCTTCCTTAAGTTGGTCGATTTCGCGCAATCGGACGTTGGCGGAAAACTCGGTACCCGCCGAGACGGTGCATTCCGCGTCCGTCGCGCCCAGCGCCAACGCCTTCGCGACGATGTCCGAAGCGACCGTCCGGTAATCGCTCACGCGACACCGCCGACGGTCATACGGTCGATGCGAATGGTAGGAATGCCGACGCCGACGGGAACGCTTTGCCCTTCCTTGCCGCAGACGCCGATGCCTTCGTCGAGCGCGAGATCGTTGCCGACCATCGAGACATACTTTAGAGCCTCCGGGCCGTTCCCGATCAAGCTCGCGCCGCGAATCGGGCGGCCTAATTTACCGCCCTCGATTTCATAACACTCGCTTGCCGAAAACACGAAGTTCCCCGAGGTGATGTCGACGCTGCCGCCGGAAAAATTGGCGCAATACAAACCTTTTGGCACCGAACGAATGATCTCTTCGGGATCGCTCTCACCCGCCAGCAGATAAGTATTAGTCATGCGCGGCATCGGCGCGTGTTGGTAGCTTTCGCGCCGCCCGCTACCGGTTTGCGCCGCCCCGGTCAGGCGGCTGGACAGGCGATCCTGGAGATAGCCGCGCAAAACGCCTTTCTCGATGAGCACGTTTTTGCCGGTGGCATTCCCTTCGTCGTCCATGTTGATCGAGCCGCGCCGATTCGCCATCGTGCCGTCGTCGATCACCGTGCATAGCTCGCTCGCGACTTTTTGCCCGATGCGATTGGAGAACGCCGAGACGCCTTTGCGATTGAAGTCCGCTTCGAGGCCGTGGCCGACGGCTTCGTGCAACAGCACCCCGGGCCAGCCGGGTCCCAGTACGACGATCGTTTCACCCGCCGGGGCGCCGGCGGCGTCGAGCTGCACGATCGCCTGCCGGGCCGCCTCCCGCGCGTACCGTTCGGGAGTCTTGTCGGTCGAGAAAGCTTCGAGCGTTACGCGGCCGCCGCCGCCCGCGTAGCCCTCTTGCGGAGCGCCTCCGTTCTTGCGCGCCAACGCCGTGACATTGATCCGTGCCATCGGTTGACGGTCGAAGTTCAAACCGCCGTCGCTCGCCGCTACCAGCACATGCCGCAAGCTATCGGCATAGGTGGCGCGCACTTGGAAAACCCGGCTGTCGTAATCGCGCGCGGCGCGGTCGGCGCGATGGATCAACGCGACCCGCTCGGCGAGGCTCGCGTCGGCGGGCGCGGCGAGGACGGGATACAGATCGTGGCGCGGGTTTTCGCGCAATCCCGTCCGCTCGACTTTCGACGGGCCGTTCGCGATGCACGAAGCGGTACGGCAAGCTTGGCGAATCTTTTCGGGCGATAGATCGTCCGAGTACGCGTACCCGGTTTTCTCGCCCGCCAAAACGCGTACGCCAACGCCGAGCGATACGCCCTGATTCGCGCTCTTGACGATGCCCTCGTCGATCGAGAGAGAGGTGGTTGCGACGTACTCGAAATAGAGATCCGCGTAATCGCCGCCGTTTGCCAGCGCTTCGGAGAGGTACGCTTCTAGGTCCGCCGCCGTAAGGGCGAACTTCACGGCGAAGAACGAATCGGAAAACCGCATCACTCCTCAGGGTACTCTGTGCTCATGCGATGGACGCTTTGGTTGCTGCCCCTGGGATTGCTTGCGCAGAGGCCGCCCGCCGCCGATGCGGCGCGGCGCTACCGGGAGGCGAACGAGACGAAGATTATTCGCGAGTACGTGGAGTTACTCAAAATCCCGAACGTCTCCGCCGACCGCGCGAACATTCGCCGCAACGCCGCGCAGATCGCGAAGATTTACGCCGCGCGCGGCGTTAGGACGGAGTTGGTCGAGTTAGAAGGCGCGAACCCCGCGGTCTATGGCGAATTACTCGTTCCCGGCGCCACGCGCACTTACTTGATTTACGCGCACTACGACGGCCAACCCGTCGATCCCGCTAATTGGAAAGATTCGGGTCCGTTCGAGCCGGTCTTGCGAACCGCGCCAGTGGAGGCGAATGGGAAGCTGCTGCCGATCGATCAGCCAAAGTACGACCGGGAGTGGCGGTTGTTCGCGCGCTCGGCGACCGACGACAAGATTCCGATCATGGCGCTGGCGGCGGCGCTCGACGCGATGAACGCGGCGGGGATTAAGCCCAAGGCGAACTTGAAATTCTTCTTCGAAGGCGAAGAGGAGGCGGGTTCGCCGAATTTGAGCAAGCTGCTCGCGAAAGTGAAGGATCGTTTGCGCGGCGACGTCTGGCTGATTTGCGACGGTCCCGTGCATCAGAGCCGGGCGCAGTCGATCGGTTTCGGCGCGCGAGGCGTGGCCGGGTTGGAATTGACAGTGTATGGCGCCAAGCGCGGGTTGCATTCGGGGCACTACGGCAATTGGGCTCCGAACCCGGCGATGAATCTGGCGCGACTGCTGGCGTCGATGAACGACGGCGAAGGGCGCGTGTTGGTGAAAGGCTTCTACGACGATGTCGTGCCGTTAACGGCGCTGGAACTCGACGCCATCGCGACCAATCCGCCGCAGGACGATTCGCTCAAGAAGGAGTTGGGAATCGCCGAATCGCAGCCCTTCGGAGGGGAGTTGCGGAGAAGTATTTACCAGCCGACGTTAAATGTTCGCGGGCTCGAAAGCGCGGGCGTCGGCCAGAAAGCGGCGAACGTCGTGCCACCTGAGGCGCGTGCGTCGATCGATCTGCGACTGGTGAAAGGAAACGACGGGCGTCGGCAAGCGGACAAAGTGATCGCGCACATTCGGGAGCAAGGCTATTTCGTCGTCGAAGGCCGCGAGCCCACCGGCGAGGAGCGGGCGAAGCATCCGAGACTCGCGCGCGTGGATGTGAGCCTGAGCTACAACGCGTTCCGGACACCGCTCGACCTCCCGATCGCTCAAGAGATCGTGAAAGTCGCGAAATCGGTCCGCGAGCCGGTGATATTGATTCCTTCTTCGGGCGGCAGTTTGCCGCTCGTCGTGTTTGAGGAGGTAACGGGCGTGCCGGTGGTGGGGGTGCCGATCGCCAATCACGACGACAATCAGCACACGCACAACGAAAACATGCGGATCGGAAATCTCTGGGACGGGATCGAGTTACTCGCGGCTTTGCTCGCGATGTAAATTACCGGAGCTTGGCGATGTCGGCGACTAGTTTATCGACGACGCCGTCTTCGTCGGTCGAATAGAAGCCGCGAATGCGCATCTCGCGATCAACCAGAACGACGCGCGTCGAGTGGTTGAGAGCGCTGTCCATTTCACCGAGCTTGAATGTGTCCTGACGCACGGTCTTAAGGCTAGCGGCGTCGCCGGTGAGGAATGTCCAGCGGTCGGGTGCCGCGCGGTAGCGGCTCGCGTAGGCTCGCAGAACTTCGGGCGTGTCGCGTGCCGGATCGACGGTAAAGGAGACCAGCTTTACCTCGGCCGGCGTCGCCTCCTGCACCCGCGAGAGCAACGTGGACAAACGCGGGCAGGGGCCCGAACAATTGGTGAAGACGAAATCGGCCACCCAAACGTGTCCGTGCAGAGACTTGCTCGAAAATTCGCCGCCATCCTGCGAGACAAACGCGAAATCGGGGACCGCGTAGTAGTCGGGAAGATCGTTGGCCGGCGATTTCGCGCACCCGGCGAGCAGCGCGACATAGAGCAGAGGAAGATAGGCGACGCTAGTCAGCAGGACGCTGCGCGCGCCGCGACGGCGCATGCGGTAGCTCGCATAGACGAACCATGCGCCCAGCAGAAGGGCGGCGGCCAGATAGAGCCGTCCGGCCATCGAGAGGGCGACCGGAGCCAAACTCACCGGTACCAGCGTGAGCGCGCACCAGAAACTGCGGCGGGCGGTCGATTCGCCGTCGGGCTCGACCACGGGAAGCATGCGGATGCCCGCCCGGGCATAATCGTCGCGGTACATCCAGGCGATGGCGTAGAAATGCGGAAACTGCCAGAGGAAGAGGATGGCGAACAGCGCCCAGGCTTCGGCGGTGAGTTGACCCGCCGCCGCGGCGAACCCGATGAGGGGCGGCATCGCGCCGGGAATCGCTCCGATGGTCGTCGAGTGCGGAGTTACTTGTTTGAGCGGCGTGTAAACGAACAAATAGCTCGCAAGTGTCGCGAGGCCGAGGACGCCCGTGAGTGGGTTCGCCCCAAAAGTCAACTCTAGAAAACCGGCCGCCGATAGCGTCACGCCGAACCAAAACGCCGCCGCCGGGCTAACTTCTCCGGACGGCAACGGGCGAGATCGCGTTCGGAGCATTTTCGCGTCCGCGTCGCGCTCGTACCACTGGTTGAGCGCCGCCGTACCCGACGCCATCAGCGCCGTACCGATCAGCGCGTGCACCAGCACGGACCACTCCCAAGCGCCCCGCGCACCGAAAAAGTAGCCGATGGCGGTGGAGACCAAGATTAACCAGGTAATGCGCGGTTTAGTCAGCGCTAGATATGCGTTCAAGCGCGAGCCGCCTCTCCGGCCGGGGCGTGCGCCCGGGCGGCTGTGGAACGAAACACCAGCAACCCCGCGCTTACCGCCGAAGCGAGAGTCAGAGCGCCTGTGGCGACATGCGCCACGGTAAATGCAACCATCACCGCGGCAGGTTGTGCGCCGGTGAACGTCAGGCGAGTCAGGTAGGCCGCGATGCCGAGCGCCATTTGCGCGATCGTAATCCAGACGATCGCCTGCGAGGCGCGTTCGAGCGGGCGTAACTTGGTGTCGGCGATGGCCATCGCGAAGTAGATGAGCAGCGCCGAAACGGCCAACGATCCGGCGAGATGGGGGACGATTCCCAGCGCCTTATGGCGGAAAGCCGCGCCGAGCGCGATCTGCCCTAGGACGGCAAAAGGCGTAACCCAGGCTAATGTGCGCAACCCAGCGTCTTCGAGGGCCGCTTCGCTTGTCTCCCGCCAGGTTGGCGAGGTGAACAACGCGATCGCCACGGTCGTCGAAAAGAAACATTGTGCTAAGCAGGCGTGGGCGATCGAAATCGGCTTCGGGAGCAGAAACAGAACGGTGAGTCCGCCGAGGACGCCCTGGGCGATCACCGCCGCCAAAGCGGCCCAACCCAGACGGCGCATCCAGGCGCGCGGTTCGCGCAGTTGCAGCCACACCGCTAAAACGATCGTCATGAATCCCACCAGGCTTGCGACCATACGATGGCCGTGCTCGTAGAACACTCCGCCTTCCATGGGGGGCATCACCTTGCCGTAAGAGAGTGGCCAGTCGGGTACGGAGAGTCCGGCTTGCATGGAGACAACCATGCCCCCGGCGACCACGAGGAACAAGGTGCAAGCCGCTAGCGAAACTGCAAATCGATGAATAGCAAGACTTTGCACAAGTTTAGGATGCCGCTCCACCGCCACTCGCCTTACAGTTTAGCGCGATTTTATCCGGTCTGGCGAGATTTTAGGCGGTCTTGCGGAACTGGAAAGAATCGATCTGCTCCAGCCGGATACGTTTGGAAGCATCGAGAATCTCTATTCCTGCAATATGATCGGATTCGTCGATATCGAGAATAACGTCGCCGATCTCCCGATTAACAACTGGATTCCGCCCGTCGTCGAAGGCGATGTACAAAACGTCGTGTTTTGTGTCGTACGTGATGTTCATTCGGCAACCCGGCTCCACTTTCCGAAACGCGACAGTACGGTCACCGTCACAAGTACCCCTTCCTCTTCAACAAAAATCACTCTGCTTCTCAGGGTACATCCGTCCTTGCCATGCAACGGTGTACGGAAACTCCTTTTCCTTCGCGCGACGCCCTCCCCTGCGCCGGGACTTCGCGGCCTTCGGCAAGCGTGGCCTCGCCCTCAACAGTCGAAACGCCTCGGCGAAGCGCTTGAGCCACGGCGTGCGGATCGATGCGAATCTCCACATCAATAGGACCAGTAGTTACGGTCCAGGCCTCGGTAACTCACCGCCTCCGCCACATGCTTCGACTGGACCGCCTCGCTGCCGCTCAGATCCGAGAGCGTGCGGGCCACCTTCAGAATCCGGTCGTGGGCGCGGGCGGAGAGGCCCATCTTGCGAACTGCGAGTTCCAGCACGCGTTCCCCGGCGTCGTCGAGCGCGCATAGTTTGCGTAACTGGCTAGGTGGAATGCGCGAATTCAGCATTCCACGCCCAGCCTGAATCGCCCTGGCCGCCTCCACGCGGGCGCGCATATCGGCGGAACTCGCCCCGCGGTCGTTCGCTCGTAACTCCTTATAAGGGACCGCCGGAACCTCGACATGAAGGTCGATCCGGTCGAGTAACGGGCCGGAAACCTTCGATAAGTACCGCTGAATGATCGCGCCGGTGCAGCGGCAGTCGCGCGTGGGGTCGCCAAAGAAGCCGCACGGGCAAGGATTCATCGCCGCGATCAGCATGAAGGAAGCCGGAAACGCGAGCGTGATGACCGAACGCGCTAGCGTCACCGAACCCTCTTCGAGCGGCTGGCGCAACTGCTCCAATACGTTGCGCGGAAATTCGGGCATCTCGTCGAGAAACAACACGCCGTGATGGGCGAGCGAGACTTCGCCGGGGCGGGGCACTCCGGAGCCGCCCCCGATCAATCCGGCGTCCGAAACCGAGTGGTGCGGCGCGCGGAACGGGCGATCTTGCAGTAGACCCGTGCGCTTGCCGAGTAGTCCGGCCACCGAGTGGACCTGTGTGGTTTCCAGCGACTCGGCGAACGTCAGCGGCGGCAAAATTCCCGGTACGCGCCGCGCGAGCATCGTCTTACCCGAACCCGGCGGACCGATTAACAGCACGTTATGTCCGCCCGCCGCCGCTACTTCCAGCGCGCGTTTGGCGGTCGCCTGCCCCTTCACGTCGGCGAAATCGGGAATCCCCGCAGGTTGCACGGCGCCGCCCGAGTGGATGGCGCGAACAGCTTGCGCTTCGTCCGGACGGTTGAGAATCGCGGCTACGTCGCCCAGCGTGCGCGCGCCGAATACGTTAACGCCCTCGACCACGGCGGCTTCGGCGGCGTTCTCTTCCGGGACAACGAGATTCGCGATCCCGCGCTTCCGCGCGCAGACTGCCATCGAGAGTACGCCTCGCACGCCGCGCAACGAGCCGTCGAGCGACAACTCGCCAGTGAAGAGAAACTGCTCGCTGGCCGTCACCCCGCCCATCGCGCCGAGGATGCCCATGGCCATTGGTAAGTCGAAACCCGCGCCTTCTTTGCGCACGTTCGCCGGGGCCAGATTGATGGTCACCGATTTGTTGGGATACCCGAATCCCGAGTTCACCAGCGCGGACTTGATCCGCTCCCGGCTTTCGCGCACCGCGGTGTCGGGCATACCGACGGTGACTAAGTCGCGTGCCGAACCTCCTGCGTACATGTCCACTTCCACATCGATTAATTGCGCTTCGATGCCGAAGACAGCGGCTGTGCGGGTGCGGAACAACGCCACGGAATAGTGGTGTGGCTTGTACTGGAATATTCTCTCTAGTCGTGATAGATAATCGGGGCATGCGACTTGTGCTGGCCCTTTTTGTGATTCCGCTGGCCGCGCAAACTCCCGAGCCGCGCGCAACTCTAACTCGCTATTGCCTGGGTTGCCATCACGAGAAGGTCAAGACCGGAGGCTTCGCGCTGGACCCCGCCGCGCCGCCGGAAGCGAATCCGGAAGCCTGGGAAAAAGTCGTGCGGAGATTGCGAGCGCGGCAAATGCCGCCCGCGGGACTCCCGCGCCCCGATGAAGCGACGTATTCAAACCTGGTCGCGAGCCTCGAAACAAAGCTGGACCGGTTACCCAAGAATCCGGGCCGCACCGATACCTTCCGCCGGTTGACGCGCACCGAGTACCAGAACGCAATTCGCGATTTACTCGCTCTCGATGTCGATGTTTCGTCGCTTCTCCCCGCCGACGAGACCGGACACGGATTCGATAACGTGACGGTCGGCGAACTTTCGCCAACGCTGCTTGAGCGCTACGTTTCCGCCGCACGCACCGTGAGCCGCCTGGCGATCGGGATCGCGGCGAAATCGCCCGGCGGCGACACATTCCGCCTTCCACCCGATCTCACGCAGGAGGATCGTTTCGACGAACTGCCGCCCGGCACTCGCGGCGGTACGGTCGTCGGCTACACATTCCCCGTCGATGCGGAATACGAAATCCAGGTACGCCTCGCGCGCGACCGCAACGAGCATGTCGAGGGTTTGCACGCGGCGCACGACGTGGAAGTGACGCTCGACGGCGAGCGCGTGGGTCTATTCACCGTCGTTCCGCCCAAAGGCAGCCAGGACCACTCGAAAGCGGACCAACACTTGAATGTCCGAATGAGAATCGCCGCCGGCCCGCACCGCGTCGCCGCACTATTTCCCAAGCGCCCCTCTCTATTAATCGAAACGGAGCGTCAGCCCTACAACGCGCATTTCAACATGGACCGGCACCCGCGCATTCAGCCCGCCGTATTCTCGGTGACGATCAACGGGCCCTATGACGCCCAAGGTCCCGGTGACACTCCTAGCCGCCGCCGAGTAATGGTCTGCAAGCCCGCGAGTGCCGCCACAGAGCTTGGCTGCGCCGAACGGATTTTATCTACCCTCATGCGCCGCGCCTATCGCCGGCCGGTAACTCGCGAAGACATCGCCGCGCCGCTCAAGTTCTTCCGCGAGGCGCGCGCCGCCGAAAGCTTCGACGCCGCCATCGAGATGGCCGTGCGGTCGATTCTCGTGAGCCCGGAGTTTCTCTTCCGGGTTGAGCGCGATCCCGTGCCCGCCGCGGCGGGAGCATATCGCGTTTCGGATCTCGAACTCGCCTCGCGGCTTTCGTTTTTCCTCTGGTCCAGCGTGCCGGACGACGAGTTGCTGGGACTGGCGGAGAGCCGTAAGTTGAGCGATCCCGCGACGCTCGAGAAACAGGTGCGCCGGATGCTCGCCGATCCCAAAGCCGGCACCCTTTCGACCAACTTTGCCGCCCAATGGCTCGGGTTGCGTCGTTTGGCCGCGGCCACGCCGGACATGCGTCTCTATCCCGATTTCGACGACAACCTGCGCCGGTCGTTCCGCCGCGAGACGGAGATGTTTTTCGAGAGCGTCCATCGCGAAGATCGCAACATTCTCGATCTAATCCGCGCCCGCTACACGTTTCTAAACGAGCGCTTAGCGAAGCACTACGGCGTGCCTCACGTTTACGGCGGACACTTCCGGCGCGTCGAGATGGATCCCACCATTCCCCGGGGCGGGTTGTTACGCCACGGCAGCATTCTGACTGTTACCAGCTATGCCACGCGGACGTCGCCCGTAATCCGGGGCAAGTGGGTGCTGGAAAATCTACTGGGCACCGCCCCGCCTCCGGCTCCGCCCGCCGTACCTTCGCTGAAGGAGAACGTTTCCACCGGCACGTTCCGGACGATGCGCGAGCGTCTGGCCGAGCATCGCGATAATCCCGCCTGCTCGGGCTGCCATCAACTGATGGACCCGGCCGGATTCTCGCTCGAAAACTACGACGCGATCGGGCGGTGGCGCGAATTCGAGAACTCGGCGCCGATCGATGTCGCGGGCGGATTACCCGACGGCAGCCGGTTTTCCGGAGTCGCCGGGCTGGAACAAGCGGTGCTGGCTCGTCCCGAATTATTCGCCGGAGCGCTCACCGAGCGATTGCTGGTCTATGCGCTGGGGCGCGGCATCGAGGCGAGCGACGCTCCGGCCGTGCGCAGCGTTGTCCGCGAAGCCAAGGACGCCGGCTACCGTTTTTCTTCGATAATCTTAGGAATAGTTAGAAGTACCCCGTTCCAGATGAGGAGGCCGTCATGATCTTGACCCGCCGGTCGATCGCCCGCCGCGCTTTGTTGCGAGGCGCAGGAGCGGCGGTGGCGCTCCCGTTGCTCGATTCGATGATTCCCTCCGCTCAAGCGGCCCCCGCTCCGGTGAAGCGTCTCGGGTTCGTCTACATGCCGATGGGCGCGCATATGAAGGACTGGACGCCTGCGGGCGAAGGCCGGTTAGGCGAACTTTCGCCGACTTTGCGATCGCTCGAACCCGTGAAAAGTCATCTCACGGTCGTCACGAATTTAGAACTGAAGAACGCCTACCCCGGAACGCATGCCACCTCGAACGCGGCCTTTCTCTCCGCCGCGCGCGCGAAGTGGACGGAATCGAGCGACTACTATCTCGGCACGACGGTCGATCAGATCGCGGCGCGGCACATCGGACAAGCGACACGCCTTCCTTCGCTCGAACTCGCGATGGACCTGCTTTCTACTGTGGGCCAGTGCGACAACGGTTATGCGTGTGTGTACCAGAACAATCTTTCCTGGTCTTCGCCTACGACGCCATTGCCCGCCGAGGCTCACCCGCGTCTGGTGTTTGAGAGGCTGTTCGGCGACGGTGGCAGCAGCGAAGAACGCCGCGCCGAGTTACGAAAGAACGCGAGCCTCCTCGACGCCGTGCTCGCCGATATGGCTCGTCTGAAATCGAAAGTCGGCCCCGGCGACCGCGTGAAAGTGGACCACTACCTTGACTCCATTCGCGAAGTGGAACGGCGGATCCAAAAGGCGGAGGCCGAGGTGGCCGATTCCCGCCTGCCCGATCTCGACCGTCCGGTCGGCGTACCCGCCGCCTATGCCGATCACGCCCGGCTGATGTTCGATTTGCAGGTACTTGCCATGCAAGCCGATGTAACGCGAGTGACGACGTTCCAGTTGGCGCGCGAGACGTCGACCCGGACGTATCCCGAAATCGGCGTTCCCGACCCGCACCACCCGCTTACGCACAACGGCGGCAATCCGGACAAACTGGCGTTGGTCGCGAAGATCAACGCATTTCACGTTTCGCTGTTCGGCTACTTCCTCGAAAAGCTCGCCGCCACGCGCGATGGAGACGGATCGCTGCTCGATCATTCGATGATTCTGTACGGCAGCGGCATGTCGAACGCCGACAAGCACGACCACGTGAATCTCCCGATTCTCGTAGCCGGAGGCCGAACCGGGGGGCGGCACATTCGTTACGCGCAACCCACTCCGCTCGCGAATTTGCATCTGACACTTCTCGACCGAGCCGGCGTTAAGCTCGACTCGTTCGCCGATAGCCAGGGCAAGGTCGGCGAACTGATCGAACCGCTGTCTCTCTAACGGGCCGCCGTGAACGCCTTAATAGTAGTCGCGTGGCTGGCCGTATCGCCGGACGGCACGACGCCCTTGCATCGCGCCGCGCAAGCCGACGATTCCGCCGCCGCGCGCCGGTTGCTCTCGGAAGGCGCGGACGCAAAAGCGGTTAATCGCTACGGGGTAACGCCCCTATCTCTAGCGGCGACGAACGGTAGCGCGGAGATGATCGAGTTGCTGTTGAAGCACGGCGCCGACCCAAACTTCGCTTTGCCGGGCGGAGAAACTCCGCTGATGACCGCATCTCGCACGGGCCGGGTTGCCGCCGTGAAGGCCCTGATCGCGGCTGGCGCGGAGGTCGGCGTAAAGGAACCTCGTTTCGGCCAGACCGCTATCCATTGGGCCGCCGCCGAGGGTCACGCGGATACGATTGTCGAGTTAATTCGCGCGGGAGCGGACTTCCGGGCCCGGCTCGACTCCGGATTTACGCCGTTTCTGTTTGCCGTTCGCGAGGGAAGGATCGCGGCGGCCCGGGCGCTGCTCGACGCGGGTGTCGATGTCAACGAGACCGTCGAACCCGCCCCCAACGCCGTCCGTAAGCCGGTGGGGGTTCCGCGCGCGGGCATAAGCGCATTGATCCTGGCGGTGACCAATGCGCATTTCGATCTCGCGTCCTTCCTGCTCGACCGTGGCGCGGATCCCAACGCCGCCCGTTGCGGCTACACCGCATTGCACGCGATTTCCGACGTTCGCAAGCCGGGCGTCGGCGACAACAATCCGCCTCCCAATGGGTCGGGACGAATGACTAGCCTGGAGATGGCGGAGCGCTTGGTAGCCAAGGGCGCGGACGTCAACGCCCGCATGACGCGGGGCGTGAAGTTCGGCATGACCGGTCTCAATACCCTTGGCGCGACCCCATTCTTCCTCGCCGCGAAGACCGCCGACGCCCCGCTCATGCGTTTACTGGCGAAGCTCGGCGCGGATCCTAGACTCGGCAATGTGGATAATGCGACTCCGCTGATGGCCGCCGCCGGATTGGGCACTCGATCGCCGGGCGAGGACGCGGGGACGGAACCGGAGGTCGTCGAGGCCCTTACGGTCGCTCTCGAATTAGGTAACGATATCGATGCGGTGAATAACAACGGCGAGACGGCGATGCATGGGGCCGCATACAAGAACTCGCCGATGGCCGTCGAGTTTCTCGTGTCGCGCGGCGCGAATCCGGCGGTCTGGAACAAACCCAACAAACAAGGATGGACTCCGCTGACTATCGCGCAAGGCACTCGCTTCGGCAATTTCAAACCCTCGCCGCCCACCGTGGCCGCGATCGAGAAAGCGCTCGCTGCGTCGCGCTGACGATGTTTCGCGTCAATTAAATTACCCCGCTCGGCGGGAAGACCGCATCCGGTTATTTAGCGATGGAGAGTCTCCGCCACGACCGCGCCGCCGTCGAACGCGAACTGGAGCGTATTGTCGCGACACTCGCTTGCCCCGCGGCGGGGCCGGTGCCGCAGGCCATCTCTTATGCGGTCCTTGGCGAAGGCCAACGCATTCGCCCCATCCTCGCGATGCGCGCGGCAAGATTTGCGGGTGTGCCTTTACGCCCGGCTCTCGACGCGGCTTGCGCGGTGGAACTGTTGCACTGCGCGTCCTTGGTGATCGACGATCTTCCGTCGATGGACGACGAGCGCCAGCGGCGCGGGCGCGCGGCGGCGCATATCGAGTTTGGCGAATCGACGGCGATTCTTGCCGGGTTTGCCATGGTTGCCCTGGCCGCGCGTCTGGTGATCGGGCAGCCGGAGTTTCAGCTCGCCCTGCTAAAGACGCTCGACTGCGGAGCTTTGATCGCGGGGCAGGCCATGGATTTGGAATTGTCGGGCGACCTTCGGAATTCGCAGCGCTTGCGCTTGGACGAACTCAAAACAGTGCCGCTGTTCGAACTCGCGGCGTTGCCCGGCGGTCCGCCGCTGCGTTCGTTTGGGCGGCGCTTTGGGTTGGCGTTTCAGATTGTCGACGATTTTCTCGACGGCGAAATCGCCTGCTCCGGCGACGTGGAAGAGCATCTCGACGCCGCTCGCGCTACGCTCAGTCCTTTGGGCGGCGATGCCGAACCCTTCCTTGAATTGATTCACGTACTCAATGCCAGAGCGCTCGATTGTAGTCGCCGGTAGCGGTTTCGGCGGACTCGCCACCGCCCTCCGCCTCCAGACTCGCGGGTACCGCGTTACGCTCCTCGAGGCGCGCGACCGGTTGGGCGGCCGCGCCTACGTGTACCGCCAGGACGGTTACACCTTCGACGCCGGACCCACCGTGATCACTGCGCCGTTTCTGATCGACGAATTGTTCTCCGAAGCCGGCCGCCGCCGCGAGGACTACGTGAAAATCGTGCCCGTCGATCCTTTCTACCGGATCGAGTTTCACGACGGGCGGCACTTCGAGTACAACGCCGACGAAGAGGCGACAGTGCGGAAGATCGCCGCATTTTCGCCGGGCGACGTCGAGGGCTACAAGGCGATGATCCGTGCCGCAAAGGATATCTTCCAGAAAGGGTTCACCGAGCTTTCGGACAAGCCCTTCCTGAAGTTCGGCGATATGATCTCGATCGCGCCGGACCTGATCCGGCTGCAGAGTTATCGTACGGTTTACGGCTTCGTCTCGAGGTACGTCAAGGACGACCTGTTGCGCCGTGTGTTCAGTTTTCACCCGCTGCTGGTCGGCGGCAATCCGTTTCAGACCACGTCGATTTACGCGCTAATCCATCACCTCGAACGGCAATGGGGAGTTCACTACGCGATGGGCGGCACCGGTGCGGTGATCGATGCGATGGGCCGCCTGTTCGCCGAACTCGGCGGCGTAGTCCGGCTGTCCACTCCCGTAAAGCGAATCGTCGTCGAGAACGGGACAGCGAAGGGCGTCGTTACCGAATCGGGCGAGACGATTCGCGCCGACGGCGTCGTGTCGAACGCCGATATCGCCAACACGTACCGGACAATGATCGACCCAGCCGCCCGGCCGAAAAACACCGACGGGCGATTTGCCCGCATGCGCTATTCGATGTCGTTGTTCGTGATTTACTTCGGCACCCGCAAAAGGTATCCGGATATCCGGCACCACACCATCATTTTGGGCGAGCGGTATCGCGAACTACTCGACGAGATTTTTAACCGCAAGATTCTCTCTCCCGATTTTTCGCTCTACCTCCACCGGCCCACAGCCACGGACGCATCCATGGCTCCCGACGGTTGCGATTGTTGGTACGTTCTCATTCCGGTTCCGAACCAACAATCGGGTATCGATTGGAATACCGCTGCGCGACCATTTCGCGACCGGGTGATGCAGTTCCTCGACGAACGGTATCTCCCAGGGCTGCTCGACAACTTAGCGACGGAGCGATACTTCACGCCGCTCGATTTCGAGACGACCTTACGCAGTTACGCGGGAGCGGCGTTTTCCTTCGAACCGATCTTCCGCCAATCCGCCTGGTTCCGGCCTCATAATGAGAGCGAGGACGTGCGGCATCTGTTTTTCGCCGGAGCGGGTACGCATCCCGGCGCGGGCGTACCGGGCGTTCTCTCTTCGGCCAAGATTGCCGCGAATCTCGTATGCGAACGTCTTCCGATCTGAGCGATCTCTACCGGGAAGCCGCCGCCGCCACCGCCGCCGGTTCGAAGAGTTTCTATTTTTGCACCCGGTTCTTCCCGCCCGATCTGGCACGGTCCGCGCACGCCGTGTACTGGTTTTGTCGCACAACGGACGATATCGTCGACGAAGCCGAATGTCCTCGCGAGGCTCGCGGCAAGCTCGGCGAATGGGAAAGCGCGGTTTACGAAGGCTATCGCGGGATAGCGCCGGAATCGCCGATCCTAAAGGCGTTTTTCGATGCGGTGCGGCGGCATTCGATTCCCGCCGAGTACCCGCTGGAACTGATCGCCGGTTGCCGCATGGACTTGGAGCGCGTCCGCTACAAAACGTTCGACGAACTGCGCGTTTTTTGTTATCGCGTCGCTTCCACCGTGGGACTCATGATGTCGAAAGTGATTGGGTTCCGCGATCCGTCGCTCGAGGAATCCGGGCTCCGGCACGCCGTTGAGTTGGGGATCGCCATGCAACTCACCAACATTCTTCGCGACGTCGGCGAAGATTTGGGCATGGAGCGGATCTATCTGCCGCAAGAGGAAATGGCGGAGTTCGGTTACACCGAAACGAAGTTGCGTGCTTTGGCGGTGGACGATGCGTTTGTCCGCCTGATCGAGTACCAGATGAACCGCGCGCGATCGTTTTACGCCGCCGCCGAGCCGGGAATCGCCATGCTTCATCCGCGCGGCGCTTTCTCCGTGCGGTTGGCTTCCGACGTATACCGGGGGATCCTCGGCGAGATCGCCCGCAACCGGTACGATGTGTTTTCGAAGCGGGCGGTGGTGCCCGCGAGCCGTAAATACCGGCTCATGGCGGGCGCTCTCGCCGGCCGTTACGCATTTTGGCGATCGTGAAAATCCGCGAAGCATCTCTGGTTTCTCTGGCCCTTGTCGCGCTGAACG
This sequence comes from Bryobacteraceae bacterium, assembly GCA_033763835.1. Classification (GTDB taxonomy): domain Bacteria; phylum Acidobacteriota; class Terriglobia; order Bryobacterales; family Bryobacteraceae; genus JAPKYZ01. The sequence goes on along the minus strand of JANRJS010000018.1, from coordinate 108,705 downwards.
CGGCGGGTCACTATGCGCTGGGCTGGCCGATCCTAACGGACCGCATCGCCGAGTGGATCATGGCGCGCACGCCAAACACCGCCTCGGTGTGGATCCTCGAAACTTTCGGCGCGTGGGCCAAACCATTCGCGGCCACCGGAGGACTCGCAATCTTAGGCGTGGCGTGCTGGGCGCTATTGCAGGCGCTTCGAGTTCCAGCGTTTGCCCCCACCCGTCGGCAATTCTTGACCCAGACCGCGATGCTCGGAGGGACAGCGGCGGTCGCCGTCGAAAGCTTTTGGCGCGACCGGCGTCTCGCCGCAACGGCCACTGCGCCGGTCGATCTTTTCCCGCACACGCCGCCTCCCGATTCGTTCGCACCGGGTTTGGTCCGCAAGCCGGTCACACCCGTGGGAACGTTCTACGTGATGTCGAAGAACACGGTCGATCCGGCGCTCGATCCCGATCGCTGGCGTTTGAAGATCGCCCGCGACGGCCGCACGTGGCGCGAGGTGACGTACCGCGAATTGCTCGACGCTGGCCTAACGCGGCGCTGGCAGACGTTACGATGCATTTCGAATACTCTCAAGAGCGATCTGATGGGTACGGCGGAGTGGGCGGGCGTGGCGCTTTCCGATTTCCTGCCGCCGCGCGGCGAAGCTGGGCAAGCGCGCGAAGTCGCGGTGATTGGCGTCGACGGCCATGGCGATTCGTTCACGCTCGACTACGCATACTCCACCGAGCCGATGCTCGCCGTGGGGATGAACGGGCGAACGCTGAATCGCAATCACGGATATCCGGTGCGATTGCTGGTGCCCCGCTACTACGGCTTCAAGAACGTGAAGTGGATCGGCGAGATCTCCCTGGCGAGCGAGCCCTACATCGGAACCTGGCCGAAACTCGGTTACACCAAGCAGCCGGTAATCCACACTTGCTCGTTCGTCGATCGCATCCGTCGCGAGGGATCGCGGTTGACGGTAGGAGGTGTGGCGTTCGCGGGGGTTCGCGGAATTCGGCGCGTCGAGGTTCGCGCCGGCGCGGGCGCTCCGTGGGCGGAGGCGGCCCTGGAAACACCACTCTCGCCGTACTGCTTGACGCGGTGGCGCGCGGAGATCGATCCCCAACGCAGCGCCGAGTTCGTAGAAGCTCGCGCGCAGGACGGAACGGGCGCGTGGCAGTCGGCGGTGGAACGTCCTTTATTCCCCGACGGCATGGCGGGCCCGACGTTGAAGAGAATTCCATCATGACGGAACTGACGATCGCGGGCGCCGTCGCGCTCGGCATGATCTTCTTCTTCGTCAAATCGCGCCGCAACTATCTCGCGCTTCCCGAACTGCCAGCCGCCGATTTTCGGGAACCTCCGCAAGACGTAATCGTCGTCGTTCCCGCGCGGAATGAAGAGGCGAACATCGCGAGAGTCGTGTCGAGCTTTCCGCAAGGCTGGGTGTTAGTGGTGGACGATCACTCCACCGACGGCACGGCGATGGTGGCGAAACAGAACACGGCGGAAGTAATCTACGCGCCGCAACTCGCCGCCGGGCAGATGGGAAAGCCGAACGCGTGCGCGGCGGGCGCGCGCGCGACGGCGAGCGATTGGATTCTGTTCGTCGATGCCGACACTTGGTACGCGCCCGAGTTTCTGCCGTCGCTCATGGATTACGCCGAATCGGAAAAGCTGGACATGGTCAGCGTGTTTCCGCGCCAGATCACGAAGTCGTTCTGGGAGGCGGCGCTGCTCCCTTATGCATTCGCGCTCTTGTTCACGGGCGTAGATGGACGCGCCGTCAACGATCCTTTGGCGAAGGACGCGATGGCGAACGGCCAGTGCATTCTCTTCCGTCGCAAGTTCTACGAGTTTATCGGCGGTCACACCTCGGTGAGCGAGAGCGTGATCGAGGACGCCGATCTGGCGCGCCGGGCGAAGCAGCATCGTGGGGCCGTCCAGATGTTGCGCGCCGAGAAACTCGCCTTCTGCCGGATGTACTCCGGGTTCGGCGAAATCTGGCGCGGCTTCTCGAAGAACTCGTTCCGGTTTCTCGACGCGGACCGCAAGATGGGCGCGCAGGTGTTCCTCGCGTCCTTCTTCGTGCTGAACTGGCTGCCCGCCTCGATCATGCTTGCGTCGGCGGAACAGTGGATCGCGCTCGCCGCTTTTCTGACGCTGCCCGTTTGGTTGCTGGCTCCCTGGTATGGCGGCGTCACGGCGGTTCTCGCGCCCTTGGGAATCTACGGCTTCCAATTAATCGCGCTCAATGGCCTGATTCTAGGGCTCACCAAGCGCAAGACCACTTGGAAGGGCCGCCCGGTTTAGTACCTGTGATTCGCTATCCGGTGCCGTGGGACCTGGTCTTCGGCTTAACGCCTTACATCGCGAACAAGACCCGCCGCGATGTGGACGACTTCTCGGCGAACGTTGTCGCGAGGATGCTCCCCGCGCCCGAGTATCGAGGTCTCCAGAACATTCCACGCGACGGACGTTTTATCGTCGCGCCGAATCATTACCAACGCGAGGGCCTTTGGATTCTGCATTCGGCGAGCGCTGTCACTCAGGCGGTGCGCCGCGCGATCGGGCCCGGCAATCCGCCGGTGCACTGGATCGTCACCGCCAACTGGCCGCCATGGAAGATCGGTCCTTGGACCGTGCCATCGCCGGGCGATATTCTCTTGCCGAAAGTCGCTTACGCTTTGCATTGCTTTCCGGTGTCGTTCGTCAAGACCAACCCGGCGTTCACCGCGACTTCGATTCGCCGATTATTGAAAGCGGCTCCTACGCTGTCGCGTCCCATCGGCATTTTTCCGGAAGGCGTGGCGGGCGAGGCGGGTACGCTAACCGATCCGCTACCCGGGGTAGAGAGATTGCTCGTGAAGCTCGCGCGGCCTGTCGTTCCCGTACGCATCTTGGAGACGGATCGGCTGGTCGTCGAATTCGGCGAAGCGATACCGGCTTCCGAGTTAGCCTCTGCGCCGGATGCGGCACGGTTAACGATGTCGCGGATCGCGGCGATCGGCGGCTAGGATTCCCAAATCCGCGTCAGATCGAGGACGAATCCTTCCACCGGACCTTCGCCCGCAACGCTGGCGGGCTTATCGAGCACCTCCGGCTCGCGGCCCGGCCGGTAGACGGTCACTCGATTCTCAAACGGATCGATGAGCCAAGCTAGCTTTACGCCGTTGTTCACGTAGTCCTGCATCTTGCGGCGTAGCAGCGAGGGACGGTTCGATTCGGAGCGAAGTTCGATCACGAAATCGGGCGCGAGCACGGGGCGGCGGGTCTGTTTCCGCGACGGAATTCGGCGGCGGTCCGTCCAGGCGGCATCGGGTTCGCGGCGGGAGCCGTTAGGGAGGGTGAACGACGTGCTGGAGTCGGTGACTACACCGCGCCCGTCTTTTCGTGCCCAAATGGCAAGATCGGTAATGATGTCGCCATTCGACTCGCCAATGTAAATATCCGTTCCCCGAATGAGAATCACCTCGCCTTCGTCGGCGTCGTATTCGACATGCAGAGGATCGTACCTTTCGAGCAGCGCTTCGAACTCCGCGTCGGTGAGGGGTGGCGATGGGAGAACGTGCGTAATGCGGTCGTCCCAAAGCGGATTCAGCGCGGTGGCCATAGTCCCATCCTAGTCTGGAGTCCGCCGGACGATAAGCCGGTTTCCGTTCCGCGATCGCTCGCGGCGGTGGCCATTCGTCTAGGCTTCGCATTACTGCGAAGCTCAAGCGACCTACCCGGGAGTGGTAGCGCGACGGGCCGCCGCATCCTCCCCTATTTGGTCTTGCTCCGCGTGGGGTTTTCCCTGCCGGCCGGCGTTACCGCCGCCGCGGTGCGCTCTTACCGCACCTTTTCACCCTTACCCCGGCGATCGTTTACCGGGGCGGTACATTTTCTGTGGCACTGATCCGTAAAGCGTCCTTTGAGAACGCCCCCCCGGCCGTTAGCCGGCACGCCGCCCAATGGAGACCGGACTTTCCTCCCGTCCTCTTGCGAGAACCGGCGGCCACCTGTCCGGCGGACTCCGCTTTCAGAGTAGCGCGCTAATGGCTAGGCGCGGTCTCCGCGCCATTTAGTGATTGTGCCTCGGAATCTCTCGCGCGATGTTTTGGTACTTCACGGCGAATTCCATTACGCCGCCCGCTTCGAGTTGCCCCACCGTTTCGCGGTAGATTTGCTGCCACGGAGTTTGGTGCGCCGGAAATTCGATTTTCAGCGCGGCGCGCCTCGCCTCGATTTCCTCGTCTGGGATCTTGATATCGACGCGGCCTTTGTTCAGATCGACGCGCAACCGGTCGCCCGTCCGCAGGATCGCCAGATTGCCGCCCACCGCCGATTCGGGCGATGCGTTCAGAATCGAGGGCGAATCCGAAGTTCCCGATTGCCGGCCGTCGCCGATGGTGGGGAGGAATCGCACGCCGCGCTTGATCAATGCGTCCGGCGGTTGCATGTTCACCACTTCCGCCGATCCCGGATAGCCCACGGGGCCTGTGCCGCGAATCACTAAAATCGAGTGCTCGTCGATTCCAAGCGACTCGTCGTTGATGCGCGCGTGATAGTCTTCCGGACCTTCGAAGACGATCGCTTTGCCCTCGAAAGCGTTCTCGTCCCCGGGCGTCGAAAGGAAGCGCTTGCGAAAATCCTCGCCGAGCACCGAAGTCTTCATTAGCGCGGAATCGAAAAGATTCCCGGTCAGCACCAGGAAACCCGCATCGTGCATCAGTGGATTCTCGAACGGCCGGATCACCTCCGGGTTCAGCGTTCTCGCATTCGCGTACACTTCGCCGACCGGTTTGCCGGTAACGGTAATCGCCGACGTACGAATCTTGCCGCCGCGAATCAACTCACCGAAAATCGCGGGCACGCCGCCCGCGCGATGGTAGTCCTCGCCGAGATACTTGCCGGCCGGCGAGATATTGGCGAGCAGTGGAATCGCGTGTCCCACCGTCTCCCAATCCTTCACCGGCAGATCGACGCCGATGTGCCGTGCGATCGCGTTGACGTGCGGCGGGCAGTTGGTGGAACCGCCGATCGCCGAGCAGACGACGATCGCGTTTTCGAATGCCTCGCGCGTTAGAATCTTCGACGGCGTCAGATTTTCGGCCACCATCTCGACGATGCGTTTGCCGGTCAGGTACGCCATCTGCGCGCGCTCGCGATAAGGCGCGGGAATTGCGGCGCAACCGGGAAGCGACATGCCGAGCGCCTCGGCCATCGAGTTCATCGAAGTCGCCGTACCCATCGTGTTGCAATGCCCAACACTCGGCGCGGATTCGCACGCCATTTCGAGAAACTCCCGGTCGTCGATCTTGCCCGCCGCGTGCAACCGCCGGCCTTCCCAAATCACCATGCCGGATCCGGCGTACTGGCCGTGGTGATAGCCGTTGAGCATCGGTCCGCCGGAAAGCACGATCGCCGGAATGTTCACCGTCGCCGCGCCCATGATCGCGGCGGGCGTCGTCTTGTCGCAGCCGGTGGTCAGCACGACGCCGTCGAACGGGCACGAGAACAACGTCTCAACCAAGCCCAGATAGGCGAGATTCCGTTGCAGCGCCGCCGTCGGCCGGTGGCAGGTCTCCTGGATCGGGTGCATCGGAAACTCGATCGGCACGCCGCCCGCGTCGCGAATGCCGTCGCGCGTGCGCTGCGCCAGATCGAGATGATGGCGGTTGCACGGCGATAGATCGCTGCCCGTCTGCGCGATACCGATAATCGGCCGGCCGGATTGCAATTCCTCGCGTGTCAGCCCGTAATTGAGCATGCGCTCGATGTACACCGCTGTCATCGAAAGGTTGTGCGGATTGTCAAACCAGGCGCGGCTGCGCAGCCGCCCCTTCACTTCTTCGGTTGGCGAAAGACCCATGAACTAGCCAGTGTAGCGCCGCTACAATTCTTCGCGTTTCAGTACGGCGACGTAAGGCAGGTTGCGATAAAGCTGGCGATGATCGAGTCCGCAGCCTACGACGAAAGCGTCGTCCACTTCAAAGCAGCGGAACTCGACGGGCACCTGCGCGAGGCGGCGCGCCGAACGGTCCAGCAGCGTACAGATCGCAAGCGACGCCGGGTTGCGCGTCGCGAGAGTCCGTAGAAGAAACCGCGACGTCAGCCCGGTATCGACGATGTCTTCGACGAGAAGGACATGCTCGCCTTCGATCGGGTCGTCGAGATCCTTCGCAATGCGTACCATGCCCGCGTGAGGGCCGCCGAACGAGGAAATGGCAAGGAAGTCGATCTTCGTAGGGACGGTCAGCGATCGCGCGAGCGCGGTCAGGAAAAACACGCTGCCCTTAAGGACGCCGATGAGCTTGACGCCCGCGGGATAGCGTGCGGATACTTCCCCGGCGATTTCGGAAATGCGCGCATCGACTTGCTCGGCTGTGAACAGGACACGTTCGATGGACGGTGGAGTCACGCGGCGGCCGGCGGTTTCGAAAGCCCGTACTTAAAGATGAGATTCTCGAAATCTTTTTGGTAGAAGATTTGGATACTGACTTCCGGGTAAAGCTCTTTCACCCGGCGGATCTTCCTGTTCTTGCGAGTAACTAGCGACTGCTTCATGGTTGTAAGTTCGACGTAAGTTCCGAACTCGGGTAAGTGAAAATCGGGAGTAAATGCCTCGGTCACTCTCCCCTGCGCATCCCACTCGATGGGAAAACTTCGCGGTTCGTACTCCCAAGAAATGCAATAAAAATCGAGTAAGTTGGCGAACACTTCCTCGCTGGGATGCGAAAAGCGGCGCCGGTTCACGGCCAGCGGTTCCGGTGGCGCGATTCCGTGCCCGGCCAGTTGCAAGTTAGCCCGGAACCGGATTTGCGATTCCGCGGCGAAGGTCAACAGCCCAGAAGATGCCGCGGGGCTTGCGCCAAACGCCGCAGTCACGATCGACGCGCAATGTTCCGGCGAGTAACGCACCGCGTTTAGAGCCAGATCGATTCCCGGTGGAACTCGAACGTGGTCGCGTCCCGCCAGCCGTACTCGAAACGCGTGCGGCGAATCGGGAAAGAGCCGCTCCGCCCGGTCGAGGTGGATCAGCAAGTGGTGCTCGGTGGCGAGACCGGCGAGCGTCGAGGTCGCAACCAGCGGCCAACTTGCGGAGGGAAGCGCGGATAAGAACTCGTCGTCGAGGCGTTCGATCAACTCGAAATTTAGCGAACGCGCGGCGCATCGCGCGACTTCGGCGCTGGGACTTTGCGGATCGCCGGAGAGCGTGAGGATCGCCACTGACCCGCATGATAGCGTAGGCGCATGTGGACCCGGCGTACGTTCGCCTCGCTAGCTTCAGTGGCCTTGGTATTTCCGCGAAAAGCGCTCGCCGCCTCGGCGTTGCGTGCCGATGTGGCGGTGATCGGCGGTGGCACGGGCGGTTGCGCGGCGGCCCTCGCGGCGTTGCGTAATGGATGCCGCGTGGTCATGACCGAGGAAACCGATTGGGTCGGTGGCCAACTGACTTCGCAGGCCGTTCCTCCCGACGAACATCCCTGGATCGAAAACTTCGGTGGCACCCGGCTCTATCGCGACTATCGCGCGGGAGTGCGCGACTATTACCGGCGCAACTTCCCCCTGCGCGCGGATTTGCGCTCGCGCACGGTCTTCAATCCAGGCGGCGGCAGCGTCTCACCGATCACGCACGAGCCTCCGGTTTCGCTCGCCGTATTGGAATCGATGCTCGCGCCTTGGCTGTCCAGCGGTCAATTGACATTGCTGTTGCGCCACAAACCGGAGTTGGCGGTGACGAAAGGCGACCGCATCGAGTTAGTCAGCGTTCGCGATTTAGAGACCGGTTCGGTGCGCTCGATTAACGCGCCCTACTTTCTCGATGCCACCGAGCAAGGCGACTTACTCCCGCTTGCGAAAGTCGAGCACGTGATGGGATTTGAGTCGCGAAAAGATACCGGCGAGCCTTCGGCACCGGAGACGGCGCAACCGCAAAATCAACAAGCATTCACGGTCTGCTTCGCGATGAGTTATCACGCGGGCGAAGATCATACGATCGATAAGCCGGATGAGTATGAGTTTTGGCGTGATTACGTCCCTAACCTCAAGCCGGTGAATTGGCCAGGTAAGTTGCTTAGTTGGCAGATGTCCGCGCCGCAGACGTTGGAAACGCGCGCGGTGAAGTTCGATCCAACGGAGACGGATCGCGCTCCCGGCCCACTGAACTTGTGGTTGTATCGACGGATTCGCGCGAAGCACCATTACGAGGGAAATTTCGGCGCGGATATTACGTTGGTCAATTGGCCGCAGAACGATTACTGGTTGGGTAACTTACACGGGGTAAGTCCCGAGGAAGCCGCGCGTCATTGGAAGCGCGGTCGGAACTTATCGCTCAGCCTGCTGTATTGGATGCAGACCGATCAAGGTTGGAAGGGCCTTAAGATTCGCGGCGATCAGACCGGCACCGCGGACGGACTCGCAAAGTATCCGTACATTCGGGAATCGCGGCGCATTCAGGCCGAATTCACGGTCGTTGAGCAGCATGTCTCTACGAAGGTCCGCGCTCCGATTACAACCGCGGAGGAGTTCCCCGATTCGGTCGGCGTCGGCAGTTACCGGATCGACTTACACCCGTCGAGCGGCGGCGACAACTATATTGACGTGAGTTCGCTGCCGTTCCAAATTCCCATGGGCGCGCTAATTCCGAAGCGCGTGGATAACCTTCTCGCGGCGGCGAAGAACTTAGGTGTAACGCACATCACGAACGGCTGTTACCGCCTGCACCCAGTGGAGTGGAACATTGGCGAGTCGGCTGGAGCGCTTGCCGCTCACGCGCTGGCTACCAAGCGCTCGCCGCGGGCGATCCGGGCCAATGATGCTCATCGCAAGGAGTTCCAGGCGTCGCTCGTCGCACAGGGTGTCGAACTGGCGTGGCCGAAAGTGAGCCCGCGCTAGATGTGGGTAGCAATGCTGCTGATTTGCGCCGATGCGGAAAAGCAAGTCAACCTTCTCGGGAACGGGAAGAAGGAGACGGCGACGTTGGTATCTCGCGAGGTAGCCATTGGCGGCCATTATTGGGAAGTCTACTCCGAGAAAAGGTCGAAGCGTGAAGTTTTCCGGGCTTATCTGGGCGATCGCGAAGTTCGATGGTGGACGACAGGGATCGTCGTGGACGAAGATTTGAATGCCGACGGTCGACCGGACTACGTTTGGTCCGGTGGCGACGATACGTCGGAAGAAGTGTACTTGATTGTTTCGGGCAAGAGCGGATACCGCTCGATCAGCGTTTACCCAAGTCTCGCCGGAGACTGGGTTCGACGGTATGGTGGGCCGAAGCCGGACCTCGCATTGTTCGGAACCTACATGCCCAAGAGTTTGATACTAGATTCCGCCTCGGGATCGTTGCGAATCAAGGCGGAGTTTGAATGGGCGGGAAAGACTCGCAAAGTTTCGGTCTCAAGCGCCCAGTTCGTGCCTGTCAGACAACGCGTGCTTAGAATCAACCCTTCGCCAAATAATCCAGCACGACGTTCGTCATCGCGTTGACGCCCAGCGGAAGCGCGCGCTCGTCCAGATCGAACTCCGGCGTGTGGACCGCGTGCACGAAGCCCTTCGCTTCATTGCGAACGCCCAGGAAGTAGAAGAACCCGGGCATCTCCTTCTGGAAGTATGAAAAGTCTTCCGCGCCCATCACGGGCCCGACCTCGATCACATTCTTCTCGCCGAGCACCTTGCGGAAAGTCGGCACGGTGCGCGCCACCAGCGCCGGATCGTTGTAAGTCACCGTGCCGATTTCGTCGAACTTGTACTCGTACGTCGCGCCGAACGCCTCAGTGACGCCGCGCATGGTCTGCATGATCATCGACCGCGCTTTGTCGCGCAGCGACTCGGAGAGCGTCCGCATGGTGCCTTCGATCTTGATCGTGTCCGTGATGATGTTGAACGCCGTGCCGCCGTGAATTGAACCGAGCGACAGCACAAAATCGTCGGTGCCCGACATGCGGCGGCTGCGGATGGATTGCAGCGCTTGGATCGCGTTCGCGGCGACAACGACCGTGTCGATGCCGTGCTCCGGCTGCGCGCCGTGCGACATCTTGCCCTTGATCGTGATTTCGACGCGGTCCGCCGCCGCCATCGCCACGCCCGACGCGTAGGCGATCTTGCCGTAATCGACTTGCGGCCAGACGTGCAGCCCGAAAATCGCTTCGGGCTTTACCGGCGAGAACACGCCCTCTTGCACCATCTTGAGCGCGCCGCGCCCGCCTTCTTCGGCTGGCTGAAAAATCATCAGCACGGTGCCGGGCAACTCCTGCCGCATCGACATCAACACTTCGGCGACGCCGAGCGCGATCGTCGTGTGCGCGTCGTGGCCACACGCGTGCTTCACACCGGGATTTTTCGATTTGTAGGCGATGTCGAGCTTCGATTCGTCGATCGGCAGCGCGTCCATGTCGGCCCGCACGGCGACGATCGGCCCGGGCTTCGCGCCGCGAATCACGCCGGTGACGCCGGTCTTGGCGATGCCGGTGCGGATGTCCGCCAGCCCGAGCTTGGCCAGACGGTCAGCCACGACTTTCGACGTGCGGAATAAGTCGTACATCAGTTCCGGGTGCATGTGGAAGTCGCGACGTTGCTCAATGAGCCACGGTGTCATGCGTTCGCAAGCGGCGGCGACAGGGTTGGCGAAAACAGGGCGCGCGGCGAGTGCGGCGGCGGATGTGGCGAGAAAACTACGGCGTTCCATGGAAGACCTCTTTCAACGCAGGATACAGCGAACGATAGACGGCGTGCCCGCGCGAGTACGTCGCAGTCGCGTCTCCGGGTGTAATCGTCTCCGTTTCGCGAATCGCGGCGCGGCAAGCCTCCGCAACCGTCGTGAATCGGCCCGTGCCCACCATCGCGAGCAGCGCCGCGCCATACGCCGAGCCCTCCTGCGTGTCGAGTGTCGCCACGGGCTTCGCGAACACGTCGGCGAGAATGCGCCGCCAAAACGGCGAGCGCGCTCCGCCGCCGGACGCGCGAACGGAAGCCACCCGCACGCCGAGTTCTTCGACGATGTCGAGGCAGTCCTTTTGCGAATAGCTCACTCCCTCGATCAACGCCCGCACGAGATGCGCGCGAGTATGCCGGGCGGTCAACCCGATCCAGCCGCCGCGCGCGCGAGCGTCGAGGTGCGGCGTTCGCTCGCCCATCAGGTACGGCAGCCAGTAGAGACCGTCCGAACCGGCGGGCGCTTGCTCAGCCTCACTCATCAAGTCGTCGTAGCTGGTCCCGGCCGAGAGTTGATTCCGGAACCATTGCAAACTCAAACCCGCGCCTTGCGTTACGCCCATCACGTGCCACTTGCCGGGGACCGCGTGGCAAAACGTGTGCACGCGGCCTCGCGGGTCGTAGGCCACCTTCTCCATATGCGCGAACACGACACCCGAAGTGCCGAGCGTGCACGACACGATTCCGGGTTCAACGATGCCATTCCCCACGGCGCTGGCCGCTTGATCGCCCGCACCCGCGACGACCGGAGTTCCGGCGCGAAGGCCGGTGAGCGACGCGGCTGCGGAAGAGATCGCGCCGCATACCGCGCTCGATTCGTGAACCGGCGGCAGAATCGCGGGATCGACGCCCACCGCCTCGCACATCTCGCGCGACCAGCGGCGGTTCACCACGTCGAACAGCGAAGTTCCCGATGCGTCGGAGACATCGGCGGCGAATTCACCCGAGAGCTTAAACCGCACGTAATCCTTGGGCAGCATCAAATGCCGGACGCGCGCGAACAATTCCGGCTGATGGTCGCGAACCCACAAGAATTTGGGCAGCGTGAATCCGGTGAGGACGGGGTTGGCCGTCCAGCGCAAAACATTTTCCGCTCCCGCCGTTTCGGTGACCCAATCCACTTGGCGCTGGCTGCGCTGATCGCACCAGATGAGAGCGGGCCGCACGACATTTGTTCCCGCGTCGAGCATCGTCACGCCGTGCATCTGCCCCGAAAATCCAATGCCACGAACCGCATCTCCCGACGCGCCCGCCTGCGCGAGGACGCCGCGGATCGCTTCCTGGGCCGCACGCCACCAATCGTTGGGATCCTGTTCCGCCCAAAGGGGCTGCGCCATTTCCATTTCGGCGTGCGCGGCGGTAAAGCCATGCGCCACGCGGCCCGCTTCGTCCACCAGCAGAGCGCGCGTGCCGCCCGTGCCGACGTCGATTCCCATCCAGAACATTCCGGCGCTCATATGTTCTTCATGCTCTGGGCGGCGAATGGCAGGTAGGCCGCGCCATACAACCCCGCTTTGTCGCCGAGCGTCGCCCGCTCGATCCGCGTTGGCGCATGGCGATAGGTGAACGAGCGCTTCCTCACCTCGTCGAGCATCGCCGGCGAAAAGAAATCCCAGGCGGGCAAGGGGCCGCCGCTCAGCAAGTAGAGGGGAAAATTGAAAATGTTGATTAGGTTCGCGATGGCGATGCCCAGCGCCCGGCCCATGTTTTCGAAGATGGCGAGCGCGCGTTCGTTCCCCTCCACCGCCAGTTGATACACGCCCTTCGAGGTGATATCGGCGCCGAGGCCGAGCAACCGGCCCATCGACGCGATCGCCGACGCGGAGGCATGCTTTTCGACGCATCCAATGTTGCCGCACCCGCACGGCAGTCCATTGGGAACCACGGTGATGTGTCCCAATTCGCCCGCCATACCTTGTGCCCCATGCAGAACGCGCCCGTGATGAATGATGCCGCCGCCGATCCCCGTGCCGAGCGTCAGCAGCACCAAGTGGCTCACCTCGCGGCCCGCGCCCATCCATTTTTCACCCATCGCCGCCGCGTTGGCGTCGTTCTCGAGGATGATCGGCGCGCCCAGGCGCTTTTCGATTTCGTCGCGCAAGGGAAAGTTCTCGAGGGCGACCAGATTGTTCGAGCCGACGATGAATCCGCGTTCGAGCTCGATAAAGCCGGGCACGCCGATGCCCGCGCCCGCGAAACGGCCGGACCGTCGGTCGCGCAAGGTGCGGATCGCCTCCACCATGTCGTCGATCACCGGGTCGCGCCCTTCGCTCAGGTCGGTCGCCCCGGAAATCGAGTCCAGGAGATTGCCTTCCCGATCGATCGCGGCCGCGCGCAGGTTAGTGCCGCCTAAGTCGATGCCCACCGAGTATTCGACCATCGCGCGTTAGAGTACCAGAACCCCGCGATTTGGAACTTGATTGATCGCGCCGCCGTCTCCATAATCGAAGAAAGTCCCATTGGAAGAGGCCGCGTCGCCGTCGATAAGAACGTTAAGCGAGAGAAAGGCGAACCGATGGAAATAATCGGTGGTCGAAGATTTATCGAACTTCCGGGCAGCGAAACTCACGAGCTGCCTCCCCTCTTGGTGCGTTCCGCGCCGAAAAAACGTCTCGACAAAGTGATGACGATGGCGCAGGATATCGTCGAAACCGAAGACCTGATCGACGATTTCGCGCTAGGCGATCCGATCGCTCCGCAAGAAGAGCACGACCGGCGCAAGATGGATCTGGCGCTCAATCTGGTCGATCAATACTTCGCGTTTATGGCGCACTGGCAGTGGGGCGATTCGATCCTCGAATGGATTCGCCAGTGCGAGACGACGTTCGACCTATCCAGGGATCTGCGCGCCGTCTTGAGGGCCGATGTTTGGCCGCACGCGGGCCGGTCGAGCTTCGTCACACTGCTTTCCGATAAAGCCGTGAAGGCGGAAGGAGTGGAGTTGCAGCGCGCCGTCGGAATGCGGTTGACTTTCCGGCAACCGCCGCCCATCGGTTGCTTCTCAAACCAGTTCCTTTTCTATCTGAATCACAACGTCGCCGATTCGGCTTACGGAACCTGGGCGGCGATGTCGCCGGACCCCGTCTCGTCGCTGCCGCCGGAGCGCTTTAGTTTCCAAGTCGTGAGTATGTAGCCGGGCGCGCTTGGTTCTCCGGTAATCTGTAGTTCGATGCGACTGGCCGTCGTTGGACTGGGATTCATGGGCGTGACGCACGTCAAGGCGATTCGTGCGTCGCAAAAAGCGCAACTCGCCGCCGTCGTGTCCTCGGACGAGAAGAAGCTCGCGGGCGACTTTTCGGATGTCGGGGGCAATCTCGACACCACGTCGCAGCGCATCGATTTAACCGGCGTCGCGAAGTACCGCGCGCTCGAAGAGGCGCTCGCCGATCCTTCTATCGAAGCCTTCGATCTTTGCCTCCCTACTCATCTGCACGCGCCGCAAGCCATCGCAGCGTTGCGCGCGGGCAAGCACGTATTGATCGAGAAGCCGCTGGCGCTGAACGGCGAAGAGTGTGCCACGATCCTTCAGGAATCGAAGCGCGCGAATCGCATTGCCATGTGCGCCCAAGTGCTGCGCTTCTTCCCGATGTACTCCGTGCTAGCGCCCGGCCCGGCGCTGTCGGCGCGATTCCGTCGGCGGTGTGCGGCTCCGGCATGGGGCGCATGGCTCAAGGACAAATCGAAATCGGGCGGCGGTGTTTTCGATCTCCTCATCCACGATGTGGATATGATGCTGCACTTATTCGGCGAACCGAAGAGCGTGACGGCTACGGGCTACGAGAATCTGAAAGCGGGCATCGATCTGATCGAAGCGAAATTCGACTACGGGAAGTTCGCGGTTAGCGTTAGCGGCGGCTGGCATCCAGGCGCGTACCCGTTCTCGATGGAGTACACCGTGGTGCGTGACGAAGGCGCTTACGAATACCGGTTCGGCGACGGCGATCCCGTGTTCTACGGCATGGGCGCGGAACCGCGCAAGCTTTCGCGACCGGGGGAGATCGACGGCTATCGCGCGCAAATCGACTACTTCGCCGAGTGCATAAGCGCGGGCGTCGCGCCGGATTTTTGTCCGCTCGCCGAATCGGCGAACGCGGTGAAATGGACTCTGGCAATGGAGGAGGCTCGATGGAAGCGGGCGTGATGTTTTGGGCGGGACCGGACGCGGGTGAGACGATTCGCGGCGTTAAGGCTCTCGGAGTGTCGGCGGGTCAATTGGGCGTTGCGGGCGACTACCCGCTCGGGGGCGCCCCGGCTTGGAAGGCAGCGCTAGACCAAGAACATTTTCGATTGGTTACGGTTTTTGCCGCTTACACCGGCGAGGACTACGCCGACATCCCCACCGTCGAGCGCACCGTCGGCTTTATCCCAATCGCGACGCGTGCGGAGCGGGAGCTTCGGACGATCGAACTTTCGGATTTCGCCGCCGCGATCGGGGTGAAGTCGATCGCCTGCCACATCGGATTTGTGCCCGAGGATCGCGCCCATCCGAATTACACCGCCGTCCGGGACGTGGTGCGGCGGGTGTGCGATCACGCGGCCGGGAACGGACAGACATTCGCGCTCGAAACGGGACAAGAGCCCGCGCACGCGCTGCTCGACTTTTTCCGCGATGTGGACCGGCCGAATTTGGGCATCAACTTCGATCCCGCCAATCTGATTCTCTATGGGACCGACGCGCCGATTCCCGCGCTCGGTCTGCTCGGCAAGCACGTGATTAGCGTGCACGCCAAAGACGGCGACGGTCCCGATCCGGCAAAGCCCGGCGCGCTCGGAACGGAAAAGCCGCTCGGGCAGGGGAGCGTGGGCATTCCGAAGTTCGTCGCGAAGCTGCGTGAGATCGGCTACGACGGCGTCGTGAATGTCGAGCGCGAAGGGCAGTCGCCCGAGCAGTGGCGCGCGGATGTCGGGGCGGCGGTAACTTTGTTGAAGAGCTTGTTCTGATGTTCGGCGCGCTGTACCTGCTGCCGCTTGTCGCGCAGACCTCGATTCTGCCCTCGGATTCGTTAAGCGCATTCCGGCTGTTGTGCAACGGCGGGCGGTTGGAACGCGTCGCAATCGAGGGCGGGGTCCCCGAAGCTTGGCGTATCGCCACTCCACCGGGAGTCGCGCGCGAGTGGGACTGCCGCATTCGCCACACCCTTGCCGTTCCCCTGGCGGTGAATGATTGGCTGGTCGCCGAGTATTGGGTCCGGGCCATCGAGTCCTCGGACCCGGACGGCGCGACCGTGAAGCTCAACTTCGAGCGGGCGGGCGAGGACTATCGCAAATCGGTCAACGCGGGCACGCTGGTTACGCCCTACTGGCGCAAGATGCAGATTCCGTTCCGCGTCGTCGAGAGCTACCAGCCGGGCGGAGCGGCGCTGGATTTCTGGGTGGGCTACTCGCCGCAGGTGGTCGAAATCGGCGGCATCGCGGTGCACAATTACGGACCGTCGCCGAATCCGCCGGTTGCGGCGCTCGGATTCACGTACCCCGGGCGCGAGCCGGACGCGCCGTGGCGTGCCGCCGCGCAAGAACGGATCGAGAAGTACCGCAAAGCCGATCTGGTTGTCGCCGCCGTGGATAGCGAAGGAAAGCCGCGAGCGGGCGTTCCCGTCAAGGTTCGGCAGAAGCGGCATGCGTTTGGATTCGGTAGCGCCGTCGTCGCAGCGGGACTGTTGGGAACCTCCCCCGACGACGAAATCTACCGGCGCAAGATTCTCGAGTTGTTTAATAAGACCGTTCTCGAAAACGATCTGAAGTGGCCCACTTGGGAAGCGAATCGCGCGCGGGCGGCGAACGCTCTGGCGTGGTTGCATGCCAACGGTCTCCCCGACACTCGCGGCCACAATATGGTTTGGCCGGACTGGCAGTATCTGCCGAACGATCTGCGGGCGCTGGCCGCAAATCCCGATGCACTGCGCAAGCGCATCGACGATCACATTCTCGAAATCGGCGCCGCCACGCGCGGTTTGGTCACCGATTGGGATGTGGTGAACGAGCCGATTCCCAATCGAGTTCTCCAGAACATCTTCGGCGATTACGAACTCGTTCGATGGTTCCAACTCGCCCGCGCCGCCGACCCCGACGTGCGGCTGTTCGTCAACGAGTACGACATTGAAACGGGCGGCGGGCGCAACGTAACGAAACAGCGGCAGTTCGCGGAGTTAATCCAAGCCCTACTGAATCGCGGCGCTCCGCTCACCGGTATCGGCATCCAAGGACACTTCGGCACCGACTTGACGCACCCGCAGAAGGTGTACGACATCGTCGACCAGTACACCAAGTTCGGAGTGCCGGTCCAGATCACGGAGTTCGACATCAACTCGAACGACCGGCAATTGCAAGCCGACTATCTGCGCGACTACTTCACCGTCGTCTTCAGCCATCCCGGCGTGGAGGCGATCCTGATGTGGGGCTTCTGGGAAGGGCGGCATTGGCGGCCCGATTGCGCGCTTTATTCGCGCGATTGGACCGAGCGCGAACATGGACGCGCTTATCGCGAGTTGGTTTTCAAAGAGTGGTGGACGACGGCCGAAGGCGTGACGGACGCCGCTGGCAAATTTACTGTGCGAGGCTTTCTGGGAACCTACGAGGTCGAAGTCGATGGCGTGGTGAGCGAGAGGAAGTTGGTAGCGCCAAGGGGAATCGAACCCCTATTTAAGCCTTGAGAGGGCTCTGTCCTAACCGTTAGACGATGGCGCCTCGGCTACTTCCGGAGGATACCAGAGCGTCGCGCGGCGAGCAAGATCGCACCCAAGCCCGTGGCGCCCATCGCCCAAGTGGACGGCTCCGGAACTTGCGAGTCGATCGAGCCGCTGTAGAGCAAACCGAAGGGCCCGCCGCCGCGCTGGTAGACGTCGAATTGCAGCTTGTAATCGCCAGCCACGGGGAGGAAGGACGTTAGATCGATGGTCTTGCCGTTTTGCGGCAGGCATCCGATCGGACCGTTGGCGCACGCTCCGCCCTGCACGGGATTCGCTTCCCAAAGGACGAACTTTGTAAGACTCGGCCCAATGATCGAGACGCGCGCGGTGTCGTCGGCCCAAACCGTCACCGATCCGGAATTCGTGGCGTGAGGCAGCGTGAACTCCTCCCAGAACGTCGCCGTGGGAGCTTTGGCTTTCGCCCCAGTAATCGTGCCCGTTACGTTCGCCGGCGACTTCGGCTGTCCGTTACCGGTGAGGTCGTAGCTGACCCACTGCGCGCCGCCGAAGTTCGGCTGCCAGAGGGGATGCGCGGCGATTGCCACGTTCGCTCCGGTGCGACTGTTCGACTCGTTCACCAGGTCGCTGGCGAAGAGAATCGTACCGGCGTGGAGCTTCCCGGCGGCGGTTAGAACGGCGAGGCACAAAGCAATCCGCGTCATCGCAGCGCTTATCGGCGCGATGGCGAACTGCGTGAGTAGATAAAATCGTCGCGATATGCGAAAAGCGACGCTTGTCATTACCGCGCTGGCTTTCGGCGCGGGCCGTCCGGCGGATATTCCGTTCGACAAGACCATGCTCGACGGAGGCGCGAACGAGGCGTGCGCCTTTGCCGACATCAACAAAGACGGCAAACTCGACATCGTTTCCGGCGAGAACTGGTACGAGGCTCCGGCGTGGAAGAAGCACAAATTCCGCGAATTGAACTTCACCAACAACTACATCGACGACTTCGGCGATCTGCCCCTCGACGTGAACGGCGACGGTTACCCGGACATCGTGAGCGTCTCCTGGTTCGGGAAGATCGTCAACCTTTGGATGAACCCGGGAATGGCGAAGGGCCCATGGGCGCCCACGCCCGTGGAGCAAGGCTACAACGTCGAGTTCGCTTTCCTCGTCGATCTCGATAACGACGGCAAGGCTCGCGAAGTCTTACCGCAATTCGGAGGTAAGGCGTCGCCGCTCACGTGGTACTCGTTCGAAAACGGTAAAGCGGTGAAGCATGTCGTAAGTCCGCAGAGCTACGGCCACGGAATCGGCGCGGGCGATCTAAACGGCGACGGCAAGACGGACATTCTCACGCCGCAAGGCTGGTTCGAGGCGAAGGGCGGCGATTGGGTTTGGCACGGCGATTTCGAGGGCTCGAAATGGTCGCTGGGGTTCATGCACGTCATCGATATCGACGGCGACGGCAAGAACGACATCCTGACCTCGAACGCGCACGACTACGGCATCTTCTGGCTGAAAAATCTGGGCGACGGCAAGTGGCAAGAGTCGATGATCGACGACAGTTGGTCCCAGGCGCACGCCACAACGCTGGTCGATCTGAACGGCGACGGCAAGAAGGATTTGCTCACCGGCAAGCGCTGGATGGCGCACACCGGCAAGGATCCAGGCGAGCGCGAGCCGCTGGGGGTCTATTGGTATGAATACCGGCGAACGGACGATGGTAAGCGCATCGAGTGGATCAAGCACACGGTGGACTACTCGACGCGCACCGGCGGCGGCATGCAGATTCCCGTGGCAGACTTAGATAACGATGGCGACCTCGACTTCGCGACGGCCGGGAAAAGCGGCCTCTACCTCTTTACCAATCGCACGAAGTAAAGCGAGATGGTCGAAGTTGTACGATGGAGCTATGAGTAAGGCGCGAGTTTCGGCGAAGAATCAGATCGTGATTCCTAAGGAAGTGCGCGACGAGTTGGGCATTAAGCCGGGCGAGGAGGTGCACTTCCCACGGGTCAACGGCCACTTTCGGATCGAGAAAGTGCCGAGTTTGGCCGACTTGCGGGGAATCTGGAAAGGCGCGCCGCCGTTCGTGCGCGAGCACGACGACCGATGGTAGTGGTCGATTCTTCCGGATGGATCGAACACCTTTGTCAGGGGCCGGAGGCCGGTTTCTTCGAGGAAGCGCTCGAAGCCAAGCCGATCGTTCCGTCCATCGTACTGACCGAGGTCCGTCGTTTTTCGCTTTTGAACGGACTCGAATTCGGGCGGGTTTGGGCCAGGATGCGAGAAGGCATGCAGTGGCCTCTTGACGCGGATTTGGCGCTATCGGCCGCCGAACTAGGCCTTCGCCATCGATTACACATTTCAGACTCCATCATCTACGCCACCGCGCTCGCGCACGATGCCACGCTGTGGACGATGGACGAGCATTTCGAGAAGCTCCCTCGCGTGAAGTACATTAAGCCGAGGAAGAAGAGGACTAAATGACCCGCAGAACCGTGCTCGCCGCCGCGCCCGCTGTATTGGCCGCGCAGACCTCGTCGAAGGAATTTCGCGTCGCCTACATCGGCGTGGGCAATCGCGGTGGTTACACCATGCGCCAACTGATGCGAGTGCCCGGCGCGAAGGTCGTGGCCGTCAGCGATCTCGATCCCGAACGCCAGCAGAAGGCGCTCGACTACGTCAAGGAACAGGGCGGTTCGGCGGAAGGCTTCCCCGACTATCGAAAGCTGCTCGACCGCAAGGATATCGACGCTATTGTGATCGCGACGCCAGTCGATACCCACAAGAACATCGCCATCGCCGCGCTCGAGTCGGGCAAGAACGTGTACCTCGAAAAGCCTGTGGGATTGAATCCCGAAGAGTGCGACATCGTCGAGAAAGCGTCACGATCGGCGAAAGGAATTTTGCAGATCGGCTTTCAGTTGCGCCACGATCCAAACCGCGCGGCGTCAATGAAGTTCATCCGCGAGGGTGGCATCGGCAGGGTGCTCTACGGCCATGCGATGCGGCACGGCGGCGACCTACCCCGCAACACGCCGTGGCTGTTCGACAAGAAAAGATCGGGCGACATCATCGTCGAGCAGGCCTGCCACATCATCGACCTCATGGTGTGGGCGATCGGCGCGGCGCCCGTTCGCGCGATGGGTTCGGGCGGGATCAGCCTGTATAAGGACGTGCCGCCGGGCCGTAGCGTGATGGACAACTGGAGCGTCATTTGGGAATTTCCCAACGACGTCCGCTTGAACTTCTCGCAAATCTATTTCGATCCCGCCGGTTTCAGCGGAATCAACGAGCGCGTGTTTGGATCGAAGGCCGCGATCGATCTCGCCAAAGCCACCTGGGGCGAAGTGGAGAAACGCGGCGAGTTGCAGAAACTCGAAGTCGCAACGGAGCCGGGAAAGACGGCCGACTACTACGCGCTCGAATCGTTCGTCCGGGATTCGATCGACAAGAAAAAGCCGCTGAACAATATCGAGACGGCGAACCTGTCGACGAAAGTGGCGGTGATGGGCCGCATGGCGATCGAGCAAAAGCGGATCGTAACCTGGAAGGAAGTACGCGGGGCTTAAACAGGCTATTGATATTCGAGAATGCGTTATCATTCTCGACATGTCTCGCGCTTGCCTCCTGTGTCTCTGGTTATCTTTCGCTCTCGACGCCGCCAGCCTTACCGGGGTGGTCCTCGATGCGCACCGCCGCCCCATCGTGGGCGCGCAAGTGGTTCTCGAAGGTCCCACGGAAGTCGCGGCGGTCACCGATAGCGACGGCCGGTTTCGGTTCGACTCGCTTATGCCGGGAGACTACTCCGCCAGCGCTAGCAGCGCCGGATTCCAACCCTCGGCCGGATCGCCGGTGAAGCTGATGGGCGACGCGGGAGTAGCGCGACTTGAGTTAATTCTCGACGTCGAGAGCGTCAAAAGCGCGGTCGTGGTCTATGAAGTGCCGGAGCGGACCGCGGGGTCGAAACTCGATATCCCGCTCGGCGAACTTCCCGTCACGGTAGCCACGGCGAGTGCCGAGACCATTCGCCAACAGGGAAATTACGATTTAGTATCCGCGCTTCGTTACACGGCCAACACGCAATCGCGTGTCAATTTCGGCGTCTACGAGCACTACACCGTCCGCGGTTTCGGCGACGTGATCCAGATGATCGACGGTATCCGGCAGGAGGATCGGCGTTTCAACACGCAGCTAGTCAACGTCGAGCAGGTCGAGGTGCTGAAAGGCCCGGCGGCGGCGCTTTACGGCAACAACGCCGTGGGCGGTTCGCTGAATGTGATCCGCAAGAAGCCGCGCAACGAACCTTCGCTCGAAGTGGGGCTAACCGGCGGAACGTGGGACAACAGGCGTGGACACCTCGGCGCGGCGGGACCGCTCGTGAAGGACCGCCTGATGTACCGCTTCGACTACGGCTTCACCGATTTCCACGGATATCGTGGCGCGCCGGTTCGACAGCATCTGGTTTCGCCTGCGATCTTGTGGAGACCCACCGCGCGCGATCAGTTGCACGTCAACTATCAGTACAACAACGACCGTTTCGCCACGGATTCCGGATTTCCGACGTTCGCAAACGCGATTCCGCGCATCCCCACCAACCGGCGGTTCAATACTCCGCAGGATCGCGCGTTGACCGCGGATCACTTCCTCCAGACCTACTACCATCGCCAGTGGACCGACAACTTTGAGTTACGTAACGTGTTTTCGTACCGCAACTTCACCGACGATTATTTGTCGACGGAATCGATTTCGCTGACTCCTTCGTCCACGGTCAACCGGACTTTCTTCTACTTCGACCGGCGGCGCAAAACGATTCTGAATCAGGTGGAGGCGATGGGCCGGTTTTCGACGGGATCGATTCGCCATTACGTGCTCGCCGGGTACGACTACCAGCGTTTTGAGCAGCAGGACGATAGCTCGAATCTGACCAATCTGCGCGCCACGCCGATCGATTTGTTCGCCCCGATGGAAACGCAGGGTCCGGTGACGAATATTAAGAACCGCACGCGGTTCATCGATCAGTCCGTGCATGCCGCCCAGGTTCAGGATCAAATTCGCTTTACGGATAAGCTATCGGCGACGCTCAATCTTCGCTACGACCCATGGCGGCGGCGTTTCCGGACGGATACGCTGTCGCCCGCCGCGACCGGTGCGACGACGTCTCTCTCGCAGAACGCGGTTACGGGACGCGCGGGAGCGGTCTATCGTCTACGGTCCGGGCTGTCGGCCTACGGGTCCTTTGGGACGGCGTTCACGCCGGTTCTGTCCGTACCGATAGATGGCTCGATTCTGGAGCCGGAGAAAAGCCGTCAGGGCGAAGGCGGACTTCGACTCGATCTATTTCAACGGCGCGTCGTGGCCACCGCCGCATACTTTCATCTCGAGAAGTACAACCAGACCATCGGATTGGGCGGCGGCCGGTTCACGCAGGCCGGAAGCGTCCGCTCGCGCGGGATGGATCTGAATATCGACAGCTACTTGACCTCGAAATGGACCGCTCGATTCGAATATGGCTTGGCCGACGCCGAGTACCTGGTCTTCGCGAGCGGCACAACTAATCTGGCGGGGCGAGCCCCCACCTTCGCGCCGCGTCACACCGGCAGCTTGTGGACGACTTACCAGTTGACGAAACGGCTTGCGGTCGCGGGAGGCGTTCGCGCCAGCGCGCTCAGCTACACGAGCTTTTTCAACACGCTCGCCATGCCGGGTTACACCCTAGTGGATGGCGCGATTCTTTACTACTCGAAATTCGTCGATCTGTCGGCGACGATGCAGAACATCGGCAACCGCAAGTGGTACTTCAACGGATCGGTGTACAACACGCAGGTGTATCCGGGAACGCCGTTCGGCATGGTAGTAAACGCGCGATTCAAATGGGCGGCTAACCGATAAACCGGGCCAGAAACGGAGCGGCTGCGGATAGTCCGATGCCCACCACTCCCGCGATTTTTTTGACCGTCTCGGCGATGCGCAGCACCTTGTCGCCCGTCGTGCCCAAGCCTTCGAGTTGATCGTTCACCTTCTCGAGTTTGCCTTGCACATCGGCGGGTTTCGCTTCGCCTTTGGCCGCCGCTTCTTCGAGCGGAGCGACCGCCTTCGCCACGATCACCGCCTTTGCCGGTTCGGGAATGTCGGCCTCGGCGACACGTTGCCGCAGTTCGGCGAGTAAAGTTTGCAACTCGGCCGTCTGCGCCGCGCCCAGCGTCTGATTCACTTGGTCGCCCAAGTTGACGTTGCTGCCGGAAATCGATCCCGTATTCGAAAAGCTGCGTGAGTTGTCCATATCTCCCTCGAACACTACCTGCGCGTCCTTGATTCCGTTGACATGATACCGGCGATTGTCGATGTACTGGATTACGGTGCCGCTACCCGCCTGGTTGGGGACGGTGGTGATCGGCACTTGATTCACGCGCATTTCGACTTGCTGCGGTTGGCTGGGGTTAAACACCGCTTGCACGGGCGGAGCGGGCAGGGGCTGCGAGCCATTTACGTTCACCCCTCCCACGAATTGCAGGCACGTGCCGAGATACTGCGGCCAAGCCCACAGGTGAATCGCGATGATCACGTTGGCCGTGCCGGTGTGGCCCTTGAGCCGCATCACGAGCAGTCGCACGGGCACCATGTTGGGCATGGCCACGGCTTCGAGCTCGCATTGGTGGACCATCGTTTGCCCCATCCATTGCTCGCGGATCGGCGAAGTCAGGTGCGCGTTCGCGAACCCCAACCGTTGGCCCATCGCCTGCGCCACCATCGGGTTCGAGAGCGACTGTAGTTCGTACCACTGTTGCGCTTCGAACATCGGATGGACCGGCTCGATCGACACCAGCGCGGGAATCACCGGCGGAGCCACGCCGGGCGGCAGGATGATGTACGCCCCGGGACTGACTTGTTGCGGAACAAACCCCGGCGGGAGGGTGGCGGTGTAGTTCGGTCCGTGAAGGACGTTGGCGGCAAAGCCGGGCTGCATTCCGTACTACTGTATGACGCTTGCCGGGTTTGCATATTCCTTCGATGCAGCGGCATTTCTGACACTAAGATTAAGTGTGGCCAGAACCGATGGACGGGACGCGTTTGAACAAGAGTGGGTTGACCGCTTTCTTCGTTTCCGGGAGAAGCTTACCGGCGTTCGGTGGCAAGCCTCGCCTGCCGAGGTAGAGAATCCCGTTAATCCTAGAAAATTCGATGCCCGCTTAGAGGCGGTCGAGGGCGGATATACCCCAATCGCCCTAGAAATTACAAGGCTATTCACGCGCTTGTTCGATCAGGGTGACTCAGAACGCATCATTCGAATTACCGATATCGTGTTCAAAGCACTACGTGATAAAGACCTTGGGGGCTGGCGGATTGAAGCACTGCCGAAAACCGTCCATCGGGAACAGGCCGAACGGTTCGTTGACAAACTTAAGGCGGCGATCATCGAGAACCCATCGCTATCTGAGTTCTGGGATTCGGGCTTCTACGTGACCAAAGATGACCAATTGACTATCAACTATTTTTTCCCCCCTGTAAGGCCTTTTGTCTTCGATCCGGTATCCGATTTGGCATCCGCGATTTATTCAATATCGGAAAAAAAGAAAAGTCAGGTTTCTGTTCCTGGGCACACTGGCGTCATTCTTTTGGCTGAATGGCAGGAAGTCCGCCTCGCTGATGTACGTTCCGCGTGCGCATCCATCTACTGGAGCCATTTAGATGGAATTGACCAAATGTACCTGGGCGAGTCCGATGGTTCGATATCGCTAATCTTCGATAGAGCGGCTTGGGATTGCGTGATGCGCCGAGAACTGCCGGACGACGAGGAAGGTCGTCAACTGGTTGGATTCTGGTTGACTGAGTGGCTGGCACGGACCGTACGTAAGGAGAGACCCGATCCTAGAGCGGAGTCGGACTTGTTGGCTCTCGCTCTCGAAATCTCGAGACGTCATGGACAACACTCGATGGATCCCAAACAGTGGGATCTGGTGAGAAATTTGGCTACGCGAGAATTGGAAAGGGGCGGCTGGAAGACTCCCTTAGAATTTTGGCTCTATTTCAGAGGTCTGCCTCCCGATACGTTCGAGATGTCTGATGCCGAGTCCCAGCAGACAGCGACGGTTTGCGATTAGGGCCTAGGCTTCCATTCGTCTGGTGTCTCGCCGCCTCACCCGGTAACCTTGACCCCGCCGTACTCGCATTTGATATAGTTCGGATTCGGCGCGAGGAGGCCGCATCGTGTGAGCACCACCAAAACTCCCAAATCCGCATTTTCGCGGCGTGGATTTCTGCAAGGGTCGGGCGTCGCCGGATCGGCGATCGGCCTGCTGGAGCAGGACGCGCAAGCGCAAGCGCTCGCTACGGGCAAAGCGGTTGGCCCGGGCGATGTCGCCATTACGCTCAACATTAACGGCAAGGCGACCAACGTCACCGTAGAACCTCGGTGGACCCTGCTCGACACCTTGCGCAACAAGCTCGACCTGACCGGGGCGAAGCGCGTTTGCGACCGCGGTACCTGCGGCGCATGCACCGTGCTGATGAACGGCAAGACGGTCTACGCGTGCAGCGTACTCGCCATCGACGCCCAAGGCGCCAAGATCGAGACCATCGAGAATCTCACCGCCGGCTCGAAGCCGCATCCTATTGTTCCCGCGTTCGTCAATCACGACGCCCAGCAGTGCGGCTACTGCACGCCGGGATTCGTAATGGCGTCGAAGGGTCTGCTCGACCGCAACCCCAAGCCCAGCTACGAACAGGTGAAGGCGGGATTGGGTGGCAATCTCTGCCGTTGCGGAACCTACGTCGGAGTGCGGCAAGCCGTGCTCGAAGCCTCGAAGGCGCTCTAAGAGGAGGAAGAACCCATGCCTGAATACAAATGGCCACCGATGGAGAATCGCCGGGTCATCGGCAAGCGCATCAGCCGCTTGGACGGTCCGGCGAAATCGAGCGGCAAGGCGAAGTATCCTTCCGATCTCAATCGCCCGGGTATGCTGTTCGGCGCGATGCTCACCAGCCCGCACGCGCACGCGAAAGTGAAATCGATCGACGTCTCGGCGGCGAAAGCCATTTCCGGCGTCACCGACGTTCGCGTCGTCGCTCCGGCGGGGACGGAGTTGCAGTGGGCGGGCGCGGAGATCGCGTTCGTGTCGGCGTCCTCCGAGCCGATCGCCCGCGACGCGGTTCGCGCCATCAAGGTCGAGTACGACGTGATGCCGCACCTGGTTCGCGAGGACGACCTCTCGAAAGCGGGCCCTCGCGCGAAGGCCGCCGGCGAGCAGGTCACCGGCGATCCTGACAAGGCGTTCTCCGAAGCCGAGATTACCCACGAAGCTTCCTACGGCATTCCGGTCATCACACACTGTTGCCTGGAACCGCACGGGCAGACCGTCGAATGGTCGGGTGACAAGATCAATTACTTCCCCTCGACCCAAGCCGTCTCCACCGTCGGCGGCGATCTCGCTCGCGCGCTGAGCGTGCCGGTGCAGAACGTCACCGTGAAGATGGATTACATGGGCGGAGGCTTCGGTTCGAAGTTCCCCTCCGATATCTGGGGCCGCGAGAGCGCGCACATGTCGAAGAACTCGGGCGGCAAAGCGGTGAAGCTGTTCCTCGACCGCGCCACGGAACTCACCATCGCGGGCGTCCGGCCTTCGGTCTACGCCAAGGTGAAACTCGCCGCGAAGCGCGACGGCACGATCACCGGCTGGCAGAGCGAAAGCTGGGCGACGGGCGGCGTGGGCGGCGGCGGCATGGCGCCGATTCCCTACGTCTTCACCTCGATCCCGAACAAGCGCATGAACCATACCGCCGTCTCGACTAATACGGGCGGCGCACGGGCGTGGCGCGCACCGAACCACCCGCAAGCGTCGTACGTGACATGCGCGGCTTTCGAGGATCTGGCGGCGAAACTCGACATGGACCCGACGGCCCTGTTCGAGAAGAATCTGAGCTACACCGCTCGCGCGGAAGTCTATCGCAAGCAGATTGCGAAGGCGAAAGAGATGATCGGTTGGCAAGCCAACTGGCACCCGCGCGGGAAGGGTTCGGAAGTGGCGGGCATGCGGCGCGGCCTCGGGATGGGCATCGCCACCTGGGGCGGTGCGGGCCATGTGTCCGAGTGCCGCGTGAACATCCACCCGGACGGCGGCGTCGAAATCGAAATCGGCAGCCAGGATATCGGCACCGGTACCCGGACGGCGATCGCGATGGTCGTCGCCGAGATCATGGGCTTGCCGCATACGGCGGTGACCGTGAAATTGGGCGAGAACGCGTTTCCGCCTTCCGGACCCTCGGGCGGATCGACTACCATCGGCGGCGTTTCCTCTTCGTCGCTTAAGGCGGCGGTGAACGCGCTCGAAAAGCTGCTCGAAGCGGCGGCGCCTTCGCTTGGTACGACCCCCGAAAATCTCGAAGCCACCGATTCGACCATTCGTGTCAAGGGCAATCCTTCGAAGTCGCTCTCGTTTAAGCAGGCGGCGCAAAAGCTGGGCGTCAAGTCGATTTCGGAGACGGGCAAAAACGACCCGAAGAATCCCGGCGGCCTGAACACGCAAGGCGTAGGCGGCATCCAGATGGCCGACGTGAGCGTAGACATGGAAACGGGCGTCGTAAAGGTCAACAAGGTTGTCGCGGTTCAGGACTGCGGCATGGTGGTCAATCCGAAGACCGCCGAAAGCCAGGTCTACGGAGCGATGATCATGAGCGTCTGCGCGGCGCTGATGGAAGAGCGCGTGATGGACGAGACCACCGGCCGGGTGATGAACGCCGACATGGAGTTCTACAAACTCGCGGGCGCGGCGGACATCGGCGAAATGGCGGTACATATGGACATCTCGCCGGAGCACGACCGGCGCGGCGTCATCGGGTTGGGCGAACCGTGCGCCATCGGCGGAGTCGCGGCGATCGCCAACGCGGTGGCCAACGCCATCGGCGTGCGCGTGCCCACTCTGCCGCTCACCCCGGACCGGGTGCTCGGCGCGTTGTACGGCGACAAGTGGAAGGCGTAAGAGGAGAACCGCAATGCAAGCCTTTGAATACGCAAGCCCCTCGACGGTGAAGGAAGCGGTGGCGATGCTCGGCTCGACCTGGGCCGACGCGGCGCCTCTGGCGGGCGGTACGGATCTGCTGAGTTTGATGAAGGACTACGTGATGTCGCCGAAGCGCGTGGTCAACATTAAGGGGATCAAGGAACTGGGCGGCATCTCGGCGAAGAGCGGCGGCTTGCGCATCGGCGCAAACGTCACCCTCGACGAACTCGCGTCGAGCCCGGCGCTACGCGCTTACCCCTCGCTGCGTACGGCGGCGCTGGGAGTCGCGAGCCCGCAGATCCGCAACATGGGCACGGTGGGCGGCGATCTTTGCCAGCGCCCGCGTTGCTGGTACTTCCGCCAGGGCCACGGCTTGCTCGCCATGAAGGGCGGCAAAAGTCTGGTCGTCGGCGGCGAAAACAAGTATCACGCGATTTTTGGAAACGGTCCCGCTAAATTCGTCTCGGCGTCGAGCCTCGGCCCGGCGCTGGTGGCGCTCGGCGCGAAGCTGACCGTCGCCGGTCCCTCGGGCACGCGCACGGTGGACGCGGCGAAGTTCTTCGTCGATCCGAAGTCGGATACGGAGCGCGAGATCGCGCTCGCGCCCAACGAACTCGTTACCGAAGTTCTGGTACCGGGCGGCGCCCGTAACGCCACCTACGAAGTTCGCCACAAAGAAGCGCTCGATTGGCCGCTCGTGACCGCCTCGGTTGCGATGGGCAAGGACGGCGCCAGGATCGTGTTGGGCCATGTCGCGACCACTCCATACTGGGCGGAAGAAGCGTCGAAGATGGCCGCCGGGAGCAGAGGCACGGATGCCGAACTCGAAAAGATCGCCGAGGCGGCGGTCGCCGGGGCGAAGCCTCTGTCGCAGAACGTTTACAAGGTGCACCTCGCGAAGGTGGCCGTCAAGCGCGCCATGAAGGCCGCGATGGCCCGCGCCTAGCCCACTATGGAGCGCGCCGGGCTAGCTCGGATCGATCAGGACGACGACCGCTGTTACAACCTCTGCTGGAAAGGGATGTACATCGAGGCCGAATGGGATCCCACCGTCCAGCACGGGAACGATCGGCTGTTTTGGTGCCATAAAACCATGTCCCCTTTGGGCCCGGACGGTAAGCTCGCCGACGATTACGAGTGCAACGAAATGCGCTCTTGCTACAAACCGCTGTAAGATCAAGGTAGGAGTAACCGACATGCGAACTCTCTTTTCGATGCTTGCCGTGGGTGCGCTGGCCGTGGCCGGCTCCCTTCCCAAGGCCTCTCTCACCGGTACTTATGTTGAAGCGCGCACCGCCGACGTCTTCACCGGTTCCTGCTACGCCAACGCGGAAGTGAACCTGATGGGTCACGAAGCGGTAATGGGCTGGAAGATCGACAACGGCTCGTTCAACGGCGTGTCGCTCGACGGACTGGGCGTGCTGGGTATTGTGCGCGCGAAAGCGACGCTCGGCGACGTGCATAACTCGGGTTACCCGGTGAAGTCGGTGATCGTGGTCGATCAAAAGGCTACCGCCGAGCAGATGAAAGCGCTGGTCGCGTTCGCGCAGCGCATGGGCGGCGACTTGCTTTCGGACGTGGTGAACGTCGTCGCGAAACCGATCAACCTCGATATCGCGGGCGGCAACATCCACGCCCGGCGCGTCACGTTGACGGCGGGCGAACTGGCAAAGATCGAAACCCGGCCCATCGTCGAAGGCGATCAGATTTGCCGTCACGAGGAAGTCTGGTACTCGCCGCTCACCAAAGTGGATCATGCCATGGCGGCCTACGCGCTTGAGAACAAGTACACGGGCGACGATCTCGGCTCCAAGTGGTCGAGTGCGGAAAAGCGGTCGGCGTTCGTCGGCACGTTTCACCTTAACGACTAGTTAGGCGCGTAGTACACTGGCCGAAATGGCCAAGGTCCTTGCGTTCATCAACTTAAAGGGTGGCGTCGGGAAGACCACGCTTTCCGTCGCCACCTCCGAAATCCTCGCCGTTTCCCACCAGAAGCGCGTTCTTCTCATCGATCTCGATCCGCAAACAAATTCCACGGTGATGCTGATCGGCGAACACCAGTGGAAAGAACTCAACGACTCGAAGCTCACACTCTACCGGCTGTTCCGCGATGAAATCGACGGCGAGCGAAAGTTCGACATCCGTTCCGCGATTCAGAAAGGCGTCGGCAACGTCGAAACGGTGCAGTCGCTCGATCTGCTCGCTTCCAGCCTCGATCTGATCGATCTCCAGGATCATTTGCCGCAGACGCCGCCCGGCCAGAAGTTCAAGAAGAGCTTCGTCGACATGTTGTGGCGCGCCGTCAAGCCCGTCATGGACGACTACGACTACGTGGTCATCGATTGTCCGCCGACGCTTTCGACGATCACGCTCAACGGGCTGCGCTTCGCCGATGGGTACGTCATTCCGGTAGTTCCCGACATTCTTTCGACCTATGGGATTCCGCAGATTCTCTCTCGCGTCGAGCGGTTCGAAAAGGCGCTCGACATTTCTCTTCCGGCGCTTGGGATCGCGGTGACGAAATATCGCGGCCACATCAAGCTGCACGAGGCGACGGTGGCGCGGCTGAAGGCGAAGAAGGATTACCCGCCCGTATTCAAGTCGCTGATCCCCGACACCAGTCACGTCGCGGCGGCGGCCACCTATACCAACGACAAGATCGGCACGCTGCGGCAGAAGTACGGCTACGGCGGGGCGTTCGACGCACTCGACTCGCTGACCAACGAGATTGTCAAGAAGCTGAAGAACCAATGACCGCTCAGCAGTTGCTGAAGAAGGTGTTCGCGATTCTGACTACGGCGGTCGAGCGCGATCCCGAGCTCGCGCGGCAGGTGGAGGAGTTGTTTACGCCGCCGCCCAAAGCCGCAAAAAAGCCGCGCGCATCGACCCGGAACACGCCGGTTCTTAACCCGTTCGAGGATGCGGGCGAGGGATTGGCAGCGAAGCTCGAAGCATTGACGCTCGATCAACTGAAGGACATCGGCGCCGCGTATCTGCCCGGACAACGCACGGGATCGATCCGCAAGAAGGAGACGCTGATTGAGCGTATCCTCGCCGCCACGCAGCAAGGCGACGTGTTCCGCCATTAGACTTTCTTTTGCGTCATGATCGAGCGATGGATTTGTCGCGCCGTCAATTGCTCGCCGGTCTTGCCGCTCCCGCGCTCATGCAGCGCCCCGCTGGCAAGCCCAACCTCGTTCTGATTCTTTCCGACGACCACAGCGTGCCGTATCTCGGCTGCTATGGGCACACCTCCGTTCGCACGCCGAATCTCGACCGCTTCGCCGCCGAAGGAATCAAGCTCGACCATTGCTACACCGCCGCGCCGCAGTGCGTGCCTTCGCGGACGGCGATCATGACCGGACGTTCGCCCGTCTCGGCGCGCATGGGCCGGTTTACCTCGCCCCTTCCCCCCGACGTCGTGTCGCTGCCCGAACTGCTGCGCGAGGCCGGTTACTTCACCGGAGTCTGCGGCCGCAGCTTCCACTTGGACGGTAAGAGGGGCGATGTATCCACGCCGATCCTCGAGCGGCACGGCCTGCAAACTTGGGATAAGCGCGTCGATTATCTCGACCGTGCGTCCGGCGCGGCGCAGACGGCCACCAAGATTAACGAGTTCTTCGACAAGCGTCCCGGGGAAAAGCCCTTCTTCCTTTGGGTGAACTACTCGGATCCGCATCACGTTTGGGACGCGAATGCCGTCGATCCTCCCATCGATCCGGCGAAGGTTCCCGTACCCGCGCATTTGCCCGATCTACCGGGCGTCCGCAACGATCTGGCGCGTTATTGCGGCGAAGTTTCGCGCATGGACGGGCAGTTCCAGTTGACGCTAGACACCATCCGCAAGCGAGCGGGCATGGACAACACGCTGGTCGTGTTCATGGGCGATAACGGCATGGCGTTCCCGCACGGCAAGGGTTCGCTCTACGAGCCGGGGCTGAACGTTCCACTGCTCGCCCGCTGGACTGGGCGTATTAAACCTAACGGAGCTTCGCACGCCTTGATGTCGGGCGAGGACATTCCGCCGACGTTTCTCGAAGCGGCGGGCGTCGCGAAACCGAAGTCGATGACCGGTGTCAGCCAGATGCCGGTATTCCTTGGACAAGCCGCTTCCGTTCGCGACAAGGTCTACGCCGCGCGTTTGTGCCATTGCGGCGGACCGCTCACTGAGACCACGAAAGCCAACAACTGGGATCAGTCGCGATCGGTCCGTACCGCACGGTACAAGTTGATCTACAACGCGATGCCCAACCAGGAGTATTGGCCCATCGATAGCGCGAACGATCCCGGCTGGCAGGATATTCTCGCCGCTCATCAATCGGGGAAGCTCGCGCCGCAATTCGAGCGGGCGTACTTCATGCGGCCCCGCCCGATTTGGGAGCTTTACGATATGGAAGCCGATCCGGCGGAGTTGAACAACGTCGCGGACCGGGCCGACCTCGCCGAAGTCCGGCGCGAACTTACGGTCGCGATGCAGGAGAAGATGATGATCGATTACGATTTCCTGCCGCCCGCCGTTCGCGATTAACCGGTTAGTCCGAATCGTCGTCTTCGAGATTGCGCTTCGCGCCGAGAACTTCTAGCGTGCGGGCTTCGTCGGAGCGGGAGGCGACAAGCAGGAGCGTGTCGCCCGCTTCGAGTGGAGTATTTCCATGAGGGACGATCATGCTCTCGCCGCGGCTAATCAGCACGACGAGAGCCGACTTCGGCAGACCGAGATCCACCAACCGTTGGCCTGCGGCGGGAGACTCGGGAGGTAGCGTGCTCTCCCACATCTCGCTGTCGGTACGGCGCCCTTCGGCGAATTCGACCGGAAACTCCGGACGCCGTTCCGCCGCCGCCTCGAGCTTTAACTGGCGGGCGAGCCAAGCGAGAGTCGTGCCTTGCAGCAGCGTCGAACTCAGCACGATGAAGAACACGATGTCGAAGTAGAGTTCGGCTTGCGGCATGCGTGCGAGCAGCGGAAACGTCGCGAGCACGATGGGCACCGCGCCACGCAGCCCCACCCACGCGACGAAGAGCTGGTGCCGCCAGGAAAGGCGAGAGCGTGCCAAGCTCAGGAACACTCCGAGCGGTCGAGCGGCGAAGAGCAGAAACAGCGCTATCCACAAGCCAGGCAGCGCCACGGCGGGTAAGCGAGAGGGAAACACGAGCAATCCCAGCGCCAGGAACATGGCGATCTGCATGAGCCAGGCGAGGCTGTCGTGAAAGCGAATGAGGCTGCGCTTGTGAACGAAGTCCGCGCGGCCGATCAGAATCCCCGCTACGTAGACGGCCAAGAATCCGCTGCCGCCCACCAGCGCCGCCGCCGAGAAAGTCGCCAGACACACGCCCAGCGTCAGTGCCGGATACAGACCTTCGCTTTCAAGCCGGATCGCGTTTAGCGCTCGCACGCCGAGCAGTCCGCCCGCCCAACCGGCCATCGAACCCACGCCCATCTGCAACACGAACCACCCGGCGAGCGTCCACCACGCGATATCCGGGCGAGCGATCAGTTCGATTAAGGCGATGGTCAGGAAGACCGCCATGGGATCGTTCGAGCCGGACTCGAATTCGAGCAGCGGTTGCAGGCGCGCTTTCAATCGCAGCCCGCGCGACCGCAGTACTCCGAACACCGCCGCTGCGTCCGTCGAGGAGACGATAGAGCCGAGTAGCAGTCCCTCGCGCCATCCGATGTCAAGCAGCCATGCGGCGAAGATCCCGGTAGCCGCGGCGGTGACGAGAACGCCTATGGTCGCCAGACTCAGGCCACGCGTCAATACCGGTCGGACGCTGGGCCACGAGGTGCTCAAGCCGCCCGCGAAGAGAATCAGCGCGAGCGCGACCGTTCCGAGGGATTGCGCCGCGCGCGCGTCGTCGAACCAGATTCCGCCCGGACCGTCGGAACCGGCGAGCATGCCGAGCGCCAGGAACAGCAATAGCGCGGGGACGCCCAGACGGCTGGACGCCTTGCTCGCCAGCGTGGCCGCCAGCAATAGAATCGCGACCCCTAGCAAGATCGCTTCGAACGAATGCGTAGCGGTTAGGCCAGGCACCGCTTGCAGTACTCGAAGCACTTGCGCACTTCGGCTACCGTGTCCGCGCCTTTGTATTCGTACTCGATCATCGCGGGGATCGGCCAGCGGTGCTTCTTGAGCGTCACGAGCACATCTTTAATTGGAGTATCGCCTTCGCCGAAGACCATGTTCGGCCCTTGGTTCTTGCGCCGGTCCTTGATGTGGAGGGTGACGATGCGGTCGTGATGTTGCGTCAGGTAATCCACCGGGTTGAAGTTCGCGGCCCAAAAGTGACCGATGTCGAGGTTGACACAGATGTACTTCGACATGCCGTTCATCGCCGCGGTGAAGTCTTCGGGTGTGGCGAACTCGTTCGGGACGATACGCGAATGGTTGTGCATCCCGGCAAAAACTTTCGCCTTCTTGGCGAAAGGATCGACGCGGCGAGCGGTCGAAACGTTGGACGATGCGGTGAGCTTCTTAACTCCCAGAATCTTCGCGATCTCAAAGCCGCGCGCGATCTCGGCGTCGGTGAAGTCGTCGCGGAACGAGTAATTGTAGGCGTGCAGTTCGATACCCGCGTCGTCGAACTTGCGCTTCACTTCTGCGGCGCGGTCGAGCGCGGCTTGCGACAGCCGCCAGTTGCGCAGCTCTTCGCGCCCGCCTTCTTTGCGGAAATCGGTCTTCGGCTCGACGTGCCCGGACCACAGTTCACACGTTCCTAGCCCGATATCTTTCATCGCGGCAAGGCAATCGTCGAGGGGACGATCTCGAAAGCTGTAGCTCTGCGCGCCGATCCAGACGCCGCCGGCGCGGGAATCGATACGCGGGGCGGCGGATAGCGGAAGAGCGGCGGAAGCGAAAACGAAGTTTCGACGGTTCATGTCGAACACGATCTTATCTTGCGGCGATGGCCTTTGCGATCGCCTCGCCGTGAAAGCGCCCGTTCTCGATAAAGATCTCGCTGGTGTGCACGCCCGCGACAATCACGCCTGCGAGATAAACGCCCGGCCGCTCGCTCTCGTACGTTTCGGGATTCACCACCGGACGTCCGGTGTTCGAATCTAGGCCGACGCCGTTCGCCGAGAGGAACTCGAAATCGGGGCGGTAGCCGGTCATCGCGAAAACAAAATCGTTAGGCAATGTTTTGACGCCTTCGGGTGTGGCGATCTCCACCTCGCGTTCGCGAATCGCCGTTACTTGGGATCGCCAATACATCGGAATCTCGCCTGCCTTGATTCGGTTCTCGATGTTCGGCTTGATCCAGTACTTCACGTTTTTGTGGATCTCGATACCTCGATGGATCATCGTGACGCGCGCGCCGGTCCACCACAACTCGAGCGCCGCCAGCGCCGCCGAGTTCTTTGCGCCGACTACTAGCACGTCACATCCGTAGTAGGGATGCGCCTCTTTGTAGTAATGAATGACTTTGGGCAAATCCTCGCCGGGTACGTTCATCAGGTTGGGGACGTCGTAGTAACCCGTTGCGAGAATCACGTTACGCGCCTCGTGAACGCCTTTGTCGGTCGTCACTCGAAAGGCCCCGGCTTCGCCGTCGACGGCGAGCACGCGCTCGTACTGCCGCACATCGAGTTTGAAATACTCGGTGCAGCGGCGGTAGTACTTCAGCGCCTCCGTACGATTCGGCTTCTCGTTCAGCGAGGTCATCGGCAGTCCGCCGATTTCGAGCAGCTCCGGCGTAGTGAAGAAGACGAGGTTGGTCGGGTAGTTGTAGAGCGAGTTGACCAGACAGCCTTTGTCGAGGATGACGGACTTCAGTCCGCGCTTCGTCAACTCGATCCCGCACGCGAGTCCGGTTGGTCCCGCACCGACAACTACCGCGTCCGTCACGAGCGCTTCAGGCGTTCGATCGCCGCCGCGAGCTTCGCCGGATCCTTCGTGCTGCCGCGCGCCATGTCCTTGCGCCCGCCGCCTTTGCCGCCGGTCTCCTCGTTCAGCCGTTTTACCAGCGCGCCCGCATCGGCGGCGCCGTCCTTGCGAACGGCGACCGTGTATTCGCCCGTATGCGTCGCCAGCACGACCACCGGCGCGTGCTGCCGCAGAGGGTCGATCAGGAACTGCACTTGATCGGCATCGACGAACGCGGCGAGTACGCCGTTCGTTGCGGTGGCGGCCAACTCGGCGACCCGCGATTGCGCGACTTTGGCTTTCAACTGCTCGATGGTGCGTTCGGCTTCCTTGATCTGCGCTTTGGCGCGCTCCGCTTCGGCAAGCGCTTCCGATCTTTCGCGTTCGAGATGCGCCACCACAGCCGGTCCCGTTACGGCTTCGATGCGCCGGACGCCGGCCGAGATAGAGCCCTCGTAGACGATCTTCGCGACGCCAATATCGCCGGTGCGAGAGACGTGCGTACCGCCGCAAAGCTCGCGCGAGAATCCGTCGGTCACCGTCACGACGCGGACGTGGTCGCCGTATTTTTCGCCGAACAGCGCCATCGCTCCGGTTTCGAGCGCGCGGTCGAGCGGCAAGACTTCGGTGGCAACGGGGACGTTCTTCCAAATCTCGGCGTTCACCAGCGATTCGATTTCGGCGCGCTCTTCGGGCGACAGTCCGGTGTAGTGGGTGAAGTCGAAACGAAGGCGGGTTGGTTCGACCACGCTGCCCGCCTGCTTGACGTGCTTGCCGAGCACTCGTTGAAGCGCGGCCTGCAGCAAGTGGGTCGAGGTGTGATTGCGTCTGGTGGCCTCGCGCGACTCCGCCTCCACGCGCGCGGTGAGAATGTCGCCTACCGCGATGGGCGCGAGCGGCTTGATCTTGTGCACGTGCAGGCCGGGAACCGGTTTGTAGCACCCGATCACCTCGGCCACTTTCTCGCCCGTCGCGCGCGAGTAGAGCGCTCCGGTATCGCCTACCTGACCGCCGGACTCGGCGTAGAACGGCGTTTGGTCCAGAACGATTTCGTTGTCGAGAACGCCAACCACCAGCCCATCGGCTTCGAGCGTGTCGTAGCCGACGAACGCCGTCGCGCCTTTCGCCAACCATTCCGCGTAGACGGGATTGACGGCGCTTTTTTCCGCGCCCTTCCAAGACGCCCGGGCGCGGGTGCGCTGCGCTTCCATCGCCGTTTGGAACCCGTCGAGATCGATCGCAAGCCCTTCTTCGCGAGCCATGTCCTGCTGCTCGTCGAGAGCGAGTCCATAGGTGTCGTAGAGCTTGAACGCGGCTGCGCCGGGCAACACGCCGCCGGTGGCCGCCTTAACTTCGTCGTGAAAGATTCTTTCCGCCACGGCGAACGTTGTGGCGTAGCGGCGTTCCTCGTCGCGAACGATGCGAGCCACGCGGTCGGCGGATTCGAGCAACTCGGGGTAGGCGGGTTTCATGAAGTCCGCTACGAATCGCGTTAGCTCGTGCAGAAATTCGCCGTGACATCCGTCGCGGCGCGCATGACGGATCGCCCGCCGCATGATCTTGCGGAGCACGTAGCCGCGGCCCTCGTTCGAGGGGACCACGCCGTCGTGAATCAGGAACGCCGTGGCGCGGCCATGATCGGCGGCGATGTTCAGCGTGGCGGGTAGCGACTTCTCGCCGATGAGTTGCCGCGCGCGGGCGCGAATCGGCTCAAGCAGATCGGTCTCGTAGTTCGAGAGCTTGCCTTGCAGTACGGCGGCCACGCGCTCGAGACCCATGCCGGTGTCGATCGAAGGGCGGGGCAGCGGCGTCAGCACGCCTTCGGACGACCGGTCGAACTGCATGAAGACGAGATTCCAAATCTCCATGAACCGTCCGCCGCCATCGAGCGGAAACTCTTCGTTCTCGCGCCCCGGTTCCGCAGCCGCCGGACCGAGATCGTAGTGAATTTCGCTGCACGGGCCGCAGGGGCCGGTGTCGCCCATTTGCCAGAAATTGTCTTTTTCGTCGAGCCGGAAAATACGCGACTTCGGAACGCCGGCGACCTCTTGCCATAGACGCTCGGCGTCGTCGTCCTCGCGAAACACGGTGACGTAAAGCTTGTCTTTGTCGAGCCCGTAGACGCGCGTGATCAGATCCCACGCGTAGTCGATCGCCTCGGCTTTGAAGTAGTCGCCGAAGCTGAAGTTGCCGAGCATCTCGAAGAACGTGTGATGGCGGCGCGTGTAGCCGACGTTCTCGAGATCGTTGTGCTTGCCGCCCGCGCGGACGCATTTCTGCGAAGTAGTGGCGCGCGAGTAGTCGCGCTTCTCCAGTCCGAGAAACGTGTCCTTGAACTGGTTCATTCCCGCGTTGGTGAACAGGAGCGTGGGGTCGTTCGCGGGAACCAGCGAGGACGAACGGACGATGCGGTGGCCGCGTTCGGCGAAGAAGTCGAGGAAAGTTTGGCGGATTTCGTGGCCGGTCATTTTGGGGAAACTTCTAGTTTCCCATGCCACCGCAGTTAATCGAAGATTTGCTCGCGCGTCAGCCGGAGTCCGATTTCGGGGATCGAGTATTCTTCGACTTCGTGTAACTCGCCGTCGTAGACGAAGAATTTCCGCTCTTCGGGATCGGCGAACCAAATGTACTTGACGCCCCACGCCCGGTACTCGGCGAGCTTTTCGAGCAGCCGACTCCTGCGGTCGTCGGGCGACTTGATCTCGATCGCCGCCAACGGCGGCATGTCGGGGACCTGTTTATTGGGCCGGCCGATGTAGTAAGCGACATCGGGGATGCGGAACAGGGTCGGTTCCAGGCGATTGCGCAGTTCGGCCCGGGCGTGAACGTCGAAACCGCGTTGCCGCAACAGGAACGCCTCTTCGATGAAATGGGTTTGCGTTCGACTGTGATTTTCGGTCGGCATCCCTCGCTCCACGACTTCGCCGTGCACGTACTCGCAATCGTGCTCGTAGACCGTGTGCAGGTACTCGTCCACGGAGATGAGCGTCTGAGTCGCCATAGCTCAAGAATAAAAGAAACGGGCGGAGCCGAAGCCCCGCCCCATTCCCAAAGTAGCCCGTTCGATTAGAACTCGTAGCGGAAGGCGAACTGCATCTGCCGCGGCGAGTTGATAGTCGTCGTGTACTTGCCAAAGTTGGACGCGTTCCCCAGATCGAGATTGGGGAAGCCGAACCGGACCGCATTCGTCAAGTTGAACGTCTCCCAACGGATCTGCACGTTGTGCGCTTCGTTATACGGCATGGTAAACCGCTTGAACAAGCCGGTGTTGATGTTAAACGCGCCGTCGATCCGGACTGTATTGCGCGAGCCTGACTGCCCAGGAAGCGTAAACTGCCATTCGTTCAAAGCGCCAGCCGGATCGCGGAACATATTCGGTCCGGAAGCACCCGCCACCGCCGGAGCGTTCTTCGTTCTCGTAGAAACCCGAGGACTTCCGACCGGAGTAGCGAAACCGGTGATGTTCCAGTTCGTCGGCCAGTTGCGTCCGTTTCCAACGCTCGTAGGCAGTTCGCTCGATTGCTGCCAGGAAGTCGAAACCTCCCAGCCGCCGATCACGGCGTCCACCAGACGATTGGCGCCGGACAGGAAGCGCTTGCCCTTGCCGAACGGCAACTGGTAGTACATGTACGCGCTGTAAATGTGACGCGCGTCATAGTCGGAGACGCCCTTGCGCTGGTCCGGCTCCCAGGAATTCACGAGGAAGCCGGAGAACGATCCGGCATTCTCCGCACGGGAAGCGAGGTCGGTCGATTTGGCTAGAGTGTAGTTGAAATCGAGCAGCAGGCCGTCGGAAAACCGCTTGCGCATGGTCCATTGCATCGCGTGATAACTGCCGTGGCCGATCGAGGACCATGCGGACAGAGCCGAGAACTGCGAATTCAGCATCTGGTTCGCTCGAATGCCGCAATCGGGATCGCAAAAATGATCGAGGTCGGCGAGGGCGGATGTTGTGTCGACGCCGTAAAAGCCCATCTGCTGATACCAGGCTTGCGATGCGCTTAGCCCCCCGCCGGCGAGATTCGAGAAAAACCGCTCGAAGAATGGAACGCGCGGGATTTGGCCGATCGGCGTTCGTGCGCGGCGAAGGGTCTCCAACTGGCTGGCCGCCTGGAAATACGTTTGCCCCGAAGCGGGGTCGCGCAGGTTCGTCGGCATCGCCAGATCCCGATTCACGAGGTTCTTGCGCGACTGCGAACCGACGTAGCTCGCTTCGATGAACCAGCCCCGTCCGAACTCGCGGCCGATGGAGAAATTCATCCGCATGACGTAGGGCATCTGCAGGTTGTCGTCAATCGAGTTCGTGATCAAGAACGAACCCTGCGGAGGAGTCAGGTTCTGCGGTCCGGCCGGCCGGATGAGCTGTCCAGGTAGATTGAAGAATCCTGTGAATCGCGGCGCTGTGAGCGACGTTTGAACGCCGGCCGGATTTGTCAGTCCGGTAGCCAAACCAAATGCGTTGGCGTCGTAGGTCAGCGTCAAAGGCTGGCCGATGATGTCGTAGAACATTCCCCAGCCCGCGCGAATGGAGGTTTGTCCCGGATTGCCCAGAAGC
Source organism: Bryobacteraceae bacterium (assembly GCA_033763835.1). Taxonomy (GTDB): domain Bacteria; phylum Acidobacteriota; class Terriglobia; order Bryobacterales; family Bryobacteraceae; genus JAPKYZ01. The sequence continues at coordinate 67,981 of JANRJS010000018.1, read as the reverse complement.
TTCCGCCCCCAGGAACTGTTCGAGGAAGGCGACCACGCGAGCGAAACGCGCGGTGCGACGTTGTCCTTGTGGAAGGGGTAAAGCGGCCGTCCACCCCTCGAAGTGGGAACGTAACTGATCGCGCCAGCTTGCGACTGAGGTAAGCCTTGATCGGCCAAGCCGCCCCGCGTGTCGAACCATTGGCCGATAGGGATGTTCGACGAAAGCTGCTCCCCATTGGCCTCGTAGATCGGCGGCATGAGCGAGTAGCGTAGTCCAAGGGTGACCGTCAGGTTTTGGCGAAGACGCCACGTGTCCTGAGCGTACATTTCGTACTCTTCGTTGGCGAACTTACGCGTGACGGGTTGCCCTAGGGGGATCAGCTCGCCGTTCACTTTGTAGTTGTAACGGGCGTTGCCCTGGGTAATGATTCCGAGGGCCATCATCATCGCGTCGCCATACGCCACGCGGCCCGCCGGCAGCAGATCGGGCACGCCCGCCTGAAGATCGCTACCCGTACCTCGCAGCCACGACAAATTGGCAATCCCATCGTTGAAGGAGTTGTTGAAGTTGCGGGAATTGTTCGTGATGAACCTAGCCGCACCGCCGAAACGAATGTCGTGGCGGCCCTTCGTCCATGCAAAATCCTGGGTCAGCATGTGGACGGGAATCTTACGCCCTAAGCCTCGCGTGGTAGCAAAACGGGGATCCAGATTCCTAAAGGTGACCGCGGAAGCGGTCTGGATTCCGGTCTGCTCAAACGCTTGACGGGTCAAGCCGTATCGGGTGGTCAGTACCAACGTGGGCGAAATCAGGAAGGTGTGCCCGGCGGCGAGACCCTTAACGTTTTCGAGGTTCACCCGGTTCGGCTGATCGCCGGGAAACTGCGGTGCCTCGGAATCACGGTCGTTCTGCAGATTGCCACGAACGAAGAATTGATGGCTGGCGGTGGGCGTGAAATCGAAACGCGCGATGTAGGTATCCTGTTTGCCGCCGACTGGAGCAGCGAATCGGAAACCCTGCACGTTCAATCCGTCGCCCAGCGAGAAGTCGTTCGGGGCGGGATAACTCTGCAAGAGCTGCAATGCCGCCTGATTCGCGCCGATCCCCGCCGGATCGATCCGCCGAAGATCAGCTGGCAACAGGCGTCCCACGCCGCCCCCGACGCGCTGGTAGTTGACGATGCCTTGGCGCAGGTCGAGCGAGGGCACGGTCCGGGATACATTTACCTGGCTCGCGTCGCGGCGGGTTTCGTAATTCAAAAAGAAAAACGCCTTGTTCTTAACGATCGGCCCGCCCAACGAGCCGCCGGGGATGTTGATGAGCAGCGGAGGCCGCTTGACGCCCGATTGGTTATTGAAAAAGCTGTTCGCGGCGGTAATCGTGTTGCGGTGATACCAGTACAGCGAGCCGTGAAAGTCGTTCGAGCCGCTCTTGGTCACCAACTGCACCTGCGCCCCCGAGGACCGGCCCTGGTCGGCGTTGGCGCCCGTTGTCGTCGTGCGGAATTCTTGCGTCGAATCGAGCGTCATGCGGATGACGGTGCGGAACGCGGCGCGGCCCGTTTGTTGGTTGGAGTCGACGCCGTCCACCGTGACATTCGCTTGATCCGAGCGGCCGCCGTTCACCGAGCCGTTGCGGTCCGCCTGCCCCGTCGCGTCGCCGAACGATGTCACGCCCGGCTGGAACGCGAGCAATCCGGCCAAATTCCGGGCAAACAGGGGTACTTGCAGGATCGCGGTCGCACCGATGGTGTTGCCTACCGTGGCATCGGTCGTGTTGATCTGCGCTCCTTCCGCGCTTACGGAGATTGTCTCGGCCACGGCACCGATCTTTTCGAAGACGATGTTTACCTTGCCTGGTTGGTTCACTTCCAGAACCACGTCGTTGACGATGACTTCACTAAAGCCGGACGCCTTCGCCGTGATCTTGAACTTGCCAGGCTGCACCTGTAAGAAGGCGAAGCGCCCCGTCGAATCGGTGGCGGCATCGCGGGTAAAGCCCCGATCGAGGCTCTCTAGGCGGACTGCAGCTCCGGGTATCACGGCGCCAGTGGGATCTGCGACCGTTCCGGTGAGCGAAGTGAGCTGTTGCGCCGAAAGAACTCCGGCAAAGAAAAGAAACGTAGCGAACACACGCAAACGTTGCATGAAGCGAACCCCCCAACAACCAGGTTGAAACTCTCGGTTACGTACCGATGACCGATTATTACGCATCGGCGACAACCAAAACAAGGGGCGAACCCACGCTCAGGTGGGGCGAAGCGCGGATACGATGGCGAGCGCGGCGGCACGAGGGTGGGCGGCGCGAGTAATCGGACGGCCGATCACTAAGTGCGTGGCTCCGTCGGCGAGCGCCTGTTCGGGCGTCGCGATCCGCTTCTGATCGCCCGTCTCGGCACCGGCGGGACGCACGCCGGGGGTCGCCAAGATCGCCCAGGGCCCCGCGACTTCGCGAACGTGAGCGACTTCCAACGGCGAGCAAACCAGGCCGTCCGCTCCGCCATCGATCGCCTGCCGCGCGCGCAATTCCACCGCGTCCCGTACGCCGTGGCGGTAGCCCATTTCGTGGAGGTCGCGGTCGTCGAGACTCGTAAGAACGGTGACCGCGAGTATCTTAAGAGGCGATCCCGCCCGGCCCTCCACGGCGGCGCGCACCACTTGCGGCACGGCATGGACGGTAAGAAACGACGCTCCGGACTGCGCGGCGGCGGCGGTGGCGCGCTTTACCGTTTCGCCGATATCGTGAAACTTGAGATCGAGAAAAATTCTCTTCCCGAGCGCCTGCAAATCGGCGAGAATCGTCCCGCCACTCGCGATGTAGAGTTCCAGGCCGACCTTGTAGAACTCGACTGCATCGCCCAGCGTGTCGACGAGCGCTCGCGCCTCGTCCCGCGAGGGCAAGTCGAGAGCGACGATGATTCTTGGATCAGACACCGCGCACCACCAGCGGTTTTTCACCGCGCGCCATCGCTCGGCCAATCGGAACTCCGTAAGCGCGCTCCGCGGCGAGCAGCAGTCCGCCGGAGGTTTGCGGATCGTAGAGCAGCGCTTCAAGCGCGGGGTCGAGCGCGCCTTCGATTCGAACGCAGCTCTCGACGAACTCGCGATTGTTCTTCGCTCCGCCCGGAATCGCGCCCGCCGCGGCGTAGTCGAGCGCGCCATCGAACAGCGGCAACGCGGTCGCGTCGATTTCGAGCGTGACGTTCGAGGCCAGCGCTATCTCGCGGGCGTGCCCAAGCAGGCCGAATCCCGTTACGTCGGTGGCGCCGTGGACTTCCCAGCCGTCGCCCGGCTTGTTGAGTTTCAGCATCGATTCCGTGGCGGCCGCGACGTGCGGTTCGCGCGCGATCCCACGCTTCAGCGCCGTGGCGATCGCTCCGGTACCGAGCGGCTTGGTCAAAGACAGTACATCGCCCGCCCGCGCGCCCGCATTAGTCCAGACGCGCGAAGGGTCCACGAGTCCCGTTACCTGATAGCCGAACTTGATTTCTTCGTCGCCCACGCTGTGGCCGCCGAGAATCGCACACCCCGCTTCGATCATCTTCTCCGCGCCGCCCTTGAGAATCGCTTCGAGGGTTTCGAGGCCGCCGTCTTTCGGCCAGCACAGAATGCTCAACGCGGTAAGCGGCTTGCCGCCCATCGCATAGACGTCGCTCAGCGCGTTCGCGGCGGCAATGGCTCCGTAGGTAAATGGATTGTCGACGATCGGGGTGAAAAAATCCACCGTCTGCACCAGGGCGCACGTCTCGCTCAGCTTGTAAACGCCGGCGTCGTCCGACGTGTCAAACCCCACGAGTACGTTACTGTCGCTCAACCGCGGCACGCGCGGCAGCACGGCGTCCAAAACCTTTGGACTAAGCTTGGACGCTCAACCGGCCGCCTTCACATGCGCGGTGAGCTTCTTGAGATCGCTCACCGGAACCAGCGTAGCGCGCGCTACTTACGCGGCGCGGTCATGGTTCGCCCGCCTTGCGTCAACTTCAAACCCGTAGCTTTCCCGTCGGGCGTCAATTCGAAATCGAGTTGAGCCTCGACGACTTTGAGGAAGTAACTGGTCTCGCTCGCGGCGAAGATCTGCACAGCGGGCTGTCCCGTGGCTTGACTCATGAACTTGTCCCCTTCGCGAAACACTTTGAGGACGAAGCCGGGGCGCAGTTCGTAGTCGCCCACCAGCCGGTCGAACTTATCTGGCGCGACGGTAACTTCTACGCGTACCGGCCGCGGCTTCACATCCTCGCCCATTGCGAGACCGGCCAATCCCAGCGCGAGCGGTCCCACGGCCTGGGTCTCCCGATTCGCCAGCACGATGGCCACGACGCCGTCCGAGGAAAATCGCACCATATTGGTCGAGAATCCGTAGATTCCGCCGCCATGCGCGATGACGGTCTTCCCCGACGGCGTGGGTCCGATCATCAACCCGTAGCCGTAGTTGCCATGTCCGGGCGTGGTCATCTTAATCAGCGATTCCTTACTCACGACTTTGCCGCCGTGGAGCGCGGTGTCCCACGTCAGCAAGTCGTCGACGGTCGAATAGAGCGAGCCCGCCGCGTGGGGAAGGCTCATGTCGAGATAAGGCGCGTTCGACCCGTCGCGGCTATAGCCGGAGGCGCGGCGCGGAAGGACGGTCTTGGGCCAGTCGTAACCCGAATCGCTCATGCCCAGCGGATCGAAGATCGTCTTCTTGAGATGGCTTTCGTAAGTGCCGCCTGTGACTTTCTCGATAATGTGGCCGAGAAAGACGTAGCCCGTGTTGTTGTAGGCGAACTTCTCGCCCGGCGCGAATTCGAGCGGCAGGTCGTGACTGAGCTTGACGATTTCGAGAGGGCTGAGCGGGTTGCGATCTTTCTTGCCCATGAATCCGGGCAGGTTGGTGTAGCTCGGAATCCCCGACGTGTGATTCAGCAGATGATGAACGGTGATCTTCTCCCACGCGGCGGGCGCGCCTTCGTAGTACTTCGACACCGGATCGTCGAGCTTCAGCCTGCCCTCTTCGGCCAGCTTCAAGATCGCGGCGGCGGTGAATTGCTTGGTGATCGAGCCCAGGCGGAACCTTGTGTCCGGCGCGTTGGGGATGTTCCACTCCGAATTCGCCAGCCCGAAAGCCTGCCGGAATACCGGTTTGCCGTCTTTCGCGACGAGGACCGCGCCTTGAAACTGCCCGTCCCGCGTCCAGGACTTGACGAACCCTGCGTAATCCTGCGCTATCGTGAGCGCCAGCGCCAAAACCGGGGAAATCATGGTAAGAGTCTAGACGGAAAGCGCACGCCGAAGTTCCGGCTCTTCGTGCGGGAAGACGGTGCGAAGGTCGAGGATCAAGCGGTCGGCCTCAATGCGGGCCACGATGGGAGTCGAATGAGCGCGCAGCTTGCGCTCCCATGCCATCGCGTCGCCCGAGAGGGCGATTAGCCAAGTGGGCAAGCGCTGTTCTGGAGTAGCTCCGCCGCCGATGACGCTCTCGCCCCGCAGCACTTCGGCGTCGAGACCTTCGACCAGATCCTCCGCTCGGGCGCGAATCTCGTCGGGCGAGAGGCGGATCATCCACAGCGCCGGAATCTCGTCGTAACGCTCGAAAAGCAACCGCCGGAGCGTGGCTTCCAGCGCGGCGACGATCGTCTTGTCGCAACGGAACGCCCGGTACATTGGATTGCGGCGCACCCGCTCGACGAGTTCCGCGCGCCCGGCGACGATCCCCGTTTGCGGACCGCCGAGGAGCTTGTCGCAGGAAAAACTCACCAGCGCGACCCCGGCGCGCAAGCTGTCGGCGACAAGGGGTTCGTCGATCCCGTACTCGCGCAAATCCGTAACGCAGCCGCTGCCCAGGTCCTCGTAGACCGGGGGGCCGAGCGTCGCAAGTTCGGCGAGTGTCGGCTTCGCGGTGAATCCGGTGACCCGAAAGTTCGAAGGATGCACGCGCAGAATCAGCCGGGTGCGTTCGCTGAGGGCCGCCCGGTAGTCGTCGAGCGAAGTCTTATTGGTGGTTCCCACTTCGCGCAAGATCGCGCCCGACCGCGCCATGATGTCGGGGATGCGGAACCCGTCGCCGATCTCGATCAGTTCGCCGCGCGAGACGACGACTTCGAAGCCCGCCGCGAGCTCGTGCAAAACAAGGTAAACCGCCGCCGCGTTGTTGTTCACCGCAATGGCGGGCGCGCCGAGCAGCCGTTCGAGCAACTCTCCGGTATGCCGGTCGCGCTTGCCGCGTTTGCCCGCCGCGAGATCGTATTCGAGATTCGAGTACCCATCGAGCGGCCCGAACTCGCCGAGCGGCGCGCGTCCCAAGTTCGTGTGCAGAACAACGCCGGTGGCGTTGATCACTCGGCGGAACGAAGGAAGGTCGAGTTGCGCGACGGCAGCGCGTACCGAATCGTCGATATCGAGCGCCTCGCCCGCCCTCACACGATCCAGCGTGCGCCGGATTTCCTCGACCACCAGCGCGCGAGGCGCCTTTATGTTGCGCAAGCGCTGCAAGACCGAATCGACAGACGGCGGACGGGTCATGGAATGGCTTCGAAAGGGAGGAGGCCGTAAACTCGCTCCTTCAAAGAATCAAGATGTAGGAATTGCGATTCGATATCTTCGCGGCTCAATCCCTCCGCGTCTTCGTATCGGAACGCCACCGAAAAGGGAGTGAACGCCGCCAATGCAGGAGCAAACTCTTCGATCGATGAATCGATCGAAGAGGCGAGCGCTATTAGTTCGGCCAAGTCGTGCGACCTGGGATAAGGATGCTCCCGCTCGGCCAAAAGGGACTTGAGTAGCTTCTCCGCCGCCTGCTGGATATGAAAAGCGACGGTTTCCAACTCTCCCCCTCCGAGAAACAAAATATGCGGGGCGGCGCGATCCACCGCCGCTTTACGCTCTAGGAGCCGAGCGTGCTCAATGGGGCCGCTCATAAACAACTCGCCCTTCTAGTAACGCTTGGGCGATCGGATGGCTTCGAACATTCTTCCAGCGCTCAATCTCGTCCGGCGTTTTCCAGGTAATGTCAACTGCCGCGCCGATCCCATAGAGCGCCAACTTAGCGGGGACCACGCGCTTGTACGTGCGATCCGAGCTTGGCTTAACGATCAGCAGGTCGAAATCGCTATCCGCTTGCGCATCGCCGCGCGCGCGGCCGCCGAACAGAACGATCTTGTCCGGATCGATGGCGGCGACAAGACGGCGAATCGCTTCGTCGAGCGTTTCTTTCTCTGTCGCGAATCGAACCATGCCCTATTTTCGCAACATCGGAAAGAGACGCCGGATTTCGGCTTCGTCGGGCTGCGCGCCGTACTCGGCGATTTCGAACGCCTCGAAGTGCTGGAACTTACCTGCTGCACCGCCGTACCAACGCTCGGCTCCCGCGCGGACGGCGGGCGTCACCGGGCGCTTGCGGCGTTCGCGGAGCCAGCTCTTGCGCGCCGCCGGATCCTTCGGTACTTGCGCGAGAGTGCCCTCTACCCATGGCAACCATTCGTAGAACTGGCTCACATGCGCGTCCAGCGCGTCCACCTTCTTTTCGAATACTTCGTCGATTGCGACGACGATGTCGGGTTTGAACGGCTGCGGCTTCTGGAATCGGTCCTGGAAGTAGAGGAACACGGGATTCTTCCGTAACGGCGGAGTGTCGGGCGCGACGTTCGGCACGACGACCATGTAAGCGGCGTCCTGCACCAGCATGCCGGTATAGCGATGGTCGGGATGATAGTCGTTGATGCGCGGTCCGATCACTACATCCGCCTGCCAATCGCGAATCTTGCGGATGATCTGCTTGCGGACTTCGTAATTCGGCGAAAGCTCGCCGTCGTGGTTGTCGAGCACATCGTAGGAGATTCCCAAACGCCGCGCCACTTCCTGCGTTTCGGCGTAGCGTCGCTTGGCGAGAACGCCGCCGCCCATTTCGTGATGGCCCGCGTCGCCGTTGGTGACGGAGACGAATTTCACCATGTGTCCCGCCGCGACGAATAGCGCCGCCGTGCCTCCCATGCCGATATCGCAATCGTCTGGATGCGCGCCGATGGCGATAATTCGCAGTTGCGCCGCCAGCGGCAGCGCGGCCATCGCCAGCAACAGTAACTTAGCCATGACTCTTGGTCTCCTCTTGCGCCTGCTTCACCAATTCGCCGATCTTGAATCCCGTCACCGAGAGAGCGACGAATCCGGCGATCAACAGCGGCATCGTCACGATACCCCAAAGCACCAGCGAAAAGCGTTTGGCCTGCGCGCTCTCGACGCCGAACAGCGATAGCGCGAGGACCACCAGCACCTGATAGGTTCCGAAGTTGCCGGGTGCGTTTGGAATGATCGTGCCGACCCGCACGATGACATTGATTACCGCCGCCTCCATCAGCCCCACCTGTTCGAGGCCGTAGGCTTTCGCGACGCAGTAAATCGGCAGAGTCATCGAAAGGAGATGCGGCAGACTCGCCAGCCAAGAGGAATAGAAGCTGCCGGAGTTCCCCATCGCGTGCAGGTCTTCGACCAGGATGCGTAGCTTCTTGCGTTCGCCGGCGAACGCCAGCGCCCGCTCGCGATTAAACACCACCCAGCCCAGCAATCCAGCCAGAACGAAGATAACGATCACCAGAACGTTGCTACCGTCGCGGACCAGTTTGGGAAGCTCGACAAACTGCACGACGAGGGCGGTATACAGCACCAGCCAGATGCCGTCGAAAATCCGCTCGATCAGGATCGACGAGAAACTGACGCTCAGCGGCAGTCCGGTCCAGCGCGACAAGAGCAGACAACGGATGATTTCGCCGGAACGGAACGGCAGCACCTCGTTGGCGAACAATCCAACATAAATAGCGCGCACGCTTCGCCAGAACGGCACTCGCGCCACGGGTTCGAGCAGCATGCTCCACCGCCAGCCCTGCAATATGTAAACGGAGATATCGGCGGCGGAGGCGAACACCACCCAAATCCATTTCATTTCGCGAATCTCCGTGCCCAATTCGGCGAGATTCGCGTCGCGCAAAACCCATATAAGGCACGCGACGGAGATTAGATTCGTGACGATCAGGAAGATCTTCGCGCGGGCGGAAGTCAACCCTCATGATACCTGTTACCCTGTTCTCGAACTCCTCCCGCCGGAACGACTCTTATGAAGCCAATTCGCCGCGTCGCCGTGCTTGGCGCCGGGACTATGGGCGCCCGGATCGCCGCCCACTTCGCCAACGCTCAAGTACCTGCACTGCTGCTCGATTTACCTGGAATGGCGGACAAAGGTCTGGAAGCGGCGGCCAAGGGCAAGCCTCCCGCGTTCTTCACCGCCGCCTCGCAGGGCAACATCCGTACGGGTAGTTTCGACGATCTCGCCGAACTCGCCACTTGCGACTGGGTGATCGAGGCGGTGGTCGAGAATCTCGATATCAAGCGGGACCTGTGGCCGCGCGCCATCGCCGCCGCGCCGCCGGATGCGATCCTGTCCACGAACACGTCGGGAATTCCGCTAGCGAAGGTCGCCGAAGGATGGGACGCATCCGTGCAGCGGCGCTTCTGTGGGACACACTTCTTCAATCCCCCGCGCTATCTGCATCTGCTCGAGGTAATTCCCGGGCCGGGCACCGATTCCGCCATCCTCGATTTCGTTTCCGACTTCGGCGACCGGCGTTTGGGTAAAGGCGTTGTGCGTTGTAAGGACACGCCGAACTTCATCGCCAACCGCATCGGCAGTTTCTTCGGCTCGACGGTCGCCAAGATCATGGTGGAGGACGACTACACCATCGAGGAAGTGGACGCGATCACGGGTTCGCTGATCGGCTTGCCCAACTCGGCCAGCTTCCGGTTGCTCGATTTGGTTGGCGTCGACGTCTGGGCGTTCGTCGGCAAGAATCTATACGACGCCGTTCCGCACGATCCTTGGCGCGCGCGGTTCCTTCCGCCCGATTTTCTGAAAGCGATCGTCGAGCGCGGCTGGTTGGGCGACAAATCGGGGCAAGGCTTCTACAAACGCGTCGGCCCGGAGCGCGCGATCCACGCCATCGACTGGAAGACGCTCGAGTATCACCCGGCGAACCGCCCCAAACTGCCGGAGATCGAAACGGCGCTCGCAATCGAAGATTTGGGAGAACGCCTCAGAACGCTGGTTAGGAGCCCAGGGCGCGTCGGAACATTTCTGTGGAAATTGTTTTCCGACTCATTCCTCTATTGCGCGGAGCGTATCCCCGAAATCGCGGACCGTCCCATCGACATCGATCGCGCCATGCGTTGGGGCTACGCGCACAAGCTGGGGCCGTTCGAGCTGTGGGACACACTCGGATTCCAGAGTGTTTGCGAACGGATCGAGAAGGAAGGCCGCGCGCTGCCGGAGAACGTTTCCCGCATGCGGCAGGCGGGAGCGCCGAGCTGGTACTCGGCGGGCGATCCTTCGCGCGTACTTCCCGGCTGTGTTTCGATCGCCTCCACCAAGCGGCAACGTGGCGTAGTGGAAGCGAATCCCGGCGCGTCGCTGGTCGATCTTGGCGACGGCGCGCTGTGTCTCGAGTTCCACTCGAAAATGAATTCGCTCGGCGCGGATTCCGTGGCGATGGTCTATCGCGGAATCGAAGAGTTGGCGAAAAATTTCGAGGCGATGGTGATCGCCAACGAAGGCGAAAATTTTTCCGTCGGCGCAAATCTGGTGCTGGTACTGATGGCCGCCCTCGACGGCGAATGGGACGAACTCAATGGCGCGATTCACCAGTTCCAGCAAGCGATGATGGCCGTGAAGTATGCGCCGAAGCCCGTAGTGGCCGCCCCGTTCGGGCGAGCGCTCGGCGGCGGGTGCGAGATCGTGTTGCACTCGCGTGGCGTGCAAGCTTCGGCGGAACTCTATATGGGCCTCGTCGAGGTCGGCGTCGGTCTCATCCCAGGCGCGGGCGGCTGCAAGGAGTTGATCGCCCGATTGAAGGACCCGCGCAAGGCGTTCGACTTGATCGGTTACGCCAAGGTGTCCGGATCGGCGGAAGACGCGAAGGCGCTCGGTCTGCTCGACCGCGGCGCGAGCGTCACCATGAACCAGGATCGTCTGATCGCCGACGCGAAAGCGCTGGCCCTTTCGATGACGCGCGGGTACGCTCCCGGCGCACCGCGATCCGACATCAAAGTGGCGGGCGCGCCGGGCAAGGCGATTCTCAAGATGGGCGCGTGGCTGGCGCGGCAAGGCAACTTCATTTCCGATCATGACCTCGCCATCGCGCACAAGCTCGCCCATGTGCTCTGCGGCGGCGATTTAACGGGCGAGTCGCAAGTGAGCGAACAATACCTGCTCGATCTGGAGCGCGAGGCGTTCTTAAGCCTTTGCGGAACGCCGAAAACGATCGAACGTATCCAAGCGATGTTGAAGACCGGAAAGCCGCTGCGAAACTAGGAGGAAGTGATGACCGAAGCCGTAATTGTGGATTGTTTGCGCACCCCGGTAGGCAAGGCTCCAAAGGGCACATTGCGTACGGTGCGTCCCGACGATCTCGCCGCGCGCGTAACCACCGCGTTGCTCGACCGGTATCCGCAAGTGCCGCGCGAGGAAATCGACGACGTGATTCTCGGTTGCGCGACGCCCGAGGGCGAATCCGGCGCGAATATGGCCCGCATTGCCGCGGTTCGAGCGGGATTGCCGGATCAAGTACCCGGCGTCACGATCAACCGGTTCTGCTCCTCCGGGCTGCAATCGATCGCGATGGCGGCGGAGCGCATTCGCGCGGGCGGCGCGCAGATCGTGCTGGCCGGTGGATCGGAATCGATGTCGATGCTTCCGATGGCCGCGCAACGGCTTGCGCCCAATCCGTGGCTGGTCGACCATCGTCCCGAGATTTACGTCAGCATGGGCCTCACGGCGGAGAACGTCCGCACGAAGTACAACGTGTCGCGCGCGGACGCCGATGCGTTCTCCTATCGCAGTCACCAAAACGCGCTAGCTGCGCAGGCGGCGGGGAAGTTCGACGACGAACTAGTGCCGGTCGAAGTAGCATTCACAACGCCCGAGGGAACCAAGTCGATCAAGTTCGCAAAGGACGAAGGTCCGCGCGCGGATACTTCGCTCGAGGCGCTCGCCAAGCTCAAGCCCGTGTTCCACGCGCAAGGCGAGGTGACGGCGGGTAACTCATCGCAGACTTCCGACGGCGCGGCGATGGCTCTGGTGATGTCGGAATCGAAAGCTCGCGAGCTTGGGCTGAAGCCGATGGCGCGATTCGTCAGCTTCGCGGTCGGCGGAGTGCCGCCCGAGATTATGGGCATCGGCCCCGTAGTGGCGATTCCGAAAGCGCTGGCCCTCGCGGGACTGAAGATCGACGACATCGGCGTCATCGAATTGAACGAGGCGTTTGCGTGCCAGGCGCTCGCCGTGATCCGGCAGGCGGGACTGCCGCTTGAACGAACGAACGTAAACGGCGGCGCGGTGGCTCTCGGGCATCCGCTGGGCTGCACTGGCGCGAAGCTTACGGCGACAATCCTCCGCGAAATGAAGCGCGGCGGCCACCGCTATGGACTCGTCACCATGTGCATCGGCGGCGGACAAGGCGCGGCCGGGCTCTTCGAGAGCTTGAACTAGAACTCGAAGCGAAGCGCGAGCTGGAACACGCGAGGCGGACCCGCGCCAGTGATCTTCGCCACGTTCGCCGCCAGCAAGTTGCCGACCGGATTGTCCAGGTTGACGCGATTCAACGCATTGAAAGCTTCTGCACGGAACCGGATGCGTTGCCGGTCGGTAATCGCGAAAGTCTTGACCAGACCGAGGTCTACTAACGCCTCACCCGGTCCGGCGATCAGATTGCGTCCGGCGTTACCGTAAGTCCCCGGCGCGTTCTGCCGGAAGGCCGCCGGATTGTAGTAGCCGTTGATGAGTTCGTTGCGGGAACGCCCGGTGTCCAGATACGGATTTCCGATCAGATCCGGCCGATCCTGATTGATGCCCGTGCCCGAGTTGTCGCGCCCGCTGACGACGTTGAAATACAAGCCGGACTCGATCGAAACGATGCCGTTGACTTCCCAGCCGTCGATGGCGAGACGCGCCAGCGGATTGCCGCGATAGCGCGGTAGTTCCCAAATGAAACTACCGACAAACCGGTGATCGATATTGTTAGGCGAGATCGCCTTCTCGCGGCTGAAATCGCTTCCGTCCTGGGGATCGGCGAGGTTGTCGATGTTCCGGCCCCACGTGTAGCTGGCGAGTAGAGTAAGACCTTTCGAGAATCTCTTGTTGGCGGTGATTTGCAACGAGTTGTATGTGTAGTTTCCTTCGGCGCTACTCTGTGCGATCGCCGAGAACTCGGGGTAGACTCGTCGCTGCTGCAGCGTACCGGGCCGGCCGAATATTCCTGGATTGAGTTGGCGGGTGGTCTCGATGCCGTTACCTTTGCTCGCGACATAGGCGGCGGTGAAGATCCAACTTTGCCAAAGTTGGCGCTGCACACTGAAGTTCCACTGCTGCACCAGTGCGTTGCGGAAACCCGGATCCCAGCCGCCGACGGAAACCGGGCGGACGAACGCGAAAGTGCGGCGCTGCTCCGCGGTCTCCGGCGCGGTAAAGGGGTAAGGATTGCCACCGATAGTTTGATACGGATTCGCCAAACCACCGGGCACTGGGTTGATGTTGAGACCTAGTACATAGCCGGGGCCGCCGCCCCCCACGTTCTGTAGCGCGCGGGAACCGTAGAAGAGCCCGTAGCCGCCGCGGATACTCGACTTGCCGCTACCCGTGGGGTCGAAAGCGAAGCCGAACCGCGGCGCCCAGTTGTTCCAAAGGTTGCCGAACCCGTATTTTTGCGGTACCGCCGCGTCCTGTCCCCAGTAAACCATCCCCACAGGCGCGAGCGGAAAGAAAGTAGATTGCTGCCCCGCCCGGAACATCGCGCCGGTCCCGCGTTTGTCGGGCGGCGGAGTGTAGGGGTCCCAGCGCAAGCCGAGATTCAGGGTTAACTGGCGGGCCACCTTCCAATCGTCCTGGACGTACAAGCTGTAGGCGCTGCCTACGGGATAGCTTTCGGCGCCCGAACTTTGCAATATGCTGTCGGGCCGTCCGATCATGAAATCGGCCATCGCGTCGTTGGTGATCTGACCGCGAAACGCGATGGCTGGATCGCCCTGAAACCGCTCGCGCCGGTCGACGATATCGTGCCGCCACTCGCCGCCGAACTTGATCAAGTGCGACCTCAGGCTCCAGGAGGTTTCGTTTCGCAGATGGTAGAAATATCGCTGCTGATACAGCGGATGGCGGGTAAAGGCGTACCAATAGCCGATGACGTTAGTGTCGGTGGCGGCAACGGTATCCTCGCGGTGCGCGCGCACAATACCCGAGCCGAAATCGCGCCAGCCGACATTCGGCGGGGTGATCGCCGATTGGTCGCGCTCGATGTTCTGAACGGTGAACGTAAGCGCGTTGACGATGCGCGAACTGGCCACCCAGGTGTCGGTCGCCGTGCCGTTCCAATTCTTGTAAGGGATATTGGCGAGCAGGTTCGGGATGGTGCCCACCGCTTGTTTAGTGCCGTTGTTGTTGTAGAGCAGGCGCGCGCTGACGCGGTGCGCCGCGTTTAGCTGATAGTCCACTTTGCCGACGATTTGATCGTCGTCGATGGACTGCTGGCTGGCGAAACTCAACAATCCGTCGCTGCGGTTCGGCAGCGGAATAAACGTATCGAGAAACTTCACCGAGGGCTGGTAAACGCGGCTCGCCGGAATCACGTTGCCCGGAAAATTGCCGCCGTTGGGGTCGCGGATCGCGCGAGTGAGCGCGGAAAAGTCGCCGCGCCGCATGGCTTCCGTCGGCACCAAAGCTTGGGTCGTGCCGGGAGCGCTTCGTTCGCGAGTTCCCTGGTACGAAGCGAAGAAAAACAGTTTGTCGCGCCGGATCGGGCCGCCGATCGTGCCACCGAATTGATTCCGCTTGAATGGCGGCACGCTCACCGCAAAAAAATCGCGGGCGTTCAGCTTGTCGTTCCGCAGATACTCGAAAAGAGCTCCGTGAAATTCGTTAGTGCCGGACTTAGTCACCGCGCTGACGAACGCTCCGGCATTGCGGCCCTTATCCGCGCCGTAGCCATTGGTCTCGATCGAGAACTCCTGGAGAGCGTCGGGGTTGGGGAATGGCGCGGGCGTGTTGAAGAAAGGGTCGTGATTGTCGCCGCCGTCGAGGGCGTAATTGTTACCCCGGAAAGCCGAGCCATTGATCGACACCGTTTCGTTCTGCTGCTGATCGCGGCCGCCTCTCCGGCCCGCTCCCGCGACGAGTAGCTGAAGTTGAACGGGATTCCGTCCGTTGAGCGGCAAATCCGCGATGCGGCGCGAGTCGACGACTTCGCCGATGGTGCCCGTTCGCGTTTCGACCTGCGCGGACTGGGCGGTCACCTCCACCTTTTCGGAAACCTGGCCGATTTGCAGTTCGAAATCGACGCGGCGGTTCTCGTTGACTTGAATCAGCAAGTCCGTCTGGATGGACTCCTTGAATCCGGGCGAAGTGGCGCGGACGGTAAAGGTGCCTACAGGCAATTGAACGAATACGTAGTCGCCCGCCTCGCTTGCCGTCGCGGTGCGGGAGAGGCCGGTTTCACGATGGGTGGCGGTAACGCTCGCGCCGGGCATGACGCCGCCCGCTGTGTCGCGTACGGAGCCGAAAATCGTGGCCGTGCTCTGCGCGTGGAGAGTCGCGCTGACCATCGAGAAAGCGGCGATGAAGCGGTTCATAGGGCCTCTTTACAGTGCCCGGAATGGTATCAAACCTGCCGGCGTTAATCCACGTGCTTGATCGAATCGAGCTTGATCCGCTTAGCGCGACCGCCGGGCAGCAAGACGTCGCGGTAATCGCTCCAATTCGCCGCGACGACGAAGAGTCCGAAAGAAACCGCTCCGAGAGCGAAGGCGGAAACGGCGGCGATCGACAACCAGTGCGCCAGCGTCCAGCGCGCGGACGGTTCGAAGAACAATTTGGCGAATTCGCCGCCGAAGTTCATTCCGAAAAATCCGGTGAGCACGGCGCCCGCGCCGAGAATCATGCTGATCATGGCGAGGCGGTTGACGGCCTGCGTATTACGCGACTGGTAGTACTCGCTGAGCGCGTCGTGCAGGCGGTCGATCTCCCGCTCGGTGTCCATCAACATAGGGCGAATGCGGTAAGCGTCGCACATCAGATTGAAGTGCTCGGTTTCCTCGTCTTTGTTGGCGAGTTCCTCGAAGTGCCAGTAATTCGAGAAGTTCAAGAACTCGTTGCGCAGGGCGTTGACGAAGCGGATGGTTTCGATCGAAAGGCGCTCGTCCTCAAAGTCGCGATTGAGTCGGCGGGACACCAGCGCCACGCGCTCGGCGTAATCGAGCAAGGTGGCGCGGTAGAAAACGGCCACTAACATCATCAGGTAGTAGCGCGACCGGAACATGCGGTGGATCAGAAAGCCTTCGCGCAACTGGTGGTCGTCGCAATCGAATTCGCCCAGCGTGACGGTAACCGTCGAGTAACTGGTGAACCCGTAGAACGTGCCCTGATGGGCCCAGCGCCGGTAAACTTGCTTTTCCATCATGTGGCGGGTAAAGTCCGGCTGATAGCGATAGTCCGCGCCGTGGTGATCGACATAGACGGCGCGGCTGACGAATACGTCTTCCGCCTCGGAGGCAAGCCAGTTTTCGGGCACGCTGCGCGGGTCGAGCGCGAGGTACGAATAGACGATCATGCGCTCGTCGAGCACCGGTTCGTACTCCTGAGCCGGATAGTCGGCGAAGTACAGCAAACGCGCGACCAACGCCGAAAGCGGCGGCTGAAACGCATGGATATCGCAGTGATCGAAGCGTTCTTCGACGAGCGCGCGAGGTTCGCCGCGGCGCTCTACCGAGAGCGCCACCCGGCTCGGCACTCGCCCCTCGCGCTGCTGCCGCCCGCTCGACGGATAAATCTTGCGCATCATCTCGTTCATCCAGAGCGCTTGTTTGGCGGGTACATTGACGCCTTCGACGCCGATCGAGAGTAGCCCAATGCCGTTGGCGAACAAAAACAATGTGAGCGTAGTCACCTGCGCGGAGGCGGAACGCCCGCGTAAATCCTCGGCTTCGAGAACGAACCGGGCGTCTTCCGGCAAGGCGATTTTGTAGCGGCGCAGCAGGCTTTCCTGCTCGCCGTCGCCGCAATGGTTCTGGTCGCCCGTGTCGAAGAAGATCCGGCGCACGAACGGGTGGAAGAACACCATGTCCTGGTAGGCCGAAGATTCGGCGTCGAAGCGCACGTGCGAGGCGCGCTCCCAGTGGCCCAGCCCTTCCGGCGGCATGTGGTTCGCGATCCATCGGTCCAGCCCGTCCATCCAACGGCCTTCGAGCCAGATGTCCGGATGCCGCGTTTGCACGTGTTCCCGGTCGATCGAAAACGGGAATAGAAAGAACGTATGCAGATGCGAGACCGACGGTTCGGAAGCGGAGACGACCACTGCCAGCGATTATAGTGAGGAGCGATGACCAGGCGAAGCTTCGTTACGGCTATGGGCGCGGCGCCCGCCTTTCCGCAAGGCTCGTTCGCGCCTCTGTTCGACGGGCGGACGCTCGACGGCTGGCGGGTGGTGGACGGTCCCGAGTCGGCGTTCTACGTTCGCGACGGCGCAATCGTCGTTCATAGCGGATCGAATTTCCCCACTTGGTTGCGCAGTGCCCAGCGGTACGAGAATTTCGAGTTTCGCTGCGAAGTCCTCATTCAAGGTTGGGCGAACGGCGGACTGTACTTCCACGCGCCGGAATTCGGCCCGCCGGCCGAGTGCGGCGTCAAGCTGAACTTGTTCCAGAAGAAAGACGCGACGCCGCTGCGCGAATCGATGGGCGCGATCTTTCCGGTAATCGCTCCGCGAAAGGTGAATGTTCGCAATCAAGGCGAGTGGAACGCCATCCGAGTTCTGGCCGACGGTCCGGCGCTGCGAGTTTGGATCAACGAAGAACTGGTGCACGATCTGAATCGCGACGAGCATCCCGAACTGCGCTACCGGCTACGGTCGGGGTACATCGGCATCGAGAGCCTAAGTTATCCGTTGCGGTTTCGCGGTCTCGAAATTCGCGAGCTGCCTCCGCGCGAGAAATGGACCGAACTCTACCGCCGCGAAGAAGACCTAAGCCTTTGGGAAGCCGTTGAGAAGCCGAAAATCGAGGCGTTGGGTGAGGTTCTGCGTACCGATGGGCTGGGGTATTTGGCGACTCGAGACAGCTACGGCGATTTCGCGTTTCAATGCTATATCCGCGCGTCGAAGCATTCGAACGGCGGTGTGATCTTCCGCGCGTCGAGCGAGAAGACTTCCGAGCATTACGAAATCCAGTTACACGACGTCGAGGGCGCGGTTTACCCGACGGGATCGCTATACGGCTACCAGCGCGCGCATCCGTATCCCAGGATCGAGCCCGAGAAGTGGTATCTATTCCAGCTATTCGCCGAGGGTCCGCGTTGCGTGGTGCGTGTAAACGGAGTCGCGGTGGTCGACTATCCCGCAATGCAGCGCCTATCGCCCGGCAAAATCATGCTACAGGCGCATCAGATGGGGAAGTGGATTGAGTACCGGGAGATTCGGGTGCGGGCAGTAGGTCCGCGAGCGTGATGCGCAATTTGTGCTCGGGAATTTCGAGCACTTCGACTTCGGTGATTCGGCCGTCGCGATAGACGAACAACGCCCGTTCTTCCGGGTCGATCAGCCAGATGTGTTTCACGCCCCAACGTTCGTATTCGACGCACTTCTTGAGCATCTTGGTCATGCTTTGACCGGGCGAAAGCACTTCGATCGTGGCTAGCGGCGGAGTGGACGGATAGTCTTCCGTTGGCAGTTTACGCTTGTCCCAAATTGCAACGTCGGGCAGCCGATAATTTCTGCCCACGCGCGAGTGAACTTCGGGCCCCGAAACAAGCGTCCCGGTCTTGTTGACAACGGCTATTGCGGCACCGCTGAAAAGGGAATGCAAAAAACTAGGCACAGGTCTCTCCTCGATTTTTCCATCCACCCATTCGGGATAGGGCCGCCGATCTGCGGTCATCGCCACGAACTGCTCGATGGTGAGGGTCGCCGGAGGAATCGCCAGTGCCGCCATATTTCGATTTTACGCCGCGCGCATCGCCGCCGCGTCCCACTTCAAGGCGCGCTGCTCGAAGTAGCTCACATTCGACAGAACCGCCGGACCCGCCGCACGGAATCCGAAAGTAGCATCCTCCACTACGGGCTTGCGCGAGCGCACCGCTTCGAAGAAATTGCGGTGATGATCTTCGTGATCCGAGTAACCGCGCGGAGCCTGGAACCGCTCTTCCATCTCGGGACGCATGCCGTCGGCGGTCGGCTTCTCGGGCGGGAACTGCTCGCGGTACTTCTTGAGAAACTCGGCCTGCACGCTCTTCGGAAAGGTATCGATGGTGTAGCCGGGCGCCGCCGGGCGGGGAACTTTCGATAGCGTCACGCCGCGGCCGATGGTCATGATGCCTTCGCTGCCGACGAAGCGGAATCCGCTCGATTCGCCCGCCCCGCTGACGAAATTGACGCGGAGCGCGAGCGTGAACGCCGGGTGCTTATCGGTTTTCGGATAGTCGTACAGACCGAGCATCACGTCCGGTACATCGCGCCCGTCCTGCCAGAATCGCAGCCCACCGGTGGCGAAAACGCGCTCCGGCCCGATCGCCCCCGTCACGAAATGCATACCGCTAAACAAGTGCACGAACAGATCGCCCGCGACGCCGGTGCCGTAATCGCGATAGTTGCGCCAACGGAAAAGCCGCACAGGTTCGAACGGGCGCTTCGGAGCGCGTCCCAGGAAGCGGTCCCAACTGACGGTTTGTTCGCTCGCGTCCGTCGGTAGCGAGTACTGCCAGGCGCCGATCGCCGAGTTGCGATCCCACCACGCCTCCACCATGTTGAGCGTCCCGATCGCGCCCGAGGTAAAGAGGTCCTGCGCTTTCTTGTACTCCACCGAACTCACGCGTTGGCTGCCGACTTGGATAATGCGCCCGGTCCGCTTCTGCGCGTCCACCAGCGCCTGGCCCTCGCTCACTTGCTGGATCATCGGCTTCTCGCAGTAGACGTCCTTGCCTTTTTCCATCGCCTCAATGGCGATCTGTTGGTGCCAATGATCGGGTGTCGCGACGATCACCGCGTCGATATCCTTACGGTCGAGAATCTCGCGGTAGTCGCGCGTGACGTCTACCTGTTTGCCCCATACTTCGCGCGCGCGTTCCAGGCGTCCTTGATACACGTCGGCGACCGCCGCCAGTTCGGTGCCGGGAACGGTCAACGCCGAGCGGGTGTCGGCGGAACCCATGCCTCCAATACCGATCGTCGCGAAGCGAATCTTGTCGTTGGCCGCGAAAACGCGCTGCGCCGCGGTAGCGGCGAGCGTGGTAGCGAGAAAATGACGGCGCGTGGTCATGCCGATATTGTAGGCTGACCGGCATGAGCCTAACCCAATCGATGGCCGCGGAATTCGACCGCGAAATGGCGGCGACACGCAAAACCCTGGAGCGAATTCCCACGGACAAATTGACGTGGAAGCCGCACGAGAAGTCGTTCACGCTCGGCGCGCTTGGTCAGCACTTGGCGCAACTCGGCATGTGGGCCGAGAATACCCTGAATCTCGACGAACTCGATCTGAAGGGTCCATTCGACCAAAAGCCGCTGGAATCCACCGCCGACATCCTGGCGTTGTTCGACAAGTTCACGGCTGCGAGCAAGGCGGCCTTCGCCGTAACCGACGACGAAAAGCTAGCCGCGCCGTGGGCGCTCAAAGTCGAAGGTAGACAGTTATTCTCGCGCCCGCGCGCCGACGTGATCCGCGATTTCGTTCTGAATCATGGCGCGCATCACCGCGGACAGTTGACCGTTTACTTGCGCCTCCTCGATGTCCCCGTACCCTCGATTTACGGGCCGTCGGCCGACGAGAAGAGCTTCTTCTAGGTTGTCGCGGCGGGTTTGGACTCGGCCTTCGTTTCGGTCTTCGACTCCGAAGGCTTGGAATCCGCGGGTTTGCTCTCGCCGCTATCGGCTTTAGTTTCGGGTTTCGCGTCCGTTTTCCCGTTTGCCGGTTTCGACGAGGCGTAGTCGGTCTTATACCAGCCGCTACCCTTCAGATGGAACGCGGGCGTTGAAAGCGCGCGAGCCACTTTCCCGTTCTTCCCACATTCGCAGACCGTCAGTTCGGGGTCGGAGAATTTCTGAATTTTCTCGAACGAACTCCCGCAGAGTTCGCACTTGTACTCGTAGATTGGCATTTTCGAAAAAAGCTAATTCTTCGCGACCTTGGGCAGGCCGTTCGTCAAAA
The DNA here is from genome assembly GCA_033763835.1 of Bryobacteraceae bacterium. Taxonomy (GTDB): domain Bacteria; phylum Acidobacteriota; class Terriglobia; order Bryobacterales; family Bryobacteraceae; genus JAPKYZ01. The sequence goes on along the minus strand of JANRJS010000018.1, from coordinate 46,802 downwards.
CGTCGAGGGCCTTCTTAAGCACGGCATCGTCGCTGGTGGAACGCGGCTTAGGCTCGCCCGGCTCCGGTACGTTGTCTTCGTCGGTATCCGCCGGTTCGGGAGTGTCGGCCACGGGCACGTCGGGCGACACGGCGTTGTCCTGGATCGACTTGCCGGACGGCGAATAGTATTTCGCTATCGCCAAAATGATGGCGCTGCCGTCTTCGAGGGTCACCGCCTTGCGCATCGCCGCATCGCCATAAGTCCGTTCGCCGACGGTGTAGCCGCGCTTCGAGTCGCGCAAAGCGGCGGCGGCGATCTCCGCTCCGCCCGCCGTTCCGCGGTTCGTGACCACCACCACCGGCAGCTTGGTGGCCTGTTTAGCCGGCGCAGCCTCGAAGTTCTGGCGCATCACGCGCTGACCTTGTAAGTACGTAATGAGGCCCTTGTCCAAGAAAAGATTCGCCAGCGCGACTCCTTCCTCGGAGGGTCCGATCGCGCAATCGCGGAGGTCGAGGACCAACTTCTTCGCGCCCTGCTTTTCGAGACTCGCGATCGCCGCTTCGGCGTCCTTCGCCCGTCCCGTTTCGAGCGACTGAACCGCGATCAGGCCCACCTGATCCGGCAGCATTTTCGATTGGATACCCGGTAATTTGACGTTGGCCCGGGTCAAAGTAACTTTGGACGGTTCCGGCCGGCGAACGCGCAGGACGGTCAAATCGACGGTCGACCCCGCGTCGCCCTTCATCAACATTTCGGCGTAGGCCAGCGGCATGTCGCGCGTCGCGACGCCCTGGATCGACTCGATCATGTCTCCGGTATTCAAACCCGCTTTCCATGCGGGCGATCCCGCCACCGCATCGACCACGCCGATGTAGCCGAACCGCTTCGATAGGACGAGGCCGACATCGGCGCGCCTCTGATCCTTCTGCTTCAGATACTGCTTGTACTGATCCGCGCTCAGATAGCTGGCATAGGGGTCGATGGCTTCGAGAAGTCCGTTGATCGCGCCCGCCGTAACGCCCTTCAAATCGGGTTCCTCGACGTAGTCGCTCTTAATGCGCGACAGCACTTCCGTGAAGACCGCCAAGTGTTTGTAGGCGTCCTCTGGATTGGCGGCGCGCCCCAGGACCGAGCCCACCAAGAGAAGCCCGACGAGAACGGTCGAGACGGTCACGAAAACGACATTAAATCGCCGGTTCAAAAGGAAACTCCCTCTGGCAGAATTGTACCAAGCTCCAACTATGATTCTTTTCTGGTCGATTTTCTGCCTTATTGTCTCGGTCTCTTCGATAGACGCGCAGTGCTCCTATTCGGTGTCGCCAACTTCGTTTAGCATTCCAGGCAGCGGAACGTCGGCTCCTCTAGCGTTGACGGTCACGACTCAGTCCGGATGTGACTCGCGAGTAACCGTGACTGCGCCGTGGCTCAACGTGGCAACTAGCGCAGGCACGGGAAGCCGTATTGTCACCATTACCGCGTCGGCCAACCCGACTACGAATTCGCGCACGGCACAACTGACTATAGGGGACGTGCCGGTCGTCGTGACGCAGGCGGCGGACTGCATGTTTAGTGTCGCTAGGCCCGGTCGGGTCTTTTACGGCGGAACTGCCGCGACGCCAATCCAAATCGCAGTTCAGGCCAGCTTTCCCCGATGCGAATGGAGTGTCCAGTCGAACGTTTCTTGGCTCAAACCCCTCGGCTCCGGTGCAATGAATCAGGGAAGCGGCACTGTTTCGCTGCTTGTGGATCCTAATCCATCACCCGACCTCCGATCTGGTTCGCTCGCCATCGCCAACCTCACGATCGTCGTGGAGCAGGAGGCCCGGCAATGCTCTTACAGCCTCTCCAACGATGTGCCGGAGCGCGTGCCCGGAGATGGCGGGCGGTACGTGGTCATGATTCGAAACGCTCCTTGTGTGGGGTTCCTCTGCCCCGTGTTCTGCTCGTGGAGCATCAAGGCCGACGTGCCATGGATCACGTTTCCGGACGGCACATCGGGGCCGAACGAAGGCGGCGTTGGATTGTTGTTTGCCGCAAACGACACCGAGCGCGAGCGGATGGGCACCGTTTGCGTTTGGGGATCGTGCTTTCAGGTCATTCAGGCCGGCAAGACCTGTAAGACCACCTTTACCTCCAGCCTCTCGTTCCCTCAAGCAGGCGGCACTGGGACGGTAGAATTCCAAGCGTCTTGCCCATGGACCGCAACCGTTTCGGAGGCCTGGGCGACGTTGACGTCGGCCACGAGCGGTCCCGCAGGCTCGGGCCGTGTAACGGTCGGCGTCTCACCGCATACGTGGCCAAGAACTCCGAGCACCCGTGCGGCTCAACTCACCATAGGGCCGGCGTCAACCACCATTTTGCAGCAGGCGTCCATCCATTGCGCGATACGGTTCACGCCGTCCAGTTTCACGGTTCCGGTTTCTGGGGGAATCCTTAGCGCCACGGCGGAGACTTCCGGCTCGAACTGCGGCGCCTGGGAGACTTCCCTAAACCCATGGTTGCGCGTCGAGAGCCTGACCAGTAACTCTCTGCGCTTCGGCGTCGATCCGAACATGGTCGTACGGGCGCGGTCGGGATCGATCGCCCTACGGACGCGCAGCCTCCAGTCCTCGCAGTTCGGTCCACCGGTGGACGTGGTCGGGCCTGTAGTAACCGTCGAGCAAGCCGGTCTCGTTCCAAACTTCAATTTGGACGACCTGCGCAACGGCGCGAGCCTTTTATCGGGTGGGATCTCTCCGGGAGAGATCATGACGCTTTATGGCCAGAACTTCGGGCCGCCGTCGCTGATTGTCGCGAATGGTACCGCCGCGTACTCCGACATTTTGGGAGAGACCCGCGTCCTGATCGACGGTGTTGGCGCGCCTGTACTCGCGGTTACCGGCGGCGCTCGCCCCCAGGTTAACTTCGTCGCGCCGTTCTCGGTTGCGGGTAAGCGAGATGCGGAGGTCTCGGTTGTGTATCAGGGGGTTCGTTCCGCCGGAGTACGAGTTCCCGTTGCGGCCGCGAATCCCGAATTGTTCGCGGACCAGTCGGGCCAGGGCGCAATTCTGAACGAAGATGGGAGCTACAACGGGCCGTCGAGGCCGGCCGACCAAGCATCCATCGTAGTGGCCTTCGCGACCGGAGCCGGGGCCCTGAGTCCGACACCTAAGGATGGCGACATCGTTCGCTCCGAACCGTTGCCTCGGCCCACCGGGCGCGTCCGGTTGCTTGCCCATGGACAGGAGTGCGAAATTCTGTACGCCGGCGCGGCGCCGCAGCTTGTGGCGGGCGCCTTGCAAATCAACGCCAGACTCCCTGCGGGACTACCTTCGGGACCCGTCGAGCTTACAGTGATCGTCGGAGAGATTCGCAGTAAGCGAAAAGTAACTGTCGCGGTGAAGTAAGCTACACTCGAAGGTCACCCTCGCCAATGAGCGTTGACCATTTGCCCGCGCCGTTTCGCAACTATCAGCTCGATCACGCTTGGGACGAAATGTTCGAGCCGGGCGGCGCGCCCAGGGCGCATTACCGGGCGCTTTTCGAAATGCTCGGCGAACTGCCCGCCGAGGAAATCCGCCGCCGCAAGCAGGCCGCCGATTTAAGCTTTCTCCACCAGGGGATCACCTTCACCGTTTACGGGCGCGAGGAAGGAACCGAACGCATTTTTCCGCACGACCTGCTGCCGCGGATCGTCACCAATCGCGAGTGGTCGCTGATCGAACGCGGGCTCGAACAGCGTATCGTCGCCCTGAATCTCTTTCTCAAGGACCTCTACCACGAAGGCCGCATCCTGAACGATGGCATCGTGCCGCGCGAGATGGTCTATTCCTGCCGGCATTTCCGCCGCCAGATGAAGGGGCTGCGCGTCCCGCGCGACATCTACATCACGGTGACCGGCACGGACTTGATCCGCCATCCCGACGGCCGGTTTCTCGTTCTCGAGGACAATCTTCGCGTGCCGTCGGGCGTCAGCTACATGCTCACCTCGCGGCAGGTGATGAAGAAAGTGTTTCCGCAGTTGTTCCGGCAGTGCGGCGTAAGGCCTATCGAGGATTACGCGCAGGCGCTGCTCGCCACGCTGCGAACGCTTGCGCCCCACGGACGCTCCGATCCGACGATCGTGCTGCTGACCCCGGGCGTTTACAATTCCGCGTACTTCGAGCACACGTTCCTCGCGCGGCAGATGGGGATCGAACTCGTCGAGGGCCGCGATCTGATCGTCAGCGACAACTACGTGTGGATGCGGACCACGGCCGGACTTCGCCGCGTGGACGTGATCTATCGCCGGATCGACGACGATTTCATCGACGCGCTCGCCTTCCGCAAGGATTCGATTCTAGGCGTGCCCGGGCTTTTCAACGCTTACCGGGCGGGGAACGTAACGTTGTCCAACGCTCTCGGAACGGGCATCGCCGACGACAAGGCGCTTTACGCCTACGTTCCGAAAATCATTCGCTACTACCTCGATCAGGATCCGCTTCTCGACAACGTGGAAACGTTCATCCTGACCGACGATGCCTCGCGCCAGCACGTCGTCGAGAATCTCGACAAGCTGGTCGTAAAGGCGGTGGGCGAATCGGGCGGGTACGGGATGTTAATCGGTCCGCACTCCACCGAAAAGGAGCGCGAGGAGTTCCGCCTGCGGATCCTCGCCGATCCGCGCAACTACCTCGCGCAGCCGACGCTCATGCTGTCGCGCGCGCCTTGTTTTATCGACGGTCAAGTGGAGGCTCGCCACGTCGATCTGCGGCCCTACATTCTTTACGGCGAGAAGGTCACCATCGTACCCGGCGGCTTGACTCGCGTCGCGTTGCGGAAGGGCTCGCTAGTGGTGAATTCGTCGCAAGGCGGCGGAAGTAAAGATACGTGGGTTCTCTATAACTGACGATGAGCCGGAGGCGAAGACAGTAACCGATGAGCCGGAGGCGAAGACAGTAACCGATGCTCTCCCGCGTGGCCGACAGCCTTTACTGGATGGCGCGATATCTCGAACGCGCCGAGCATTCCTCGCGCCTGATCGAGGTGCACTTGAACTTGATGCTCGATCAAACCGCGATTTCGACGGACCGCCGTTGGGGCCGCGTGCTCGCGAGCCTCGGCCATCCGCTGCCCGCCGGACATTCGATGGACTCGCATTCGTTGGCCGACGCACTGATCTTCGATCACACCGTGCGGTCGTCGATCGTGGCCACCATCATGCAGGCGCGCGAAAACGCCCGGCAGGTCCGCGAACAGATTTCCAGCGAGATGTGGGAGCAGTTGAACCGGCTCTTTCACGAAGTGAAGCGCGTGCAGCTCGAGGAATCGCACAACGCGCGTCCCGACGAATTTCTCGACGCCGTCAAGCAGGGCTGCCATCTGTTCAACGGACTCACGGATTCGACGATGACGCACGGCGAAGGTTGGCAATTCATCCAGATTGGGCGTCACTTGGAACGCGCGCGGTCCATCGCGACGTTGCTCGACGTGCATTACAGCGAGTTTTACCGTCTCGCCGATCGCGCGCCCGACGCGGCGGAGCATCTTGAATGGATCGGATTGCTGCGCTGTTGCGCCGCCTTCGAGGCTTATTGCCGCGTTTACACAGCCGATCTCACCCCCGACCGGATCGCCGAGTTCCTGTTACTGAACGCCGAGTTTCCGCATGCGGTGCGGTACGCGGTGGACGCGATCCAAACCTCGTTGAACGCTTTGCCCGAGGCGACGGCGTCGCGGAAAGGCAGCCGCGTGGCGCGGCTCGCGGGGCGATTGCGGGCCTCGCTGAGTTTCACTCCGATCGACGAGATCATGTCGGGGAGCATTCAAAGCTACCTCGAAGGAATCCAGCGGCAGTGCGGACAAATCCACGCTTCCGCTTATCAAAGCTACATCGACTATCCGATCGATACGGCGGTGCTGACTTAGATGTTCTTCTCCATTCGCCACCAAACCCGCTTTAAGTACGATTCCGCGGTCCAGGAAAGCATTATGGAGACGCGGATGCAGCCGCGTTCGGAGGGACTGCAGCGTTGTCTGTCTTTCGACTTACTGGTGAGTCCGAAAGCGAATGTTCACCAATATCGGGATTATTTGGGGAACACCATCCATCACTTCAACGTTCCCGGCCGTCACACACAGTTGCAAATTGTCGCCGAAGCGAAAGTAGAGACCGGCGTGTTATCCACGCTGCCCGACCGCATGCCCGAAGAGAGTTGGGCGGAGTTGGATCACATGATCCAATTGGGCGATTTCTGGGAATTTTTGATGCCGAGCGATTTCGCTCGGCCCAGTCCTTTGTTGGCCGAACTGGCGAGGCATCTTGACGTGCGGCGGCGCGACGATCCCCTGACGTTACTGATCGAAATCACGCGCGGAATCTACAAGCATTTCGACTACGTGCCTAAATCGACCAAAGTCGATTCGCCGATCGACGATGCGTTGCGTGCGCGGCGGGGCGTTTGCCAGGACTTTACGCACATCATGACCGCGTTGGTCCGGCATTACCTCCAGGTCCCCTGCCGTTACGTGAGCGGCTATCTATATCACGGCCGCGACGACCACGACCGTTCTTCGGACGGCGCGACGCACGCTTGGGTGGAGGTGTTGCTTCCCGGCGCGGGTTGGATCGGACTCGACCCGACGAACAACCTTTTCGCGGGAGAGCGGCACATCCGCACGGCTGTCGGCCGCGATTACAACGACGTCCCCCCGACGCACGGCGTGTTCAAAGGGAATGCGAAGAGCGAGCTTTATGTATCCGTGCTGGTGCAACCCGCCGACGCGCCGGTGACGATCGAGCCGGAAATCGTTTCTCCGCTCGAATGGGTCCCCGCTCCCGAAGAGATCGAAGAGCAGCTCGCGCAACAGCAGCAGCAACAGCAGCAATGATCGGCAACCGGATATCCTGAAGCCGACATGCTGATTGCCGCCTTCGCCGCGATAGTTGCGCAAGACCCGCCGATGCCGCGCGCCGTCAATCCCGCGCCGCGCCCATCCGACGCCGTCGTCCTAGACCACTCGCGTTGGCGGACTCGCGACGGCGGGCCGAACAAGTGCAAGGACGAGTCCGGAGTTATGGTCTGCGCCACCGGCGCGGGCGACATCTTTTCGGTAGACAAATTCCGGAGCGCGCAGCTTCACTTAGAATTCAACTTGCCGCCGATGCCCGATCAGAAGGGCCAGCGCCGGGCTAATAGCGGCTTCTATCTGCATGGGCGGTACGAACTGCAGATTCTCGACGGGATCGACAATCCGACCTACGCAAATGGAACGATCGGCGCACTCTACAATCAAGCGCCTCCGCTGGTAAGCGCCGCCAAGCCCGCCGGGGAATGGCAGACCTACGACGTGATTTTTCACGCGCCGAAGTGCGACGCCAACGGCGCGATCGTCGAGCGTCCCGTAGTTACCGCCTTGCTAAACGGAGTCTTGGTTCAGGATCGCGTCGCCATATCGGAGGCCGCCGATCAAGAACGCCGCCGCGACCAAGGCAAAGGCGCATGCGAACCGGGCCCGATTAAGTTACAGGACCATTCGGGATTTCCCAACGCGCCGCATACCGTGATGAAGTTCCGGAACATTTGGTTCCGTCCGCTCGACTAAATGCCCAATCTCCCCGGGCGGCGTTTCTTCCGCAACTTAGTCGAGCGCCGCGCGCTGTTGTACCAACTGATCCGGCGCGATTTCGAGAAACGCTTCGTAGGTTCGGCGGGCGGGTGGCTCTGGGGTTTGGTGCATCCCCTGGTGCTACTCGCCAGTTGGACTTTCGTATTCCACATCTGTTTGCGCATGGGCGTGCCGGAAGGTTCGGGGACGAGTAACTACACGTTGTTTCTTTTTTGCGGGTACTTACCCTGGATGCTGTTTTCGGAAACCGTCCAGCGCAGCGCAACGGCGATCGTCGATTCGTCGAATTTAGTCACTAAGACCGTCTTCCCTTCGGAGATGATCCCCATTTCGATCTTCTTTTCGACCTTGGTGAGTCATTGGATGACGCTCGGCCTCGCTTTAGCCGCCATTCAAATCTGGGGAGGGGGATTGTGGTGGACCGTCCTTTGGCTTCCCCTCGCGATGGCCGCCCTTGCGCTTCTCTCGATCGGCGTCGGTTGGATCGTCGCTGCCTTTCAGGTCTACCTTCGCGATACGGCGCAGGGTGTGATGGTGGCGCTCACTCTGTGGTTCTGGATTACGCCGATTTTCATTAACCTCGATCAGATTCCCGCAAGCCTGCGCGTGCTTCCCGCTCTCAACCCTTTGTCCGCTTTAGTTCGGATTTACCGCGATGTTTTGCTGTCCGGCGCGCCTCCCAGGCTCGCGGATATGACGTACGCCTGGGCCGTATCTTCGTTGGTTTTTCTCGCGGGCGCCTTGATCTTCCGTCAGCTTAAGCGCGGCTTCGCCGACGTGCTGTAATCGGTCTTATGACTCGGCGAGATTGGATTCTGGCTACCGGTGCGCCCCTAATGGCGCAAAAAGCGGCGCAAAAGAAAGACGCCGCGCCGCCGCCGCGTCCGAACATCGTGTTTGTGCTCGCCGACGACCTCGCGGCCTGGATGCTGGGCTGTTACGGCAACCAAGAAATAAAGACGCCGAACATCGATCTTCTCGCGCGCACGGGCACTCGTTTTTCGAACCACTTCGTGTGTACGCCGATCTGCTCCGCCTCTCGGGCGACGATTTTCACGGGCCGCGTCCCCCGCCAACACGGCATCCACGATTTCCTCACCGACCGGCCCATCGAACAGCCTCCGCAAGGGCAGAAGGAGATTCCGGCGTCCTTCGCCAACGAGGTCATGCTGTCCGACATTCTGGCCAACGCCGGTTACCGGTGCGGGTATGTCGGTAAGTGGCACATGGGACCGTCGAACGCCATCGGCCACAACTACGAGTACTCCTACATCATGGCCGGACAAGGATCGTCGCGTTACCAGGACCCGCCGATGTATCTCAACGGCAAGTTAGTCGAGGAGAAAGGTTACTTGGCGTCGTTGATGACGCAGCGGGCGGGCGAGTATTTGGAACAGCAGTCGAAAGACAAGCCATTTTTCCTGACCGTCAGTTACTTTAATCCGCATACTCCTTACGAAGGTCATCCGCAGAAGTATTACGACATGTACGCGAAGTCGATCTTCGATACCTTCGGTTGGGAGCGCGCCGCTCCGAACGCTCTCCGCGAGAAACAGTTTTTGGCCGATCCGGTGGCCAATATTCGCCGCTGCGCCGCCGCTACGACCGCGCTCGACGACGAGGTCGGGGCGCTGGTCAAGAAGCTACGCGAGCGAGGCCTCGCCGACAACACGTTGATCGTCTTCTGCGGCGATAACGGATTTCTCCTTGGCCGGCATGGATTGTGGAGCAAAGGACTCGCCTCCGACCCAATCAACATGTACGAGGAGGCCATCGGCGTGCCGATGATCTGGAGTTGGCCGGGCAAGGTTCCGCCCGAATCGGTTCGCCCGGAAGTAACTTCCACTTACGATTTCTTGCCAACGATCTGCGATGCGCTCGACTTACCGGTTCCGGAGCGCAATTTATGCGGCCGGAGCTACGCGGAAATCGCCTTCGGAAAAATTCACGGACGACCGGCTAAGTACACCAAGGAAAAACCGTGGCCTAACTTAGTGTTCGGACATTTCCGAAACACCGAGATGGCCCGCGACAATTACTACAAGCTCGTCCTTCGCGACGGCGGCCAGGGTCCGTGCGAATTGTTCGATTTGAAGAAGGACCCGCGAGAGCGCATCAATCAATACGCGAATCCGGCGTACACGACGGTCCGCGAAAGGCTAACGCGCGAACTGAGCGCCTGGCGGGAAAAGCACACGGCATGAAGGTTGGCGTCTTCTCGGCGAAGCCCTACGATCGGTCGTCGCTGGAAGCGGCGAACCGCGGCGCGCACCAGTTCGTTTACTTCGAGCCGCACCTCGACGAGAAGACCGCCGTGCTCGCCGAAGGGTGCCGGGCGGTTTGCGCCTTCGTCAACGATACGCTCGACGCCTCCGCGATCGAGCGCCTGGCAAGGCAGGGCGTGAAGCTGATCGCCATGCGTTGCGCCGGATTCAATAACGTCGATGTGGGGGCCGCCGCCGCCACAGGTATGGCCGTCGCCCGCGTGCCCGCCTATTCGCCCTACGCCGTGGCCGAACATACGGCGGCCCTCATCCTGGCTCTGAATCGCCGCATCCATCGGGCGTTCAACCGCGTCCGCGAAGGAAACTTCGCCCTCGACGGTCTCATGGGTTTCGACTTGCGAGGGCGCGTAGCCGGCGTCGTAGGCACCGGCAAGATCGGAGCCGTTTTCGCCGGCATCATGCGCGGCTTCGGGTGCCGCATTCTGGCGCACGACATCGTCGAGAATCCCGAGTGCACCGGGGCGGGCGACCGTTACGTCCCGCTCGACCGCTTGTTCCGCGAGTCCGATATCGTCTCGTTGCACTGCCCGCTGACCCCCTCGACGCGCCACCTGATCGGCGCCGGAGCGATCGCCATGATGAAGCGCGGCGTCATGCTGATCAACACCAGCCGCGGGGCCTTGATCGACACCCGTGCCGTGATCGAGGGATTGAAGTCCGGCCAGATCGGATATCTGGGGCTCGACGTCTACGAAGAAGAGGCCGACCTTTTCTTCGAGGACCTATCGGGCCGTGTGCTGCAGGACGACGTGTTCGCGCGGCTCACCACCTTCCCCAACGTGCTGATCACCGGCCACCAAGCGTTCTTTACCGAGGACGCGCTGCGCAACATCGCCGAGACTACCGTCGCCAACATCTCTACCTTCGAGAGCGAAGGCGCGCCCGTTCACGCCGTCCCGCGTCCTAAAGCCTGACGATACTTGCGAAGCAGTTCGTACAGCGCCACTCCGCCCGCGGTGGCGACGTTCAGCGAATGCTTGCCGCCAAGCATGGGAATGCGAACGTGAACGTCGCAAGCCGCGAGCAACTCCTCGTTGAGCCCATCCACCTCGTGGCCGAACATCAGGCAAACGGGGAATCGAGGATTCCAATCGAAAAGGTCGACGGAGCGCACCGAGGTCTCGACGGCGGCAAGCTCATAACCCCGTGCGCGCAACGCGAGCGCCGTTTCGAGCGCGTTCGCCGAGCCTTCCCACGGAACCCGCTCTTCCGCTCCCAGCGCCGTCTTCGCGATCGCGTTCTTCGGCGGTCTCGCGGTAATTCCGCTCAGATAGATTCTCTCCACGCCCGCGCCGTCCGCCGCCCGGAAGAACGATCCCACGTTGTACATGCTCCTGACGTTGTCCAGCAGCACGCATACCGGCAGCCTCTCGAAGCCGTACGCTTCGCCCGCCAGCGTCGCGCGAAAAGGCACTCGATCCGTCATGTCGAGTACAACGAAAACTGCGCCGTTTGTTGGAATCCCATCCGCCGGTAAAGCTTCAGCGCGACCGGCGAGGATTGCAGCACGATGGGCATCGGGCCATAGTCCGCCTGCGTATCTTCGATGGCGAACCGCATCAGCGCTTCGCCGTACCCGCGCCGCATAAATTCGGGCAGCGTCGCCACGGCGTACAGCCCAATGACACCGCCCGCCACCACCGTGATTCCGCCCGTAACGTCGAAGCCGCGCACGGAACCGAGATAGCCGCGAAAGTGCGATTGCGTCCATAGCTCGGGGCGCCGGTACATCGATCCCAACTCGCGCGACGGTCCGTCGAAGGTGACCGCCATCAGATGGCAGAAGCCGCGAATCGTCGCCGGATCGCCGACGCGCCGGATGGGCAAAGAAGGCAGCGGGCGTTTCGGCGGCGCCAGCTGCGAAGCGATCATTCCGGGCGAACTCGAGGTGTGCTGCAGCTTTCGCTTGGCGAACACGCGAGTGAGTTGCCGCCGCAGCGGAGGTTCGAGAAAGCCTTCGCAAACCCAGTACGACCACGGCGACCCCTGCGCCGCAAAATACTCCGCCGTCCCATCGAGCGACTCGACGAAGGTCCGCTCGCATGCCTCCTCGCGCAGAATCGCCGAGTTGAAGGCGCCGAAGGTCTTCCCGGTGTCCACCAGCGTGAACGCCGGTTTCTCGGCGACGCGCGCTCCGGGAATTCCATACGCGAAAGACGCCATCGTCGCCGCCAAATTGCGGGCCGCGGGCGCGAAGGTGGGGGCGAAAGTCATAGCAGCGTCATCGGGTCGACGTCGATCGCCAGCGCCGTCGCGGGCCACTTCGCCTTCACCGTATACTCGCGCAACTCGCGCAAGACTCGCGCTAAGGCGGCCCGGCTGGCGGATTTCAACAGCATCTGAAACCGGAACTCGCGCTTCACTCTCGGGACCGCGGCCTCATTCGGACCTAAACGCACCATCCCCTCGGGCGGAGGATTCAATCGTTGCGCTAAATCGCCGATCCAAGAACGCGCCCGGTCTTGATCCTCCGACCGTACGACCAAGCTGGCCAGCGCCGCGAACGGAGGGTAGCGCATCACGCGCCGGAATTGAATTTCTTTCTCGTAGAACAGGCGGTAATCCTGCGCGGCGGCGAAGCGCACGGCGTAATGATCGGGATTCACGGTCTGGATCAGCACTTGTCCGGCCAGATAGCCGCGGCCCGCCCGCCCGGCCGCTTGCGTCAACAGTTGAAACGTACGCTCGGCCGCGCGAAAGTCCGGCAGTCCGAGCCCGATGTCCGCATTCACCGCGCCCACCAGCGTCACGTTCGGAATGTCGTGCCCTTTCGCGATCATTTGCGTTCCCACTAGGATGTCGTATTCGCGCGCGCGAAACTTCGACAGGATCGACTCGTACTGGTCCTTGCCGCCGACCGTGTCGCGATCCATGCGGGCGATCCGCGCCTCCGGAAACTCGCGATGCAACTCGTCCTCCACGCGCTCGGAACCCGTGCCCGAGAAGTACAGGTGATCGCTGCGGCAAGCGGGGCAAGTTTGCGGAACGCCCTCGGCGTATCCGCAGAAATGGCAAAGCAGGCGCTGGTCGCGGCGATGGTAGGTGAGCGTCACCGCGCAGTTGGCGCACATGATGCGTTCGCCGCACGCGCGGCAAGCGACAAACGTCGAAAAGCCGCGCCGGTTGAGCAGCAGCATTGCCTGTTCGCGGTTGGCGAGCCGGTCCCGTAACGCGTCGAGCAATCGGCGCGAGAAGGTGCGCGCCGCCCTGGTTTCGAGGAACTCTTGCCGCATATCGATTAACTCGACGTCGGGCATCGCGCGGCGCTCGACGCGGTCCGGCAGTTCCAGATAACGATAGCGTCCGCGCTCGGCGTTGTGGCGCGATTCGAGACTCGGTGTCGCCGACCCGAGGACGACGGTGCAATCCAACATGCGCGCGCGCATCACGGCGACGTCGCGGCCGCTGTAGCGGGGCGTTTCTTCCTGTTTGTAGCTTCCGTCGTGCTCTTCGTCCACCAGAATCAGGCCGAGATTCTTAAGCGGCGCGAATACGGCGGAGCGAGTGCCGACGGCTACCGTTACCTCTCCCGCGTGAATCCTTCGCCATTGCGCCGCGCGCTCCGTATCGTTGAAGGCCGAATGCAGAATCGCCGCGCGGCTTCCGAATCGCCCGAAGAATTGGCCTGCCACTTGCGGGGTGAGCGCGATCTCCGGTACCAGCAACAAAGCGCTACGTCCCTCCGCCAGCACGCGGTCGATCGCGCGCAGGTACACTTCCGTCTTTCCCGAACCTGTCACGCCATGCAACAGAAATGCCGCAAACTGTTTTTCGCCGATCGCCTTGGAGATCGCGTCCAAGGCCGTTTGCTGCGCCGAATTTAAGAGATGCGGAGCGCTCGCGAAGGTGCCGGCGGGTTCGGTCGCAACGGGCGACACACTGGCCAGCGATTTGCGCGCCAGGGCGCGCGCCGCTTGCGACGCCCCGGCGATCGTTTCTTCCAACTTGTCCAACCGGTGCGTGCCCGGATGTAGTTCGAGATACGCAAGCAACTCGCGCTCCTTCTTCGGCAACTTGTCTTCGGTGCGCGCGAGAAACTCCGCCTCGAGGCGATCCGAGGGCGACCGCAACGGATCGCGCTTGGCGGCGTCGTCCTCCACCGAGACCAGTCCTCTCTTGGCCAGCGCGCGCAAGTGATACGCCGCCTTCGGAACCTTCTGCGCGAGCGTCGCCTCCGCCAGCGCTCGCGCTTCCAGCAAGCGAAGCAAATCGACCGCCGCGTCCTCGCCCGCCTTCGCGCCTAGCGTTAGCTGCCGGGCGACATCCCGCCCCTTATCGGTCAGCGAGTATGTCCGCCGCTTGCCAACTTCTCCCGCAAGCGGAGCCATGCCCCGCAACACCTCCCCCAGCGGGGCGCAATAATACTCGGCGATCCACCGCCCCAGCGCGATGAGATGCTCGTCGAGAACCGGCCGCTCGTCGATCAACTTGGTTACGTCACGCAGCTTTTGCGGCGGCGCGGCGTCGTGCACTCGCAGGATCACCCCGGTGAGTTGCCGCGATCCGAACGGCACCACCGCCCGGCAGCCGGTTTGCGCGCGATGGCGCAGCGTTTCCGGCAGTCCGTAGGTAAACTGATGATCGACCGGAACGGGCAAGCTAAGATCCGCGAAACGCGGCAGGTCTGGCTGGCTCAACTCAACAATCATGGCAGGACGCTAGCGTGGCACGCGGTTGGGAATCGAAGGACGTCGAGTCGCAGATGGAAGAACTGCGCGAGCGGTCCGTCGCACCGCCCCCGACAGCACCCGAACAAGCGCGGCGCGAAAGCGAACGGGCGTCGCTCACGCTCAGCCGGAAGCGCGTTATCGAGGATTTGAAACGGGCGTCTCACGAGCGCCACCGCGCGATTCTCCAAGCCTCGCTCGATCATCTCGATTCCGAACTGCGAGCGCTGGATGATTAGGGCGGTTGATGTATCCAGGAGCTTCGGCGCGATCCGCGCGCTTGCGAACGTGACGTTCGACGCGCAACCGGGCGAGGTGCACGCGCTGGTCGGAGAAAACGGCGCGGGAAAATCGACGCTCATCAAGATCCTCACGGGCGCGCTTGAACCGGACGCGGGAACGGTAGAGCGCGCGGGAGCCGTTGCGGCCGTGTATCAGCAGCCCGCGTTGTTCGGCGAGTTGAGCGTCGCCGAGAACATCGCGCTGCTCACCGAGCGGGACTCGCGGCGATGGCTCGTCGACTGGTCTATGCGCGAAGCGAACGCGCGCCGTGCCCTTTCGCGCATTGGAGCGGAAATCGATCCGAGGCGGCTTGCCAACACTCTCTCGCTGCCGGAACAACAGATGGTGGAGATCGCGAAGGCGGTGGCGACGGACGCCCGGACCGTCATCTTCGACGAGCCGACGGCTTCGCTGCCCGAGGCGGACTCCGCGCGCCTGTTTGATGTCGTCGCGGAGTTGAAAGCGCAAGGCCGCGCGCTGATTTACATCTCGCATCGCCTGGAAGAGCTGTTCCGGATTGCGGACCGGGTCACTGTTCTGCGCGACGGGCGGAGGATCGTGACCAACGCGATCGGCGAAGTGACGCGCGCTTCGCTAATTGGCCAGATGGCGGGTCGAGAGGTGGACACGATGGTTCCGGCGCGGGAGACCAAACCGGGCGAAGTCCGATTGCGAGCGCCCGGCCTAGAGGTGAGGGCGGGCGAGATCGTCGGTCTTGCCGGACTTGTCGGCGCGGGGCGGACGGAGTTAGCGCGGCGGCTATTCGCCGAAGACGCTGCGGCGCTGGTGCCGGAGGACCGCCGCCGCAATGGCGTGATTGGGCCGATGCCGGTAAGCGACAATGTCGGCCTGGCGGCGCTCAAAACATTCTTAGTCGATCGCGTGGCGGAACGGCGCTCCGCCGAAAGCTTTCGCGAGCGCCTCGCGATCAAATGCGCCGGTGTCGATGCTCCCGTCGAGACGCTCTCGGGCGGCAACCAGCAGAAAGTCGCACTGGCCCGTTGGTTGGCTACGAACCCCGGCGCACTGATTCTCGACGAGCCAACGCAAGGCGTCGATGTCGGCGCGAAAGCCGAAATTTGCCGTCTGATCGCCGGGTTGGCGGACGGCGGCATGGCGGTGCTGCTGATCTCCTCGGAACTTCCGGAACTTCTCGGCCTCTGCGACCGGATCGCGGTGATGCGGCGTGGCGCGATCGTCGCGACCTTCCACCGCTCGGAAGCCGAGCCGTCGAGGATTCTCGAAGCGATGCTGGGGGCCGCCGCTTGAAGTGGGCTCTCGCCGCGCTGGCGGCGATTCTCGCGTTCGCCGCGCCGGACTTCTTCGCGCTCGCCAACCTGCGGGATTTAGCGCTCGCAAACCTCGCGACGCTGATCGTGGCTTGCGGCTTGCTGCTGGTGATTCTCGCCGGGGAGATCGATATCTCCGTCGGCTCGCAATTCGCGCTCTGTGGCTGGGCGATCGGGTTCGCTCCGTGGGCCGCGCCGCTGGCGGGGGCGGCGTGCGGATTGATGAACGGATTACTTTGCGGCGCGCTGCGGCTGCCCTCGATCGTCGTTACGTTGGCGACGATGGTAGCCCTTCGCGACGCGATCCGCTGGTTGACGCAGGGCGCCTGGACACGGATGCCCGACGGCTTTCAATGGTTCGGCCTGGGACAAACGCAAGGGCAGTGGCTGCTGATCGCGGCGTCGGCGGCGCTTGCCTTGGCGATGGGCTGGGCGTTGCGTAACGTGCGCGTCATGCGGTTCTTCTACGCCGTGGGCGCGAGCGGGGAATCGGCGCGGCTCACGGGAATTCCGGTGGCGCGCGTTCGCGTGCTCGCCTTTGCGGCGCTCGGTCTACTCACGGGTTTGGCCGCTTTACTTAACGCGGTCCGCTTTACCGAGGTGCAGCCCAGCGCCGGAATCGGTCTCGAACTCAAAGCCATCGCCGCCGTGGTTGTCGGCGGAGCCTCGATTCGAGGCGGGCGTGGAACGATGCTCGGAACCGTGCTGGGTGTCGCGCTCCTCGGAACCATCGGCGCGGCCCTCGCGTTCCTCGGATTTAGCGCGTACTGGGAGAAAGCGATTCAAGGAGCCATCATTTTGGCGGCCGCCTTGGCCGAGTATTGGGAGGCGCGCCGTGCCTAGACCGCAGTGGGTTCTTCTAGGGCTGATCGCGGTAGAGATTGCCGTTTTCGGCGCGGCCGGCGAGAACTTTCTTTCCTGGGCCAACGCCGTCGAGATGCTACGCGTGGCCTGTGAAATCGGCTTGATCGCGCTCGCCGTCACTTGCGTGATCGTCGCCGGTGGCATCGATCTTTCGACGGGCTCGCTGATGGGATTGTCGGCGGTGGCGCTCGGCGCGCTTCATCGCGACTGGGGGCTGCCATTGCCGCTGGCCGTCGCCGCGACACTTTGCCTCGGCTTATTGTGCGGCGGACTCAATGCGGTTTTCGTGACTCGATTCCGGACGCTGCCTCTCATTGCGACCCTCGGGACATACTCGTTATTCCGGGGCCTCGCGGAAGGATTCACCAATGGGGCGCGCTCGTACGGCGGCTTCGGGGATTCGTTCGCGAGTTTCGGGCGAGGCTGGCAGGCGATCGTTTTCGCGGCCGCCGCCGCCGCGTTCTGGATTCTCCTCGAACGCAGCCGCGTGGGGCGCGGTTGGCGCGCCATCGGATTCTCGCCCGATGGCGCTTGGTACGCACGTATCCCGGTGACGCGGCGATTGTCGCTTGCGTATATCCTCTCCGGCCTGATGGCGTCGCTCGCGGGTGTAATCTACGTCGCGCGAATCGGACAGGCCAAGGCCGACGCGGGAACGGGTTACGAACTGTCCGCCATCGCCGCCGTCGTGCTCGGGGGAACTTCGATTTTTGGAGGGCGGGGCACCATCGCGGGAACCTTGCTCGGCTTGGCGGCCATCGTGATTTTGCAAACCGGCTTGCGCCTCGCCTCGCTCCCCGCCGAGTTCGCCGGGATCGCGATGGGTGTGTTGTTGATTGTGACCATCGCTCTCGCCGAGCGCCGCTCGCGTTGGGTGTGGGCGATCGCCGGGACGCTGGCAGCGGCTGTGTGCGCTTGGGCGATCGTGCGTCCGGCGCCTCCCACTCGCCGTGTCACCGTCGCGATGATGCCCAAGGCGAAGGGCGATCCGTACTTCATTAGTTGCCGTAAGGGCGCGGAGGAAGCGGCGAAGAAACTTGGCGTCGAGTTGCTCTGGGACGGTCCCACCGATCTCGATCCCGCAAAGCAGAGCGAGATCGCCGAGAGCTGGATCACGCGGGGCGTCGATGCGATCGCCGTGGCGGTGGCCAATCGCGACGCCATCGCGCCGGTACTCGCGAAAGCTCGCGGCCGGGGGATCAAGGTGCTCACGTGGGACGCCGATGCGCGGCCCGAATCCCGCGACGCGTTCGTCAATCAGGCGACGCCGCAAGCGATCGGCGAAACGCTCGCCGACGAAGCGGCGCGATTGTTGAACGGGCGCGGCGATTTCGCCATCGTCACCGGAGCGCTCACCGCCGCCAATCAGAACGAGTGGATCGTGCACATCAAGCGCCGCCTGGAACGTCATCCGGGCTTGCGCCTTGTCAAGATCGTTCCCAGCGACGACGACCGCGACCGGGCCTTCGCCGAGACGCAGACGCTCATCAAGGCCGAGCCTTCGGTGAAGCTCTTTATGGGCATCGCCGCGCCCGCCGTTCCCGGCGCGGGCGAAGCCGTAAAGCAGACCGGCCGGAGCGATCTTTTCGTCATCGGACTCTCGCTGCCGAACCTATGCAAACCCTATGTGCGCGCGGGTCACGTGCAGAGTGTCGTGTTGTGGGACACGGTGGCGTTGGGCCGCTTGACGGTCGAATCCGCCGTACGCCTTTTGCGCGGCGAAACGTTAGGTCCCGAAATTGTTTTGGGCGCGCCGCTGATCTTCACGCGCGCGAATATCGAGAACTACGATTTCTAACGGCCTAGCTTTTGCGTACCGTTCGCTTTGCCCAGCGTTCGGTCGAACGTTCCGAGCGGAAGGTGCCCCGCCTTGCGCGCGATCTCGAGGATCAGGCAATCGGAGAAACCAAGCGACGGACGTTCACGATAAAGGGCTAATGCTCTGCGGGCGACAACCGGATCTTCGATAACCAAATCGCGGTGCATCAGAAGACGCTCGATTACGCGGATCAGTTGCGCGGCTGTTTGGCCGTATTTGCTAGATAGCACCCAGATCGTTTCGGCAAGCACGAGTGTCGAAACCCATGCGCCAGGGTTTGTAAACAACTCCGCTGTCTGCGTTTGCGCGGGATCGTCGCCGATCAACAACCGCACAACGATATTGGTATCAACGGCGACCATGCTTCTCGCGCATATACTCGGCAATCCCCTCTTTCAAATCCTTTAGCGAACGCCTGCGGGGCGGCCCATCGGGGTAAAGCATTTTTCGGATGTCTTCGGAAGTGTACTTTTTTTCGCGGCGCACGAACAAGTCGCCATTTCGCTCTTCCCACTGGATGGTGGAACCCGGCGCGATCCCCAACTTGCGGCGAACCGCCGCCGGAACGGAAATCTGCCCTTGCGCGGTCAACTTCGATTTGGCGATGGTCATACCCGCACATTACCACGGGTAATGGAACGGGCGTCCTTCGGCGTTACACCTTCCGCAACTTCGTCACCCGGCCCACTTCCACCCACTCGGCGACGAAGATATTGCCATCGTGGTCGAACCAAGCGCCATGCGGGCACACAAACTTGCCGGGGATGAACGCGTCGCGAGTCTTGACCCGCAGCTTGCGCTCTTCGCCGCTGGTATCCTCGCCTAAGTGCGCGATCAGCCGGTTCTCTTTGTCGAGCAGCGTGACTCGGGCCTTCAAATCCGGGATTAAGAGCACGCCCTTGCGCTCGTGCGAATGGCACGGCAGATTGACGTTGCCGACGAAGCTCTTGTGTTCGCCGTTCAGCGTCAGGTACTGCATGCGATTATTGCCGCGGTCGGAAACCAGCAGCACCGGTTCCTTACCGCGAGTGTCCACCATGATTCCATGCGGATTCGCGAGCTGCCCCGGTTCTTTACCCGGCGTCGTGAGCGTCTTCTTGTACTTGCCCTGCTGGTCGTAAACGTTGATGTAGTAGGAGCCGTAGCCGTCGGCGACGAACACTGTGCCGTCCGGCGCCACCGCGAGATTCGTCGGCGAGTACTTCTTGCGTTTGCCATCGGCGCCCGGCTGGTAAGGTTCGGCCTGTTCGGGGTAGCCGATCTGCCAGACGATTTCGCCCTTGAGGTTCGTCTTCGCCACCACCGCACGCTTGGTGTCGCATAGGTAAAGGAAATCTTCCTTACCTTCCTTGCGGATGTGCAGCCCGTGCGCGCCTCCCTTGAATTCGCTCCCCCAGCTACGGACGAACTTGCCCTTCGAGTCGAACACCACCATCGTGTCGTTCGATTGGCTCGACGCGTTGACCGTGTGGTGGATGTAGATCAGACCGTTCGAGTCCTCGACGACGCCGTGCGTATTGCCGTAGGCGATCGTCTGCGGGACTTCGCCCCAATCGTGAATGGCCTCGTAGGTATGCTCGCCCGAACCCAGGACGGGGAGCTTCGACCCGGATTTGTTTTGCGCGCCCAAAATAAGCGGCGCGGCCAAGCCAGTGGAGAGTCCGGCGGAAAAGGTACGGCGTGTCATGCCGCGAGTGTATCATCGCAATTGACTCTCGCGGCGGCACTGCTGTATTGGCTCCTGAACGGTAACCAGACCGCCGAGAAAAAGCCCGCGCCGCCGCCCCGATTCCACTTCGCCGGCGAGTCGCGCGTGTGGGCGGAGCGCCGCGGCGGTGTGATTTTCGGCCGGGAACAAAACATCGAAACGGCGTTATTGCGCCAGCGCTTGAGCCTCGATGTCCGTCCCGCCCGGTGGCTTAAGTTGAGCGGCATGTTGCAGGATACGCGCGCGCCGCATTACCAGCGCCCGCGCCCCGGTACGGCACAAGACCCCATCGATCTTCACGAGGGCTACCTCGAAATTCATCCCGACGCGAAGACCGGCTGGGGATTTGTCGTGGGCCGCAAGCGGCTCTCGCTAGGCGATCAGCACGTGATCGGCGTCCCCGAATGGGTGAACTCCGGACGCACTTACGATCTCGCGCAATTCGACTATCGAGCGCCGGGAATGCGTTTGCGCTGGATGGTGGTTTCGCAGGTGAAGTTTCAGCCCGCCGGGTTTAACAAGCCCGTGCTCGGGGACCGACTTTCCGGTTTCTACTACGAGCTACCGAAGGCCATCGACGGCGGCGCGCTCGACATCTACGTGCTGCGGCACGATCAGAACGCGCCGGGCGGATTCGTGGGTCCAGGCCGCCTAGCATCGACCAGTCTTGGTACGCGCACGCAAGTACCGTTGAGTGCCAAATGGCGAGCGACGTTCGAACCCATCGCGCAGTTGGGCGAGCGTGGACTGGGCCGGCAGCGCGCGTTTGGGTCCATCGTGAACGTCGCCCGCAAGCTCGATTGGCAAAACGCCACGGCGAGTGTCGAGTACAAATTCGCCAGTCCCGATTTCGACCAAATGTATCCCGCGCACCACGACCGGCTGGGCCACGCGGACATGATCTTCATGCGCAACATTCACAGCGTGCAGCCGAAGTTTCGTTGGCTGTGGGGGAAGCACTCGCGGCTCACCGCGATGTATACGGCGAACTGGCTGATGGATACCAGCAAGCCGCTTTACGGATTTACGGGCGCGTCGTTGGGCCGGGGCCGGGGGGCGTTCATCGGGCAGGAGTTTGCGTTGTACACCGTGCACAATTTAGGGCACTGGACGATCGGACTCGGATACGCGTATTGGAAGAACGGCGAGGCCGTGAAGTCGCGCCTGCCGGGCAACGACCCGACCTACGCGTACATCCACACCGCGTTCAACTTTTAACCGAAATATTACTAATTCCGGTATTGACTCCGCGAGCCTAATCACTGTAATCTCGATCTACAATGTCTAGATTGAGCTTATCTGATTGGCTCATCGTTTCCACCGCTCGTTGTTGTTGATCTCCGTCCGATAAATCCGGCTTACCCGCTCCCTGTCGTGCCAGTCCGCTTAATGCGGTCGCGTCCATTTTTCAAGATGTTGGGGGGGATTATCATGTTTCGTTTTGTCTTTACACTTGGAATAGCGGTCTCGCTTTCGGCCCAGATCGACACCGGGGCGATCGCCGGTTTAATCCGCGATCAAACTGGGGCGTCCATCGAGGGTGTCGAAGTCATGGTTCGCAATGAAGCAACCGGCGTTCAACTGGCGCTTGTCACCAATCGCGCCGGTTTCTATTCGGCGGCCGCCCTTCGCCCGGGGCTTTACTCAATCCGCGTGTCGCGGCAAGGATTCACGACCGCAACCCGGGAACATGTGGAACTCCGGGTTCAGGACCGGTTGGAAATTAGCTTCGACTTAACTGTAGGCGCGACGGCAACGGAAGTGACGATTAGTTCCTCCGCCCCGAGGCTCGAATCCGAAAGCAGTTCCCTCGGCAACGTCGTCGCCGGCCGCACGATTCTCGATCTCCCGCTCAACGGCAGAAATTTCAGCCAGCTGGCGACGCTCGGCGCGGGGGTGCTTCCCGCGAGAAAGTCGGCGGAGCGGGACTCGTTTGTCGCGAACGGCGCCCGGCCGGTTCAAAACAGCTACCTTCTCGACGGCATCGAGAACAAAAACAGGATCGTCGGATTCGACAACGGAACGGCTCAAACCATTCAACCGGTGCTGGATTCGATCCAGGAGTTCAAGGTCCAAACCTCGACATACTCGGCGGAATTCGGCCAATCGGCGGGCGGAGTTGTGAACGTGTCGCTTCGCGGCGGCACCAACGAACTGCACGGCAGCCTTTTCGCTTTCCACCGCAACTCCGCCGTTTCGGCGACACCTTACTTCCAACCCGTGCAAGGACAGAAGCCCCAATATCTTCAAAATCAATTCGGAGCCACATTGGGTGGCCCGATCGTGAAGAACCGGACTTTCTACTTTGGGAGTTGGCAGAGTTCCCGGGAGTTGAGCGCCGCGCCGCAAATCGCAACAGTCCCCAGCCTCGCCATGCGAGGCGGCGATTTCGGTACAAGGGCGATCTTCGACCCGGATTCCACCCGGCCTAATGCGACAGGCTCGGGTTTTTTGCGCGATCCGTTCCCCGGCAACCGTCTTCCCGTCAACCGATGGGACACGGTGTCGGCGCGGGTCGCGCCTCTTTATCCCGTGCCGAATTTGCCGGGGGACGTTCGCAACCACTTCTACAACCCCAAACAGCGCGTCTACAGCGACCAAGGCAACTTAAGGGTCGACCACCAGCTTTCCTCCAAGGACTCGCTTTTCGGGCGGGTTTCGATCCAGGATGGCCGCAATGTGTCGCCGACGTTACTGCCGGAACCGGCCAGTACTCCGGTGCTCGCCACGCCCACAGCCCAGTCCGTCGCCGCCAGCTACACCAGGATTCTCTCGAACTCCGCGGTGAACGAACTGCGGTTCGGATACATGCGGACTCGCCTGCGGCAGCAGACCACCGGCGAGCGGTTGTTCGAGAGTTACGGAATTCGAGGCGTGTTCGAGGATCCCGACGTAAAGGGACTGCCGGTCTTCGGCGTGACCGGTTTATCCTCGTTGGGGACCACCGGTCCGGGCAATCTCCCCATCGGTGCCACCGGTTCCGGCAATTTGCCCATCGACAAGTGGGGCCGCGTAATCCAGTTCACCGACACCCTGAGTTGGGTCGCCGGTAAACACAGCTTGAAGTTCGGCATCGATTTGCAGGAAGCTCGCCTTTATGGATTCGTCACGCTGCAAGCGCGCCCGGCCATTAACTTTAACGGTGTGTATTCGCAGAACCCGCAGAACCGCGGCGCTACCGGCTCCCCCTTCGCCGACTTTCTGATCGGTTACTCCAACTCGACCACAATTTCAAACCGGCCACGCAACGAGAGCCGCCAGCGCTTGGCGCAGGGATTCGTTCAGGACGATTGGAAGGCCACGGACCGTTTGACCGTCAATCTCGGCCTACGTTACGAATTGGCTCTGCCGTGGATCGAAGTGGAAGGGCGGCAATCGAGCCTGATTCTCGAGCAAGGGCCGCTTTTTGGCGAGCTACTGCAGATCTCGAATCTTGCAGGAACGGGCTACAACGAATCCTTCATGAACACGGATTGGAACAATTTTGCGCCGCGAGTGGGCTTGGCCTACAAACTCAATTCGAAGACAGTGATCCGGTCGGCGTCCGGACTGTTTTACGGCCGCGACGAAAATCTGGGAATCTCGCGGCGCATCACCAATAACCCACCGTTTTTTGTGCGCACGCAGATCGTCGGCGACCAAGTAACTCCTAACTTTATCCTCTCGCGCGGCTATCCAGCGGGAATTCTGGAGCCGGAACGAATGGTGAATCCCGAGGTGAACTCGGTGCCAAAGGATTCGCCGCTGCCGTACATCCTGCAGTGGAATTTGAACGTGCAACGCGAATTACCGGCAAACTTGATTCTGCAGGTGGGCTATACCGGCTCGGGCGGCCGCAAGCTGTACTACACCAACAACGTCAATCAGCCGTTCCCCGGCGCGGGTAATGTCGACGCGCGCCGTCCGGTCCAAGGCTATAGTGGCATCTTCCTTTGGGCTCCCTTGTTTAAGTCCAGTTATCACGCTTTGACGGCACAACTCGACCGCCGATTCTCGAACGGTTTCTCGCTGCTCGCGTCGTACACCTACGGACACTCGATCGACGACGGTCCGGCGAATAGCGAATCGAACGATCCCGCTCCGCAGAATGCCCGCGACTTACGCGCGAATCGCGGCAACTCGTCGTTCGATATCCGGCACCGCTTCGTGACGAGCTACGCTTGGGAGCTTCCCTTTGGGGCGGGCAAGCGATGGGCGTCGCAAGGTTTGGCGGCCGCACTCGCGGGCGGATGGCAATTGGCGGGCATCTCGACATGGCAAACCGGCTTGCCGTTCACCCCGACGCTCAGTTTCGATCCGTCGAATACGGCAACGACGGCGAGACCGAATCGAATCGGTAACGGGGAGTTGCCGAGTGCTGAGCGCTCGATTGGGCGCTGGTTCGATACGGCGGCCTTTGTCGCGGCTCCGTCGTTTACCTTCGGGAACTCGGGACGAAATTTCTTGCGGGGTCCCGGCCAAGCCAACTTAGACGCTGGTTTGTCAAGGAGTTTCCGGCTTAGGGAACGACTAACCGTCAGCGTTCGCGCCGAAGCTTTCAATTTGCTCAACACGCCGCAATTCGGATTGCCCAACGCGACGATCGGGGTCGCGAATGCTGGAGTGATCGAGACGATAGCTACGCCGGAGCGTCAAATTCAGTTCGCTTTGCGGTTGGCTTTCTAGCCTTCGGCGACGCCAACCAAAATGATGGCGACCATCACGTTGCCCGCTTTGGCTTGCAGCACCCAATCGTGCTCGCCCATCGCCGCGAACCCTTCCTTGAAGTCGCCGGGCTCCTGCTTCCACATGCTGAATACCGCCGGGTGCGGCGTGCCCGAGGCTTTCTTACTCCAGTTGACGAGCGTATTGAAATCGGGAGTGGCGGCGGCGTCCTTATCGTCGGCGGCCGGAGTAAGCAGCGCGAAATCGCGTTGCGGAGCGACGCCCTGATGATCGCCGTTCTGCGGGAACATCGAATAGCGCATCGTATATACACCGGGCGCGATGGTCTGATTGCGGCGGTCCGCGCCTTTCGCGGGGAAGTGAATCACGCCGATCAGCGCGCCTTGCGCGACCGCCATGGTGGCCGCGTCCTCGGGGGCGGCGGTCGATTTCGGGGCCGATGCCGTGAGCCACAACTCGCACAGCACCGCGCCGTCCGGCTTGAGAATCTTCGTTCCGGTCTTCGAGAGCGCCGCGGCGATCGCGGGGTCGAGTCCAGCGGGTGGCGCGCCCGCGGGTTCCGCTTTGTACTGCGCGAAAGCCGCGAACGTAAGGGCGAAAGCGCAAGCCAAGGTTCGCATCATTAACTTCATTTTATCGATGCAAGCGCGCGGTCGAGCGTTGCATCGTTTACCTCGGCGATTTCGACGCCCCTGTGCAGCGACCATCGCTCGACGTGCTCCAGCGATTCGCCGGGCTGGAGTTTGGTCAGCGGACCCAGCGTTTCCAGCTCCAGAAAATCGCCGTTTGCAAAGATTTCGAAGCTCGCGCCGAAGTCGGGATAGGGTTTCGCCGGATCGGCCCGGTAGCGCTTCACGAACGCCTCGCCCTTCAGCAGATACGCCGCCCAAGTGTCCGCGTTGAAGTGCCCGAGCTTCTGTGGCGACGAGATTGCCGGGTCCTGCCGGAGCGTCAGATACTTCTTCGTGATCTTCCAGCGCGGGTCCTCGAAATCGGTGAACGCCCACATGATCAACGGATTGGTCGGCGGCAGCACTTCGGGATGCGTGCCGCGCGGCGGAAACCCGGTGACGCCTAAGCCGCCGGTAGTCATTACGGTGAGCACCCACGCGGCGATCTCGACGGGATAGCCGTTGATGTTAGTGATCCGGTGCACGACATCCACCGCCGTTCCCGTTTCAAGCATCTTCACCGCGATTTGTTTCTGGAGACCCGAAGCGCGCTCGGGTGGCGGAGTCGCGGTGAGTCCGTCCGCGTGGACTTCGATTTCGACGGGATCGTTGTCCGGGTGGTAGGTCGCCGGGACCAACTCCGGCGCGGCCCACAAGCGATGGCCGCCCATGATGAACCACTCGCCAAGCGCCGACCGGTGATTGAACCCCTTACCGTCCGGGAAAACTTTGAAGAAGTTTTGTCCGCCGACAAACCCGTAATGCGCGATGCGCGGACCGGCGGACGCCGTTACCACTACTTCCGCTGTGCCGTTCGATATCCGGTAGGCGCGCGGCCACGCGCCATAGGACAACTCTTCGATCTTCATTTCGAGAAATGATCATAGCCCCTGGCGGCCAGGGGGCGTCCGTGGAGCCGCACACCTCTCTTCGCGACGACGCTTCCGATCGCCGGAAAATCGAGCCGCCGCGAAGACGTGAACAACAGTTCGTAATCTTCGCCGCCATGCAGCGCTTGCTCGAGCGTCGCCCCGCGCGCTACGGGAATGCCGGCAAGTTCCGCGCCGCAGTTCGACGCTTCGCACAGGCGCGCCAGATCGAGCGAGAGTCCGTCGCTTAGGTCCATGCAGGCGCTCGCGGAACGCCGGATGAGCTTCGCCAGATCGAGCCGCGGCACGATGCGGCGCTTCGGCTTGCCGAGCGGGCCGCTGACGTAGAGGAAGTCGCCGGGCCGCGCGCCGCGGCGCAACACGGCTTTGCCGCGAGGGACGGACCCGAGCGCCGTCACGTCGCAGTAAAGCTTGTCCGCATGCGACAGATCGCCGCCCGCGAGTTCCACGCCATGCTCGCGCACGCCGGCGAAGAACCCATCGGCGAACCGCGCGTTCGCCCACGCGGGCAACGCTACGGATACGAAGACAAAATTCGGATCGCCACCCATGGCCGCAATGTCACTGAGTCCGCGCGCGATCGCGTTCCAACCGATCAGACGAGCGGTGTGTGTGCTGCGGCGAAAGTGAACGTCTTCGATGTATTGATCGGTGGTGACCAGCAGATCGGTGCGGCCGTTGGGGATTACCGCGCAATCGTCGCCAATTTTCGGCGAATGGCGAGCGAGGTTCGCGACCAGCTCCCGCTCATTCATCGTCCGCCGCGGTCCGTGGCGCAATGACCAAGCCGCTCGGCAACTCTTCGCCGAACACGCGTCCGAAATCCGCTTCCGCTTTCTCGAGCCGCTCCGCTTGATCGCCGAGCGTGCGCTTCACGAGTGCGAGCGTCGCCGGGGACACGTCGCGGGCCGCGTCGCCGGTCACACGGGCCATCGCCACCAGTGCGTCTTCGGCGCGCGAGAGCTTCGCGATGGCGCCGATCCAGCGTTCGACGGTGGCGGGCGGCAGCACCTGATTATTCGGGCCGTAGAACAACTGCCGCGCGCCGATGCGCGAGAGGCACCATAAGTCGCTCGCCTGCCGGTCGCTGGCCGCGACGCCCTTGACGAGCGTCTCGCCTAAATCCGTCTTGACGCCGTTCGGCAAAAGTTCGAGCGACGAGGCGCAGCGAAACATCTCGCGCAGCAAGCTCGAATTGACGCGCACCGTTTTCTTGCCGCGCGCGCCGAGATAACCGGACAGACGCTGATAAATGTCGGCCTGTTGATTGCGATTGAGACCGCCCGCCACGCGGCCCCAAAAAATCCACCACTCGCTTTCGTTCTGCACGGCGCTGGGAAAGGCGAGACCGCCGGCGTAGACCCGCCGCGCTTGCTCGATCCGCAAGTCGTCGCCGGGATAGCCGAATCCCGGGCGCAAGCACAGCCCCGCCAGATTCAGCCAACGCAGTTCGTGCTGCGCGGAACGCTCGCGGCCTTTGGCGCATTCGAGGAAGACGTCCGCCAGCCGCCGAATCGCGGAGAGCGGCCACGCTCCGCGCCCCAATCCGAGCGTCTGTTCCAACTGCGCCGGCAACGCTTCCGGAGCGCCGTCCCCTTGAAACACGCCGCGAATCTTTTGTTCCGCGGCGGCGAGCGCTTCGTCGGCCACCACAGCCGCGGGCCTCGATGCCGCCGCTTCGCGCGCTTTGCGTAACTGGAATTCCAAGCGCCAGCGATGCTCGCTGATCTTCGAGTCGGCCCAGGTTTCGAGCGTCCCTACTTCGCTCAAACGCGCGCCGAGCTTCACCGGAATCAGACGCTGCTCGGTGGGTTTGCCGAAGCGAATCACGGCGTCGAGCGGCGCATGCTCGTGAACGTCTTCCGGTAAATCGATCACCGCGCCCGGAGCGTCGTCGATCCGCGTCAACGACGAGTACAACCGGAAACTCACGGGCTTGTTGGCGATCAAGCTGAGGCCGTCGCGGTCGAGCGCGAGCGTCGAGCCTTCTTCGCTGCCACGCGGGACCAGGCACACGGCGCGCCCGTCGTTCAAGCCGATGTAGTAGGTGCGCGGCAATCCGCCTCGAACCACCACGCCTTGCCCCGTGGCGCGAACATGCGAGTAGTACGCCGCGCCCACGCTCACCGCTAAATCGAGGTCCTGATTTTCGAGAATCGCCGGCGCGCGTCCGTACCAGCTTTCGACCACTTTCGCGACACGTTCCCGCAGCAGCGCGGGGATGAAAAATCCGCCGTTGAACAGGATCGCGTCCGGAGCCGTGTGCGCCGATTCGAGAAACGCGGCGAGGTGCTTGGTCACCGCCGGATCGCTGACGTAGGGCAGGCCGAGTTCGCGAAACACGCTGCGCTTTTCGT
Source organism: Bryobacteraceae bacterium (assembly GCA_033763835.1). GTDB lineage: Bacteria > Acidobacteriota > Terriglobia > Bryobacterales > Bryobacteraceae > JAPKYZ01. The sequence goes on along the minus strand of JANRJS010000018.1, from coordinate 17,736 downwards.
CTTGCGGCTTGTCGCTCAACGCGCAGAACGGCAGGAAGCCATCGAGCGCGAGTTCCAGCGCCTCTTCGCGCAGCAACTGCGTCTTGAGGGTCCCACCGATGAGGGAAGTGCCGCCGCCCAGCACCGTGATCTCGACGCTCGCGAGCGTCTCGGAGGCGAGTAGCTTCTCCTTCGCCGCCGCGCATTGCCGGCGAAGGGCGCTCCGCTGCCGCAAGGAGAGCTGCGCTTTCGACGATTCCGCGAGCTTCGATTCCACCAGCCACGCGAGCGTCAGATCGAGATTGTCGCCGCCGAGCAAAAGATGCTTGCCGACGGCCGTGCGCGTGAACTCCACACGGTCGCCGTCGCGATTGACGCGGATCAACGTGAAGTCGCTGGTACCGCCGCCGACATCGCAAACCAGCACGTTCATGCCGTCGACGAGCGACTTACGCGATTGCGCCAGATGATTCGCGATCCAGGAATAGAAGGCCGCGGCCGGTTCCTCGATCAGCGTGAGCTTGCCGGTGCCCGTTCCAAGGCCCGCTTCGTGCGCCGCCTGCACGGTGAGCGCGCGCGCCTCTTCGTCGAAGGACGCGGGCACGGTCAGCACTACGTCCGCGTCGGAGACCGGCGTTCCGAACTTGGCTTGCCAGGCCGCCGCGATTTGCGAAAGGTACTTCGCCGAAACCTCGACGGGCGAAAACAATCGTCCCGATTCGGGCGCGTCCCACGGAAGAATTTTCGCCGTGCGATCCACTTCCGCGTTCGACAACCAACTCTTCGCGGCGTAGACGGATCGTGTGGGAGCGAGCGCCCCTTGCTCGCGCGCGTAGGCCCCGGCGTGCGTCTCGTTCTGGTCGAGATAGAGAAACGAAGGCAGCGTGCGGCGCGGCTCCACACGTCCGGGCGCGACGGTCTGCGGAATTTCGAGAACGTGGATCGGCGGGAAATCCGCGTCCATCGCTTCGGCGGGATCGATGTAGGCGAGCGCCGAGTTCGTGGTGCCGAGATCGATGCCAACGTTCATTGCTTGATGCTCTTCGCTGCGCTCATCGACATGCGCCCTGTCCTACGCCACGCGCTCCCGCACGTTGAATTCCAGCTTCCAGCGCCGACCGTCCTTTGCCACGCACCAGAGTTCGAGCTGCCCCGTTTCCGTGATCGCGGTTTCGAGCGTGACCCGCACCATGCCGGGCGCGCCGGTCAACTCCACTTCCATCGGAGGCATTTCTTCGAGACCTTCGGGAAGCTCGTCGAACAGCACGCCCGCGGGATCGTGGCGCGACGACGAGAAGAACCGGAACTCGCTTTTCTCGCCGGTGATCATGCCGAACTCGCGATCCGGAAACGCCACCGACGATCCTTCTTCCATCCCGAAGGGCGCGACGACCAGGGCTTTCAGCGCGGGCGGCAATCCCGGCACGGCGGGCAGCGAACTTTCGATGCCCACGTAGTAGCTGCGCGACACGCCGCCGCGAATGCGAATACCTTTGCCTTCGCGCGCCGCTCCGTAGAACGCCGCTCCGCGCGCGACGGCGTGCATCAGGTTTTCGCCTTCGAGCGGCGGGATGCCGAGAAACTCGAGCAGGCGCTTGCGGACCGCACCCGAGTTCAACACGCCGCCGTTGAACAACACTTTCGTCGGCGCGACTTTCGCCCGACGCAAGAAGTCCGCCAAGTGCGCCGTCACGCGAGCGTCGGCCGCATAGGGCAATCCGATTTCGGCCAGTGCGGCGCGGCGTCCGCGCTCGGGTACGGTGTCGCGCGCGACCATCGGGAAAAATCCGTCGACCACCGCCGCCGTCACCTCTGCGCGCGTGAGCGATGCGCGTAGCGTGCCGCCCACCAGGCTCGACCCCCGGCCGGCTACGGCGACAGTGTACTCGTCCTTCGGGTACGCGTCGTCGAGCAAATGTTCCTTCGCGATGCGGCATTGCTGCCACAGCGTCTGGAACTGCGCCATGTCGAGCTTGCCCGCGAGCTTCGCCGCCGCTACTCGGGCCAGCGCCAAGTCCATGTTGTCGCCGCCGAGCAGAATATGATCGCCCACCGCGATGCGTTCGAGCGTCATATCCCCGCGTTCGTCGCGAACGGCGATCAGCGTGAAATCCGTGGTGCCGCCGCCGATATCGACCACGAGAATCGTGTCGCCGGGACGAACGCGTTCGCGCCAATCTTCGTGAGCGGCGATCCAGGCGTAGAATGCCGCCTGCGGCTCTTCGAGCAGCGTGACGTCCGGGTATCCGGCCTCTTTCGCGGCGAGGGTAGTCAGTTCCCGGGCCACCGCGTCGAACGATGCGGGCACGCCCACCACCACCTTCTGCTGCGTCAGTGGCGCGTCTTCGTTCGCCGCATCCCATGCCCGACGGATGTGCGCGAGAAACTCGCGCGACGCGGCCACGGGCGAGATCTTTTCGATGCCTTCCGGCGCGCTCAACGGCAGCAGCGCGGAGGTGCGATCCACCTGCGCGTAGGACAACCAACTCTTCGCCGAAGACACCAGACGGCCTTGCGTTTCCGCGCCGCGTTTTTGCGCGTAACGGCCTACGAGGTAGCGCTCGCCCGCCGCTTCCTGCGGCGTGGGGATATACAAGAACGACGGCAGTAACGCCTCTTCGCGAACTTCGCCCGGCGCTACCGGTTGCGCGATCGCAAAACCGGAAACCGCGTCATCGCGGGAATACGCGACTCCGCTGTGGGTGGTTCCCAGATCGATTCCAACTACCATTTCGTTGCGGCGTCGCCTATTCGATTTCCAATTCGGCCGGAGCGAGGATGCTCAGGTTGGTTTTGGCTGGGACGTTCGGAAGATGAACGGAATCCACCTTCCAGCCGCGATGCCGGAGCACCCCGCCCGCCGCTTGACCGTCCGGCGGAACATTACCGGTCAGTTTGACGGATTGCGCGTCGGCGGGCGTTTTGGTAAACGCGCCCTCCACCCCGTCGATCACCGGCGACAGCTTCAGGTATTGCATGACGGCCTTTCGGCTCTGCTCGTGGATGCCGCGTACCGCGGCGCCGACCTGATCGTCGGAATAGGCGGAAATGTCTTCCATCAGGAAGTCCACTAATCGGGCGTCGCGCTGAAGGATGCCCAGCAGTTGCAGCGCCCCGTCGGACGCTTTCGTGGCGGACGCGGCTTGCGGCTTCGCGGCCACCCGGGGCACCAATCCCAGGGCTACGGCCACATCGTCGGGAAGCTTACCGCTCGAAAGCAAACTGAAGAATGCGCGAAAGGCGAGTGAAATACGGCTCAAACTGTGAGTTTACTACGGAGGGCTTTGGATTTAGGCGCTGTCTTCCTTGCCGCGCGCACCTTCGACTAACGCCGCCTGCTGCAACTTCTTCATTTCGCGCCTGGCGATCGCCGCCCAGGAACTTCCGGGGTCGAGCTTGAGGTACGTCCGCCAGTGCTTCATCGCTTTCATCATCTGCCCGGTGGATTGCAGCAGCAGGGCTAAGTTGTAATGCGCGTCGGCGTAGCCCGGCTTCAATCGCAAGGCCTCTTCGTAATGCTCGAAGGCTCGCTTGCGCTCGCCGCGCTCGTCATAGAGGTTTGCGAGATTGAAATGCGCCAAGGGATAATCGCGGTCCGCCTCCAGGGCCTTCAAATAGTGCCGTTCCGCTTCCCGCCACATCCGCGCATTGAAGTACAGCGTCCCCAGATTTACCCAGGCGCCGGCCGATTTCTCGTCGAGTTCCGCCGCTTGCCGGTACGCGGCGACGATCTCGTTGAACGGCGCGCCGCGCTGCTCGAGTTCCAGGCCGTGCTGGAAGTGTCTTTCCGCTTCTTCGCGGCGTTTGCGCGCGGCGGCGGGCGGCTCCGGCGGCGGCGAGGCGATCTGGGGTCCGTTCGAGAACGCGAAATTCAACTGATCGCTGAAGAGCCGGAACTCGTATCCGTCCACCTTGACGAAGGCGGCCCGCTTGCCGCGAGCGAATCGGACGGACTCGACGGGATATCCCAGCGTGTTCTCCACCCAATCGACCGCTTTCGCCAGACGCGTCTTGCGCAGGCCCGCCGCCTCGGCGGAAGCGAGGCTGAAAAGCCGTTGCAAGCCGCTTTCGCCGAACTCTTCCTCGCGTGGAGCCAGCCCCAGCTCTCGCCAGACTTTCAATTGCTTTGGGGTAACTTTCGCCGTGCTGCAGGCCTTCTGCGCCGAGTAGACCCGAGCCATCGCCGTGACGGCCACGCCGAGAGTGTAGCACTACCCCGCCAATTCGCCGTCCTCTCGCCCGCCCGCGCTTCGCGCTATCCTAAGGCTTGCAAATGAGTGTCAACGGCGCGCGGTCGCTCGCCGATCTCCGCCCTTCGGAAAGCGGGTGCATCGAGCGGATCGATTTCGAGGACGGCTTTCGCGATCACCTGATGCTGATGGGCTTTCTGCCCGGCGCGATCGTCGAGGCCGGAACGGCGGCTCCCGGCGGCGATCCTCGCGTGTATCGCGTGGATGGTACCGAGATTGCGCTTCGCCGCGAAACCGCCTTGCGGTTGATCCTCGGCTAGACCATGCAACGCCGTCTGGTGGCCCTGGTTGGACCGCCGAATTCCGGCAAATCGACGCTTTTCAACCGGCTGACCGGGCTTCGCCAAAAAGTCGCCAACTACCCCGGCGTTACCGTCGAACGCCATCTGGGGCGCGCGCTGCTCAACGGTCACGGCGCGGTGGATCTGATCGATCTCCCCGGCGTCTATAGTCTCGACCCGCGGACCGAAGACGAACGCGTCACCCACGACGTTCTCAAAACCGGCTTTGGAGACCTCGGCCGGCCCGACGCCGTATTGGTCGTTCTCGACGCCACCAACCTCGGCCGCAACCTAGCGTTTGTCGCTCCTGTGTTGCAACTGGGTTTGCCGTCGATGGTCCTGCTCAACATGTCCGACGAACTGCGCGCACGCGGCGGCAGCGTCGATTCCAAGTTGCTGGCGGCGCAACTGGGCGCGCCCGTGGCCCTAATCAGCGCCTCGCGCGGCGACGGCATCGAGCACGTCGCGCATTTTCTCGAGCATCCGCCCGAAGTGCATCGCGGCACTTCGCTGCCCGTAATCCAGGACGTTCCGCAAACCCGCCGCTGGGCCGCGCAAGTGGCGACTTCTTCGCACTACGCCGCGCCCGCTCCGCCCGAATGGACCCGCCGGTTGGATCGCGTTCTGCTGGATCGCGCCTGGGGGCCGGCGATCCTGCTGCTGGTCCTCGCCTCGATTTGGTGGACCGTCTTCGCGGGCGCCGCTCCCGCCATGGACTTCGTCGAAAGCCTCATCGCGGAGAGCGGCGAATGGCTGTCCGCCCGCCTGCCCAATACGCTCTGGCGCGGACTCCTGATCGACGGCGTCTGGAGCGGCGTAGGCAGCGTCGTCGTCTTTCTGCCGCAGATTCTGATTCTGTCGCTGTTCATTGGAATTCTCGAAGATTCCGGCTATATGGCGCGCGCGGCGCTCATTTCCGATCGTTGGCTGGCGAAGGCGGGGTTGCAGGGCAAGGCCGCGATTCCGCTAGTTTCCGCCTTGGCCTGCGCGATCCCGGCGATTATGGGCGCGCGCACGATTCAATCGACGCGGGACCGTCTCGCCACCATCCTCGTCGCCCCGTTTATGGTGTGCTCGGCGAGGTTGCCGATTTACACTCTGTTGATCGCCGCGTTCGTTCCGGGCGGCGCATGGGTACAGGCCGCGGCGCTTGCCGCGATGTACGTCGTTGGAGCGGCGGCGGCGTTCGGCACGGCGCGCTTGCTCAAGTCTTCGATCTTGAAAAGCGATCCCGTTCCGTTTCTCCTCGAAATGCCGACGTACCGTTGGCCGACCGTTCGTTCGCTGGGCCTCCGGCTGGTCGATCGTGCGAAAGTTTTCCTGCGCCGCGCGGGCACGGTGATTCTCGCGACCACGGTGGTGCTGTGGCTGCTGGCGAGCTTGCCGCTCGAAAACGGGCAAGCGCCGCCCGTCGAGAAATCGATCGCCGGGCAAATCGGCAAGGCGATCGAGCCCGCCATCCAACCGCTCGGCTTCGATTGGCGAATCGGCGTCGGACTGCTCTCGTCGCTCGCCGCGCGCGAGGTGATTGTCGCGACGCTCGGCACGATCTACGGAATCGAGGATGCCGACGACCCGGAGGGCGAGGGCAATCTCAACTTGCGCGACACGCTCAAGCGCGATTTAACGCCCGGCGGTGCGGCGGCGCTGATGATGTTTTTCGCGTTTGCGATGCAATGTATGTCCACCGTCGCGGTGGTGCGCCGCGAAACCGGCGGCTGGAAATGGCCCATCGTCCAGTTCGTTTATATGCTCGCGTTGGCTTACGGAGCGGCGTTCGCCGCCAACCGCATCGTTTCGGCGCTGTAGCTCATCCTTTAAATTAGAGAGTGACAAGCGCACAAGCTGGCCGCCACTAGCGGTCAGTCCGTTGTGCGCGCTTAAACAAATGCAGAATGTCGTGATTATCGGATCCGGCTGCGCCGGAAACACCGCCGCCGTCTATACCGCCCGCGCGGGACTGAAGCCGCTGGTCCTCGAAGGGCACGAACCCGGCGGACAACTCTCGATCACCACCGATGTCGAAAACTTTCCGGGCTTCCCCGAAGGCATCATGGGGCCCGAACTCGTCGAGAACATCAAGAAGCAGGCGCAGCGTTTCGGCGCGGAATACCGTTGGGGCACCGTGGTCGAGGCCGACTTATCGAAGCGGCCGTTTCGACTGTCGATCGACGGCGAGTGGGTGGAAGCGCGCACAGTGATTGTCGCCAGTGGCGCCTCCGCCCGCTGGATCGGTCTCGAGAACGAAAAGAAGCTCGTCGGCAAGGGCGTGTCGAGTTGCGCCACTTGCGACGGAGCCTTCTACCGCAACGAGAAGGTGATGGTGGTGGGCGGCGGCGATTCCGCGATGGAAGAGGCGAACTTTCTGACCCGCTTTGCCAGCGAAGTCACCATCGTTCACCGGCGCGATCATTTCCGGGCGTCGAAGATTATGCTCGACCGGGCGAGAGCCAATCCCAAGATCAAGTGGCTGACCAACACAGTCGTCGAAGATGTCCACGATATCGACAAGGGCGCGGTCTCGGCGGTGACGCTCAAGAACCTGGTTTCCGGCGAGACTTGGCGGCAAGACGTTTCCGGATTCTTCGTTGCCATCGGGCATATTCCGAACACAAAGCCGTTCGTGGGGCAACTCGATCTAGACGAAGAGGGTTACATCGTGTCACACGGCGGGGCGAGGACCAACATCAAAGGCGTCTTCCACGCGGGCGACGTCCAGGATCGCGTTTATCGTCAAGCGATTACAGCCGCAGGCGCGGGCTGCATGGCCGCCATCGAAGCAGAGCGGTTCCTCGAAGCCGAAGGGCACTAGGCACAGTACTGCACATATATGTGCTAGGTTCGGAATATGGCCCAGCTCTATTTTTACGTGCCCGACGCCGTGGCCGAAGACTTGCGGCGGAAGGCAAGGAAAGAAGGACTTTCCCTGTCGAAGTACATTGCCAAGCAGGTCACTCCGGCGACTGATGAAAAGGGATGGCCGATCGGATACTTCGACTTTATTCGCGCCAATCCCTTGTCCGACGACTTTGAGTTACCCGACGATCCGCCGCCAACTCCGGAAGACGACGCCAAACTTACCTGGTGATGTACTTCCTCGATTCCGATTTTTGCGTCAAGGCGATGCGCCAACGGGAAAGTGCGATCCAGTTACTGGAATCCCTACCCAGGCACCTAGTCGCTGTTCCTTCGATAGTACGCGCGGAACTGTACTTTGGTGCCGAGAATAGCGATCGAGTCGAATCCGAACTGGCGAAGTTGGCAGGCTTCTTCGAGCCTTACCCAACCATCCCCTTCGATGCCGGAGCCGCCGAAACCTATGGCGAAATCCGCGCCAATTTGAAGCGGAAAGGCCAACTCATCGGCGATCACGACATGCTGATCGCCGCCACCGCCTTGTCCCGTCAAGCTACGCTCATCACCCGCAACGTCGCCGAGTTCCAGCGCGTCCCCGGCCTCCGCCTGCTCAGTTGGGAAGACTAAACCCGCCACACCCGCCGAGCGGTGCCGCCGAACAGCCAGCGTCGATCGTCCGCATTGAAAAAGCTCATCTCGTCGCGAAACGCCGCGATGGTTTGGGCATAGCTCGCGCGAGCCAGCGACACCGGCCAATCGCTCGCCCACATCACTCGCTGTGGACCGAAGGCGTCGTAGACGCGCTTCACCTGATCGTGCCCGTCGCGCCAAGGAAAGTCTTGTTTCGACAGCGACCACAGGTGCGACAGTTTCACGAATACGCGCGGATAACGTGCCAGCGAGAGCAGCTTGGCCAAATCTTCCATCTGTCCCAGCGGCGAGTCCGCCATGTGATCGACGACGACGTTCAGTTCCGCGCAACGCTCGATCCACCGCGCCGCTTGCGGCAGGAACGCCACTCGCGACAGCAGCCCCATCGCGATCCGCAAATCCTCGCAACGCTTCCACAGCGGAAGCATGAGTGCGGGATCGCCGAACCAACCCGCTTCGTCCGGCACCAACCGTAAGCCCTGGATGCCGTGATCCGCGACGAGCTTCGACAGTCGATCCGGCGCTTCGGGCAATCTTGGATCGACGCGGCAGACGCCGACGAAGCGGTCCGGGTAGCGCTTCACCGCTGCGATCAGGAACCGGTTGTCGAACATGTAGTGCGACACCTGGATAATCACCGCCTTCGCCACGCGATTCGCGTCCATTAGAGCGAGCAGTTCTTCCGGCGGATGGTCCACCGGTGGAACCGGCCGCCCTTCGGCATAAGGGAACTCGGGATCGCGCCGGAATACGTGCACGTGCGGATCGACGATCGCGATTCCCCCCGCGGCCTGCGCCGTCATCGCCGCCAGCATTTCCCGCCGGTTCATTTTCGCTTTGCGCTCTTAACGATTCGTGCGACGATTTTGTCGCGCTCGCCCACCGACCAGGTCGATTGCGCCTCCGCCTCGCCGATCCCCGCAATCCGGCACAGCAGCAGGTAAGGAGGCAGCGCGTGCGGCAGGTGCTTCCAGCGCGCCATCTGGACCAGCGAATCGAATCCCGTTTCGCGTATTTTGCCGATCAAAACCGCGTCGCCTGATTCGGTGAGTTTCAGCAGCGCTTCCACCGCCGCTTGCCGGTCCGAGTACACCACCGAGTTCAGCATCTCGACGATCCACGTCGGCAGCACCTGCAATCCGGGCGTCGCCGAAATGCGCACCAATCCCCGGACCGCCGCCGCGCGCACCACCGGGTCGGGATCCTGCGCCGCCATTTGCAGCGCCTCCACGGTTTCCTGCGTCGCCGGAGCGTCGCCCAAAAGCGCCGGGGCGTCGGCTCGCGCCTCTTCGGAATACTCCGCCGCGACGCGGAACGGGAAGTGCGGTGCGCCGCGCTCTTCGATGCCAAGGTAGAGAACCGCTCCGCCGCCCGCCGTGCAGCACGCCGCCTCGACATGGGCGCGCACGACGTTCGGCAACGCCTCGATGCGCTCTTCGATATCGAGCTTCGATGGAGGCAGGGGATCGCCCACCTTCACGCCCGCCGCTTTCAACACCCGATCGGACGAGGTCTTGCGCTCGCCGTAGAAGTCGATGAGTCCGATTTTGGGTTGCGCCGCCGCCGGCCGAACCGCGCCAACCACCGTTATCGCCAATAGCCAAGCTCTCACCTTTCCAGGGTACGCCCGGCGCCGATTGAAACATTTTCGGCTTTTCTTGTTTCGAGCAAAACGGCTATACTGCGATTTAGGGGGTGCGATTTCCCTTTTGACCCAACCGAGATAAGTCGGAGGTCCCCGGCGTTCGCCGGGCCAGATACGATGCCCCAACGCATCGCACGGGAATTTGCGCGCCTTTTTAACTCCGTCTTTCCCGAGGATTGCGCCGTTTGCGGTATCGCCCTCGATAATCTTTCGAGAATCCCGGTTTGCGCGCGTTGCCTCGCCGCGCCCCAGCCGCTGGCCGCCGAATTCGCTTGCTCCGATTGCCAGACTCCGTATCTCAGCGACTATCCCCTGCGCCCGGATGGCCGTTGTGCGTTATGCCGCTCCGGGGCGATCGCTTACCAGGCGTCGTTTAGCTTCGGGTCCTACGAAGGCGAGTTGCGCACGCTGATTCACGCGTTTAAGTATCGGGGCGTTCGCCCGCTCGCCGGTCCCTTGGGCGAGTTGCTGCTGCGCGCCCTGCCGGCCGGCCGCGAATTCGACGCGATCGTCCCGTTGCCGCTCCACTGGTGGAAGCGTTTGATGCGCGGTTTCAACCAGTCGGATCTGCTGGCGCGGGAACTCTCCCGGAGGATCGGGATTCCCCGAATTGCCGCCGTCCGCCGCGCCAAACGCACCGCTGTGCAGGCCGGACTGACGCACGCGATGCGCCGTAAGAATGTCGCGGGAGCGTTCGCCGTCTCCAACCCCGCCGCCGTGGCGGGGAAACGCATCCTTTTGGTCGACGATGTTTTGACTACCGGAGCCACCGCCGCTTCTTGCGCGCAAGCCTTGCGCCGGGCCGGAGCGGCTTCGGTCTCCGTCGTTACTCTGGCGCGTGTAGACCGCCGCCAGCCCGAACTTGTCTCACGGCAGTATCGCGCCGCCGATCTCGGCCGCGCCGCTATCACGGGAGCCTGACATGCAAACCATTCACCACCACCGTCACGACCGCGACCGCCTGCACCGGCCCGTCCTGGTGCTGAACGCCAGCTACGAGCCGATCAACATTTGCGCGGCCCGCCGCGCTCTCGTTCTGGTTTTGAAAGGCGTCGCTTCCGCCGAAGAGATGTCGCCGCACTCGGTCGCTTCCGCGCGCAAGGCGCTTAGCGTCCCGAGCGTCATCCGGCTGCTCGAATACCGCCGCATCCCGCACCAAAGCCGCGCGCTCTCGCGCAAGAACATCCTGATGCGGGACCGCTACACGTGCCAGTACTGCCACAAGGTGCTGCCATCGGGCGAGCTGACGCTCGATCATGTGATCCCGCGCAGCCGCGCCGGCGAGACGACGTGGGAAAACCTCGTCGCCAGTTGCAATCCTTGCAACAACCGCAAAGGCAACCGGACTCCCGACGAAGCGGGCATGAAATTGCTTCGCCCGCCTCGCCCTTTTTCGATGCATACTTCGCGCCATCTCATGCGGCTGCTGGGCAACGCCGACGTGCAGTGGCGGAAGTATCTGTTCTTCTAGCGGCTGGATGCCGGTGCTAGCTATGATTGCGGTGTGTCCACCGTAATTCTCTCCGCCGCTGGACCCGAATTCGTCTCTCTCCAGAAACTAGCTGCTCTGCTTGAGGCGGAGTTGCGCCAATCCGGTGAGACCGATATCCGTTTGTTCGAGTTATCCGCCACAAAGTTGGCCTACTGCCAGGGCGAATTCGACTGTTGGGTCAAAACGCCGGGCCGGTGCCGCGCGCATGACGCCGAGGGAGCGATCCTCAGCGCCATCCACGACGCGGCCCATCTCGTCGTGCTCGACGCAGTCACTTTCGGCGGGCACAGCTACACCCTCAAACGGGCGCAGGACCGGTTGATTTGTCTCCTTTCGCCGTTCTTTGAAAAACGTGCATCGCTCACCCACCACAAAGCCCGCTATGAGCGTACAGCGAACTTTTTCGCGCTCGGCTGGATGCCGGTGGCCGATCTAGATGCGATGGAGACCTGGTGCGCACTGGCCGACGCCAACGCTCTCAATCTGCTCGCGCCCCTCGCGGGAGCCGCCGTAGTGGACGATACCGGCGAAGCCGACTGGCCGACCGCCATTCGGTCGATGCTCGCCTCGACGGCCACCCCCGGCTCCACCATCGTGGGCCGCGCCTCGTTGCGCCGGGACTTGATCGAGGCTGCCACCGGAGCGCCAGGACTAACCGAACTGGGGCATCCGCGCCGCGCCGCTATTGTCGTCGGAAGCGCGAAGATCAAAGGGACGAGCGCTTCGGAGACCATGGCTCGTGCGCTCGGCGCCCGGCTCGTCGCTGCCGGCGTGGCCACCGAAATTCATTTTGCTACCGAGTTCCTGCACGACGAGAAGGCTCTAGCGACGGCCCGTGGCCTTGCGAATGCGGATTTGTTGGTGCTCGTGACGCCCCTTTATGTGGATTCGTTTCCGGCGCTGGCCACCCGCGCGCTCGAAAACGTGGCCCGTGTCCGTGCGGGAACGCCAGCTGCTGGGCGATTCGCGGTGCTGGTCAATTGCGGCTTTCCCGAACCTGAGCATAACCGGACTGCATTGCGGATCGCGCGTCATTTCGCCCGGAGATCCGGTTACGAATGGGCCGGCGGATTGCCGCTCGGCGGCGGAGCCGCAATCGATCCAATGGTTCCGCTCGATGCGCAACATGGCCCGGCCGAGCACGTCAAGCGGGCGCTCGACTTGGCGGCGGAGTGTCTAGCGAACGGCCGGCCGATCTCGCTAGAAGCGGTTGAAACGATGGCCAAGTCACCGCTGCCCGACTCCATATATCGGTTTATGGGCGACTTCGGTTGGCGGTATCAAGCGTACAAAAACGGTCTGGCCCAGACCGCTCTGTTGGCTCGTCCCTTGGATAATCTCTAGCCGTGGATGGCGTAGTGACCAGCAGCCTGACCGGGCTGCACCCTGTTGTTAACAAAATATGGCGCGTGCACCGCTACCAAACTGTGCAAATTTTGCCGTGAAGTGCGATGATCTGTGGCGAGCGCACTCCGATTTCAGTCCCACTGAAGTAGACTGGGGACGACATGAGTTCCGTCAGAGTCCTCGTCGGCACGCGCAAGGGCGCGTTCATTCTCGAATCGGACGGTAAGCGCGAGAACTGGTCCGTTTCCGGCCCCCACTTCGCGGGCTGGGAGATTTACCACATGAAAGCCTCGCCCGTGGCTCCCAATCGCATCTACGCGTCGCAGTGTTCGGGCTGGTTCGGGCAGATGATCCAGCGTTCGGACGACGGCGGCAAAACCTGGAGCGCCGTGGGCAATACCTTCGCCTACGACGGCGTACCCGGCACGCATCAGTGGTACGACGGAACCCCGCACCCTTGGGAGTTCAAGCGCGTCTGGCATATTGAGCCGTCGCTTACCGATCCCGACGAAGCGCTGGCCGGTGTGGAGGACGCCGCGATTTTCCGCACTACCGACGGCGGTCAATCCTGGACCGAGCTTTCCGGCCTGCGCGGCCACGGTTCCGGACCTCAATGGCAGCCCGGAGCGGGCGGCATGTGCCTGCACACGATCGTCCGCGACCCTTCCGACCCCAAGCGCGTTTACATCGCCATCTCGGCGGCGGGCGCGTTCCGCACGGACGACGGCGGCGTCACCTGGAAACCCATCAATCGCGGGCTGGTTTCTCAGTACATCCCCGATCCCAACGCCGAGGTGGGCCACTGCGTCCACCGCATCGCTCTGCACCCGTCGCGCCCGCAGACCCTTTTCATGCAGAAGCACTGGGACGTGATGCGCTCCGACGACGCGGGCGACAACTGGCGCGAGGTGAGCGGCAATCTGCCCACCGATTTCGGGTTCGTGATCGACGTCCATGCGCACGAGCCGGAAACGATCTACGTCGTGCCGATCAAAAACGACTCGGAGCATTTCCCGCCCGACGGCCAGTTGCGCGTGTATCGCAGCCGCACGGGCGGTGGCGAATGGGAGGCGCTCGGCAACGGGCTGCCGGAACGCGATTGCTACGTCAACGTCCTGCGAGAGGCCATGGCGGTCGATTCCCTCGATCAGTGCGGAGTCTACTTCGGAACCACCGGCGGGCAAGTCTACGCCACGCGCGACGCGGGCGATCGCTGGTTCCCCATCGTTCGCGATCTTCCGGCCGTTCTCTCGGTCGAGGTGCAAACGCTAGCGTGATCCCCTCTGGGATCAAGGTCGCGTTACCTTACCACCTGCGGAACTTGGCGGGGGTGGGGATGGAGATCGAAATCGAAGTTCCGCCTCCCGTCACGCAGCGGGCATTAATCGACGCCATCGAAGCTCGCTATCCGATGCTGCGCGGCACGATCCGCGATCCCGCCACGGGTCTCCGCCGCCCATTCCTCCGCTTCTTCGCCTGCGGCCTGGACTACTCGCACGACCCGCCGGACGCGATCTTGCCCCCGGAAGTAGTTGCCGGTCGGGAAACGTTCCTCGTAGTAGGCGCGATCGCGGGTGGGTAGCCCGCAAAGGGTGCGCTTGCGCACTCCGTTTTGCGGGCGAGTCCCTAAGGGCTACCGCGCCGCTGGATAGCTGCCCAGTACCCGCATCATCGACGCCATTTCTTCGAGATGCCGCAAGGCATAAGCGACTTTCGGTTCGCCCGGATGCCCGGCTAGATCGAGATAAAACAGGTACTCCCACGGAGAACCGCGGCGCGGGCGCGATTCGATCTTGCTTAACGAGATGTCGCGTAGGGCGAGCGCGGCCAGCGCCCGGAATAGCGATCCCGGAGAGTTCTTCACCGCCAGCACCAGCGACGTTTTCGCCGGACCCTCGATCGGCGGTACCTTCCAGTCCGGCCGCCGCAGCAAGAAGAACCGCGTAAAGTTCGCCCGGTCGTCCTCGATCGATTTCTTGAGGATCTTAGCCCCGTAGGTCTCCGCCGCCACCGCCGACGCAATCGCCGCCGCGTCCCGCCGGCCGGTTTCCATCAGCATCTTCACGCTGCCCGCCGTGTCGTAGTACGATTCCCGGCGCAGTCCGGGGTGAGCGGCGAGAAACTTTAGGCACTGATTCAACGCCACAGGATGGGAGTACACTTGCTTTACGTCCCGTAGGTGTACCCCTGGAGGGGCGATCAGGTTATGCACGATGCGAACTTGGGTTTCCGCCACGATGCGGACATCGAAATGCAACAAATGATCGTAGTTTTCGTGAACCGACCCGTGCAGGGTGTTCTCCATCGGGATCGCGGCCCCGCTCGCCAACCCGTCGCGCAAGGCGACAAACGCCTGCTCGAACCGTTCGCACGGCAAAAGATCGGGCTCGCGGTCGAAGAACTGGCGGGCCGCCTGTTGGCTAAACGCCCCCAATTCGCCCTGAAAAGCGATCGTTTCGCGCCTTTTTTGGCCTCTTATGGTGCTTTTGTTTGCCATTCCGGGTCCCAGCGGCGGGCGTTTTCGGCCGGAAATCCGGCCAGATCGAGAACTCGTTCCACACAATGGTCCACCAAATCGAGGACGGTTTGCGGATTGTGATAAAAACCCGGCACCGGCGGAGCGATGATCGCGCCCATCTCGGCGAGAGCCGTCATGGTCCGCAAATGTCCGAGATGAAACGGCATTTCCCGCACCATCAATATGAGGGGTCTCCGTTCTTTCAGGGTGACATCCGCCGCCCGAATCAGCAAATTGGAGCTGATGCCCGCCGCGATCGCCGACATCGTGTGGATGGAACAGGGCGCGACGATCATTCCATCCGTCAAAAAACTACCGGAAGCGAGCTTTGCGCCGATATCTTCGAGTGGATAACTGTGCGTAGCGAGGGCCTTGAAGTCTTTGGCCAGTTTGCCGGTTTCCAGATAGGCCGTACGTTCGGCGCCGCGCGTCAAGATGAGGTGCGTTTCGAGATTTGTGTGCCGATTGAGCTTTTCGAGGAGGCGTAACGCGTAAATCGTTCCGCTAGCGCCACTTACGCCGATAATTAGTCTTCGGGGGCGGCTTTGCCGTTCGGAGTTTCCCATATTTGTCTCTACCTTGTTCCGAATTCGGAACAAATCGGGCGAATTCTGTTCCCTTGTGCTCGGATCGTCTGACCGATATAATTCGGATTCGGAACAGGAATAACCGGCGGCGAATTCTTTTTCGCCCGCACTCTCCCGCCGCCTTCCCCCTGTCGCCCAAGGGAACTTTATCATGGACGACGCCGGCCAAAAGCTGAAGCGGGCGCGCGAGGGCCTGAACCTGCGCTACCGCGACGTCGAGGAATACTCGCAGCGCATCGCCCAGCGCCACTCGAACGACGAATTCTCGATCGCCCTCAGCCGCCTCGCCGATATCGAGAACAAAGGCACCGTTCCCAGCATTTACCGCTTGTATAGCCTTTGCGCCATCTACCGGTTGAATATTCTCGAAGTGCTCGAATGGTATGGAGTTAGCGTCGCTTCGCTGGCCTCCGACGCGGCGTCGGTCGAGATCCCCAAGACCCACATGATCGACTTTCAAGCCAACGGCCACGGCGATATTCAGGTTCCGTTGGCGCTCGACCCGGGCGTCGATCTCCGCAAAACCACCTATCTCAGCCGTTTGATTTCGAAGTGGGGCAAGCTCCCCTTGATGTTGCTCGAAGGCCTCGACCTGAAGAATCACCGGTACGCGTTCATCGGAGCCGACGATTGGTCGATGTATCCCGTTTTGTTGCCCGGATCGCTGGTGGTGATCGACGAAACAAAACGAAAGATCGTAATGTCCGGCTGGAACAACGAGCAGGAGCGGCCCATCTATTTCCTCGAACACCGGACGGGATATGCCTGCGGTTGGTGTTGGCTAAGCGAGAAAATTCTGACCGTGCAACCGCATCCCTCCTCGCAAACCCCGCCCATTCAATTCCGTTACCCGGAAGAGGTAGAGATCATCGGCCAGATTACCGGCGTTGCGATGCACCTCGAAGTGGACCGGCAGCGGCGTGCTCGCTCCTGAGCAGTTCGAGAAGAATTTCCAGATCAATGAGATAGAGACTGCGCTCATGCTCCGGGGCGCCGGAGGGAATGAAGTTTTTGTAGGGCGCGAGCCGTTGCCATGTCTGGAGCAGCACGCGCTTCGGCGTGTCGAGCGCGGATAGGTACAGATCGAGATCGGCCTTTTGCTGTTCCAGGGAATATCCCAGCCAGGTTTGGAAAGTACGCTCGTGACTTTCCCGGAGCGCCCGGTTGGCTTCCTCTTGGCCGAAAACGGTTTCCAGACCGTGGTGCTGATAGCGGTCCGTGTTGGCGTCGCGCAGGGAAGATAAGTAGGCCAACCGTCCGAAGAGGGCGGGGATCTGAGCCAGCGTCCGCAGCCACAAATCGGCGCTGGCCGTGCGGTCCCATAGCCGTTGTCCCGGGATGTTCTCCATGATCCTCAGACTGACCCGGATTTTACAACAATTTCTTGAGAATTCACAACGATAGGCCTACGGGATAGACCTTAGCTCCCGCCGCTGTTCCGATTAGGGAAAAAATTTAAGGCGGTTCTACGGGAAAGGCCCGAGGCCCTCCAAACTGATCTCGAAGGCGCCAGACAGGGACGCCGTTCTAAACCAAGGAGATCAATCATGAAAAAGCTCATCGCCGCCGCTCTTCTCGCTCTTGGCCTGATGGCCACCTCGTCCGTCGCCTCCGACGCGCCGATTCCGCTGTGCTTGCCCTGCGACGCCGGCACGAACTAACGACCTACTCCTTCGCTTTCAGGCGGGTCCGCCGGATCCGGACCCGCTTAAATTCCATGCGCCGCCATGGAGAGTTCGTGATATTCTGCCGAAGGATGCTTGTTGGCGAAAGCGTCCTTCGTTTGGGCATGGGGTGACCGGTTCTGACTTTCTCAACCGCCGAGCTCGTTCTTACAATCGCCAGTATCGCCGCGTGGGGCATTTTAGCCGCCAAGTTGGCGTTTTCCGGCCTTTATTCCTCCCATCGTCCTCTTTTCTACTACGCCGCATTCTCCGCTTGCCGTAACGCTTTACTTCTATCGCTTCCGCCTCGCTCCAACGCTTACGGATACACTTGGCTCGTTACCGAAGCGGTTCTTCTATTCCTTTTCGTCCTGTTGGTGCTAGAGCTTTACGGGCAAATTCTTAGCCGATTTGCCAGTCTTGCTTCGTTTAGCCGCTCCGTTTTCAGGTGGACTATTGGCTTAGC
>JANRJS010000002.1:0-81365 GCA_033763835.1 Bryobacteraceae bacterium | reverse complement strand
GATGCCCGCCGCCGTCCCAATCAGCTCGGGGAGCGTCATTTGCGGTTATCCCAATCGTGCGGCGGATTTTTCTGCGGGCGCGGTTCGGTGCGCGCGGTCTTCAGGTACGTTTCGATCTTCGCCATCACTTGGGGCTGTTCGGCGGCGACGTTCTTGGTCTCCCCGATGTCGGATTTCAGGTTGTACAACTCAAGCGGACCGTTCGGTTGCGGACGGACAGCCTTCCAATCGCCCATGCGGACGGCTTGCATCGGAATCTCGCGGGCAAACTCGGCGGTCTTGCCGATGTAGCGCGGCTGTTCCCAATAGAGAAACTCATGCGGCTTTTGCGTGCGCCCGGTCAACGTGGGCACCACCGACATTCCGTCGGTTTTGGGAGCCGGGATTCCGGCGATGTCGCAGGCCGTCGCGAAGAAGTCCTGGAACATCCAGGCGAAGTTACTGGTGCGGCCGGCGGGAATGCGCCCCGGCCAGCGCGCGGCCATCGGCACACGAATGCCGCCTTCGTAAAAATTCTGCTTGTGGCCGCGAAACGGTCCGTAGCTATCGAAATAATTCTCGTTCTTGTACAAACGCGACGCGCCCCCGTTATCGCTGGTAAAGAATACGCACGTATCGCGGTCGAGGTTCGATTCTTTGAGTAAGTTCATGAGGCGGCCGATATAGCCGTCCATGCGAGTGATCATGCCCGCGTAGCAGGCTCGCGCTTCGACTTGATCGGCGTAATGCTTGCGCTCGGTGATGTAAGGAACGTCCTCGGGGAACTTGCCGCGATACTCGGCGAGCGAATCCTCTGGGACCAGTAACTCCCAATGCGGAATGGTGAAGGGTAAGTAAGCGAAAAACGGCTTGCTCGAATTCTTCCGCACGAATTGGAGCGCGCGTTCGGCGATGGCGTCCGGCGCGTAGGTCCCTTTGGGCAACGGCACTTCGCGGCCGTTATCGATCAGGACGCTCGGGTAATGGTAATGCGCGTGGACTTGATGATAGTAGCCGTAAAACTCGTCGAAGCCCTTTTTCTCCGCCGCGCCCGCGGTCCCGGTGTCGCCCAAACCCCACTTGCCGAAACCGCCCGTAGCATAACCCGCTTTCTTCAGAACTTCGGCGATCGTCAGATCCGATTCGAGCAAGGGCACGCCGCCGGGATTCGAGCGGATCGAAGTATGGCCCATGTGCATCCCGGTCATCAAGACGCTGCGCGACGGCGCGCACACCGTGCAACCGGAATAAGCGTCGGTGAACTTCGTGCCCTCGGCGGCGATCCGGTCGATATTCGGCGTGCGGATTTTCTTCTGGCCGTTGAAGCCGACGTCGCCCCAGCCCAGATCGTCGGCCATGATCCACACGATATTCGGGCGTTTGGACGATTGCGCGGCGAGAGGCGCCGCGAGGCTGGCGGAGAAGTCGCGCCGGGTCATCGTGGATAGCATATCGAGTATGCCCACACGAAGACAGTTTCTGGCGGCAAGCGCCGCACCGCTCGCGATGCCCGCCGCCGAAGGTTCGCAAGTCTGGCTTGGTACCCAGTATTGGGCGAACCGTTTCGAGGATTGGCGTCGTACGGGCGATCGCATCGAGTGCATCGCCCCGTCGCAAGGGTTAGAACTCCGGACGGCGGCGCTGCTTACCTATGAGATCTTGCCGAAAGGGATTGGCGGAGACCGCGACTTCACGATCTCCGTCACAACGGCGCTGAATGGAGGCGAGATGACGGGATTCCTGATCGGCGCCGGTGGGCCGGATCTCGATTGGCGCGCGGGAGCGCTGGTGCAGCGGGCTTCGGGCGAGGGTGGGGGACTCCTCGCTTGTTATCACGCGGACGGCACGCTTGCGTTCCGGGAGCATACGAACGAAGAACAACCGCTCGCCTGGGCGCCGTTGGTGAGTCATTCCGCGCCCGCTCGCAAGCCGGGCGAGGAAGTAACGCTGACGCTGAAGCGGATGGCGGGAAGCCTGATATTCCAAGCTGGCCGCCACGAGGTCGCGATGCCTTACAACCGGCCGGGAAGCGGCATCGCCCTGGTCGCCACCGGGCCTTCGCACTTCCGCGGCGTCGAGGTATCCGGGCCGGGCATCGCCGCGCGGCCGGAGCGGGCGATCGGACCGGTGCTCGGGTCGATGTACTCGATCAACAAGAACGTCTTGAAGCTGTCGGCGCAATTTATGCCCGTCGGCTTGACGATGGTGAACGAAGCGGAGTTGCGCATCGACGGCGTGAAGCGCGCGACGGCGACGATCTCCCGCGGGTTCGTCGCGGCGTTCCGGCTCGCGGACTGGGATTCGACGCGGGAAGCGAAGTACGAAGTCGCTTACGACGGACGGGCGGTATGGTCCGGAACCATCCAACGCGATCCGGGCTCGTCTCGACCATTACGGATCGCCTTGTTGAACTGCATCATGCCGTCAGTGCGGTCGCTCGATCAGGGTCCGATTCGGAAGGAAATGCCTCAGGCGGAACTAATCGGGAGGTACACGCACAAGTCGCTGTATTTTCCGCATACCCAGTTAGTCGAGAATGTGGCGAAGCAAAAGCCCGACTTACTCGTTTTTTCGGGCGATCAAATCTACGAAGGCTCGCCAACGCGGCGCGAGAATGGAGAGTCGCCGTCGCTCGATTACTTGTACAAGTGGTCGTTGTTCCTATGGTCGGTTCGCGAACTAACTCGCAATATTCCCTGCGTGGTGCAAACGGACGATCACGACGTGTATCACGGCAACTTATGGGGCAACGGCGGAAGAAAAGCTCCGGATCGCGACCCGAATCGCGGCGGTTACCGGTGTACGGGCGAGTGGGTCAACATGGTGCAGGAGACGCAGTGCGCGCACAATCCCGATCCTTACGATCCAACGCCCGTCGATCAAGGAATCAATTGTTACTACTGCGCGTTTGAGTACGGCGGAGTTAGCTTCGCGCTGCTCGAAGATCGTAAGTTCAAAACCGCCGCCGTGCAAGGCCAGGATTTGGACGTTCACGAAGCCGAGTTACTGGGCGAGCGGCAGGAGAAGTTTCTCGAAGAGTGGTCGCGGAACGCGCCGGGCTTACCCAAGATCTCCCTGACGCAGACCGTGTTCGCCTGCGTGCAGACATCGCCAACGGGGAAATCCTTGCTCGACTTCGACGCGAACGGGTTTCCGAAGTTGGGGCGGGATCGCGCTGTCGTATTGCTTAAAAAGGCGGGTGCAATTGCACTGGCGGGCGATCAGCACTTATCGACGCTCGTCATCCATGGACTCGACCGCTACGACGACGGCATCCTCCAATTCGCGGCTCCGGCGGGAGCGTCGAGTTGGCAGCGTTGGTGGCAACCGGCGAAGCCCGCGCCGAACGGCGAGTTTATGGACGCATTCGGCAACAAGGTCCGCGTGCTAGCCGTTGCGAATCCCAAAATCACGTTCGCGGAGTACCGTGAGCACAACAAAGGCCGGGGGCAAGGGCTAGGCGACCGGAAGCTGAAAAGCGAAGGCTTCGGAATCGTAGTTGTGGATCATAAGGCGAAGAGTTACACGATCGAGTGTTGGCCGCACGACGGCGGCCCGCAATTCAAAGGCTGGCCTTTCCGCTGGCCGTTTCCAAAGCGCGGTTAGCGTTCCACCCGAAAGCCCGGCGGCCGGTAATCCGCCGGGAGATAGTTGGCCGGTATGGTTGTGCGATTGCCGTCGCGAAGCTGGTTATAGGTTGGCGACAATATTTCGATGCCGCTTTCGTTGAAGGTGTCTTGTAAGTGGCGGTGTAAGTCGGAATAGATTCGCGCCATCTCGGACGGACGGTCGGTGTAAGCGTTGATTTCATAACTTACGTTGTAGTCGTTGAGCGCGGTCTGAAAAACGAACGGCGATGGTTGGCGCAAGATCCCCTCGGTGCGCAAGGCCGCGTCGATCATGACCTGATGCACCTTTGGCCAAGGAGCGTCGTAGCCGATCGTGACAGTAGTATGCAGGATCAATCCGCCGCGTTCCTTGGCCTGCGTGTAGTTCACCACCGCCGTCGAAAGCACCTGCGAGTGGGGAATGACGATGTCTTCATTCTTGATCGTGCGGATGCGCGTCACCCATACGGACTTCTCCAGCACGTCGCCGATATGGTCGCCGATCTTGACCCGGTCTCCGATGCGGAATGCTCTTGTGTAGGTCAGAACGATTCCCGACACAACATTGCCGATCACCGATCCGGAACCGATCGATACAAGAACGCCGATAAAGAGCGACACTCCTTGAAAAGCGGGCGACTGTCCGCCAGGCAAATAGGGAAAGGCCACAACCAGCCCAAATGCCCCGGTAAGGAACGCCAGAATGCGCTTGGTCGGTTCGGCCCATTCCGGGTGGAAGCCGGGGATGGCGATCGCGCCCACCGAGATCCATCGGGCGAACAATCCCATAGCGCGGATTAGGAAGTAAATGAAGGTTGTCCAAACGACAAGAAACGCGAGGCTCGGCAGGTAGGCGACGAACGACGCCCAAAGCAGCAGCACCGGATCGCGGAACCATCCGACCCAAGCGCCGGACATTTCTCGTGTGGCGGGAAACTGCCGAAGCGTGAACGTGAGCGCCGCGGGGAAAAACAGTAGAAAGGAAACCGCGAATATCGCGCGAAAAACGAAGGTAAGCACGGAGCGGACGCGATCCGCGCTTACCAATTTGACGGTGGCGCGCGCCAAACGCCGGAACGTATGCCGCCGCAGCCACGCGAGTAAGTAGAACCAGGCGGCAAATAACGCCCAAACGAGCAAGACCTCGATGGCGACAAGCCAGATAGCAGACGAATCCATCACCGGCTATCGAACCACATTAGTCGTCGTCTTCTTCGTCTCCGGTGGCCGCGGCGCGCGCGGCGGCGATAATCTTCTCGGCTTGCAAGTTGGGCACGTAATCGTAATGATCGAACTCCATAGAGAACGACGCGCGTCCTTGCGTCATCGAAGTGAGGTCGCTTTGGTAGGTGAGCATTTCGGCCATCGGCACCTGGGCGCGAATGACTTGCGTGGAACCCTTCGTCTCCATACCGGAGATGCGGCCCCGGCGGCCATTCATGTCGCCCATTAGGTCGCCCGCAAATTCCACCGGCGCTTGGACCGTCACGTTCACGATCGGCTCGAGCAACGCCGGTCTGGCTGCGGCCATCGCGGCCTTATAGGCTTTGCGGGCGGCCATTTTGAACGACATTTCCGAACTGTCGACATCGTGGTAGCTGCCGTCGTACAACGTCACCTTGAAATCCACCATCGGGAATCCCGCCAGATAGCCATTGGCCGCCGCTTCGACAAAGCCCTTCTCGACGGCGGGAATGAAGTTCTTTGGCACCGCGCCGCCAAACACCGCATTGACGAACTCGAACTTCGCGCCGCGCGGCAACGGCTCCACCTTTACGCGCACGTCGCCGAACTGGCCGTGACCGCCGGTCTGCTTCTTGTGGCGTCCCTGCACATCCGCAAATCCACGAATGGTTTCGCGGTAAGGAATTTTCGGGGCGTGCAGCGCGACGTCCACGTTGTATTTGCGGCGCAGGCGGCTGACGACGATCTCGACGTGCTGCTGCCCCGCACCCGCCAGCAGAAACTCCTTGGTTTGCGGGTCGCGATAGAAACGCAGGGAAGGATCCTCTTCGAGAATCTTGTGGATCGCGTTCGCCATGCGATCTTCGTCCTGCCTCGACTTCGCTTGGATGGCGTAGGCGATCGACGGCTCCTCGATCGATAAAGGCGCCAGCGCGACTTGATTCGCTTTGTCGGCGAGCGTGTCACCGGTGAGCGTGTCTTTGAGTTTCGCGACGACTCCGATGTCGCCCGCGTGCAGTTCGGCGATCGGGTGAATCGCTTTGCCGAACGGACATCCGATGTGCGATAAACGCTCGTCCGCTCCGGAGCGCGAGTTGATCAGGTGCGCGTCGTTCTTGACGATCCCCGATAGCACCTTGAAGTAAGTCACGCGGCCTTGGAACGGGTCGGCGGCGGTTTTGAAAACGAAGGCGGCGGGAGCGTTCGAATCCGACACGGCGCGGTCTTCCTCTTCGTCGCCGTGTTTCAGATGGATCACCGGATGCTCGGTGGCGGCGGGGAAGAAGATCCGCGAGAACTGCAATACCTGGCAACTGCCGATGTTCCGCGAGGCGCTGCCGCAGAGAACGGGCACGATGGCGTTGTACTTCATCTCGTCGTGGATGCCCTGAATCACGTGTTCGGCGGAAAGCGTTCCGGTCTCGAAGAACTCGTTCATGAGGGCGTCCTCGCCTTCGGCCACGGCTTCGACGAGAACGGCGTGCGCGGCCTTGGCGGCTTCGGCGTACTCGCCGGGAATCTCGGTTTCCTGTCCTACGCCGTTTCCGTCGGGCGTGTAGAGGAACGCCTTCATCGTCACCAGATCGATCACTCCCCGGAAATCCTTCTCCGATCCAATGGGCAACTGAATCGGGACGCAGGTACGCCCGAAAATCTCGTGCAAGTTGTCGACGGTCCGCTGAAAGTCGCTGCGCTCGCGGTCGAGCTTGTTCACGAAGATCGCGCGGGGCATCTTGAACTCTTCGGCGAAGCTCCACACCTTCTCGGTTTGCACTTCCACTCCGGCGACTCCATCGACGGCGATCAATACCGCGTCGGCGGCGTGTAGCGCGGCGCGCGTGTCGTTCATGAAAATGTTGAAGCCCGGAGTATCGAGCAGGTTGAGTTTCACCCCGCGCCACTCGGCGGCGGCGATCGAGGTCGTGATCGAAATCTTCCGCGCCACCGCTTCCTCGTCGAAGTCGGTGATGGTGTTGCCTTCGTCGGTCCGCGTCAGCCGGTTGGTCGCGCCGCAGGTATGAAGAAGAGCCGCAGCCAACTGCGTTTTGCCGCAGTGCCCGTGACCGGCGAGCGCAATGTTGCGAATGTCCTTGCCTTCGTAAACCTTCATGGTTGTTTCAGTCCTGTAACGACGGGCGAAATCGTATCACAGAGGCTAGAATGAAAATTCACCCCTATGACCGCGCCGGCCACTCGTGTCTCTTCACCGCTTCGTGCCGAGCTTCCGCAACTGCTGAAACTCGCCGGTCCGGTGATTCTCGCCGAGTTGGGCTGGATGGCGATGGGCGTCGTCGACACGATTATGGTGGGCCGCCTGGGCGCGGAGGCGATCGGCGCGGTGGCGGTGGGCAACATCGTATTCAACTGCATCGGGATTCTACTGGTGGGATTCTTGCTCGGCATGGACACTTTGATCTCGCAAGCGTTCGGCGCGGGCGACATCGACGATTGCCGTCATTCGTTGCGCCAAGGGTTGTGGCTGGGCTGGATGGTGGCCCCAGTACTGATCGCCCTCATGCTGCTGGCGGTCCCGCTGATGAGCTACTGGGGGCTCGACCCGGGCGTGTTACGGCGTGCGCAGCCGTTCACCTCGATCCTGATTTGGAGCCTGGTGCCGCTGGTCTTCTACTTCGCGTTTCGCCGGTATCTGCAATCGACGAACGTCGTGCGGCCGGTGGCGTTCGCGCTGGTGACGGCGAACTTGGTGAATTG
Organism: Bryobacteraceae bacterium; assembly: GCA_033763835.1. Lineage (GTDB taxonomy): Bacteria > Acidobacteriota > Terriglobia > Bryobacterales > Bryobacteraceae > JAPKYZ01. The sequence continues at coordinate 73,881 of JANRJS010000002.1, read as the reverse complement.
GATCGGCAACCTAATTCTGATTCCCCGGCTCGGAGTGGATGGCTCGGCGATGGCCACCATCTTTGCGCGTTGTTACATGGCGGCAGTGCTGGCCTTCTTCATTCCCCGCGCGGCGTGGCGTTGGGAGGGTCCGGATTGGAAGCGGATCCGCGACTTGTTCCGTTTGGGGCTGCCGGCCGCCGGGCACATCTTTCTCGAAATCGGAGTCTTCGGCGCGGCTACCGCGCTCGCAGGGCGGTTTCCAGCCTATGCGCTCGCGGCACACGAGGTAGCGCTCAATAACGCGTCAGTGACGTTCATGATCCCGCTAGGAGTGTCTTCGGCGGCGGCGGTGCGTGTGGGGCAGGCGATCGGCCGCGGCGATTCGCATGGCGCACGAACCGCGGGCTGGACGGCGATCGCCGTAGGCGCGATCTTTATGGCCTGTGCGGGTCTTGCGATGCTTGCCTTTCCGCGCGCAATCCTGGGAATCTACACGACGGACAGTCAGGTGATCGAGTTCGGCGTCCCCTTGCTTTACGCCGCGGCGGCGTTTCAGCTATTCGATGGAATCCAGGTAGTCTCGATCGGGGCCTTGCGCGGCGTAGGCGACACGACCATGCCGTTTATCGCGAACACCGTCGGCTATTGGATTTTGGGGCTGCCGGTCGGCGCCTGGCTCTGTTTTGGGTCGGGTTGGGGAGTACTGGGGCTATGGGTGGGATTGTCGCTCGGCTTAATGACGGTCGCTTTGGTCCTGCTGCGAGCGTGGGCGCTGAAATGGAAAGGGCCACGCCGAAGCGTGGCCCCCATGGATTAACCGATTCGGCTTACCAGCGGTTATCGCGCCGGCCGCCGCCGCCACCGCCACCTCGGCGATTGCCACCGCCTCCGCCGCCGTAGCCGCCGCCACCGCCGCCGCGGGCTTCACGCGGGCGCGCTTCGTTGACGTTCAAGGAACGGCCGTTCATTTCCCGTCCGTTCATGCCGTTAATGGCGTTAGCCGCTTCGTTCGGATTCGTCATTTCGACGAAGGCGAAACCGCGTGGCTGACCGGTTTCCCGGTCGCGGACAATACTCACTCGCTCGACGGCGCCGAATTGACCGAAAGCCGACTCAAGCTCGGGTTCAGTGGTTTGGTAGGAGAGGTTTCCTACGAAGATATTGGTCACGAATTGACTCCTTTTGGAGAGCCGCGCAAAGGCGGCGAAATACACTGGGCGAGCTAGTCTAGGCCGGTCTCGAAATTTCGGACAAACATAACGCGCGAAGTCACCTCTAGTTTTCGCTAAAGGCTTTTTAAGAATACCATCAATCGGGTTGTCAAGCCGCCCGGCCATCGCGGTAAACGAATGTCGCCGCGCGCCGCCGGTTTAGCGCTTCGAACTGCGATCCGTTTGTTTCTTTTTGGTTCCATGTTTTGGTAACCTTTGGCTTCGCCTGCCGCCCGGGCTTGGCTCCTCCTGGTCCCAGTTCGATATCCCGCAGGCGCCTAAGGAGACCGATGCAAGTTTTTTTGGTTAATCCGAGCGATATGGCGTTCGGAATCGGTGTCATCACACCCCGCTGGTTGTACGTCCTCGGGGGCGCGACGCCCCAGCGTTTCGGCGATCCCGTCATCGTCGACGAAACCTTGGAGGCGATGGACCTGGAACGCGTACAACCCGGCGATGTGGTGGGCATCGGAATCCACACCGGCAACGCGCAACGCGGGTTGACCATCGGACGGGCGGCGAGGGCGCGGGGCGCTTGGGTGGTCTATGGCGGCATCCACGCGACTTTGTTTCCCGAAGAGGCGTACGAACTCGGCGACGCTCACGCGGTGGTGAAGGGCGACGGCGACGTCATTTGGGCGCGAGTGCTCGACGATTGCGCGAAGGGCGCTCCGGAGCGTTTGTACGACGGAGGGCGGGTGGACGCGGAACGTTTCGTACCCGCGCGATGGGATCTGCTGCCCGACAAGGGCTACATGTGGGCTTCGGTCCAGACCGTACGCGGCTGCCCTAAACACTGCTCGTTTTGCTCGGTCTGGCGGACCGACGGCCAGAAGCCCCGGCAGCGCGCCACCGATCCCGTCATCGAGGAGATTGTCGAATTGCGCCGCCGCGGCTACCGCTTCATCGCGCTCGCCGACGATAACTTTTACCCCGTGACGCTCGAAGACATTCGTCTCGCCGAGCGTCAGAATAACGCCGCGCGCGTCGCCGAATTGACCCGCTTGCGCGCCGAAAGGTTCGAGTTCATGGACCGGCTCGCGGAACTGCCCTCCGACATGGTGTTCTACACGCAGATCACGATGGAAGCGGGCGAGGATCCGGCATTTCTCGATGCGATGCAAAAGGCTCGCATTCGCGGGGCGCTGGTGGGCGTCGAGTCCGTTACCGAGGAAGGTCTGAAGGCCGTTTACAAGGGTTTCAACTGCGCGGGCGACGCCCTGGCGGAGCGGTTGCGAACGTTTCACGCGCATGGCGTTCACGTGCTCGGCTCGTTCATCTTCGGACTGCCGACCGACCGTCCCGATACCTTTACCGCGACGCTGAAATTGGCCGAACAAGCGAACATGACATTCGCTCAGTTCGTCATGATGACGCCGTTTCCCGGCACGGTCGATTTCGAGAAGTGGGAAAAATCGCTAGGCGATAGCGCGCCCCGGATCGAGGGCGTTCCCATCACGCGTTACTGGCGGATTCCGGCCAACGTCCGGCCGAAGATGTTCTCGCCGCACCCGACTATGACCTCCGAAGAAATGCGTGCGCGTACGCAGGGCGTTTGGGATCGGTTCTACAGTTGGCGCAATGTCTGGAAGCGATCGTCGTGCGTGAAGTCGCTGCGTGGACGGCTCGCATTCGTGTTCGTTTCGAAGCTGTACCGCCAGATGTACGCGAATACGGGAATTTCCACCGACAGCGCGCGCCGTTCGCGGTCCGGGCAATGGGCGAGGTGGCTGGCAAAACCCACCCGGCGTTTGTTCTCGGCGAAACCGATGCCCGATCTGCAAGTCCCGCGCGGGCCCGCTCCGCAGTTAGTGCAGATCGGCTAACTGAGCGACACGCGCGTACCGCCGTCCATTTGACCCACAACGTCGATGGGCGGCGCGTAGCGCAGCATACGCCCGCAGCTTTCGCACTGCATCAGTTTCGCCGCCGTTTTCAGATCTTGAAAATACTGCGGACGCAGCATCATGTTGCACGCCGTGCACCGGCCGTGCGTCGCGTCGGCCACGACAGGACCGGCGGGGTGTTTCTTCTTGATCCGTTCGTACAATACCGCCGTCGCGGGCGAGAGTTCGGCGGCTAACGCCGCCCGCTGCGCCTTCGCTTCGGCGAGCGCCTTTTGATCGACGGCCGTCCGCTCGCGCGCACTGGCCTTCTCCGCTTCCACCGACTTTTTCTCTTCGGCCAGCGCTTTCTCCGCCGCCTTGACGTTCGCCTCGAGCGGTTCGCCCTCCGACATCAGATCGAGAATCCGGTCCTCGGCTTTGCGAATCTCGCCTTCGGCGTACTCGATCTCGTGCTGGAAAGCTCGATACTGCTCGTTCGTTTTCGCCAGATTCATCTGGTCGCGAAGTTTCGAAATTTTCGCCTTATGCGTTTCGATATCGATGTCGCGCTGTTTGCGTTCCTTTTGGTTTGCGGCTAACGCCGCACGGTCCGCTTCGAGTTTCCGCTGATGGCCGTCGAGCTGCTTCTCGATCACGGCGATGTGTTTCGGTAACTCGGCGATCTCTTTAGTCAGTTCGAGAATCCGCGCGTCCACTTCCTGCAGCCGTAGCGAGCGCTCCACGTCTTCGATCATTGGCGCTTCGAGCGTAGCACGCGCGCGCGGAGGGGCCGTAGAACGAGTTCGAGTTCCGGCACGCGCAACAACCGGCAGGCGGCCGCGAAGGTGATGGCTCCCAGGGGAATCGAAACAGCGACATCGGCGAGGCAGGCCCAGGTTCCCGATCCGAGGCTGCCGCGAACCAGGGCGCTCGACGCCCACACCACCAGCCCCATCGCCATCGACGCCGCGCCGGTGCGGACGAAACTCGACGCCAGCGCGCGCCCGTTCACGCCGCCCAGCCGCGAGCGCACGATCGCGAACAGAGTCAGGAAACTAAATAGCGCGACCGCCGAAGTGGTGATGGCCAGCCCTTCGTGGCGGAGCCCCATATAGCGAGTCAGCAAGACGGCGACGATCAGGTTGACGCCGACGGTGAACAGGCTGACGACCATCGGCGTGCGAGCGTCTTTCAACGCGTAGAACGCGGGCGTCAACACTTTCAATCCGGCGTACCCGGCGAGACCGACGGCGAATCCGTTGAGGGCGAGCGCGGTTTGCGCGGTGTCGTAAGCGTCGAAAGACCCGCCTTGGTAAATCGCGCCGATCATCGAACGGCCCAATAAGATCAGGCCTACCGACGAAGGTACGGTGAGCAGGAACACCATGGCGAGCGACCGCGATAACGTATCGCGAAATTCGCCGATACGCCCTTCCGCCGCGCTGCGCGACACCGCCGGCAACGTCGCTGACCCGATCGCCACGCCGAACAAGCCCAACGGCAGTTGCATGAAGCGGAACGCATAGCCGAGCCAACTTACCGGACCGTCGGGACCGCGCAAAGGATCGACCACCGCTGTCGCGAACGACGTATTCACCATCACGTTGATCTGCACCGCCGCGCTCCCCAGAATGGCGGGGCCCATCATCGCCAGGATGTGGCGTAGCCCGGGATCGCTCCAATCGATCAGTGGCCGGAATCCGAACCCTTGCCGCGCGAGCGACGGCAACTGTACCAGCAACTGCAGGGCTCCGCCGCCCACCACGCCCCAGGCCATGCCCTCGATCGGCGAGAGACCGATGCGCGGGCCGAGCCATGGTCCCAGCGTCAGGCCGAAGCCCACCGACCCGATGTTAAAGAAAGTCGACGACAGCGCGGGCACGGCGAACTGCCCGCAGGCGTTTAAGATTCCCATCGCTTGTGCAGCAAGCGCCACCAGCAGCAGGAACGGAAACATGATCCGTGTGAGCCGCACGGCGAGTTCGAACTTGCCCGGTACGTGATGAAACCCAGGCGCGAGCAGATTCACCAGTTCGGGCGCGAACCAAGCGCCAACCGCGCAAAAAACGCCGACCATGAGGATCAGCGCCGTGCCCACCAATTGGGCCAAACGCGCCGCTTCCTCCCGCCCCCGCGTGGTCAGGTATTCGGTGAACTTCGGAATGAATGCGCTCGAAAGCGCGCCCTCGGCGAAAAGATCGCGCGTGAGGTTCGGGATGCGGAACGCGAGCAAAAACGCGTCGTAGACGAGGCTTGCGCCGAACAGGCGGGCCATCGCCATCTCCCGCACCAGTCCGCTGACACGGCTAAGCGCCACGGCGGCGGAGACGATGCCGGCGGAGCGGAATACGCTCGGCGGCGCCTGCGGTTTACCGGCTTCCGTATCGTTCAAGGAATTGCGCCACGGTCCGGATTCCAAGGTAGTAGTTCTCGATCCGGTACTTCTCGTTGGGGGAATGCAAACCGTCGTCGGGCAAGCCGAAACCCATCAGAATCGTGGGAATGCCCAGATGGCGCACAAACTCGCCGACGATGGGAATGGAGCCGCCGCCGCGTGTAAATACCGTCTCGCGGCCCAACGCCTGGGCGAATACGTCCGCCGCCGCGCGAAGGGCCGGATGATCGGTGTTGACGACGTGGCCGGGGCCGTAGCTCAAGACGCGCAATTCGCACACCACGCCCTGGGGCTGACGCTCCGCGACGAACTTCTGGAGCGCCGCGATTACTTTCTCCGGGTCCTGATTTGGAACGAGCCGCAGACTCACCTTCGCGGTGGCGGTGGCCGGGATGACGGTCTTCGCGCCCGCGCCGGTAAAGCCTCCCGAGATGCCATGCACTTCGAGCGTGGGCCGCGCCCAAATGCGTTCCAAAACCGAGCGGTCCGGCTCCCCGGTGAGCCGCGTAGCGCCGACTTCGCTCTGCAGGAATTTATTCTCGTCAAACGGCAGCGCGCGCCAACTCGCTAGCTCGGCGGGCGAGGGTTCCGCGACATCGTCATAGATGCCGGGGATCAGTATGCGCCCGTCCTTGTCCTTCATTTGGGCGATGAGTTCCACCAGTCCGTAGATCGGATTCGGAGCCGCACCGCCGTACATGCCCGAATGCAGATCGCGAGCCGGGCCCGTGGCGGCGATTTCGGTGTAGACCAAACCGCGCAAGCCGACGCAAAGGGTCGGGATGCCGTCGGCGAAGAGTTCGGTGTCGGAGACCAGTGCGACGTCCGCGCGCAGTTTCTCGCGATGCGCGGGGACGTACTTCGAGATCGACTTGCCTCCGATCTCCTCTTCGCCCTCGATGAGGAACTTGACGTTCACGGGCAGCCGCCCATGCACCGCCATCAGCGCTTCGACGGCCTTAATATGCGCGTAGAACTGACCCTTGTCGTCGGCGGATCCGCGTGCGTAAACGTTGCCGTCCCGAACGGTGGGCTCGAACGGCGGCGACTTCCACAAGTCCAGCGGATCGGGCGGCTGCACATCGTAGTGGCCGTAGCAAAGTACGGTGGGTTTGCCCGGAGCGTGCAACCAATCGGCGTAGACCAGCGGATGGCCTTCGGTGGCGATTACCTCGACGTTCTCCAGACCCGCCGCACGCAGCGCTTCGGCGACGAAACCGGCGGCTCGGGCGACGTCGGCGCGGTGCTCCGGCGACGTGCTGATCGAGGGTATGCGGAGCAGTTCGAACAACTCGTCGAGGGCGCGCTGCCGGTGTTGGTCGAGGTAGGCGGAAAGCATGGGTGAGAGGAAAACCTCTCTCGGTTATACCGCGCGGCGTCTCTCAGACCGCGCGCGCCAGTTTCGGCGATTCGGCGGCGTCCGCCAATTTCCGCAGGCCATGCGCCACGGATTCGTATTTCAGGTACGCGCTAAGAAATAGCCGCTGCACTTCGGCCTGATGGAAGGGCTGGGTGATGACGTCGTAGGCTCCGGCTTCCAGCGCCTCGGCGAAGAAATGCGAATCGGCGCCCTTTTTCGTGACGAGAACTTGCGCCCCGAAATGGGAATCCCGGACGGTACGCACCACCTCCCGCCAGTCGCCGTCTTCGAGGACCGCCTCGCTCAAAACGACACCGAAAGACTCCCGGGCTAGGCGGCGGCGCGCCTCCGAGATCGTGGGGGCGGAAGCGACGCGAATCTCAAAATTCGACAGCATGTTGTTGAGCACTGCGGTGTGCTCGGGCTTGGATGAGAGAACAAGCGCGGTTCGCTCCATACGCGGCTCCTTTAGAAGTGAAAACCTTTACATATTCGCATAAATTGACGAATTCGACAAGTTGGGAAAAATCCCGCGTGCCATGCTAGGGCTATGCCCTACATCACGGTTGGAAAAGAAAATTCCGGCAATATCGATCTGTACTACGAAGATCACGGCTCCGGCCGACCCGTCGTTCTGATTCACGGTTGGCCCCTAAATGTCGCGTCCTGGGAGAAACAGACGAACGCGTTGCTGGCGGCGGGCTATCGGGTGGTGGCGTACGACCGGCGCGGTTTCGGTGCGTCAGCCAAACCGGCCGTCGGGTACGAGTACGACACGCTGGCCGCGGATTTGAACGCACTACTGACCGCGCTCGATTTGCGCGACGCGACGCTCTTCGGGTTTTCGATGGGCGGCGGCGAGGTGGCGCGCTTTTTGGGCAAGTATGGCTCGGAGCGGGTGCGGTCGTGCGGATTTCTGGGCGCGATACCGCCGTTCCTGCTCAAGACGGACGACAATCCCGGCGGCGTGCCCAAGGAAGTATTCGACGGCATCCAGGCGATCCTGCGCGCCGACCGCGCGGCCGCGCTCGCCCAAGTGTTCAACAACTTCTACAACTACGATGTCCTGGGCGGGAAATCGATCGGCGAGGATTACTTCAAGCTGACGTGGAACGTCGCGATCGGCGCGTCGCCGGTCGGCTTGGTCGATTGCGTGCCCGCGTGGCTCACCGATTTTCGCGGAGATCTGGCGAAAATTTCCGTGCCGACGCTCGTCATCCACGGCGACGCCGACCGCATGGTGCCGTTCGAAGTAAGCGGCCAGCGCACGCACGAGATGGTGAAGGGCAGCAAACTGGTCGTGCTACAAGGAGCGCCGCACGGCTTCTTATGGACTCACGCGGCGCAGGTGAACTCTGCGCTGCTCGAGTTCTTGCGCTAAACGTTCTCGCTTGTTTTTCCGCCCATTTGGGTGGAAGTCGCCTTAGTTCGCGGGCGGAAGCGCGCTTGGGGCGCGCTTCACGTCACCCGATGACGCTTCCATCATCTCGACGTTGTTCGTCTCCAGCAGACGGCCCACGGCGACATCCAGCTGATTTTTCGCCCGGTAGTAGCTGTTGATCGCCGAAACTTCGTTCGACTGCGCTTGCACCAGGTCGCGTTGCGTCTGCACCACCACGAAGATGGTCGAACTGCCGAGCGCGAACTTCTTCTGCTCCGCGTCCAGCGTTTGCTCTTGCAACTGCCGCGTCTTCTCCGCCGAGCGGAAATTCGCCAGCGCCTGCTGTACGGCGATCACCGCGTTCTGCACGTCGACTCGAATCGAGTTTTCGAGACGCTGCCCTTGCAGTTCCTGTTGCCGCAACCGCAGCGTGTCGTTCGCGATATCGGCCTGCGCCGCGCGGTTCCGCAGCGGGACGTTCAATTGGAAGCCCACCGAATAATCGGGGAAGTTGCGCCGGAACAACTGGCCGTAAAAGTCGCCGACGCCACCGATAAAGAAGGCGTCGGGTCCGGGCCGACCGGGCGGCAGCAAGACGTTGCGCTGGCCCGCCAAACCGTTGTTTGTCGCGCTGGCGAACACGTCGAAGGACGGCAGAAGCTGATTCTTCGCGCCATTCAAGCCGATCCGCGTGTTCTCGATTTGAATGCGGGTCTGCTCCACGTCGGGACGCTTCGCGATAGCCGCCGAGACCAGCTCTTCGAGATTGGGCGGCTGCTCGCTGGCCGGGGGCCGGAAGTTGTCGGTGGGAATAATCCGCGCGTCCTTGAACGTCGGACTGTTCAAGCCGGTGCGGCTCAATTGATTTTTCAGGATCGTCTCCTGCTGTAGAACCTGTGTCTCCTGCACCGTTAAGTCCGTCTGCGTTTGCGCCAACTGCGCTTCGGCTCGAACCACTTCGATCGGCGCGAGGGTGCCGATCTCGACCTGCTTCTTGTTGTCCTCGTAAAGCTTCTGCGCCAGCGCCACCGCTTGTCTGCGGACCTTAAGCGCCTCGTTGAAACTCACCAGATCCAGGTAAAGGTTCACCGTGGATTGCACCGTGGTGATTACCTGCTGTTTGAAGGTCAAATCGGAGACCTTGAGGTTGTTCTTCGAAATCCGGATGTTGCGGTTGTTTACCGCCATACCGAAGCCCTGCAGCAGCCGCTGCTGTAACTGCAAGTTGAAATTGCCGCGATAGAACGGATTTAAGTCGTTGTTCGGTGAGTTCGTCGCGATGTGGTTTTGCTGCCAGCCGAACTGGAGTCCCGTGCCCGAGAGCCATTGCTTCGAGAGGTTGAAATTGTAGGCGTGGACGTCCGTCACCAGCCCCGTCAATCCGCTGGCGAACGAGTTGGTCTGCGGGCTCGAACTTTTCGATCTCGCATAGCTCAGCGACAACTGAGGATCGAGGTTCGGAATCTGCGTACCGGTCACCTGGAACACCGTGCCCGACTGTGCGCCACCCGTTGCGCCGCCGCCGGTGCCCGTACCGCCCGTGCCACCGCCGAATCCGCCGGTGACGAAGCTGGTGGCCGATTGCGCGCCGTTCGTCACATTGGTCTGCACGCCGCGGATCACGCCACCCGCTTCCGCGCGCAACAAATCCGCGTCGGCGAGTTTCGGGCCGTAGCGTGAAACTTCGATATCGATATTGTTCTCGAGCGCTAGCGCGATCGCGTCTTGCAGCGAAAGGTAGAGTACGCCGCCGCGCAGCAATTGTTCCGCGCGATTCGAGTTCCGGAGCCGGATCCCGTCGATCGTCTTCTGCCGGTACGGCCGGACGAGCGCGTTCTCGTTCCAGCGAAAGCCGGGCGCGGAATTCGTTGCTTGGGGCGGCGCGGGAGCCGTCTGCGGCGACTGGCCGAAAGCGCCGGGAGCCAGCGAGAGGAGACACATCGAAGCGATAAGCGATTGAACGGAACGCATTTAACCTGCCTTATGGGTGGAACGGGAATTGGGGACCGCGAGTTCCCGGTTTCTCACAAAGGAATCTTTCATCCTACCGCGACGCAACCGTCCGATTCCGGGACACAGCCGCCCTTTTGCGAACACCCGGCGGCGCGCCTGTTATCCTGATCCCTTGTTGGACGACCGGGCCGTACTCGATCTGTTCGACCGCACGGGCGCGCGGCTGAAAGGCCATTTCCGGTTGACCAGCGGGCTCCATAGCGATCAATACCTGCAATGCGCGCTGGTGTTACAACATCCGGATCACGCCGGGACTTTGGGGCAGGCATTGGCGTCGAAATTTGCACTTGACGGGCCAATCGGCTGCGTGGTTTCCCCGGCGATGGGCGGCCTGATGATCGGCCACGAAACCGCCCGCGCCCTGGGCGTGCGGCACGTCTTTACGGAGCGCGACGCGGACGGCAAGATGGCGCTCCGCCGCGGTTTCTCGGTCGAGCCCGCGGAGAGAACGGTGGTCGTCGAGGATGTGGTTACCACCGGCGGCTCGACGCGCGAGGTCATCGAACTCTTGCGCTCGGCCGGGGCGGAGGTGGCGGCGGCGGGTTCGATCATCGACCGATCCGGCGGACTCGCCGATGTCGGCGTCCGGCGCGTGGCCTTGGCGACGCTGTCGGTCGACACCTGGGACCCCGCCACTTGCCCCATGTGCGCGGCGGGTTCCACCGCTATCAAGCCCGGCTCCCGCAAGGCCTGAAACGTGCCCCGGCGGCTGAAGGTCACCCTCGCCTACGACGGCACGGAGTTTCACGGCTGGCAGGTTCAGCCTGGATTGCCAACCATTCAGGCTGCCTTGGAGGCGGTCCTTGCGGAGATCGAAAACGCTCCGGTGGCGGTCGCCGGTTCCGGGCGGACCGACGCGGGCGTCCACGCGCTGGCGCAAGTGGCTTCGTTCGATTTGGCGAATCCAATTCCTTGCGACAACCTGCGGCGCGCGATGAATCGGCTGTTGCCCGCGTCGATTCGAGTCGCTTCCGTGGAGGAAGCCGAGCCCAATTTTCATGCGCGCCTGAGCGCCACCGCCAAAACCTACGAGTACCGCATCTACCGCCATGAGGTTTGTTCGCCGTTCGAGTATCGCTACGTGTGGCATCATCCGTATCCGCTCGACACGCGAGCGATGGCCGGGCTCGCGACCGTCTTCGAAGGCACGCGCGACTTTTCGCTTTTCGCGGCCTCGGACGAGCGCTACACGGCGGACTACGACATGACCCGCACGATCTTTTCCTCGGAGTTATTCGATACGGGCGAGCGGCTGATTTACCGGGTCCGCGGTTCGGGGTTCCTGAAACACATGGTGCGGAATCTGGTGGGTACGCTCATCGAAGCCGGGCGCGGCAATCTCCCGCCGGACCGCTGGCCCGATAAGTGCGGGCACACGGTCCCCGCGCGGGGGTTGTTCCTGGTGAGCGTTGAGTACGGCGCCGGTTTATTGGACGACGTTCGTGAGCGATCCTAGAGTCGCTCTTTCGGAGCCGGCAGCTGCGCCGGTTCGATGCATCGCCCTCTGCGAGGGATGAGATCTAGTTGCGAATGGGTTGGTCATGGACGCTCTGCGGGCCTTTCGTTGAACGGCTGCAAATAGTTTGTTTACTTGCCGCTCAATTGGCGCCGGTAGTCCGCGTCGTCGAAATGCCCTTGCGATTCGCCGATCAGACCGTTGGTTCCGAATTGCCACTCCTCGTAGCCGCTAATCCGAACGGGCCTGCCGGTACCACTTGGTCCGGTGTTAACGCCTGTGAGCGTCCACTCGAAGATCGCGCCTTCCCCGCGTTGGCACACTCGGTCCAGGGAGACGACCATATTTGGAAACGCCGTCATGAACGATTGAGCTGCGGCCGCGATCGCCGCTCGCCCAACCGAAGTCGCCCCGGCGTTGATCTGTAGCGAGCCGTCCTCCTCGAAGAAATCCGCGACGCTCGCCGCGTTTTGGCCGCTCCAAGCGGTTGCGTATCTGTTCGCAAAATCTGTCAGTGCATCAGAATTCATGAAACATGCTCCTGTAATTCCTACTTCCGCCGCGCCACGCACACGTACCCGAGTGTCGAGTCGCGCTTCCGGTCGAGCCCGTCGAGCAGTGGCAGCACGAGCGCTACCGGTGCGAGGATCGCCGCCACCCAAGACACCTTAATCGCCGACAACATCCGCCGCGAAAGTAACCGGAAAATGCCGCCCGCCGGCTCTAACGTCTCCACCGCGAATCCGGCCTCCGTTAGCAACATCTCAAGTCCATGCCGCGTGTACCGGAAATAATCGTGCGGGGCCTGATGCGTCTCCCACTCGTGCGGGACGACAATCAGCAGCCGCCCGCCGGGCTTCAAGACCCGTGCGATCTCGCTCAGCACCAGCGCCGGTTCGCGCACATGTTCGAGAGTCACGATATTGATCGCCGCGTCGAACGCTCCGGCGCGAAACGGGAGCGCCGCCAGATCCGCCACTGCGTCCAATTCGCCGTAATTCCAAGCCCCGTCGCCGACCCCGAGATCGACGCCGATATACCGTTGCCGAGTGAAATCCGCCCGATGCCGCGATTCGCCGGCGCCCGCGTCGAGCACGAACGCGCCCCGGGGCAAACCCGCCGCGAACGCCTGTATCGCATCCGAAATGCGCGCCTCGAAATCGAGAATGTACCGGGGGAGCTTCAAGACGCCGTCGGCCTAACCCGCGCCTCCACCATCACGGTCGATCCCGCGCGGCACAGCGCCTCTAGGGCGGCGAACGGCAGACACGCCAGCGTCAATCCCAGATAAGCGAGATTTTTCGCGAATCCCCAAGCGCCGCTCTCTCGTATGCCTCGCACGCGCCGCGCCATCGGGTCAAGGCCCGGAGCGATCGACGACGCCATCCCCGCGGGATTGTCGCGCAAGGAAAAAAATTTCCGGCGCACCACTTCAAACCCGCATTCCTGGAGCAGCCATTCAAGATCGCTCGCCCGGAAGTTCCACAGGTGGCGCGGGACGTCGATGCCGTTCCAGTTCTCGCCGAAGATCAGAAACTGCCAACTCGCCGCGTTCGGCACTTGCACGATTAGCCGCCCATCGGGCTTCAGCAGCCGCTTGGCCGCCGCGAGGTACGCCCGCGGGTCGGGAACGTGTTCGAGCAGGTGGAACATCGTCACCGCCGCGAAACTCCCGTCGCGCAGCGGCGCCGCTAGAAGATCGGCGCACATCACCGGCACGGCGTTGATCGTCCAGGCCAGGCGCGCCGGGTGCTCCGCGTTATCGAGCCCGAGCGCCTTTGTGCCGCCGTCGCGCAACAGGCGGTCGAGCAGCCCGCCGCTGCACCCGACATCGAGCAGGGGACCCTCGATCTTCTCGACCGCCCGCCGGATGAACCGGACGTGATCGGCCAGAACCGCCCGCCGGTAGAGTTCCGCGATTTGGCTAACGGCGTCCGCGTCCGGCGTGAAGTAGTAATTCTCCGGGTAATACCGAGCCAACTCGTGCGGCGCGGGGCGGGGAAACAGCCGCAGAAAGCGGCACTTGACGCACTCGACGATAAGAAAACCCCGATCCGTGGTGCGGAAGAGCCGGTCGCGCGCTTCGAACAGGGTCCGCACTTCCGCCCAGCCGCAAAGCGGGCAACGGTCGGTCAGTTCGCCCGCCGCGAGAGTTCCGCGAGGCCGATCCGGTGTTGGCGGATCAACGCCACGACCTGCTTCGCGTTCAATTTGCGGAATCGGTCGATCTCCTTTCGTTTGGCTAGCATTCGGGGTAGCAGCCGCATGGCCGCAAAATCCCCTTTCAGCATCGCCCAGGCCAGCGTGAGTTTACCAGCCGCGCCGGGGAAGCGCCGCGTCTCGCCTTCGCCCCGCGCCGCCGCGATGGCCCCCGCCGCCAGTCGCGCCGCGAAATAGACCGGATTCCAAATCAGCAGCCGCCACGGAAAGAGCTTGGCGGCGAGCAAAACGCGATTCCGTTCGATCAGCGTTACGCGGCGCGCGCTCGCCACTCCCAGCGTCATGCCGCGATGGTGCCACACCACGGCCCCCGGCACGTAACGGCACCGCCAGCCCGCGATCCGCGCCCGCAGACCGAGTTCCGCATCGTCGGCGTAGGCGAAAAAATCCTCGTCTAGCAAACCGATCTCGTCGAGCATCGACTTGCGGTACATCGCCGCGCAGCCGTCCGGCCATGCTACGTCTTCGGGGCGGTCGTACTGGCCCCGGTCGATCTCTCCCGTACCCCGGCCGCGATTTTGTCCGTCGGGATAGATCAAATGGCCCACCTTGTCGATACGCGGCGGATCGCTGCCATGAACCAGAATCTTCGACGCCGCCATGCCGACTTCGGGGTCGCGGAACGGCTGTGAAAGTTCGCGCGCCCAGCGAGGATCGGCGACGGCGTCGTTGTTGAGCAGCCCGATCAGTTCCCCCGAAGCGGCGCGAATCCCTTGGTTATTCGCCGCGCAAAAGCCGAGATTTTTGTCATTGAAAATGCACGTAATTGATGATCGGAATTCATTTAGAAAATCGACCGATCCGTCGGTGGAACCGTTATCGACGACGACGATCTCAAGTTCCGCATCTTGTTGGCCGATAAGCGATTGGAGGCAGTCTTGAAGCAGCCGCCGACGGTTCCAGTTGACGACGATTACGGAAATCTTCACAGGGCGTGCCGGCGGACCTTGACTTCATCCGGGTTCTCGTATTATAACCGCATAGCGTTCAAAACCCGCCAGTTATGAACACTTTGGGAACAAAGCTTCGCACGGCCCGCGAGCTGCAGAGCCTCTCGCTCGACGAGATCTCGGCTCGAACCAAGATTCGTCCACAGTATTTACAGGCGATCGAAGGCGACAGCCTGGAATCGATTCCCGGTGGTTTCTTTTCAAGAAGTTTCGTTCGGCAGTACGCCACCGAGTTGGGTTTGAATCCCGACGACGTAGAGCGCGACTTAGGCGAAGTTACTTTGCCGCCCGTCGAAACCGTTCCAGTGGAAAAAGTCCTTCGAGAGTACCGGGCGTCTCCGTCGGGTTTGACGAAAATCGACGAAGAAGGAAAAGAATTCGCCCACGAGGCATCCTTCCTAAAGGAATCGAACGCGGGTCCGGTTTGGGTGGCGATCGCGGTTCTCTTGACCCTCGGTTCGGCTTGTTACCTCACGTGGACACAGCGGCCCGACCTGCTCGAACCGGTGCTGGCGATGGCCAAATCGCCCGCTTCGCCCACTGCCGCTCCTCCTTCCGCGGCTGTGCCTGTGCCATCTCCTGCCGCTACGGCCCCAACCGTAGAGGCTCCCGCAGCCGCTCCCGCCCCAATGGTTGAACCGGCGGCCACCGCCCCGGTCGAGGTCGCGATCCTCGCCAAGGAGTTGGTCTGGTTGCGAATCACTGCCGACGGGCGACGTGTGTTCGACGGCACGATGGACTCTGGTGAAACCCGCAAAGTCACCGGTCAAGAAATGGCAACGGTGAGATCCGGGAACGCGGGTGGGATCGAGATTACGTTTAACGGCAAGCCGATCGGTCCTGTCGGTCCTCGTGGCCTGGTGCGGACCGTGGTGTTTACGCCACGGGAGTTCGAGATTCGCTCGTCGCCGCCGCCCCCCGCGCTAAGCGCGACTGCCGCTGTTGTTCCCGCGCCATAGCGATCAATTCACGCCTTCGCCGCCGCTTGATCCGGTCGTCGATCTTACCCCAGAACTGCCGGAAATACAGGAACGCGCTCCACAGCGAAGTCGCCACCACCGCCCAAACCGCCACGTTTGAAGCCGTTTTCCACGCCGGGAGCTTCAGCGCCACCAGGCACAGCGATACCGCGACCACCTGCGAGACCATCTTCGCTTTACCGGAGTCGCTGGCTTGGATCGTATAGCCTTCGGCGGCGGCGATCGAGCGCAATCCGGAAATCGCGAACTCACGCCCGATAATCAGGATCGCCACCCAACCGTCTACCGCGCCTACCTCCACCAGAGAAACCAGCGCCGCCGAGACCAGCAATTTATCGGCGATGGGATCCAGGAGCGTGCCGACAGTGGTAATTTGCTTCCACCGGCGCGCGAGATAGCCGTCGAGCAGATCGGTGGCGGCGGCGGCGAGAAAGATCGCCAGTGCAAGCCACACGCGCCTCGCTTCGCCCACCAACGCCGCGACCAGCATCGGGACGAAGAAAATCCGAAGTAGCGTGAGCGCATTGGGGATGTTCATCGGTTGCGCCGCCTACGAGGATATCAAGTACTCCGACAAACGGCGCCGGACCGATTCGGGCGCGATGGCCTCCACTTCGCAACCGCGTTCCGTGTATTCGACCGAGGTCACCTGCGCGCACTCGTGCAGCAGGTTGAGCGGCGCACCGTCGCCCACGGCGAGCAGAAATCTCGCGGCGGCGACGGGATCGAGCGGCAAGGCATCGTCAATGGCGGCCAGCAACTCCGGCACGCCTTCGCCCGACATGGCTGACACGCAAACGGCGCGGCGGGGCGTTTTCTCCTCGGCAAAGGAAAGCAGCCGCGCGGCGATCGCCGCTGCATCGGGCTTCTCCGGCAACCGGTCCGCTTTGTTCAACACAAAAATTTGCGGGGTCGCGGCGGCGTCAATTTCGGCTAGCACCTGCATCACTTGTTCCGTTTGGCGGGGCGCTTCGGGCGAACTCGCGTCGACGACATGCAGAATGAGCTTCGCCTCCACCACCTCCTCGAGCGTGGCGCGAAACGCCTTAACCAGTGTCGTTGGCAGGCGCCGGATAAAGCCCACTGTATCGGACAGCAGCACTTTGCGCCGCGACGGTAGAATCGCGTGCCGCACCGTCGGGTCGAGAGTCGCGAACAGCCTCGCATCCGCCACCACCTGCGCGCCGGTAAGCCGGTTGAATAACGTCGATTTGCCCGCATTGGTATATCCGGCCATGGCGACGGTCGCGAGCGGCACTCCCTGTCTCTGCCGGCGCTGGATGGTCCGCCCCGAGCGCACCGTTTCGAGGTTCTTCTCGATGATTTTGATCCGGCGCGCGATCTTGCGGCGGTCGGTTTCGAGCTGCGTTTCGCCGGGACCGCGCGTTCCGATACCGCCGCCCAATCGCGACATCGCGGAGCCCCGGCCGGCGAGCCTCGGCAATAGATAATTCAATTGCGCGAGTTCCACCTGCAGTTGCCCCTCGCGCGTTCGGGCCCGCGCCGCGAAGATATCGAGGATCAACTGCGTGCGGTCGATCACACGGACTTCGAGTTGCTTTTCGAGGTTTCGCAGTTGGGTGGGGGTCAGCTCGGCGTCGAAGATCGCGACGTGCGCTTCGTGGAAAGCGCAAAGCTGCTTCAGTTCCGCTACCTTGCCCGAACCGAGAAGCGTGGCGGCCTCCGCCGATTCGCGGTACTGGATGACGTGCGCGCGCACGTCCGCTCCCGCGCTTTCGGCGAGCGCCGCCAGTTCCTCCATCGACTCCTCAACCGGAATTTCGCTGGGCGAAGGGCGTCCCCGGGCCTCGAAACCGGCCCACGGCGAGGGGCTTCCCCGAGCCTGGAATCCAGCTAGGATTGCCGATTCCCGGCGAAGCAGTTACTCTCCCGCGGCGCCGGCCGCAGCCACGGCGGGCGCCTGGGGCGGCCCCGGAATCCCCGCGTTGGCGCCGGAGTGCATGCCGCTTAATGCGTGCCCATTTCGCGACACAACCACCGTCGAGATGGCGTGTTTGAAGATCAATTGTTCCTGGTTGTTGGCCTCCAGGATCACGGAATACTTATCGAAGCTTCTGATCCGGCCCGAAAGCTTAACCCCGCTCATCAGATAAATGGTGAGGTAAATCTTTTCTTTACGGGCATTGTTGAGAAAAGCCTCTTGAATATTTTGTTGTTGTGGTAGCTTTTCCATCTGGTCCTTCCTCGGCGCGGGGCGAAACGGTTCGTCGATCGGGGGCGGACGGTTCGTCACGGCTTTCCCCGGCATTGTACACCAGATATTCACACGGTGGGGGGCCACACTTAGACGAGTACGATTCAGGGTGCTAAGTTTTTCCGAAACGTTCTTCGGAGTTTACGCATTAGAGAGCGGAGGTAATGCCGTATGCAGTCTTCCGCCCTAGTTTTCGCCCGTCTCCTTCCCTTGGCCGCCATGACGATGGTGGCCCAAGCGGGCGCGATTCGCGACACTTCCTCGTTTTCGCTTGCGGCTCTCAACCGCAACGACGACCAATCCTTTCCCAACATCGGACTGCCGTTTGAGATCAACTTCTTCGGCGTGGCCCACAACATCGTCAACGTCAATAACAACGGAAACTTAACATTCGGCGCGGGTAACGCCCGCTTTAACTTCACGCCGTTTGGGTTGTCCGGCTATACCGGACCGTCCATCGTAGCCCCGTTTTTTGCCGACGTCGACACTCGGAACGAGTTGTCCAACGTCGTAACCTTCGGCGTCGGTACCGTTGATGGGCGAACCGCGTTCGTGGCCAACTACGAAGACGTTGGTTATTTCCCGTCCGCCGCGGATAAGCTGAACTCGTTCCAGGTTTTTCTGATCGACCGCTCGGATATCAATCCCGGTGACTTCGACATCGAATTCAATTACGATCAAATACTTTGGGAAACCGGTAGCGCCTCGGGTGGCGTGGACGGGTTCGGTGGAATCTCCGCCGCCATGGGATACGCCAACGGTACCGGCGAGTTTTACGAGCATCCCGGTTCGCTGGTCAACGGCGCTTTTCTCGACGGCGGTCCGAATAGTCTCGTCGCCGGGCGCTTCAACAGTACCTTCGACGGGCGCTACGTTTTCGAGATTCGCAACGGCGATCCGATCGACCCGGGCGACGTTCCCGAACTGCCCATCCTGCCGAGCGAGGTGATTCCCGCCGAGAACGGCAATCCGCCGATCTTCCAGTTCAACAATCAGCCGCCGGACCGTTGGTTCGACCCGCCCGTGGTCTACGGCTACGCCTACGAGATGCTGACCCCGGGCGTGTTCTTTACCGAAGTCGGCTTGCCGCCGGGCAGCCCATATCTCGACCTGACGCTAAACTTCCTGGGCATGACCGTAAACATTCCTTCCGCCGACGGATTTAGCTACCTGTTCCCGGCGGGCGTAAACTACTTAACCATCGAAGGCATCTCGCCTTTGATCGATACCGACGATCCGAACTTCGCCAACGCTTTCCCGACGTTTCTGAGCTACAACGCTTCGGTGGCGTCGTTCACGATGACACCCCTGCAGAATCCTGTGCCCGAACCCTCCACTTGGGCGCTGGCTGCGGCGGCTGTGGCGCTGGGGCTTGCGAGCCGCCGCATCCGGTCCGCGAGCTAACTCGGCGCGCGGCAAACTCCGTAAGGGGCTGTGGCGACGCAGCCCCTTTGCCGCGACTACCCGATCAGTTTGAGGGCAAACTGCACGACGCGCGATTGATTGCCCTGAGTCGAGACCACCCCGAACTGCGGATTTCCGAAAACCTGGTTCGGCGGCGCGAAGCGAGGGGTGTTCGAGATGTTGAAAAACTCGCTCCGGAACTGGAGGTTCATCCGTTCGCGGATCCTGAAATTCTTCGATACGGTGAAGTCGATTTGCGCCGTGCCGTCGGAACGCGCGCCATTGAACGTTCGCGGCGAGTTGCCGAAACGGTAAGCGGCCGGGTTCGAGAACTGCGTGGTGTCGAACCACCGCTGCGGCGTGGGATTGTCGACCACCGGATTTATTCCCGTCCAGTTGGGCCGCTGGCCGCCGCCCTGCGAAAACGTATTGTTCACCGCGGAAGAGACGCCCAACGGTCCGCCCGAAAAGCCGCTCCAGATTCCCGCGATCTGCCAGCCGCCGAACGCCTTGCCCACAAAGCCGCGCTGGTCTTTCAGGAACGGTAGTTCATACACCGCGTTCATGATGTAGCGGTGCGTTTGGTCGAGCGTCGAGGTTCCCCATTCGCTCCGCAGATCGTAATTGTTCTGCACGCCGCCCGAGCCGCCTAGCGCCTCGCCCGCGAACACGCCGATCCCGTAGTCCATCATTTTCGCGAACGTGTAGGACACCAGGATGCTCAGCCCCGACGCATACCTTTTCTCGGCTTTCATTTCGAGCGCATGGAAAATCGACGAAGCCCAAGCGGAGTTGACCGCCGCCACGCCGTCGAAATGCGGATACGGGCGAAGCAACTGGGCGCGTGCTACCGTTCGCGCGGCCAGCGTGCCCACTGTAATCTGGCCGAAGAACGGATTCGGCACCTGTTGCCGCAAGGCGTCGCCCAATTGCATCTGCTCCGGCGTCAGTTGGTTCCACTGGCGGTTCTCGGGTAGCTTCAAGCCTCGCGATCCCGCGTAGCCGATCTCGAACAGAACGTTCTTCGGCAACTCGCGCTGGATTTGGAAGTTCCACTGCGCGCTATAAGGCGTTACGTTGCCGCGATCCCAAAACTGGATGCCTTGGCCCAGTAGAGTCGCTAAACCTAGGCTGGACCCGGAGGGCCGGTTGAAGCCGCTCGGGTACGGGTTC
Organism: Bryobacteraceae bacterium; assembly: GCA_033763835.1. Classification (GTDB taxonomy): domain Bacteria; phylum Acidobacteriota; class Terriglobia; order Bryobacterales; family Bryobacteraceae; genus JAPKYZ01. The sequence continues at coordinate 53,315 of JANRJS010000002.1, read as the reverse complement.
GACCAGCTGAACACCGGAGTGACGCCGTCGAGACTTGTCACCGCCGAAGTAGACGCCTGGAAGCCGCTTAATCCGAACGATCCGAATCCCGAGCCCACTCCGGTAGACGGCGCATAGAAGATACCCGCGCCGGTGCGAATCACGGTCTTGTCGCGCCAGCGATAGGCGATACCGAGGCGCGGCGCGAAGTTGTTGCGGTCCGGCGTAGCGTTAATGCGCGGCATGCCGGCGACGCCGACATAGGTGAGGCCGCCTCGCAAATCGAGTCCGGTCGAAGAGGCCAGGGGGGAGCGGGCGCCGAAATCGAAGTTGGCGAGTTGATCGAAACGGTCCGTGCGCGGCGCCTCGTAGTCGTAACGCAGGCCAAGATTAATTGTCAGGCGTGAAGTGGCTTTCCAGGAATCCTGGATGAAGAATCCGTAGTACCTCGTGGTCTGGGCCATCGGCGGCGCGGGAGCGACACCGCCCGAACCGATGCCGAGAAGGAACGACGCCTGCGAAAGTCCGGCGGTGGCGCTGGAGGTTGTGGGGTTCGGCCCCTGCGTCCAGGCGGGTGTGAATCCGAAATTGGTGGCCGTGTCTCCGGTCTGCTGATTATTGAATTGGATCACGCGGAACTCGCCGCCGAACTTCAGCGTGTGCTTTGAGAAGTTCTTGGTGGACGTCGCCTGCGCGGCGTGATTCGTGCTGCCCAAGCGGATCAGGTCGCAGGCGCCCAGCACGCCGCCGACGACGATGTTCGGAATCGAGCCGGTGATGTTGAAGCCGGTCATGGTGATCGCGGGGAAGCACTGCGGGTCACCCACGCCTTCTTTCATCGAGGCGGGTAGCCCGATTTGCGTAATGTCGAACCCGTCCGAATATGGCCGGCGGTTGTTAATCAGACGCGTGATGGAGTAGCGCACTGTGGCGACCATCGACGGAGAAATCACGTGGCTGTCCTCAATCACGGAGTTCCAGCGTGTGAACACTTGCGGCCCGGCGGTGGGCGAGACGAGCCGCGCGTCTCCCTCGTTGCCGTATACGGGCGCGCGATTGAACGGCGTGTCGTCCCAGGAGTAACGCCCGAACATACGGTTCTTATCCGAGAACGCGTGATCGAGCCGCGCGCTCCAGGAGTTTTTTGGGACGCGATTCCCGTCGGTGCGGGTGAAATTGTTGGCGTTGGTGAAGCCGACGCCTTCGGTGGTGGGGGCGGGGAAGTAGCGCGCGACGTTGCGCGCGACGGGATCGATCCGATTCGATGGAATGCGATTGCCCGCGAACGGTGTGCGAAGAAAGCCGCCTGACGGATTAGCGGCCGTCGTCGCGGGATCGTAGATCGTAACGATGTTGCCGGCCGCGTTGCGCGCGTTCGAAAAGTCGCCCGCCAACTGCTCGGGGCGGGGAATCGTGCCGGTGAACGTGATGCCTTGAATGAAGCGCACGATCTCGGTGTTGACGAAAAAGAAAGTCCGGTTCTTGCCGTTGTAGATTTTGGGCAACACCACCGGTCCGCCGAGCGTTCCCCCGAACTGGTTGAACTTGAACGGCGGCCGCTTCTGGCCCCCGGCGTTCGCGAAGAAATCGTTCGCGTTCAACTTGTCGTTACGGAAAAATTCGTAGGCCGAATAGTGCACGGTGTTGGTCCCGCTGCGGGTGACGACGTTGAACACACCTCCCGCCGCCCGGCCGTACTCGGCGGAGAAGTTATTGGTTTCGACCTTGAATTCCTGCACCATGTCGGGGTTGGCGTTCACGACGGGCTGGTTTTGCGCGGGCGAGGTGTTCGGCGCGCCGTCCAGCAGAAACTCGTTCGAGTTGGGGCGCTGCCCGTTGATCGAGTAAGAGACGGTCGAGATCTGATCGATGACCAGATTGTTGACGCCCGCCGAAGGGCGCACACCCGGAACCAGCATGGCGAGCGCGTAGGTGTTGCGCCCGAGCAGCGGCAATTCCGAAACTTGCCGGTTATTGATCACCTGGCCCACCGTCGCCGTTTCGCTTTCCAGCAGCGGCGCCTGACCCGTGATCTCGACCGTTTCGGCCACCGCACCGACTTTCAGGGTCACGTCAAGCCGCGCCACCTGCTGAACGGCAAGTTCCAGTCCCGTTTGCCGCAAGGGTACGAAGCCCGATTTCGAAATTTCGACTTCATACTTGCCGGGCTGCAATGCGGGCAGAGAGTAGTAGCCTTCGGAACTCGTGACGGCGTTCGAAATCAAGCCGCTCTCGACCGCCCGCGCCTGGACACGGGCGTCCGGAACGACGGCTCCCGACGGATCGGTCACACGGCCGGTCAGCGAGGCGGTTTGCGCGAACGTGGCGGCGGCGGAAAGCAGAGCGAGCGGGACGGTACGCAGCATGGGAAGAGCTATATCACACTGAAGCGATGCTCACCGTCGCTTTGCTGTTCGTTTCCAATGTCTTCATGACCGCAGCCTGGTACGGCCACTTGCGGCATCGCGAACAGGCGTTATGGCTCGCGATTCTGGTCAGTTGGCTCATCGCGCTGCCCGAATACTGTTTGCAGGTACCCGCCAACCGTTACGGCTACGGGGCGTTCTCGGCGTTCCAGTTGAAGATCGTCCAGGAGGCGATCACGCTCGTCGTGTTCACAGGGTTCGCTTGGTGGTATTTGGGCGAATCGATTCGATGGAACTATTTGGTCAGCTTCGCCCTTCTGATGGGGGCGGTGGCGGCGGCGTTCTGGAAGCCGTAGGCTTGCCCGTCATTCTCGCCTTCTGCGCGTCCCATTTCGCTTGGCCCCAATCGACGAGCCGCTTGACGGGCGGAAAGTATTCGGAGAGGATGATCAGGCCGGGGATACCGAACATCCAGCCTTGAAAAATGGGAATCAGCCCCCCGATCAGTCCGATCAGGACCAAAACCACGCCGAGCGTGATACGAAAGACTTTACGCATTCACTTTTCCCGTAAGACGCGCGTCGCGCAACGTATTCATTATTACCGGACGGCTCAAAAGCCGTGAGGTGGTACTAGTAACGAAGTGCCGGAATTGTGACCGCTCCGTCTTGAATTCGAGCATGACAGTTCCTTACAGTAGAAAAGTCCGTGACCGATCAACGCAAATACAAACGGTTCGAGCTCCGGCTGCCCCTGGAGCTCGTCAATGGCGCAAACTACGCCGGCGCAAAGACTTGCGAGACGGAGAATCTTAGCTCCGGCGGCGTCTTGTTCCATTGCGGCGACGACTACGCTGTGGGTGACGCGATCGAATATCGCATCACGTTACCCTCGCGCGAGGGCGAGCGGAGCCCGGTGCAACTCTTGTGCCGGGGTAAGGTGATCCGACGGTCGGAAGGCCATCACATTGCGGCGACCCTTGAGCGATACGAATTCGTACGGACGAAATAGCGAGGGCTTTTCGGTTATTCGCCGTTTAGGGTAAACCCAAAAGTACTATGGTCGAATAGGGTCCGACTTAAGGACGAAGGGGTTCCGCCGTCCATACCGAGAGGAACCCGCGGTCCAACGCGTGCGTCGATCCCTCGAGACGGCCGGAGATGAATCGACCGGTACCGTGGTACACACTGTTCGTGTCCGACGTGACGTAAGCGAAGTGAAGTACTCCGTTTACCTTCGAAAGGTGAACCTGACGAAGCGGCGAGCCATAAAACGTGCCTTTGATCGTTTCTCCATTCGCTTCACTGACCACGAATTCCGTGGTTCCCATGATCTCGCCGGACGACGAACGGAGCGAGACCTTCCATCGACCTACTAGTGCGGCCCAATCCGTTCCAGGCTCTTTTCGGGATGCCGGAGCGGGTGGAACGGCGCTTTGTCCGTGCCCTTCTTGGGAGACGACTACAAACACAAGGATTGTTGGAAGCAAGACCCTCAAACTAGGCATGGGGGCAATGTAGCATGTCGTATGCGTACGGGAATCGCCGTCTTCCCGGGTAAAAGGTCAAGTTGCGCTGAGGGCCCTTACCCGCTAAGCTCAAATAGCAAAGAAAAGGCGAAATGACGGCACCGACGCTCTTTGAATCCGGATTAGTGGAAAGGCGCGAAACGGTCGAAGGCGCGCTGCAGCGATTCGAAGAATTGAGGGCGAGGCCGGAGTCGCCCGTAAGGCACATTCACCACCAACCGGCGGCGGCGGCGGAGACAGTAACGATGCCGGAGAACGTCGATTCGCGCCTGCGGGCGGCGCTTGCGAAACGGGGAGTGGAAGCGCTCTACACGCATCAGGCCGAGGCGTTCGAGCATGTCCAGCAAGGCCGCAACGTCGTCGTCGTCACGCCCACCGCGTCGGGTAAGACACTCTGCTACAACCTGCCGGTGCTGAATCGCCTGCTGGCCGACCCGGGAGCGCGGGCGGCGTATCTGTTCCCGACCAAGGCGCTCGCCGAAGACCAGATGCACGAGTTTAACGGCGCGGTGAACGCACTCGGGGCGGACATTCGGGCGTTCACCTACGATGGCGACACGCCGCAGGACGCGCGGCGGGCGATTCGCGAACGGGCGCAAGTCGTTCTGACCAATCCCGACATGCTGCACACCGGGATTCTGCCGCACCACACCAAGTGGGCCAAGCTGTTTGAAAATCTGCGCTATTTTGTTATCGACGAGCTGCACTACTACCGGGGCGTCTACGGCAGCCATCTGGCGAACGTGCTGCGGCGGCTGAAGCGGATTGCCGCATTCTACGGAAGCTCGCCGCAATTCATCTGTTCCTCTGCGACCATCGCCAATCCGAAGGAACTTGCAGAACGGATTTGCGAGTCGCCGTTCGAGTTGGTGGATCGCAATGGCGCTCCGCGCGCGGAGAAGTATTTCGTGTTCTACAACCCGCCGGTAGTGAACGCGCAATTGGGCATCCGGCGAAGCTATTTGCACGAAACCCGCCGGTTGGCCGTGGAATCGATCGATCGTGGTGCGCAGACGTTAGTCTTTGCGAATAATCGGCTTGCGACTGAGATCCTCGTTAAATACTTGAAGGAAGCTTGCGAGCGAGGTCCGTACCCGAAGGAGACCATTCGCGGCTACCGGGGCGGCTATTTGCCGAAAGAGCGCCGCGAGATCGAGCGTGAGTTGCGCGAAGGCGCGATTCGAGGTGTGGTAGCGACGAACGCGCTGGAGTTGGGGATCGATATCGGATCGCTCGACGCGGTGGTAATGGCGGGTTACCCGGGGACGATCGCTTCGACGTGGCAGCGCGCCGGGCGTGCCGGGCGGCGGGAGCGCACGTCGCTGGCCGTGATGGTCGCGTCGTCCGCGCCGCTCGATCAGTACATCGTCGAGCATCCCGAGTATTTCTTCGGCCGTCCGCCGGAAGAGGCGCACGTCAATCCGGACAATGCCGAGATTCTGCTGAATCACCTGAAGTGCGCGGCGTTCGAACTGCCGGTCCGCGATGGGGAGAAGTTCGGGCCGCATGAGACGGGCGAGTTGTGCGCGTTCTTGAAGGACGCCGGATTCCTGCACCATTCGCGCGACGCTTGGCACTGGGTGTCGGACACCTATCCCGCCGACGCGGTGAGTTTACGCGCGGTCTCGAGCGACAACTTCATCGTGATCGATACGACGCATGGCGAACAGGTCATCGCCGAAGTGGCGTTTCCGGCGGCGCTCACGGAGTTGCACGAGAAAGCGATCTATTTGCACGAAGCGCGGCAGTATCAGGTCGAGAAACTCGATTACGAGCAGCGAAAAGCGTTCGTGCGGCGCGTGGAGTGCGACTACTTCACCGACGCCATCGAGTACGCGCAGGTGAAAGCGCTGGTCGAGTACGGCGACACGGGGCTCGCGCCGGGGCTGCGCGCGGTGCACGGCGATGTGCGCGTGAACCGGCAAGTGGTGGGGTTCAAGAAGATCAAGTTCTACACGCTCGAGAACATCGGGGCGGGGAAGCTCTCCATGCCGGAGCAGGAGATGCACACGACCGCGTTTTGGCTGCATTTCGGAGAACAGTACCTGGCGAAGTTCGCCGATCTGACGCCATCGGAACGTCAGAACGGTTTAACGGGGCTGGGCAACGTGTTACGGACGGTGGCGGCGCTGCTGTTGATGTGCGACCCGCGCGATTTAGGCGTCGCCGTTTCCGAAGACGCCTCGGAAGCGCAACCGAAGTTCGAGCCGGACTTGTTCTTGTACGACGCCTACCCGGGCGGGATCGGGCAATCGCAGCCGCTGTTCCGGCGCGTGGAACGGCTGATGGCGATGGCGCGTGACCTGATCGCGCAATGCCCTTGCGAGGGAGGCTGTCCGTCGTGTGTGGGTCCGGTAGGGGAAGTCGGCGAGCGGGGGAAAGAAGTCGCGGCGCGGCTATTGGGCTAGCGTAACAGCATGCGACACTAACCAGAAGATGGTCCTTACCGGGCTGTACTACGCCCTCGCCCTTTCCGCCGTCGGACTTGCCGTCGCCTACTTTACCCATTCTTACTGCGGCTTGCCGTTCTACATTCTGGCGGTATTCTGTTTATGGTTTTTTCGCGACCCGGACCGGACAATCCCCACGGGCCCGGTGATGGTGTCGCCCGCCGATGGCAAGGTCGTGATGATCCGGCCCGAGGACGGGAAGACGCGCTTGGCGATCTTCCTCAACGTTTTCGATGTCCATGTAAACCGGACGCCGATCGCGGGCGTCGTGAAGTCGGTGCAATACCGGCCCGGGAAGTTCCTGGTCGCGAGTAAGGAAGAAGCGTCCACGCAGAACGAGCAAAACACGCTGACCGTCGAAGGCGGCGGCACGACGGTGGTCTTTAGCCAGATCGCGGGTTTGATCGCGCGGCGGATTATCTGCAAAGTTAAGCCCGGCGACAAGCTCGCGATGGGCGACCGCATCGGACTGATCCAATTCGGATCGCGCGTGGACATCGTGTTCGGACCGGAATGGACGCTCGATGTGCGAGAAGGCCAGCGCGTATCGGCCGGATCGAGCGTGATCGCGAGGCGCAAATGAAGCTCCCGTTGCCGCGCCCGCCGCGCCGTGCCGCCTACGCGCTGCCGACGCTTTTCACAGCGGGGAACGTGTTTCTCGGATTTCTCTCGATCTTCCAATCGGTCGAGGGAGCGATCAAGCATTCGATCGGCGATCCCATGGCGGCGCACCATTTCGACATGGCTGCGGCCTTTATCGGGATGGGGGTCGCGATCGACGGCCTCGACGGGCGGATCGCCAGGCTGACGAACACCGTGTCCGACTTTGGCCGCGAGATGGATTCTCTCGCCGACGTGATCGGCTTTGGACTCGCGCCCGCCGTCCTCGGCTTCGTGTGGGGTGTCTACTTCGTCAATGGAGAAACCGGGCCGCTGGTGCGCGAGCAGTTACATCAAGTCGGGTATTTCCTGGCCTTTATCTTCCTGTTGTGCGGCGCGATGCGCCTCGCGCGGTTTAACGTGCAGGTGAATCCGGTGTTACGCAATCCAGGCCGGCCGGACCGCAAGTACTTCGCCGGACTGCCGATTCCGGCGGCGGCGGGGATGCTGGCGAGCGTCGTCTATTTTCTGGGCCGGGTGCCTTTGTCCAATTGGATCGCCTCGGTGGCGTGGCTGGCGCTGATGGCGCTGTTGTCGTTCCTGATGGTCTGCACGTGGCGTTACCGGAGCTTTAAGGACCTGAACCTGTTGCGTCCTCGTTCGCCGCTGTCGATTATCTTGTTGGGCGCGATGATCTACGTCATGTGGCACTACTCGCGGCCCGCGCTGCTGGCGCTTGGGATCTTCTACACGGGCAGCGGACTCGTCGTGCGTATCGCGGGAGTTCTCAAGCGGCGGCTTTCTCCGGGTCCCGGAAAGTTCGCCAACCCAGAGGGGAATCCCGTTGGTTAAGGTCGCCATCGCGGGCGCGGATACGCTGTTGGGCCGCGAATTGCGCGACTTGCTTAACGAACGCCCGAACGTTGAGATCGTGCCGGTAGACAAATCGCCGCTGGTGCTCTATGCCGGGCGCGACGTGGATGAGCCGAAGCCCGATCCCGAAGCGACTGTCGTCGACCTGACCGGGACCCTGCCAAACGGCGTGCTGCGCGCCCCAATGGCGGAGCCGGAGCGGTATCTCGTGCCCGAATCGCTTACGATCTCGATCGCGCATCCGGCGGCGATTCTGCTCGCGATGTTTTTCCGCCGGGTGGCGGCTGTGTCGCCGATACGGCAAGCGGTAGTCAACGTCTTCGAGCCGGTGAGCCAACGTGGGCAAGCGGGGCTCGAAGAGTTGCAGCAGCAGACCATCGCCTTGTTGAATCTGCGGCCGCTGGAGCAAACGGTGTTCGACGAGCAGGTGGCGTTCAACATGCTGCCACGCTGGGGATCGGATTCGGCGGTAAAGCTACGGGACGTCGAAGCGCGCATTGGGAAGGAATTCGCCGCGCTTTACGGACCGTTCGACGGGCTTTCGATGCGGTTGATCCAAGCGCCGGTGTTTCACGGGTATGTCGTGTCGGCGTGGGTGTCGTTCGACGGCGAGGCCGATCCGGTGGCGCTCGCGAAGCCGTTTCGGGAAGTGCGCTCGGCGGAAGTGGCGCCGCCGATGAACTCGGGCATCGCGGGCGAAAGCGGCATGATTCTCGACGCCATCGTGCCGGACGGCGACCGCGCGGCGTGGTTTTGGGTGGTCGCCGATAACTTGCGCTTGGCGGCGGAGAACGCGCTGCTGGCGGCGGCCTCGGCGATCGAACAGGCCGCGAGGCCGGTCCAATGATCGAACAGGCCGCGAGGCCGGTCCAATGAGAGCGCTCCTTCTATCCCTCGCGGCGTTAGCGGGCTGCGGTTATCGCGTGGCCGGTACCGCCGACACCGTACCGAAGAACGTGCGCACCGTCGCCGTACCGGCGTTCGGCAACGCGACAACGCACTACAAGCTCACAGACCGCCTGCCGTCGGCGATCGTGCGCGAATTCAACACTCGCACGCGCTACCAAACGATTCAGGACCCGGGCGCGGCCGACGCCATTCTCGAAGGCAACGTTCTCTCGGTATTGGTGTACCCGACGATTTTCGATCCTTTGACGGCGCGCGCGGCCGGCGTCGAAACGATCGTGAATCTATCGCTGCGGCTTCGGGAACGTACTACGGGAAACCTGATCTACAACCAGCCGGCGTTCGCGTTCCGCCAGCGCTACGAAATTTCGATCGACCCTTCGACGTACTTCGACGAAAGCTCGGTGGCGTTCCAGCGCCTGTCGAGCGATGTCGCCCGCGCGGTGGTTTCGGCGGTGCTCGAGAATTTCTGATGAGCCCCCGCCAATTGCTCGCCGCGCTGGCGAAGAAGGACTTCGCACCCGCGTACTTGTTCCTCGGACCGGACGCCTACACCCGGCGTTCGGCGCGCGAAGAATTACTGCGCGCGCACGGCGGAGAATTAACCCGCCACGACTTGGACGAGACATCGCTAGCGGGTGTCGTGGACGATGCGAGTTCGCTATCGCTGTTCGCAAGCGAGCGCGTGATCTGGGTGTCGAGCGCGGAGGGCGCGTTGCCGAAGCGCATGACCGCCGATTTGCCGCCGTCGCCCCTCGACGGGTATTTGAAGAACCCAACGCCCGGTACGGTGGTCGTCCTCGATTGCTCGCGATATGGCTTCGAAGGGGACGATAAGCCGAAGCTCGACCGGGTGCGGAAGTTCTACGCGAAGGTTCCGGCGGTGGTCGAATTTCTCCCTTTAGGCGAAGCCGACGCGGCGAAGCTGGCCCGCGACCTTGCCGCCGAGCGCGGATTGAAGCTCACGCCACGCCAAGTGGACGCGATCGTCGAGGCGCTAGGCGCGGACGCAGGCCGGATCGACGTGGAGATCGAGAAACTGGCCCTGTTCGCGGGCGCACGGGCGTTAACCGACCCCGAAGTGGCGGCCATGATTCCCAACGCGCGGACCGCGGGGATGTTCACGCTGGTGAATGCGCTGGCCAGCGGGAACCGCGCGCGGGCGCTCGATCTGCTCGACACGCTGGTGCGGGAAGGGGAGTACCTGCCGCTGGCCCTGACGTTTCTGGGGACGCAGTTCCGGCTGGCGCTGGCGGCGGCGGAGGGCGGCGCGAAGAGCGCTTCTCAGATCGAGACGTATTTCCGCGAATGGAGCGTCCCGATGTGGCGCTCGCGCGCGGAGCAAGTAGCCGATACGCTGGCCTCGTTCGGGCGGGCGCGCATCGAAAAAGCTATCGTGTGGACCGCCGAAGCGGATCGGGCGCTACGCGACACTCGTCCCGACGACCGGACGGTGATCGAAGAGTATGTTTGGAAGCTGACTGCGCGGGACTAGCGGCTAAGACTTTTTCTCGCCCGCCGCGACAAGAGCTTTGACGCGATGCGTCAGGCGGCTCTTGTAGCGAGACGCGGTGTTCTTCTTGATGATGCCTTGCTTAGCGGCTTTGTCGACCATCGAGAACGTTTCGGGGAGGGCGGCGACAGCCGGAGCGGGATCGCCCGCCGCGATCAGACGGCGCAGAGTGCGGACTTGCCGGCGCAAACGAGTTTTGCGCATGCGGTTAACTTCAGTGCGCCGCTCCGTGGTGCGAATGCGCTTGATCGAACTAATCGTATTGGCCATGTAACTTCGTGAATACCCAGCTACTAGAATAGCAGCTATTTGATCTTTTCGTCCTTCTCCACTTTGCCGTCGCGGATGTGGATAACGCGATGGGCGTGGAGCGCGATATCGTGCTCGTGCGTCACCAGGATGATCGTATTGCCCAACTGGTGAAGACGCTCGAACAACCCCATGATTTCGACGCCGGTGGCCGAATCGAGCGCACCGGTGGGTTCGTCGGCGAGCAGGATCGAAGGATCGTTTACCAGCGCCCGGGCGATCGCCACGCGCTGGCGCTGACCGCCGGATAACTCGTTCGGCTTGTGGTACATGCGTTGCGCCAAGTCCACTTGCTGGAGGCGGGTTTTCGCCTTTTGCTCGCGGACATCGGCGGGCAAGCCGGAATAGATTAACGGCAGTTCCACGTTGTGGAGCGCCGTGGCCCGGGGCAGCAGGTTAAACGTCTGGAAGACGAACCCGATTTCCTTGTTGCGAATCCGAGCCAAGTCGTCGTCGGACATCGAGGAAGCGAGACGACCGTTGATGTAGTAGTCGCCCTTGGACGGCGTATCCAGGCATCCGATTAGATTCATCAACGTCGATTTACCCGACCCCGACGGTCCCATAATGGCGACATACTCGCCGACCCGGATTTCGATGTCGCAGCCCGAAACCGCGTTGATCGTCTGGTCGCCCATCTGGTAGGTTTTCCAGAGATCGTAAGTGCGGATGACGATGCCGTCCCGCTTGAGTTGCTCGCCGCGAGCTTTCAGGTCTTCGAGGACGGCTGTCGCCATGAGTGTTTTGATTCCGCCTTGGTTTAGGAGTCGGCTTTCTTCGGAGCCTTATTGTCTACTTTAATCTTCGCGTCGTTCCGCAAGGTCCGGATGACCTTATAGCTGCCGGTGACGATCTCGTCGCCTTCTTTCAGGCCGGCGATCACTTCGATATCGGTGGCTCCGGTGATTCCCGTCTCCACTTTCTTGAAGACGGCTTTCTCGCCCTCGACGACGAACACGCCCTGGATTTCTTCCTTGCGGGCGCGTTCCGCCGCCGGGTCGAGCTTCGGTTCCGGCTTTTTATCGTCTTCCGGTTTCGCCTCCAGATCGCCCTTTTGGCGAACGGTAAGCGATTGAATCGGTATCGAAATGACGTTCTTACGGGTGGCCGTGGTTACCTTCGCGGTGCAAGAGAGACCGGGGCGAATCTCGTCCGGCGGATCGTCGAGCGCGATGACGACTTTGAAGTCTTTCGCTTCCTGGCTGGAGATCGCGCTTTGCGAGGCGGCGAGGCCGGAAGAACGCAGAATCGCCGTGTTGCCGATCTCGATCACCTTGCCCTTAAACGTTTTGCCGGGGATCGCGTCGATGGTAATGTCGGCGGTCTGGTCGAGCTTGACGTTGACGATGTCGGTCTCGTCCACCTTCACTTCGGCGGTGATCACGGACATGTCGGCGATGGTCATAATCAGGCTCGACGACGAGTTCTGGATGCCGGGCACAACGGTCTCGCCCACACGGACCGGCAGGTTGGTGATGACTCCGTCGATGGGAGCGATAGATTGCGTACGCTGTAGGACGTCGGCGGCCCGCTTGAGGTTAGCTTGCGCTACGGCTACTCTGCGTTGCGCGGCGTTGAGATTGGCATTCACCTGCGCGCGCTGGGCCTTTAGCTGCGCTAGGCGAAACTCGGACTCGCGAACCGCGGCTCTCAGCGCGTCATTGTCGGCGCGGCGCTGGTCGAACTCCTGACGAGCGATTAGCTTCTCTTCCCAAAGCTTCTGAGCGCGCTCGAAGAAGATGCGGGAACGCTCGGCTTCCGCTTTCGCGCGCTCCACCGACGCCTCCGCCGTCTTGATATTCTCGTCGGCCACTCGCAGACCGGATTCCGCCGCCGACGAATCGGCTTCCGCCGTCGCTACCGATGCCCGTTGAGCGGCCACTTCCGCCTCCGGCTGCACGGATTCCAGCGTCGCCAGCAGTTGGCCCTTCTTCACCTTTTGACCTTCGACGACCAGGATGTCGGTGATCCGCGAGGGAACGTTGGCGTTGGTTCCGATGTTGATGTAGTTGCGCGGCTTGATTTCGCCGGACGCCGTGACGATGGCGGCCAGATCCTGCCGGGCGGCGCGGCCGGTCTGGACGGTCACCAGATTCCGTTGTGCGATCTGTGTACGGGCGTAAAGGCCCACGGCGACGGCGAGCGCCACCACGACCGGCAAAATAATCTTCCACTTGCGCTTCAAGTTGAGAATTCTCCCTTACCGCTAAACGCGCGGGGAAACGAGGATGTTCAATTTTATCAGAGGTTAGAACCGAAATAGATTCCCGGCGTTGTCCCAGACAAGGCGGCGGAACGCGAGCGGCCCGGCGGCGAGATTCCAAAGCTCTTCCAGACACTGCCGGCCGATGCAGGCGCGCTGCTTCCAGCCGCCGCCCGCGCCGTCGTGACATGGACAATCGGAACCCCAAATAAGTTTCCGGGCGTGGCGCGAAAGAAAGCCACGGGCGAAGTCGCGGTCGCGGCGGAGAGCGTTGAGTCCGGAACCGGCGGACAGATCGCCATAAAGATTCGGATAGTCGGCGAGCAGCCGGTCGGTGAGTCCGCCGGGGGTGACGCGGCCGATCGGATAAAGATCGGTTTGGTTGTCGACGGCCGAGATGTTCGACCACCAGGTTTGCGCGTGGCCGATGAAGGCGACATCCGAATAGGCGCGAAGAATCGATTCGAAAGCCGCGATGCCGCGGTTGTACTTGGCGTGCTCGAAGTGGATCAGCACCGGAACGCGGTAGGCGCGCGCCAGGTCGTAGACGCGGCGCATCAAGGGCGAATCGACGGGCACCTCGAACTTCTGTTCGCCAATGCCGACGGCGCCCGACTGGAGATCGCGCTCCATGTCGCGGATCGAGTTGGGATCTTCGGGGTCGGCGGTGGTGAACCGCAAATAGTGTCCGGGATCCGCCTCTTGCGTGCGGCGGCACCAAGCGTTATCGCCGCAAGGCGCTCCGGCGATCATCCAGCCCGCGCCGGGCAGCAAGAGCGTTCGCGCGACACCTAAGTTGCGGGAGTGGGTGAGGAGAGCGGAATCGGGGCGATGGTAATAATCGGTGTGCTGGTGGAGGTCGAAAAGTGGGGCTGTCCAGAGATTGTCCATTAGCGGGCTAGCAAGCGTTCAAGTTACCGCAACGCGATCGGGTTCGCGCGAATCCGTATAATTGAAGTTCCCCCGAGGCGTCTGACCCCATGTCCAACACGCCTTTCGTTCACCTGCATTGCCACACCGATTACTCGCTGCTCGACGGCGCGTGCGAGATTTCGCAACTGATGGAGGTCGCGAAACAACAGCGCGCGCCGGCCATCGCCTTGACCGATCATGGCAACCTGTTCGGCGCGGTGGAGTTTTACAACAAAGCGAACGCTTCGGGCGTCCACCCCGTGATCGGCTGCGAAATGTATGTCGCGCAGAAGGGCCACACCGACAAGTCCGAAACGAACCGCTACAACCACCTGGTGTTGCTTTGCGAAAACCAGGAGGGCTACCGCAACCTGATCAAGCTGGTTTCGACCGGCTATCTGGACGGCTTTTACTACAAGCCGCGCATCGATAAGGATTTGCTGGCGCGTCATTCGAAAGGCTTGATTTGCCTCTCCGCGTGCCTGCGAGGCGACGTGAACGAAGCGCTGGTGGACGGCAAGTACGACGAAGCCCGGAAGCTCGCTTACGAATACCAGGACATGTTCGGGCGGGAGAATTTCTTTCTCGAGATTCAGGATCACGGGCTCGAAAAAGACCGCAAGCTGATTCCCGAGGCGCGAAAGCTGGCGCTCGATACCGGAATGCCGCTGGTCGCCACCAACGACGCGCATTACCTTACCAACGCCCACGCCCGGTCGCACGAAATCATGCTGTGCATCCAGACGGGCAAGACGATCTCCGACGCCGGCCGCATGCGCTTCGACACGGAAGCGTTTCATGTCAAAACGCGCGTGGAGATGGAGGCGCTCTTCGGCGACACACCGCGCGCGCTCGACTTACCGTTCGAAATCGCCCAGCGCTGCCAACTCAAGCTCGAAAAGGTCAAGGAGCCGTTTCCGCGCTTCCCCATCCCGCCCGACCACACTCCCGATAGTTACTTCGCCTGGGTGGCGCGACAAGGTTTCGAAACGCGGCTGCCTCGGCTTGAGGCGATGGCCGCGCGGGGAGCGCTGAAGCACTCGATCGAACAGTATCGCGAGCGCCTGGAACTCGAAATCAAGCTCATCCAGCAGATGAAGTTTTCGGGTTACTTCCTGATCGTATGGGATTTCATCCGCTACGCGCGAGAGGCGAAGATTCCGGTGGGTCCGGGGCGCGGGTCGGCGGCGGGCTCGCTGGTCGGATTCGCGATGCGAATCACCGACGTCGATCCGCTGCAATACGGGCTGCTGTTCGAGCGGTTCCTCAATCCCGAACGCATTTCGATGCCCGATATCGACATCGATTTCTGCACGCGCGGGCGGGGACAGGTGATTCAGTACGTCACCGAAAAGTACGGGCGGGAGCAAGTCGCCCAAATCATCACGTTCGGCACTCTGGGCGCGAAAGCGGCGATCAAGGATGTCGCCCGGGTGCTGGAGCTATCGTTCGCCGAATCCGACAAGTTGACGAAGCTCGTACCCGGCGTTCTGAATATCGGACTTAAGGATGCGATCGATCAGGAACCGGGCCTGAACGAGGCCGCGAAGAAGGATCCGCGAGTCGCCGAAGTTCTCGACGTCGCCCTGCGCCTGGAGGGCATGGCGCGCAACGCCAGCGTACACGCGGCGGGCGTCGTGATTTCGCCCGAACCGCTGGCGAATATCGTTCCGCTGTACAAGACGGCCAAGGACGAAATCGTTACGCAGTACGACATGAACGGGCTCGAAAAACTGGGCCTGCTCAAGATGGACTTCCTGGGCCTCACGACGCTGACGATCATCGAGGACGCGACGAAACTCATCGAGCGTTACCGCGGCGTGAAGATCGCGATCGACGAACTGCCGCTCGACGATCCGAAGACCTACGAGCTGTTCGGCAAGGCTTACACCTCGGGCGTGTTCCAGTTCGAATCGCCGGGTATGCGCGACGTGCTGCGCCGCTACCAGCCGTCGCGCGTCGAAGATCTGTGCGCGCTCAACGCGCTCTACCGGCCCGGGCCGCTCAAAGGCGGCGTCGTCGACGACTTCATCAATCGCAAGCACGGACGCTCGCCCGTCGTCTACGATCCGCCCGACCTCAAAGAGATTCTCGAAGAGACTTACGGCGTGATGCTCTACCAGGAGCAAGTCATGCAGGTGGCGAACAAGATGGCCGGCTACTCGCTGGGCGAAGCCGATATGTTGCGGCGCGCCATGGGCAAGAAGAAAGTCGAGGAGATGGCGCAGCAGCGCGAACGCTTCTTATCCGGCGCGAAAGCGAAGGGCTACGCCGCGAAGAAGGCCGAGAAGATTTTCGACTTGATGGCGCAGTTCGCCGAGTACGGATTCAACAAGTCTCACTCCGCCGCTTACGGGTATTTGGCGTACATCACCGCGTACCTCAAGGCGAACTATCCGGTGGAGTTCATGAGCGCGCTGTTGACCTCGGAAACGGGGAACACGGCGAAGGTCGTGAAGTACATCAACGAGTGCCGCGACATGCAGATTCGCGTGCTCGCGCCGGACGTCAATCACTCGGATCTCGACTTCACGCCCGACGGCGACGCAATCCGCTTCGGGCTCGGCGCGGTGAAGA
The DNA here is from genome assembly GCA_033763835.1 of Bryobacteraceae bacterium. Lineage (GTDB taxonomy): Bacteria > Acidobacteriota > Terriglobia > Bryobacterales > Bryobacteraceae > JAPKYZ01. The sequence goes on along the minus strand of JANRJS010000002.1, from coordinate 37,099 downwards.
ACGTGGGCGCGAACGCCGTCGAGGCGATCGTCGCCGCGCGGCGCGATGGCGGACCGTTCGCCAGCATTTTCAAGTTCTGCGAGCGCGTGGATATGTCGCAAGTCAACCGGCGCGTGATCGAGTCGCTGGTTAAAGCGGGGGCGCTCGATTCGCTGGGTTCCACCCGTTCGCAAACGATGGCCGCGCTCGATTCCGCCATCGAAACCGGCGTGCGCGCGCAGCGGGACCGGTTGAGCGGACAATCCGGCCTATTCGGCGGACTGCTGGAAGCGGAGAATCCCGAACCGGCTTTGCCTAATGTCCCCGATTGGACTCCGCGCGAGAAGCTCGCCGGGGAGAAGGAAGTGCTCGGGTACTACGTCAGCGGACACCCGCTCGACGAGTTTCAAGATCGAATCCCGGACATTCGCACGCATACGACGGCGAATCTCGAAGGTCTGGCGCGCGCGACCGAGGTGAAGTTGTGCGCCTTGCTCACACAGATTCAGCGCAAACGGAATCGCGACGGCAAGCCGTGGGCGGCGTTCCAGATCGAGGACCGGGAGGGGACGATCGAAGGCGTCGCGTTCACCACGGTCTACGAAGGTCTCCAGCAATTTTTGCAAGAAGACCGGGCGATGTTGATCCGGGCGACGGTACTGCCGGAAGAAAGCGGTCCGCCGAAGCTGTCGGTGCAGGACTTGGTACCGCTCGAACTGGCCCGGGTCGATCTGGCGACGATGGTGGCGATCAAGGTGAAAGTCGGGGCAAACGGTCTCGATAGAGCTACGGAGCTTCAATCGTTGTTTACGCGAAAGCCGGGGGACGCCCACGTGAGGCTCCGGTTGGAGAAACGCCAGGACTTTTCAGTTACTCTGGATGTTGCCGCGCGGGTTCGCCCAGACCGGGAATTCCGCGCGGAAGTGGAACGCATTTGCGGGACCGATGCGTTCGAACCGATCTAAATGGAACCTTCAAACACCGCGACTTCCAGCGCACCGCCCCATCCCGCTTGGCAACGCGTGCAATTGGCGCGGCATCCCAAGCGGCCGCATTCGCTTGACTATATCCAACGCGTTTTCAATGGTTTCGAAGAGTTGCACGGAGACCGTGCGTTTTCGGACGACGCGGCCATTGTCTGCGGATTCGCAAAACTGGGAGAGCGGCCCGTGGCAATCTGCGCCCAGCAAAAGGGCCGCGATACCAAGCAGAAGCTGCATCGAAATTTCGGCATGCCTAAGCCCGAAGGCTACCGGAAAGCGTTACGAGTCATGCGGTTGGCGGCGAAGTTCGGGCGGCCGATTGTCACTTTTCTGGACACTCCCGGCGCTTATCCGGGCATCGACGCCGAAGAGCGGGGTCAGGCTGAGGCGATCGCCGTCAACCTGCGCGAAATGGCCCGGCTGGGCGTTCCCGTTCTAGTGGCGGTGATTGGCGAGGGAGGCTCCGGAGGCGCTCTGGGGCTGGGAGTCGGCAACCGGATCGCCATGTTCGAGAATGCGGTCTACAGCGTGATTTCGCCCGAAAGCTGCGCGGCGATCATCTGGCGCGACGCAGGTCAAGCGGAGAAGGCGGCGGTAGCGCTGAAGATGACGGCGCAGGATTTAGCCCCTCTGGGAATCGTGGACGACATCATTCCCGAACCGGCGGGCGGCGCGCACGAAAACTGGGACGAGGCGGCGGCGAACCTCGGCGCGTGGCTGCGAGGGACGCTCGATAGTCTGAAGGACAAGTCGCCCGGCCAGCTCATCGAAGACCGTTACGAGAAGTTCCGGCGTATGGGAAGCTTCTTTCAGTAGCCGGGCTATGAAAAAATCGGGCCTTTGGATCGCGCTGGCGGCGGTGGCCTTTGTCGCGTTCCTCGCTTACTCGACGCTCAAACAGACGCAGTATCGCGTCGAAGTTTGCGTGGAATTCCAGGGCCGGGACGCTTGCCGAACGGCGTCGGCGGAAACGGAACAACAAGCGCTTCGCACGGCTACCGACAACGCCTGCGCCCTGATCGCCTCCGGCATGACCGATTCGATGGCTTGCGGACGGACGGCGCCGAAGAGCGTCCGATGGCTCTCGGGCAAGTGAAATGGCGTCGCCGTGGTTGGCCGTCGCGCTCGACGTCCTGCTAACTGCGAGACCTACGGCGGGACCGCTTGAAGCCTCTATCGGGCGGACGAAGTTGGGTCCCGTCGAAATCCTCGACGAACCGGCACCGGGCATCGTGCTGGCGGACTTCGCGGCGACGTCCCCCGAAGATCATCCATGCCTGGCGCTCGAATTGGCGCGATCGTTCGCGCAGACTCGCGGGATGCCTGTCTACTTCACGGGCGCGACGCAAACGCGGTTGCTTTACTCCGCGGAAATGGCAACGGGCGTGCAGCTCGGACTCCTGACGCCCGCCGATCGTATCGAGCCCTGGTGCGCCGAGTCGAAGCCGAAGTCCGCGCGAAAGCCGGTCTTGCGCCGAGACACGATTTCGATAAACGAAGTGGTGCGGTCCTTGGGTTGGATTTACGACCGCCAGCCGCTGCGGCTCTACTGGATTGCAGGCGACTTTCGCGTTTACGATTGGCGGCAGTATTTCGGACGGCCTTCGCGCCGCCCGCTGCCGGGCGATGCGGACATCGTTCCCCCGCCAGTTCCGGGATTGGTGGATTTTCTCCTGACGCAGTTTGCGCAACCGCCGGTTACGATCTTCGCCGCGTATCTGCCCGGGGCGTCGCGCGAAGTCGTGGCCTCCGCGCAGTATCTGGCGCAAACTACCGGTGGACGGACCGGCGAGTTATTCCCCTTACTCACCCAAACGGCGCGCCTGCCCGTCGCCCGAATCGAGATTCCGGAAAACGAGCGCGATCACGGACCCGGTCTGCTGCGCATTCGCGACAGCTCCGGCAAAGAGATCCTGCACCGTCCGTTTACCTTCGAACGTCCGCCGCCGGATCGCCCGAAACTCGATCCGCTGGTGGGCCGCGTCGTAACGTACTCTACCGAGATGTCACTGAAGTCGGGCTGCGGTGGGGTGAAGGAGGGCGCGCGGTTCGAACTCGATTTGCCGGCGCGGATTCGCGAAACGCCGGGGCGACTGCTCGTGCACATCGAGTTTCAGGAACAGGGCAAGCGAAGTTTGCGCCAGCGGGCGCTGCTGGAACGTCCGGGACCGCTCTGCATCGTCCCGCAGGAAGTTGCTCCCGGGACGAAGTTTCTGATCGTCGTGCACGATCCGGCGACCGGCTGGACCGGCGCAAAGAACGGCAACATCACTTCGCGCTAAGGCAGCGTGGAAATCGCAACGCTGGATGCCGCGCTTCGCGACCGGTACACACGATGCGTCGCCTTCTGGAAATCGCCCGCTTTCGCGTCGGGGATGTTAACGAATTTTTGCGGGTTGCGGTCGATCAGCGGGAACCAGGAACTTTGGACGTGCACCATGATCCGATGCCCTTTTCGGAACGTGTGTTGAATGGCGGGCATGGCGAAGGCGATCCGCTCGCGCTTGCCAGCCGTAAGTGGCTCCGGCTTCTCGAAGCTATTGCGGAACTTCGCCCGGAACGGCTCGCCGCGTACTAATTGTTGGTAGCCGCCGTATTTCACGCCGCCCGCGTCTTCGAGATCGTCCGGATAAACGTCGATCAGCTTGACGACGAAATCGGCGTCGGTGCCGGTGGTCGAGACGAACAATTCGGGCGAGATCGGCCCGGTGATAGTGACGTCGTCCTTCAGGATTTCGCTCTCGTAAGTCAGCACGTCGGGACGGGCGGCGGCGTGGCGCTGGTCGGAAGTCATGTAACTGCCCGACATACCCATATGCACGTAACTCACGTAAGGAACGGGCCGGTTGGGATCGGCGAGATACTCGTCGGCGGAGTTATCCTCCGTGGGCGCGTCGAAAGCTAACTTCCCGTTCGCGCGAAAGTAGAGCTTCTTCGCGGTGGTGGATTTCGGCGGCCATTGCTCGTAAGTCCGCCACTGGTTCGTGCCGGTCTCGAAAATCCAAGCCGCCGGAAACTTACCGTCGCCCTTGCCTTTCAGGTGGTACTGGAAAAAAGGAAACTCGATGTTGTCGCGATAGTGCACGCTGGTTTTCGAAGCGAACGAGATATCGCCGACCTTGTCGCCGTCGCCGCGCGACCATTGGCCATGCGTCCAAGGCCCGAGCGCGATGTGATTGCCCGCGGGGGGATTGTTCTCCTGAATCATCCGGTAGACCAACTGCGGTCCTTGAACGTCCTCCGCGTCGAACCAACCGCCCACCGTCAGCACAGCGGGCTTGATCGACTTTAGGTGCGCGGCGATGTTACGCGATTTCCAGAACTCGTTCAGGTTGGGATTATTCATCGTGGCCAACCAATACGGGTTGGCTTCCTTGTAGTACTTCTCCGTCGCGTTGGCGAGCGTTCCGGCGCGCAGAAACACGTCGTAGCCGTCGGGAGACTTGAAGACGTTGCTCCGCGCGCCCGGTTCCGGCTTGAGCGGTTCTAAGTGCGGTTTGAAAAACAAGTAAAAACCGAAATTCGCCGCCAGCATGAGTGCGCCGTTGTGATACGCGTCGTCGCCGCCGTATAGGTCGGTGACCGGAGCTTGCGGAGACGCGGCCTTGTGCGCCGGATGCGCGTCGATCATTCCGGCGGCCGTATAAAAGCCGGGATAACTAATGCCCCAGGTTCCGACCTTGCCATTGTTATTCGGGACATTTTTAACTAACCAATCGATGGTGTCGTAAGTGTCGGACGCCTCGTCTACATCGGCCGGCGATTTCTTTACCGGCTTATGCGGAGTCATCTCGATCCACTTGCCTTGCGATTGGAAACGGCCCCTTACGTCCTGGTAGACGAAAATGTAGCTCTCGCGCGCAAATTTCTCCGAAGGTCCGAGGGCGGCGCGGTAGTTATCGACTCCGTAGGGCGCTACCGAGTACGGCGTCCGGCTCATCATGATCGGGTACGTCTGCGCTCGGTCTTTGGGAACGTAGACGCTGGTGAATAACTTGACGCCGTCGCGCATCGGCACTTCGTATTCGAACTTGGTGTAGTTCGCTTTCACGAACTCGACGCCCTGACCGAAGGCGGCGAGGCATAAGAAAAGGGCCGAAGCGGCAACACGCATATCCGCGTATTATCGCCCGGCCCGTACGGATTCGTAAAGCTAGAAGCGGTAGTACAACCCGATCTGCACGCGCCGTGGCGTGTTGGCCTGATTAACGATGCGCCCGAAGGTCGTCGAATTCACGTCGTAGTCGAACCGGGTGCCGCCCTGGAAAACGTCGAACATCGCGTTATTAAAGACATTCGTCGATTCCAACCGCAATTCAAGAGTGTGCCCTTCGCGGATCGTCGTGCGCTTCTGGATACCGAAGTCGAAGTTAAAGAAATTCGGTCCGGTAAAGTAGCGCCGTTGCAGAGATCCCACCTCGCCCGCGTTGGGGTTGAAGAACAACTGGCCGTCGAACGCCGCGCCACCGTCGGGACCCACGCCCCGCCCATCGCGCGGGTTGATGGCCGATTGCGCCACAATGAACGGACCGTTGCCGGTCATGTAGTACCCCACCGCGTTCGACAAACCGTAGCCGTCGAGCAATGTAGTGGCGGTGTTGGTATTGGTCGAGCGTGCCGCACGGTTGAACGTGCCCCGTTCCGAACGAATGCCGAACGGGAAGCCGCTTTGCAGCGTCATGATGCCGCTGATCGACCAACCTTCGAGCAGCCGCGACACCACCGGACCGCCCGCGTTCCAGTAGCGCCGTCCGCGCCCGAAGGGCAGATCGAGCGTGTAGTTCGTTTTGAGCGCGTGGCGTAAGTCGAACGCCGTGCGCGCGCGTTCGATCGCGGCGTTATTGATGTCGAGGAAAGGCTCGAAATTGACCTGGCTATCGCCTGCGGTATCCGACAACGCCTTCGCGAAAACATAGTTGACCTGGAACGAATAACCTTTCGAGAAGCGCCGTGTGTAATCCACTTGCAGGCTGTCGTAAGTGGACCGGCTGTAATTGGTCATCAAGTTCGTTCCCTGCGCGTTGGGATTGTTGTAGAAACTGATGGGACCGTTAATCCGGTTCACCATGTAAAAGTTCGCCAGCTCTCCGGCTTGTTGTAAGCGGATGTGATTGACGATCTGCGCGGCGTTCAAATTGCCGCCGTTCGGTAGTTGGCCGAATACCGGTAAAGGTTGACTGCCGGGAATTGCGGCGTTAAAGCGCGGATCAAAGGTTCCGGTGCGTCCCTGTGCTAGCAAGCCGTTCGAGTAGGCGCGCTTGAAGTCGTCCAAGAAACCGGCGGAATTGATATTGATCTGGTTGTAGTCGAACGCCCGGAACTGTTTGGTCCCCCGATTCGCTACATAGCGGACTTCGAGCAGTCCGCCGCGAATCGATTGCTGAACGCCCAAGCTCCACTGCTGTACGTAGGGCGTGCGCAGGTTCGGATCGATGGTCGCGAACGGCGCCGCCGAGTTCTGCGCGAAGTTCTGGGCATAGGTACGCGGAGCGTTAAACTCGGGCGCGGCGATCGAGGGCGCATTCGCCACCGTTGCGTTGAGATTGGTCAATGTAGGGTTGGCCTGCAACCCTTCATTGGTGCGAGAAGCGTTGAACGCCATCGTCAGATGGTTGTCGTTGACGAAGTGGACGCTGTAGCCCGCGCGAATCGCGGTCTTGCCGTCGCCGCGAACGTCCCAAGCCAGTCCGATATTGGGGGCGAAGTTGTTGCGGTCCGAGTTATAGAACGGACGGCCGACGGACTTGCCCGCAAAATCCAGAGTCCCATTCGGATCGCGCAACGCGTCGATCGCGCTCCGGTTACCCAGCACCGGCAACAGCGCCAAGCCTTGCGTCTCGTCGACGACGGTGAAGTAGTCGTAGCGGAGGCCTAGCGACACGCTCAAGCGCCGCATCACCTTCCAGTTGTCCTGTAAGTATCCGGCGTATGTATCGAAGGCCCAGAGGCGGCGATTCTCCTGACCGGGAACATAACCCGACTGGCGATCCTTTACGTTAAACCGTTGCGTGGCGGAAGTAACCCGCCCGGCAAGCGTAGCGAGTAAGTTATTCGCCGCGTTAATCTCCGCCGCCGTCGCGCCCGGTAAGTTGGCGGAGGTCAGGCCTGCCACTCCGGCCGAGAGTCCCAACGTGTAGGTGGGAACGATCGAGAAGTAGTCGTAAGCGTTCGTCCGAATACCTTGATACTGGAATCCGAAACTAACCGTGTGCTTGCCTTTCACCCAATTCGAGTTATTCGATAAGTTGTAGGTCTTGGTGTTACGCCCTTCCGGCATGTAAGTCTGGACGGGGTTGGTAAAGACCAGCGCCGCCGTGTTGGCGATATAGAACGGTTGATCTGGTACGGTCTTAACGAAGTCGCCTGGCGCGAAGTTCGCCCCGCCGCGAAGCTCGTTAGTGAAAGTCGGGGACCAAGTGGAACGCCAGCCCGTCGAAAAGAAGTTGGTGGCATTGTCGTTCACCACCGACGGATTCGGCGTGTAACCCAAGTTGCTCACCGTCGGCCGCTCGTTCAAGTCGCGGTTCCAAATGTAAGTACCGAAGAACGATTGGCGATCGCTCAGGTAGTAGTCGAGTTTGCCGGTGACGTTGTCGCGGTCGCGGTTTGTGGTCTGGAAAAACGAGTAACCGCCGGTGTTTCGGAGAATACTTTCGGCCGAGTCGCCCGAACGGAAATTGTTGATCTGGCCGGCGCCGGGCAGCATGTCGATCAACTTTTGCATTTCGGGATCGATGCGATTGCCGGTGAGCGCCAGAATATTCGCGCGCTGCGGATTAGCGGCGCTGCCATAGGTGAAGATGCCTTGCCGGGCGCTATCGGTGAGGATCGTGCGCTGCAGGTTGGTCTGTTGCCGCCGCCGGAAAGCTTCGTAATTCGAGTAGAAGAACAGCTTGTTCTTGACGATCGGACCGCCGATCGCGCCACCCGCTTGGTTCTGGTTCAGAAATGGAATCCCGAGACCGTCGCGATTCGAGAAGAAATCGTTCGCGGCGAGCGCGTTGTTGCGGTTGTACCAATAGGCCGCGCCGTGAAATGCGTTCGACCCCGAGGGCGTCGAAAACGACACTTGCACCGCGCCGTTGCCCATCGCCGGGTTGCTATTCGACGTTCCGATGGATAGCTCGGAAACCTGATCGATCAGCAGCAAGTTCGGCTGAAAGTCGAGCGAATTTTCGCGGAAGTAATTGTCCTGGATGTTGACGCCGTCGAGAGTCACGTTGGCGTAGGACACGCGGAGGCCATTGATGACGGTGTTCGACCGGCCATTTGCGCCGACGCCGGGTTGCGTGGCGATCAAGGCCAAGATGTTTCGGTTCAACTGCGGCAGCCGCCTCACTTGTTCATTGGTAACCGTGGTCGCGACTTCGGCGTTCGCCGTTTGCACCCCGTTCGCCGTCGCCGCGACTTCGATAGTTTGGGTGACTGCGGAGGGCTGCAAAGTAATCGCGGTAAGTGCGGTTTCTCGCGCGGTGTCCACCTTTACTTGACGAATGGTGGCGGTCGAGAATCCGGCCAGTTCCACCGTCAGATCGTACGTGCCCGATTGCAATCCAGCGAAGTTGAAGACGCCTTCCGCACTGGTGGACTGTGTGGCTGTGGCGGTGCCGTCCGGAGTGCGCACGGTAACCGTCGCCCCGGCGACTACAGCGCCGGTGGAGTCGGCCACCGTTCCCGATAAGCGCCCGGCTACCTGGGCCGAAAGCGAAAACAATGTGAGCGCGAAAGCGGCGAATATGCGCGGATACAACACGGGTAACCCCCTCAAATAGGAAACGTCCTATTCACGAGGGTAGTGATCGATTACAAAGATTTACGGGCGGATTGTGGCGAAATGCGCCCAATTTGGGGCGATTACCGGTCGCGGCCCGGCCAAGCGACTTTCTGGAACGGCCAAGCTTTGGCGATCCAAGCGCGCATGTCGCGCTCCAAAGCCGCGTCGAAACCGCTATCGAATTCCGCTTTCGTCACCCACATCCTGACTTGCGCGTCAAAGCCCGGCTGCCGCGATGGCGAGATATAGACGCAGCCCAACTCTCGCGATTTGTCGGGCGTCAGCACCGCGTAGGTGAACGACTTTCGCGCATCGAATCGCGCCTTCTCGCCCTCGACGTCTTTCAGTGCGTCGGCCATGGTGATGCCCGGGTGCGGCCACTTGCCGCCATTCGAGAACGTGGCCTTGAGATGGTCGATGGAGCTCATATAGGCTTCATAGTCCAACTTTTCGAGCCCCGGGCCGAGCGGTACCAGCACGTAAGATTTCGTCGAGTACGATGCGGGTGGAGCGAACGACTCCGGCACGAACTGCGAGATTACCGCGGCCATCACAATGCCGGCGAGCATTACTGCGATCCTCCCACGGGAATACCGGCCTTGACCAGTGCGCCCTGCACATGGGCCGCCCGCAAGCGCGAGGCGTCGTACTCCACCGTCACTTTATCGAGCGTCGGCGCCAAGCGTACGTAGTGAATGCCATAGATCGCGGTGGCGTTCGAGATCGCTTTGAGCGACGCGTCATCGAGCGGTTTGGTTAGGGCGAGGGTCGTCTGGACTTTCGTCATGCGGGGTTTCTTTATTATCGCGAAGCTTCCATAGAATCTGCCGGAGCATGCCGTGCCAGATCGGCGCGTCGCGCCGAGGAATGTCGAGCCGCCGGAACATCCGCCGCAACCGTTCGCCTGTGGTGTTGGTCGTGGCGTAGCCCGATTCGGCGAGTACATCGAGCATCGTGCGCTCCAGGCGGTCGAGCGCGTCTTGCTCAGGACGTCGTTTGTGCGGCGCGTGCGCAGGAGCGCCGCCGCGGACCAGCTCATACAGCACGATCGCCACTGCTTGGCCGAGGTTCATCGACGAATGCTCTTCGCGCGCGGGAATCCTCGTAAGGAAGTGGCAGTAAGCGAGCGCGTCGTTATCGAGTCCCGTTTTTTCGTTGCCGAAGAGGATCGCCACTCGCCCGCGCGATGCGTGAATCTCCGGCGCGGCGTGTTCGAAAGTGATCAGCCGATGCCGCAACGCGCGATTCGTGGCGGCGGTGGTGCCGACCACCAGTTCGCAATCGGCGATGGCTTCGGCGACCGTGGGATACTCACGCGACTCGACGACGACCGCGCCGCCGCCCACGGCGCTGCGCGCTTCTTCGAGTGACGGCTTATAGGCGTCGACCAGTCGTAAATCGAAAACTCCGAAGTTCGACATGGCTCGCGCCGCAGCGCCGATGTTCAACGGATTGCGCGGGCCGACCAGGACGACCGTAATCTCAGCGCTCGTGGGGATCCTCGAGATAGGTGTAGCCTTGCAGGCCCTCTTCGTAGTAACGGCGCAAGCGGCCCGACTCCTCAAGCCCGATGCGCCCCTCGCGGACGGCCGTCTCCACGTCGCGCCGGAACTGCTCCTGGAGCGCCTTCGTCGAGAACTGCACGTAGTCCAGCACCTCGCGCACCGTGTCGCCCGGAATGAGCTCGTCGAGTACCACTTCGCCCGCCTCGTTCAACGACACGTGGACGGCGTTGGTGTCGCCGAACAGATTGTGCAGATCGCCCAAAATCTCCTGATACGCACCAACCAGGAACGCGCCCAGATAATAAGACGACTCGCCGGTGTAGGCGTGTAGCGGCAGCGTCTTTTTCACATCGCGGCGGTCGATGAATTGGTCCACCTTGCCGTCGGAGTCGCAGGAAATATCGCCCAGCACGCCCTGCCGTGTGGGCCGTTCGTTTAACCGGTGGATCGGCATAATCGGAAACAACTGCTTCACGGCCCAACTATCCGGCATCGATTGGAAGAGCGAAAAGTTGCAGAAGTACGTGTCCGACAACATACTGTCAAGACCTTCCAACTCCTCGGGGAAGACGTCGAGCTCTTTCGCCATCTTCAGAACGCGCCGGCAAATCACCCAGTAAAGATTCTCCGCGTCGCGCCGCTGCTTTAGCGACATGTAGCCCAGCGCGAACAAATTCAGCGCCGAGTCGAGCGACTGCTGCGCGTCGTGAAACGCCTCCAGCATGTTGCGCTTGTTGAGCGACTTGTAGGTCTCGAGCAGATCGACCAGCGGCTGTTCCGCGTCGTCGCCCACCTTGTCGGGAATCGAATCCTCGCCGAACCCGGACACGCCAAGCACGTTGAAGATCAGCATCGAATGGTATGCCGCCACCGCGCGCCCGCTCTCGGTGATGATCGTCGGGTGCGGCACCTCGGCTTCGTCGCAGATGTTTTGGATGTGGTACACGATGTCGTTCGCGTACTCCTCCAGCGTGTAGTTGACGCTCGATTCGAAGTCGGTTTGCGAGCCGTCGTAGTCGATGCCGAGTCCGCCGCCCACGTCCATGAATTCGAGCCCCGCGCCCGCCTTGCGCAACTCGGCGTAGACGCGTGCCGCTTCCGTCACCGCGCCCTTGATCTGGCGAATGTTCGTGATCTGGCTGCCGAGGTGGAAGTGCAGCAAGGTAAGGCAATCCGCCATACCCAACTTCTCGAGCGTTTCGAGAACGTTTAGCGCTTCGCTCACCGTCAGTCCGAACTTGGAGCGATAGCCGCCCGACGATTTCCAGCGCCCGCTGCCGCGACTGGCGAGTTTGATGCGCACGCCGATCTTCGGCCGCACACCCACGCGCTCGGCGTACTTCAGGATCAAGTCGAGCTCCGTGTACTTCTCGATGATCGGCGTAATGTCGCGCCCGATTTTGCGGGCCAGCATCAGCATCTCGATGTACTCGTCGTCCTTGAATCCGTTGCAGACGATCGGGGTTTCGTTATCGGCGACACCCAGCACGGCGAGCAACTCGGGCTTCGATCCCGCTTCGAGCCCGAAGCGATACGGGCGCCCGAATTCGTACACTTCCTGCACCACGTGGCGCTGCTGATTGACCTTGATCGGAAAGACGCAGCGGTAGTCGCCCTTGTAGCCGTGATCCTTGATCGCCTGCTGAAACGCCTGGTGAATCTCGGAAAGCCGTTTCTTGATGATCTCGCCGAAACGCAGCAAAATCGGGGGCTGGATGCCGCGCGCGACCAGCGAATCGATCAGCGTCTTGAGATCGATGCGCCGCGCCGGATCCTTCCCCGGATGCACGAACAAGTGGCCGTTCTCGCCCACCGAGAAATAGCCCTTACCCCAGCGAAGGACGTCGTAAAGTTCGGCGGCGTCGGTGGTGGTCCAGCGGTCCGCCGGTTCCCAGGACACAAAAGTGGTTTCGGCCTTGGCGCTCATTTGGAACCTTCAGTGTCGAATGAAACTCCCCGCGCCGCAACAGGTTTTTCGTTACAGTGAGAGACGGATGTCCGCCGCGCTGGCCATACTCGCTCTGTTGTGCGGTTTTGTTCACGCGCCCTTTCTGCACCTGCATACCGACGGAATCGAGCCGGGCGAAGGCGCGTTCCACCTGCACGCGCAAACCAATGGGATCGGCGGCCAGCCGGAACGCGCGGTTTACTTAGATTGGAGCGCCGCGCCGGTTGTGCCGTTCGCCGCCATTGTAGATTCCGGAACGCCGGAATCAATTCCCGTTGTCGCGCCGCGCCGTCCGCATGGCATCGAGGTGCGACCCGAGCCGGATCATAGCCCTCCGCGCGGACGCCCCGAATCGCCTCGCCCTCCTCCTACCCGCTAACGCCTTATCGCGACTGACGGCCTCGCCGTCGCATCGTCCGTTTGAGGAGTGTATCGATGCGCCCTTTTCTTTTGGCGCTCATCCCCTTGGCCGCGCCGAGTTTATGTTCGCAGGACCTATGGACCGAAGCGCGTGTGCTCGAAGAGTTCGCAAGAAGCCCGCGCCGCGTCGCGCTTGACGAGGGGATCGCCGCGGTCGCCGCCGAGGGTCGGGGCCGAGCGCTACTGGCGAATCCATCCGTGAGCTACAGCCGCGAAGGCGCGGGATTCACCGAGTTCTTGCAGGTCGAACAGACCCTTCCGTTCAGCGGACGGCGCAAGTTGCTCGAGCAATCGGGGCAGTCGCGCGTGACCGCCGCCGAGGCCGCTCGCGATGCGCAGTGGTGGGAGCAGAGAATCGCCTTACGCATGGCGTTCTTCGATCTGCTGGCGGCGCAGGAGCGTGTGGCGGCGCTGGCCGCGACGCTCGTACAATTGCGCGAATTGACCGAGATCCTTTCGACGCGCGAGCGTTTGGGCGAAGGTTCGCGCTACGACCGTTTGCGCGGCGAGCGCGAGATCTCGGAGATCGACGCCGACCGGGGCGCGGCGGAAGCGGCGCAAGCGGTGGCCCTGGCGCGAGTGCGGGCTTTCGTTCCGGGGGCGGGACTTGCGAGCGGAACGCTCGATACGCCCGCCTTCGCGGCCACGCCCGAGGAGATCGCAACCCGCGCGCTCGCGACGCGGGCCGAACTGCGGACCGTGGATCGGACGCTCGCCACGCTCGCCATTGAACAGCAGGCCGCCGACCGTCTACGTCGCCCCGACCCGACGATTAACGCCGGCATGAAGCGCGCCAATACGGGGTTCGCGAACGACACCGCTTACGTAGCCGGAATCAGCGTCCCGATTCCGAGCTTCAATCGCGGCCAGTTCGAAGTCGCTCGCCTCTCGGCGGAGCAACGGTCGCTGGCGGCGGTTCGTTTGGCGATCGAACAACGCGTACGCGCCGAAATCTCGGGCGCTCTCGAAGCTCTCGCAACCAGACGGAGAGCGCTTGCCGAATACCGCTCCACGCAACTCGCCGGTGGAGCCGAATTGGTACGGATCGCGCGGATCGCGTATCAAGAGGGCGAAATCGGAATCCTGGAGTTACTGGACGCCGTGCGCGTGGAGCGGTTGGCGCAACTGCGTTCGATCGATCTGGCGGCGGCGGTGAAGAACGCGCAACTCGAACTCGACCGGGCGGCCGGTTTGGAGGTGCAACCGTGAGACGAATTCTCCTTGTGGCGCTCGCGTTAAGCGCATGCCAACGCGCGCCGGAGACGACGAAGGCTGCGGCGGAGGCGCTGCACGAGCACGGTGCTCACGAGCACGGCCCCGAGGAGGCGGGGGTGATCCACTTCAGCCAGGAGCAGCAGAAGCTGCTCGGCTTCGAGGTCGGCCTCGTCGTCGAGCGCGAGTTGCGAGAGGAACTGCGGATCCCCGCTGAAGTGCGTGCCCGCGCGACGGGGATTGCCGAAGTGACCGCTCCGCTCGCGGGCCGTCTGGCGATCGACACGCCGCTCGAACTCGGGGCGAACGTGACGAAGGGCACGGTGCTCGCCGGAGTTCTGCCGCCGACGAACGCCGCCGCCGATCTGCCCACGCTCGAACTGGCAGAAGCGGAAGCGCGCGCGGAACTCGGCCACGCGAAGGTCGATCGCGAGCGCGCCGAACGGCTGGTGAAAGCGGGCGCGGCGTCCGAGCATCGCCTGGAAGTCGCGCTGCTCGAAGAGACCACGGCGAAGGCTCGCTTGGCGGCCGCCGAGGCGCGACTGAAGCAATACGAGGCGTCGCGCGAAGCCGAGGGCCGCGAGCAGGGTGTCCGGCGATTCTTGATCCGCGCGCCCATCGACGGAGTGGTGAGCCAGATTCTCGCGGTACACGGAGCGAATGTCGAAGAGCATGCGCCGCTGTTCCGGTTGGTGGACGCATCGTCGGTCACCGTGGTGGGTGCGTTGCCCGAAGCGAACGCGCACCTCGCGCAAACCTTACGTACCGCGCGAATCGAGCATGCCGGAGAGACGACCGCCGCGGGCGGCTTGCTAACCGTTGGCCGGCTGCTCGACTCCGAGACGCGCACATTGCCAATCACATTCGCTCTCGATAACCGCGGGCGGCGATTCGCAATCGGGCAAGCGGTAACGCTTGCGCTTCCTACGGCTCGAACACTCGCCTCCACCGCCGTCCTCGAATCCGCTTTAGTCGACGAGGGCGCGGCAAAGGTTGTGTATGTCCGCCGGGATAACGAACATTTCGAGCGCCGTCCGGTCCGCACCGGCATTCGTAGCGGGGACTTCGTGGAGATTCTCGAAGGCGTTGCGAAAGGCGACCGTGTCGCCGTAAAAGGAGCGTACCTGCTCCGCCTCGCATCGGCGGGCGGCGGCGTTCCGGACCATGGACACGTGCATTAATGCTTGACTCGCTGATTCGCGTTTCGCTGAAGTATCGCGGCGTCGTGATCGCGCTCGCAGTCGCGTTCGTCGCTTGGGGAATCGCCGCCCTCCCCGAAGTGCCGCTCGACGTGCTGCCCGACATTACGGCGACCACCGTGACGGTCATGGTTGAAGGGCGGGGGATGGCTCCGCTGGAACTGGAAAGCCTTGTGACGTTCCCCATTGAAGCGGCGGTCAACGGCGCACCGGGCGTGCGCCGCGTGCGCTCCTACACAGGGGCGGGGTTCGCCATCGTACATGTCGATTTCGATTGGGGCGAGGAGGTGTATCGCGCGCGCCAAACGGTGACCGAGAAGCTCGCATTGATCTCGGGGTCGCTGCCGGAGCAAGTCTCGCGGCCGCTGCTCGCGCCGGTTTCGTCGATCATGGGCGAGATTCAGTTCGTCGCAATGCGCTCGGAAGATTCCTCGCCCGAAGGCGCGCTCGAACTTCGCTCGTTCGCCGATAACGTAATGCGGCGGCGATTGCTCTCCGTCGCCGGAGTGTCGCAAGTGGTGGCGATGGGCGGCGGCCGCAAGCAGTATGAAGTGCGCGTCGATCCCGTTCGCCTGGCGCGCTACGGGATGTCGCTCGACGAAGTGGAACGGGCGCTCGCCGGTGCAAGCCGCAACGCGTCGCCCGGTTTTCGGCTGGCAGGCGCAACCGAGTATCAAATTCAGGCGTGGGGCCGCGCGTCGAATGTCGAAGAGATCGGCGCGATTCCCTTGCGCGCCGCCGGGACGCAGCCGGTTCGAGTGCGCGACGTCGCCGAAGTGGCGGTGGGCGCGGCATTGAAGCGCGGGGACGCTTCGTTGAACGGAAGCCCGGCGGTGATGCTGGCGATTCTGAAACAGCCCGGCGCTAACACGCTGCGTCTAACGGACGCCGTGGCCGCCGAACTTGACGAGATCGAGCGCACGATGCCCAAAGCGCTTAAGATCGACCGGTTCGTGTTCCGGCAAGCCGACTTCATCGAGCGCTCGCTCGAAAATCTACGCAAGGCTTTACGCGACGGGGCGATTCTGGTGGTGCTCGTGGTGCTGGCCTTCCTGATGAACGGGCGCGCGGTGGGCATCACGCTGGTGGCTTTACCGGTATCGCTGCTGGCGGCGGTGCTGGCGCTGCGCTTCACCGGACAGTCGATCAACTCGATGAGCTTAGGCGGTCTCGCGATCGCCATCGGGGAACTGGTGGACGACGCCATCATCGATGTCGAAAACGTCGTGCGCCGCTTGCGGGAAAACTGGGCGAAGCCGGAATCGGGGCGGCTCCCTTCGCTGGACGTCGTTTACCGCGCGTCGAGCGAGATTCGCGGATCCGTGGTCTTCGCCACGATCATCGTGGGCATCGTGTTCCTTCCGCTCTTCGCGCTGGATAGTGTCGAGGGCCGTCTGCTGCGGCCCCTTGCGTTCGCTTATCTGGCGGCTTTAGCCATGTCGCTGGTGGTAGCGCTAACCGTAACACCCGCGCTGTGTTCGCTTCTTCTGCCTCGCGCGCGGTCGATTCTCGGGGGCCGAGAGCCTTGGCTGGTGCGCCAGCTGAAGCGCGCCTACAAAGCCCCG
Organism: Bryobacteraceae bacterium; assembly: GCA_033763835.1. Classification (GTDB taxonomy): domain Bacteria; phylum Acidobacteriota; class Terriglobia; order Bryobacterales; family Bryobacteraceae; genus JAPKYZ01. Next base: position 20,514 of record JANRJS010000002.1, on the reverse strand, counting down.
TTGCGCTGGTCGCTAGACCATCCGAGATCACTCGCCGCCTTGGCGCTCGCCGCCGTCGTGGCTGCGGGTGTCTCCACGTTTTCGATGGGCCGGGCGTTCTTACCCGAGTTCAACGAAGGCGCGCTCACGGTAGGCGCCGTGACGCTGCCCGGCACGAGCCTGGAAGAAAGCAATCGCCTTGGCACGGCGGCGGAACGGATCATGCTAGCGATCCCCGAAGTCGTTTCGACGGGGCGCCGTACCGGACGCGCGGAACTCGACGAACACGGCGCGGGCGTCGAGACGTTTGAGATCGACGTCCGGCTGGCGTTGAAGGACCGCTCGAAGGACCAGGTGATGAATGAGCTGCGGGAGCGCCTCAAGCTCATACCTGGCACGAATTTCGACATCGGCCAACCGATCTCGCATCGTATCGATCACATGCTGTCCGGCCAACGCTCGAACATCGCGGTGAAGTTGTTCGGCGACGATCTAAACGAGTTGCGGGCTCTGGCGCAGCGCGTCGAAACCGCGATGAGGCCGGTGGCCGGCGTCGTAGATTTGGGAGTGGAACGGCAGGTGGAAGTGCCTACCTTGCGCATTCGCGCGAACGACGCCGTCGCCACCCGGTACGGATTGTCGCCCGGTGCGCTGGCCGCAAAGCTCGAAACGGCCGTGATCGGGCGCGAGGTGGGCCGCATTTACGAAGGGCAAGTGAGTTATCCACTGGTATTGCGTTTCTCCGGCGCGGCGGCCGGTCAAGCGGGCGCGAATCTGCCCGATACTCCGCTGGACACCCCGGCAGGCGCGCGGGTGCGGCTGTCGGCGCTCGCCACCGTCTCGGAAACCGCCGCGCCCAACTTCGTGTCGCGAGAAGGTGTGCAACGAAAGATCGTCGTACATGCGAATGTCACCGGACGGGATATGCGATCCACTGTGGAAGAGATTCGCCTACGCGTCTCGGAAGCGGTGCCCTTGCCGCCCGGCTACCGCATCGAGTACGGCGGGCAATTCGAAGGCGAAGAGCGCGCGTCACGACGGCTGGCGTTGCTCGGCATCGGCGTGGTGGCGGGTATCCTGTTGTTGCTCGCCACGGCATTCGGTTCATACCGCGAGGCCCTGCTGATCATGATCAACTTGCCGCTCGCGCTCGTCGGCGGAACGATCGGCGTGTTCGCGTCGGGCGGTGTGCTTTCGCTCGCGTCGATCGTCGGATTCATTGCGTTACTCGGTATCGCGACGCGCAACGGCATTATGCTGATCGCGCATGTCAAGCACCTTCGCGAAAAGGAAGGCGTCGCGGATTTGCGCGAGGCCGTAACCCGCGGCGCGATGGAGCGCGTGTCACCGATTCTGATGACCGCCCTAGCCGCCGGACTGGCGCTAATTCCGATCGCCCTCGGGGCGGGCCAGCCCGGTAGCGAGATTCAGGCTCCCATGGCGACGGTGATTTTGTTCGGACTCGCGTCGTCCACGCTGCTGAATATGGTGGTGGTGCCGTCGCTTTATTTCTGGAGCGAGAGGCGGCGCAGCCGCTAAAACGAGAGCTTCAACGCGAGTTGCAGCACGCGCCAGCTTTCGCCGTTCTGATTGGTCGTAGCGCTCGACGCGGTCGAGAGCGTCACGCAGCACGCCTGCCCGAACACCGTCGAATTGATCGCCGGGGAGCCGACGGAGGCGTCGCGTGGATTGCGGAAATTCGGGTGATTCAGCGCGTTAAACGCCTCGGCGCGAAACACCATCTTCACGCGTTCGGTGATCTGGAAGCCCTTTGAGACGCTCGCGTCCAGGTTCCAATAAATCGGCCCCTGGAACATGTTGCGTCCCATGCCCAACTGGCCCGGCGCCGGAATGGCGAACGCGTCGGCGTTCTGGAAAAACACCGGCCCCACCACACCCTGCTTGTCCTGCAGTTGCGCCGAGGGCAGCGCGACTCCGGACCTCAGGTCGGCGCGCGACTGGGCGGAGAAGTTGTGCGTCAAAAAGCCGGATCGCACGGTGAACGGCTCGCCGGACTGGAACGTGTAAATGCCATTGACGCTCCAGCCGCCGACGATCGTGTTGACCGCGCGGCCCACGTTGCCGAAGATCCGTTTACCCTGACCGAACGGCAGTTCGTAAATGCCGGTGATGTTGACCACATGGCGCTGGTCGAAATCGGATCTCGCGCGCTCGTTGTCGTAGTTGCGCGAATCGGCGGGAGTGCGGGCCGCCGTAGTGGTCAGGCCGCCGCCGGCCGTTGCCGCGATCGGATCGAGCGACAGATTGTCGATCGACTTCGAAAGTGTATATGCACCGTTCAGTAGCAAACCGGCCGAGTCGAACCGCTTGCGGAAGCTCAACTGCAGCGAATGATAAACGGAGTCCGCGCCGTTGTCGTAGTAGAGAATCTGCGCGAACTGCTGGTTGGGACGTAGGCGGGCGGCCAAGAAGTTTTGCTCCAGCCGTCCCGCGAAGTTGCCCGCCGCGTTCTGGTTCAGATCCGTCGTCGTGAGCGCCGAGTTCACGAACGCTTGGGTAGCGACGCCCTGCTGCAAAATCGGGACGCCCGACGCCCCGGGGCACGGCGTATTGTTGGCGAGCGTTCCGTCCGCGCGGCATCCAGAAATCGAGATGTTCCGCTGCATCGCAAGGAACGAAGGTAGAACCGGTTCCGCGTTCACCTGATTCATATCCCAGGTACGATAGAGCCGCGTTCCGCGGCGTCCCACGTAGCCGAGCGATGCGACGTAACCGCCGGGCAGTTCGCGCTGGATCGTTAGATTCCACATGTGAACGGTTGGTAATTTCAATCCCTGATCGAACACGCGAGCTACCGGCGCATTAGCCAGCACCTGCGCGGGAGGTGTCAGGAAGCTCGAAGGCTTCGCGGTCGGCGCGTTCAGCTCCGTGGGGAAGTTGTCGGACAGCCGCACGTCGGGAACCGCTTGGCAGCCTACCGTCGTCGCGGCGCCCAGCGTCGATTGGCACGTGTAGGTTTGTCCGGGAACGGCGGTGGCGATTGACGTCACCTGGAATGTCGAGATCGGGTCGAAGGCGACACCGTAGCCCGCGCGGACCACCATCTTGTTCGAACTGCCGGGCGACCACGTTAGTCCCAGCCGAGGCGCAAAAGCGCCCAGATTCCAGTTCTGATACCACCGGTCCGACTTCACGAACGTCACCGGGCCCTGGCTGCCGTCGGGGATGCGGTCCGGTACAAAGGCTCGCCCGCCCGCTTCGGTTGGAGGGGCGTTAATCTCGTACCGGAAGCCGTAGCTCAGCGTCATGTTGCGGCGCATTTTCCATTCGTCTTGCGCAAAGAAGTTGTACTGCTTCGTTCGCTGCCCTTGCGCCCAGAGCGTCGTCGATTTCTCGCCCGAACGGAATGGCAGGAACGTATCGTTGTTCAAATCGCCCATGAAAATCTGGGTGAACCGCGATGGAATCCCCAACAAGTCCTTGATCTGATTTTGCAGATTGGTCAGATCGACGGCCGAAATGCCTGGCGCGTTGGCCGTCGCGATAGAGGGTAGCGTAAAGCCCTGCGGAGCGCGCAGATTGCTGGCGAGCGAAATGGTGGGCGTCAGCGAAGTGCCGCCGACGTCTCCGCGCTGGTCGTTGTGCTGGTACATGCGGACATTCACGCCGAATTTGTAAACGTGACTGCCCGTGATGTACGTCGTGTTGTTGATGAACTGGTACGTATTGACCGCGCGGAACGTTCGGGCGTTCCCGGTGTAGTCCACCGTCGACCGGTTAAATGTAAATCGAGGAACGTCGGGGAAATTCGGATTCGCCTCGCCCTGGGTAAACAGGAAATTGAAGCGCGAAAACCCGAGCGTGAACTCGTTTACTAAGCGGGGCGAAAGTACGCTGCGCAGACTGGCCACCGCGTTGTGGGCGGGCCGGAATACTTCGCCGCGCGGCGGATAGCCCGGAATGACCACGGGGCGCGAGTTCAGCGGGTCGCCGCCCAGCGTGTTCTGCTCCGCGCCGAGATAGCGAACAAACATATTGTGCCGTTCGTTAAACGTGTGATCGACGCGCCCCATGTACTGCGGCCCGCGAATCTGGAACGGCGAAGTCCAAACGTACTGGCCTAGGTTCACCGCGTCGCCGGAAGCGAAAGAGTTCGGCGCGGGGTAACCGCCCAGCACTCCCCGGACGGCGGCATCCAAACCGCGGCGCGCGGGGTCGTTGGCGAAAATGTTGTAGCTCTGGATGCAGTTCGAGTCGGTGGGAGTTGCGCAGTCGCGCACTCCCGGAGCGTAAGCGCCCGTCTTGTTGTCCACCAGAATCGGCGAATTCTGCGTCACCCGCTGGCCGTTGATTGACAACGGATTCTGGTTATTCACCACCCAATATTTGTAGATGCCGTTCAGTGAACTCGGCGTATAGAGGCTCACGTTGCCGAACACCTTGTCGATGGGGTCGGCGAAGTTCACCTGCTGTCCTTGCCAACTGCCGAAGAAGAACGTTTTGTTCTTCTTGATCGGACCGCCCATTTCGAGACCGTATTGGTTAAGTTGGATTTTCGGCTTCGGCGAACCTTGCGCGTTGCCGTAGAACTCCTGCGCGTTCAATTCCGTGTTGCGGAAGAACTCGAACAGCGTGCCGTGGATCTCGTTCGTGCCGGAGCGCGTAGCGATGTTCACGTTGGCGCCGGAGTTGCGGCCTTCTTCGGGCGACGGGTTCGACGTGGTGACCTTGAACTCCTGCACGTTGTCCGGGTTGAGCCGGAAAATGTTGTTCACCGGATTGGGATTTGTCGATTCGTTCGCTTCGATTCCGTCGATGGTGACGTTGACGGCCATCGACCGCGCGCCGTTCACATTGACGCCGTTTCCGGAGCGTTGGACCACGCCCGGTTCGTAGATCAGCAGGTTGAGCGGATTGCGCCCGTTCAGTGGCAGTTCGACGATAGCCTTCTGCTCGACGACATTGCCGATGACGGCATTTGAAGTTTGGATCGCCTCGGCGGCGGATGTGACTTGCACGGTCTCCGCCGCCGCTCCCACTTCGAGAGCGACATCGACGGTCGCCGGCGTGCCGACTTGCACGGTCGTCCCCGTCCGCGCGAAGGTTTTGAACCCGTTCGCTTCGACGCGGATTGTGTAGGCGCCGGCCGGGATCGAGGGGAAGGCGTAGACGCCGGCCTCGGTGGTCGATTGTTTTTGCGTAATGCCCGTGGCTTCGTTTACGAGCGTAACGGTAGCGCCCGGAACGACGGCGGCGGAGGAATCGCGCACGGTGCCGGAAATCTGCGAAGTGGAGGTTTGGGCCGCCAAACTCGAAACGAGGAGGCAGAGCAACCCGAGGGTCGTGGAGAAACGGCTAGCGTTCATTAGGGACACCCCAAGCGTTGAGATTTCCCGATTGTAGCGCGGGCGGGGGCGCAGTTTAGCGAAGATTTACAAATCGGGCCAAAAAGGCGGTGGTAGTATTCCAGTATGGCGCTACGAAAGGCAACCTTCACTCTGGACGAGCGCTCTTTCGCGATTCTGGAGCGGCTCTCCGCCCGTTCGGGGAAGGCCAAAAGCGACATCGTTCGCGACGCATTGGTGTTGAAGGCGGAGCATGCAGACCGGCTTTCCGCAGACGAACAAGGAGCGGCGCTCGCTGCTCTGGAACGGCTCTTGGCGACACCGCCGACCCGGAAGAAAGAAGAAGTGGACGTGGAATTGGCCGGCATTCGTGAGTCGCGGCGGACTTTTTTCTGATGTTCGTGATCGACACATCCGCCTTAGTTGGGAGTCTCGCTGGGCCGCGCACGCACTCGGACCGATTCCGAGCGTTGCTGCTAGAGGGCCACAGAGTCGTCTTGCCGACCCTTGTGCTCTATGAGTGGTTGCACGGACCGCGAACGAGCGAGGAAATTGCGGCACAGGAAGCATGGATGCCGCGCTCGGGCGCCGTACCGTTCGGAGTCCCAGAGAGCGAACTCGCCGCGCGTTTCTTTCGTGAAAGTCCGCGGGCACGGGCCAGACAAGTGGATTTCGCCATCGCGGCCACCGCGATCCTGCGGGATCTTCCGCTTTGGACGCTCAACCACGACGACTTTGCGGACATTCCTGGACTCCGCCTGATCGACTAACGCGTTAGCTCGCGCAAATCGTCGATCCAGTACGTCGGCGAAAATTTCGCTAACTCCTCGCGGGGCGAATATCCGTATGTCACCGCGCAGGTGGATACTCCGGCCCGTTGGCCGGCCTCCATATCCGCCGCCGAATCTCCGACTAGCAGAGCGTCCCCCGGCACTGCGCCAAGTGCTTCTAGCGCGCGGAAGATCACGTCCGGCGCGGGTTTGGCGGGGAATCCGTCCGTGCCCTGCACGTGGTCGAAGTAAGGCAGCAGCCCAAACTTTTCGAGCACGATTCGCGTGGTCGGTGTGCCTTTGGTGGTGACCGTGGATTTACGTCCGCCGAGCGCTGGGATTCCTTCGGCGACGCCGGGATAAAGCCGTGTTTGGTTATGGCCGCGCGCGGCGTACACCTGCCGGTATTCGGCGATCATCGCGTCCATCGACGCCGCATCGATACCGGGGAACAGATCTTCGAAAAGATCGATCAGATGCCGCCCGATGTAACGGGTGAGGAACTCGTTCGAAACGGTCCGTCCCTGCAAATGCGGCGCAATCACGTGTTGGATCGCGCCGCAAATATCGGGAGCGGAGTTCGTCAGCGTCCCATCGACATCGAACAGGTAAACCGCGTATCGCGGAATCAAGCGGGTTGCGGGCCGGGCAATCCCAGACCGCCGGGCGCGGGCTGCACTTTGGTGTCGTCGCCCGACGGGCGCGGCGTACGAGCCGGTACGCGCATTGGGGGAAGCGTACCGCCCTCGATCAGCACCTTCACTTCGGCGGCGTCGAGCACCTCGCGCTCGATCAACGCCTCGGCGATGCGGACCACGGCATCGGAGCGCTCGTCCATGATGCGTTGCGCGGTCTCATAGCCCTTCTCGACGATCTTCTTCACTTCCTCGTCGATGCGGATTGCCGTTGCCTCGGAGAAGTCGCGGTGCTGGGCGATCTCGCGGCCCAGGAAGATTTGCTCCTCTTTCTTGCCGAAGCTCAGCGGGCCCAGATCGCTCATGCCGAATTCGCATACCATGCGGCGGGCGAGATCGGTGGCGCGCTCGATGTCCGATTTCGCGCCGACGGTCTTGATCTTCAAAAACTTCTCGTCGGCGACGCGCCCGCCCATCATCATCGCGATAGTGGCCTGGATTTCGTCCTTGGTCATGTCCAGCCGGTCTTCTTTATCCGGCTGGGTATAGGTGAGGCCTAGCGCTTGGCCGCGCGGAACGATGGTGACCTTGTGCAACGGCATCGCGTCGGGCAGCAGCGAAGCGAGAATCGCATGGCCCGCTTCGTGATACGCCGTCCGCCGCTGTTCCTGGGCGCTGACGATCCGGCTGCGCCGCTCCGTGCCCATGCGGACCTTGTCCTTGGCTTCCTCGAAATCCTGCATGGTGACGACCTTGCGATTCTGGCGCGCGGCCAGCAGTGCCGCTTCATTCACCAGATTCGCGAGTTCCGCGCCCGCAAATCCGGGCGTGCCGCGGGCGATGATCCCGAGATCGACATCGTCGGCCAACGGAATCTTTTTCGTATGGACGCGCAGAATCTGCTCGCGCCCATGGCTGAGCGGATTGTCGACGGTCACGCGCCGGTCGAAGCGGCCGGGGCGTAGCAGCGCGGGGTCGAGCACGTCGGGGCGGTTGGTCGCCGCGACGATGATCACGCCTTCGTTCGATTCGAAGCCGTCCATCTCGACGAGAAGCTGATTCAGAGTCTGCTCGCGCTCGTCGTGACCGCCTCCCAAGCCCGCGCCGCGATGCCGGCCGACGGCGTCGATTTCGTCGATGAAGATGATGCAGGGGGCGTTCTTCTTGCCCTGCTCGAACAGGTCGCGCACGCGCGAAGCGCCCACGCCGACGAACATTTCGACGAAGTCCGAACCGGAGATCGAGAAGAACGGCACGTTGGCTTCGCCCGCGATGGCGCGAGCGAGCAGCGTCTTTCCGGTGCCGGGAGGGCCAATCAGCAGGACGCCCTTGGGAATGCGTCCGCCCAATTTCTGGAACTTCTGCGGCTCGCGGAGAAACTCGATGATCTCCTGCAACTCTTCCTTAGCTTCCTCGACGCCCGCCACGTCCTTGAACGTCACTTTCTTCTGTTGCGACGAGTGCAGGCGCGCGCGGCTCTTGCCGAAACTCAGCGCCTTATTCCCGCCCGATTGCATCTGCCGCACCATAAAGATCCAGAAGGCCAGCAGCAAGACGAACGGAATGGCGTTGATCACGATCGCCACCCAATTGGATGAACCGGCGTCCTTGATCTCGACATTCACCTTCTTCTCGCGAAGCGTCTTGTAGATGTCGGGGAAGTTCGTGGGGATCAGCGTGCGTAACGCGGAGTTCTCCTCGCGAAGCTGCCCGTGCACCTCGTTCCCGGCGATGGTGACCGATTTCACGCGGTCCTTCTCGACCATGTCCATGAACTCGGTGAAGCTGACGGCCTGCTCGCGCGGACCCTTCCCTTGGCGCAGTACCGCCCAAAACAGGACCACCACGCAAATCAGCACCACCCAAAAAATCGCCGTCTTAACGTTGGAATTCATTTCTCTCCACTTATTCACCTAGACGTCCAGATGGGCCCATTCGATTCCACCGAATTTGCCCGCCCAAACGACTAGACCGTCCCGTTCGATCACCGGCCACCCGCGCCGCTCCCATAAAGGGATCCGGCGGTCCTGGAAAAGTTGTTTTACTTTTGTAGCCTCGCCGCCATCAAGCGAAATCGCATCGCCGGGCCGCCAGTTTCGCAAAATCAACGACTTGCCCCAGTCTCCCTCAGTATATCCCCGAATGACGACCCGGTCTCCGGCGGGCGTCGAATAAACCCCGGGCTCGTCGATCGTGATGCGCCAATCACGGGACTCATCGGCAGGCCGGGGACCGAGGTAAGGCGAAAATCGCACCCAATCGAAGCTGCGCATCACATCGACGCCCGGTAAAATGATGCGCCCGTGGCCGTTGGCGGACTCAATCAGATTCAAAACGGCTGCGACATGCTCGAAATCGATCCGCCGTAAATCGCCTTTCGCTTGAGCGATCGCCCGGCGTACAACCCGGCGGCGCAGCGCTATAGGAAGTTCGCGCAGGGCGGGGCAGTCGAGGATGTCCGGGGCTCGCGTGGCAATCGACGGCCACAGAAGGTCGAGCTCCGCCTCGAAAAACTCCTCGTCCTCGGCGGCCAGTCGCGCGGTGCGGGCGAGCGCGAAACGAAGTTCGGGATTCCAACCGCGTTCGAGTGCGGGAAGAAGTTCGTGCCGGATCCGGTTGCGGTCGAACCGCGCGTCGAAGTTCGTACGGTCGACGACAAACCGCAAGCCGCGCTCGATCACCCAAGCGTCGATCGCCGTCCCCGAAGCCTCGATCATGGGACGCACCGTCCCGCCATTAACCGGAAAAATTCCGCGTAAACCCGCCCCCCCAGCGCCGCGCAGCAACCGATAGAGCACCGTCTCCGCTTGATCGTCGAGAGTGTGCCCGGTCGCCACCACGGGAAACTTGGCGAAGAATCGCCGCCGCGCCTCGCGCGCTTCCTGTTCGAGGTTGCCGTCGCCGATTGTGGCGTGCTCCACCACGCACTCGATTCCGCGCTCCGCCGCCAGCTTTTCGACGAACGCCTGATCGGAATCCGATTCCACGCGCAGGCGATGGTTCACATGCAGCACCTGTAACCGATAGCCGAGCATACCCAGAATGTCGAGAAGGCACACCGAATCGCGCCCTCCGGACACTGCGACGCTCACCGTGTCCTCGTGTGAGAACATACGATGTTTGCGAATGGTCTCCGCGACGAGCCGGTCGAGCGTCATCTCCTCAATCGTAGGCTTTCCTTCGCGGCGTCCCGCGTACAGGAGCAAACATGAAATACGGACTTAACATTCGCCCCGCCGGCGGTCTCGATTTGCTGTCGCTGGGTGCGCTCGTACACCGCGTCGATCCGGGTCTCATCCCTTTCCGCAAGGCCACCGAATGTGCGATCCACGTCAGCGGCGGCGAGTTTAACGTCGCCGCGAATCTCGCCGATTGCTTTGGATTGCAAACTGGCGTCGCCAGCGCGATGTCCCGATACCCCATCGGCGACCTGATCGCCGAGCGCGTCAAGGCTATGGGCGTCCGCCCGTTCTACAAGTATTTCGATCACGACGGCGTCACCGGCCCCAATATGGCCACCGTCTACAGCGACCGGGGTCAAGGCGTGCGCGGACCCGTGGTGTTCTACAACCGCTCGAACGAAGCGGCGGCCCGCTTGAAGCCGGGCGACTTCGATTGGGCCTCGATCTTTGCGGGCGGCATCCGTTGGTTCCACTCGGGTGGAATTTTCGCGGCGCTCTCGCCGACCACCGCTGAAGTGATCATCGACGGCGCGCGCGCGGCGAAAGCGGCCGGCGCGATCGTGTCCTTCGACTTGAATTTCCGCGAGAAGCTTTGGAAGGTATTTGGCGGCGCGGACCGCGCGGTGGAAGTGGTCGGCCGCATTCTGGATCAAGTGGACGTTCTGGTCGGTAACGAAGAAGATTTGCAAAAAGGTTTGGGCATTCCAGGGCCGGAGGTCGCCGCGAAATCGAAGCTCGATCCGAGTACCTTCTTCGGCATGATCGACAAAGTGGTGGCGAAACACCCGAACGTGAAGGTGGTCGCGACAACGCTGCGCGAGGTGCATTCGACGAACCGGCACAGTTGGGGCGCTGTGGCCTGGATGGACGGGAAAACGTATGTTTCGCCCACCGCCGAACTCGACGTGCTGGACCGAGTGGGCGGCGGAGATGGGTTCGCGGCCGGATTGTTCTACGGAATGCTCTCGGGCGAAGAGCCGGAGGAGTGCGTGAAACTCGGCTGGGCGCACGGCGCGTTGTTGACAACCTTCCCCGGCGACACGACGATGGCCACCGCCGATCAGGTGCGCGCGTTCGCGCAGGGCGGCTCGGCGCGAATCCAAAGATAGAGTTCAACGCAAAATTCTCATGAACCATTCCCCCGAGTTACTCGCCAAAGCCGCGCGCGTGCGCATGCTTCTGATGGACGTGGACGGCGTGCTCACCGACGGCACGCTCTGGAACGTTCCCGCGCCCGATGGATCGATTTTCGAGACGAAAGGTTTCGATAGCCAGGACGGTATCGCGCTGCAATGGCTATCACTGCCCGGTATCGAGATCGTCAAGGGCGTGATTAGTGGGCGCGTGTCGCCCGCTACGACGGAGCGCGCCAAGCAAACGAAGATGCGGTTTATCTTCCAGGGCCACACGGAGAAGATTCCGCTGCTCGAACAGTGCTTCGCCGAGAGCGGGATCCCCGGCGAGGACACCTGCTACGTCGGCGACGACTTGACCGATATCGTCTGCTTTCGCCGCGTGGGATTCGCCGTCGCTACGGCCAACGCTCGCGACGAGGTGAAGCGCGCGGCGCACTATGTGACCGAGGCTCGTGGCGGCGCGGGCGCGATCCGCGAGACCGTCGAACTGATCTTGCAAGCGCGCGGGCAGTGGAACGAAATTCTGCGAAAATACGAAGCGCTCTGACTTTCCGCTTCTACTTCGCGCTCCTTGCCGCCTCCACGCTTGGCGCGCAAACGGACGCGGACCGGGACGGTATTGACGACGCTCTCGAACAACGGCTACTTGTCGAGTTCGCGCCCACCTTGATATTAAGCGCCCAAGAGTGCGACGGCTTGCCCGCCGAATTTCGCGCTGATGCCGCCCGCCCCGAAGTTGTGGCCCGCAACGGCACGATCTACGGCCGAGTTTCGCCGCACGGTCCCCGCACGCTCGAGGCGCATTACTACCATTTGTGGTCGCGGGACTGCGGGCGATTCGGGCACGATCTCGATGTAGAGCATGTGTCGGCTCTCCTGACCGAAAACGATGGCCGTTGGCGAGCCGATTCTTGGTATGCGGCCGCGCACGAGAATACGGTTTGCGACGCGAGTTCGATCGCCCCGGCGCGCGCGCTCGACGCTCGGGACAAAGGCCCGCGCATCTGGGTGTCGCGCGGCAAGCACGCGTCTTTCTTCTCGAAGGGCGCTTGCCAATGGGGCTGCGGCGGCGACGTGTGCGATCGGGGACAGCATTTCCGGCCCGTCCAGATCGTCAATCTGGGAGAAGCGGGCGCCCCGCTCAACGGAGCGACTTGGGCAGATTCTTCGCAGTGGCCGCTCGCTGTGAAATTTCGTTCGGACTTTACGCCGGAGCGGTTAGCGCTGGTTTCGAATTCCCGCGGTCCGGCGGCGGTGAACGCGCACCTGCGCCCCGCGCAGTCGATCGTGCTGGCGGGCGATTCTACCGCCGATGCGCTCGAGCTGAGCGGGGCAAAGACGGATTCGGCGCTCAACCGGGCGGCGGACGAAACCGGAGGCGCGTTAGACACGGCGGCGTCGGCGACGGGAAAAGCGCTAGGCAAGGCGTACTCGAATACCCGTAAGTTCCTGGGATTTAAGGACAAGGGCCAAAAGCCGCCAAACTAGAGCGTAGTTTCGTAAGCCGCAAGAATGGCGAGTAATTTGCAATGCGACTTATGTGCAATGCAACCAACGTGCAATGAAAGTCAACGGCAGGCGATTTACGCCTACTCTAATAAGTATGACTACTTTCGCGGTTAGCCTCTCCGTAGCGGCGATCCTGGCGCAGGACGCGCCGCCTGTTTATAAAACCCAAGTCACGGCCCGCTCCGCCCGCGCGGTCAATTACCGCGTGCGCTCGGGATCGACCAATATCGACTTCAAGGGCACGGCGCTTGCTGCCGCCGCCAAGGGAACGGGCCGGGTAGAGCAGAAAGCCGGCAATTACGCCATCTCCGCCAATTTCGAGAAAGTGCCCGCCCCTTCCACTTTTGGTGTCGAGTATCTAACCTACGTTCTCTGGGCGATTACTCCGGAAGGCCGTCCTTCGAATCTCGGCGAAGTGATCCTCGACGGCGACAAAGCGAAGGTGCAATCGTCGACGGAATTGCAGGCGTTCGGCATGATCGTCACCGCGGAGCCCTACTTCTCAGTCCGAACGCCTAGCGATGTGGTGGTGCTCGAAAACTTCATCCGCGACGATACGTTCGGCACGAACAAGCCGATCGACGCGAAGTTCGAGGCGATCGAGAAAGATCAGTACAAAGGCGCGGGCCTGAAGCCGTCGCTGCAAGCGGGCAAGCGGCGCATTCCCGTCGACCTGTTCCAGGCCCGGAACGCGGTGCAGATCGCCAAGTGGCAGGGTGCGGGAACCTGGGCCGCCGACACTCTGAAAAAGGCCGAGACGGAACTGAAGAACGCCGAAGACATGCAGGCCGCGCCGCGCGGCTACGATGCCAAGAAAGTAATCGCAAACGCCCGCGAAGCGGCGCAAACCGCCGAAGACGCGCGCCAGTTGGCGGTTAAGCGCGCCGAAGACGCCCGGATCGCCAAAGAACAAGCGGACGCCGCCGAGCGCGAAGCCGCCGCAAAGAAGCGCGCCGCCGAAGAACTCGCCGCCCGGCAGCAGGCCGACGAGCAACGCCGTCTGGCCGAAGCCAATCGCCAAGCCGCGGAGTTGCAGGCCGCCCGCGACGCCGCCGCCCGCGAAAGAGCGGAAGCGGACCGAATGGCCGCCAAGCTCAAAGAGGCGCAGGCGCAGCAACAGGCCGCGGCCGCCGCGAAGATGGCGGAAGACGCTCGCTTAGCCAAGGAGAAAGCGGAAGCCGATCAGCGCGCGCTACGCGCGACGCTGCTTGCGCGGTTCAACTCGATTCTCGAAACCAAGGACACCGAGCGCGGCTTGGTAGTCAACATGGGCGATGTACTGTTCGACACGGGCAAGTTCAACTTGCGGCCCGCGGCTCGGGAGGCGCTCGCGAAGCTGTCGGGGATCGTGCTGGCGTATCCATCCCTGAAGCTCGACATCGAAGGGCATACCGATTCGACCGGTTCGGACGAATTGAATCAGAAGCTCTCGGAGAACCGGGCGGCCGAGGTGCAAAAGTACCTGCTCGAACAGAAGCTGCCTGCGGAGAACATTGCGGCTAAGGGTTTTGGCAAGACCATGCCGGTGGCCGACAACGCTACCTCGAAGGGCCGCCAGCAGAACCGACGAGTCGAGATTATCGTGTCCGGTGAAGTGATTGGGACTACGGTGGGCGCACGGCAGTAGCGGCGCGCGCAGTGTCGCTATCCTGTCCGCATGGCGGAAAAATTGGGCCTCGTGGTCCACACGGACCCGGGGCCCGGCATTATGCACCAGATGACGGGCGTGATTGCGAACCTCGACGGCAACATTACGTCGATCGCGATCATGGAACGGCAAGCCGACGAAGAGCGGATTTATTTCGAAATCGAACTGCCGGGCGATCCGCAAGTTCTGGTGCGCGGATTGCGCGGATTACCCGTCGTGCGTCGGGTCGAGACGGTGAATTCGCTCCAACGCATTTTCGGTAAACGAATCATCATCTTGGGCGGCGGTGCGCAGGTGGGCCAAGTGGCGATCGGCGCGATTAGCGAAGCCGACCGCCACAATATTCGCGGCGAACACATTTCTGTGGATACGATTCCGCTGGTGGGCGAGCAACCGCTCGCCGACGCGGTGCGCGCGGTGGCGCGGCTGCCTCGCGCTAAAGCACTAGTGCTCGCCGGAGCGCTGATGGGCGGCGATATCGAAACGGCAGTCCGGGAAGTGCGTGGGCAAGGGCTGCTGGTGATCAGCCTGAATATGGCGGGCAGTGTTCCGGCGGCCGCGGATCTGGTGGTCTCCGATCCGGTACAGGCGGGAGTCATGGCCGTAATGGCCGTCGCCGAAACCGCGAAATTTTCCGTCGCGCGGCTCAATCGGCGCGAGTTTTAGCGATTCTTGCCATGCGGTACTTTTTGGGGTTGCGCATAGTACTTAAGATTTGCCACCCTGTCGAAATGCGCTTCACCGCTAGCTTTTTCCTTCTTTCCATTCTGGCGAACGGGGCACCGATTCCGCCCGGACTTTTCGCTCCCGCCCAAGTGACTGCGGCAACCCTATGTGTGAACGCTCCGTGCGAGTCGGGCGGGGACATCATCCTGCAGTCGATGCCAGGCGAGTCCCTCGGGGTAGGATTTTCGAGCGAGGGGGGTGGTGGTGGCCCTTACAGCGGGGCAGCCACTGCTGTGGCCGACTTAGCCGGTGGCCTCAAGGTATACGCAAGACTTAATACGCCTTCGTTTTACGCCGGAACGACCACCGTTTTCCAGCTTGCCACCGAGGCGACCTTTCGCGACATCCTTACCGTCGACGATCCCAACGCGGCCTTCATCGTCTACACCGTGGACGTGAGCGCACTTTACTTGCAAAACGAGCAGAAGGCCGGTCAGGTCGACACATACGGCGACTTCACGATCAGCACGCGAAACAGTCCCACCAGCCGAACCGGATGGAATCAAGCGATTCCCAACGGCGGCGGGATTTACACGAGCCCCGCCCATCCGATCGTCGGCGGTCAGCCGTTTAACTTCACGATCAATTTGTTCGCACTGGTGACGATCCAACCTTACGCGGGCGGCGTCGTCACTCCCTTCGACTTGGCGGGAATCGCCGACTTGGGCAATTCGGTGTACCTCACCGGATTGCAAGTCCTCGATTCCGCCGGCAATCCCCTCACGAGCTATCGGATCTCCTCGAGTTTGGGGTTCGCGTATGGGCCCGGCGGTATTTCGACCGTCCCTGAACCGGGGACTTTCGCGCTGGTGGCTCCGTTAGCGGCGTTTGCCGCTTACCGGATACGGCGAGCGAAAAGAACCGATAGCAATATCGGCTAGCGCCGAACGACGAGCCCGGTCTCGCGCAGCACCTCGCCGGTCGGGGAATGCAGACGCACCCAATACTGGCCGGGCGATAGTTTTCCCGCCTGGATCACGATTCGGTTATCCCGAACGTATAGGGGAGCGCCGCCCTTAGAGGCGCCGCCGCGGGCGTCCGTCACCGTCCATGAATAGCTAGGCTGAGAGGGTAGTCCCGTCGCGTCGATCGAAAGCGTTAGTTCCCGATTCGCGTGCGCCGTCGAGCTTTCGACCCCGCGCATCGCCGCCATCTCGACGATTTCCGCGGGTCCCGAACGGAAATACGGCACGGCGACCACCGCCGCCGCAGCGAACGCTCCCGCCATGGCGAGCGACGGAAGCCAGCCACGCAGACGCGACTTTTCCGGCGCTGCGGCGTTCGCCTCGCGCAGGGCCAACCTCATGGTCCGGTGGTAATGATCCGCTTGGTCAAGCCGGGCGCGGCATTCGTCGCACACCAGCAGATGTTCTTCCACCGTCTCGATTTCTTCGTCGCTCGACCTCTGTAGGGAGTACCGCTCCAGGGCCTCATCCGCGATATGCGATGCGGACATAGAGAGAGTATGAATCATGACACGCCTCCGCTGCCTTTAGTACTTGGCTTGCAGTGCACCTCGGTAGGGGCGGCGTCTGGCCGGCTGGCCCAGAAGCACTCCGGTCGCACTCTCATTGGATTAGTGGCCGCCATGCGCTCTTTTTCTCAGTCCGGTTCGCTCGAGGAAATCGCCGATGGGATTGCGGTCCACGCGCCGTTTCCCCAACTCCCCGAACCGCGCTTTCGCGCGCGATTTCAGAAGCCGGAACTGGGTTTCGGTCAATCCCATTTCGCTGCAAATCCGGTCTTGCGTTTGTTCGAGCAGGTAGAACCGGGTCAATATCTCTCGATCCCGGGCCGAAACTCCGGCCAGGACATTCTTCATGATTTCGGCGCTCTGGCTCTCCATGGCCCGGGTTTCGGGGTCCAGCGCTTCGTCGGGGACGTGCGCGCCCGCTTCGATATCGAGCATGTCGCGCCGGGACTGTACCACCGTCCCGATGTAAGCCGCGATTTGGCGGCGCACGATCGTCCGGACGAACCCCATAAGCCGCTCCGGCTCGCGCAGTTCGCCCCGCTGGATCGCCTGGACGACGATCAGGAACGTGTCATGCACTTTGTCGTCTAGCTCTTGCGGCCCCAACTGGCGGCATAGATAGTAGCGGATGCCCTTGGAGAACACGCTATAGAGCTCGGCGAGCGCGGCATCCTCGTTGCGCTGGATCCGGTCGACGAGCGCCGTCCAGCGCCCCATCGAGGTACCCGGTCCAGTCTCCATCTGCGCGGCCGCTCGGGCGGGTTGGGCGGCTCCGCTCATGTCCGGTAGTTCCTGTTCATTTTCCAGCGTTTACCCTCGGGACAAAACGAAAAAGGCGGCCCAATAGCGCGGTTCGCTCCGCCAATCGGGCATAGCGATCATTTCGAGTTGCGCGGCCCGTAAAGCGCGAGCCGCCGCGTAAGGCGATTTCTTCGCCACCTCTAGCGCATAGTGGCGATGAAACCGGGTGAGCATTTCGCCGCGGTCGTCGGGCGTCGGCCAGTAAGCGGCGGTTACGGCGCTCGCTCCCGCCGTCAGCCAGCTTCGGGTAAGTCCCATTAGCCCCGCTCCGGGGATCGCCTCTCCCGATCCGGACCGGCATCCGGATAAAACGATAAGACTTCCCGGCAGCCGCAGGGTGCGAATCCGTTCCGGGCCGAAGAGCGCCGGCGCCGATGCCGAAGTATCCCTCGAAAGCGCGATAAACGTGCGCAACGGAGGCGTGGGCAGCGACACGAAATGTGTCGCGAAATGGACGATCCCCGGCGAGGCTCGCAACGCGTGCGCCACGCGTTCCGGAGAGGCGTCGAGCCCGCGCAAAAGCACACTCGATTCGCCGGAAGCGGTGGCGCAGCGCTCGATTTCCGCGGAACTGCCAATCAGACGGGGAAGTTCGAGGGCCGAGGGTGGCGCGCCTTGCAGCCGGGGGTCGCCCGAATTGTACGCCGGATCGCCCACCCCTAGAAATCCGCGGGCCGGCGTCACATTCGCCGATCCCAATCCAAACGCAGCGGGAAGCAGGCGAATCGTGTGCCGTTGCACTAACATTCCCTCTCCGCCGGGATCGGGCATCGCGGCGACCGGTACTTCGAACAAGCGGTCGTCCAGTACGATACTCCACGTAGGTTTTGTGGCTACCGCCGGGGATAGTTCTCCGAATATTTGGGGATAGTCTACGGTGGTAAGGTTGTCGGGTCGGATCGTCGAAATATTATGTAAAATCTTCGATTTTTCCGGTAAACGTTTGACAATAATAGTAGTCGCCGTTGCCTCCCACCGATAGGAATAAGGTTCGGCAAGGTGAAAGCTGATCGCCGCTTCGTCCGGCCCGAGCCGGGAGAGAGCCTGCCGCAGAGCTGGAACGGGGTCGGCGACCGTTCCCGCAAATCCCGCCTTTAGACCCGCCTGCGCTTCGATGTCGGTGAGTTCGATTTCCGCGCGCAGGAGCTGGGAGACGGCTTGGGGCTGCCCGGCAAAGGCGGCAGCTTGCGCCTGGCGTAACCCGGCCAACTTCTCCCAATAGTGTGGGGGAAGATCGGGCCGGAAATCGGTCGCCGCGCGGATGCTGGCGCGGCGGCTTTCTTCGGCGGCGGCCAGCGCTTCCAGGGTTAAGGCACGGTCGCCGGTTCGGATCGCCTCTTCGGCGGCGAGGGCGATGAACGATGACCGGAGATCGTGGATCACCTGCTCGTAGGTCGCTTGCATCCCACTGGCGGGAACGACTTCCAGCCGTTGGTCGCGAATCATCTTCAGGGAGGCGCGGTAATCGGTGAGAGCGCCGTTCACGTCGCCCAGCGCTTGGCGAGCCTGGGCGCGTTCCGCGTGAATCCGGTATAGGGGAAAGCGGCGCGGGTCGCCTCGGTGAGCGGCAATCGCGCGGTCGAACCAAAGCAGCGCCTCCGCCGGGCGGCCTTGCTTGACGCGCAGACGGCCGATTTTGGGCTCGGAAACGTACAAATCGACGGGGGCGAGGAGCTTGCGGACCCGGAAGGCCTCTTCGAGATGAGCCGCAGCGTCATCGGTCCGGCCCGCTTCAAGCAGCCAGTAGCCTAAAAGGTCGAGAGCGTTGGCCATTTGCGCGGCGTCGCCCGCCTTATCCGCTTCGAGGGCCGCCTCTTGATAAAGGGGGATTGCCTCTTCCAGCCGGTTGGTGCGCGCCAGAGAATCGGCCAGCGTCTTCAGCATGAACCCGCGAAACGGACTCTTCGATCCCGAAGCCGCCAGAGCCTGCCGGGCAATCTCGATCGATTGTTCCCACTGGCCCATTTGGGCATAGAGTAAGGCAATATTCGAGTTGACGATCGGAAGGGTGTCGGCGAGTTGGGCGGATTCGGCGAGGCGGCGGGCTTCGAGATAGGCCGTCATGCCACCGGGAAAATCGAAAAGCTGCATCCGCGCCCCGGCCAAGTTATTGAGAAATCGAATCGCAGCGACGGGTTGGCCCTCCGCCTGAGCCAGCCGGAAACCGGACTCGAAATCGGCGGCCGCTTGCCGGAACCGCGCGGCTTTGTAGTGGGCTAGCGCCGATTGCCGCAACGCGGTTAATGAAGGACTTTCTTGGGGAGCCGGACGCGGGGATTCTGGCGACCGTGGCGACTTGCCCACGGATTGGAGGGTCAAGCAGAAAAAAAGCGCGGCGAGAGCTAGACGCAAACGATATCTCGACTCGGTCTAATGCGGTCGCGGCGGCGGGCGTCCGGCGATACCACTAGTCCTAGTAGTACCGCCGGAAGTATAACATGGTTTCCCGAAGTTTTCGATCTACCCGGAGGCGGGTATCGAACCGCGCCGGATCGGGCTAGCCCATAGGGCATTCTGGGGAGTCAGCGCCCCTGTGCGGCGCAGAATTCGTCGCTCATCGTCGCCAACATCCGGGAGCCGCCCGGTAAATGGGCGACGCCGCACGCAGCTCCGAGCGGAACCGGTTAGAACAGGAACGGGATGATGATCGGCACGATGTCGACCGGCACCTAGTCTCCTCTTCGCGGCCTTTCGACCGCGCAAAAAGCGTAGATCGGGCGAAGATTCGACGAACATTAGGCCAAGACGCTTCCCGGTCAATCGAAAGGAGATATAGATCTTGTTTCCGTGTGACCATCCGCCGGAGTCCGGCGTCGATTGCTAAAGTGGAGTAAAGATGCGGCGTTTCGGCCCGTGGCTTGGCTTGCTGGCGTTAGCGGCGATCGCGGGCGTCGGCGTCGCCTATCGAACTGCGTTGGAACGCCAGCGGCGGGACACCCCGCCACCACCCAAGTCGCTCGAACAGGGATTGACGGCGAAGGCTACCGAATGGGCGTGGTCCCAGACGGTGGGGGGCAAGACCTTGGTCGAGGTACGCGCGAAAGATTTTCGTCAGGTTCGCGAACCGGCGGTAACCGAACTGAAGGGTGTCGAGCTAAAAATCTTCGACGACGACGGCAACCACTTCGATCGCGTCACGAGCGCCAGCGCCGAATTTTCGGTCGCCGATGGCAAGCTCTACTCGGACGGCGACGTCGAGATCACGCTTGGTGAGGCGGTAGAAGGTCAGCCGCAAGGGCGGTTGCTGGGAATTCGAACCTCGGGTGTGACCTTCGAGAACAAGACCGGGAAGGCGGAGACGGACCGGCGAGCCACCTTTTCGCTCGATGTGGGCGAGGGCGAGGGAAC
>JANRJS010000026.1:0-177939 GCA_033763835.1 Bryobacteraceae bacterium | reverse complement strand
CGCCGTGCTGCTGCTCGCCTCCCGGATCGCCTACTCGATGGGATTCGACCGGGTGAATTCGCGCGGCGTTCCCGTCGGTGGGTTGCTTCTTTGCACAGCCTTGGCGCTGCTGTTGACCCTTACCGCAACGTTCGACAAGTTACTTGCGCTGGCGGCATTCTTCTACGCGGTGACGTACTCGACCGGCTACGTGGCTGTTTTTCTGATGCGTCGGCGCGAGGGGCCGGGGCCGTACCGTTCCTGGGCGCATCCTTGGGGCACGGCGGCGGCGCTGGCGCTGTGTCTGGGGTTTCTCGCGGTGGATGTGCGGCAGTCGCCATGGCAAGCCGCGCAGGCGGCGGGGTTAATGGCGATCTCTATCCCCACATGGTTAGCGATCAGGGGATTTCGGCGGGGATCGCCGGACGCGCCGGGGACTTCGAAGCTGTAGAAGCGGCGGGCGGTGGTGTAGGCGACTTGCGAACTTCCTCGAAGTATTGCTGTACAAACTGCTGATAAATAAGCGGTACCTCGTCGCGGCGAATCTCCGCACCGGCTTCCGCGTGTTTCGCCGACCGTTGTGCGTACTGGGTCCGTAACTGCTGCTTCGAGGAGTTGACTTCCACCATCAGTTCGCCTTGCAGGTTCGCGTTTCGTTTTCCGATGATCTCGCTGATCTTGCCCATAGCGGCCAACTGCTCGGCGAGCTTCACGTCCTTATCGCCGTCCTGTTTGCCCACGCCCGACTTGTTTTCCTGGTTCGACGCCGATTGCGAATTCTTGTCGCCCGGCTTGCCCTGCGTGGCTTGCGAAGGATCGGCGTCTTCGTCGCTCGGCTGTCCTTGCTGCTGATTATTGGCCTGCTGATCGCCCGCCGGTTGACCTTTCGAAGGCATTTGGCCTTGCTTCTGACCTTGGCGGGCGTTCGCCGACTGCTGGCCGGTTTTTGAGTTACCGGGCTGCTGTTGTTGCTCGCCGCCGGGTTTCTGCGGCTGATTGAGCTTGGACATCATGTTGGCCAACGCGTCCTTCATCTTGTCCATCAGCGACGAATTCTCACCCGGCTGTTCGGCTTTGCCGCCCGCCTTCTGCTCGCCCTGCTTGCCCTGGTTGTTTGAACCTTGTTTTCCCTGGTCTTCGCCTTTTTCGTTCCCGGACGCGGCGCCTTCCGAGTTTTCGGTTCCCTCCTGATCTTTGCCGTCGCCCATGCCCGGCCCTTTTTCGCCGGTTTTGCCGGGAGCTTGATCGTCGCCGACGTTGTTCACATCGGGAATGTCGGCCACGCCCAGGGCGTTGTCCGGGGCGGGTTCCAGGCCCTCCTGCTTTTGATCTTCGACGGGTTGCACGGAGACGGTCCGCATGAACTCGTCGATCGAAGGGACCTTCTGGCCGGTTCGGGCGTCCGCGACGGGCGACGACCCGAAATCGTCCAACCCGAAAGCCACCAGAGGGCGGCGTAAGTCGAGACTCTTTTGCACCCCGTAGCGCGCTCCGAAAAGGGCGATGGCGGCGGCGGCGGCAAGCGCACACCAACGCGCCGAACGAGGCAAGAGGAGGGGAGCGGCGATCGCCGGATCGATTTGCGACGCCTTCGCTTCGGCTTGCGCCCGCTGCGCAACGGCGATATCGCCGGTTTCGCCGCGATAGTGCCAGGCGGTGGAAATCGAATCGGCGAGCGAAAGTTCGCGGTCGATGCGCTGGGCGACGGAATAACGCTCCGGCAGCCGCTGGCGGATCGCCCAAAGTCCATACGCCAACGCGCCGCCGAAAAGTAGAACCGGCCAGTACCAATCGAGAATCTGCGTTCCGGCGATCAAAAGCGCGGCGGCCCCGGCGAGTGCGATCGCCAGGGCCGTCGTAGCCTGTTCCAGAACGAGATTGCGGACAAGGCGCTCGCGGACCGTTTCAACGAGCCGGACGAGCGCGCCTTCCATTCACCCAGTGTAGCTTTTCTTTTTAGAAGAAGAAGCGAAGTCCGAACTGCACCTGGCGGGGCAGGCCCACCTGATTGTTGTTCGTGTCGTAGTCGCCGTTCGGCAATCGCAGCCGCATGAACGACGCGTCGATGGGAGCGAACGTACCGTTGGCCTGATAGCCCTGGCCGTAGATCGTGCGCCCGAACTCGACGTTATCCCAGTCGGCGAAGTTAAACATTTCCGCCGAGAGTTGGATGCGGTAGCGATCCTTCAGCGTGAAGCTCTTCATCACGCGCAGGTCGATGGTGCGGAAGGGCCGGTTGCGGAAGGCGTTGCGCGGCATCGGGTCGCCGGGGCCGCGGTACGGACGGTCCGCCGTGCTGCCGTCCAGGTTTACGTCGCTTCCCGCTGTCGCGTTGAGCGGCCGGCCGGAGTTGGCGCGATAGATACCCGACAGCTCGAAACCGAACGGCATCGTCCACACGCCGTTCATCACGAACTGATGGCGCCGGTCGAGGTTCGAGTAGGCGTATTCGGGACGCAGGTTGAAGTTGTTGTCAATTGAGTTGCCGCCCGTGTCGCGCTCGTTCGAATCGTCGTCGAAATTCTCGGCGAGCGTGTAGAAGGCGGAGAACTGGAAGTCCTTGCGGCGGTACTGCGCCTGCAGCGTGGCGGCGCGATACATCTGGCGAGCGGAGCTTTCACGCACCGTCACCTGCGTCAACGTCGAGATGGGGCGCGTCGCCGGAACGCCGTAGAACGGCCGCTGCGACAGATCGCCCGCGCGAATCGTCGGAATCGGCAGATTGTAATCGCGGTTCCGCATCAGATTCACGGTGTTGACGTAGTTGAACTGCACGCCCATCAGGAAGTTCTTCACAAGCTCCGTGTCGAAGCCCAAGCCCGCTTGCTGCGAGCGGGGATTGCGAAAATCGTCGGCCATCGTGGTGACGCTAATTCCGCGGAACGGATCCGGAGCCGAGCCTCCGAGCGCGATCTGCGCGGCGCGCTGCGCGGTTTCGACTGGGATGATCGGCAGGCTGCCAAGCTGTGAGCTGTTTAGGTTCACGCCCGCTTGCAAGAACGCGTTGTACACCGAAACGGGGGAATTCGCGGGAATCGTAATCGACACGTCGCCCGGGGGATTCCGGAAATTATTGTTCGGACCGGCGAAGGAAAGCAGCGGCGTCGAGGCATAGAAGACACCGTAATGTCCGCGAACCACCGTCCGTCCGCCCTCGGTGAAGGGCGTCCAGGCGAAGCCGACGCGCGGCATCCATTGATTGCGGCGGTCCGGGGTATTGGTGGGATCGACGCCGTAACCGATGGGGAACGTAAAGCCCCGGACGCGATTGACTACCGAGTCGTTGTTCGCTTCGACACCAGGGTTCACCTGCGTTTCGTACCGTACGCCGAAATCGAGCGAGAACTGCGGGTGTAGCCGCCAGCTATCCTGCGCGAAAAAGGCGATCTGGTGCATGTTGAACGCCGCCGCCAGATTGCCGATTTGCCGCGAATAGCTTACGTTCGGGCCGTCGAACCGGTTGGCGATCGTGCCGCCGACGCTCATAATGTCGAGCAGCGTGGCGACGTTAGTGGTGTTGAATCCAAAGGCGCCGAACTGGTTGAAACCGAACGTCTGCGCCGCCGTGAGGTAGTTGTAGTCGCCGCCGATCTTGAACGTGTGCTTGCCCGTGGTGACCGAAAGACTATCGGCGAACTGCCAGCGTTTATCCGATTGCGTCGTCGGCAAAAAGCTGCGAGTGCCGAAAGCGCCGATGGCGTTTGAAACCGTGGGAGTTTCCGAATTCGCGAGACGCGGACGGACTTCCGCCGAGCCAATGAACCGGAAATCGTTCACCACGGAAGGCGACAGCAAATAGGTGAATTGCAGCGCGCCGTTGTGGATGGTATCGAGTTCGTCGCCTTCGTTCGAAAGGGCCTGATTCGAGAGGGGCAGCAGTGCGCCGCCGACGGTAGCCGATAGAGTTTCTTTGGAATCCGAGAAGTTGTACCGAGCGGTCAGGCGGTGACCGGCGGCAAACTGGTAGTCCAGACGGCCCATGGTCGCGAAAGCGCGATTCTTTGGCGAGAACGGTCCTTCCAAGCCCCGGTAGTAATTGAAAGCTTCCTGCGACGTGGCTACGGGCGTAACGCCCTGTAACTGCGCGAAGAAGACCGTGCGTTCGATGACCGCGCGCTGCTGTTCGTAGGCACCGAACCAGAATAGGCGGTCCTTCTTGATCGGTCCGCCGATCGCGCCGCCCCACTGCTGCAAGTCTTCCGATGGCTTAATCTTGCGGACCGGATTTTCGCCCGAGAGATCGACCGGACGAATCTGCCAGAACGCCTGGCCGTGGATGTCATTGGCGCCGGATTTCGTGATGGTGTTCATGATGCCGCCGGTCGAGCGGCCGTATTCGGGCGAATACCCGGTGGTGACTACCTGAAACTCCTGCACCGCCGACTGCGGCACGGTGATGATCGAATTGGAGCGCTCGCCGCCGCGAATTCCGCCAAAGAAGGGCTGGTTGTAATCGCCGCCGTCGAGCATCACGTTCGAATAGATACCGCGCTGGCCGGCGAACGAAAGCTGGCTGCGCGAAGGCTCGACGAGAACGTTCGGGGTCAGGGTCGCGAAGTCCTGGAAGCGGCGTCCATTGATCGGCAGGTTCGTAATCGCGGTGGAATTGACGGTGGCCGACGGCGAAGTTTGCACGTCGCTAATGAAGCTCTCACCGACTTCGATCACCGTCGAGGTGGCCTGCACGGAGAGGGTGACGTTTAGCGATAGCGCCGAGCCGACCGTGACGACCAAGCCTTCGATCTTCGATTCCGCGAAGCCTTGCGCGCTGGCGGTGAGGGTGTAAGCTCCGGGATCGATCGAGACGACCCGGTATTGTCCCGCCTCATTCGACGTCAGGTCGCGCGTGAAGCCGGTGGCGGTGTTGCGAACGTTGATCTTGGCGTTGGGCACGGCGGCCCCATTGGGATCGAGTACGGTACCGACGATCTGTCCTTTGTTCGCGTCCACTTGGGCGAACCCAGTCGACGCGACAACCAGCGCGAGACACAAAAATAAGGCAAGACGCCTGAGAGGGGTGAGCATGCCCGCTAGGGTAGCGCAACAAATTGACAATTCCGTGACAAATTTATGAACGCCGCGTCACCGTGCCTAGCCATGTGGCGGCTATCGATAAACCGACGGATATCAATACGTAAAGAATCGCCCGGATGGGGGACTGCTGCCAAAGTTCCAGCGTGTCTGCGCTAAATGTTGAGAAGGTCGTGAAACCGCCGCAGAATCCGGGGATTAAGAACACTCGCCAAAGGGGTGGCAGCGGAGTGCGCAGCAGGTAACCGATGAGAAATCCTCCCACGACGTTAATAGCCAAAATCGGCCATGGAGCGCGAGAGGCAAACGCCTGCGCGAGCGCGAATCGAAGCAGTCCGCCGATCGCGCTCCCCAATCCCACGGCGATCCAGATCAAGCGAGAAGTACCTGGGAATGAATCAGTTGCGGGCAAAACGCCGGAAGAAACTCGTGTCCTTCCAACGCGGCGTTTCGGTCTGATCGGCGACGCGGCGGGCGAACTCGAAAAGAATGCCGTTAAACTTCGCAGCGGCTTCTTTGTCCACCGGTTGCGATAAGTCGTCGGACGGCGCGTGGTAACGTTCCGTCAGCCAATCCTTATGTTGCTTCTCTTCGGGCGAGCCTTTGTCGAAACCGAAACCTGCGTTAATCGACGGGACGCCCTGACGCACGAAATTGTACTGATCGCTGCGGATAAAGGCATTGCGCTCGGGTTGCGGGTCCGGTTGCACGCGCACTCCCGCTTCTTTCGCTACCGCGGCGAAGGTGTCGCCCAAGTCGGAATCCGATAGGCCCAACACCCGAATCACTTCGAGCGAATGAATCGGCAGGTACATATCCATGTTCAAGTTGGCCACCATGCGGCCGGGAATCGTGGGATGCGTCGCGAAGAAATGCGACCCCTTCAAGCCTTTCTCTTCGCCGGTCACAGCGACGAAGGCCAGGCTGCGTTTGGGCTTGACGCCGCGTTCGCGGAACATTTTCGCGATCTCGATCAGGGAAGCGATGCCGCTCGCGTTGTCCATCGCACCGTTGTGGATGCCATCGCCTTCGATCACGACGCTCTTGCCGACGTGGTCGAGGTGGGCGGAGAACACAACCCACTCGGACTTTAGCTTGGGATCGCTACCGGGCACGATGCCGATCACGTTCTGGCTTTCCACTTCCTCGCGCCGAACGGTTTGGCGGGCGCGCAAGGTACCAACCAACTCGAAGCGCGGGAGACGCGACTTCTTGTCGGCGAGGGCCAGCAGTTCCGCCATCGTGTGACCGGACCCGGCCAGCAGCCGGTCCGCCCGCTCCGCGTTCCAAGCGAGCGAGATCTTCATTCCGCCGCCTTCGTCGAGCGACGGATCGGCCAAGTCCATGGCGGGTAATAGCCGCGCGCGCGACGCCCGCGCCCAGGGAATGTCCGCGTTCTTGGGATTCTGGATGACGATGGTGCCGATCGCGCCCAGATCGCGCAGGGTCTTGGAGCGTACCGAAGCGTGCTGGTAGTGGGCCGAAAGCTCGGACGGGATTCCCTCCGGCACGCCCTGGATGTAGACGACGATCTTGCCCTTCAAGTCGAGGCCCGCCAAGTCGTCGAAGTCCTTTTCGGGAACGCGGAATCCGTAGCCCGCGAAGACCATCCCCGCCTCGATCGACGGCGCGGGATCGATCCGTAATCCGATCGTCGCCTCGCGCCCTAGCGCCACCGGTTCCGCTTGGCCGTCGCGGACTAGTTCGAGCGACGAGCGCTCCTCGTCGATCCGGCGCACTCTAAAACCTACCGGCTGAAAGTAGCCTTTGCTGCCGGACGGCTTAAGACCGGCGCGCTCGAATTCGGCGGCGACGTACTCGGCGGCCATGCGGTGGCCTTTCGATCCCGTCTCACGGCCCTCCATTTTGTCGTCGGCGAGAACCTCGACATGCTTCCACCAGCGAGCGGCCGCGGGCGAGAGGTCCGCCGCCGACAGCGTTGCGATCAGAAACGGCCAGACGAACGGCTTGGTCATTTGAAATTCAGATTAGCGGTTCCGTGCCCGCCTCCACCAGGAGTTTCTACGCGGATTCGGTCGCCGGGCCGCAGATCGAGCCGTGCGCGAGAAGCTAGCTTTGTTTCGCGCCCGCCGCGAATCAGCGTTGCCGAACCTGGAGTTCCGGGCGCGCCGCCGCCGAGTCCATAAGGTCCGCGCTCTCGACGGTCGGCGAGGATCGTGAACTCGGCGGGCTCCAGAAACTCGAATTCTCGGACGATCCCATCGCCTCCGCGGTGCGCGCCTTTTCCGCCGGAACCACGCCGCAAACGGTACTGCCGGATGCGTACGGGATACGCGTGCTCGAACGCTTCGATGGGTGTGTTCCAGGAGTTCGACATATGCGAATGCCTTCCCGACAACCCGTCGGTCGTGGGGCCCGCCCCATGACCTCCGGCAATCGTCTCGTAATAAGCCCAACCGGGACCTCCGAAACTAACGTTCGACATCGTACCCGCGCTGGCGGCGGGAATGCGGTCGGGCGCGGCTTGGGCGAGCGCGCCGAACAACACGTCGGTGATCCGCTGCGAGGTCTCGACGTTTCCGGCGGCCATCGCGGCGGGTTCGCGCGCGTTGACGATCGTGCCCGCCGGAACATTCAAGCGAATGGGCCGCAGCAGACCCTCGGTGTAGGGAACATCCTCGGCGATCAGGCAGCGGAACGCGTACATCGTGGCCGATAGCGTGATGGCATAGTTGGCGTTGACCGGCTCGCTCGATTGAGGATCGGTACCGTTGAAGTCGACGGTGACACCCTTGTTTTCGATTCGGATCGTCACGCGAATCGTCGCGCCGCCGTCGAGCGAGTCCGCAAACCGATACTCGCCGATAGGCAACCGAGCCAGTTCGGCGCGTATCATCCGCTCGGAATAATCCTTGAGCGCTTCGGTCATGCGTCGCATCCCGGTTATTCCGTAGCGATTCACCGCCTCGCGCAGGCGCAGTTCGCCCCGGTCGAGCGAAGACAACTGCGCGATCAGGTCGCCCTCCCGCTCAAGAGGCGTGCGCACATTGGCCAGGATCAGCGCCAGCAGGCGGTCGTCCAGCTTGCCGCGCTTGACAAGCTTGATGGGAGGAATCCGCAACCCTTCCTGGTAGATCTCGCGAGCCAGCGGCATCGACCCCGGACTAATGCCGCCGACATCGGCGTGGTGTGCGCGGGAGGCGACAAAGAATTCGGGCCGCGCAGACTTGCCAAGAAAAACGCCGCGCACGGCGGTGATGTCGGGCAGGTGAGTGCCGCCCTGGAATGGATCGTTGACGATCGCCACGTCGCCGGGGCCTAATCCAAGGCCACGCGCCGCGCTCACCGACAGCGGCATCGCGCCCAGGTGGACGGGCATGTGATCGCCCATCGCGATGGTCTCGCCGTTGCGGTCGTAGACGGCGCAGGAGTAATCGCGGCGCTCCTTAATGTTGGCGGAGAACGACGTAAGCCGCAGCACCGTTCCCATTTCCTCGGCGATCGCGACGAGGATCTGGCGGAATAGTTCGAGCTCGACGGGATCGGTTTTCACGGCTTGGCTCTCAAAGCTTGGCCCTCACGGTTTAGACGGCTTCGATTTCGGAGGCTTGATGGGCGGCGGCGGAGGCGGTTCGGGTTCGGGCGGCGGTTCGCGTTCTTTTTCGACGGGCGCACAATCGGGCAAGCGGATCGCAAAGCTTGCGGCGAGCGTCCAACGTTGCCCCATTCTCTGCTCGACACGATAGGTCTTGCTCGCGGCGTCGGCGCGCAAACGGAACCCCGTATCGGCTGTGGTGCGCGGCTTCTTCGGCTTAATCGGCGTGGCCGAAGCTTCGCGCAACATCCAGGTGTCGCCGCCCGTTTTCGTTTCGTAGCTTTCGTACTTTTGATTCGGCTCGCCCGCCCGGGACCGGTCGATCACCATCCAGCCGTCGGTGCGCGATTCGAAGTGGAACGAATCGATCACCGCCACGCGCGATTCGTCGTACACCGGACGCTTGCGCCAAGTTTTGCCGCCATCGGTGGTGACCAAAAAGAATGGATCGCGCGGAAGCGTCGTAAGCGTTTGGCCGGCGATCCAACCGGTGGAGAAATCGGCGAACTGCACCGCTTCGAGCACGATTTGCGGCAGACGCTCGTGCGCCTCGATCCAGGTTTTGCCGCCGTCTTCGGACAGCAGCAGAATCGAGGAGAATGTCGCCGAGTTTGAGTGCAGGTTGCCGGTGACCAGCAGGCGGTTATTTCCGAGCGATTCAAGCGCCGCGAGTTCTAGGAACACGGGGCAGGGATCGGACTCCGAACAGGCCACTCCGGCGGCGGTGAGTTGTTCCTCGCTACAGGCGAAAGGCGCGACGATCGGCTTACCGGAGAATTCGAGCTTGGGAATTGCCGGTGGTGGCGTGGGCGCGGCGGGCTCTTGCGACAAGAGGGCGAGCCAGACCAGCATGGTTCGATAGTATCTTGCGGCTCAAGACGTACTCGGCGGCGACGGGCGAGGTGTACGAGTATGTCTTCCGCGCGCAGCAAGGTTCGGCCTACCGCTTCGACGTCTCGGCGGATCGGCGCACGTTCCGGGCGATGGTGATCGAGCTTGACCGCCGGACGCTCGAGCGGGTTGTGGGGCGCGAGTTGTCGGGCCCTGAGGAGCGCGCCGTGGCGACGCTGGCATTACGGCTGGCTCTGGATGAAGGCTGCCATTCGCCCTTCGCACCGGTCGCGGAGCAATTGCGCGCGGTCGCGGAGGAGTTGGGGTTGTAGCTTTACCTCACGCCCAATTCCCGATCCAGAAACTCGGCCGTTGCGCGCGCCACTCGACTGAGATTCGCGAAGCGGAAAAAGTGGTGCGTATCGTCCGGAATGACGATCTCCTCGTAGCGTACGCCTTGTTCATGGAGACGCTGGACGAGATCTACCGTTTGGCTAAAGCGCACGTTGCGGTCGTCGTCGGCGTGGATCAGCAAGACCGGAGACTTCCAAGTGGAGACGTACGCGACAGGCGAGGACTTCCAGGAGA
Source organism: Bryobacteraceae bacterium (assembly GCA_033763835.1). Taxonomy (GTDB): domain Bacteria; phylum Acidobacteriota; class Terriglobia; order Bryobacterales; family Bryobacteraceae; genus JAPKYZ01. The sequence goes on along the minus strand of JANRJS010000026.1, from coordinate 167,954 downwards.
CCTCGATCGCCTTCTCCCAATCGGGCGCTTTTTCGTAACCCGACGGAGCTTGGAGAGTCCGGTCGTGCACGCCGTGAATATCGACGCCCGCCGCGAACAGACCGGAATCCTTGCCCAGAGCCAGCGCCACCAGGTATCCGCCATACGAACCGCCATACACGCCGATGCGCTTAGGATCGACCTGCGGCAGCGCTTTCAGATACTCGCCCGCCGCGCGGATATCGAGATACTCGGACGCGCCGCGAGTGCCTGAGTTCGGCGGCTGATGAAAGTCGAACCCGTAGCCGATGCCGAGCCGGTAGTTTACGGCGAGCACAACGTAGCCGCGCGAAGCGAAGTATTGATTCATCGCATAAGCGTTCGAGTAGTAATCCGACATGTGCCAGCCCGCCAGCATCTGTCGCATCGGTCCGCCGTGGATGTAGATCAACGCCGGTTTCTTCGCGGCGCCCGCGCCCGCCTTCTCGAACAACTGCCCACGCACCGTCACGCCGTCGCTCGACGGAAACGAGATCGATTTCGGGGTCGGCAGTTGCGACGTCGGAAAGTCGGCGGGCAAAACTTCAGTGGCCAGCGTACGCGCGTCGCCTCCATCGAAGGGGATCGCCATCGGCAGCGGCGGGCGCTGCGCGGTCGCGCCGAGAAATGCGACGTGCCTTCCATCGCCGGTGGCGACCGGGGTCCATTCGAGGCCGGTTCCGGGAGTCAGCACCACCGGTGCGGAGCGGTCCACGGGAATTTTCAAGATGTGGCGGCGGTCGATATCGTCCTTCGCCGATCCGGCGTTCGCGGCGGCCAGCAGATGCTCGCCCGACGAGGTGAGCGACACGTATTCCACCATGAAATCGCCGGGCGTGAGATTCATCGCCGGGCCTCCGTTTTCGGGTATCGAGTAGAGGTGCGGCCAGCCATCCGAGTACGACGCGAAGACGATACGGCCCTTCGCCGCCCAGTGTAGATTCGTTCCGCCGTGGGTCGTGGGCGGGGAATCGCGCAAAGTATTGCCGCTGGCCCACACGCGTTTCCCTTCGCCAGTGAATGCGTCGGCGGTCCAGATACTCCAGGGGCGGGGAGTGGCGGCAAGCAGGGGACGAGGCGCTCCTCCGCTGCCAGCGGTACGGGCGAACGCCACGCGCAAGCCGTCGGGCGACCAACGAGGCGAAGAGTCCCGGGACGTCGAGGGCGCCAGCCACAGGATCGGATCCACTTCGCTTTGGAACACACCAACGAACGAATGGTCGCCCCGATTCGAAACGAAGGCGAGCCGCTTGCCGTCGGGCGACCATTGTGGGTCCCCGTTATCGCCGCGAGCGGCGAAGAGACGCTTCGCCGGGGCGCTCCCATCGAGTGGTACGGTCCAGATCGACCGCTCCTTCACGAATGCGACCCGCGTCGAATCCGGAGACACGGCGGGCAAGTCCCCGTCGGCGAGAATCTTCGCCATACCGCCCGAGAAAGGCGCGCTCCAGATTTGGACCGCCGCGGGTTTGGGCGACGACGCGGCATTCACCGGCAACGAGCGGTCCCAATTCGCCCCATGTTCGCCGCCTCGGACGAACACCACCCGCGAGCCGTCCGGCGAGATCGCGACGTTGGTTAAGTCCTGGCCGTCGTCGCCGGAAAAATCCGTCAAACGGCGCGCTTTGAACTCGGGGCCTTCGGCTACCCAAACGTTACGGCGGCCCTGTTCGTTAAACACCCAGGCGATGCGCGAACCCGTCGCGGAGGCGGCAAGTTCGTTGGGGAACGGATACGACCGGACGCGGTCCAGCGTGAACTGCGCGACAAGCGGACAACCGAGGGCGATCGCCAGGAGGATTCGCATGGGAGGATACTAGCGCCCGATCTGGTGTAATAGCAAACGGAGTATGCCGGAGCCGACGATCCCGCCGCCTAACGAGCACCTGGGACACCGGCCCTTCTCCTTTTACCCCGCCATCGTCGGAATCGAGCATAACGAGTGGCGTTATAAGCGTTCCACTTGGTCGGAAGTCCTAGTGGTGAACACCAAAACCAACGACGAACTATGGGTGCCCCGGCGGTTCCTCGGCGAGCTCGCAAAGATCGAGGAACCGGTGATGATCTGGGGACTGGTTAAGGAAATGGAGTACCGGGCGGGGGCGCTGGTGCCGCATATCCGGCGCGTGATCGAGATGCCGCGCGCGGTGAACGATATTCCGCGATCGGTGGGCGGTGGCAATGAACCTGCGGCGCCTTCGCCCGGTCCCGCGCCGGTCGTCGGCATTCGGCTCGAGTCCAACGAATTCCGCATCGGGCGGCTGATTGGGGCGGTGCTCTTGATCGGGATCGCGGCGGCGGCGGTTCTGGTGGGTGTGTACCGGAATCTTTCGACCGGTAAAGGGGTCACCTACAAGACCGTCTTGCAGGCGAGCTTGGGCCTGACTTCCCAAGACGACTACTACGCGGTGGTACGCAAGCTAGGTGCGCCGAAAGCGGACCGTTGGCGCGACGATTCGGGCGAAGTGCAATACCGCTTGCTTGAGTATCCCGACAAGTTCGTGGTGCTGATGGGACGGGATCGCAATACGGCGGTCTATATCGGCGCGCTCGACCGGGCGTGGAAGCCGGTCGATTCGGTGAAGCTGCCGGGCGGCGCGCAGTCGTACTCCATGTTGGCGCAGTTGCCGAAGTTTTGATCGCGTTCGGCGGTTAGTAGTCGCTTAACTGGCCGTGAATCAACTCCCAGCGGCCGGGTACTTTCTCGTACTCCTCAAAGGTGAAACTAACCAGCCGCTCGCGCTCTACCCAGGGATCGTCGATGTTGTCCATAAGACAGATCGCCATCTTGAGAATTAGCTTTTCCTGGTCGCGCGCATTCGGATGCCGGTCGCGCAGTTCCAATAGCTCCTTCAGTACCGGACTCATGCGCGCATTTTACCCGGAAGCGTTACATTACGCGTCGAGCCGCTTGTAAATATCGGCGATATTCCCGCGCACCGCGCCTTCGAGAATCGATTCGCGGCTCGCGCCGGGTGCCTGCAGCAAGTACTTGGATAGCGAGTCCATCAGAAATCCGCCGTACCGATCGAGCGATTTCAGGCCGGCGGGGGCGATTGCGTTTTGCAACTGCGCCGAAGTTTGTCCGCGAGTCTTTCCCGCCCTCACGGCGTTGGTCAGTTCCTCGATGTAAGCCGCTTTTTGCGACACTCGCTCCCGCGTATGCTGCACCGCGCCGTGCCCGCCGATCAAATGTTCGAACGGAAACTTCGTGAGCTCCCGCAAAGTGTCGGGCCATAGCGACGGGTAGGCGTCGCCGATAAACGGAGCGAACCCATGCATCAAGTCCCCGGTGGCGATCACCCTTTTTTGCGGGCAGTAGACCACGACATCCCCCGCCGTGTGCCCTTTGCCCCGCCACGCGAGGTGCAGATCGTGCGCCTTATCGTGAAGGATCAAATCGCGTTCGAACGTGATGTTGGGGAGTTCTGGCGCGTAACTCTTCATCTCGGTCGCGTAGGCCTCCGTATCGCGCACCATCAGTTGCCAGTACGTTCTCTCTTGTGGAGTCTTCGCGGCCTCCAGGCGCTTGCGATGCGCAGGCAGTTGTTCGAGCGCATTTTCGACGGACTGTTTCACGCGCTTCGGAGCTTCGTTAGACAGCAGGTCGCGCGTCGCCACCGACGTAATCACCTGCGCGTTCGGTGCGATCGATCGGTAAGCCGGCGTGCCCTGCGAGTGATCCCAGTGAAAGTGCGAGTTGACGATATAGCGCACGGGCTTCTTCGTAATTCGCCGCAGTTGGGACACCAGCGAGACCACCGCGGACGGGCGCGAATGCGCGTCGAACATCAGCAAGTCTTTTTCTTGCTCGAAAATCGCCGCGTTGCAGTTGAGCAGCGGCAGCGGCTTGGCGATGGCCGCGTAAACTCCTTCGGCGACCTTCTCGATGTCGAACAACTCGGGCAGTCCCGGCGTGGTCTGCGCTTGCGCGCGGGCGACGTTCGCGCGGAAAATCGATTGTTCGAGTAGCGCCGCCCCCGTCCAGAGCCCTCCGAAAAGCTTTCGAACGAAACCTCGGCGCGAAGGGATGTTCATAGGTCAATTAGCATACAAGGATGGGAAAAGCGTTGCGAATCGCGTTGTGGATTGCCGTGGCCCTCTTCGGCGCGGCCGCGTTGGGCGGCATCGCCGTTTATCGGGGCGAGACGATCAACTCGGTGTGGCTAGTAATTGCGGCGGTCTGCATCTTCTCGGTGAGCTATCGCTTCTACGGAGCGTGGATCGCGGCGAAGATTCTCGCCTTGAACGACCAACGCGCTACGCCCGCGGAGCGCCTGCGCGACGGGCACGATTTCGAGCCGACCAATAAATGGATCGTGCTCGGGCACCACTTCGCAGCCATCGCCGGACCGGGGCCGCTGGTAGGGCCGACGCTCGCGGCGCAGTTCGGATTTCTACCGGGAACGCTGTGGATCGTGCTCGGTTGCGCGTTAGGCGGCGCGGTGCACGACCTGACGGTGCTGTTCTGCTCGATGCGGCGCGACGGAAAATCGCTGGGGCAGATGGCGAAGGAAGAGATCGGGCCGGTGGGCGGATTTACGGCGCTGCTTACCGTACTCCTCATCATGATCGTGTTGCTCGCGGTGGTGGCGCTGGTAGTTGTTAACGCGCTCAAGGGCAGCCCGTGGGGGACTTTCACTATCGCGATGACCATGCCGGTGGCATTGTTCATGGGGCTGTACCTGCGATTCCTGCGGCCGGGTAAGGTGGCCGAAGTGTCGATGATCGGCTTCGCGCTGATTATCGCCAGCATCTTCGGCGGCGAGTGGGTGGCGAACCATCCCACGTTAGCGCCCATGTTCACGTTCGACGGGCCGACGCTCGCGATTCTGATGATCGCCTACGGGTTCGCGGCGAGCGCACTACCCGTTTGGCTGCTGCTCGCACCGCGGGACTACATTTCGACGATGGTGAAGCTGGGCGTGGCGGCGCTGCTCGCGATTGGCGTGCTGTGGGTTCGCCCCGATCTGCAAATGCCCGCGCTCACGCAGTTCACGAATGGCACGGGTCCGATTTTCGCGGGCACGGTGTTTCCGTTCGTGTTCATCACGATCGGCTGCGGAGCCATCTCCGGCTTCCACGCGCTGATTTCGAGCGGCGTTACGCCGAAGATCATCGCGAAAGAAACGCATGCCTTGCCGCTAGCCTATGGCGCGATGTTGATCGAAGGTGTTGTGGCCATTCTGGCGTTGATCGCCGCGACGGCGATGAATCCCGGAGTGTACTTCGCGGTGAATGCCCCCGCCGGCATTGTGGGCGCGACTCCCGATGCGGCGGCGGCAACGATTTCGAGTTGGGGATACACGGTGAGCGCGGCGGAGATGAACCAGATGGCGGCGGACGTCGGCGAGAAGACGCTGTTCGCGCGGACCGGTGGCGCTCCATCGCTTGCGCTCGGCATGGCGCATATCTTCGCGACGGGGCTTGCGTCGAGCGGCGCGGCGAAGTCGATTCTGGGGTTCTGGTACCACTTCGCCATCATGTTCGAGGCCCTGTTTATTTTGACCGTGATCGACGCCGGTACGCGCGTGGGCCGGTTCATGCTGCAAGACCTGCTGGGCCATGTCTGGAAACCGATCGGGCGCACGGGATGGATGCCCGGCGTCCTCGCGACGAGCGCCATCGTCGTACTGGCTTGGGGCTACTTCCTCTATCAAGGGGTGCTCGATCCGCTAGGCGGCGTAAACACGTTATGGCCGCTGTTCGGAATCGCGAACCAATTGCTGGCCACGATCGGGTTCTGCGTCGCCACAACGGTGATCCTTAAGATGCATGGCCCAAAGTACATGTGGGTGACGGTGACGCCGATGGTGTTCCTGCTATCGGTGTGCTTCACGGCGGGATTGCAGAAGATCTTCTCGGACTATCCGCGCCTGGGATTCCTGGCGCGCGCCGCGCAACTCGAAGGCATGATCGCGGAAGGCAAGATCGCGCCGGAGCAACTCGCGCAGACGCAGCGCCTGATTTTCAACGAACGACTGGACGCGGTGGTTTGCGGGCTGTTCCTACTGATGGTCGCGACCATCATGATCGACTCCGTGCGGCTGTGGGCGTCGATCATTCTGGGCAAACGCGAGCGTAAGGTGGTAGAGGCTCCGTTTGTGCTGAGCAAACTGAAGCCGGGCGAGGTTTAGAATCGAGTCATGAAGGAATACCTGGAACAACGCAACGGCGGGTACTACTTCATTGGCAGCCGGATTTCGCTAGCGGCGATTTACTACCCATTCTTCCGCGACGGAGCCGCTCCCGAAACAATCCAAAGCGATTTTTCGGGCTTCCTGACGCTCGAGCAGGTGTATGGGGCGATCACGTTCATGCTCGCCAACCGGGATGAAGTAGAGCGCTACATCGCCGAGCAAAGCCGGTTCGACGAGGAAATGGAGAGAGAGGCGATGAAGAAAACGCCTCTTGAGTGGCTTGAACGGGTTGCAGCTCATCGCGAACGGGCGCTAGCGAAGAAGTAACTTGGCGATCGAGTTTCAGGCCGATGCCGACATACATCCAGGCATCGTGCTGGGTTTTCGCCGGAGAATTCCGGGCGCGCGATTCGATCTGGCTCAAGGGCGAATCGTCGATGGTACACAAGATTGGGACGTCCTTGCGATGTGCGCGGACCAAGGCTTAGTGCTGGTTTCACGCGATCAAAACACCATGCGCGCCGAATTTCGCGCCTTCGTCCAGCGGCAAGACCATCCCGGCTTGGTCATCGTTTCCCAAACGCTAGGGATTGGCCGGGCGATCGAGCAACTCGAGACTGTTTGGGAGTTAGCTTCGCCGCGCGACCTAAAGAACTCAATCCTGTGGGCGGGCGATTTGGCGATCGAACGTTTCCGCTAAAAAACCCTGAAACGCTCGCCCGAATCGTGTCACCATTCCGCAGGGGATAGGGTATGGCCGAAACACCGATTTCAATCGACGAACTAGTACCGGCGAGTTTCGATATCTACAGCGACATGGACCCGCGGTTGCAGCGCGCAGTCATGCGCCGCAAAGAGGGACAGCGGAAACCTTCGAGTTCTTCGGCGGGATCCGACGAAATGGTAGTGATCGCGAAAGTCACCAGCGCCGCCGAATGGAACGCGTTAAGCGAAGTGCGTCCCGGTATCGCGATTCCCGGAAACGGCGCCGCCGGTTTCGACATCGTCACCGGCCGTGTGCCGATCGCGCGCATTGAGGCCGTCCGTCAAGCGCCGTGCGTGATCAGCTTGAAACCCGCGCGCCGCCTGACCACCGCGCTCGCCGCGACGATTACCGAAACCGGGGCCGCGTCGTTACCCAGCGGGAACAAGACGCAAGGGGGCAAGCACGCGATCGTGGGCGTCGTCGATTTCGGTTGCGACTTCGCGCACGAGAACTTCCGCAACGCCGACGGCTCCACGCGCCTACTCGCGATTTGGGATCAGAACGCCCCCGCCACGCCGTCGAGTCCTTTCGGCTTCGGCCGTGTGTTCACGCGCTCGGAAATCAACGCGGCGCTGAAGAAGGCCGATCCGTATTCGGCGCTCGGCTACGGTCCGGATCGCGACACGGCGTTCGAGAAAGGCTCCCACGGCACGCACGTGATGGACATCGCGGCGGGCAATGGCCGGGGCACGGGAGCGCCGGGTGTCGCGCCGCAGTCGGACATTCTGTTCGTCGAAGTCGCCTCCGACGATATTCCGTGGTCCGGTTCGGAAGTGGTCGGCAAGTCGTTCGGCGACTCCGTGCAACTGCTCGAAGCGATCCAATGGATTTTCGATCAGGCGGGATCGACGCCCTGCGCGGTGAACGTCAGTCTGGGTACAAACGGCGGTCCGCACGACGGATCGACGTTGGTCGAAATCGGCCTCGACCGGATCCTCCAGCAGAAGCCGGGCCGGTCGGTGGTGATCGCCGCGTCGAACTCCTTCGCCGATGGAATCCACGCGTCGGGCATTGTGCCCGTGGGCGGGTCCGCCGACATCGGCTGGCTTGTGCCGGACCGCGATTCGACGGACAACGAACTTGAAATCTGGTACTCGGGCCAGGATCGTATGTCGGTGGAATTGCTCGGGCCTAACGGTCGCAGCTTGCTCCATGTTCAGCCCGGCGAAAGCAAGGGTTTGACCTCGGCGGGGCGCACCGTGGTCATGGTCGCTAACCGCCAGACGGACCCGAACAACGGCGACAACACGATCGGCGTATTTCTGGAAGGCGGGTTGCCCGCGGGCCGCTGGACCGTCCGCTTGCACGCCCTCGCGGTGATCAATGGCCGCTATCACGCCTGGATCGAGCGCGACGACGCGGGGCAATCGCAATTCCCGGAACCGCACGATAACTCGCACACGATTGGGTCGATTTCTTGCGGCCGCGAGACGATTGTCGTCGGCAGCTACGACGCGCACAAGCCAGAACTGCCTTTGAGTTGGTTTTCGAGCGCGGGTCCGACTCGCGACGGGCGGCACAAGCCGGAGATCTCGGCTCCTGGCCACGACGTGATGGCGGCGTGGTCGCGTACCAAGAACAAAGCGATCCGCAAGAGCGGCACCAGCATGGCGGCTCCGGCCGTATCGGGATGCATCGCACTGGCGCTCTCGGAGGCGGCGGCGCGCGGCAAAATCCTCTCGAACGCCGAGATTCGCGATGCGGTGGTATCCACGGCGCGTGCCAATCCGCCACTCGCGCCGTGGGACGCCCGTTACGGAGAAGGCCGCGTATCGGCGTCCGCGATGGTTGCGAAGGCGATCGCGTTGGCACCAGCGGCGCCCACGCCCCCTCCCAAACCGGCTAAAAAGAAAAAGAAGAAGAAATGACTCTCGCCATTGTCCGCGTACGCGAAGACAACTACGTTCCCGATGGGGCGAAGGTGCGCGCGCGGATCGACGAGACGATGTTCACCGCCGCGATCGACGACGACAAGCTCGACGAGATTCGCGCGGATCCGAAGGTTCAGTCCGTCGAAGTGTCGCGACGGTTGCAGAGAATCGACTGATCTCCGGCTACACTTTTGGGCATGAACTTCTTGGCGCTCTACGCGGCGCTACTCGCGCAAAGCCCGCTACCTCCTCTGCGCGAGCAAGCCGAGATTCAACAAGACTGGCTGCGCTACCGCCTGGAGAATCATTTGCCCGCGCTCATGCGGCGGCATGGCGTCGATATGTGGCTGGTGATTTCGCGCGAGTACAACGAAGACCCGGTGTTCTTCTCGCTGGTCTCGCCGACGACATTCGCCGCGCGCCGCCGGACGATCTACGTGTTCTTCGATCGCGGCCCCGAGAAAGGCGTCGAGCGGCTGGCGTTGGGCGGCGGCTCGAACGGCGGACTCTACACCGTTTATCGCGATCCGGACGACGCGAACAAGGAACTGTATCTCGACCAACAGTGGGCCACGCTGCGCAAGCTGATCGACCAACGTTCGCCGAAACGCATCGCCATCGACATCTCGCACACGCACGCCTTCGCCGACGGACTCTCGGCCGGCGAGCGGGAACAACTCGAAGAGGCCATCGGCGCGGAGAATCGCAAGAAACTAATGCGCGCCGAGAATCTTCCGGTCGAGTACATTAGCCTGCGCGCGCCGGGCATGCTCGCCTACTACCGCCCGATGATGGATTGGGTGCACGGGATGATCGCGCGGGCGTTTTCGCGCGAAGTCGTAACGCCGGGCAAGACCACCAATCAGGATGTCGTGTGGTGGATGCGCGAGGAGATGCGGCGCGCGGGATTCACCACTTGGTTCCAGCCCACCGTGCGCGTGCAAAAACCGGCGGGCGAACCGGTGGCGACGGCGGCGAGTTTGCGGGAAGAAGCGCCCGTCGTGATCGAACGCGGCGACGTCCTTCATTGCGATGTCGGCATCACCGGCATGAATCTCAAGACCGACACGCAGCACATGGGTTACGTATTGCGGGACGGCGAGAGCGAGCCTCCGCCGGGCATCGTCGCGGCGCTGCGGACGGCGCAACACATGCAGGACATCGTGATGGAGGAGATGAAGCCCAACCTTTCGGGCAACGCCGTGCTGCGAGCGTCGCTCCAACGGATTCGCGCCGCGGGCATCAAGGGCACCGTCTATTCGCACCCGATTGGCGATCACGGACATGGCTCGGGTCCCCTGATCGGCTTGTGGGACCGCCAGGACGGCGTGCCCGGGCGCGGCGACGTTCCTCTGTTGCCGAACACGTGGTTCTCGATCGAGCTTTCCGCGCGCACGCCCGTGCCCGAGTGGGGCGGGCGCGAATTGTGGGTGGGCATGGAAGAGGACGCTTCGCTCGACGAGGCCGGCCGTATGTCATGGATCAACCGGCGGCAGTCGAGCTTTCATCTCGTCCGATGACGCGCGTCGGATCTTTGGCAAGATTGCGGCGGTTCGGACTCGACGAGTACGTGTACGGCGACGACCGAATCGCGCTTTGCCTAGTGGACGGCCGCCCGCACGCCGTCGATGGTACATGTCCGCACTCGGGCGGTCCGCTCGCGCAGGGAGCGCTACACGGGCGGACGCTGGTGTGTCCGTGGCACGCCTGGGAGTTCGATTGCGTTACCGGCGAAGTGCACGGCTTTCCGGACCGTTTCTTGAAAACCTACGAAGTCGCCGTGGAAGGCGACGACCTCGTCATCGACCTTGCCTGAACTTCCCGAAGCCGAGACCATCGCTCGCGTGCTGCGCGAGGAACTGGTGGGGCAACGCTCCGAGGGCCGGTTGCTCGAAGGCGTGTCGCGGCACGGCAAGGCGATCGTCTTCGAGTTCGAAGGAACAAAGTTGATCGCCCGTCTGGGCATGACCGGCGTCTTTCGTCTCGACGCGGAGCCCGACAAACATACGCGGTGCGTCATTCCGTTCGAAGGCCGCACACTGCTTTACCAGGACATCCGAAAGTTCGGAAGGCTCACGTGGAACGGAACGCTCGACGGGCTGGGGCCGGATGTACTCGCGATCGGCGAACCAGCGTTCGCGGAAAAACTAGCGGGCCGAGCGCGCGCGATCAAACCGTTGCTGCTCGATCAGTCGTTTGTCGCAGGGCTCGGAAATATTTATGTGGACGAATGTTTGTATGCGGCGAAGGTCCACCCGCTGACACCCGCGTCGCAAATCGACGGACGCGCCCTCTATCGGGCTACGGTTCGCGTTTTGGAGGACGCCATCGCGGCGCGGGGCTCGACGATCTCGGATTTTCGCGATCCCTGGGGAAGGGAGGGCGCTTACCAAAAGGAGCATCGGGCCTACGGGCGGGCGGGGGCGGAGTGTTCTCGCTGCGGGGAGCGTATTGTTCGCGCGGCGGTCGCGCAACGCGGGACGCACTACTGTCCTCGGTGTCAGGTGCGTCCGGCGGGATAAGCGCTTCGAGGATCGCGTCCGCGACGTCGGTGGCGGCGCGGCACTGCGCGACGTTCGCCGTGCGGATAATGTTCGCTCCCGCGAGCGCGGCGGCGACGGACCAAGGACCATCGGCTTCCACCGAAACCGGAGCGCCGGACCGGAACAAACGCGAGAGGTGCGCCACGAGTTCGACATTTTGCTCGCGCCGCTTGCCCATGTTGAGACCGGGGTCGAGAACGATCCGGTGCGCCTCGACGCCCGAGCGCCGCGCGCGATGCAGGCTGGCGTCTAGGTCGGCGGCCACCGCGCCCGCGGGGTCTTTCATCGACCCGAGCTTCGACCAAGATTCCGGCAATCCGCGCATGTGGCCCAGGATCAATCCCGCGTCGTGCTGCGCGACAAGCTTGCCCAGCGCGGCGTCCGTGGTCAGGCCCGTTGGGTCGTGGACGATTTCCGCGCCGAACTCGAAGGCGCGTTCGGCCACCGCCGATTTATCGGTGACGATCGAAAGCGGGACGCCCAACCGTTCTTTAAGACGCTTCAGCACGGGCACCAGACGCCGCAACTCTTCGGCCTCGGTAATGCGCTTTGAGCCCGGCGCGAACGCCTCGATCGCCACTTCGACGAAGTCCGCGCCCGCTTCCTCGAACTGAACTGCGGCGGCGAACGCCAGATCGGGATCGAGCGGCCGGTCCACGGCGCTGCGAAGCAACCCGCCGATCAGCGTTCGCTGGCCGGCCAGCAGTGTGCGGTTCTTCAATCTCCATTCGTGGCGTTTGCGCAGGTTCATTCTTATTCGCTTCGCGCGGGCTATTCGTACCGGAGGCAGACGATCGGGTCGAGATTCGCGGCGCGGTTGGCCGGGTAATACCCGAAAAACAGGCCGACCCCGATCGAGATGCCGACCCCCAATGCAACCCACAGGTAGGATAGCGTGGCCGGTACCGATGGAATCGCCGTGCGCACCACAAAGGCGACAAGCGCACCCATTAAGACCCCCAGCACTCCGCCGATTAGCGTCAGCACCACGGCCTCGATCAGAAACTGCGCTCGAATCTCACTGCGCCGTGCGCCCACCGCTTTCCGAATCCCGATTTCCTTGGTGCGTTCGGTGACAGAGATCAACATGATGTTCATCACGCCGATTCCGCCGACGAGCAGCCCGACGCTCGAAATGACGCCGGTGAGAGCGACGAGTGCGCCGGTGAGTTGATTCCAGAGTGTCGAAAGAAAGTCGGACGAGAAGATTTCGAAATCCGGTTCGTCGTTCTGCTTCACGCGCCGTTGCCTGCGAAGCGTTTCCGTCACCTCTTCGCGAGCTTGTTCCATGGTGCGGTCCGGCATAGGCAGGAACGCGATGAAGATTTCCTTCGATTCGGGATAGCGCTTGCGAAAATCGCTCGACGGCACGATCACGAAAAGATCGACGCCGCCGATCCCGGAGCCGAACAATCCTGGGTCGGGCGCGAACACGCCGATCACCTCGTAGACCTTGCCGTTGATGCGCACTTCTTTGCCCAACGGCTCGACATTGCCGAACAACGCCGTGGCGACGCCGTGACCCAACACCGTCACGGGGCGCGCGTGATCCTCGTCGTAGTCCGAGACGAAGCGGCCATGTTCCACCTGGAAGGCGGGAATCGCGTCGGCGTACTCGGGCTCCGTCCCACGCAGAACGAAGCGCTCCACGACTTCGGAGCCGAATCGGATTTCATTCGACTCGCCGAAGAAAAACGCCCGGGTCCCGAATGCGGTCGCGGTTTGCAGGGAAGGGCACTGCGCGCGAAGCACGTCGGCGTCGGCATACGTCAGATACTTGCGAGTTCGGTATTTCTCGGGCAATCGAGCCGGATCGGCTCCGGTGGGAAATCGAGCGACGAACATCGTACGCGGCCCGAACGAAGCCACTTTGTCCTGAATAAACTTGTTCAGGCCCTCGATGATCGCGGCCACCGAGATGACGCTAGTCACGCCGATCACGACACCGAGGATCGTTAGCGCGGACCGCACTTTCGAAGCGCGCAGGGTATCCCAGGCGATCTGCGCGCTCGACACCACGCGGTCGAGATAGGTGCGATTGGCGAGAGCGCTACTCCGCACGCAGCGCCTCTTCGTTATTCGGCACGCAGTGCCTCCACAGGATCGAGTTTTGCGGCTCGCGTCGCGGGATAGATTCCGAAGAACAATCCGATCGCGGAACTCATCGCCAATCCGAGTATTGCGACCCACGCCTGCACCGAAGCGGGGAACGAGGTGAATGTGCGCAGCAACAGCGCGAGTAAAAATCCAGCGCCGATTCCGAAGCAACCACCCACCAGACACTGCATGACGCTCTCCGTCAGGAACTGCTTGCGGATGTCGTCCTGTGTGGCGCCCATGGCCCGCCGTACGCCGATTTCTTTGGTCCGCTCGGTCACACTAACCAGCATGACGTTCATGATCACGATGCCGCCGACGACGCCCGAAATCGCGCTCACCATGACGAACACCGCGAAAAACGCGCCCGAGATCGATTTCCACAGCGAGATGTAGCTGTCCTTGGTGCCGATAAAGAAATCCTCTTCGCGGGAGCCGTAGATGTGACGCCGCGCGCGCAGGAGAGCCTTGGTCTCTTCGAGGGCGTCGTCGAACGAGCCGCCTTGCCGCGTGCGCACATTGATGGTCAAAGTCGAACGCGCGCCGCGCGCCCGCAGGAAAGCGTTCAACGGGATCGCGAAGAAATTGTCCTGATCCTGGCCCAGCACCGCGCCCATCGGCTCGAAAACGCCAATTACCGTGTACTCTTCGGGACCCGCGCGAATCACCTTACCTAGCGGATCCGCGCCTTCGAAAAACTCTTTGCGTAACGTTTCGCCGATTAGGCAGACGTTGACGACCCGATCGTTCTCGGTCTCCGTGAAGTACCGCCCGAGCGACACCGTCTTGTTGTCGATCTCGACCATGTTCGGAGTTTGTCCGCTCATCGTCACGTCCGAAAGCTCGCGATTGCCGACGCGAACTTTCAGCGTCGCCGACGCCGAAGCGCCTACCAGTCCGCAACGTTGGCAGCGCTCGCGGAGATACAGCATGTCGGAATACTCGATGCGCCGGTTCTTCTGCGACTTGATGATCTGATCGAAGTCGGTGGTAGCGAAGGGCGTCTTCGCAATCTGAAATACATCGGTGCCGAGCGTCGCGATTTTCTGCTCGACATAGAGATTCGCGCCCTCGACGATCGTCATTACGGTGATGAGCGTCGCGACGCCCATTGTCAGCCCAAGCGTCGTGAGCGCGGCGCGCAACTTGTGCGCCTTAAGCGCCTCGAGGCTTTGCGAAATCGTGTCCGACGCCAGTAGCATTTAGGACACGACGACGGTCTTGATCTTCTTGCCCGCCTGGATGTCGTGACGTCCGGCGGGGACGCGATGCGTGGGTATGCGAATAGCCTCTCCGGCGACGGTCACCGCGCCGGACTTGATCAACTCGTCGGCGCGCGTACCCGAGGCGGCGAGCCCGGCCTGCACCAGAATCTTGTTCAACCGTGGATCGGCTACTTCCACCGTGTCCGCCCAATTGGCGCCCGCGTCGCCATGAAAATCGGCGACGATGCGCTGGATCAACTCCTCTTTCGCTGCGCGTGGATCGGACTTGCGGGCCGCGATCGCCTCCATCGATTCGTCGGTGAGAAGCTCCCAGTAACGCCACATTAGGTCGTCCGAGATGTTAATCAGCTTCTGCCGCATGGCCGCGGGGGACTCGTTGATGCCGACGTAGTTGCCCTTGGTCTTCGACATCTTTTCGACGCCGTCCAACCCTTCGAGCAGCGGCGTCGTGGCGACAATCTGCGGCGGCTGCCCATAGTCGCGCTGCAATTCGCGGCCGACCAGAAGATTGAACTTCTGGTCCGATCCTCCGAGTTCGACGTCGCATTCGAGACACACCGAGTCGTAGCCTTGGGCTAGCGGATACAGCAACTCGTGCACGGAGATGGGAACGTTCTCCTTGAAGCGTTTCGAAAAATCGTCGCGTTCGAGCAGCCGCGCGACCGTATATTTCGACGCAAGCTTCACTACGCCGTAGAAGTCGAGCTTGTCGAACCATTCGCTGTTGAATCGGATTTCGGTCTTAACGGGGTCCAGAATCTTGAAGACCTGCGTCTTGTACGTTTCCGCGTTGGCGGCGATCTCTTCGCGGGTAAGCGCGGGGCGGGTGGTGTTCCGGCCGGTGGGATCGCCGATGAGTCCGGTGACGTCGCCGATCAGAAAAATCACGGTGTGCCCGCAATCCTGAAAGTGCTTCAGCTTGCGCAGGAGCACGGTGTGGCCCAGATGCAGATCCGGAGCGGTGGGATCGAACCCGGCCTTCACGCGCAGGGGGCGGCCCAGCGACAATCGTTCGCGCAAGTCCTCTTCGCGGATGATTTCGGAGAAGCCTTTACGGATATAGGCGAGTTGTTCGTCGAGGAAGCGGGTCAAGTTTCAGTGTAAGGCGAGGCGCGCTTGGCCAAAACTTTCGAGTAAAGGACGTCGGGATCAAGGTCCGCGCCATTCGGCCAAGCGATAGTGCCTAGGTCGGGATCGACGCGCAGCTTCGCGAAATAAGTTGGGTTCGCGAGCGGGGCGAACACTCCACTGAAGTTTAGGGTGCCCAAATCGACGACGCCCTCAAGGCCATCCTCGAAACGCAAGAGCACACGGTGCTCGGGGAGCGCACAGGCGTAGACAACATTGAGGAGCACATTCCTATTTTAATGGCTCGATTCGCTCCAACGGAGCTTGCGCTCGCGCCCGCTCCCAATCGGCAATCAAATCCTCCCGATGCTGCGCAGCCCATTCTACGACCAAGCCCAGCGTCCGCGGCGAAAGAGTTCCGCGAATTATCCCTAAGCTCTCGATGGCGACAATCGCCCGCTGGTCGCCGTATCGAACGTGAAAATGCGGTGGGTCGTGATCGTCGTAGTACATCTGAATCACAATGCCGAAGAAGCGGCAAATCTCGGGCACTAAAGAATTCTCGCAGAGCTAGTTCGCCGCTGCCGGTTTGTCCGCCGCCGGCGAGGGTTCGGACTTCATCCCGTCGCGATTGAGGATCACGATGTCCACGCGGCGGTTGCGGGAACGGCCCTCGGCGGTATCGTTCGGCGCCACCGGCGCAGTGTCTGCGTAACCGGCGATCGCTACCTTCTCGCGCGGTACGCCGAAGCGCGAGGTCATCAGTTCCATCAGCGCGATCGCCCGAGCCGCGGAAAGTTCCCAGTTCGAACGAAAGCGCGCCGACCGGATCGGAGTGGCGTCCGTATGCCCCTCCATGCGCACTTGATTCGGGAGCGATTTCACGGTGGCCGCCAACTTCTCGACCATCGAGTAAGTGCTCGGGTTGATCGTGTCCTCGGCGGGAGGGAAAAAGGCCGCCTCGTTCATGCTGACCACTAGTCCGCGCTGCGTGAGCGTCACCAGCATCTTGCCCTCGGCGATCTCGCCCGCGAATTGCTTGCTCAGCGATTCGAGGGACGGCAATAAATCGGCGGCCTGTTGGGCGCTCTTGCCAGCCACTTCGCCCGGCGCATTCGCCAAACCTTTCTCCGTGGGCTTGACTTGGCTCGACCGTCCCAAGAAGCCATTCATCACGATGCTCAGCGAGCCTTGCTCCATCGCGCCTTTCACCGATTCGGCGACCCTCGCCACCCGTTCGCGGTCCACTTGCGAGTTGGCGAACATCACCACGAAGAACGCGAAGAGCAAAGTGATGAAGTCCGCGTAGGAGACCAGCCAGCGCTCGTGATTCGCGGCCTGGACGCGTTTTCGGCGGGCCATGCTACGCCGCCTCTTTGGCCCGGCCCGCTGGAGCGGGCGCAGATTTAGGCGCGGGGGCCGCCGCACCCGGTGCGAACGCTTCCAGCTTGGTTCGGATCAGTTTCGGATTGAGCCCCTCGACGATGCCGCTGATCCCCTCGATCATCAACTCGCGCAGTTCCGTCTCCTCTTCCATCCGCGCCTTGATCTTGGCGGCGGCCGGCAGTAGAAATAGATTCGCGAGCGCCACTCCGTACACCGTCGCGACAAACGCCACCGCGATGCCGTGCCCCACCTGCTCGGTGTCCGCCAGCCGTTTCATCACCTGGATCAGGCCCAGCACCGCGCCGATGATGCCGATGGTCGGCGCGTATCCGCCCGCCGCTTCGTAAACCCGGGCGTCGGCCTCCGCGCGCGACTCTTCGAGATCGCGCTCCAGTTCGAGCATCTTGCGGAGTTCGAGCAGGTCACAACCGTCGACCGCCAGGATGAGCGCTTTTTTCAAAAAGGGATGCGAAGCGGTTTCGATGTCCGGTTCCAGCGACACGAGCCCGGTTTTGCGCGCCTTCGCCGCGTAGCCGATGATCTCGTTCAGCAAGGCCACCGGTTCGACACGCGGGGCGAAGAGCACCCTCCCCAGCCGCCGTGCCGCCGAAAGCAAAGTGCGCTGTGGAGTCGAGACCATCACCGCGCCAA
Source organism: Bryobacteraceae bacterium (assembly GCA_033763835.1). Taxonomy (GTDB): domain Bacteria; phylum Acidobacteriota; class Terriglobia; order Bryobacterales; family Bryobacteraceae; genus JAPKYZ01. The sequence goes on along the minus strand of JANRJS010000026.1, from coordinate 150,188 downwards.
ACGTACCGCCCAGCACAATGATCGCGGCTGTGTACTGCGCGATATCGTGCAGCGATCCGCCTTCGAGCAGCAGGCCCCCTACCACCGCTCCGGCGGCGATCAGCGCTCCGGCGATCGTGGCGAGGTCAGGGCGCAAGCGATTCCTCTTTCGTCCGGCGGGCGAGAATCGGTCCGGACCCCGAAGCTGCGATGGCACGGCGGAAGTCCACGACGCGCCCGATCACCTCCGAGGGGTCCTCAAGGACGGTCAGCTTTTGTCCGGTGGTCAAGCTGATCACTGTGTCCGGCGTCTGGTCGATATGCTCGATCAGGTCGGCGTTCAGTACCATCGGCTGCCGGTTGAGTCGGGTAAGGCGGATCACGGACGGTTGGCCCTGCCGGTCTTATCGTCCGGACCACGGTCGATTGGAGCTTAGTTCAGTAAATCAAGTAATGCTTGCAGCTCAACCCGAATTTCTCTCAATTCGCTTGAGTTAGCTGTGCCGAATAGAGCTGTCTGTACTACCGGCGCCGGTTTCGGTTTGGTGCGGGTCGCTTCGGGCGCCTTTCCGCCGGAAAGAAACTTCCGCGCCCCCTCAATGGTAAAGCGTTTCTCATAGAGCAGCCGCTTGATTTCCAGAATCGATTCGACGTCCTTGCGCCGGTAAAGCCGGTGGTTCGAACCGGACTTCTTGGGGTCAAGAATCGAGAATTCCGTCTCCCAATACCGGAGCACGTAGGGCTTCACCCCGGCCAGCTTTGCGACTTCGCCAATTCGAAAGTAAAGCTTGTCGGGAATGTCGGGCCGCTCTTGCGGCGCTGGCTCTGCCACAACCAACTATTACTTCATGTTTTGCTTGATGTCCAGTCCGTTTCGTTGAAGCATCGGCTTCACATCCGGGTCTCGGCCCATGAAATCGCGGAACAGTTTGTCGGCCTCGACTGTGCTCCCGCGCTCGAGGATCGCCCGGCGAAACGCGTCGCCGACCTTCGAACTCAGCAGTCCTTCTTTTTGAAATCGGGTGAAGGCGTCGGCGTCCAGCACCTCCGACCAGTGGTAGCTGTAGTAACCCGCCGCATACCCGCCCGCGAAGATGTGGGAGAACGAAGTCAACATCGAATAATCGTTGGGTAGCGGCGCGGGCGCGAAACGCGCGACGATTTTGCGGGCGTAGGAGACCGGATCGCCCTGCGAGTCGTCCCCGCGATACTCGGAGTGCAACAAGACGTCGGCCATCGCGAACCCTACTTGCCGCTCGATTCGGGTGGCCGCCCGAAAGGTTCGCGCCTTCTTCATCGATTCGAAAAGAGAATCGGGCAGCGATTCGCCCGTTTCGTAATGCTTGGCCAGAAAGTCGAGCACGGGACGCTCCCAAACGAAGTTCTCCATGATCTGGCTCGGCAACTCGACGAAATCCCAAGCGACGTTGGTCCCGCCGATCGACTTAATCGGAGACCGGCTGAGCGCCTGATGCAGCAAATGACCGAACTCGTGAAACAGCGTCGTCACTTCCTGGTGGTTCAGCAATGCCGGTTTCCCCGCGATGGGCGTGGCGACGTTCGCGGCGATCATCCCGATGTGCGGGACGAAGCGGTCCCCCGTCTTTCCAAAGCCGGGGCCGCCGAGGATCATGCCATTCATCCACGCTCCGGCTCGCTTGTTCTCGCGGGGAAAGAAGTCGGCGTAAAAGCTGGCCAGGTGTGTACCGTCGGCATCGCGAATTTCGTAGTACGTCACCGACGGATCCCAAACTTCTTTGTTGGCGACCGGCGTCACCTTCACGCCGTACAGCCGGTTGGCCACCGTAAACATGCCGTCCATCACCCGCGGCATTGGAAAGTAGGGCCGCACCGATTCGTCATCGAACGCGTAAAGCTTCTGGCGCAGTTTTTCCGCGTAGTACGGTTCATCCCAAGGTTGAATGGGTGGCGCGGACGGCCCTTCGAGCGACTTCCGGAAAGCCGTCAGTTCCGCCATCTCTTTCTCGAACGCGCCCCGGGCGTTACTATCCAGGTCCTCCAAAAACTTCTTGACCCGCGCGCCGGACTTCGCCATGCGGTCCTCGGTCTGGAGGTCGGCGAAAGAACCGTAACCCAACAGCTTCGCCTGCTCGGCGCGTAGCGCCAACTGCTTCGCGATCACGGGCCGGTTGTCGAACTTGCCTTCCGCCGCCACCCGGTTGTTCGCCCGCCACAACGTTTCGCGGATCGACGCGTCGTCCACGAATTTCATCACCGGGATCACGATGGGTTGCGCGAGCGTGAGACGCCAACCTTCTTTACCTTTCGCTTTTGCGCTGGCGCGGGCAGCCTGCTTGGCTCCGTCCGGCAGTCCCGCGAGCCGTTTTTCGTCCGTCACGATCAGCTCGAACTCGTTGCGCGAATCGAGCGCGTTCTGCCCGAACTTGTTGGAGAGGTCCGATAGCTCTTCGTTGATTTTTTGCAAACGCGCGCGTTTTTCGTTATCGAGATACGCGCCTGCGCGGCGGAAGTCGTCGAGCGTTTTCGCAACCAGCCGCGCCCTGGGGCCGGTAAGCGCCTTCGCTTCGGCGGTGGCGGCGTACTCCTTCACGGCGTTCGCGATACGGGCATCGAGGGAGAGCGACGAACTGAATGCCGACACTTTAGGTAGCGCCGCGTTGAACGCCGCTCGGCTCTCCTTCGTCGTCGCGACGCCTTCGAGCACGGCGACGACGGAGAAAGCGTCCGACAGGCGCTGTCCCATGTCTTCGAGCGCCTGCATCGTATTGGCCCATGTGCGCGGACCCTTGTGACTGGCGATCGCTTCCCGCTGGGATTCGGCTTCCTTCAACAACTCGTCGACAGCCGGACCGACGTGGACGGGCTTGATCGCGCTGAACGGGATGGGCCGGGCGAGATTGAGCAGTGGGTTGTCGGCGGCGAATGCGGCGATCGCCAAAACGAGCGAGGCAAGGAAACGCATATCTGTTCGATACCATGACTGGTTCATGACGGTGATCGCCGGTCTGCATTCCGTACGCGAAGCGCTGAAAAATCGCCGCGAAATCGAGCGAATTGTCGTCGCCAAAGGCTTAGGCGGGCCGAAAGTGCAGGAAATCGTGGATTTGGCCCGCGAAGGACGCGTGCCGCTGCGATTCGAGCCGCGCGAACAACTCGACCGGCTCGCGCAAGGCTCGTCGCATCAAGGCGTGGTGGCGCTGGCGGCGGCCTTTCGCTACTCGACGCTTGGCGAGCTCGACCCGGCGGCGAAACTCGTGGTGGTGCTCGACGGTGTCGAGGATCCGCATAACCTCGGCGCGATCGCGCGAACGGCGCATTGTGCGGGCGCGGCTGCGGTGATCATTCCCGAGCGCCGGTCGGCGGGCGTAACCGATACCGTCACCAAAGCGGCTGCGGGCGCGCTCGAGTATCTGGCGGTGGTTCGCGTGGGCAACATCAACCGCGGGCTGGAAGAATTGAAGGAGCGCGGGTTCTGGACCTACGGGCTCGACGAACGCGGGGCGGAGAACTACGACGCGGTGGCTTACCACACGCCGACGGCGATCGTACTCGGCGGGGAGGGGCACGGCCTGCACGAACAGGTGAAGAAGCGCTGCGACGCTTTGGTGCGAATCCCCCTAGCGGGCCGCATTCCGTCGCTCAACGTGAGTGTGGCGGCGGGCGTGGTGTTGTTCGAGTGGAAGCGGCGGGCGGGCTAAACCCGCTCCAGCCGGATGTCCACTTCGCGCTCGACGAACGTCCATTCCTTGGTCGCTCGCAGGCGCGCCAACAGTTCGTCGAACTTCGCTTCGTCCTTCGGCGCGAATTCGAACCAGGTCAGGAAATCGAATGGCTCGCCAAGATCGCGGGAATGATGCAGGCGGCGCGCGATAGCGGGCAGGTAGTCGAGTCCGATGGCCGTGTGATGGGAGGTCTCCTCGAAGAGCGCTCGGCGCTGGTCCTGCGCCAGCGCCCACCACGCAGCGGATTTTCGAATCGGGATCAGCGCGGCGCTCGTCGCTTCGGGACGCCCCAACGCGGGTTGACGGGCACGGAGCGTCGCCACTTCCTCCGCGGTGGCGTAACGAGTGTTACTGGTCACGCCACGCAGCATCCACCGGTAGCTCGCCGGAAGCGATCCGCCGCCTTGGACAACCGCGACCCGCTCCACCGTTTCGAGATTCGCGCCGCGATAGGCGCTCATCCGCGTGACGTTCCATTCCCCATCCGGACCTCCGGCGAAACGGAATTCGGCGGGGTTGCCGGACCCCGCGCCTTGCCCCAGCGCCGGAGCCAGCGCCACTGTCTGAACCAGAGTTCGCCGTTTCACCCGAACTTAATCCTCTCTTCACCCGATTTTCTTCCCGAGTCCATCACGTTAATCTAGGAACTCATGCGCCTTACGGTGGGGATCGCGCTGTGCTCGGTTCTTTTTTCGAGCGAACCCGTTCGCGCCCGCAAGGCGATGGTGGTCGCGCAGGAAGAGCATGCCGCCGATGTGGGCGTCGCCATTTTGAAAAAGGGCGGTAACGCGGTGGACGCCGCCGTAGCCGTTGCGTTTGCTCTGGCGGTGACGTTGCCTTCGGCGGGCAATTTGGGTGGCGGGGGATTCCTGCTACTCCGGAAGGCGAACGGAGAAGCGGCTTTCGTCGATTTCCGCGAACGAGCCCCCGCAGCGGCTCATCGCGATATGTATCTAGACGCCGAAGGTAAACCGACGAAAGATTCAACCGTCGGCTGGCGCGCCGCGGGCGTCCCCGGTACCGTTCGCGGGCTCGAATTCGTTCACCAGAAGTACGGACGTGCCCGATGGTCCACGTTGGTCGATCCGGCGGTCAAGCTCGCGCAACGCGGCTTTGTGTTGAATTACGCCACCTCGCGGAGCATCGCGGGCGCCAAACTTCTCGCTCAGTTCCCGGAGTCGAATCGTATTTTTCTGCGCAACGGAAAGCCATACGAGGCGGGCGAAACGTTCAAGCAGCCGGAACTCGCGCGAACTCTCAAACGCCTTCGCAGATTCGGTGCGAAGGATTTCTACGAAGGCCAAACCGCGCGCATTCTGGACGAAGAATCGGCGAAAGCGGGCGGGTTAATCGCTCTTGAAGATTTGAAGTCGTATCGCGTCATCGAACGCGAACCTCTTCGCGCGGCGTACAAAGGTCTCGACCTGCTGCTCGCGCCACCGCCAAGTTCCGGCGGCATCCTAATTGCGCAGATGCTGGGGATTCTCGAAACCTCGGGCTACGAAAAGACCGGCGCGAGTTCCGCGCAATCGCTGCACTGGATCGCCGAGGCGATGAAGCGCGCCTACGCCGACCGCGCCGAGTATCTGGGCGACCCCGACTTCGTAAAGGTTCCCGTAAGCGGTCTCATCAGCCGCGCTTACATCGACCGCCTGCGCAGGTCGATCGACCCCGCGAAGGCCATAGCCAGCGCCGCGATCCGAAACGGACCGCCGCCCGCCGCCGAGCCTTCCGAGACGACGCATCTGTCGGTCGTCGACGCCGAAGGCAACGCGATCGCGCTCACCTACACCATCAACGGAAGTTATGGCAACGGCGTCACGGTGCCGCGCCTAGGGTTTCTCCTCAATAACGAAATGGACGACTTCTCGGTGAAGCCGGGCGCTCCAAACATGTTTGGCGCGGTGGGCGGAACGGCGAACGCGATCGCGCCCCGCAAGACGCCGCTGTCTTCGATGTCGCCGCTGATTGCGGCTCGCGAGGGTAAGCTGTTTCTCGCGCTTGGTGCGCCGGGGGGCACGCGGATTCCGAACGGGGTGCTGCAGGCTTTCTTGAACGTGGTCGATTTTGGGATGAATTTGCAGGAGGCGATCGACGCTCCGCGGATCCATCACCAATGGCTGCCTGACCGGCTGCAAGTTACCCGCGGTTTGTCGCCGGATACGATCGAACTATTGAAGCGCCGGGGACACAACGTCGCGCCAACCGCAGGCGTCGCTTTGGTGGAAGGGATCGCGATCCGCAACGGCTGGCTCGAAGGCGGATCCGACACCGCCTCGCGGCAACGCGGACGAGCCGCCGGCTACTGAGTTTTTTTCATGGACATCGCTCTTTCGACACATCTCTTCGTCAATCACCGCTTGACCACCGTTTGGTTGGATCGCATTTGGGATGCGGGCATCCCGAAGGTAGAAATCTTCTGCGCGCGCCAGCATCTCGACTATCGGGACAAGGCGCAAGTACGCGAACTCGGCCACTGGTTCCGTGATGCGGAACTAAAGATGCATTCGCTGCATTCGCCGATGTTCACCGACGATTGCTGGGGACGTTCCGGTCCGGACGCGGTGATCTCGGTGACGGAACCTGTGAAGTGGAAACGCATCGCGATGGTCGACGAAATCAAGCGCGCCATCGAAATCGCCGAAGACATTCCGTTTCGCTATCTGATCCAGCATCTGGGGGCGGGCGGGGAAGAGTTCGACGAACGCAAACTGGATTACGCGATGACCGCGCTCGAAGACCTAAAGCTGTTCGCCAAGGCGCGTGGCGTGGAAATCTTACTCGAAAACATTCCCAACGGTTTGTCGAGTTCGGAGCGCCTGAACTACTTCCTCGAAGTCACCCACCTCGACTTCGGCTTCTGTTTCGACACGGGTCACGCGAATCTTATGGAGGGGGTGGAATCGGCGTTTTTGCGGATGCGCGACCGCATCCGCTCGACGCACATTAACGACAACGACGGCGAACGGGACATTCATTGGTTTCCGCTCTTGAAGGAAGGCGGAACCATCGATTGGGGCGCGGTGATGACGGCGCTGCTCTCGCGTCCGGGGCAGTGGCCGATCCTGCTCGAATTGAAGGAGTCGCCCGATTTCCCGCAGCCGTTCGAATCGGTGAAAGAGGTCTTCGCGCGGCTGGAAGAGGCCGCCGCGGCGGTGAAGGCCGCCCAAGAACGATGACGAGAATCGCAATCCATCAAGCCCACGCGCATGTGGGCGAAACGGTCCGCATTCCGGGCTGGCTTTACAACTTGCGCAAGTCGGGCAAGATCGCGTTTCCGATTTTGCGGGACGGCACCGGCCTCATGCAGTGCGTCGCGGTGAAAGCGCAACTGGACCAAGCGTTGTTCGAGACGATCAAGAACCTGACGCAGGAGTCTTCGATCGTCGTCACCGGCAAGATCCGCGCGGAGGAGCGCGCGCCGGGCGGGTTCGAGATGGATGTCGAGAATCTCGAAGTGGTGCAGCGCGTACCGGAATCGGACCCATATCCGATCACGCCAAAGGAGCATGGGATCGACTTCCTGATGGACCATCGCCACCTATGGTTGCGGTCGCGCCGCCAGCATGCCATCGGAAAAATCCGGCACGAGGTGGTGAAGGGCATTCGCGACTACTTCGATTCGAACGATTTCACGCTCGTCGATACTCCGGTATTTACGCCCGCCGCTTGCGAGGGCACTTCGACGCTGTTCGAGGTCGATTATTTCGAAGACGAGAAGGTTTACCTAACGCAATCGGGACAGCTTTACAACGAGGCGAACGCGATGGCGTTCGGCAAGGTGTACTGCTTCGGCCCGACGTTCCGCGCCGAGAAATCGAAGACGCGCCGGCACCTCACCGAGTTCTGGATGGTGGAACCCGAGATGGCCTACGCCGATCTCGAAGACGTCAAACAGCTCGCCGAAGGACTAGTGTGCTTCGTCGTCGATCGCGTGTTGAACAATCGGATGGCGGAACTAAAGACGCTCGAACGCGACGTCACGAAACTCGAATCGATTCGCGCGCCGTTTCCCCGGATGACGTACGACGACTCCGTGAAGATCCTGCAATCGCGAGGCAGCGAAATCCAGTGGGGCGGCGATTTCGGTAACGCCGACGAGACGTTACTCACGCAAGATATGGACAAGCCGGTGATGGTGGACCGCTTTCCGGCGTCGTTCAAGGCGTTTTATTTCGAGCGAGCGCCGGAGCGGGACGACGTCGTGCTCGGCGTGGACGTGATCGCGCCCGAAGGTTACGGCGAAATCATCGGCGGCGGCCAACGCGTGCACGATCTCGAGCTTCTCCGAAAACGGCTCGCCGAACATAACCTGCCGGAAGAGTCGTTCAATTGGTATCTCGACTTACGTAAGTTCGGTAGCGTGCCGCACGGCGGGTTCGGTATGGGCGTCGAACGATTTACCGCCTGGATGTGCGGTACGGAGCACATCCGGGAGACGATCGCCTATCCACGAATGCTCTACCGTACACGGCCATAGCCGCTAGCGATCCTCGCGGCGAATGTAAGCCTCTACCGCGAACTCATCGGGCGGGATCGGATGGATCGTCACCCGCTCCAGGTCGATAGCGTCCACGCGCCGCCGCCGTCCGACTCCGCCCGCCACGGGCAGGGATTGCATGCCGCCGAGAATTTTCGCCGCGTAGTAGAAGTAAATCTTGTCCGCCGCGCCGGAGTCGAGCACGGCCCAATTCACCGTACTTCCAGCTTCGATCATTAACGAAAGATACTTGCGCTCCGCCAGTAACGCGATGGTTCCGGCGATCGACGTTCGCCCGTCGGCGCCGTCGATGGCCGCCACTTCTACGCCGAGGGCTTCAAGCGCACGGCGACGCTCGGGCGACGCGGCTGAAGTCGAGACGACGAGCAAATCGTTCTGGCAACTCGATACAATCTTGTGATCGAGCGGCAAACGCAGCTGTGAATCGAGCACCACGCGCAAAAGCGGGCGCGAGCGAGGCAACCCGGAGCGGTCCGTGTACAGCGGATTGTCCGGCAGCACGGTACCGATGCCCGACAGTACGGCGTCGTGCATGTGGCGTAGGTTCTGCACATCGGCGCGCGCGATGGGGGAAGTGATCCAACCTTCGTTCGAATCAGGGGCGGCGATCTTGCCGTCGAGCGTCACGGCGGCCTTCAACGTCACCAGCGGCCGGCCGGTACACATGAAATGGACAAAGGGCTCGTTCAGCTTTTCCGCTTCGGTGGTCGCGGCCGCGTCGATCTCCACCTCGACGCCCGCTGCGCGCAGCATTCGGAATCCGTCGCCGCGCACCACGGGGTTGGGATCCTCCATCGCGGCGACGACCTTCGCGACCCCCGCGTCGATCAGCGCTTGGGCGCACGGCCCGGTGCGCCCGGTGTGGGAGCAAGGTTCGAGGGAAACGTAAAGCGTCGCGCCGCGCGCCTTACTTCCGGCCTCGCGTAAAGCGGCGATCTCGGCGTGATCCTTTTGCGAATAGACATGGAAGCCGCGACCCACGACTTCCCCGTCCGCCACCACCACCGCGCCAACCGCGGGGTTGGGCGAGGTTTGCCCCAACCCGCGCCGTGCGAGTTCCAGCGCCTCAATCGAAAAGCGATGCAACGAAGTTCTCCGGCTCGAAAGGCAACAGGTCGTCGATTTTTTCGCCGACGCCGATGTAGCGGATGGGCAGATTCAACTCGCGCGCGATCGCGACGACGACCCCGCCTTTGGCCGTGCCGTCGAGCTTGGTCAAAACGATGCCGGTGACGCCCGAGGTCTCGGTGAATTTGCGCGCTTGTTCGAGGCCGTTCTGCCCGGTGGTCCCGTCCACCACCAGCAGCACCTCATGCGGGGCGTCCGGGATCACCTTCTTCACCGTGCGGCGCATTTTTTCGAGTTCGGCCATCAGGTTCTCTTTGTTGTGCAAGCGCCCCGCGGTATCGACGATCACGTAATCGACGCGCCGGGATTTTGCGGCCTGCACGGCGTCGAATACGACCGCGCTCGGGTCCGCGCCAGTCTGCTGGCGGATCATCTCGACGCCGTTGCGGTCCGCCCATACGGCGAGTTGCTCGATGGCCGCCGCGCGAAACGTATCCGCCGCCGCGAGCAGCACCTGACGGCCTTCGGAGCGATACCGGTTGGCCAGCTTGCCGATTGTCGTCGTCTTGCCCGCGCCGTTTACCCCGACCACCATGACCACCGCCGGAGGTTCGGCCACCAGCGGCACGGGGCGTTCTACCGATTCGAGAATGCCTAAAAGCTGCTCGCGGATAAGCGCCTTCAATTGCGCCGCGTCGCTTAGCATGTTGCGCGCCGCGCGCTCGCGGATGAGTTCCAGAATTTCGGCGGCGGTGCGCGGGCCGATATCGGCTGAAATCAGCGAGTACTCCAACTCTTCGAGAACGTCCGAATCGATTTTCTTCTTGCCCTGAACGACGTCGTCGAGGGCGCTCGACAATCCGGAGCGGGTTTTTTGGATCCCCGCTTTCAGCCGGTCGAGCAGACTGGCCGGTGCGGCGGCTTCGGGCGCATCGCTCCCGAAAAGGCTCTTGAACATGGGAAACTTCAGTGTATAGTGACGGGCACGGCCACCACTCCGGAAGCGACCAACGGCGCCCGGTTTCGCATCACCGGCGAACTGGGGCGCGGAGCGATGGGTGTCGTTTATCGCGCAGAAGACGCGGTCATGGGCCGCACGGTGGCGCTGAAGACCATGCCCATGGGCGCGGCTTCCGTCGAGGCCCAACGTTTGCGGCGCGAGGCCAAAGTGGCGGGCGCGCTCTCTCATCCGGGCATCGTCACGATCTTCGATGTCGTCGAGCAGGACGGTGCGCTCTACATTTGCATGGAGTATGTGGATGGGCCGACGCTCGAAGCGCTGCTGGCCGCCAAGCGAGCGCTTTCGCCCGCGACGATTCTCGACATTCTGCGGCAGACGGCGGCGGCACTCGACTATGCCCACCAAAAAGGAGTGATTCATCGCGACGTCAAGCCCGGCAACATCATGCTGCACGACGACCGTCAGGTGAAGATCGCCGATTTCGGAATCGCCAAAATGCTGGTGGACGAGACCACGCTCGTGGGCCAACCGCTCGGAACGCCAAGCTACATGCCGCCGGAGCAGATTCAGTCGCGGCCGGTCGGCGGGCGGGCGGATCAATTCTCGCTGGCCGTCATTGCCTACGAGTTGATCACTGGGCAAAAACCGTTTCCCGGTTACTCGATGGCTTCGATCGTTTACAAAGTTTGCCACGAAGCGCCCGTGCCCGCTACTTCGCATAACGCAGCGCTGCCTCCGGCGGTGGATAGCGTCTTCGCGCGCGCTCTGGCGAAGGATCCGGCCTCTCGCTATGGAACGGTGCGTCAATTTGTCGAGGCGCTGGAAGGGGCGATGCGGGGATCGGCGTGGATGCCGCAACCGCGACAAACCTCCCCGATGGCGGATACCGAGACGATGTCTCCGCCTCGTGCGATCCCGTTCGCCGCCCCCGCACCGCCACGCTCGGGAGCGGCGTGGTTCGCGGCGGCGTTCGCGTTAGTCGGTCTCGCGGCGGTCGGCGCGGCGCTCTACTTGTTCACGCCGGACTCGACGACGCAGCCGCCGCCAGTAGTCGCGGAACTCAAGCCCACGGCGGCGGAGCCTCCGCCACCGGACACGGCGAAGCCCGAAGCGGCCGCCGGAGCCGAGGAACCCCCTGCCGCGCCAACTACCGAGTCGCCTGCCGAGGTCTCTGCCGCCCCCGTGGCAACTGGCGTGACCGCGCACGATTTCGCCATCGATTCGACGCCCGGAGGGGCCACCGTCGAGATCGATAACATTCCCGCGTTTACATGCACCACGCCTTGCAAGATCACGCTGGCTGCGGGGAGGCACACACTGAAAGCGACCCTCGCCGGATACCGTCCGCTGCTGCGAGTTGTAGACGCTCCTTCGGACTCGTCGATCGTGATGACGCTCGATCGCGCCACCGGAACGGTGATGGTGAAGTCGAACCCGCCGGGCGCGACGATCCTGGTCGACGGCCGCGAATGGCCTTCGAAGACGCCGACGATGATGACCCTCGCTGCAGGCAAACACGCGCTGGTGCTGCGCAAAGAGGGTTATCGCGACGAGGAATCGGCGATCGACGTGAAGGACGGCGCGGTGATGAATCTCGACATTAACTGGCTGACGAACCCCTAGCAAATGAATCGACGACAACTACTCACGGCGCTGGCCGGAACACCGCTCGCCTTCGCGCAAAAGTCCGGCATGATTGTGCACAATTCGCGGCAGGAAGGTCTTGAGATGCCGCTCGAAGGCTTCAAGGACTGGATCACGCCCATCGGCCGGTTTTTTGTGCGCAGCCACCACCTGACGCCGAAGGTGGACGGCACGGCGTGGCGGCTCGACGTCAAGGGGCACGTGAATTCGGCGTTGACGCTCTCGATGGCCGAGCTTCGCGCCATGAAGCCCGTGGAGTTGGTGGCTGTGCTCGAATGCGCGGGCAACGGGCGCGGACTCTACGAGCCGTCGATGCCCGGCCTGCAATGGAAGTACGGTGGCGTAGGCAACGCCCGTTGGAAGGGCGTCCGGTTGGCGGATGCGCTAAAGCGCGCCGGTGTGAAAGCGGGCGCGCAGCATGTCTTGTTCGATGGCGCGGACGTTCCGGTGGGCACGCAGCCGGAATTTCAACGCACGATTCCGTTTGCGAAAGCAATGGATCCGAACACGCTGCTCGCGTTCGAAATGAACGGCGAAACGCTGCCGGAGTCGCATGGCTTTCCTTTGCGAGTCATCGTGCCCGGTTGGGCCGGCGATTCTTGGGTGAAATGGGTGACGCGCATCGAGGTGCTCGACAAGGAGTTCGACGGGTTCTTTATGAAGACCGGCTACCGTCATCCGGGGCGCGGTGTGGAACCGGGTAAGCCCGTCAAGCCGGAAGACATGCGGCCGGTGGAGGAGTTGCAAATCAAGTCCGTGATCGCCCAAGTGGGGCCGAAGGTAACCGGCGCGGCGTGGTCCGGCGAGAAACCCGTGGCAAGCGTCGAAGTCTCTACCGATCATGGCCGGACGTGGAAGCCCGCGAAAGTCACCTCGCAGCGCACGCCATTTGGATGGGTGACCTGGGAGTTCGACTGGAAGCCACCCGAGGGCTACTACGTGGTGATGGCCCGCGCGCGCGACACTTGGGGACGCACGCAGCCTTTCGCGCAAGAGTGGAATCCGAGCGGATATCAATGGAACGTCGTGCATGCGCGGGCCTCGACGGAGGCGCCCGAAGCCTCACGCACGGAAATCGAAGCTCCGGCGAGCTTTCGCGCGGTGTGTAACTCGTGCCATAACGACGAACCGATCCGGAAGCAGCGCCTGACTCGCGCGCAGTGGGACGCCGAGGTGGCAAAGATGCAGCGTTGGGGAGCGGTGGTGAAACCCGAATCTCGAGACGAATTGTTGGGGTATCTGGCGCGCCGTTACGGGCGCTGACCGGCGGCGAGCTTTTCGACGAACGCCGCGTGCTCGGGAGTGGCGAGCCCTTGTTCGAGCGTCGCCAGCAGCTTCGCGCCATCGTTCGCGATCAGCGCTTTCGAGTCGAGCCACAAGCCGGGAAAGCGTTCGGACCGAAATACGCCATTCTCGTCCGGCGCGACTTCGCGATAGCGGTCTTCTTCCAACACTCGCCAAACAATTCGATTGCGGAACGTTTCGAGCGTGATGTACTCCCGTACTCCGGCGCGACGATACAGGTGGAGCTTCGGGCCGAAGTCGTAATCGCGCGAGGTCACGCAGATTTCGACGGCGAGTTCGGGAGCGCCGAGCGGAAACTTCTTTCCGTCGGTCGATTGTCCCCCGTAAGCGGGAGCGATCCTCAAGAAAACATCCGGCTGAGGGATGCTGCCCAGCATTTCCCAGGTGCCATTGTGGCCAAACTGGCAACCCGCCGTACGCAGCGAAAACATGCCCAGCCAGAGGCCAATGAACCCCTCCGGCTGCCAATGGTCGATTCTTACCGGCGAAGCCACCCACACCTCCCCATCGATTAATTCCGCCCGCTTCACATCCGGAAGCTCCTCCCAGACGGCGAGGAATTCCTCGCGGGTCATTCGCATTCCGGTGACGAGTTCCGCCGCTGGCGCAAGGGTAGACATCGGTACCTCTATTCCAAAGATACCGGAGCGGCGCCGCCGCGCAACTTCCGGTAAAGCCAGGCGCGGGCCAGGCGCGTCTTTCGATCGACGGTGGACATCGACGTTCCAAACAACTCCGCCGTCTCCTCGACGCTCGATCCCAGCAAGAAGCGCGTTTCGAACATCGAGGCTTGTTCGGCGTCCATCGCCGCGAGTTCGTTGAGCGCGCGGTCGAGGTCGAGTATCTCCGGTCCGGCGGCGTTCAGCCAAGCCACTTCCTCATGCAGCGGAACAAAGGCTGCCGCGCCTCCGCGCTTTTCGCGCCGGACTCCTCGGGCGTGATCGATCAGGGCTAGACGCATAAGGCGGGCGCAGGCGTTGTAGAAATGCAGGCGATTTTCATACCGCGGGCCGCGCTGCGCGACCAGCTTCATGAACAACTCGCTGACGAGCGCGGTCGCTTGCCAGGTGTGTCCGGGGCGCTCGCCGCGAAACACCGCTCCGGCGAGTTCGCGTAGTTTCGGATACACGGCGGGAGCCATCCGGTCGAGCGCCGTTCCATCGCCCCGCGCCCAATCGTCGAGCGCGGCGGTGATGTCGATTTCCATCGTTCTTTGGCCGATGTTACCATCGCGCCTGACGCGCACGGCCCTCGAATGTCGCCAACAATTCTGGGCGGGCCGCGCCCATTTTTCATGCCCGATCCGAGGTGGCAACGCATCCAGGAACTCGCCGAAGCCGGCGAATCGATACCGCTTTCCGAACGCGAGTCCTGGATCGCCGCTCGGGAATCCGACGCCGCGATCCGCCTGGAAGCGCTCGACCTGATCGACGCGCTCGGCGAAGAGAGTTCGGCGGCCGGCCGATCGCCCGAGAAACCCGAGCGTCCCCTTCCGGCGCGGATCGGCGCCTACTCGATTTCGGCGGTGCTCGGCTCGGGCGGGCGGAGCGTCGTTTATCGCGGCACTCGCGAAACCGAAGGAGCGGTGCAGCACGCCGCTGTGAAGGTGTTGCAGGATTCGCTGGTGAGCGCCGCCGACCTCGCGCGCTTCGAACGGGAGCAGCGCATACTGGCCGGACTGGCGCATCCCGCGATCGCGCGATTCCTCGATGCCGGGCGCGACGCGAACGGTCGCCCGTATCTCGCCATGGAGTGGGTGGATGGCGATCCGGTCGATGAGTATTGCCGCCGCGAAGCGATTCCAGTGCGCCGCCGCGTCGCTTTGATCGCCGAGGCCGCCGACGCGCTGCAAGCCGCGCATGGCAGTCTGGTGATCCACCTCGACCTTAAGCCGTCGAACATTTTGGTGGACCGGTCCGGAAGGCTCAAGCTCGTCGATTTCGGCACCGCCAAGCTGCTCGACGATTCCAACGATTCCACTACCACGCGCCAGTTCACGCCGCGCTACGCCAGCCCGGAACAGTTACGTGGCGAACCGGTCTCGACGGCCTCCGACATCTATAGCCTGGGACTGACCTTGTACGAACTGGTGGCCGGCGAATGGCCGTTCGAGGGGCGTTCGTCGCTGGCGGCGCTTGCGGAACGCGCATCCGGAGCCGTTACGGTGCGGGGCATTCCCAAATTGGGCGACTTGGACGCGATTGTCCGCAAGGCTCTTGAGACGGACCCCATGCGCCGGTACCGCAGTGCGGCCGAGTTCGGCGACGACCTGCGCGCATACCTCGACCGCCGACCGGTTGTCGCTCGCCCGCCGACGGTGGCCTACCGGCTGAATCGCTTTGTCGCGCGCAATCGCGGCGCAGTCTCGGCGGCTCTAGTTCTGGCGATTGCCCTGGCGGCTTCCGGCGGATTTGCCTGGTGGCAGCGCGAAGAGCGGTTGCGTGAGGCGCGCCGCGCGGAGCAGACCGCCAATTTCTTGCAATGGATGTTGCAGACTTCGGCGGCTCCGGCTGGTGGGCGTACCAACGCGACGGTGCTCGACATGATCGAGCGCGGGAACCGGAGAATCGAGGAAGGGCTCGGCCCGCCCGGCGAAGTTGCCGCGCAGTTGCAATCGACGTTCGCCTATGTGGCGCGCGAGTCGGGCCGCGAGGATGTGGCGGAGCCGATAGCTCGCCGGGCGGTGGAACGCGCGGACGCAAGCCGCGACCCCCAAACCCGCATCGGCGCACGCCGCGCTTTAGCCGAAATTTTACTTAGACTCGGCCGCTGCGAAGACGCAGTGGCGCTTTATCGCGAAGCCGACTCGACACTCGCGCGCGATGGCCGTAATCTTCGACCGCTGGCGAGAGCGAGCTATCTTGCGGCGCGCGCCACCGCCAAGTCGCGCTGCGAAGCGAAGCCCGCCGAGGCCGTCGCGATATTGGAAGAGGCGATCGCCGTGTCCGAGTCCGCCCGTAGAGAAGAAGCGCCGCTTGCCGTGCCGATTCTTCGTGCCGCGATGTACAACCAGTTGGCGTCGGAACTCGCGCGGATGCGGCGCTTGGACGAGGCTCGCCGCGCCGCCGGGCGTGGATTGTCGCTCGCCGAATCGCATCCCGACGGCCGGTCGTTGCGGGTATCGCTGTTGCGCACGCGATCGCAGGTGGAAACCGCCGCCCAGAATCCGCGCGCCGCGCTAGCCGATTTGGAGCAAGCGGCAAAGCTGGCGCCGGGAGCGGTAACCGCATTCGAAGAGCTGCGCATCCACGCGATCGCCGGCGCGAAGTACGCGGAACTTGGACAGCGGGAAACGGCCATCGCAAAAGCGCGAGACACGGTGAGGGCCGCCCAAACGCGCGCCTCCGAAATCGGACCGTCGCGTTGGATGCTGTATGCCGACTCTGCCGAGGTGTTCGCCCGTGCGAAATCGTGTCCCGAGTCCTTTGCCGCTTACAAGGAGGCCGACGCACTGACCGGCGGACAATATCCTCGCGACTGGCGCGGCAACCGGTTGTATTTCGAAGCCGAGTGTCTCGCCGCTACCGATCCCGCCCGGGCGGCGGAACGGGCCAACCAAGCCCTCGCCGTTTATGGCGATCTGCTGCCCGCCGATCATCCGCGCCGCCTCCGCTTGAACGAACTCGCCGCGCGCTGACGTGGTTTTTCACGCCGTGTCGCCATCCTCTGTGAGTACCGACTCTACGGAGGAACCCTTGAAATACAAAGCGCTTACCTTGACCTTGGCCGCGTGCGTCACCGCCTCGGCGGCCCCCATCCAGTGGACTGTCGCCAGCGGCGGCAACGGCAACTGGTACGAACACGTACCCGCCATCAGCATCTTCTCTCCCATTCCGTCGTTTGCGGCGGCGGAAGCCGCGGCGACGGCGTCGTCGTTTATGGGAATGCCCGGCTATTTGGCGACAATCACTTCCGCGGAGGAGAACGCGTTTATCCGTAGTTCGTTTACCTTTCTAATCTTTTTCGGCGGTGTCGGAAACGTGTTCCTCGGCGGAAGCGACGAAGCCGAGGAAGGGGTGTTTCGGTGGACCGGCGGTCCCGAGAAGGGGCAGAAGCTGAGCTACACGAACTGGTTCCCCGGACACCCCGTGGCGTCCGGAACATACATCAGGATGGGTATCTTTCCAGGCTCGCCGTCCGATGGCAATTGGGACGTTATTCCACCAAGCGGCGGATCGGGAGGCTACATCATCGAGTACGGTAGCGGCGTTTCCGGTGCGAGCCCGGTGCCGGAGCCCGCGACGGCGGCCGGCGTCGCGCTTGCATTGACCGCCCTTGGACTGTGGCGCCGGCGTCCTGTATAATCCGCCGCATGGTTCAATCCCGCCTGATCCTAATCGCCGCCGCTTTCGCCGTTTCAACGGCCAGCGGCGGCATCGTTACATACACTCAATTTTGTCCGGTGTCGATTCCAGGGCTCGGCTCCGAGTGTGGCTACGAAGGTTCGTACACTTGGAGTGCGCCCGCTCGAACATCGGACATCTACACACCGATCCTGGACGAAGAGGGTAATCCGACCTATGCGGGATCGGAGGATGACGAACTTCGCGCACAGCTTTTCGAGTACACGGCCGGCGAGGCACTCGACTTCGTTCAGTACTTCGAAGGGACGGCTTCCGCGATCGCCACGATGGACACGTGGAAGTTCGACATGGCTTTCACCCTCACGGACTATCAACGTCAGAACTACGTCAGCATTCCTGCGCTCTACAAAGGACTGCCGACTTCTTATATCTTCACCATGGGATATGCCGGAGCGTCCAACACGGACGACATTACCGTAAGCGGCGGCACGGGCGTCTATTCCTTGAGCTATGTGTTCTCCCTCGATGGCATGTTCGAGGTGGATCATCCACAGCTATCGGCCGGATTTTGCGCTCTGTTGGCGCTTGCCGACTCGGAAACCGCCGATTTCACGTGTGTCGGCAATTGGAGCGAAATTCCGACTACCTTCACGCTGACCTACGACGAGTTGCTTTTCGACGCACCCATCGTGTCTACCCTGGGCCTGTATGTCTACGGCTTGGTGAGCCCGCTTGATGTGGATAGCGGGGCGGATGCGTTTACCGAGACGGTAACGGGAACGGCCAAGGCCTCGTTCGGCAGTACGATCAAGCTGCAGAAACTTGTCGTGAGCGATCCGTCGGGCAATCCGATTCCCGGACTGACCGTCACAAGTTCGAGCGGATTCAACTATCCGGTGCAGAATGGCGCCAATCCCGTGCCGGAACCCGCGACAGTAGCATTAGCCGGTGCGGCGTTACTCACGTTTGGCGCGCTGCGTCGGCGTAGCGCGTAAGTCCTCCGAAGGACCAGGCTCGCAACCGAGGCTCTAATGCTCCTCGCAGTTCGGAAACTCGGCGAGCACGGTATTGCCGCGATAGCCGAGTTCGTCGATCAGGCCGGCCTTCGAGGTGTAGTATCCGTCGGCGGTGACGCTCTTGATCGCCTGAAAAAAGGGCGATTTCGCGCGGTCGAGCTCGCGTAACGCAGCTTCGTCGAGCGGCGTCGCCGAAGCCAAACCGTCGCGAATCGTCTTCGCGAGCCTTGCGTTGCGGGAACACACGAAGTCAACGTAAGCCGGAACGCCCGCGGCGATCGCGCCCGGGGTATCTGTGGCCGGTATGATCAGGTCCACGATCTTCGCGATCTTTTCCATCTCGGCCTTCGAGAAGAACGATGGGGCGGGCATGGCGGCGGGCTTGCCGGGCGAGTGATCGGCGTGTTGGCCGTACAATTCGTCCGCCGAAAACGGAAACGCGCACGTCGTGCCGATCGCGCCGATAATCTTAAGACTCTCGCGGCGGTCCGCCATTACATTTCCCCTTTCTTGAGACGCTCGCCGATGTGCCACGCCGTGCGCGCGGCCAGCGCCATGATGGTGTGCGTCGGATTCTTTTCGGACGCCGACGGGAACACGCTGCCATCGACGACAAACAGGTTCGGAACGTCATGGGTCTGGCACCACGGATTGACGACCGACCGCTTCGGATCGTCGCCCATGCGCGCGCCTCCCAACTCGTGATTCGTGCGCGGCGTTTCGCTCACGGTGAGAATCTCCGCGCCCGCGCTCTTCAGGATTTCGACCGACCAGCGCGTCATGTCGGTGAAGATTTTCTTGTCGTTCTCGCCCCACGTCACCGTGCGGCGCGCGAGGGGGAGGCCGTACTCGTCTTTCTTCGTTTCGTCGAGATCGACAAATGTCTTCGCGTTGGGCAGCATTTCTCCGTAGGGAGAAAAAGTCAGGAACGCCGGATAACGCTCCTTCACCGCCTTCTTGTACTCCGCTCCGAAACCAGGAATCTCGCGCGCCCAACCCGTCGCCCGCCGGTTCTGATAGTTGAACTGCACCCCGAAGCTCCGCGCATAATCCCGCTTTCGCGAGTGCATGAAGCTCGGTACGTAGGCGTGGTCGAGAAAGCCCTCGTCGTTGGCGGCGGGCTTGCCGATCAAGTCGATCAAGAAACACTGTACGCCGCCCGTGAAGTGCGGAATGAAATTTTTGCCGAGTTCGCCCGACGAGTTCGCGAGGCCCGTGGGGTAGCGGCGGGACTTCGACATCTGGAGCAGCCCGATCGACTGCACGCACGCCGCCGCCACTACCACGCATTTGCCGCGAACCTCGCCCTCGGCTTTCGTTACGCGATTGAGGTAGCGCACGCCCGTTACGCGATTCTCTGCGTCCAGCATTACCTCGCGCACCACGGAATCCGGTTGCAGCGTCAGTTTTCCAGTGCGCAATGCGGGGACCAGATGCACGTCGTAGCTGTTGTACTTCGCCACCACGTCGCAACCCGCCATGCAGTTCCCGCAGAAGTGGCACGCCGGACGCCCCAGCCGCGATTGCGACAGCGTCGACTTTCGCACGTGAATCACCTTCACACCCAGCTTCGCCGCGCCGCGCTTAACGATCAGGTCGCTGCACTTCATGGGGACCGGAGGCAGGAAAACGCCATCGGGCAAATCTTCCAGGCCGTCGAGATTGCCGCACACGCCCACTTCGCGCTCGATCTTCTCGTACCAGGGCGCCATTTCGGCGTAATCCAGCGGCCAGTTTTCGCCCGCGCCGTCGAACGAGCGGCCCTTGAAATCGCGCTGCGACAGCCGCCACGCCACTGCGTTCCAGGTCATTGTCTTGCCGCCCAGTCCGCGAGCGCGTTCGCCATAGAATCCCGATTTGCCGGGCTTCATCGTGGGGATATGGCGATTGGCGAACTCGAAAGGCAGCGCGTGCGTATTGAAATCGGTGCGGGTGTTGATTTTCGGGCCGCCCTCGACGACGCAAACGTCCGCTCCGGCGCGAGCCAGATGCGCGGCTAAGGTGCCACCCGCCGCGCCCGATCCGACAACGACGGCATCGTAGATTTTCGTTGATTGATTGGCCACGTATGGCCGATCTTAGCGCGGACTAGGCGGCTTGTGGGCGGGAGCGCATGTTTGTTGTCAGCTTTCCGGCGCGCGCCAACATGGTGTCGGCGCTCTCGTCCTTAGTGCGGTCCACCATCCCGATCGACACCTTAAGCGCCAAGTGGTGCGCGCCGTCGCAGCGCTGCAACAAATAGCCTTCGTTTAAGCGCATCGCCACATCCTGCGCGACACGCGTCACTTCGGATTTGGCGCGGGGAACGCACACAATGTAACAGTCGTCTTCCCATTTGGACCAGCGGCCGCGCCCCTGCAGAACCTGGTCGAGCCGAGCGGATGCCGCCGCCATCAAGTCCAGCACCAGTTCCGGCGGATGTTGCGTGAACATCGGCGCCAGATTACGCATCCACACAATGAGCAGCGTGACGGGCTCGTCCGCCTCGGTGCGATCGCGGAGCAGGCGTTCGATTTCGCGCCGCCCGGTACCGATTGTGGGCTCGGAGGCCGGCGCAGGCGTTTCCGCGGGTTCGGCGGAAACCGGCTCGGGCCGCGGTGGCCGTACCGAACGAGATTCCATCTCGCGATGCAGCGATCGGATTTCGTCGCGCATCTGCGTCACCACCATTTGATGCTCGCGGCGCATCCCTTCGAGGCTGGCCGACATTCGCGCCGTCGCGTCCGCCAGTTCCGCCCGCAGCCGGACGATGTCCTCGACATGCTGCAACAGGCGAAGACGGTCCACTTCTTGTTCCAAATCCGCCTGATGCGAGGTGCCTAGATCCGATACGCTCACCACCATATTGGCGAGCGCGCCGCTGGCCTCTTCGAGTTTTTCGCGCAGCGTCCGCAGGTGGCCTTCGCCATCGCGTTGAAACGCGGCCATCGACTCCCCGAACTTTTCGTGAATGGGATCGAGACCGTGCTGGCCGGACCCTTCCAACTCTTCCGCCAGATGCAGAAGCGCCTCGCGAAATTCGTTAACGCGGTCGTCGTCGAAGCGAATCGCCCGTTCCGCGGCCTCTCGCAGCGCCTTCGAATAAAAGCTCACCACGCGGCGAACCTCCTGGCGGTCCATCTCCGCGAACCGGGTATTGAGCGACAAGACTTCCATGCCCGAAAGCCTTATCGCCGGAAAATGCGCGGTTAAGAGCGCAACATCAGTAGGCGAGAACCCGTTCCGCCGCCCGTACCAAATCCTCGACCTGGGGCAGAATCTCGTCTTCGAGGATCGGGTTGTAGCCCACCCAGGTGTCTTTGGCGGCCACGCGCTCCACCGGCGCATCGAGGTGGAAGAACAACTCGGAGGCGGCGCGCGCCGCGATTTCCGCGCCAAACCCCCAACTCAAGGTGTCTTCATGCGCAACGATCAGACGGCTGGTCTTCTTCACCGACCGTTCGATGGCCGGCCAATCGTAGGGCGAAAGACTGCGCAAATCGATCACTTCCACGGAGACGCTTCTACTCGATTTCCGCTCCACCTCTAAGGCCGCTTGGAGAGCCTTTTGCACTACGGCGCCGTAGGTGACGACGGTCAGCGAGCCGCCCGGTTTCACGACCCGTGCGCTGCCAAACGGAATCGTGAAGTCCGGTCCCGGGTGTGGTGACCGGTTATACGGCTCGCGATACAGCTTCTTATGTTCGAGGAACAGTACGGGGTCGTCCGAGCGGATCGCCGTTCGCAATAGCCCGCAGGCATCGAGCGCGTTCGACGGCATCACGACCCGAATGCCTGGGATGTGTGTGAACGCCACTTCGCCGCACTGGCTGTGATAGATCGCGCCCCCGGTAAGGTAGCCGCCGATCGCCACCCGAATCACCGCCGGGCAGGAAAACGCCCCGTTCGACCGCCAACGGATATTCGCCATCTCGTCGCGGATTTGCATCATCGCCGGCCAGATGTAGTCGAAGAACTGAATTTCGGCGACCGGCTTCAGCCCGCGCGTCGCGAGCCCAATCGCGCGTCCGGCGATCATTCCTTCCGCGATCGGCGTGTTGAAGACGCGGTGCGATCCGAACTGCGTCTGCAACCCGTGCGTCGCCTTGAACACGCCGCCCTTGCCCTTCACCTCGTTCAGCGACGCCTCGCGGCTGCAATCGGCGATGTCCTGCCCAAAGGCAAGAATGCGCGGGTCCGCCGCCATCTCCTCTTTCAGCGTCAGATTGATCTCGTCGACCATGGTGCGCGGCTCACCCGCAAACTGGGGCTTCGCGTCGAACTCTTCCGAGCACGGATCGACCGTTGGCGAGTAAAGGTGATCGAGAATCGTTTTAGGATCGGGTGGCGCGGCGGCCAGCGCCCGGTCCGTCACTGCTTGGATTTCATCGTCGATCTCATGCGCCAAACGCTGCAACCCGTGCCGGTCGAGTAGACCTTCGGCGAGCAGGAACTCCGGGAAGCGGACGTTGCAATCGCGCGCGGCTTCTTCCTCGCGTTCGGCGGCGGTCTTGTAAAGGCGTTCGTCGTCGGAAAGGGAATGCGAATAGGGACGGGTGACGCGCGCGTGGACCATCGCCGGACCGACCCCGGCGCGGCAGTGCGCGGCAGCCTCCACCATCGCCCGGTAGCAGGCGATGAAATCGGAGCCGTCCACCTCAAGCCGCAACAGGTGCGGAAACCCTTGCACCAGGCGCGAAATGCTGCCGCCCGCCGTCTGGCGCTCGACCGGAACGGAGATCGCCCACCCGTTATCCTCGACCAGATAGAGCAGCGGCAACCGGTCGAGACACGCCGCGTTGAGCGACTCCCAGAATTCGCCTTCGCTTGTCGCCCCGTCGCCCGTGCAGACCAGCGTCACTTCGCCCGATTCGGGGCGCAAATAGCGGCTCGCGTGCGCGCAGCCCAGCGCCTGATTGAACTGCGTGCCCGTCGGCGAGGACCCGGTCACAATGTGCAATTCCGGGCTCGACCAATGCGACGGCATCTGGCGGCCTCCGGAAAATGGGCCGCTCGCGGCGCCTACGGCTTCGAGCAGCATGTCCTCGGCGGTTAATCCCAGGGCGAGGCACAGAGCGCGGTCGCGGTAATAAGGGTAGAACCAATCGTGACCCGCCACCAGCGCCATGCCGGCGGCGGTTTGGATAGCTTCGTGACCCGCGCCCGAAATCTGGAAGTAGATTTTGTTCTGGCGTTTGAGGAGAATTTCCCGGTCGTCGATGCGACGCGAAAGGTGCATGACGCGATAGGCGCGGAGCAAATCGTCGCGGGATAGATCGGCGGGGCCTTCCGCGGTCGCGGCGGCGAGGATGGTTCGCCCGGCGGAACCGGGCAAGCGAAGGTCGGACGCCTTCAAATCGATAGCATCTCCACCCGTATTGTACCCGCTTGTATCCGCGCGAGAATACTGGACGGAATCCGCGCCGCCTCGTTACTATTGGGTTGCATGCGCGAGAGACGGAGGCCCCTTGGTGTGGACCTGTTCGCCGGCGCGGGTGGCATGAGCCTCGGTTTCGAACAAGCGGGCTTCGAGGTCGCCGCCGCCGTCGAGTACGATCCGATTCACTGCGCGATTCACGAGTTTAACTTTCCGGACTGCGCGGCTATTTGCAGAAGCGTCGCCGACATCGATGGGCCCTACATACGAAGCCGTTCCCGGATTGGGGATCGGGACGTGGATGTCGTATTTGGCGGCGCGCCTTGCCAAGGCTTTAGCATGATTGGGAAGCGCGCTCTCGACGACCCGCGCAACGCGCTGGTTTATCATTTCGTCCGGCTGGTCGTTGAGTTGCGCGCCAAGTACTTCGTATTCGAGAACGTTCGCGGTCTCACCGTCGGCTCGCATAAGCGATTCCTTGAAGAAATCATTCAGGCGTTTCGCGCCGAAGGATACCAAGTCGTCGAAGACTATCGCGTCCTAAACGCGGCTCATTTCGGCGTTCCTCAAGACCGGCAACGGTTGTTCCTATACGGCGCTCGGCAGGGACTTCCTCTGCCCCTCTATCCGTTGCCCACCCATCGCCCGCATAATGCGGGAAAGCGCAATGGGAATCTTTTTGAAGCTCGGACGCCTACCGTTTGGGAGGCTCTGAAAGACCTTCCCGAAGCCGACGAGTTTGACGAGTTGCTGGAGCGGGACTGGGTCGCCGCACGTTTCAAACCCGCTACCGGTTACGTAGCGGCACTACGATGCTCGGAAACGGATTCTTCGAACTATGAAGCGGAGCGCGTATACGATCCGAACCTATTGACTTCCAGTCTTCGGACGGTGCATACGGAGTTGTCTCGCCGGAGGTTTGCGGCGACGGCCCATGGCGACACCGAGCCGGTAAGCCGTTTCCTAAAGCTCGACCCAGACGGTGTTTCGAATACCTTGCGCGCCGGAACGGCTAGTGATCGCGGTGCGTTCACTTCGCCGCGCCCTATCCATCCTTATTCGCCCCGCTGCATCACTGTGCGCGAGGCGGCTCGTCTTCATTCCTACCCGGACTGGTTCCGGTTTCACGTTACAAAGTGGCATGGATTTCGCCAAATCGGTAATTCCGTACCGCCATTGTTGGCGCGAGCGGTGGCTGCACAAGTTCGCGAGGCTCTCGATGCGACGCCGTCACGCCCCTCGGCGGCCCAAGCTCTTGGCGACAATGCGCTGCTGCGCCTCGATATGACCGAAGCCGCCTCCCGTTACGGCGTCCCGGCTAATGTGATTCCCAAGAGAACCCGACCCTCCGAGCGATCGACCGATGTCCCCTAACCGCTATTCCCAGTTAATCGCCGAGATTTTCGCTCGCCATTATCGAAAGGGTCTCTATTCGTTCGAGTTCGACCGCGATGAGATCGAGATAGCCGCCCATAAACTGAGCGTCAAGCTTCCGAAAAATCTCGGCGATCTGATTTACACGTTCCGCTACCGAATAAGCTTGCCCGAGGCCATTCGGTCGACCGCTCCAGAAGGCTACGAGTGGACGATTCGCCCGGCCGGACAGGCTAGGTATCGGTTTCAGTTGGGTAAGCTCGGTCGAATCCTTCCGCAACCGGACCTGGTTGCCGTTAAGATCCCCGACGCGACGCCGGAAATCGTCGCCTTTAACGCCCTCTCGGACGAACAGGCGCTTTTGGCCAAAGTTCGTTACAACCGATTGATCGATATCTTTCTCGGCATTACGGCGTATTCGCTACAAAACCACTTGCGCACTACGGTGAAGGGTTTGGGTCAAATCGAAATCGACGAGTTGTATGTCGGCTTGAATCGCCATGGGCAGCAATTCGTCGTACCGGTGCAAGCCAAGGGCGGAGCCGATCGTCTGGCGACGATTCAAACCGAGCAGGACATCCGATGCTGCGCCGAAAAGTTTCCTAGCTTGACTTGCCGTGCCGTCTCGGCACAATTCATGGACTCCGCCGCGATCGCTATGTTCGAACTCGTGATCGACGAGGAAGAGGTCCGTATTGTCGACGAAAAGCATTACCGCCTCGTCCCAGCCTCCGAAATCGACGACACCGACCGGAAGAACTATTCTTTACGTTAAGGCTTCTTTGCGTTTGTGGACCATGTATCGAAATCCGTACGGTCGAAGATCATGGCAACCGTCCGTTCGAAAGGAAACCGATCCACCGAAATCGCTTTAGGACGGCTTTTGTGGGCCGCCGGGTTGCGCGGCTATCGGAAGCATTGGAAGGTCGCCGGGCATCCCGACTTCGCTTGGCCGGGGCGTAAGTTGGCCTTGTTTGTCGACGGTTGCTTTTGGCACGGGTGCCGATGCAAGTATCTGCCCGCGACCAACCGGAAATTTTGGAAATCGAAAATCGAAACAAACATGCGCCGAGACCGTCGGGTGACCGCGCGCCTTCGCCGGGAAGGGTGGCGGGTGATCCGGATTAAGGAATGCCGTGTCGCCAAGCCTTCCACACTACGCCGGATCGCTGCGGCGTTGATTCGCTAGCGAGCGTCGAGCGCCGCGAACGCGTCGGCCAGCCGTAGTTCGATCCGGGGATTGTCGATCGTCAAGCTGCCCTCACGCACCAGTTGGAAGCGCGATCCGGGAGAGCAAATATAGGCGGCCCGCTCATACGGATCGAGAATCCAGCAGTGCGGCACACCCATCAAGAAGTAGTCCTCAATACGTTCCATCATGCGGTGAATGCGGTCTTCGTCGGAACGAATCTCAATGATTAGCAAAGGTGAACGGGTTACGATTTCCTCTTCGTTATCGCGGCTACGTTCGATTAAGAGGATGTCCGGCACCCGGAAACGAGTTGGCGAAATCTGAACCCGCAACTCCGTGTAGACAGCGACTTCGGGGTGCTCCACCCAACGTGCCGCGAGCCACACTTGAATCCGGCTGTGCTTTTTCTTCAGCATCGTCCGCTCCTCGATCTCGCCGTCTACGTAGTCGGCGTCGGGTTCGTAGTCGGTGGCCAGGTACTCTTCCACCGAGACGAGCGTTCTGGTCGCCATGGAATTAGGATACCGGCACGCTTGCGCTTGCGCCGCAACCCGTTCCACAATAAGGGTGCTCGCCGGATTCCCTAAGTCTTTGTGGCATCCGGCGCGATCCAATCGACCAGGAGATCGCGAATATCCATGTCAGCTACCGGCGCGGGCCTCGAAGGCATTATTGCGGCTGAATCCAGCATTTGCTTCATCGACGGAGAGGCGGGAGTACTCAGCTACCAAGGCTTCGACATCAATGTCCTCGCCGAAAACGCCGTTTTCGAAGAGGTGGTCTTCCTGCTCTGGAACGGACGCCTTCCCAAACGGTCCGAACTCGACGACCTGAAGGGGCAGCTCGCCGCTTACCGGGCGATTCCCGAGCCGGTTACGGCGTTTCTGAAAGGCGCGGGCCAAGCGCCGCCGATGCACGTTCTACGGACCGCCGTCTCCATGCTCTCGCTGTACGACCCCGCCGCAAACGAGATGTCGGTGGAGGCGAATCGCCTGAAAGCCATCAAGCTGATGTCGCAGACGGCGACCATCGTTTCGACGTTCCACCGGCTACGCCAAGGGAAAGAGGTCGTCGCCTCCGATCCGTCGCTCGCCATGGCCGCCAACTTCCTCTACACGCTCAACGGCGCGAAGCCGGACGCGGTGATGGAGAAAGTTCTCGACATCGCACTGACGCTGCACGCCGACCATGAGCTGAACGCTTCGACTTTCGCGGCGCGCGTCACCGCCGCCACGCTCTCCGACATCTATTCCGCGGTTACGTCCGCGATCGGCGCTCTCAAAGGCCCGCTGCACGGCGGCGCCAACGAGGACGTGATCAAGATGCTACTTGCGGCCGGCAACAAGGACCGGGCGCTCGAGATGATGCGCGAGAAGCTCGCGAAGGGCGAGAAGATTCCCGGGTTCGGGCATCGCGTTTACAAGGTCATCGACCCGCGTGCGATTCACCTCAAGCGCCTTTCGAAAGACCTCGCCTCTTCTACCGGCAACATCGATCTCTACGAAGCGTCGGAAGCCGTGCAAGAAGCGATGAGGACCGCCAA
The DNA here is from genome assembly GCA_033763835.1 of Bryobacteraceae bacterium. Classification (GTDB taxonomy): domain Bacteria; phylum Acidobacteriota; class Terriglobia; order Bryobacterales; family Bryobacteraceae; genus JAPKYZ01. The sequence continues at coordinate 122,241 of JANRJS010000026.1, read as the reverse complement.
GGGCAAGCCTCTCAACCCGAACGTCGATTTCTACTCCGCCTCGGCTTACTATTCGCTCGGCATTCCGGTGGACCTATTCACCACCGTCTTCGCGATCAGCCGCATGTCCGGCTGGACCGCGCACATCCTGGAGCAGTACCACAACAACCGCTTGATCCGGCCCCGCGCCGAATACAAGGGGCTGCCCGTCGGTCAGGCCTGGGTGCCGGTCGAGGCGCGCGGGTAGTTTCCGCCGTCCATGCACGATCTCAACTTCTTCCGGTCGAACCTCGATTCTGTGGCCGAACGGCTTGCCGCTCGCGGTTTCGCCTTCGATCTCGATTCATTTCGTTCGCTCGACCAGGAACGCCGCGCCGCCGTCACCGAATCGGAGTCTCTGAAAGCGGAGCGTAACGCCGCCACCGCCGAAATCGGCAAGCTCCGCCGCGAAGGCGCCGACACCGCCGAACGGCAGCAAGCCGTGCGCGCGATGGGCGAACGGATCGCCGCTCTTGAAGATCGAGCGAAGGCGCTCGACGAGCAATTCCGCGAAGCGCTGGCCGCGATCCCCAACCTTCCCCACGCGAGCGTTCCCACCGGGCCGGACGCCTCAGCCAACGTCGAAGTCCGCCGCGAAGGAACGCCCCGGGCCATGAACTTCACACCAAAGGCGCACTGGGATTTGGGACCCGAACTCGGCATCCTCGATTTCGACCGCGCCGCGAAGATCGCCGGAGCGCGCTTCGCCGTTTACCTCGGCCTCGGCGCTAAGCTCGAGCGCGCGATCATCAACTTCATGCTCGATTTGCACACGCGAGAGCATGGCTACACCGAGATGCTGCCGCCGTTCGTCGCGAATTCGGCGAGCCTTTTCGGTACCGGCCAGTTGCCTAAGTTCGCGAGCGATCTCTTTAAGCTCGAAAGCACGGATTACTGGCTGGCGCCCACCGCCGAAGTGCCGGTGACGAATTACTATCGCGACGAGACGCTCGACGGCGATGCGTTACCCGCGAAGTTCTGCGCCTATACGTCGTGCTTCCGCAGCGAAGCGGGCAGCTACGGCCGCGACGTGCGCGGCATCATCCGCCAGCACCAGTTCCAGAAGGTCGAGTTAGTGAAATTCGCGCGTCCCGACCAGAGCGAAGCCGAACTCGAATCGCTTACCAACGACGCGGAGAACGTGTTGCGTAAGCTCGGGCTGCCGTTTCGGACCGTTGTGCTTTGCACGGGCGATATGGGATTCTCGTCCGCCAAGACTTACGACATCGAAGTCTGGCTACCCGGTTTAGGCGAATACAAAGAGATCAGTTCCTGCTCCAACTTCGAAGCTTTCCAGGCGCGGCGCGCGGGAATTCGTTACCGGGCGGGCAAGAAGTCCGAATACGCCCACACGCTCAACGGCAGCGGCCTCGCGGTCGGGCGCACTTGGGTAGCGATCGTCGAGAACTACCAGCAAGCCGACGGAACGGTCGTCGTCCCCGAAGCTCTGCGTCCCTACGTTGGGGCCGACACGATTTCCCAGCGGGGCCAACTACACTAGAAGTGACGAATTTCAGGAGAGTTTGATGTTCCATTTGTTTCGCCGCAAGGACACCGTTCTGCGGTACGTTTTGATGTTTTTTCTCGGGCTGATCGCGGTCAGCATGGTGTGGAGCCTAACCCCGCTCGGTTCGGGCGGCTCGGGCATCGACCGCAGCGAAACCACGATCGCCGAAATCGACGGCCAACCGGTGACTCTGCAGGAAGCCGCCAACCGCGTCGAGCAGCAGTTGCGTAACCAAAACGTGCCCCGCAGCATGGGTTACATTCTGGCCAACAACATCGTCGACGGCTTGATCGCGCAGCGCGCCGTCGAGTACGAAGCCAAGCGCATGGGCTACGGCGTAAACGACGCCGAAGTCACCGAAGCGATCAAAAACATCATTCCGCAGTTGTTCGTGGGCGGCCAGTTCGCGGGCACGAAGGCTTATCAGGACTTTCTCGCGCAGCGCGGCATGAGCGTGGCGGACTTCGAGAGTCAGCTCCGCAAGTCCCTTTTGATTTCGAAAGTGCAGGGCATGATCGCCGAGAGCGTCGTAGTGACGCCCGCCGACATTGAGGCTGAGTTCCGCCGGAACAACGAGAAAATCGCCCTCGAGTACATCGTGCTCAAGACGGCCGACGTTCGAAAAGACGTAACGGTAACCGACGCCGAAGTCGCCGCGGAGTTCGAAAAGCGCAAGGCCACGTTGAAACAGCCCGAAAAGCGGAGCGCCGCGATTCTGGTGATCGATCGCGCCCGGGTTGCCGCTGCGATGGAGCCGTCCGAGGCCGATTTGCGCCGCGCTTACGAAGACTCGAAAGACCGCTTCCGCACCGGCGAGCGTGTCAACGTCCGCCACATTCTGGTAAAGACGACGGAAAAACCCGCCGCCGAAGTGGCGAAGCTCGAAGCCAAAGCGCAGGACCTTCTTAAGCAGATCAAGGCTGGGGCGGATTTCGCGAAGCTCGCCAGGGAGAACTCCGAGGATCCCGGCTCGGCGGTCAAGGGCGGAGACCTCGGCTTTATCGTCAAGGGTCAAACGGTTCCCAATTTCGAAGCGGCCGCCTGGGCGCTAAAGACTCCGAAGGAGCTTTCGAACGTCGTTAAAACCGAGTACGGTTTCCACATCCTGCAATTGATCTCGCGCGAGGACGCTCGGCTTCGCCCGTTCGAAGAAGTGCGTGGCGAACTCGCCGCCGACTTCTCGAAGCAAGCGGTGTTCGAGAAAATGCAGCGCGACGCGGACGCCCTCCGCGCGGCTGCGGCCAAGACTCCGGACAAGCTGGAAGCGGTCGCGCAACAGTTCAACGCGGCTTTGGTGCGCACTCCCGCCGTTCTGCAAAGCGCCTCCCAATTCGGCGAACCCGTGGGCGCCAGCCCCGAACTCGCCGCGCAAATCTTCTCGATCAAACTCAACGAAGCGACGCAAGTCGTCGAGTTGGCCAATAGCCGCCTCGGCGTGGCCGTGGTGACCGGTGTTGAGCCGGAGCGGTCCTCGAAGCTCGAAGAAGTGGCGGCGACTTTGCGCGAGGAAATCGCTCAACGTAAGGCGACCGACCTGCTGCAATCGCGCGGAAAGACTCTCGCCGAGCGCGCTAAGGCGCCCGGCGCGGACTTCAAGAAACTCGCAGCGGAGTTCGGCGGGCAGGTGAAAAACGCCCCCGCCTTTGCGCGCACCGGCGCCATTGAAGGCATCGGACCGACGTCGTTGGTCAAGGACGCCTTCGGCAAGCCCGTGGGTACCGTCACCGGTCCGCATCCGTTGGGCGACGCGACATACGTCGTCAAAGTCACCGAGGTACAACCGGCCGACTTGCTTAAGCTTGCGATGGAGCGCGAAAAGATCGTCGGCGAGCTGCGCCAGCGGCGCGCTCGAGAGCGCGAGGAGCTCTTTAGTCAAGGTCTGGTGGACCGTCTCACCAAAGCGGGCAAAATCAAAGTCAACCAAGACACGATGAAGCGGCTGCTTTCGAGCTTCGGGGCGGCATAGCGTAAGTGGAACTTCTCCGTACGCTGCTGAGCGGCGAAAAGCTGCTCGCTCTACTCGATCTTTATCTCAATGGATGGTGGGCATACGCCATTCCCGCGTTTATCGTGTTCGCCGAAACCGGATTGCTCGTCGGCTTTCTGCTGCCCGGCGATAGCCTGCTCTTCGTGCTCGGGGTGCTGGCGGGTACGGGCCGCATGAACGTCTGGCTGCTGATGGCTCTGCTCGCCGTCGCGGCCATCGTCGGCGACGCCGTAGGTTTTGCCCTCGGACGGCGCGCCGGTCCGGCGATCTTCGCCAAGCGCGGCTGGATGCGCCCTTATCTCGAACGCACCCGCGAGTTTTACGCGAAGCATGGCGGGCAAACCATCGTGCTCGCGCGCTTTGTGCCGATTATCCGTACGTTCGCCCCATTCGTCGCCGGAGTGGCGAGCATGAACTATCGCCGCTTCGCCGCCTTCAACGTCTTCGGCGGCATCGGCTGGGTCTACCTGGTGACGCTGATCGGCTACTATGCGGGCGGAATTCCGTGGGTACGGCAATACTTCGACAAGATCATCCTGGCGATCGTTTTCGTCAGTGTGATTCCCGTGGGCCTCGAAGTTTACCGGCTCTGGCGCAATGCGTCGAGCGAGCGTTGACAGGCTGGGTCTCTTCGCAACTCCACCTCGTCGCCCTTCTCGACACCCGCGGTCTGGTTCAACATTTCCTGCTCCAGGCGGCTGCGGATCCACGCCCCGTCGGCGGACCATTCGGCCACGCCCGGCTGAATGCGCCGCTCGGCGAGCCAAATCTTGAAGTCGTCCATCACGGAACCGGTGGCGCTCTTCGCGCCCTTGCGCAACGCCTCCGTCGCGAAACTCGGAAACGCCCCGGAGGAGTCGAGCGCGATCCGCAGCCGCGACATCGGCTCCGGTCCCGCCGCGATGTCGGGCGCGATCCCGCCTGCGTCGGAAGGCGTCTCAATCCGCACGTTCGCGAGGGGACGCTGCAAATTCCGGCCGAGCGGCGAATAGTAATACGCCACCGTCAGCGCGACGCCGGTGTTACTCGACAGGTTGTAAACGCTTTGTACCAGCCCTTTGCCGAAACTGCGCGCGCCTACGATCTTCGCCCGCTTGTGATCCTGCAGCGCCGACGCTACGATCTCCGCCGCGCTCGCGGTCTTCTCGTTGATCAACGCCGCAACCGGAAACTCGTACGGCACGTTGCCCGCCGGTACGTCGATCGAGTCCTCTTTCTTGGAGCGCCCGCGCGCGGTCAGGATCCGCTGCCCGGGCTTCAAGAACATCGCCGCCGATTCGAGCGCCGCCTCCACCACGCCGCCCGGGTTATTGCGTAAGTCGAGAATCAATCCTTCGAGCTTTGCGCCGCCCAGTTTTTCGATCGCGTCGCGCAGTTCCTTCGCCGTCTTGATCTCGAAGTTCGACACGCGGACATAGCCGATCCTCGGTTCGATTTCGAAAGCGCGGTCCACGCTGGGCGACGCTAGGTTTTCGGGGATCAGCGTGAACTCGAGTATCCGCGGCGAACTCACGCGGCGCACGCCGATCTTCGCCTCGCGCCGCCGCGATTCGGAAAGCAGTTGCACCAGTTGCTCCGGCTCCAGGCCCATCAGCGGATAGCCGTTGACCGCGACAATCTCGTCGCCCGGCGACAGTCCCGAGCGCGACGAAGGTGTGCCCGGCATCGTCTGCAACACGAACACGCGGCCCGGCAGAATACTGACGATCGACCCGAAGCCCTTGCGCTCCGAGTTGTTCATCTCCTTCAACTGCTGAAACTGGTCGGGGTCGAGAAAAATCGAATGCGGATCGAGCCCGCGCAGCATGCCCGGAATCGCGCCGCCATACAGCGCGGCGTTAGGTTCAACGCCGTCGGCCGCGTGCTCCTCGACCGCTCCCAGCACTGCCGTGAACTTCTTCACCGCCTCGTCGAGCGCGGCAGTGGAAACGTCCGCGGCAAGCAGGAGCGCGGAGATGATGGCCGTCGTCATTTCTCGAATTTCGTCGCCCGCTTGCGCTCGTGCCGTGCCATCGCCAGCGCAATCAACTCGTCGAGCAGCGCCGCATACGGCACGCCCGAATACTCCCACATCTTGGGGTACATCGAAATGGATGTGAATCCCGGAATCGTGTTCGGTTCGTTCACGAACAACTCGAGGGACTCGCCGTCCATTAGAAAATCGACCCGCGTCATGCCTTCGAGTTCCAGCGCCTCGCACGCGGCGATCGCCAGCCGTTGCATTTCTGCGATCTTGGCTTCGAGCAGACGCGCGGGCAAATCGATTTCGGTTGTGTCCTCGAGGTACTTCGCTTGGTAGTCGTAGAACTCGCGCTTTGGACGGATTTCGCAGGGCAGGGAAGCGCGCCGGTTTTCGCGATTACCCAGCACGCCGATCTCGAACTCGCGCCCTGGGATGGCCCGCTCGATCAGCACCTTCGTGTCGTAGCGCGCCGCTTCGTCGAGCGCCGCCGCCAACTGCTCCTGCGTTTTCGCTTTCGCGATGCCCACCGACGAACCCAAATTCGCGGGCTTCACGAACGCCGGTAGCGGAAACGGAAGCTCGCCTTCGTGCAACGCGCCGCGGAATCGAACGACGTACTCGCCCACCGGCAATCCCGCCTGCCGCAACAAACGCTTTGTAACTTCCTTATCCATCGCCGCCGCCGATCCCAACACGCCCGGTCCTACATAGGGCAGGTCGGCCAGTTCTAGCAGCCCTTGCACCGTGCCGTCTTCGCCGAACGTGCCATGAAGGACCGGAAACACAACATCGATATCCGGGTTCGCCCCCGGCTCCGGCGCGATCGCCTTCGGGCTCCAGCGCCCGTCCTTTGCGATGAAGTAGGGCAGCGCTTCGTAGCGCTCCGGGTCGAGCGCCTTAAGGATCGATTCGGCGGAGCGTAGCGAGATTTCGTGCTCGCCGCTGCGTCCGCCGTAGATGACGGCTACGCGGGTTTTCAGACGGTCTTCCTCACAAGATCTTTTTTCCTAGCGCCGACAAGATCAGTTCGACGGCGAGATCGGCGGTCCGGTTACTTACGTCGAGTACCGGATTCACTTCCACCACTTCGAGCGACAGCATGCGCCCGGAATCGAACGCCATTTCCATGATCAGATGCGCCTCGCGATACGACAGACCGCCTTGCACCGGAGTGCCAACCCCCGGAGCCACTGCCGGGTCGATGGCATCCATGTCGAACGAAAGGTGAAAGCCGTCCGTCCCGTTCGAGGCGATACGCAAAGCCTCCTCGACGATCGGCCGCAAACCGCGCTCGTCCACGTCGCGCATCGTAAAGGCGCGCACCCCCCACTCGCGGATGTGGCGGCGCTCGCCCGCGTCGAGATCGCGCAAACCGACCAGCGCCACATTCGCGGGATTCAATTTCGGCCCTGAAAGCAGGGCTTTCGGCTCTCGTCCCAACAACGCCGCGAGCGGCATGCCGTGAACGTTACCGCTCGGCGACGTTTCGGGAGTGTTGATGTCGCCGTGCGCGTCGATCCAGATCACGCCCAAGCGCCTTTTCTTCGCCATACCGGAAATCGTACCCGCCGCGATCGAGTGGTCGCCCCCGAGCACGATGGGGAATCGCCCCGCGCCGGCGGCCTTAGCGACTCGCGCGGCCAGCTTCCGGCATGTGGCGGCGATGGGATCGAGATATTTGGTTTTGGGATCGCCTTGGGGAACGCTCTCTTGCTGCGGCGCTTCCACGTTTCCCAGGTCCTCGACGTCGAGCCCCAGCGCACCCAACCGGTCTCGCAAATTGGCGACGCGAATCGCCGACGGCCCCATATCTACACCGCGCCGGCCCGCGCCGAAATCGAGCGGAGCGCCGAGAATCGCGACGGAGCGTGCGGCCATGCCCTTCAGTGTAGCGGGCGTTACGGTAGGTGAAGCCCTGTCAGCCGTCGAACGACGGTATGCCCGAACGCCGCCGGTCCCACCGTCCGGTGCGGCAGCGACGGCTGGTCGATCACCTCGACACCGTCCATAGATGTGAGCATTAGAGCCACGGCCCGCTGCGCCCGAAAGCGGTCCCGGTCGCGATACGCAATGCGAAGAATCCCGCGGGCGACCTGCTCGATCTCGATTCCTCTGCGGAGGCGGCTCGACTCTCCGACTTCGCTAGCGACTGCGGCGGCGAGAACCTCCGGGTCGACGGCGGCTCCACGTATCACCGCTTCGGAACGGTAACTCGATGGATAGGCGAGCGATGCCAGTATGCACAGAAGCAGCGCTGTTCCCGCCACGCGCAATTGCCGCCGCCCTCGTGCCGACAAGAAGAGCGAGCCAACCAACCCCGCGAGTCCGCCCCAACTCGCCGGTATCCATGCGCTCCGCCGCCCCGCTACTGTTTCGGTTGCATCGCCGCCACCGAGTGCGTCCGCTAAATTACGCGCGACACGTTCCGCCACGAAGGGCGATTCGTGGAGGAAACCGACCGTCGCCGCTTGCGGCGACACCTCAAGCCGAATGTCGCGCCGCATTCTCTCCAACACATCTTCCATCGGTTGCTGGCGGCGCTCTTCGAGATACAAATCCCGAGCGACGATCGTCTCCGCTAGGGTGCGGCGGTTGAACGCCTGGATCGCGCGTTGCCGGGCATCCGCCGGGTTCCGCAATTTCATCTGCACTTTCGCTTCATGTACCGGAGGCATAGCGGCCCAGTACAACAACCCCAGCGCAATGCCACCGAGAACTGCCGCCAACGGAACTCGCCAACCGCGCGCCCGCTCGGCGAGCGCCGCTTTCGTGACATCGAACGGACGGTCGTCCATCTCTTCCAGCAAGGCCTGAAACTCCTCGCCATACCGGGCTCGCCACGCCATCGGATATAACCGAATCAACCAGCGCGACAGCCGCTTCATACGCGTTTGAGCCTCCTCGCTCCCGTTCGCACCACCGCCTGCAGCCCTGCCAAACGCCGCTCAAACTCTTCTCTTCCCGCTGCCGTTAAGGTGTAGGGGCGCCGCCGATCGTCACCCGGCAAGGGCCGGATCCAGCCCCGTTCCTCCAGCCGCGCGATCGCGCCGTAGAGCGTACCCGGTCCGAGCCGGATCGAGCTAAACCGTGCGATGTCCTCGATCATTGCGTAGCCGTGCCGGTCCTCGCCGGCCAAGCTCGCCAGAACCAAAAAAGTAGGATCTGACATACTACGTATGACGATATATCATGGCGCGGAATAATTCAAGGAGCCGCATGGCGCGGCGCACACGCGGGCCGCGCCGCTCGTTTTCGTGTCTACTGTAAGAACCCGCCATGTTTACCGGACTGATCGAGCAAGTGGGGCGCGTCGCCGCCCCGGCTCCCCGCATTCGCATCGCGTGCACATTCGACGATCTTCACGAAGGCGATTCCGTCTCGGTGAACGGATGTTGTCTCACGGCGCTCGAAGTCAACACCTGGGGATTCTCGGCGGACCTCGCGTCCGAAACGGTCGCGCGCACCAACCTCGGCGATCTTGCGCCCGGCGCACCCGTCAATCTGGAGCGTTCGCTTCGCGTGGACGCGCGGCTGGGAGGCCACATCGTGCAGGGGCACGTGGACGGTACGGGCGAAATCGTGTCGTTCGAGAATGGCTGGCTTGTCGTGCGTGTACCCGATGCGCTCGACAAGTACATTGTCGAAAAAGGTTCGATCTCGATCGACGGAATCTCTCTCACCGTAGCCGGTATTGCCGATCGCGTCGTCCGGGTCGCCATTATTCCGCATACGCAGTCGCATACAAACCTCGCCGCCGCCAAGCCGGGCGCGCGCGTTAACCTCGAAGTAGACATCCTGGCGAAATACCTGGAGAAGTTAAGCAATGGCTACACGCGCTGACGCTCTTCCTTTCGCCGCCACTCGCGAATCCGCGGCGGCTTCGACGGCGGCGGTTCCTTGGTTTATCTGGATCAACCTAATTGGAGTTACCAGCGCCATCGTTGGCGGGCAGTGGGATATCTCCTGGCATCGCTCGATCGGCCGAGATACTTTCTGGACGCCCGCGCATCTGGCGATCTACCTCTGTGGAATTCTCGCCGGAGTGTCGAGCGCGTATCTCATCCTCGCCACCACCTTCGGCAAGAGCCTCTACCCGCGCGACGCCACCGTCAAGATGTGGGGATTTCGCGGACCGCTCGGCGCGTTTGTCACCGCTTGGGGCGGTGTGGCGATGCTGACGTCCGCGCCGTTCGACGAGTGGTGGCACTCGGCTTACGGACTCGACGTCAAGATCGTCTCCCCGCCGCACGTGCTGCTCATCATGGGCGTGCTGGCGATCCAGACCGGCGCGCTGCTGCTCATGCTCGGCTACATGAACCGCGCGGAAGGCAAGCTGAAGCGGATTTACGATTCTCTGTTTCTTTACACCGGCGGCATGATCCTGTTGCTGATGTCGGTGTTGATCCTCGAATTCACCAATCGCGTGTACATGCACTCGGGCTTCTACTACCGCACGGTGGGGCTGGCGATTCCCGTCGTGCTGGTGGCCGTCGCGCGAGCTTCCGGCTACCGCTGGGCGGCTACCGCAGTCGCCGGCGTCTACACGATCTTCATGCTCGGTTTTGAATGGGTTCTGCCGCTGTTTCCCGCGGAGGCGAAGCTCGGGCCGGTAATGAATCCCATCACGCACTTCGTTCCGCCGCAGTTCCCGCAGCTCTATATTTTCCCGGCGTTGGCTCTCGATCTGATCTGGCCGTCCATTGCGAATCGAGGCAAATGGATGCAAGCCCTGACCGGCGGACTCACGTTCATGACCGTTTTTCTCGCCGTCCAATGGCCGTTTGCCGATTTCCTGATGAGCGGCGCGGCGAAGAATTGGTTCTTCGGTGCGCATTACCAGGATTACGCCACCGGCCCGAACTCGGCCATCGCGCGCGGTCTGTTCATCAGCGAACGTACGATGCGCGAGTTTCAAATTTCCATCGGTCTTGCGTTTCTATTCTCGATCCTGATGTCGCGCGCGGGACTGGCTTGGAGCGATTGGATGCGCCGGGTGCAGCGGTGAGATTCGCGGTTGCTTTCCTGGCCGCTTCCAGCGCATTCGCCCATGTCGGCTCGCCGGACGTCTATTTCGACGGGCAGGCGGGACCCTACCGCGTCTACGTCACGGTTCGCGCGCCGCAGGTAATTCCCGGCGTCGCGGAGATCGAGCTCCGCATTCCTACCGATGGCGTCGAGATGGTCAAGATCACGCCGACTCCGCTCACGGGCGCGGGGGCGAAGTTCGCGCCGACCCCCGACATCGCCAACCGATCGGCGCAGGATCCGAAGTTCTACACCGGATCGCTGTGGATGATGTCGTCCGGTTCATGGCAAGTGCGCGTCAAAGTGGAAGGCTCGCGAGGCGAGGGCGAATTAAGGGTTCCCGTACCGGCGCTCGCCCGGCGCACGCTCGAAATGGACACCACGCTCGGCGGCATCCTCGCAGGGTTAATGGTGTTCCTGGCGGTAGGGCTGGTTTCGATTTTCGGCGCCGCGTCGCGGGAAGGGAAGCTCGCGCCGGGCGTGGAAGCGCCTCCGGAAAATGTCCGCCGCTCGCGCTGGGTGATGGCCGGTACCGCCGCGGCCGTCGTGGCGATTCTCTATTTGGGAGGCCTATGGTGGAAGGCGGAAGCGGCGGGCTATTCGCGGATCGTCTACAAGCCGCTCGGCATGAAAGCCACGGTAGAGGGAAGTAAGCTGCGGCTCGCGCTCGAACACACCGGATGGTTCCAATCGTCGCGATTCGACGATCTCATTCCCGATCACGATCACCTGATGCACCTCTTCGTCGTAGGCGAAGGACGGCCGGAGCGGTTTTGGCATCTCCACCCGCGTTTGGTTTCCGACGGGATCTTCGAACACGACTTGCCGGAGATTCCCGCCGGCCGTTACCGGCTCTTCGCCGACATTGTGCATCGCGGCGGCTTGCCGGAAACCGTAGTGGCCGAAATCGAGATTCTCCGCGCCGTGGAGGGCGAACTCGTTGGCGACGACTCCGCGGCGGCGATCGCCGAAGGCTACAAGATGACGATGGACTACCCGGGCGTCGTCCGCACCCGGGAGATGAAGCTACTCACGTTCCGCTTGCTCGACCCCGCCGGACGCCCCGCCGAGGGCATGGAGCTTTACCTCGGAATGCCAGCGCACGCCGCGGTACTGCGCGACGATTTCTCGGTGTTCGCGCACCTGCACCCGACGGGCACGGTACCGATGGCCTCGCTGATGCTCGCGCGCGATCCGGCCAATCCCGATCCGCACGCAGGGCACGCCATGACCCCCGCGCAACTTCCCTCCGAAGTGACTTTCCCCTATGGCTTCCCTCAACCGGGGAACTACCGGATGTATGTGCAGATGAAGCGATCGGGCAAAGTGGAGACCGGCGTGTTCGAAGTCAAAGTCGTCGAGTAGGTAGAATGCGAAACCGCTTGCGCCCGGCGAGCCGGTAGGTTTCGAAGTCGTCGTGGTCGATGGTGAGGATCGTACTCAAGCCTTCCCGATTGGCCAGGTAAACCAACGTAGCGTCGGCGAAGTCCATCGGACGGTCCGCGTACTGCGTCATTAGAGAATGAATGGCCGGTAACTCTTCATCGGCCATTGAGGCGAGGCTCACCGCGGAACGCACAAATCTCCAGGTGCGGTCGTAGCCACGAGGACCGCGGAGGTGAAACAGTTCCGTAAGCACCGCTTCTGAAGTCAGAAGGGGCAGGGGTATTTGCGCAATGGCCTCGACGCAGGCACGATGCCACCGATCCGATGGATCGAGAAAAGCAATAATCGCTCCGGTATCGACTAAGGCGCTAGCGGCCATACTTGCGCTTCAGTATGGCGCGGACCTTCGCCCCGGTATTTTCAGAGCGGTGCGGATCTCCACTTCCGACCGGATCGATGCACTTCATAACCTCCGCCATGATGCGGGCCTGCTTCGCCTCCTCGTCTTCCTCCGCTTCCCGCTCGGCGAGCCAGCGGCGCGCGGCGTCGTCGAGCGCGGCCGCCACGGAAATCGACCGCCGCGCCGCCTCGGTTTCGAGACGCATTTTCAGATCGCTCGACACTCGCCAGCTATAGACTTCGGCCTTCATGCACTACAGTATAGTGCAAGTTTCAGAACGAAAACCGCGCGAACAACTGAATCGCTCGTGGACCGCCGGAACCGAATACCTGTCCCGCCCGCTGCGTCGGCTGACCAAAGTTCGCCGAGTTCAGCGTGAACGAGTATCCGCCCAGGTTCGCGATATTGAACACGTTGAACACTTCGCCGCAGAGCTTGATGTTCCAGCGCTCGCCGAAGGTAAAGTTCTTCGATACGCGAATGTCCTGGCTAATCAGGTTGTCGCCAAGTTCGTAGCTCTGTGGCAGGACCGCAGTGGGCATCAGTTGCCCGCGCGGCGTGCGCCGTCCCGCGTAGTTCTGGTTATAACGCCGCACGGCATCCTCGAGTTCGGCTTTGCCTAGCCCACGATTGAACCCGTTATGTAGCGTGTCGGGAATCGGCGAACTGCCCACGCCCGATCCGATAATGTCGATCCCCGAGAACGAAGGCATAACCGGCCCCCGCGAGGCCATCGTCGAGATGAACGAGAACTGGAAGCCCCACGGCAGATCGACGATGCCCGAGACGTTCAGAAGATGCTTCGATCCCTGGACGCCCCAGGTGCGGAACCAGTTGTCGAGGTCGGAGATGCCGTTCACGCCCATTTGGCGGGTTAACGCGTAAGAGGCGAGGAACTGATAACGGTTGGCGAATCGTTTGTCCACCCGGACCAGAAGCCCTTTGTAGTTCTGCCGTCCCGCCGGCGTGCGAACCGTGATCGCGCCCACCGAGCAGTTCGCCGCCAGGTTCAACTGTTGCGCCGAACTCGTGCAACGCGGAATCACCGGTCCCGTAGGCCGCAGCCAGCGGTTGTGGTCGAGCGCGCCAAGGTCGGAGTTCACGAACTGGCGGCTGACGAAATCGGCGGTCACCACCAGATTGCGCGCGATCTCTCGCTGAATGCCAATGTTGAAGTGCGAAGAATACGGCGCCGGATAGTGATTGGGAATGATGTTCGAACCCGATTTGGCGAGGTTAATAACGCGAGTGGATAAATCCGTTCCGTCGCCGGAAAACTGACGCTCCAGCGCCGGACGCACCGTGGGCAGGATCGAAAGAAAGTGCCCCAGCGTAAAGGCGGTCGGTCCGGTCTGGAAATCGATCGGCGTGCCGACGGGAACTCCGGGAATCGCCCCGCCGCCGAGCGGTCCAATGCCCGGAATCGGGTTCGGAACGAACGAACTGGGGATCAACAATCGGCCGTTCCCAAACGGTCCGATCGTCGTGCGCTCTTCCAAACGCTGCCACAGTACGCGCGTGTCGTAGTAAATGCCTGCGCCGCCGCGAATCACCGTTTTGTTGTCGCCGGTTACCTTCCACGCAAATCCGGCGGATGGGGTGACGTTGTTCAGGTCGCGGTCCGACGCGCGTGTGTCGCCTAGGATCGGCCGAAGGTAATCGGGTTTCGTCAGGTCGTGATTGACTAGCGCGGATTCGTATTGCCAGGCGATTCCATAGTTGAACGTGAAGCTCGGGGTCATGCGCCAGGAGTCTTGAAAGTAGACGCGATACCGGTCGTTGCGGCGGACTTTATCCAGGTTGTAGGGCGGGGGCTGGCCGGGATTGCCGATGCCCATCGAAAAAGCCGCAACGGGCAGACGCGAGAGATCGGCGAGCGTGCGAATCCGGCTCGGGATGCCGTAGAGCGCCGCCGCCGGTCCTAAGACGTCCGGCCCGTACACAGCGCCCGCCGCCGGATCGGCGTAACCCCAAAAACCGGTACCGTCCGAAAAATCGAGTTCGCCGCCGACACGGACCCGGTGAGTCCCTTTCTGCCAGGTCATCCCCTCGGTGAGATTGGCGCGGCGTAGGTTCCGCCCCTGCGTCGCGTTCGACGTATTGCCCAGCGTGACGTTGGTTCCGACAATCGAGATTTCGGGCAGGCCCATGCCTAGGCATCCGGGGCACTGGCTTTCTTCGGGGAAGAGGTTCCGGTTCGACCAAAACCAGTAGCTAACGCGCAGATCGTTCACCAACGAGGGCTTGATCATGCCGGTCCAGCCGACGATGCCTTGGTCGGAGTAGTTTTTGTTTTGCAGCCAATTCGACGGGAAGCTCGCGCCGCCCCTCGGCCCGAAAGACTTGTTGTGATCGTGCGAGTAGCGGAAGAAGAGATTGTGGTTATCGGTGACCCGCCAATCGACGCGCGCGCTATGCTGCGTGCCGGTGTATGGGCTTCCGTAGTTGCCGGTTAAGTCGGCGAAGTAGGGCGAATTCGGCTGCACGGTCACCACGGAATCCTGGTTCAAATGCTCGGTGTTGAAAAAGAAAAACAGCCGGTTCTTCTTCACCGGACCGCCGATCCAAGCGCCGGTTTGCCGCCGCGCGAAAAAGGGCTCGGGGTTCAGCGGATTGCGCGCGAGCGCGGGATAGGCGGCCATGTTGTGATCGCGGAAAAAGTAGTAGGCGCTACCGTGAAAATCGTTGCCGCCGGATCGCGTGACGATGTTCACCGCGCCGGTCGCCGTTACGCTGGTCGAGAGATCGAAATTGACGCTCGACAACTGGAACTCCTGCACGATCTCTTGCGAGAAGTTCGTACCCGCGTTGCCGTCCACCGGATCGCGCACGTTGCCTCCGTCAACCGTGATCGAAGCGAGCGACGACGACCCGCCGAGGATGTTGACGTTGAATAGCGAGTTGTATTGCGAGGTGGAACCGGTGCTCACCGTGACGCCGGGCTCGAGAAACGCCAGTTGCATGAAACTGCGCCCGTTGAGCGGCAAGTCCTGAATCTGCTGCCGCGTAATCACGCCGTCGATCTTGAAAGCGTCGGTGGCCACTTGCGCGCTGGCCGCTTCCACCTGGATCACTTCGGCGGCTTGGCCGACCTCCATGTTGAAGTCCACCGTGGTGGATGACCCGACTTCGACGATCGCGTTCGCGATGGCGGTTCGGAAACCTTTCGCCTCGGCTCTCACCTCATAGCGCCCCGCCGCGAGCGAAGGGATGCTAAACGAGCCCTCTTCACCGGTCGTCAATTGTCGGCGCGCGCCGTTCGCCAAATCCACCGCCGTTACCGTTGCTCCCTGGATCACGGCGCCGGACTTGTCGTACACGGTACCGATCAACAATCCCGAAGCCTGCTGCGCCGCCAAGCGCGCGGCGGCGGCCAGGAAAATGCACGAAAAAAGACGCATCCTTCCTCCCTTTCCCCGATAAAGCCTAGGCATCTTGTCATAGGCTCGAAATCGAGTCAAGGGGCGAAGTTGGCCGCTCGATCTAGCGGGTGAGCGGGGTCAGAATTAGCTCGCGGAACTCCACCGTGCCATGATCGCCTTGGATCGAAATCGGGCCCGGCTGCGCTTCATTTGGATCGTGGGCCATCGCGGTCAGACCCTCGATCTCGCGCTTATCGATCACCACCTTGCCGTTGAGCTTCACGGTGACGATGCGGCCCACCAGACGCACATCCATCGTCTGCCACTCGCCCGCCGGCTTCGAGGCATTTTCGCTCGGAACGATGCGCGAGTAAACCGAACCCATAGTGTGGGTGTCCGGCGGGGAGCCGAACTTTTCGAAAATCTGCACTTCGTAGCGGTCGCGCAGACCCAGCCCCGAGTTCGAGCCTTTGCCCACTCGAAACTCGGCGTGAATCTCGAAGTTCCAGAATTTCTCCTCGCTTACCAGATCGGGCGCTTGATCGGAGTTCACCAGCAAGCCGTTGGAGACGCTCCAGCCGCGCACGGGTCCCGTTGCCGTCTTCCAGCCCGCGAGATCGCGTCCGTTGAAGAGTTTTACCGGCGCGCCCGGTTTCCAGGATCCGTCGTCTTTGTCGCGAATCTCCGGTGCGCGTTCGCCGGTGAACTGCGAGCGCGGCAACCCGTCAACCACCAAGCTCCCGGTCAGTTTGCCATCCTTCACCCGGGCGCGATACACGCCCCGCTTGCCCGAAGGGCGGTAGTTGCGGTCGAACGCCCACTCGAGTTCACCGCGGTCGAGGCGGATTTCGGGAATCGTGTCTATCTGACCGCCGGGAGCGCCGACGAAGCGGCCTTTCAACTCCTTCGTACCCGCGCCGGTTACTTCCAGCCACCACGCCCGGGCGCGCGCGTCGCCGGTCACCGTCAGGTTCCAGCGGCCGTTAAAGTCCTTATCCGCCGCCATCAGCGTGGCGCAGAGGGAAACTATCGAAACGAGCTTCACGTGCGTCATAATAGCGGACAGATGGCTCGGGTTTGGGCGGTCGCGCTGGCGTTGTCGGTGAGTGTATTCGCCGTCTGCGCCGTGGCCTGCGATTCAACGCCGCCGAGCGTTTCCCATTGCCACCACGAAGAGGACTCGCCGAAGCTCTGCAAAGACGTGGTGAGCGTGGTCGAGTACGCGGCATTCGACCTTCCCATGGACGAAGGGCCGATCGCCGCCGAACGCGCCGTAGATGTCCTTGAAAGACAACTTCCGGCGGTTCCTTCTACGTCCCCGCCACCCATCGCGCCGCTCAGACTCTGATCGTCTTTTCCCGCGGCCATTCGCACCGGTAGGGTTAACCCTTCGCGCGTTTGCAACGAGGAGAGACGAGTCATGAACGAACGACGCAGCTTTTTCGCGCGTCTCGCTGGTTTGGGCGCCGCGGCATTGGCGCCGGGAGCCGCACGGGCTCAGCACGATCATCATCACCACGCCCCGGCGGCGAAAATTCAGTCGGCGAAACCCGAGGGCGTCAACTTGCCGGTGGACTTTCCCGATTTACCGAAACTTCCGTACAAGATGGTCGACGGCTGGAAGGAATTCCACTTAACCGCCGAAGTGGTGAAGACCGAACTGATGCCCGGCCGGCCGCTGGTCGCCTGGGGCTACAACGGCAGCGTCCCCGGACCGACCATCGAGGTAAACGAGGGCGATAAGGTGCGCGTGGTCTTCGAGAATCGATTGCCCGAAATGACCGCCGTTCACTGGCACGGATTCGAGGTGCCGATGGAGATGGACGGCAGCGTCGGGCTAGGGCAGGACCCCGTTCCGCCCGGCGGCAAGTACGTCTACGAGTTCGAACTCAAGCAGCACGGCACGTTTTTCTATCATTCGCACTTCGCCATGCAGGAAATGATGGGCATGGTGGGGATGTTCATCATGCATCCCAAGGAGCCTTACACGCCGAAAGTGGACCGTGACTTCGGTCTCGTCCTGCAGGAATGGATGTTGCTGCCGAATAACGACATTCCGAACACGCTAGCGATGGAGTTTAACTGGCTAAGCTTCAACGGCAAAGCCGGACCCGCATGCACGCCGATGATCGTCAAGCAAGGCGAGCGTGTGCGAATCCGCATGGTGAATATCGGTATGGATCATCACCCGATCCACTTGCACGGCATGCAGTTTGTCATGTCCGGTACCGAAGGCGGGCGCGTTCCGGAGCATCTCTGGTACCCGATGAACACGATCATCGTCGGCGTCGCGCAGGCGCGCAACATCGAGTTCGAGGCGAAGTATGTGGGCGATTGGATGCTGCACTGCCACCTGCCGCACCACATGATGAATCAGATGGTTCCCATGGTGGGTCCGGTGACGCACGAAGGTCACGGCGGTCACGCTCACCAGCATTCGGTGGATTCCAAACCGGTAAGCCCCGGCATGGAGGCGTATCCCAAGGACGACCCCGAGAAGAAGAAAGTGCCCGGCTATCCGCAGGACATGTGGATGGTGATGGACGACGTAATTCCTCCCAAGCCGGAAAACTACGGTCTGCGTCAGGGTTGGACGGGAGCCATGATGGGCATGATGACGCTGGTCCGCGTCGTGACGCCCGAGGTCTACGACAAGATCGCGGAACTCAAGAAGGCGGGCATGCCTTCGCACCACAACCACGGAGACCACAAATGAGCGCGCTCCTGGTATTGGCCGCGCTCGCGCAAGAGCGGCCGATGCGTCTCGAGGACTTGGAGCGTATGGCGCTGGCCAACCATCCGGCAATCGGGCGCGCGCAAGCGACGGTGGACGCGGCGGACGGACGCGCGCGGCAGGCGGGCCTTTGGCCTAACCCTACCTTCGGCGCAAACGGCGAACACGTGTCGAAGAACACGTTTGGCGGCGCGCTTGGCGGATTCGTCGAACAGCGCTTCGTAACGGGCGGCAAGCTCGGACTGTCTCGAAAGGTCGCATTAGAAGAGCGGGCGGTCGCCGCGCAAGATCAAGCCGCGGAGCGCCAGCGCGTGCTGAACTCGGTGCGCATGCTGTTTTATCGCGCGCTGAGCGATCAACGCTCGATCGAGGTGCGTACGGAACTTGCCGGACAGGCTACCCGAGCTGTCGCAATCTCGCGCGAGTTGTTCAATATCGGTCAAGCGGACCGTCCCGACGTGCTCGCGGCGGAAACCGAAGCGGAGAGCATCCAACTGGAACTGATTAACGCACGCAATGCGCAAGTTCGCACTTGGCGGCAACTGGCGGCGGCGACGAACAATCCGGCGCTGAGACCCGGACCGCTCGAAGGATCGCTTGAAGACTTTCCGAAAATCGACGCCGAGGCGGCCCTTGAGAAGATTTACGGCGAAAGTCCGGAATTACGCGCGGCGGAAGTGCGCGTGCGGCAGACCGAGTTCGCCGTTCGGCGCGCGGAAGTCGAAAAGATTCCCGATTTGTTCGTGCGCGGCGGACTGCGCAACAACCGCGAGTTCGGCGAGATCGGCCCCAACGGCCCAACGTTGCGCCGTGGGCTCGAAGGCATCTTCGATATCGGCGTCGAGATTCCGATCTTCAATCGCAACCAGGGCGGAGTCAAAGCGGCGCGCGCCGAAGCGGAACAAGCGCGGCTGGATGTCGAGCGAACGAAACTCGCCTTGCGGTCGCGGCTCGCGGCGGCGTACAAGGAGTATCGCGATTCGGTGGTGGCGGCGGAACGATATCGCACGACCATCCTTCCGAAAGCTCGCGAGGCGTACGATCTCTATCTGGCAAGCTTCCGGCGGATGGCAAGCGCGTATCCGCAAACGCTAATGGCGCAACGCAATCTATTTCAGTTGCAAGATAGCTATGTCGCTGCGCTCGCGAGCGCTTGGCGAAGCTCGGTGGAAATCGAGGGGTTGCTTTTGGGCGGCGAAGGGGAATTCGATCGGCCCCCGGAGGACATGCGATGAAAAGCGATTTGCGCCAAACCCTGACGCGACGGTCGTTCGCGGGTTTCGCGGGAGCTCTCGCGGCGCAGGCGGGAACTGCGAACGTCTCCACGCTACGCGCCCCGCACGATGGAATTCAACCGCAACTGGCCATCGACGGCGGTGGTGTCCTCCACGTGCTGTACTTTCGCGGGGTCGCGAAATCGGGCGATCTTTACTACGCGCGTTCGCTCGACGAAGGGAAAACGTTCGACGATCCCGTTCGCGTCAATAGCCAAGAGGGTAGCGCTGTAGCGTCGGGGACGATTCGCGGCGGTCAGATCGCACTGGGAAGGAAGGGCCGGATTCACGTAGCGTGGAACGGTTCGAACGCGGCCATCGATTCGGGACCGCTCGATCCGGCTACGGGGAAGCGCACCCACCCCATGCTGTATTCCCGGCTTGCCGACGGCGGACGGAGCTTTGAGCCGCAGCGCAATCTGATGACCTCCACGTGGGAATTGGATGGAGGTGGATCGCTCGCGGCCGATCTGTCCGGTCGAGTTTCGGTTTTGTGGCATGGCCGCGACTCGCGGTCCGCGGCGGGCGAGGATGGGAGACGGGTCTTCGTGACGCGGTCGGCCGACGATGGGCGAACCTTTTCGAAAGAGACGCCTCTCTGGGACCGTCCCACCGGCGCGTGCGGATGCTGCGGGATGCGAGCCTTCGCCGCGCGCGACGGGAGAGTTTGGGCGATGTACCGTTCGGCCACTCGTCAAGTGCACCGCGACATCTACCTCGCGAGCGCGGAGCCGGGAGCGTCTTTCGACGGCTCGTTGTTGCATGCTTGGGAAATTAACGCCTGCCCGATGAGTAGCATGTCGTTTTCCGAAGGACCCGCCGGAGTCGTCGCCGCTTGGGAGACGGCGGGCGAAGTCTACTTCGCGCGAACGAGCGACCGCAGGTCCATCCCTGCGGCGGGACAGCCGTCGAAGCGCAAGCATCCAGTGACGGCGCAGAACGCGAGGGGCGAGATCCTGCTGGCTTGGGTAGAGGATGCCGGCTGGCAGCGTGCGGGCACCTTGGCGTGGCGTTTATTTGGCGCCAATAGCGAGCCCTTAGGCGAACCGGTTCGAGTGGGCGAGTGCCCGGTGTGGAGTTTTCCGGCCGCGTTCGCGCGCCGCGATGGCGGGTTTACGATTCTGTATTGAGGAAAGGTTTTTATGCGAATTGTCCTCGCGTTATTTCTGATTCTCGCCGCGCCGCTTCAGGCCGCCGGTCCGGCGATGACGGTCTACAAGACCAAAACCTGCGGCTGCTGCGCTAAGTGGGTGGACCACATGCGCGCGGCGGGGTTTGCGGTGAAGGTCAACGAAGTCGATTCGACGGCCCCGGCGCGTCAAGCGAACGGCGTTCCGGAGCGTCTCGCTTCCTGCCACACGGCGACCGTCGGCGGCTACTCGATCGAAGGCCACGTGCCAGCCTCCGACATCCAGCGGCTGTTGCGCGAAAAGCCCCGCGCCAAGGGGCTAGCCGTGCCGGGCATGCCGATGGGATCGCCGGGCATGGAAGGTCCTTATAGCGACGCCTACGCCGTCCTGCTGTTCGAGGACGGGGGCCACACCAGCGTCTTCCAGCGCTACGCGGCGAAGCGCTAGCCGGAGTAGCGTTTTAGAAGGTCCGGCAGTTGATTCGAAAAGGCGCTGCGTGCGAGCACCTGATAGACGCCCGCTTCTCGCGCCTGCCGGATTCGCTCCGTTTCGACGTGGGATATGTAGCCGAGGAGCGGCACGTTTTTCGTTACCTCGCTAGCCTTCAGCTTCGACGCCAGCGCCACGGGGTCCAAGGAGCGGCAATTCAAGTCGAGAACGATCGCTGCGGGACGGTCGCCCGCCGCCGCCAGTGCGTCGGGTTCCGCCTTCACGAACTTCACCGCTAGTCCCGTACGCTTCGCCGCGTCGGCGATCTTGACCGTGAACATCAAATCGTCGAGCACGGCCACCAGCGTCGCCGCCAAAGCTTAGTCCTTGTCTTGGTGCAACTGTTGCGCGAGGTAGTTCTCGTAGCCCATTTCCTGAATTATGTGGAGCTGCGCTTCGAGGTAATCGACGTGGTGTTCCTCGTCGATCAGAATCTTCTCGAACAGGTCGCGCGAACCGTTGTCGCCCGCCGCCACCGCCGCGTTGACGGCTTTGTTCAGGCGTGGGACGGCTTCGTACTCGAGCGCGAGGTCGTTCTCGATTTGCGCCTTCACGTTTTGGCCGATGCGCAGCGGGAACAGCTCGTTCATCGTCGGCGCGCCGTCGAGATAAAGAATGCGCTCGATCAGCTTCTCGGCGTGCATCATCTCCTCGATCGATTCCTTGCGCGTGTAGGCCGCCAACTTTTGGTAGCCCCAGTTCTCCATCATTTCGGCGTGCAGGAAGTACTGGTTGATCGCGGTCAGTTCGGCTTTCAGGACCTCTTGGAGGTAGGCGATAACTTCGGGGTTGCCCTTCATAGGAAATTCAAGTCTAGCGGATATACTCGTGGTCGAGATGCGGCGGCTGGACCATCCCGCGGACCGCGAGGCGTTCCGGCGGTTTTTCGTCGAGATCGCCGAAAGCCAGTACACAAATGGCCCCGCGGCGGAAGTCCAGGATTGCGCCGCGCTCATGCGGTTCGCGTACCGCGAGGCTCTGCGCGCGATCGGTTCGAAGCTCTCGCCGCTGTTCGACACCTCTGCGGGACCGCGCCACTTCGCCGACGCGAAGACGTTGCAATCCCACAACTGCGATTTCGTCGATCGCGATCCGCGCGCGGGGCGTCCGGCGGACTTGTTGTTCTATCTGAATCTCGAACAAGACCGGCCGTATCACGTGATGGCGCTCGCGGGCCAACACGCGGTTTATCACACGGGCGGAAAACCCGGCGAAATGCGGCGGCCCACGCTGGCCGAATTGTCGCTGCATCCCGAGCCGCGCTGGCGGCCCGCGCGCGGTAATCCCAACTTTCTCGGCGTGTACCGGTGGAGGATACTCGGGTAGATGCGGCGGGCAATCGCGTTACTTGGATTGGCGATCGGCGTGGGTACCGCGCAGGGGCCGCCCTCGTTTACGCTCTCGACCGACCGCTCGTTCGCGCCCGGCGAGCAGGCCCGAGTGGCGCTTTCGACCCTCAACGTCGATCAACTCGAGTTCCGGTTGTACAAAGTTCGGGACGCGGTTCGGTTCTTCTCGGACTTGCCGTCGCCGAACGGGTTTGGCGGGCAAGCGTCTCCGCCACCGCGCAAACGATCGATGCTCGAAAGGTTTCATTCGTGGAAGTACCGCACGCGGACTTCGATGCGGCACTTCGTGCGCGATCAGTTCGGATCGGAGGAATTTGCGGGCGTCCGGGCGCTGATAGGCGCGCGGAAACCGGAGTCGGCGGCGACGGGTTACGCCGAGTTGCCGCTCCTAAATCCCGATCAACTCGTTCGCCGCTGGAAGGTCAAGGCCGAGTTCAACAAGGAGCGCCCTTGGGAACGGCAGGCGATCGGAATCGACGGGTTGCAGCCGGGGCTTTACATTGTTGAGGCGGCGGCGGACGGTCTGCGCGCTGCAACCATCGTCAACGTTACTCCGCTCGCGCTGATCAAGAAGATCGCGCCGGGCGAAATCGCGATACTGGCCGTCGACAGCGCTACGGGCGAGGTGCAACCAAATGTCGATGTAAAGGTCGTTAACAATCGCGAGGTGGCGGCGTCGGCGAAAACGGATGCCAACGGTTTCGCGAAGCTTAAGGTGGAGGCGGTGCGCGGCGACGATGTCGTGATTGTGGCGCAATCGGCCCGCGGGCTGGCGATTTCGACGGCGAGCGCCTGGAGTCTGATTGGGCGAGACCAAGGGCTGTCGGAGGGCTACATCTACACGGACCGTCCGATCTATCGCCCTGGCCATAAGGTGGGCTGGCGAGCAATCCTTCGCGCGGAGGATACAACCGGTTGGAAGCTGCCCGCGATTCGCGACGTAGCGTACGAGATCGCGAATCCCGAAGGTCAGATTCTCACGCGCGGCAATGCGAAGCTTACGGAGTTCGGCACAGCTTCAGGCGAGTGGACCGTACCCGCCGACACGAAGCTCGGTTACTACTCGGTGGTTTTGCGTGCCGGCGAATCCGCGCAATCGGGCAGCTTTCAGGTGGAGGAGTACAAGAAGCCCGAGTACGAAGTGAAGGTGACGCCGAACGTCGCGCGAACGTTGCAAGGCGGTGCGGTCGAGTTCACGATCGAAGCCCGCTACTTCTTCGGCGAGCCGGTGGCGAACGCCAAAGTGAAGTATCGAGTCTCGACGGCGCGTTACTGGATGCCCTGGTGGGCCGATGAGTACGACAGCGAATACGACGGTTACGGCGGCGGCTACGACCCAGGTGAGGAACTGGAAGCGACCCTCGACGCCGAGGGCAAGACCGTAGTTCGCGTTCGCGCCGAGCCAAAAAATTTCGACTATCGCCTTTTCGTGGAAGCGGGCGTAACGGACAAGGCCGGGCGCGAGGTGACGGGGCGCGGATCGTCGCTCGCGACGGTCGGGAATTTCGCGTTGCATGCGCAGCCGGACAAGTGGGTCTACCAGCCCGGCGATACCGCAAAGATCGCCGTCGAGGCTCGGACTTTCGCAGGGCAGCCCGCCGCCGGAGTCCGATTCTCGGTGGGTGGAGCGGTAGGCGTCACGGGCGCGGATGGCAAGGGCACGGTACCGCTCGCGATCCTGCCGAAAGATGCCGCAGTGCAACTGCCGGTGGTTGCGCGTACACCGGAGGGTCGAGAGATCAAGGAGACGGTGTACCTCTGGGTTTCGGGCGTGTACGGCGGCTATCAATCGACGCGCGGCGAAGAAATCACGATCGTCCCGGACAAACGCTCTTACCAGCCCGGCGAAACGGCGAAGATCCTGGTGCTGACGGGCGTGAAGAACGCCACCGTGCTTCTCGGCGTGGAAGGTCGCGGCCTGCACCGCACCGAGACTCGCCGCAACGCACCCGAGTCGTTCACGTTCGACGTTCCTATCGCGCCGGAGTATCAGCCGAACTTCTACGTCACGGCGTCGCTGCTCAAAGACGGCAAGTTCCGCACGGGCGCGAAGTCGGTGAAAGTGCCGCCGGTCGAGAAGATTTTGAATGTCAGCGTCACGCCTTCGAAAGAACAATTCAAGCCCGGCGAGCCCGCGACTTACACCGTGGTCGCGAAGGATTTCACGGGAAAGCCGGTGGCGGCGGAGTTTTCACTCGGCGTCGTCGATGAAGCGCTGTACGGCGTCGCCCCCGACACCACTCCCGCGATCGACAAAAATTTCTACGGTCGCATGTACGACCGCGTGCAGACGGATTCTTCGCTCGCGTATTACTTCTACGGAAGCGCGGGCAAGCGCCCGATGCCGATCGCGAGGATGCATCACACGCTCGCCGCCGTCAAACCTCCGAAGGTGAACGACCCTCGCGTCCGCAAGGCGTTTCCCGATACGGCGCTGTGGCTGGCGAACGTCGTCACGGACGCGAACGGCCGCGCCGAAGCTCGCTTACAGTTTCCCGATTCGATCACCGCGTGGCGCGCGACGGCTCGCGGCGTGACGGTGGACACAAAGGTTGGCGCGGCGGTGAATCGCGTGATCACTCGCAAGGACCTGATTTTGCGCCTAGCCGTACCGCGCTTCGTTACCGAAGGGGACGAGGTGGTGGTGAGCGCGATCGTCAACAACTACCTCAAGAGCGAAAAGAAAGCCCGTGTTTCGCTCGAAGCGAAGGGCGCGGAAATCTTGGACGGTAGCGCCCGCGAGGGTTCGGCGGCGGCGGGCGTCGAGACGCCGTTCGATTTTCGCATCAAGGCGAAGTCGCTCGAGCAACTCACGCTCATCGCGACGGCGTTGACCGACGAAGAGTCCGACGCGCTTGAAATTACCCTGCCCGTGATTCCGTACGGCGTCAAGGTTACGGACGCGAAGTCGGGATCGGGTCCGGGACAAATCGAGTTCGGCGAATCGAGAACCATCGACGTACGCATTACGCCTTCGCTTGCAGGCGCGATGTTCGGCGCGCTCGATTATCTGGCGACTTACCCGTACGGTTGCACGGAGCAGACGCTGTCGAGCTTCGTCCCTAGCGTGGTGGCGCTTTCCACCGCGCGATCGCTGGGGCTACCGATCGACGCCGTGACGGTCGAGAAGAAAGCGAACGCGGGCGCCGAGAGACTGCGCGATATGCAGAACCCCGATGGCGGGTGGGGATGGTGGGGCGGAACGGATTCGAACGCCGTAATGACCACGATGGCGTTGGCCGGAATCGGCGTTCGTGAGGAAGCTGGGACCGCGTGGTGGCCCGATTCGAAAGAACGCGCGAAGAAGTGGTTGCGGGCGGCGTTTGCGAGGGAGAAGCGCGCCGATCCCGATTTTCGCGCCTTCATGGCGTACGCGTTGAACGAACCCGCCGCGATTAACGAGGTGTGGGACGCGCGCGAGCAGTTGTCGCCGTTGGGTCTCGCGTATCTCGGGTTGCGCGTCGCAGAACCGCGCGGCAACGTCGTGGCGGACCGGCTCGAAAAGCTGGCGCAGGTTTCCGACAGCGAAGCTTACTGGCGCTCCGACCGCGATCCGGTGATGGAGTTCGACGTAGACGCCACTCCGGAAACCTCGGCGCTCGCGCTGAAGCTGCTGGTGAAGGCGCGGCCGAAGAGCCCGCTGGTCGAAAAGGCGGCGCGATGGCTGGTGAATCACCGGGACGAAGGTTACTACTGGGCTACCACCAAGCAAACCGCGAACGTCGTCTACGGGCTCGCCGACTACCTGAAAATCACCGGCGAGTTGAACCCGCGCCTCGCCGCCGAAATCAAGTTGAACGGCGAAAGCGTCTACTCGAAGGAACTGTTGCAAGCCGACGCGCTATCGCCGACACCCATTGGCGTACGGCTGATGCCGCGCGTGCCCACGAACAAGCTGGACGTTTCGGCGACGGGCGAGGGCAAGCTGTATTGGAGCGCCGTGGCGACGAGTCACGATCCGAAGCCGCGCAACAATATCAAGGGCAACCGCACGCTCGGCATTTCGCGCAAATACTTTCGAGTGCTGCCCGACGGTTCCACCGTGCCTTTCAATGGGCAGGCGAAGCTTGGCGAGACGCTCGAATCGCGGATCGCGGTGACGGGGACGAATTGGCGTTACCTGATGGTCGAAGATCCGATTCCGGCTAGCGCCGAATTCGCCCGCGAGCGCTTGAGCTACTGGTGGACGCATCGCGAGCTTCGCGACGATCGCGCCGTCTACTTCGAAACCTGGTACACCCGCGAGCGTGAGTTCTCTTCGCGCATGAAGCTCACGCGGCCGGGCAAGTACCGTATCAGTCCGGCGCGGGTGACGCCGATGTATCAGCCCGGCGTGATGGCCTCTTCGGATGCGCTCGACGTCGAGGTGCTGCCGTGAGGTTTCTCTACGCGGCGGTGGGTCACGCGGCGGCGCTCGCGATCTTCTATTGGTGGCTGGGCATCGGCGACGATGCGACTTGGAAGGTGGCAATGTCGGCGCTAGTGGCTCTTGCTTGGCTTGCCGGTCTCGTTGTCTTCGAGCGGTGGTTGTTCCGCGGGCGTTCGCTCGACTGGCGATGGGTGGGAGGCTTTGCCGTCGCCTGTCTAACCGCTTGGGCGCTAGTCCACACTGCGGGCACCTTCAGAGGCTGGTTCCCTCAGCTACTGAGTGCTCTTTTGCGCTTTGGGCTGGCTTGGGGGTTGCTCAACTTCGCGTGGATTCGAATCGGCCGGAAGCCCGTCGCGCCAGAAGCGCATCACGGTCTCTCGTCCGTTTCGGGCGATTAGCTCATTGACGCGCTTCACCGCTTGCGCGTAGCGCGGGTCGGCGGACCGTTCGTCGTTAAGCGCGAGCGCTAGCCCTTCGCGAAACCACCACGGGTGAGTCGAGCGTGTGTTCGACTCAAGAACGACGTGCAGCATCTCGTGCCGCAACGTGACTTCGCTCACGCGCGGTTGCGCCTGGATCGTCGATCCCCGAGCGATGGCGGCCACCGTGCCCGGCTGTCCGGTTGCATCGCGAAACGCGGCGACGGTTGGGTAGACGCGCAGGCGAGGACGACCGTCGAAGCGAAGACCCGCGCGCAATTCCGCCTCGCGCAACGCCCGGTCGGCGCGTTCGACGAGCGCTCGTTCGGACTGGGTCGTAAGCACGTCCACGCGCTCGCCCCCAGCGAACCGCCAAGCGAAACCGGACGCGGTGAGACCCACGACGGTCCCGGGATAGGCGAACGCGAGAATCTCGCGATACGTCTTGCCCTCCTCGCCCATGCGCGCGCAACTCGTTTGGCACAGCCCGATGCCGTGACCGCGGCCCCGCCCGGCGAACACGAATTGCCCACCGCGATTCGCGACATCGAACCAACCCGACGGCAGCTTGTCCCAACCCAGCGTCCGGCCCACGGCGTTGCGGAACGCGCCTGCGTCCACCTCCGCGCCGCCGACATTCAACCGCGTCGCGCGATTCGACGGTGTTCGGGTTACCACGGCGATTTGCGTAAACATCGCGGGCACGGGATAGCGTGCCGCTTTCAGCGCCGCGAGCACTTCTTCGTGCGACAGCACCGTTCTCCAGACATCCGGCTGCCGCAGACACCAGATGTCGCGATGCTGGTTCAGATATGGACCCTCGCTCGATACCTCGCTCATGCCGCCGCAGTTCGCCGAGTAGTATGCCGCCGCGAGCGCACCCTTATACCAGAGAAGTTCGCCTTCGGTCGAATCCGCGGCGTCGAGAATCGCTTGCGTGACGCCCGCGCGCCGGTAGTCCTGGCAGTGCGTGGTGTCGCAGAAATCGAAACCCTCGCGGGAGTGTCTTCCGCGAAATCGCGCGGCGTACGTACGTGACGCGACGGCCATCGCCTTCATCGATTCCGGAGAGCGCATGCCGGCCGCTTCGCCACCCAACACCGCCGCGACGTACTCCTCCATCGGCATTTTGAGAGTCTCGCCGCCGCCCTGAATCCAGTGCGTGCGCACCGTCACCTCGACGGCGAGGAGCAGCGTTAGCGGAGCCATTTGCGGATCAACTCCTCGGCGGCGGGACGGGCGTCGGCGATTCCCCGTCCGCCGGTCATTGCCGCGACGACAATGCGCGGACGTTCGACCGGCGCCCAGCCCGCGTACCAAGCCGCTTCGGCGGTAGTGCCGGTCTTGCCGCCGTTCGACACTCGGGAAGGCTCCCGCAGCATTAACCCACGATACGCGCGTGCCAGCCGCAGCGGCGTGGTCGACACGCCCCAGAGGCCGATGGCCTGCAATTGGCGGTCGAGATCGGACTCCGCGAGTCGCGCGTCGAACTCGCGAAGCACGGCCTGCAACTCACGAGGCGCGACCCGCAACGCGACCGTCGTGAAGTACCAGTTGCACGACAATGCGACGGCCTGCGAATAATCGAGCGGTCCGGCCACGGGTAAGTGCGTGCAGTCTAATCTGCGCCGCCCAAGTGTCAGCTTGCCTTTGCACAGCGCGACCCCGCGATCCAGTAGAAACGGCTTCACCGTCGATCCTGGAAGCGCTCGCAAATCCGGCGACCGTGCGTCCAGCACCCGACCGTCCCGCGCGTCGAGAACGGCGAACGCTGTGGGCGAGGCCATTACGCGATTCCGAACGCGGCGCGATATTTTTTGGGCAGCCGGATCGGCTTGAAATCCGGCCCGCAGAACACGTGCGCCGTCTCTCCCGTCGCGAGCTTTTGTCCGGTCTCCGCGTTCGACATCGTGTAACCGACGCGGATCATCCGCGGGTGCGCCGAGACCATCGCCGTCGCGATCTCGATTTCGTCGTCGTAGCGCGCCGGGGCGTGGTAGCGGCAGTTCGCTTCGGCGACCGTGAGCAGAACGCCGTCGGCTTCCATATCGCGGTACCGCACGCCGTGGGCCCGCAGCCACTCCACGCGGCCCACTTCCATCCACACCACGTAATTCGCGTAATACACCACACCCATTTGATCCGTCTCGGCGAAACGGACTCGAAGTCGCGTCGAAACGCTGTCCATAATGTGATTATGAGGAACTTACTCGCGCTAACGGTCCTACTCGCGCCGCTTTGCGCCGGACTTCAAGCGCAAGACCTGAAAGCTTTCGAGAAGCGCGTCACGGAATTCACGCTCGCGAACGGTCTGCATTTCATCGTTCTCGAAAAGCACGACGCGCCGGTGGTGAGCTTCTACACACGCGTCAACGCCGGATCGGTGGACGATCAGACCGGCAAGACGGGCATCGCACACATGTTCGAGCACATGGCGTTCAAGGGCACGGAATCGATCGGCTCGAAGAATCTGGCGCTCGAGCGCAAGGCGCTCGCCAACATCGAGCGCGTATACGACCAGCTCGAGCAGGCGCGCCGTCAACCCAAGCCCGATAAGGCCAAGATCGAGGAACTCGAAAAGAGCTTGAAGGACGCCATCGCCTCCGCCGACGCGCACGTCGAGAGCGAGAGCTTCACGCGGATCATGGAGGACTCGGGAGCGGCGGGATTGAATGCGTCCACCGGCGTCGATTCTACGCAGTACTTCGTGAGCTTCCCGGCGAACAAGCTTGAACTGTGGTTCCGGCTCGAAGCGGACCGTTTCCGCTATCCCGTGTTCCGCGAGTTTTACAAGGAGCGCGACGTGGTACGCGAAGAGAAGCGGATGCGCAGCGAGTCGAATCCGCAAGGCGAATTGATCGACGCGATGCTCGCCGCGTCGTTCCAAGGCCATCCCTATCGCACGTCTCCGGCGGGCTTCGCGTCCGACATCGAGAACTACCGCGTCGCCGACGCCGAGGCGTTTCGCAAGAAATACTACGTGCCATCGAACATGGTGATCGCGATCGCAGGCGATGTCGATCCCAAAGAAGTGCGCGCGTTGGCCGATCGCTACTTCGCGCCGATGCCCGCCGCGCCCGTGCCCGCGCCCGTGGTGACGGTCGAGCCGAAGCAGAACGGCGAGCGGCGCGTCACCATCGAATCGCAGGCGCAGCCGATGTTGCTGATCGGCTACAAGCGGCCGGAAGCGACGCACAAAGACGACACGGTGTTCGACGTGCTCGACGGCATTCTCGCCGGTGGACGCACGGGCATGCTTTACAAGGAACTGGTCGAGAAGCGCAAGATCGCGCTGGCGGCGGCCACGGGCAGCGGCTTTCCCGGCGTCAAGTACCCGAACCTGTACATCTTCTTCGCGTTGCCCAACGCGGGCAAGACCGTCGACGAAGTGGAAAAGGCGATGTACGAAATCATCGAAGGAGTCAAAGCGAAGCCAGTGGACGAAACGACGCTGAAGCGCGTCAAGACCACGGTTCGGGCGGGATTGATCCGGCAACTCGATTCGAACGCGGGTATGGCGCAGAATATGGCGACGTTCCACGCGATGTTCGGCGATTGGCGCAAACTATTCGAGAGCGTCGAGGAGATCGACAAGGTAACCGCCGCCGACGTGCAGCGGGTGGCGAAGGAATACTTCGTCGACAAAACGAAAACCGTGGCTTATCACGTAAAGCCGAAGGCGGAGGCTAACTAGATGCGAACCCTGATTCTATTGACCGCCGCGGCGACCCTCGCCGCGCAACCTCAGGCCGCTCCGCGCGCTCCGCTGCCCCCCATTAAGTCGCTCAAGTATCCGCCGCTCAAGGCGGTGAAGATTCCGGAGGTCACGCAGTTCACGCTGGCAAACGGCATGCGCGTGTTCCTGCTAGAGAATCGCAACCTGCCGGTCGTTTCCGGATTCGCTTTGATTCGCACCGGCAATCTTTTCGATCCCAAGGACAAGATCGGACTGGCCGACATGACCGGCGACGTGATGCGCATGGGCGGCACCAAGTCGAAGACCGGCGAACAGTTGAACGAGCAACTCGAAAACATCGCCGCCAGCGTCGAATCGTCGATCGGCGAATCGTTCGGCCGCGTCGGGTTTAACGCCTTAAAGGAGAACACCGACGAAGTGCTGGGCGCGTTCAAAGATGTCTTAACCGCCCCCGAGTTTCGCGAGGACAAGGTAGAACTGGCGCGCACGCAGAACAAATCGGGCATCGCCCGGCGTAACGACGACGCAGGCGGGATCGCGCGCCGCGAATTTTCGGACATTGTCTACGGCAAGGATTCGCCATACGGTTGGGACGTCGAGTACGAAACGCTCGACCGCATCACGAGGAACGATCTCGTCGCGTTCCACAAGCGCTACTTCTTCCCGAAGAACACGCTGCTCGCCGTTCAGGGCGATTTCGATATTCCCGCGATGCGCGCCAAACTCGAGACGCTGTTCGCCGATTGGACGGTCGAGCAGCCGCCGGTACCCGAGTTCCCGAAGGTCGACGAGAAGCCGCGTCCGGGGCTATACGTCGCGGCGAAGAACGACGTCAATCAATCGAATTTCCGGCTCGGACATTTCGGCGGCAAGCTAAACGACAAGGATTACCCCGCGCTGGAAGTGATGTCCAGCATTCTCGCGGGCAGTCCGTTTTCGAGCCGGATCGGGCAGGCGATTCGCGTGCGTGGATACGCTTACGACATCGGCGGCGATTGGGGCGCAGCATACGATCATCCGGGACTGTTTGTAATCGGCGGGGGCACTAAGAGCGACAACACATTCAAGGCGATTCGCACGGTGCAACAGGAACTGGAGAAGTTCATGTCCGCTCCACCCACCGCCGCGGAATTGCAGAGCGCGAAAGACAAAATCCTAAACACATTCGTCTTCCAGTTCGATAGCCCGGCGAAGACGCTGTCGCGACTGGTGACTTACGAATACTACGGTTACCCGAAGGATTTCATCTTTCAGTATCAGAAGGCTGTGGAGGCGGTTACACCCGCTGAAGTGCAGCGCGTGGCGAAACAGTACATCAAGCCGGAGAATCTGACGTACGTCGTGGTCGGCAAGCCGGCGGATTTCGGAGAGCCGTTGACCGCGCTCAACCTGCCGGTGACGAACATCGACTTGACGATCAAGCAACCCAAAGCCGTGACCGCCAAAGCCGATGCCGCCTCGCTGGCCAAGGGCAAGGCGCTGCTCGACAAAACGCGCGGTGCCATGGGCGGGGCGAAGCTCACGGGCCTGAAAGACATGACTCTGTTGATGGACGTGAAGATCGACGCGGGAGGCGGGCAACTGGCGGCGAAGCAAAAGATTCAGTGGGTGGCTCCCGCCACGATGCGCCAGGAGAACGAGCTGCCGTTCGGCAAGATCCTGAGCTTCTACGACGGCAAAGGCGGCTGGATCAAGACTCCGCAGGGCGAAGCGGCGCTGAGCGGGCCGATGCTGCGGCAGGTGGAGGAGCAGGCGTTCTATAACCTGTACTCGCTGGTCGCAAGCGGCGGAGCCTCGGCGAACTACTTAGGCGATGGGACGGTCGAGATTGGTAACGGCGCGGACCTGGTGGCGAAGTTGACCGTGGACGAAGCGACGGGAATGCCCCAAAAACTGGTGTATCGCGCCACCGCCGGTCCGCCGATCGAGGTCGAACAGCGCTACCTGGAGTTCAAGGACGTCGATGGCGTTAAAGTGGCATCGAGATCGGAGACTTATCAGGGCGGCAAGAAGTTCGCGGATTCCGCATTGATCGAGGGCAAGGTGAATTCCGGCCTCAACGCCGAGGAGTTGTCGAAGAAGCCGTGAGGCTTGCGCTTTTTCTTTTGATCGCGGCCACGGCGCTCGGGCAATCGAAGCAGGAGCGGGGGAAGCGTGTTGTCGATGAGGCTCTCGCGGCGCTCGGCGGCGAGCGCTTTCTTGCGATGAAGGGGCGTTTCGAATCGGGCCGCGCTTACTCCTTCTATCGCGAGCGGCTTTCGGGACTGTCGCGCGCCAAACTCTACACTCGGTATGTCCTGCGTCCCGAACCTCCGCCTACGGCCTTCTTCGGGCTTCGGATGCGTCAGGTGTTCGGCAAGAACGAGGACACGGCGGCCGTGTTTCTCGAGAACTTCACCGGTTGGGACATCACGTATCGCGGCGCGAAGCCGATCCCCGAAGCGGAGGTTCGGCGTTTCGCCGAGGGGCAGGTGCGCAATGTCCTCTACATTCTGCGCATGCGGCTCGGCGAGCCGGGATTGATCTTCGAGTCGCAAGGAACGGACGTAGTGGATAACTCTCCGGTAGAGGTGGTGGACATCACCGACGCCGACAATCGCGTCGTCCGAGCGTACTTCCACCAAACGACAAAGTTGCCGATTCGTCAATCGACGATCCGGCGCACGGCGGGCGAGCGCGACGAGGACGTGACGGTTTTCACCAAATACCGGGACATCGGCGGCGGCGTGATGTGGCCGTTCACGATGGAACGTTCGCGAAACGGCGAGAAGATTTTCGAAATGTTCTCGGATTCGGTCGAACTGGCGAACGATCTCGACGATTCGTTGTTCACCATCTCGGCGGACACGAAGATTCTGAAGCGCAAATAGCGCCGGTCCCGGAACGCCTCTCCCGTAGCCTAAAGGGATGGAGAACGCGGGCGTCGCACGCCTACTCACCGAGACCGCCGACCTCATGGAGATCGCGGGCGAGGATCCGTTCCGTATTCGCAGCTACCGCAACGCGGCGACAGCGGTCGAAGGCTCGCCGGAGCGGGTGCTCGATCTACTGAACTCGCCCGACAAGAAGGTCACGGACATCCCCGGAATCGGGAAAGGCATGGCCGCGATCTTCGCGGAGATCGCCGAGCGCGGGTCGTTCGAACGGCGCGACCAGATGCTCGAGAAGTACCCGCCGACGGCGCTCGAACTGCTGAAAATCCAGGGGCTCGGGCCGAAGTCGATCGCGCTAATTATCGAGCATTTCCGGGTCACCACCATCGACGATCTGGAAAAGCTCTGCCTAGACCAAAAGCTCCGCACGTTGCCGCGCATGGGCGCGAAGCTCGAAGAGAAGGTGCTCAAATCGATCGCGCAATACCGGCGCAGCGCGGGCCGGTTCCTGCTGAGTTTCGCGGACACAACCGCCGCGGCCATTGGCGCCGACCTTGCCGGTGTGTCGGGTGTGACAAGGGTCACTCCGGCGGGTAGTTTGCGGCGCGGGCGCGAGACGGCGGGCGATCTCGATCTGCTGGTGACCGGCCCGAACGCGGTCGCGGCTCTCGAGGTGTTTGTTCGACACTCGCGCGTGTCCGAGGTCCTGGCGCGCGGAGAGAACAAGGCGAGCGCGCTGGTCGGCGTCGAGGGTCTGCAAGTGGATGTGCGCACGTTGCCCGAAGCGAACTACGGCGCGGCCCTTCAGTACTTCACCGGCAGCAAGGAACATAACGTCGTGTTGCGCACGCGAGCGGTGCGTATGGGGTTTTCGCTCAACGAATACGGTTTGTCGCGCGCGAGCGACGGATCGTTTGTCGCCACGAAGACCGAGGAGGAGATTTACGCCGCGCTTGGGCTTGATTGGATTCCGCCCGAGCTGCGAGAGAATCGCGGCGAGATTGAAGCCGCGGAGGCGCATTCGCTACCCAAGTTAATCGAGCGCGAGGACATTCGCGGCGACTTGCACATGCACACCACGGAGACGGATGGTCGCGCCTCGCTGGAAGAGATGGCGGAACACGCCCGCGCGCTGAGCCACGAATACATCGCCATCACCGATCACTCGAAGGCCCTCGCCATGGCGAACGGTCTCGACGAGAAGCGCGCCATCGCGTTCGCGCGGCGGGTTCGCGACGATCAGGCAAGCTACGCGTTACGCGTGTTTTCCGGGATTGAGTGCGACATCCTGCGCGACGGCAAAATGGACCTCGACGATGAGGCGCTCGCCGCGCTCGACATGGTGATCGCCAGCGTCCACAGCTACATGAACCTCTCGCCTGAGGAGATGACGGACCGTTATCTGGCCGCCATCGACAACAAGTATGTGCGCGCCATCGGACATCCTACGGGCCGGGTTTTGCTGCATCGCGACGGTTTCCCATTCGATTTCGACCGGGTGGTGGACGCCGCAGTAAAGCGAGGCGTGTGGCTGGAGTTGAACGCTTCTCCCGAGCGGCTTGACCTAAGCGACACGATGCTGCGCGCGGCGAAGGCTCGCGGCGCGAAGTTTGTGATCTCGACCGACGCGCATCATCCGCGCCATCTTGCCAACATTCGGTACGGTGTGCTGACGGCGCGGCGCGCGTGGCTCGATAAGAGCGATGTCGTGAATACGCTTCCGGCGGACGAATTCACCGCGCTCTTGCGGAAGTAAGCAGGATCGTCAGCTTGTTCGCCTTTGGATGAACTCCAATGAGATCGGGCCGCTTGTCACCGTCGAGATCGGCCATCATCATGTCGTAAGTTTCGGGTTCGGCGATGAATAGCCGGCCCGCGCCGCTTTGGACACCGTCGCCCATGGCCGCGAGCACTTGGCTCTCGCGAATGCCAACCGCGTAAGGCCGGCCGCGAAACTTCGGCGGCGCTTCCGACAATCGAAACTTACCGCCGCCTTGGTTTAGCAACACCGAGATTTCCGAAGTGTCGTCGTGAGTAACGGCGATGTCGGGTTTGGCATCGCCATTCAGATCGCCGATGGCGGCGAAAAACGGACGATTCGGCACGCGATACATCGCTTCGGGCGCAAGCGTGAAATCGCCTTTTCCATCGCCAATCCAAATTTGCAATTGCCGGTGATGAATGGCGGGCACGGCTAGATCGT
This sequence comes from Bryobacteraceae bacterium, assembly GCA_033763835.1. GTDB lineage: Bacteria > Acidobacteriota > Terriglobia > Bryobacterales > Bryobacteraceae > JAPKYZ01. Next base: position 86,056 of record JANRJS010000026.1, on the reverse strand, counting down.
CGATCCCATCGCCATTCAAATCGCCCACCGCCGGGTTCTCGCAAGAGCCGCTCTTGATGACGCGGCCGGGTGCGAAGCGGCCTTCGCCGTCTCCGATGAGGACGATCATGTGGCCTTCGTCGACGCTAAACAGAATGAGATCGGCGCGGCCGTCGCGATTCCAGTCGCCCTGGAGCAGCCCGTGAATATGCGGCTTGCCCGTCGTCTTGGCGCGCGTCAGCGGTCCGCGCGCAAATGCGCCCTTGCCGTCGCCCAAAAGCATCTCGATCGCGTAAGTGTCGTGATCGGCGGCGGCGATATCGAGACGGCCGTCGCGGTTGAAGTCGGCGACGGCGAGCTCCGTTGGCGTTCGCGGCAGAGCCAGGCGCGACGTTTCGGAGAATCCGCCCTCCGGATCCTGGATCAGAACGGCGAGAGATTTCTCGCAAGCCACCGCCAGATCGACTCGCCGATCGCCATTGAAATCGCCGGCCGCGACGCGATGCGGAGACCCCGGCACAGAGACGGACAGGGCCAGTACAAGGAACACCATGCTGGAAAGACGAGATAGCTTGGCCGAGTGTTAACCGCCCGACGCGGCCCGCCACACGCGATACCCGGTGAAGCGGCTTTCGGTCTCCTGCCGGATCGACTTCACCATCATGATCTTGGTGCCGAACTTGATCCGAATCCGCTCCGGCACCCAATGATCGCCCGCGAACGCCTTGCGCTCGATCAGGAATCGGGTGCCCTTTTCGATCTTTGCGAGGAAGCCGCCGACGTTCACGGTGTCGAACACCTCGGCGTCTACCAACCGGATTTCCGCCGCCGCTTTATCGACGCGAATCTCTCCGCGCACTTTCTCGAACACGCGCGCCTGAAGATGTTTCGGCTTGTAGCCCGTTCGCGGCGACATCTCGAACCGCATCACTTCGCGCCCTTCTTCCCAAACGCTGTCGAGGTATTTGTAGTCGAGCGCGTCGGGCATTTCCCGAAGAAACTCCATTTCGCGTCCGCCGATTCCGGCTGAATTGTTCAGCCGTTTCTTTTGCTCCTCCGGCGTCTGTTTCCGATACTCGTCGATCGCCTTCCGAATGTTGGCTTGTTGTTTGGCGATCTCCTCCGCGGGCAGGGGCCGCCCATCGCGCTCAATGAGACGGCTGACCGGCAAATCTTCGATGAGTTCGCGGCGGACGAGAAAGGTCTGCATTTGACGCACCGCGCCGGAGGCCTCAAGCTGACGCGATTCCACCCGGCGCTCGAAGAGTAGATCGCCCGCGCGCGCGAGCGATTTCTCGTAGTTCGCGATCGCCGACCGCATCAGGTCGCGCGAGACGTCCTGCGCGGCCAGCGGCGCCGCAAGCGCGATCAGGCACCATATCTTCATGCAGCGAGTTTCCTCCATCGAGCGCTTTGCCTGCTCCTTATTCTCCGTTACCGAAGACGTAGCCGTCGATTCCGATGGGTTCGAAATCAAACGGAACATCGTCCGCCACCCCGGCTCTGCGGTCATGATGGCCGTCGACGAGAAGCGGCGTATTCTGCTGGTGCGCCAGTTCCGGCTGCCGGCCGAGAAATACCTGTGGGAACTTCCGGCGGGGAAAATCGACGCGGGCGAGACCGCCTTACAAGCGGCGAAACGCGAGTTAAAGGAAGAAACCGGCTGCCGGGCGAAGAAATGGGAGAAGCTGGTGCGCTTCATCCCCAGCCCCGGATTCCTCGGCGAAATCATGACCATCTATCTCGCCCAAAACTTAAGCGAAGGGACGGCGGCACCGATGGACGACGAGCGAATCGAGAAGCGTTGGTTCACAGGACGCGAGATCGACGCAATGATTGCGAGCGGCGAGATCTTCGACGCCAAAACGATGATTGGCTACCTGTACTGGCGTAAGTACGCGAACAGCCGGTCGAGCGCGCGGCGGCGGTGACTCACCTCGAACTTGCGCTCCGGCGCGAGTTCCGCGAAAGTTGCAGCAAAGGGAGGGTAGTAGAAATAAGGGTCGTAACCGAATCCCCCCGATCCGCGGGCTTCATCGACGATCTCGCCTTCCACTTCGCCGCGGAATGTCTCGAGTAACTCGCCGCCTCGGGCTAACGCGATCGCCGCTACGTAGCGCGCCCGGCGATTCGAGACGTCGCGCATCGACTCCACCAGCCTGCGATTGTTCGCCGCGTCGTCACCCGCCCACCGCGCGGAATAAATCCCGGGCGCTCCGCCGAGCGCGTCAACGCACAACCCGGAATCCTCGGCAAACAGAAGCCCCTCGACCCGAGCCGAATAAGCGCAAGCCTTGATGGCGGCGTTCTCTTCGAAACTGGAGCCCGTTTCTTCGGGAGCCTCGCCCACCGCAAACGATTCGATGACGAATTCGCCGCCCGAAGCGAGCGCGAACTCGCGCAGCTTACCGGCGTTGGTTGTCGCCGCCCAGAGCCGCATGTTGAAACTCGCGCAATCGGGCGATCCCGCCTCGCGCCAAGTCGACCAACGCCGCCATCTGCGCGTCGTCGAAAGGCGAATGCTCGGCAGTCGCCTGGAATTCTACGAATCGGCCCGCACCGATGAGAACGACGTTCGCATCGACGTGCGCATCGCGATCCTCTTCGTAGCAGAGATCGAGCATCGCCGTTCCATCCACGATCCCGACGCTGGTGGCGGCGACCGAATCGACGATCGGCGATTTCTTGAGCGTGCCCGCCGCGACGTACTTACGCAGTGCGAGCGTCATCGCGACATACGCTCCGGTGATCGATGCGGTACGGGTACCACCGTCCGCTTGCAGCACGTCGCAATCGACGATCACGGTTCGTTCGCCGAGCGCCGCGGGATCGACGATGGCGCGCAGCGACCGCCCGATCAACCGCTGGATTTCGAGAGTCCTTCCGCTCTGCCGTCCCTTCGTCACTTCGCGTGGCGTGCGCTGCGCCGTGGCGCGGGGCAGCATTGAATACTCGGCGGTCACCCAGCCTTTCCCTTGCCCGCGCAAGAAGGGGGGAACCGTCTCTTCCACGGTCGCCGCGCACAACACGCGCGTGTGGCCCACTTCGATGAGCGCCGAGCCCTCGGCGGTCGCCAGATAGTTAGTCGCGATCCTGACCTCGCGAAGTTGGTCAGGGGCGCGACCATCGATTCGCGCCTTCACGAATTCACCTGGGATTTCAAGCTGTAGTAGAAGAGGAACGCCAGCGCCACGATCGCGCCCAAAACGAGGATGAGGCAGGGAATGGCGCGAGCGTTACTCGGCGCATCCGCCTTCTTTCCCCGCGCGGCTTTGTATTTTGCCATTCGCGAGTTTCTTAGCCGATGCTACCATCGCGGACGTGCGGGCCGCCGCTATGTCCCCCACCGCCGCATCGCTTCCCGCTACGCCGATCGTCGCGCTTCGCCGATGGGCGCTGACCGGCGCGATCTGGTTCGCTTGGACCGGCGCGCTAGTGAGCGACCGGTTCGCTCCGAACGAATTGGTTCTCGTTGTTTTGGCTCTGCTAGGCGCGACGGCGCTTGCCTATCGCGGCGCGTGGGCTTCGGTGGTCTGGATTACCGCCCTCGCGGGAGCGGCGGTCTCGGCGTTCGCGCAGGGCTCGGCGTTCGTGCTCGCGCTGTATCTTTTGTTCGCCGTTTGCGCGGTGACCGCGTTGGCGGCGGGCGAAGTGGCGCGTCAAGGCAAACCGGTGCGGGGCGCGGTGGTGCGCTTGGTACTTTTGTCGATCGCGATCACCGCCGGTACGGTGTTCCTCGGCGCTCTCTTGTTCTTAATGTTGCCGCGAACGGCGCGGACGGCGTATCAGCATCTCGCGCCCCGCGGACTCCTTCTCGGCGGCTTCGGCAATCAGATTCTTTTGGGCCGCATGGCCGAGGTAAAGCGCCGCACGACTCCTGTTTTGCACGTGCGGGCGCTCAGCGGCGATCGCGTTCCTTATCTCAAATGGCGCGGCGTGGCGCTCCGCGAGTTCGACGGGATTCGCTGGTGGTCGCCGCCCGAACGTGGCTCGGCGCTCTATCCCGATAACGGGTTGGTGCCCCTCGCCGCCGATGAAGAGCGCCGTCGTCCCGGCCGCCGCCAGACGTTCGAGGTACATCAGCAGTTAGTGGCCGCCGACGTTTTGTTTTTGCCCGGCGCTCCGGAGTTTCTGCAGACGACGATGACCCCGGTCTGGCGCACTTCCGATCGCGCGATCCGCACCGGTTTGCCGAACCAGAACGGAGTTCGCTTCGGCGTGAATACGCTGCTCGGAAGCCTGGACGCCTCGGCGCTCACGGCCGAGACTCGCCTCGACTATCTGAAATTGCCCCCGCTCGATCCGCGCGTGATCGCGCTGGCCCGTGAGTTGGGCGCTCCGCAACTTATCGAACGCTACCTGCAGAGCTTCGCCTACACGCTCTCGCCGCCGGACACGAAGCCCGCCGATCCGCTCGCGCATTTTCTCTTTGAGCGTCGCGCCGGACACTGCGAATACTTCGCGTCGGCCATGGCGGTTCTGCTGCGCGTGGTCAACGTTCCCTCTCGTGTCGTGACCGGATTTCAGGGCGGGGAACTCAATCCTCTCACCGGCTGGACCGTGCTGCGAGCGTCCGACGCGCACGCTTGGGTGGAGGCTTGGATCGAAGGACGCGGATGGGTGACGTTCGATCCGACACCCGCCGATCCGAATCCACCCGAACCCGCTCAATGGCTCGCCTACACCGACGCGATGGACACATGGTGGAGAGACTGGGTGTTAGGGTACTCGCTCGATCAACAGTTTGCGTTGGCGGCGAGCTTCGAAGGTTCGCGGCTGTCGCTTGTAAACATCGCGTGGGAGCGCATCGCCTGGGGCGCTTTGGCGGGTGTGGCGGCGGTGGGGTTGGCGATGCTCGGATGGCGATTCGCGCCGGGTTGGCGGCGAGAAAGGCAGGTAGCGGAAGCCGGCCGCCTATACGCGGCAATGCTCCGCCGCGTCGAACGCAAGGGGGTCCATAAGCCATCTTGGATGACGCCGGGCGAGTTCGCGCGAGCCTTGCCCGAAGCGCCCTGGCGCGACGCGGCCATCCGGCTTACAAACATTTACGTGGAGGCGCGTTTCGGCGCACGGCCACTACCTGGGGACGCTCGGGAATTGTTGCGGAGGATTTAGCCGCTTCGACGCTCAGGAGTACCGCAGCGTTTCCAACTTCGCCAACGCCGATCCGGAATCGATCGATCGCGCGGCGTTCGCCACCGCCTCGCGATAGTCCCCAGCCGCTTTTGCGACGAACAACATCGCTGCTGCGTTCATCAGCACGATGTCCCGCGCCGGTCCGCGCTCACCCGCCAGCACTGCGCGAGCGGTCGCCACGGGGTCGCCACGGAGAGATTCTGGAGCCGCTCGCTCGACACCAAAGTCCTCCGGCGCGATCTCAAGCTCGCCGCCGCCGATCTCCCAGACGCTCGTCGGGCCGGTACTCGTGATCTCGTCGAGACCGTCCGATCCATGCACCACCCAGCCGCGTCCGCCCAGTTCCGCGAGAGCGCTCGCCATCAAGCGCGCCGCGCTCGGCGAGGGCGCACCGACGATCTGCACTTGCGCGCCGGCCGGATTGGTCAGCGGTCCAAGTAGATTGAACACCGTTCGCATCTTCAGTTCCTGGCGGGCGGGCGCGGCGTGCTTCATCGCGGGATGAATATTCGGAGCGAAGAGAAATCCAATGCCCGTGTCACGAATTGCGCGCGCTGCTTCTTCCGGCGACATCGCGATCCGAACGCCAAGAGCCTCCATCAAGTCCGCGCTGCCGAAGTGCCCGGATACGCTGCGATTGCCGTGTTTCGCTACCGGCACTCCCGCGCCCGCGACAACGAGCGCGGTGACGGTTGAGATGTTGAACGTCCCCGCGCCGTCGCCGCCCGTTCCGCAAGTATCGACGACCAGAGGAAGCCCGGTCTCGACCTTGTTCGCCCGCCCGCGCATCGCTCGCGCCAAGCCGACTAACTCGTCCGCCGTCTCGCCCTTCATCTTCATCGCGACTAGAAATGACGCGATCTGCGCGGTAGTCGCCTCGCCCGCGAGAATCGCGTTCATGGCGTCTTCGGCCTCGACCGCGGTCAGGGTTTCGCGCGCGATTACGCGGTGCAGGTAGGGAAGAAGGGGCATGTTAAGCTTCTAGTTTCCGATGAAAATTCATGAGTATCAGGCCAAGGCGCTCTTGGCCAAATACGGGGTTCCTGTGCCCAAGGGCGAAGTGGCGTTCACTCCGGACGAAGCGGAGGCGGCGGCCAAAGCTTTGGGCGGCGCGGTGGTTGTTAAGGCGCAAATCCACGCGGGCGGACGCGGCAAAGGCGGCGGCGTCAAGTTATCGAAAACCGTCGCCGAAGCGCGCGAGTTGTCCGAGAAAATTCTGGGCATGACGTTAATCACTCACCAGACCGGCCCCGAAGGCCGCTTGGTGAAACGCCTTTTGATCGAAGAGCAGTTACCGATCGAAAAAGAATTTTACCTGGGGATCACGCTCGATCGCGCCATCGGAAAGAACGTAGTGATGGCGTCGAGCGAGGGCGGCGTCGAGATCGAAGAAGTCGCCGCGCACAGCCCGGAAAAAATACTTCGAGAGGCGATCGAGCCCGGCCTCGGTTTGAGCGCGTTTCAAGCGCGTAAGTTGGCGTTCGGCATCGGCATCCCCGCGGCGAGCGTCAACGCGGCCGTACAGACGATTCAGGCTCTGGTGAAAGCGTACGAGGCGTACGACTGCTCCATCGCCGAGATCAATCCATTGATCCTGACGAAAGACGGGCGCGTGGTGGCGCTCGACGCGAAAATCAACCTCGACGACAACGCGCTTTACCGGCACAAGGACTTACTCGAGTTACGCGATTTCGAGGAAGAGGATCCTCTTGAGGTCGAAGCTTCGAAGTTCTCGCTCAACTACATCAAGCTCGACGGCAACGTCGCCTGCATGGTGAACGGCGCGGGTTTGGCGATGGCCACCATGGACATCATCAAGTACGCGGGCGGCGCGCCGGCGAACTTCCTCGATGTGGGCGGCGGCGCGAATGCCGATCAGATTAAGAACGCCTTCCGGATTCTGCTTTCCGACAAAGGCGTGAAGGCCGTTTTGATCAATATTTTCGGGGGCATCCTGCGTTGCGACATTCTCGCCACGGGCGTGGTGAACGCGGCGCGCGAACTCGGGTTCACGATCCCCGTCGTGGTGCGGATGGAAGGTACGAACGTCGAAGAGGGCAAGAAAATCCTGATCGAGAGTGGGTTCAACTTCACGGTGGCCGACGGCATGAAAGACGCGGCCGAGAAGGTCGTTTCGGCGGTGGCGAAATGAGCGTCCTGGTCGACAAAAACACTCGCCTCATCGTGCAGGGATTTACCGGCAAGGAAGGTACGTTCCACGCCACACAAGCCGTCGCTTACGGCACGAACTTAGTCGGCGGAGTCACGCCGGGTAAGGGTGGGACCACCCATCTCGACCGTCCGGTCTTCGATACCGTCGCCCAAGCCGTAAGTGCGACCGGTGCGAACGCCAGCGTGATTTTCGTGCCTCCGCCGTTCGCCGCCGACGCGATCATGGAAGCGGCGGACGCTGGATTGCCGCTGGTCGTTTGCATCACCGAAGGCATTCCCGCGAACGACATGGCCAAGGTGTGGGCGTATCTCAAAGGTAAGTCCACGCGACTGATCGGACCGAATTGCCCCGGAGTGATTTCGCCGGGCAAGTGCAAGATCGGAATCATGCCCGGACACATTCATCTCGAAGGGCATGTCGGCGTCGTCTCGCGCTCGGGAACGCTGACCTATGAGGCGGTAGGACAGCTCACGAAGTTGGGGATCGGCCAATCGACCTGCATCGGCATCGGCGGCGACCCGATTATCGGCACTACCTTCGTAGACGCTCTAAAGCTGTTTAACGAGGATCCCGACACGCACGCGATCATCATGATCGGCGAGATCGGCGGTAATGCCGAAGAGACCGCCGCCGCTTATGTCAAAGCGAACGTGAAGAAGCCGGTCGTCGGCTTTATTTGCGGGCAGACCGCGCCGCCCGGACGACGCATGGGACATGCGGGTGCGATCATCTCGGGCGGTTCCGGCAAGGCATCGGACAAGATGGCCGCGATGACCGCCGCCGGTATCGACGTTTGCGTTTCGCCCGCCGATCTGGGCGCGACGCTTGCCAGGCATTTGAAGTAAAGGACCCCGTTAGTCATGAACAAAACGTTCGCCATTATCAAACCGGACGCGGTAGAGCGCGGACTGGCCGGGAAGATTCTCGCGCTCATCGAAGAGAACGGATTCAAGATCAAGGCGCTCCGCATGGCGCGGCTTACCGAACCGGAGGCTAAAGGTTTCTACGCCGTGCACGAAGGAAAGCCGTTCTTCGAGGAACTGGTCAACTTCATGACCTCGGGCCCGTGTTACGTCATGTGTCTCGAAAAGGACGACGCCGTCGCCGAGTGGCGCAAATTGATGGGAGCGACCAATCCACAGCACGCCGACGCGGGAACCATCCGGCGCACCTTTGCCGAATCGACGGGCCGCAACTGCGTGCACGGTTCCGACGCAGATTACACCGCACAAGCCGAGTTGGCTTACTTTTTCCGCACCTTCGAGACCCTGTAAGTGATCAAGCGGCTGCTGGGCAATAGCGATCTCGAGATCACTCCGCTGGGCGTCGGAGCTTGGGCGATCGGCGGCGGCGGTTGGGCGTTCGCTTGGGGTCATCAGGACGACGCCGATTCGATCGGAGCGATCCGCGCGGCGCTTGAAGCCGGGATCAACTGGATCGACACGGCGCCAGTCTACGGACTCGGTCATTCGGAAGAGGTTGTCGCGAAAGCGGTCGAGGGCGTCTCCGCTAAACCTTACATCTTCACCAAGTGCGGCCGGTGCTGGGACGACAATCGCCAGATCGTCAAGCGCATCAAGCGCGAGTCGATTTTCGAGGAGTGCGAGAACAGCCTGCGCCGCCTCAAAGTGGACGTCATCGACCTCTACCAGATGCACTGGCCCGAACCCGACGAGGACATTGAGGAAGGCTTTGAGGCGATGGCGGAGTTGCAGAGGCAAGGCAAGGTTCGCTGGATCGGCGTCTAGAACTATAGCGTCGCGCAATTGGAACGCATCCGGCCCATCGCTCCGGTAACTTCGCTGCAGCCGCCCTACTCGATCGTCTCGCCCGAAATCGAAAACTCGCAGTTGCCCTACTGCGCGGAGCGAGGCATCGGCACACTGGTTTACTCGCCAATGAAGAGCGGTTTGCTCTCCGGACGCATGACTCGCGAGCGCATCGCCCAAATGCCGGACGACGATTTTCGGAAGCGCACGCCGAACTTCCAAGAACCGCTGTTGACCCGCAACTTAGAGTTGGTAGAACTGCTCCGCGAAATCGCCGCGCGCTACGGACGGACGCCAGGAGAGGCTGCGATCGCTTGGACCCTGCGCCGCCCGGAAGTCACCGCCGCCATTGTCGGCTTGCGCTCGGCGGATCAACTGCCGGGCGTGATCGGCGCGGCGGCGTGGCGATTGACGGAAGCCGAAGTCGCCGATATCGCGCGTTTTCGCGCCTAGCCGAACCTCGCCTAACCGAACGCGTTGGAATATACTCGCCACCATGGAACGGCGGCACTTTCTTTCCTCGTCTCTCGCGGCATCGCTCTATGCCGCCGATACCCAGAAAAAACGGCGTGTGGGCCTCATCGGCTGCGGCTGGTATGGCAAGTGCGATTTGATCCGTCTGCTGCAAGTGGCGCCGAACGTCGAGGTGGTCTCGCTGTGCGACCCCGACAAGAACATGCTCGACGCGGCGGCCACACAGCTCGGCAACCGGCAAGCGTCGAAGCAACGCCCTCAAACCTACGCCGACTATCGCGAGATGCTCAAGCAAAGCGGTCTGGACATCGCGCTCGTCGCCACGCCCGATCATTGGCACGCCCTCGCCATGATCGAGGCGGTGAAAGCCGGCGCGGACGTTTACTGTCAGAAGCCGATTTCCGTCGATGTCGTCGAGGGGCAGGCGATGCTCGCCGCCGCGCGTAAATACAAACGCGTAGTCCAGATCGGCACGCAACGCCGCTCCACACCGCACTTGGTCGAGGCGCGCGAGCAAATCGTCAAGACGGGAAAACTCGGGAAAGTCGCCTACGCCGAAGTCTATTGCTACTATCACATGCGTGCGAAGGAGAATCCGCCGGATCAGGCTCCCCCCGCGCATCTCGACTACGAGCTGTGGACCGGTCCCGCGCCCATGCGCCCTTACAATCCGCTCGTCCACCCGCGGCGGTGGCGAGCCTTCGAGGAGTACGGCAACGGCATCATGGGCGACATGTGCGTCCACATGCTCGACATGGTGCGCTGGATGCTCGATTTGGGCGCGCCCACTCGCATCGCTTCCAGCGGCGGCATTCTGATCGACAAGGCGAGCAAGGCGAATATCCCCGACACGCAGGAGGCGACGTTCGATTTCGGGGAGATCAAGGTCAACTGGACGCACCGGTCGTGGGGCCATCCGCCGGACCCGCAGTACCCCTGGGGTGCGACCATTTACGGCGACAAGGGAACCTTACGGGCGGGCGTCATGGGTTACGATTTCGCGCCCCTGGGTCCGGGTGAGAAGGTCCATCGCGACGTGAAGTATGAACTCGAAGAGTATCCCGAGGACAAGGTCGAGAAAGACCTTGAAAAGCATGTCGCGCCCGCCATCCGGCATCACATGCTGAACTTCCTCGAAGCCATCGACAACCGTTCAAAGCCTGTGGCCGACATCGAGCAGGGCTACATTTCTTCGGCGGCGTGCATTCTGGCGAATTTGGCGATGCGGACCGGCCGTACCGTCGATTGGGATACGAAGTACGCGCGCCCATACCGTGCCGGTTACAAGCACCCCGATCCGGCGAGCGTCTAGATTTTGCCGCCCCGGCAAGTTTTTGCCAGGGATGTTCGGTTTCCCCGAATTAGGCTCAGAGCGCGAGGCCGGGTGGGGAGTTGACGGGTTTGGCGAGGGATTTCAGTGGGTTGCGGACGGTAGGAAGGACAACGTAGATTCGGCTCGGCGCGCTCTGAGACTTTCGGTTTTGTACATCCAACAAACCGCGTGCACGCCGCGTACCAAACGAATCGCCGAATAACGGCATAGCCCTTCACGACCCCAAACGCATCAGCGGATCGCCCACGCAGATATTCATCCAACTCAAGTAGGGGATCGACATATAGTATGCCTCGGCGAGCGTGCGTCCGCGCAGCAGATACGCGGGCAGTAGCTCTTCCGGGCGGGGGGTGGCGTCGAGAAACGGTTCGTCCACATGGCCCGTGGCGGCGGACGCTCCATCGGCGATCGCGTCGGCGGTGAGACTTTGCGGGCTTCCCGCGAACCAACTCGACTGGTCGGACCAAGTCCCCAGGATTTTCCACGACGCGGGCGGTTGCGCGAACGTGCGCGCGTTGGTCGAAACATACTCCGTGTAGACACCGCCCGGCAGCCAGCCGAAGCCGAGCCTCCGCGATTTTCGGTTCTTATCGTTCGATCCCCAACCCGCGTAAGCGATGACCTGCTGTACGCCTTCTACGACTTTGGCCGACTGGTCGAAGATCACCCGATCGGCTGGTAGCTTGATCGCGGCGTCCCGCAGCCATCCGTCGCCCGGACCGTCGTCCGAATCGTTGCGCATGTCGATGACGGCTTTTCCGCGCGCGGCCAGTCCCGGAGTGCGGCCTGCTTCAAGCGACCGCTCCATCGCGCGCTTCACATCGGATACCGTGTACGCCGCGAGCCGCAGGACGAGAAACATCGGAAATCGCGAGCGGTCGAACTCCGCGTCGCGCCGCCGGAAGTAAGGATTCGCCGCTGGGCCGTTTCCCGCGAGCTTAACCCCCGCCAGTTCCGAATCGACCGATGCGGCGTCGGTGGTGCGAGGTTGCGCTCCGGGCGACGGCAGGATTCGCAATGGCACTCCCTGTGTCAGTACGATCGCCAGAATCGCGGGACGCGCGGCGGCGCATCGCAGAACGGGAGCCTCCACCGTCGAGCGGTACTCGGTTCGCGAAATTCGTTCGTTGTCCGGAGCCCGGATGGCGCACAAATTCGCGAGCGGAATCGCGCGCCGCCGCAAATAGTGCTCGGCGATTTCGCGCGACCGCAGGGAGGCGTCGTTCCGCACTACGAGTACGTTTTCCGGCCTAAGGGCCGCTACGCACGGCATTAAGGCGGACAAAAGGAGAAGAATACGAACGGCGAGAATCCCGATGGTATACTCGGACCATCCGAATTTAGGGGATTGGGCTCGGATTGCGCCGCCATGGACCTGGACCAGCTTCATACGTTTCTCGAGATCGTCCGGCTCAAGAGCTTTTCGAAAGCCGCGCAAACCTGTTTTCGCACGCAACCGGCCATTAGCGCGCAGATCCGGCAACTCGAGCAGGAGTTGAATACAACGCTCTTCGAACGCCTGGGTACGAAGATCGCGCTAACGACCTCCGGGCGCATTCTGGCCGAGTACGCCGAGCAGATCCTCGACCTCCGCCGCCGTGCGCAAGACGCGATTAACGAACTGGACCGCGTTCCTCGCGGCGAACTCGTCATCGCCGCCAACGAGGCTACCTGCATTTACGTCTTGCCGGAAGTGTTCTCGAAATACAAAGCCCTCTATCCCAACGTACAGCTTTTAGTGGACCGCAGTTACGGCAATCGCATCGTCCAAGCCGTGCACGATAATCTGGCCGACTTCGGAATCACACAGCTTCCGGTCGAAGAGAAGAAGCTGCAAGTAGTAAAGATTCATTCGGACGAAATCCGCTTAATCGCGCACCCAAGGCATCCCCTAGCGGACCGGCGCGTAGTAACGGCCGAAGACGTACAGGCGCATACCTTACTACTACCGAAATCCGGAACCACGCGCGCCCGATTGAACGCGTGGCTCGAAGGCGTCGAGGATCGCTTGCAGGTTTCGATGGAACTCGATTCCACGGAAATGATCAAACGATTCGTAATGGCGCGGCTCGGGTTGAGCTTTCTCGCCGCCTCGCACTGCCGCGAGGAGATCGCATCGGGTAAGCTGGTTTCGATTTCCTTGGGTCCGGAACCGATGATTCGCCGTTTGGGATTGATTTACCGCAAAGATAAGGCGCTATCGAAAGCCGCGCTCGGGTTCATCGACGTGACTTTGGAGGAAGCGGGCACGATCGACCGGTTCGACGCCCGGCGGGAGTTCGCGGCAGCCGGCGCGGTCGCTCCAGCACCCGTGTTGCGGGAGGTTTAGTTAATGGCGGCATCGAAGAAGGCCTATACGCTGCGTTGTTCGACGATCTTCGTATCGGAAGGGACGGCGACCCGCGTCGTACATTCCTTCGACGATCTCGATTCCGAAGTCCGCCAGCGCCTGCTGCGCACTACCACCGGCCACGCGGCGGCGACGATCTTCATCGCCAACCGGGGCGGCCGGCGCGAATTGGCGAAACGTCTCCGGGGACTGCCATCGCGGGTGCGAACGCGGCTGGAAGACTCGCCGATGATGCCTCCGCCCGAAACTCCGGCCCCAAAACGGGCCACCCAGCGCCCTCATGCCCCTAGTTTCGCGACGCTTGCGGGGCCGGGAGTGGCCCCGGCGGTGCGTCAGGCGTTAATGGTGCTGGCCGGAGCGGCGACGCTCGCGGCGTTAGTATTCGGCCTCAATTAGCGTTAATTTCGCACTTATCTCCGGAAAATTCTAAAAGAAACCGCCCGCTGGTCCGATAGGCTTCTCGTGGAACGCCGACGAGAGAACCGAATCGAAACGAATCGTCCCGTGATGCTGACCGTGCTGAGCGCCGGTGGAGAACACGACACTCCGATGGAAGCCGCCGTACTCGATTACTCGGGACGCGGCATGCGGTTGGGTGTGAACGCGCAGATTCCCGCCGGATCGGCCGTGCGCGTCGAGATGGACGACCAGCTGATTCTCGGCGAGGTCTGCTACTGTACGCCCTCGCGCCTGGGCCGCTATGCTGTGGGTCTCGAACTGGAGCAGGCGCTTGCCCACTTGGACGATCTGAGCAGCCTCACTCGCGCGCTGAGCGCCGAGATGCCGTCTCTTGCGCCCGCGCGAACCGCGGCGTAGTTCCAGCCCGCGCTATCCTCGGGAAGTACCCCTTTCCGAATGCCTTCCGCCATCGTTATCGGATCGGCGGGACAGCTTGGCCATGAGCTGACCCGCGAGTTTGCCCAAAGAAGCTGGAGCGTCCGCGGCCTCGACCGCGGCGACCTGGACATTTCCGACCAGCGCGCGGTGGAGAATACGCTAGCCGCCGCCTCTCCCGACGTTGTCCTCAACGCCGCCGCCTACAATCAGGTGGATATTGCCGAAAGCGAACCGTTGGCCGCGTATCAGGTAAACGGTCTCGCCGTGCGCAATCTGGCGCTCGCCTGCCGCCAGTGCGACGCGCGTCTGGTGCACTTCTCGACGGATTACGTCTTCGATGGGACCGCCGGACGATCCTATGTCGAAACCGACGCGCCGCGTCCGCTCAGCGCCTACGGAGTGTCGAAGCTCGCGGGCGAGTTTTACGCCCGTGCGTATCTCGACCGGGCGCTCATCGTACGGACCTGCGGAGTTTTCGGACCGGCGGGGCGGCGCACCGCGCGCGGGAACTTCGTCGAGCTCATGCTGCGTTTGGCTTCCGAGCAAACACGCACGCGCCAGCCGATCCGTGTGGTCGAGGATCATGTCGCGTCGCCGACATACGCCCCCGAACTGGCGCGCGTGACCGCGGACCTTGTGGAGCGTGGCGTGGACGGTGTGGTTCATGCGGGCGGCGGCGAGCCGCTGTCGTGGTTCGCATGGGCGAAGACCATCTTCCGGCTCGCCGGTCTCGATCCCGAAGTGCGCGCGACGAATGAGCGCGAGTACCGCACGGCGGCGAAGCGCCCGGCATACTCGGCGCTCGACAACGCCCGGCTGCGCGAATTGGGGATCGCGCCCATGGAGCCGCTCGAAGAGTGCTTAGCGCTGTATCTGGAGCGGCGCGTTTGATGCCGGAGCGGCGCGACCCATGGAAGTGATGCAGGGATCGGCCGGTTGGATCGAAGCGATCTGCGGCCCGATGTTCTCCGGCAAGAGCGAGGAACTGATTCGACGCCTGCGCCGCGCCCGCATCGCCCGAAAACGCGTCCAGGTTTTCAAACCCGCGATCGACGTGCGCTACTCCGAGGACGAAATCGTCTCGCACTCGGATTCGCGCATGAAGGGCGAATCGGTGAAGGAGCCGCGAGCGATTCTCGAAGCGCTCGATTGGCGGACGCAAGTGGTTGGCATCGACGAGGCGAATTTCCTCGGCCCGGGATTGGTAGAAGTCACGCAGCGGCTGGCCGACGCAGGCAAACAGGTGATTGTCGCCGGGCTGGACACCGACTATCTGGGGCGGCCCTTTCCGCCGATGCCCGACTTGCTCTGTCTCGCGGAATCGATCACCAAGACGCTTGCGATTTGTATGCGTTGCGGCAATCCGGCAAAGCATACGCAGCGCCTGCTCGATTCCGAAGCGCTGATCGTTGTCGGTGCAATGGGCGCGTATGAGGCGCGATGCCGCCGCTGCTTCGAGCCGGGAGTGCCGAAGCAGGAGACACTCGATTTCGCCCGTCCCGCACCCAGTCTTCGCGAAACCACACCGGCCGGTGGCGCGTCGAGCTAAGTGTAATGTCCTAAGGCGGTTCGGCGAAACGCGGAGTAAGATCGCCTAGGATAGTAAAGGAGGAAGTTACTACTACCATGAGCGATCCGGGTTATTCCAACCCCTACGGCCCCCCGCCGGATAACTCTTCGGGGACCAAATTCGCGGTACTGTTTGGCGCGGTGGTCGCGCTACTCGCCGCGTCGATATACCTGTATTTCCAGCTCGAAGACGTGAAAGGCGATATGGCGAAGCTGCGCGATCAAGCGTCGCGCGAAGTCGCCACCGTTCGGGAGGCCGCTGCCGTCACCGCCCAAACGCAACGTCGAACGGTCGAATCTTTGCGCGATCAACTGGATGCCGCCCAGCGGCAGGCTTCGATGGCCGCCGGTCAAGCGCGGATCGACGCTACGAAGAAAGCGGAGGAACTGGCGGCGCGGTTGTCGGCGGAGCAGGAGAAGCAAAAGCAGTTAGTCGAGCAACAGTTTTCCGACGTGAAAGCGAACGTCGCGGCGACGGAAACCAAGCTCGGCGAAACGATCAAGACGGAAGCGGCCCGGCTCGACACCAAAGTCGAGTCGACGAAATCCGAGCTCGACAAAACGATTCAGGATTTGAAGCGCGTTACCGGCGACTTGGGCGTCCAAAGCGGCTTGATCGCGACGAACGGCAAGGAACTACAGGCGCTAAAGGCGCTCGGCGAGCGGAACTATTTCGAGTTCAACCTCGCTAAGACGAAACAGGCGCAGCGAGTCGGCGACATTACGATCCTGCTGAAGAAGGCCGACCAGAAGAAGAACCGGTACACGATCGAAGTAACCGCCGACGACAAGAAGACGGAAAAGAAAGACAAGACGGTCAACGAGCCCGTGCAGTTCCTAGTGGCGGGCGCACGGCAGCCGTATGAGATCGTCGTGAATGAAGTGGCGAAGGATCGTATTGTAGGCTATTTGGCGACGCCAAAGGTGCGGGAACCGAGAAAGTAGCTCGTTTCGAACCGAAGCGGGAGGAATCTTCGCGGAACTTTGGGGGCCGGGGCTCGGGGTCGAGCTTCGGCCCCTTCGCTTTGGGCGTTGGCCCCGATTTCCGCAACCAAAGGTGGGGCGAAATCGTCTATTCCAGTGCAGGGGAAACACGGAAATGAACAAGAACAACTTCGATATCCGCCCTGCCACGGAGGACTTGGCGGCGCTGGTGAGTTTGTTCACCAAGAGCGCCTCTTTCTTGGCGGGCGTCATGGCGCTGTGGAGCTTGACCGCTTCGTTGCGCATCACTCAATCGTTCGCCGTCTCGGAAGGCGTACTGTCCAGTTGGATCGTGTGGGCCGCTTTGGCCGCCGGTCTAAATTTGGCCGCGCCATACCTGACTCGCGAGATTCAAGAACGTTTGCGCTCGATGCCGGTGCGCGTTTTGCCGAACCGCCGGACAATCGCGGCGAACGATCGAACCGCAGCCGCCTAACGGTTTCGGCCTTAAGCGTCGCGTTCCTCCTCCTCCGGGGATACCGGCGTCGTCCTTGTGGGGCGCCGGTGGGAGCGGAGATGCACTCTCCGCTCCCGCGACGGCCCCGATTCTCGGTGAATCCGGCCGGGGTTTGCTAGGCTGAAGGCAAGCATGGGATTCGCCGATCGCTCCTACGCGCCGCGCGGGTTTGGGGTCGGCGGAGTTCCCCCCGGCGTCAAGCTCCTCCTCCTCGCCAACATCGCCGTTTTCGTCCTCTTTTTCTTCGAATCGCGCTTCGGACCGGGGCTGATGTTCCGGTTCTTTTCGCTCGCTCCTTCCCGGTGGATCGAGTTATGGCGTCCCTTAACCTACCTCTTCTTGCACGATGCCAACGACATTTGGCACATCCTGCTGAACATGCTGATGTTGTACATGTTCGGCGCTCCCGTGGAACAGATTTGGGGACGCGACCGGTTCTTGCGCTACTACTTCCTGTGCGGCGTGGGTGCGGGCCTCTGCGTTCTCGCCGCCGGCCTGATTACGGGCGACATGCGGCCCACCATTGGCGCTTCCGGCGCGATTTTCGGGCTGATTCTCGCCTTTGGCGTGCTGCTTAAAGACGCTCCCGTGATGTTCAGTTTCCTGTTCCCGATTCCGGCGAAGTACGCCGCGATGATTTTCGGCGCGATCGAGTTTTTCGCGCTCTTCGGGCGCGGCGGCTCGGGCGTCAGCCACATCGCGCACTTGGGCGGAATGGTGATCGGGTTTTTCTATATCCGATCCGGACTCGATAAGCGTGCGATGCGGCGGTCCACATCGTCGCGTGGCTTGTTGGTTGGAATCCAGGATGCTTACAAGCGCTGGAAACTCGAACGGGCCAAGCGCAAGTTTGAGGTCTACATGCGCAAGAATCGCGAGCGGTAGCGTTTTGTGTTGACGCTAAGCGCGCGGCTTTGTAGGCTTGAGCATGCGTTTCATTAAGAGCGCTCTACTATTCGGGGCTCTGTGCTCCTCGTCGTTCGGAGCCACAGTTACCTATTTACGTGCCGATTTCATTACAAACCCGCCGAGCATGGCCTTCGACCCTAGCCTAGGCCTGCTAATCAAGGCCGAATACAGTCTTTCGGCGCAGATCTACACGCAAGACTTGTTTTTGTACCGCGTTCCTTGGGCACCTGAGCACGATTCGATCGTCACCACGCTGTCCAACATCCGAAACGACTATTCGTGCGGCGGCATAATCGGTCCATTCACGTTTGAAAAACATGCGGCGCATCACTATCCCGATGTTCAGCTTTCCGGTGATCCAGGCCTTACGGGAGTTCCCAGTGCGTGGTCGCCCGACGCGACGGTTGACTGCGCGTTTAGTGGAAGCACAGCCAATCCGGTCGACTTGGCTGTTTTTCAAAGCGGGCTCGTCGGTGGCGGAGCTTGGGCAGCTAGTAGCTTCGTTTTCGCGTTCGACTTGAATCCATCGAAGGCGCCAATGGTCGATGGACGCGAAGACTTATATGTTTGGCAAAGTAGCCCTTCTGCAGGCTATTACTGGTATGCCTCAGTGACCTATCACTACTTGGTGCTCCCCGAACCGGAGACGATCTGGATGGGTGCCGCCGCGTTAGGGGCCATCGTTTGGTTCGCCCGTAGACGTACGCTCCGAACTCGTAGACTCGGCGCGTAACGCAAGAAGTCACGGCAACGCGAAGGCCACGTAAGCGCCACCGCTCGGAGCTTTCGATTTTCCGCCGCCCGCGCCGATTACCAGATACTCGCGCCCGCCGTGCATGTAGAGCGCCGGAGTGGCGTTGCCCGCCGCCGGAAGCTCATGCTGCCACAAGAGTTTGCCGGTCGATTTGTCGAACGCCCGGATTTTCTTGTCGTGATTTGTCGCCGCGATAAAGAGCAACCCGTTCTTCGTGATGATCGCTCCGCCGTAGTTCTCGGAACCGGTCGATTTATCGGCCAATTGAGGAAACTCGCCGAATGGAATTCGCCACGCGAAGTTGCCGCTATCGAGATCGATCGCGGTGAGCGTGCCCCATGGCGGGGCGATGGCGGGCAGGCCTTCGGGTGTCAGGAACTTGTTGTACCCATCGGTCGAGTATTTCAAGCCGACACCTCCGCCCTGGACACGGACGGTCGCATCGTCGCCGCCCAACAGCCAAGTGGACAAACCGGTAACCGCATCGTCGCCCAATTGCGCGTAGCCGGGCATACGGCCCGCACCCTTGCGAACGACGCTCTCGACATCGGCTACGGGCTTCTTGAGATCGACCAGCGAAGGAAACTCGGGCGGCGTTCCTCTGCGATCCGCGCGATGACAGCCGGCGCAATTCGCAGCATAGATTTCGCTAACCCGCGCCACGCCGCGCGCTTTCGGCCGGGGCACGATGCGCAAAATCCATGCCATTTCGTTCGCATTCACATACAACCGGCGAGCCGCGGGGTCGAACGCCGCGCCGCCCCATTCCCCACCGCCATCGAATCCGGGAAAGATCACCGTACCCTCAAGCGAAGGCGGCGTGAATTGATCGCCCGAGCGAACCGCGCGAAACTTCTCCCGCATCGCTTCTGGCACCATGTCTTCGGTCAGTTTCTGTCTCGAGAAGGGCGGGGGAGCGAGCGGCAGCCATTGCGTTTTCGCCAGCAGCTCGCCCTCGATGTCCGACGCAGGCACGGCGCGCTCTTCGAGCGGGAAAAGGCTCTTGCCCGTCACACGATCGAAGACGAATACATGCCCCGACTTGGTAATCTGCGCGACTGCATCGATCGGTTTGCCCTCGCGGCGAACGGTGACGAGTGTCGGCGCCGTAGGCAGATCGCGATCCCAAACGTCGTGCTTGACGAATTGGAAATGCCATAGCCGCTTGCCCGTTTTCGCGTCGAGCGCGATCAAACAATTCGCGAACAGATTGTCGCCGTGCCGGTTCGCGCCGTAGAAGTCGAACGAAGCGGACCCGGTGGGGACGAACACGATCCCGCGTTTCTCGTCCAGAGCCATGCCCGCCCAATTGTTCACTCCACCTAGCGCTTTCCAGGCGTCTTGAGGCCATGTGTCGTGGCCGAACTCGTTGGGATGCGGAAGTGTATGGAACGTCCACGCGATCTTGCCCGTTCGCAAATCGAAGGCGCGAATATCGCCGGGCGCGGCGGGCAAATCTTCGCTCGTGAGGTGGCCGAGAATCAGGAGGTCGCCGTAGAGAACGCCGGGCGTTGTGGCGGAAACGTTCACTCGTGCCGGGTCGCGCCCTAAGCCTTCGCGCAGGTCGATGCGTCCGGCTTCCTTGCCCGTTTTCGCATCGAGCCGGATCAGCCAATGCTCGAACCCGAAGAGAATCTGCCCGCGCCAATACATCACGCCCCGGTTGCGCCGCTTGCGCGGATTCGCTTCGCGCGCGACCGGCTCGAATTTCCACTTCACAGCGCCCGTCCCGGCGTCGAGCGCAATGACGTTCAACCGCGGAGTGGTCGCATATAACACTCCCTCGACGACGATCGGATTGCACTGCATTTCCGAGCCTGGAAACTCGTCGCCCGAATCGTATTTCCAGGCGACTTTGAGTTGCGCGACGTTCGCCGGGGTGATTTGCGAAAGCGTCGAATATTTCGTATTGGCGGGACCGCCGTGGTAGCTGGGCCATTGCGCCAGCAGGAGTATCGCGAGCATGAACTCGCTATTGTGACAGCCCTTGGCCGATCTCCGCGAGTCCTGGAATGGTCACCGGCAATTTGCCGCGGAACGGGATTGCGCCGAGGATCGCTTTCGCCGCCGCCGCTTCGCTAGTCGCCGCAGTCGAGAAGGGCGCGACATAGGCGCTCACGCCGGGGAAGTCTCGCAACAGGTAGGGGTTGGCGAAACTGACCAGCGCTACGGGCGCGGGTCCGGCGATGAGCTTTTCGAGGAAGCGCGCATTTGGCGAAGAAAGCTTCGCGGAGACGGCTGCGGCGACCACCGTCGAGCAAGTTTTCGATCGCTCCGCCAAGTCGTCGAACGTCGCATCGGGCAGCGACGAATCTAGCCATTGCGCTCCCATGCGCGGCGCGCGCTCCTTGATCTGCTCGATCAAGGGCTTGCCAAGGGGCGAATACCGGTTCTCGCTCAAGACGTAGAGGCAAGAGGAGTCGGGCTTCGCCACCGGCAAGACAGCGCCTTCGTTGCGCACCAAGGTCACCGCGCGATCCGCTGTCTGCTGCGCGCGCGCTGCCGCCTCTTCGTCGTCGAGCGCTTCCGAAATATCCTCGATGTCCACCAGCCGCTTACGGTGCAAACCCAGGCGAACCTTGGCCGTAAGCACTTTCTCGACGCTCTGGCGGATGCGCTCCCGGGACAGGCGACCGCTCTCTACGGCTTTCACGACGCCGTCTATGGCCCGATCGGCGTTCGACGGTATGAGCAGCACATCGACGCCGGCTTCGATCGCGCGTACCGCCGCTTCGCCCGGGGGATACTTCGCCGACAGCCCGGCCATGTCCATTGCGTCGGTGGTCACGATGCCATCGAAACCGAGTTCACGCTTCAGCAAACCGGTGACAACGTTTTTGGAAACCGTGGAGGGCACCTCGTCGGGCTCGACCGACGGAAGCGCCACATGCGCGGTCATTACGGAATCGACTTTGGCCGCGATTGCCGCCCGGAATGGGATCAGTTCGATCGCGTTCAGTCTTTGCCGGTCCATGGCCATTACGGGAAATCCGTAATGGCTGTCTACATTCGTATCGCCGTGTCCCGGGAAGTGCTTCACGCACACCAGCACCGGCGCGCGCGTCTCGGACTTCGCACCTTCGATGTACGCCGTCACATAACGCGCGACGTCCGTGGGACTTTCGCCGAACGACCGCAGACCGATTACCGGATTGTCGGCGTTGTTATTCACGTCGGCGTCCGGCGCGAACACCCAGTGCACGCCCATCGCCCGGGACTCGCGCGCGGTGTAGGCTCCGAGAAACTTCGCGCCATCCAAATCGCCGGCCGCGCCGTAGGCCATTAGGTGCGGAAACTTGACGGTTCCGGAGATACGCATGGAAGCGCCTCGCTCGAAATCGCCGCCGACAATCAAAGGGAGCGGTGCGGCTCGTTGCATCCGGTTGAGGAACGACGCCATCGCATGCGGTTCGGCGTTCACGACGATGCCGTTGCGGACTCGATTAAGGACGATCAATCCACCGACTTGCGTCACGGTCACAAGCCGGTGGAGTTCGCGATACAGCTTGCGGTTCGACGCCGGAGCCTCGCCGTAGAAGCGGGCTACGACCAGTTGCGCCACTTGCTGGCGGAGCGTCAGCTTCGAAAGCCAGAGCTTCGCCGGGTTAGGCGCCGCCTGCCTTATAGCGGCCGTTTTCTTCTTCGCGGCGGGAGGAGGAGAGGCAAACGCAACGGCGCAAACGAGCGCTGCGACACCGAAGATTACCCCCAACCGTCTCACGCTTTTTAGACTAGCGGACTCACCCTACGGTTCCGCGCTTCTTCGCCTTCGGGGTGTCCCCGTGCGTTCCCATCGGCTTTTTCCGGGTAAGCAGTTTGTGGACTGCGCGGACCAGAAGGGTCACCTCGTTCGAGCTTTTGGCAATCACCGTATCCGCGCCAGTCGTACCCTCGTCAAGCCCGAGAACATGAACGAAACCGGAAATCAGAATGATGGGCACTTCGGGCTTGATCCGCCGCATGAGCTGGATCAAATCGATACCGCTCATCTCCGGCATCTTGTAATCGGTGACAACCAGGTCGAACGACTGGACTTTGAACGCTTCAAGCGCCACATGGGCCGAAGAAGCGATAACCGTCTTGTAACCCTGAGCCTCAAGCACGCTCTTGCGCGCGGCGAGACCGTCCTCGCGATCGTCGACCAGGAGGATCAAAGGGGGTGCGGATTTAGATGATTGCATGGGGTCTGTATTCGGCGAGCGTTCCGAGAACGCTTCGGAAAGCTTTTGGAAGGTAACAGTCCCATCACGGATGTGTCAACGACTTTCGTATCGGCTACAAGCGGCGAGGGTTATTCCGCTTGACTTTCGCCGGTCACTCGACGGCGCGCGGCGCGTTGTAACCCGACTTGGCGACGATCGTATATTTGATCGGCTTCCGCTTCTCGTCGACAATCTTTAGAGGCTGCCCGTCGTCGGCTACCAGCTCCACTTTGAGCTTGCGGAACTTGCCGTCTTTCTCCTGGTTGGTCGGCTGGTAACCCAATGAATATTGGTTGCGAAGCGAATCGTGGATGGCGCGGAAGATCCCCGGAAACTCGCCCATAAACCGCGGGAAGAAGCTCTGGCCGCCGGTTTCTCGCGAGAAAGTTCGGAGTTGGTTGTCGGCTTGTAAGAAGTCCAATCGCTGGATGGCCCCCATATAGCCGCGGGCGTCCATCCACTCGCGGACGTACTGGAGCAGCCCGATCGAGTAAATCGGCACGCCGTCCTGCTGCAACTGACGGCGGGTTTTGTCAAAAGTCAGTTTCGAAAATGTATCGATTCCGCTAGCGAAAACAATGATCGCTTTGCGCCCTTCGATCTCCGACATGCGTGCCGTTGTGTCCGTGAGCGCGTCGTAAAGATTCGATTCGGAGTAGGCGGCGATCCGCAACCGCTGCATGGCCTCGTAAGCCTTGCGCTTATCGGTGGAGAAATCGGAAAGAATTTCGGGGCGCAAATCGTAGGCCACCACCGCCACGTAGTCTTCGGGCTTTAGGGTTTCCAGAAATCCGTACGTCGCCTGCAGCGTCTCCATCCAACCGTACGACCAGTACTGCTGGAACAGGTTCGAAAACTCGATCACCATGCAGACGGTCATCGGGCCTTCGCCCAGTCCGAAGTTGGTAATCTGCTGCGGGACATTGTCCTCGAGAATCCGGAAACGCTCTTTCGGAATCCCGGGGATAAACCGGCCTTTGTTGTCGAGCACGGCGACATCGACGTTCACCGTCGTCACATCGCTCTTGAAAGTGGGAACGCCCTCGGGCAGTTCCTTCTTTTGCATCTTCGACGGAATTTTCGGCAGCTCGGCTTCGGCGGGCTCGCCCTTTTTCGGGCGCTTGGCGACGGACTCCGAAGACTCCTTCTTGGGGCCCGACTGCGCTTGGCCCGCTTGCGGCATGAGCAGGACGAGTCCGGCGGCGAGCAGGCTACCCGCGCCCAAAACCAACAGGAGTCGCGACTTCATGGTTCTAAACTATCAGACGCCCCGGCGAGCGTTGGGTTGCACCCGTTCCCGCAGCCGCCAGTCCACCTGCTCCGCCCAGGAGTCGTTGAAATGCCGCTGCCACGTCTCGATTTCTCTGTCGAACCCGGCCATTAACTTCGCGTGGCGTGCCTCGCCGATCAAATTCGTCCGCTCGAACGGATCGGCCGCCAGATCGTAGAGCACCCACGGCTTGTTCTCGAACCTCGCATATTTCCAACGCGTGGTCCGCAAACCCCGCCACGGGTCGAATTGTCGGGCTTCGGTCATCGAGTGCGACATGAGCATCGAGTGTTTCGGCAAATCCTTCGGCTTCGACCGTCCACGCGTGCGGATGAAGTTCGAGAAATCGCAACCCGGCATTTCGGGCGTGGGTTTTTGCCCGGCGAATCCCAGCATGGTCGGTACGAGATCGATGTGAGAGATCGGCTGCGGCGTGCGCCACCCTTGTGGAATCCCGGGCCCCGAGAAAATCAGCGGCACGCGGCAGCTTTCTTCCCATGGTTTGCGTTTCAACGCCGTGTTCTGCGAGCCGAGCATGTCGCCGTGGTCGGAGAGAAACAGCACGAGGGTATTGGAATCGATCTTTTCGAGCAGCTTACCCACCTCGCGGTCGAGTGCTTCGATGGCGGCATAGTAGGCGGCGATGTGCTGGCGCGTGCCGATCGTTCCGGCGCCGGCGATCTTCGCACCGCCAGACCAGTTAGGCCGCATGGCGATCGCCGCTGGATCGTAAGACTTCTCGAAACCGGGCGGCCAGAGATACGGGTCGTGCGGCGGTCCTTGCTGTAGAGACAGGAACCACGGTTGCCGGCGCAATTTCGCCTTCTCGATGAATTCGATCGCGAGTTCGGTCCAGCCGTAACTCTCATAGCCCGGCATGCGAATCGGCTCGGGGGAATCGCGGAAATACACTTGCTCAAAATAGGAGTGATTGCAGATGGACGCGGCCCAGAACTCGTAACCCTGGCGGCGCTCGGGCGGCACGTAGCCGGGCATACGCGGACCGCCATGCAGATGCCATTTGCCGACAAATCCCGTATAGTAGCCCGCTTTCGCGAGAATCTTCGCGATGGTCGGATGGCGATCGTCAAGCGGCAGATCGTTCACCGCCATATCCACCGAATGCGCGTACTGCCCGGTGAGCAGGCTGGCGCGCGCCGGACTACAGACGGGCGTGTTGGCGACGGCGTTGTCAAACTGGACGCCCCGAGCGGCGAGTCTGTCGAGATTCGGCGTTCGAACCTGCGCGCCTTGCGACCCCAGATCCATGCCGCGCCACTGATCGGGCATGACGAACAAAATGTTCGGCGGAGGCGCGCTTTGCGCCGCCAACGCGGCGGGGACTTGGGCAAACTCGCGGCGGGTCATGCGGCGATTCTACCGGAGTTTGCACCCCCTTCATCGGGGTTTTCGTCACCGGCCAACCACCGGCGATGCCCAACAAGCTAAGGGTTGGCGGGTTGCTCCGCCAGGTTGCACATCGAGTTCGGGCACGCCGACGGTTTTTCTCGACGCGCCTCCTTGGACCCATCGTGCTCCCGCTAAGAAAGGAAGCGTTTTCCCTTTCCTCACGGATCATTTAGAAAACTTTTAGCTCCATTCACGATTACATCGCGCATACTCCTTCTGTCAGGAGGAGACAAACCATGCGCAGAGCTATGTTTTCGATTTCGCTGTTCGCGGCCTTCGCGGGTTCGCTTTCGGCTGGAGCCATCACGACCGGCGTTTGGTATCAATTCGGATTCGACGCGGCGGGCGTTGGGGCGACCGGGTGTTCACCGGCGGACCCCGGAGGTGCGTTCTGCATCCCTAGTTCGGGAACGCCGACGGTATTTCTCGACGCGTCCCCTTGGACGATCGCCCTTCCCGTGGGCGGTACGATCACCATCACCGACGCGTTCGAGTCCGGCGATTCGTTCGAAGTACTCGACTTCGGCGCTGTGCTGGGCTTGACGCCGCTGGTACCGCAAGGCGTCGATTGCGGCGACGATCCCGTGCCGTGCCTCGCGAACGCCGGGATGAGCCACGCGAAGTTCGCGCTCGCCCCCGGCGCTCATTCGTTCACCATCGCCCCGATCTCGTCGCCGTTCGGCGGCGGCGCGGCGTACTTCTTGGTGACCGCCGTCCCCGAGCCTTCCACGTTGTTTTTGGCCTTGGCGGGAGCCTTGGCCTTGCCGTTCGTCCGGAGGCGAACGGTCCGTTAAAAACGTCCCGCTAAACCACTTACTAGAGCCTTAGGAGTACCAATGAAGCCGAAGTTTCGCATCAAGAGGAGAAGTGTGTTCGCGCTCGCCGTCATCGCGGCCGGAGCGGTTACCTTCGAATGGACCAAGTCCGTTTCCGCGCAGTCGCCCATGCAATTCGCGGGACCGACCAACTCGCAACCTATTGCAATCACGGCCGACGACGCGTTTGTCGCGGCGGTCAATCCAGACAACAACTCGGTGAGCTTTTTCGACGCGCGGCAGGATCGGAACCGCAAATTGGTCGAAGTCCCCGTGGGTACGGAACCGAACGGCGTCGCGCTTTCGCCCGCCGGAAACAAGGCGTACATCGCCAATACCGGCAGCGGTACCGTTTCGATTCTCACCTTGAATTTGAGAAACGGGCAAGTGTCCCGCACGCCCAACAACGTCCAAGTGGGCACCGAACCTTACGCGATTTGCATCACGCCGAACGGTTCGAAACTCTTCGTGCTCAACGCGCGGTCCGGCAACGTATCGGTGATCGATACTCTCGGCGAGACCGTCGTCGCGACGATCAACGTCGGGCCGGAACCGCGCGGCTGCGCCATCACCAACGACGGCGACGACGACGATAACGACGAGAAAATCTACGTCACGCAGTTCCTTTCGAGAACGATTCCCGGCAAGATCGATAGCTTCGACGATGCCAAGGAAGGCGTGGTCTACCGCGTCAATGTGGCGAGTTACGCGGTGGAGGACACGACGATTATCGACCCTCTGCCCGTGACCGGATTCAAAGCCAACGGCGACGCCCTGGCGGGCATTCCGCCGGCGGGGGACTTCAATCGCGATACCGGCGCGTATCCCAACCAGTTCAATAGTCTCGCCATCAAGGGCAATAAGGTGTACCTGCCGAATACGGGCGCTTCGCCGAACGGCCCGGTGCGATTCAACGTCAACACGCAAAGCCTGTTGTCGTTCTTCGACATAGTGAGCGAAGAGGACGCGACGATCAACATGCACCTTGCGGTGGCGGCGCAAACCAATCCGGCGCGCCGGTTCATTACCGTGCCGTGGTCGATTGCGATGGAGCGCACGACGGCGGACGCGTGGGTGGTGAGCGCGGCGAGCGATCACCTGGTGCGCTTGACGATCAATCCCGGCACCGGTGTGCCGAGCGTCGCCGCGGACCCCTCGGACCCCACGCGCGTACATCAAATCTTCGTCGGCAAGAACCCGCGCGGATTGGCGATCAACTCGACAGACACGCGCGCTTATGTGATGAACTACATCTCGCGCAGCGTGAGCGTGATCGACTTGAACGCCGCAGCGCCCAGCGTGATCGCCACCGTGCAGTCGGCCGCGTTGCCTACGGCGGGTTCGGATGCGGACAAGATTCACGCGGGCAAAGAGCTGTATAACTCGTCCACCGGCGTCTTCGATCCCGCGCCGGGCACGACCACTCCGATCGCCGGGCGCATGTCGGCCGAGGGCTGGGGCTCCTGTTCGTCGTGCCACCCGTTCGGATTGTCGGACGGCGTCGCCTGGATATTCGCGAGCGGTCCGCGCCGCACGATCGGCCAGCACACGGACTTCGATCAGACCGATCCGGCTCGTTCGATCATGCGCGCGCTCAACTGGTCCGCGTTCTTCGACGAGCAGGAGGACTTCGAGAACAACATTCGAGGGACGTCGGGCGGTTTGGGCCTGATTGTGGCCGCGGATAACGTAACGCCCGACACACCCACGCCGAATTTCACTCCGATCGCCAACGGCGGCCGGAATCAATTGAAGATTCGCGGCTTCGGCGCGTGGGACGCGATCAAGAGCTACGTGCAGTTCGGAATTCGCACGCCGATCTCGCCCGTGCCCGCGACGAATCCGGATGTTATCGCCGGGCGCGCGCTATTCGCCGCCGCCAACTGCCAGCAGTGCCACGGCGGAGCGCAGTGGACCTCGGCCCGCGTGCGCTTCATACCCCCGCCCGATCCCGCGCTGATCGTCAACAGCCAGATCATCGGCGAGTTGCGGCAAGTGGGTACTTTCGACGCCGCGTTCCCGAACGAGAAGCGCGCCAACGGGGCGGTGGCCCTAGGGGCCGATGGCTTGACGCCAGCGTCGCTACTGGGGCTGCACTCGATTCCCGAGGGCTACCTGCACGGATCGGCGGCGGCGACGCTGACGGACGTGATGAACAACGTGACGCACCGGGCATCGGGCACGGGCGGCGTGGACACGCTCGCCAATCCGGCCGACCGGGCGAAGGTGATCCAGTTCCTGCTGTCGATCGACGCTTCGACGCCGATCTTCCCGCAGCCGTAAGGAAGTTCGTTGGGGTTGTCTTTTGGGGCGCGTGCGGGGCGATTCGCACGCGCCCATTTTTTGTCTAGTGCCGTCGCATGTCGGCAAAGAATTGTGCGAACTTTCTCACTAGGAAGAATAGGCCGATACCGTTTAGGCTAACCGCGACAACAACCAAACCGTACTGAAAGCCGCGCGGTAAGAGAAACCAAGTTAGCGAACCTGGCAGTTCGAAAATGAAGATCCCGATCATCTCGTAACCGGCTGGACTCGTAGGGTGGTTTCGGTAGTACTCGAAGATTCCAATTTGTAGCCCTACATAGACCGCCGTCACGAAAGCCGCGATCCACTCAGGCCGCGACCAGCGCAAGCTACACTTCTACCGGCTCGGCGACATCCGCCGCGGTGAAGTAGGCGCAATCGGGGTGATGGAACACAAGCGCCGAAACGCTCGCTTCGGGTTCCATCATGAAGCCTTCGGTGAGCGAGATCCCGATCTCTTCGGGCTGAATCAACTGGAAGAGTTTCACCTGATCTTCCATGTTGGGGCAGGCGCCGTAGCCGAAGCTATACCGCTTGCCGTGATAGCGCGCGGTCCAGCGCTCCTGCATGGTCATCGTCGGTGGGTCGGCGATTCCCCAATCCTCACGGATTCGGCGATGCAGCCACTCGGCGGTAGCTTCGGCGGTCTCGGTAGCGAGCGCGAGCAGTCCCACACTCTTGACGTACTCGCCCTTGGCTTTCGCCTCTTCCGCGTAATCGCGAACGTTGCCGCCGACGGTGACGGCGAAGATCGCAATGTGATCGCGGCGGGCATCTTGTGGATCGAGCACGTAGTCCGAAAGGCAGAGGCCGTTCTCACGCGGCTGGCGCGTGAATTGGAAGCTCGTCAACGGCGACTTTGCGCCCGGCGCGAACAGCCGGACCCCGTTGCCGTCGCGCTCCGCCTCGAAGAACTGCCACACGGCGCGGACCTTCATGAATCCCGCCGCCCACTCCTTCACTTCCTCGATCTGGTGATACAACGCCAGCGCCTTGTCGTCCCGCTCGGCGAGCCGCTTTTCGAAATTGCCCTTGAATCCGAGATTCTTACCGTAGAGCATGAACGGGTTGATGTAGGTCCAAAGCTCCTGCAGATTGGGAACGTCGCGCACCTTACGGTCGAGATACGGCGCGGGCGGAATCGGAATGTCCGTGCGGACTTTTGTCGACCGCTCGATCGATTGCGCCGCCCGGGGGGCTTCGACGCCATCGAACGCCGCGGCGTCGCCGGTAAACGTATAGGCCTCGAGCGTCGCGTTGCGCGAATCGGGGTCCATAATCTCGTTCATCAACCGCAGTCCGGTCATCGCGTCTTTTGCGTAAAGCGTCGCGTAGGAATACGAAGGCGCGATCTTGGTTCGGGTGAATTTGTCGGAGAGCGCCGCGCCGCCCACCAGCAGCGGAACGCGAATCCCGGCGTCCTTCAAGTCGCCCGCTGTGGTCACCATTTGCTGCGTGCTCTTTACGAGCAGTCCCGACAGTCCGATAGCGTCCGGCTGGTGTTCGCGATACGCCTTGATGAGGTCTTCCGGCGGCACCTTGATGCCCAGATTGACCACCGTATACCCGTTGTTCGAGAGAATGATCTCGACCAGATTCTTGCCGATGTCGTGCACGTCGCCCTTGACGGTGGCGAGCACGATCTTGCCGCGCGCGGCGGTGTCGGCCTTCTCCATGAACTGTTCGAGATGATTCACGGCGGACTTCATCGCCTCCGCCGATTGCAGCACTTCGGCGACGATCAGTTCGTTGTTGTTGAAGAGGCGGCCGACTTCGGTCATACCGGCCATGAGCGGGCCGTTGATGATGTCGAGAGGCGAAACTCCCTCGGCGAGCTTCACGTCGAGGTCGGCCACCAAGCCGTCTTTCGATCCTTCGATGATGTAGTTGGAGAGGCGCTGGTCGAGCGGCAGGTCTTCTTTTTTGACCTTCTCCTTTACCCGTCCCCGGAAATGCGCGGTGATAGCCGCGATGTGGTGCTGATTGACGGCGGCCTTTTGCTCTTTCGACTGCGCTCTCCAGTCCTCCGGGACGCCCGCTTCGTGAGGCGTGTTGTAAAGCAGATTTTCGGCGAGGCGGCGCTCTTCGGCGGGGATCGAAGCGTAACGTTCCAGCTTCTCGGTGTTGACGATGGCGAGATCGAGGCCGGCCTTGGTGCAGTGGTAGAGGAACACCGAGTTCACCACTTCGCGCGCGGCGGCGGGCAGGCCGAACGAGATGTTCGACACCCCAAGGACGGTCTTCACGTGCGGGATTTCCGCCTTAATCAGCCGCAGCGCTTCGATGGTCTCCACCGCGCCGCCGATGTAGTTCTCGTCGCCGGTGGCACAAGGGAACACCAGCGGATCGATAACGATGTCCTCCGGCGCGAGTCCGAACTTGGACACCGCGAGATCGACGGAGCGCTTGGCGACTTCAAGCTTGCGCTCGCGCGTGAACGCCTGCGCTTGCACGGGATCCTCGTCGATGGTCCCGACGACCACCGCCGCGCCGTAACGCCGGATCAACGGGCAAATTAGCTCAAACTTCTCTTCGCCGTCTTCAAGATTGATCGAGTTGATAATCGCTTTTCCCTGGCAGTAGGTCAGCGACAATTCGACGGCTTTGGGGTCCGTCGTGTCGATCATGATGGGAGCCTTGATCTTGCGGATCAGCTTTTCGTAGAACGGCGGAATGTCGGCGATTTCGTCGCGATCCGACGATTGTAAGCACACATCGATCACGTGCGCCCCGCCGCGGACCTGGCGCTTAGCGATGTCCGTCGCTTCTTCCCACTTCTCCTGCGCGACCAGATCCTTAAAGAGCCGCGAGCCGATGACGTTGGTGCGTTCGCCCACCAGCAGGGGCCGCGTGGAATCGTCCGCCTCAACCAACTCGACGCCCGAATAGTAGGCGCGATGCCGCGATTCCGGCGTCGCCCGCGGAGCCTTGCCTTCCACCATGTGCGCGATCGCCTGGATGTGCGCGGGCGTCGTCCCGCAGCAGCCGCCGACGATGTTCAACCAGCCGTGATCGGCGAACTTTTCGAGTTGCGCGGCGAGCGTTTGCGGTGTCTCGCCGTAGGTGCCGTCCTCGCGCGGCAGTCCGGCGTTCGGATACATCGAAATTCGCGTGGACGACATCTCGGCGAGAGTCCGGATGTGATCCGTCATGAACTCAGGGCCGGTGGCGCAGTTGAGGCCGATCGAGAGAAGATTGGCGTGCGAAATCGAGGCGTAGAGAGCGTCCGCCGTCTGCCCGCCGAGCATGGTTCCCATCGGCTCGATGGTGCCCGAGACCATTACGGGGATGCGCTCGCCGAGTTCCTTCGCGAGCTTCTCGATGGCGATTAACCCGGCCTTGACGTTGCGCGTGTCCTGGCAGGTTTCGAGCAGCAGAATGTCCGCGCCGCCTTCATAGAGACCCTTGGCCTGGAGATAGTACCCGTCGATCAGATGTTGGAACGTCACGCCGCCGGTGACCGTGATGGCTTTGGTGGTGGGGCCCATCGATCCGGCGACGAAGCGGGGACGGCCCGGACGCTCGTATTCCGCCGCCGCTTCCCGGGCGAGGCGAGCGGCGATGTGGTTGACCTCATGGATCCGGTCTTCCAGACCGAACTCGGCGAGCGTAATCAGATGTCCGCCAAACGAATTCGTCTCGACGATGTCCGCTCCCGCCTGATAATAGGCGCGGTGCACGTCGCGAATCCAATCGGGTTTGGTGAACAGCAGATTCTCGGTGCAGTTTTCGAACGCCGGGCCGCCCCAATCTTCGATCGTGGGGTTTCGCTGCTGCAGCATCGTACCCATCGCGCCATCGAGGACAAGAATCCGGGAGGCGAGGGCGTCGAGTAGCGCCTGACGGCGTTCGGAATGGGGAGTCATGGGGAAGGAGAACTTCTTCTAGTTTATCGGCGCAACCGGTAAAAGAAAAAGCCGGGCCCGAAGGCCCGGCCTAAACGAATGAGCGAAAGAGAGTTACGGACGAACGTCCGGCTCGATCACGATCCAAGTCCACTCTTCGGTCCAGTCGATCTCGCCAAAGGCGCCGATGTAGTGCGCGTTCTGATCCCAGAAGCCGTTATCCGGCGGCTGGACCCAGTTGGCGCGGAACACGGGCGAGCCGAGACCGGGACGGAAATCCGGATCGGAGCTAGCCAGCGGGCGTCGGAGCAGAGGATCGGCCACCAAGGTTTGGCTGGCCGGGCGTTGCACCAGCGCCAGCAGCGCGGCGGCCACTTCGGCGGGTGTATTCGCCGAATTCGTTTGACCTTCCACGGTGTTCGGCTTGTTGCGGTCCTGCCCGTTGTTCCACATCAAGAGACCATTGATCGTCAACGCTCCGCCTTCCGCCATCTGTGCGGCGGTGGCAGTGTCGCGAGCCTCGATGCCGGTCTGGTTCCAATTCGTGATCAGGATGTTGTTGAGCGATCCGCCCGTTCCGCGGCGCAGCCAGATACCGGCGTTGGCGTTGGTGTCTTCTTCGGCCAAGTTGCCGTTGCCAACGAAGGTGACGTTGAAGAGGATTGGACGGCTCCGCGGAGTAGCGTCCTGAGGATTGGAAAGATTGTCCGCCTCAATGCCCCGATTCGATTGCGCGGTAGGCGTGGCTACCATCACCGCGTGTTGAAGACGCCCCGTCCAACCGGTCTGCCAGTCGAGGTAATCGTCTTGGGTGTAGCTGCCGACCAAATACTTGCCGTCGTTGTTGCCGCCGAACCATTCGAAGGCATCGTCCAGGCCATAGTGAACCTGAAGGTACTCGGAAACCGTCTGGCTGCCGCAGCCGCCCCAGGTGATGCCATTGACCTCGTTAGCCGGGCCAAGCACCGAACCGGCGAACTCGACGCGAACGTAGCGAAGCGTGCCGCAGTTGTAGGTGGCGTCAGTGCCGCCATAGCGCGTTTCGGGCGAATCCGGCAGGCCTTCAATGTTGGCCGAGCCTCCGGGGGTGTTAATCGGGGCGTTGCCGATCAGAATCAAGCCGCCCCAGTCGCCGCGCTCGCGTTGGCCGACGTTCCGGGAACTGGTCATGATGATCGGGCGCGACTTGGTGCCGGAAGCGTTAATGCGCCCGGTATTCGTAACGACCAGCGTGGACGGGTTCGGGGCCGCCGACGGCTGGCCGAGGACGAAGGTGCCGGGCTGGATCGTCAGCACGGAACTACGCACGTAAACGATGCCGGTGAGGCGATAGGCCCGCGTATTCACCCAGGTGGTGTCCGAGGTGATCGCGCCCGATACGTTGACGAACTGCTCGACCACGCCGATCTTGAAATAGGCCGACTTGATCACACGGGTACCGGTGAAATCGCGCACCTGGAACACGATGGTGTGCATCCCGAGCTCTTGCGGAATGGTGACCGGCGACGTTGTGACCACGCCACCCGCGCCGACCAGAACCGCCTTATCGAGAGCCGGCAGCGGACCGACGCGGAATCCTTGGGCCTGCGTGTTGCCGTAGATATCGGTGACGGTGGTGGTACCGTTCGGCAGGAACGACTTTACGCCCGTCTGGTTGTTCACCCGGAAGGCGAAAAGCGTATAGGGATAAAGGTCGTTGTTTGGACGTACCGTGCCGCGCAGCGTGAGTTGTTCGCCCGGCTGGTAAACGTACCGCTCGGCCCAAATGTACATCGCGGCGTCGGTGCGCTGCGTGGACAGGTCGACCAGTTCCCGCTGCCCCCCCACGGAGGGAGAGGCCTCGGGGCCGGCGGCGAAGGCGCCGCCCGCCAGGACGAGGGACGCCGTGAGGCTCGCGAAGATTCGCATGAATTGATCCTTTCTCATGGTTGAAACTCGTTTAGAAGAACGAATAGCTTGTGCCGATCGTGAACGTCCGCCCGATTCGGTAATCCCGGATCAGGAAGTTGCCCTGCATCCAGCGGTAGTGGTTATCGGCTAGATTTTCGGCGGAGAAGCGAAGGGTCCATTTGCCCCCTTCGCGAATGTCGTACTGATAGACGAAGTCGAGGAACGTATTCCGCTCCTGGTAGACGTCCGGCAACCCGAACGATCCCACGTCGGTGATCCGGCGCGAAACGGAGTTGACCAGGAACCGCGCGTTCGAACGCCACTGGGGACGGGCCCAATCGGCGATGACGTTAAAGATAAAGCGGGACTGCCCAACCAGCGGGCGCGACCGGGAGGTTAACGCTACCAGCAGCGGCTCCGTACCGGACAGATCGACGTCGGAAGTAACGAACGTGAAATTGCCGCCGACCCCGAAATCTTTCAGCTTCTGAGAGGCGAAACCCAGGCCCTTGCGCATTTCGAGCTCGATACCCTGGTTGTTCGCTCCCGCCGCGTTGAAGAAACTCTGCCGCAAGTCGCCCGTAGTGGGTTGCAGGTAAATTTCGATGGGGTCGGTGAATTTCTTGTAGAAGTAACTCGCCGCTACGACTTGGTCGCCGCCCAAGAACCACTCCCAGCGAAGATCGACGTTGTCGATGGTGGCGCGCTTCAGGTCGCGATTTCCGAACACCGCCACGCCGCCCAAAACCGCGTTGAACTCGAATGGCGACAACTCGCGGAAATCGGGTCGGGAAACCGTACGTCCGTAAGCGGCCCGGATATTCTGGCGCGGGGTCAGCGCGTAAATCACGTTGACGCTGGGCAGTGGATCGCGATTGCTGAGGTTCGAATTCAACTCGATCGCTCCGGGCACATTGCGGTTAATCGTGGTCACCTTCATCTGGGCGTCTTCGATACGGACGCCGGTGATGAGCCGGAGGCGGGAGGTCAGGTTTAGATCGACCATCGCGTAGCCGCCGAAAATATCCAGGCTCGCCGTGTAGCCGTCCGTTGAGCGCGTGTCTTCCTGCAAAGTGAGGCCGCCGGGGCGGATATTCTCTTGCGCGAAAAGTTGGTTGGTCGGCAGGTTCAGTAGGGAAACGGGGAGGGTGCCGGACTGAAACCGGAAACGCCGGGCGTTGAAATCGCGGCGGCGGATGGTGCCCCGGAAGCCAACTTTGAGCAAGCCGGAGAAATTCCCTTTGAAGAACGGTTTCGCCCATTCGCCCTGCGGTTCGTAAATCCGGTCTTGCAGGTAGTTGAAGAAACGCAGACCGGAGTTGGCGAACGCCGTCCAACGGAACGAACCGTCCTCGTTCTGCGAGCGAATCGTTTCCGTGTAATCCGGCTCGTCGCGTTTCGACTGGGAATACGTAAACTGCCAGCGGAACAGGCTGTTGCCGAGCTTCGCCACGGAATGCTCGCCTTCGACGCCGGTCGAAACCAAGCCGCGCTCGATCCAGCGGCGGCGCGTGGACTGGATAATGCTGTCGGTGGAACCGTATAGGCCCTGAAACACGCGCGCCTCTTTCTCGGAGTCGCGGGTCAGGGTGTTGCGGAACACGATCTTGTTCGCGGCGTTGATGCGTATCGCGGCGTTCAATACGCCGCCCAAGCGCGTGTTTTCTTGGCCGTAGTTGAAATCAGGGTAATTGCTAAACCGGAAGAAGTCGTTGGGTCCGCGGCTGGTGAGGAAGCTCTGTTGTTCCTGATAGCGTTGCGGAGCGTTGGTAAACGTTAGTGCGCCGACCAAACCGATCCGTCCATACGTGTTCGCGCCGACGATGTTGTAGGTTTGGCTGGGACGCATCGACTCGATCGACCCCAACTCCCAGTCGTTCCGGAAGCTTCGTCCGGCTTGCTGCCGCTGCTCTGGCGTAACGCCGGGAGCGCCGGGAAAGTAGAACTGGTTATCCGGAATCGGAGAGTCGCGGAATCCGTTGTCGAACCCGAAGACGTCGCGGCTCCCGCCCGAATAGGTCTGAAAGCGTTGCGCCGTAGTCCGGGTGTTGAAGCCATAGCTGACGCCAACTCGGAGCGTGGGCTTCGACGGAAATTCGGTGGTCGTCATCTGCACCAGACCGCCGGCGAATTCGCCCGGCAAGTCCGGCGTGTAGGTCTTCAAAATCTTGATTGTGTCGATCAGCGCCGCGGGAAACAGGTCGAGCGGAACCACGCGCCGCTCCGGCTCCGTGGTGGGAATCACCGCGTTGTTGAGCATGGTGGACGAATACCGTTCGCCCAACCCGCGTACATATACATAGCCCGAATCGACGATCGAAACACCGGTGACCTTCTCGACCGCACCCGCCGCGTCGGAGGCCACCGACTTGCGGATTTCTTCCGAACTGATGCCGTCGCTCACCGACTGCGCGAGCTTCCGTTCGGTAAGCAACGCTTCGGCGTTGGAAGCGACTGCGCCGACCTTTTCGTTCACCTCCACGGTGGTTACGGTACCCTTCACCTGCATCACGGTGGAGGAATCGACGACTTCGCCCGCCTTGACTTCGACCGCGTCCACCGTCGTCTCGACGTACTTCTCGGAGGTGAACTTCAGCTTGTAAACGCCGGGCGAGAGCTTGATCTGAAAGCGCCCGTCGGTATCGGACTGCAACCCGGTCGCGGTCTGGCCGTCGATCGAAATTGTCACCAGGGGAATCGGCTGACCGTTTGAGGCGTCGAAAATCTGCCCGATGACGGTGCCCTGTTGCGACGGAGCCTGTTGGGCGGAGGTTTGTTGTACCCAAACCGAGGCGGCCAATACCGCCGCGGCAAATACGTTCCGGAAACCGATTTGCATTTAGTCGGCGACCCAGAAAGTAACGGCGTTCGACGAAATCCCGTTAATCGACACGAACAAGGGCACTTGGCCCGCGATAAACGGACGGTCCGGCACACGAACATTCATCTGCCACAAGCCGGGCAGGCCGGGCAGCAAGCCGGCGTACTCGACGGTGGCGCGTTCGCTCGAAATAAACACTTGCACGGGGTTCACCGAAGTATTGGCGGTACCCGTCGCGCCTTGAGTGTCGGTGTAGGTTCCGTTCACCGGGCCCATGCCGGTACCGGCGATGACCACCACCTCGCCGCGAGCGGCGCGGACCGTGGACGATGTGTAGTCGTTCCGTTGCGTCCGCACGCCGCCAAGCGGGAAACCGCCCGTGTTGGCGAAGAAGATACCCGGTGCGCTGGGAATGACCGTAATCGTACGGGTGGCAATTTCCGTTCCGGCCCGTAGAACCCGAACCGGCACCTGTCCGGTTGGCGTCGCCTGCGGAAGCACGAACGCGATCACACCGCTCCCGACGAACCAGAGGGGCGAGGCCGTTCCGTTTACCAGCACCTGGACATCGGCAAGCGTCGTCGGTAAAGGAACGCTGGGGGCGGTGGTGTTTCCCGTCACGCCGCTAAACGATCCGCCTTGCGGCGGGAAAATCTGAGCGTAGGACCCAGGCGCGACCGGAAAATCCAAAGTGAAAGACGCCCCGTTAACGACCGTGAAGGTCTGGGCTACGGCGGCCGAACAGGCCATACCGGCTAGGATCAGAATTTTGGGGATTCGCATGATGGCTGTAGACGCCACCCATGCTAACCATGCCGCATTGCGAAACGATGACTGCCACCTAAAGAGTCCGTAACATTAACGTTACTGTTTCGTTACTCAGGCGGTAGCCAGGACCGGTGCGGGTTCGTTAAAGCTATATCCAAAGCCGCGGACGGAACGGATAAAGTTTGGACTCACGGCGTCGGCCTCGATTTTCTGGCGAAGACGAAGGATATAGACGTCCACCGTACGGTCCGTAACGGCGCGGTCGTGACCCCAGACGGCGTCCAGCAATTGCTCGCGGCTGAATACAATCCCGGGGCGCGACATGAGAAATTCGAGCAGCCGGAACTCGGTGGCGGTAAGGGAAACTTCGCTATCGAGCAGGCGAACGCGGCAAGACGTGCGGTCCAGTTCCAGTGGCCCCGCCTTTAGCAGCCGGTTTGGAGCGCTCTGGCCGCGGAAATGGATCTTGATTCGCGCGATGAGTTCCCGAACGAAAAACGGCTTTACGATATAGTCGTTCGCACCGAGTTCCAGACCGACGATCCGATCCGTTTCCGTGGCCCGCGCGGTGAGGAAAATCACCGGCAAGTGGGCGAGTTCCGGGTGCTGGCGAATCCCCTTGCAGATGTCGAGCCCGTCCGAATCGGGCAGCATGATGTCCAGGAGAATCAGGTCCGGACGTTCCCGGCGGCACAACTCGATCGCGCCTTTGCCGGTTTGCGCGCCGACCATCGCAAACCCTTCCTTTTCCAGGTTGTACTTCAGCAGGGCGAAAAGATCGGCGTCGTCTTCAATCAGGACAATCTTTTTCATTCATTCAAACGATACAAATCGACCGTCACAACTAGATTACAAAAGGGTGAATTACGATTGAACGTACTTCTAGCGTGCCGCCAATTGCGCTTGGGTTGGACTCTGTTCGTCGAGCCCGAGATCGTGGATCGGCAAAGTGAACGAAAACGTCGAACCTTGGTTGACCATACTGGTCACCCGCGCTTCGCCGCCCTGCGCCAACGCCAGGTGCTTAACGATCGCCAATCCCAAACCGGTGCCGCCCAGTTCGCGGCTGCGAGCCTTATCCACGCGGTAGAACCGCTCGAAGAGACGGTCCAGATCCTCGGGCGGAATGCCAATTCCCGAGTCGCGAACGGAAATCTCGACGCGCGCGGGTTTGCCGGGTTCCTCGTCGAGCACTTGCGCGGCCAACGTTACGCTGCCGCCTTCGGGCGTGTACTTGATGGCGTTGTCGATCAGGTTCGAAAGGATTTGGTGCACGGCCTCGGAATCGCAGAAGACTTCGGTTTCCTCCGGGGCGGGAATCATGCGGAGAATGACGCTCTTGCGATCGGCCAACGGTTGCAGAGTGTCGATCGAGTTCCGTAGTAGGGCATTCACGTAATAAGACGCGAACTGGAATTTGGTGATGCCCTGTTCGACGCGTGAAAGGGTGAGAAGGTCGGCGGTGAGCCGGCCGAGACGTTCGGCGTTCTGGCGAATGATCGAGAGGAAGCGAACGTTGTTCTCGCGATCGTCGATAGCACCGTCGAGCAGCGTTTCCGTGTAGCCCTGGATCGAAGCCAGCGGCGTGCGCAACTCATGCGACACGTTAATGACGAAGTCCTTTCGAATCTTTTCGAGCTTCTCGAGCTCCACCTGTTCCTGCTGCAATTGCTCGAACATGGCTTGCAGCTTTTCGCCGGTCTCGTTGAGTTTCGACGAGAGAATACCCAACTCGTCGGGCCCCTGCCGGGCGAGGCGTGCGCGAAAATTACCTTGGGCGAGCTGCGCGGCGTAGTCGATGATCGCGCCGAGCTTGGTCGAAGCATAGCGCGCGAACCAGCCGGCGATCAGCATGGCGGGAAGAAAGGCTAATGCGGTGGCGGCCAGCATTTGCTGGCGAATGGCGTCCACCTGCACGCGGATTTGCGCCATCGGCACCGCCAGCCGCAAGGCTCCCGGTTGCGCGGGAATCGCGACATAAAGGAAAGGCACACCCATCGTGGGGCTGTTCCGGCGAACGGCGCCGACCTCGCCGCGCAGCGCCGCCTGGATCTCCGGGCGGCTTAAGTGATTCTCCATGTGCGAGGCGTCGTTTTCCGAGTCGGCCAGCACTCGCCCGTCCCGAGCCACCACGGTCAGCCTGCCTCCGGCGGCGATAGCCAAGTCGCGAATTCTTTCCGGGGCCGGGGCGCTCAAAGCCTCAAGCGCAATCATCCGGCACTTTTCCTGAAGCTCGCGGGTGAGGGTGCGTTCGTAGGTGGACTCCGCGATTCGGGAGGCCAGCAGGTCCACGGCCACCAGCGAGACCATGAGGACGGCGATTACGGCCGCGATGAGCTTGAGGAATATCTTGGCGGTCACTGCTTTTCCAGATCGGCTACGGCGTAGAGGCCGAGGCGGGGTAGCCCGAACTCCAGGCCGCCGCGAGCGGACTCTACGTCCTCGGCGGCCAAGCCCGTTTGCCCGTAAGCTCGCAGCGCCGCGAGTTTCCAAGGGCCTAGGACGCGCACGCGGAAACCATCGACGGGATCGGTTGAGTAGTTCAGCAAATGCAAGCGCGCCCGTCCTCCCTCCGCCGTAAGATAGCCGACGATTGTTTCACTGCCATAAACCCGCAAGCTTCTTTTCTCGTCGGTTAGCGCTTGGCGTACCAGACTCGCGAAATCGGAAGGGTTGGCGGCGGCCTTTCGAGGAAAGCGCGGCGAGCCAATTTCCACCACCAGGGGATACCTCTTATCGAAAGCGGCGATGGGCGCCCAAAGGAGGTTACGCCGGGTGAGCAGATTCAGAACTTCGCCCGTCTGCGTCGAGCCGTCGTCCACCACGGCAAAGTCGGCCACGGCAGGATAGCGAGGGCCTTCGATGGATTGCAGAAATGCGAGAACCGGCGCGAGCTTCGCCGGATTCGTACCAACAATTACGGCTTTGCCGCCGAAGACGTGTGTCTCGGCGGCGGCGAGCGCCAGCCTCGCGTCGGGAACGTTTTCGTAAGCGAACGTTTTTGAAGGCTCGCGCCGAAAGCGCCAACCGTTCGAGTCCACCAAGGGGGCGCGGGACGAGGAAGCGACCGAAACGTCGTAACCGCGCGTGCCTGGTACCAGCAACTTCGCCGCGCCCGGCGGGGCTGTGGCGGCGATTTCCGGCAGTCCGGCGGCAATAAGCAGGGCCGCGATCAAACGGCGATCTCCGCAATCCGCGCCCGGTCGTAAACGCCCAGTCCGAGTTTGCCCGCGAACTCGATGTGGCCGGGTTCGCGGAAATACCGGCTATCCTTCATCGCGGCGGGCGAGCGGTCCCACACGCTGACCGCTCCCATTTCGCGGCGCTTGTTCTCGATAATGTCGATCAGCAAACGGTCCATCGCAACGGGATCGGTGCCGACCAACATGCGTTGGGGTTCGAAGACGTAGCGATCCGCTTTCACGAAGGGTCCGCCCTGCCAGACGCCGCGAATGCCGTCCATCACGTGTAGCACGGATTTCGAGCGTAACGGTTCGAGTTGGTAGAGTGTGCCGATAAAGCTAAGGGTATGCGTGCGCGAATCGCGATGGCTGCGCGCGACATTCGAGAAACTACCGTAGGCGAGGTTTTTCAGGCAGCCGGTGACACCCGCCGCGCCGTGGTCCTTCATGTTGGGGACGTTGACGATTTTGGTGAGGGTTCGCGACACTAGCTTCGAGAGGAAGCTACGCGTCTGCTCCTCGCCGAAGAAATCGGTTTCGACGTAGGCGCGCTGGTCGTAATTGGAGATTCCGCCGCGCCGCGTTCCGTCTTCCATGGCGTGGATTTGCGACCCGGCGGGCAGTTGCGGCGTGTAGTTGGCGGCCACCATCTGGTCGGCGAAACGCTCGTAGATAAAAATGTTTTGGGGCGCGACGCCCGAGAGCGTTAGCTGCCGCGCGATTTCGCCCACGATGAGCGGGTGCGACATGATTTTCGGCGCGCCGGAGCAATTCACCTTGATCCCTACTACGTCGGTCGGCTGAATGAACGCGGCCCAGGCCTCGCGATCCGATTTCACGCCGGTCAGCGCTTGCATGCATCGGGAGAGCGACAGCCGGACGCTCTCGGCGCTTTCGGTCACTTTCGTGGAGGCGACGCGGGCGGGGAAGAGGTTCGGGTCGGGACCGGCGGCGTAGGGCGACACCGAGCGGTACTGCGGCAGAGCGTGAGTGGCGGCGGCCGCCACGGCGGGCAACTGAACGAAAGCGCGGCGCAGCATAAAATCCATCATATGAAGAACCGCAGAAGCCTTTTGAAAACCGCGCTGGCCGCACCTATCGCGGCCACGGCCGCCCAAGCCCAGACGTCGACGAAAAAGAAAGTGCACTATCGGGGCGATAGGCCGGCGAAAGCCCCCCTGTTTTCCGGCGCGGTG
The DNA here is from genome assembly GCA_033763835.1 of Bryobacteraceae bacterium. Classification (GTDB taxonomy): domain Bacteria; phylum Acidobacteriota; class Terriglobia; order Bryobacterales; family Bryobacteraceae; genus JAPKYZ01. The sequence goes on along the minus strand of JANRJS010000026.1, from coordinate 43,629 downwards.
AGCTATGGTGGGCTGCTGTTTGTTGCAGGCAAAGGCGCGCATTTCGAGGGCGACATCAAGGCGCACACGAAACATGTACTTGACGAGATCGAGAAAGAGCTAACGAACGCCGGATCGTCGATGAACAACGTGCTGAAGTGCAACGTGTACTTGAACGACTTGAAGGACTATCAGGCGATGAACGAGGTGTTCCGCGGGCGCTTCGGCGAAGAGCCGCCGGTAAGGACTACCATCGCGGCGGCGGGTGGAATTCCCGGCAATTCGCTGGTCGAGATCGACGTTATCGCTCACCTGTAGCGAGTTCGACCACGTTACTTAAGACTTCGCCTACGCGCAATCGGATGCGGCGCACACCGTCCGGCAATCGCACGCGAATGGTAGCAATGCCCGCTTGAGTGGTGGAGGCCGTAACGTACTCCGGCGCGACGGCTTCATCGTCCGCGAGCACCACCACCGGTTCGAGCGCGTAGGCGAGTCCTATGGCCGCGAAGCCATCGAGCGGCGTCCGATCGTAACGGCCGATACCGGTGGCGAGCAGCGTCGTAGCGCCGTCGCCATTGTCGCGAACGTTTTCAAAGAGCCCTGGCGCAAGCGGCGCTACCATGGCAGCCACCGCGAGGTCTGGCTGACCGGTACGCTTCACAACCAACGTCAGCGGACCTTCCGGCGTATCCCAAGGCAGCACGGCTTGGATCTCCTCGGGCGTCACCGAGACCAAGGGCAGCATTCGGTCTTGCCACAGCACGACTACACCCCCGAGCGTTTGCGGCAGCGGCGAATGCGATTCCGCCACCCGAGAATCCGGGGCGAGGTGCAGGCCTCGAATCGCGACTCGCGATCCCGGTGAAACCGCTTCGGGACCGGCGGCGTTGCGTGCGCCGGAGCTCCAGGGAACGCGCACCATCGTCGCGGTTAGCGCTCGTGGCTCCGACATGAAAACTCGGGGGTCGCTATCCCAACGCTTGAGCCGGAAGCCGGGGTTGGATGTAACACCCGCCGTCGCCCAAGTGTTTGCGTCGAAGTAGCCGTCGGTCTCCGGAGTCGTGCGGATCGACCCACCTTCGGCGGGCGACACGGTTGTCGAGAGACGATAGCGGCGGACATAGCTCAAGCGCACCGTCCGGTCTGCGGTAAGCGAGATCGAGGTTTCCGGCGTGGCGGTCAGATCGAGGCGCGATCCCTCGGACAGAGCGATTGACGCCGCCGGTTTGATGGCGATCAAAGAACCTTGGGGCCGGTCGATGCGGCACGGTGTGACGCAGGGAGAGCCGTCGATCTCCACCAGGAGTCCGGACGGGTCGCTTTCCACGGTCAAGCGCGGTTGCGATTCATAAATCGCCTTCCAGCGAAGATCGCCGGTTACGGCGACGGTCTGCGAAGCGGGGCCGCCCGCCGACCACTCCTTGAAAGTCCATTTGCGGCCGGTGGAGTCGAGCTGTTCGAGAGGCGCGGCGACAATTTTCGCCGATCCTTCGGCCCAATCGAAAATGTAAACCGGCCAATTCTCCCGGCCGTCGATCGAGAGCCGCAGTCCGGCGGGCTGCGTCTCGAAGATCGCGGTGCGGGCGCGCAGGAAGTTTGCGGTGAGCGTGAAATCGCCGTGGTCGTTCACCGTGTAGGCCGAATTCTGGCCGCCGCCGAAACTCCAGCGGTCGAACAACCACTTGCGATTTTCGCCGTCCGTTTGCGGAGATGGCGCGCTCAGGCGATAGGTGGCGAGGTGCGCCCAATCTTGATCGATGGGCGTTTGGACCGGCGTTCCATCCACGTAAACTTGCAAACCGGCGGGATTGGTACGCAGCCGGGCGGTTCTCGCGCGGGCAAATTGGGGCCGTACGATCATCGGCCCGGTCATCTTGAACTGAATGAACGTCGAAGCGCGTCCAGTGGGGCCGAACGGCGGCGTCTCCGTACCCCAACCCGTGAAAATCCAACCGGACGACGGGAATGCGCGAAGCGTAATGTCGGCGCCCGATGTGAAGTACTCCACGGCCCCGCCCGAGTAACTCGAGTTCCCGATTTCGATGCGCCCGGAACCGGGTTCGGCGAAGGCGACCTCGAAACGGTTGTAAACGAGGTACGCGACGGTGTACTGCGTCAGCAGCGGATGCGCGGTGACGGTGACCTGCGGCGAGTTGGCGTTCCAAAGACCGGTGGAGTCCGCCCAGGTTTGAAATACATACTCAACGGGATTTCGAAATTCCAAAGCCGGGGGTACGGCGGCGAGGGTGTGCTTCGAACCCTGCACCCATAAGAAACTGACGGGGGCGGTGTAGGTAACGCCATCGACCAGGAAAGGCGCTCCGGGGACGTTCGCTTGGATGCGGACCGAGGAAAAAACGTCTTGCGCTGGAAGAGCGGTGGCGATTAAGAAAAGAAGTCGCGCCATCAAGACGCTTATCGACGCGCCGACGCCCGCTATTCGCCGATTTCCGCCGGGCCCGCTCCAGGACCGTTTGTTGGGGGGAAAGGTGACTCAAGGAGCGAGCTACCGGCGGAATTCGAGCGTATCGAACTAAGTCTTCCGCGTGGGCGAAATTGGGGCGAAACGCGGAGCGTTCGGGGCGAAGGCTAGTTCCGGCGTCTCAAAACCAGCGTGGATGCGAGCATATCGTGCAACGCTTGTTTGCGCTGTGTGAAGGCGGCCATGATGTAGCCGAGGTTCAGAACGAGGCCGGAAAGGATTTTTCCGAAATAGCGGCCGCTTGACCGGGCGAGCGAGATCCGCTCGCCGTTTTCGCCGGTTACGAAGATTCCCATCGCCATCTTGCCCGGAGTGGCCTGCCACTTCGAGCTTTCAAACCACGAGTAGTAGAACCAGGTGGCCGCCGCGGCGATGGCGACGGTTCCCAACCCCGAAAAGATAAGCGCGATTACGGCCTCGGGCGACTCGTCCAAATCCTCGATCGCCGACGTTAACGCCGCGACGCCGACGAAGGGGATCAGCAGGATCGCGCCCGCCGCCGCCAGCAGCAAACCGTCGATCATGTGCGCGGCGAACCGCCGCCAAAAACCCGCGTAGTTCACGACTAGTGATTATGACCCAATCGCTACACTGGTGCCTGCATGGCTTCTCTGCCCAATACGCGGGTTCTGCATATCGACGTTTCCGGACCGGATCGCGCCGGGGTTACGCACTCTTTGACGACGATCCTCGCCGGGGCGGGCGCTCGTGTATTGGACATCGGGCAGGCGGTGATTCACAACTCGCTGGCGTTGGGGATTCTGATCGAGTTGACGGACGAAATGAAGTCCTCGCCCTTGCTCACTGAGTTGCTGCTAAAGGCGCATGAACTGGGGGTCGAAATCCGGTTTACCGCGGTGACCGGCGACGACTACCGGCGGTGGGTGGAGATGGAGGGCAAGCGCCGGTTTTTGGTGACGCTGCTAGGGCGAGACCTGCACGCGGGGCATTTGGCTGGTGTGAGCGGCATCATCGCGCGCGGAGGGCTCAACATCGACGGAATCGACCGGTTGTCCGCGCGCACGCCCCTGGAGATGCAGGGGCAGGTGTGCGTCGAACTCGCAATTTCCGGCGCGGCGGCGGACGAAGACGCCATTCGCGCGCAGCTGGTCGAACTGACTTCGGAAACCGGGATCGATATCGCCTTCCAGACCGACGATGTGTACCGGCGCAACCGGCGGCTGGTGGCGTTCGATATGGATTCGACACTGATCCGCGCGGAGGTGATCGACGAACTGGCGAAGGTAGCGGGCGTGGGTGAGCAAGTAGCTGCGATCACGGAGTCGGCGATGCGCGGCGAACTCGATTTTCAGGCGAGCTTCCGCAAGAGAGTCGGGCTGCTGAAAGGCCTGCCGGAAGCCCGGCTGGCAGAAGTCGCGGCGCGCATTCCACTCATGGACGGCGCCGAGCGATTGGTCTCGACCTTGAAACGCTTGGGCTACAAGACGGCGATTCTCTCCGGCGGATTTACCTTTGTGGGGCGAGAGTTGCAGAAGAAGTTGGGGATCGATTATCTGTTCGCCAATCAACTCGACGTCCAAAATGGGGCGGTGACGGGCGAGGTCTTGCCGCCGATTATCGACGGCGCCCGCAAGGCGCAACTGCTTCGCGAGATCGCGGCGAGCGAGGGGCTCGACATGCAGCAGGTGATCGCCGTAGGCGATGGCGCGAACGATCTGCCGATGCTCCGCTTGGCGGGGCTGGGCATCGCGTTCCGGGCGAAGCCGATGGTGCGGGCGGGCGCTCGGCAAGCGATCTCGACGTTAGGGCTCGACGGGATTTTGTATCTACTCGGAGTGCGGGATCGGGAGTTGGGTTAGGCCGCAAGGGCGCGGCGTAGGGCGTTTTTCATTACTCGTTCCGGCGCGGATTTGCCGGTCCAAAGTTCGAAGCCGATCGCGCCTTGGTACACCAACATCGACAGTCCATCGAGCGTCCGCATTCCGCGCTTGCGCGCCGCGCGGAGCAATCGAGTCTCGGATGGATTGAAGACCGCGTCGCAAACTAGTAATTGCGGGCGCGAGCCGTTCCAATCGATATCGGGCACGCGATCCACATCGGGGTAGAGCCCGATCGATGTCGCGTTCACCAGGATGTCGATTTCGTCGCCGACTTTCGCCGGCCAAGAGGAAAGCGTCGCGGGGATGCCGGTTCCTTCGCGAAGGTCGTTCACCATCGCCTCACCGCGCTCCGGGTCGCGATTGACGACATGAATCGAAGCGACGCCCGCCAGCGCCAACTCCGTCGCGATCGCCCGCGCCGCGCCGCCTGCGCCGAGCAATAAGACCCGTTTGCCCGCCGGTTCGACGCGAGCGTCTTGGACAACGCCTCGCAAAAAACCCTTGCCGTCGGTGTTGTCGCCAAGCAAGCGACCGTCGCGGATGGCGACCGTGTTCACGGCGCCTATCAACTGGGCGGCGGGTGTCAATTCGTCGAGATGCTTAAGCACCGCGACTTTGTGAGGGATAGTCAGGTTGAAGCCGCGGAATCCCAGCGCCTTGAGACCCTTCACCGCGGCACCGAGCTTAGCGGGCGCCACTTCCATCGTGACGTAGCGCCAATCGAGATGCGCTTCCTCGAACGCCGCTTCTTGCATCGCGCCAGTGGGATTTTCTTCCACCGGTTGCCCTAACAGTCCCACTAGCTCTGAACGGTAACTCACTTCGCGGCCAGCTTCAAAGCGGCGGAATCCAACACCCAGCGGCGCAAGATTTCGTAACCTCGATCGCCGGGATTGAATCGCCTTCCGCCCTGATGGCCGTCCTCCTGTCCGCTTTGCACGTTGAGCGGCTTGCGCAGAAGCTTGCTGTTCTCCACGTCGGTTTCGTTGATCCGTTCTAGCAAAGTCTTGTAATTATGCACGAGCGTCTTCGAATTCTGGTAGCCGTCGTTGTTAGCGGGCGAAAGTTCCATTGACGGAACGCGCCCCGCAACGCCATGACAACCGAGGCAAGAGAATTCGTCCTCGCGATTCGACTTTGTCAATTCCGGGGCGACCCACATCCGGAAGTAATCGAAGTTGCGCCGCCACTCGATCGGCATTTTGCCGATTTCTTCCGGCTCGGGCTCGACGACGTTCGGTCTTTCCTTCGCCAAGATGGGCCGGATTTTCGGATGCGAATGGATGCGCGGATCGACGGCGAGCGAAAGCGCCGCGCTCTTCAAGCGAGGGTCGGACGGTTCGGTGAGTTGTTTGAGATAGAGATCGACCGCCCGCGAGCGATAGTCCGCGAGGTCGTCCGGCGCGGCGGGCGCGGGTTTAACTTGTGGCACTGGAGTCTCATGGGTTAGGAGCCAACGGATCGAACCAAGCCAGAGCAACTCATCCATGGGCGTGGAGAATCGGTCGGGAAATCGATTTAGCAGAGATCGGGTTTGCAGATCGGGATTGGAGTGAACGATCTGTCCGGTCACCCGCGCCAGATACCAGTCCGGCGGCTCCTTATCCATCTGCAGAAGTTCGCGTGTGTTCTCCTCCGCTTTGGCGCGCTCGGGCGGAAACGATGGAACGAGCAGCTTGAAAAAGATATCCTGCTGTTCCTGCGTTTTCGGCATATCCCAGCGGGCCCGGGAGAACAGCTTGACGAGCGGGCCGACCAGTTCCGCGCGCCGTTCCGGCTCCTGCGATCCGCGTTGGATTTGCGCGGCCAGCGGCTCGATGAACTCTTGTGTGGCGGGCAAGGAAATCACGCGCGGGTCGGACAACGACGTCGAGGCCAACGTGCGCAAGCGCTCCGGTCCGTTGGCCGAGTAATCGAGGACCTTCTTTTGCAGAGGGTCGTAAGTCGCGTTTGCCGAGGCTTCGATGGCGAGCTTAATCGCCGCGTCGTCCTTCGCCGCTTCGGCGCGCTCCCAGTACGGCAGCAGCGCTTTGCCTACCATGTCCGCCGACTTCGCCGTGACGTACCCCATTTGCCCAGGGCCGCCGTCGCCGCCCGCCATGGAGTAGTAGGTAGCGGCGATCTTCGCGATGCGCGCGGAGAATAATGGCGACGCACCGGAGTCGAGCTTCTTTTCGATCGCCTGGAACAGTTCGGCGAGCTCGGGATACTGGTGCTCCTTACTACCGTTTGCCCGCTGCCCGTTGGCGATGAAGAGCGCCTCGGTCTGGTAGCGCTTCGCGGACTCGACGAGCGCCGACGGTTCGGGCGCGTCGAGGCTTTTGAGGAACGCGCGATTGAGCGGCTGGCGGACCGGCGGATTCCACACCCACCAGTTCCAGGCGGCACGCGACGCCCACGCTCGAACTCCGGGATGCGGATCGGCGTTCATCAATTGGTCGAGCGCTGCGGCAAGGCGACGGAATCCGGCGGCGGTGCGGGAGAGCACTCCGTCGGCGCGCATCACCAGGGCTCCGGCGATCGATTCGCGGGTGAGATCGTCGAACGCAGCGGTGGGCGCGAGGATGTGGTCCCAGCCTTTGTCGTCGAGCAGCGTCTGCCGCATGCCCCAGCGCGCGGCTTCGCGAACCATCTTCACGGGGTCGCCGAGTCCGGCGATCTGACGCTCCACGCCGCGAGCGTCGTGCAAGGCGCCCAGCGCGATCTGCGCATAGTAGCGCACGAAGGGATTCGTGTGGGCCGCACCCGGAAGGATGAGATCGAGGAACCGTGCGTCCCCGTCTTCTAGACCCAACTGAGCGAGCGCGCGGAAACGCGCGACAGTATCCGAAAGAGATTCGTTATCACGGGGTTCGAAATCGGCGCGCGCACGTGGAACAAGCTTTTCGGGATAGAGCCGCGACAGGGCGTGGATCGAGTAGGCCGTCGTCACGAAGCCGGTAAGCGCATTCCGATTCCAGCGCCCATAAGGATCCTGCATCGCAAGCAGGGCCGCTACACCTCGCTTCACCGCCGGGTCGCGATCGTTGTAGCCAAGGGCGGCGAGCGCGGTCAACGCAAGAGCTGTCGGTGCGGGATCGATGTCTTTGGGATCGTCCGTCCCGTTCTTCCAGGTGTACCCGTTGTCGGTAGTGACGCCGGGATGGAAGCCCCAACTCCCATCGGGTTTCTGAATGTCGCGCAAACGGCGCTCGTCGGCGGCGATTTGCGCGCGAGCGCGCGTAATTTGTTCCTCGCTACCGCCGGGGAAGACTTTGACGAAGAACTCGATGCGATTCGACAGATCGTCCGAGTATTTAGGCGCGACGCCGATCATGCGCTCCGCTTTGCGCGTCAGTTCGGAAAAATACTTGGCGTCGCGGGTTTGGTCGTGGGCGCGCTTCAAGATCGTCCCGGCGAAACGATAGACCAGCGACTGGCCGATGTTCGAGCCCGGACCGGCGGCGTTGATCCCGCTCGGGTCGGCGGATTGCAAAACGAAATTCGCCGTACGAATTTGCTGCGCGGAATGCAAACGTCGCGGCGGAACTAGCGATTCGAGCGTCGTGACATTGAAACCGGCCACGCGCGTGCCCGCCGGTCCATCGCCCAGATCGAGCGGCGCAAGCGACGTGTTATTCGCCGCGTCTTGCAGCACGTTCGTCGGCCGCAAGGACTCGTACATGATGTTGGTCAACTGCCGGTAGTTCTGGACGTTCTCGATGCGATATCCGTTGGACATTGGCCCCGCCGGTCCCCAGACGCCCGACTGCGTATGGCAGCTCATGCAATGCGAGCCAAGCAGGCTCCCGGTGTCGCGGATGCGTCGGTCGACGGCGGCTCCGCGAGGGCGGTTGAGCAGCCACGCGTGTACCTGCGCGATGTGGTCATACATTGCGAGCTTCACGGCGGCGCGAGGATCGGCAAACGGCGCGGGTTTACGAATCCGCAACGCCACTTCGTAGCCGGGAGAGTTCGATTCCACTTTCAAGAAGTAGACGCCGCCGGGTTTCAGCAGGCGGCTGATGGCCGTGCGATGACCTTCGGTCTGTTGATGCACACGCTCATTGGCGTTCGCGCCTTCCCGATACTCCTTGCCTTCGCTTGTGTAGAACAGCACCTGCGCGACGACAAACGGATCGGGCAAAGTTAGGTTCGCGGTGAATAGGCGCGGCTCGCGGCCTTTGTACGCAATGCGGAACCAATCGAGTCCATTGGCGCCCGCCTTGCCGTTGTCGAAGTACTCGATGTCGTCCGCGCCGCCCACGATGTGCAGCGTTTCCTCATCGCGCGCTCCGATGGCGATGGGTTGCGCGTCGGCGATGGAATCGTTCGGCTCCGCTTCGAGGTGCATGCCGCGCGTGGAAGCACCTGCATTCACGGGGTTCACCGAGAGCCGCATCGGGATCGCCAGTCCGGCGGGCCACGGCGTCGAGGCGGGGAAACGTTCCACTTGCTGAATCGTGCCAGGCTCGCGCCAACGCGGCAGGTTGTGGATCGGCTCTTCGTTCTCGACCTTCGTGGCCTTGAGCGTGAACGTTCCCGCTTTCGGCGCGCGATAGAGGATGTAGAAATCGGGGTCGAGCGCGTGGAGAATCTTGCGATAGCCCGCCCATTCGACGGCGATTCGCCCGTTTGGAGTCAGCTTCGAAGGCGACGGTAATCCGGCGTGTACTTCCACCGTTTGCCCGGCGGCGAGCGTCACCGTGCGCTGCGCGGTACCACTGAACGAAATCGTGTCGAGGGCCAGCAGCGGGAATAGGAGCAACACGCCCGTATCGTATCGAATGCCACAGCGCCGCTAGTGAAGCGGCTTCGAGAAGATTTCGGCGTCGGAGCGTCGCAGGTAGTTCGCGTCCAGCGTCGCGGGGTCCGGGCGGTCGCCGAGCCGGTAGCGATGCGCAGCGATACGGACAACGGCAGCGGCGAGCGAAAGGCCGTCGCCGGCGACGATCTCGGCTTCGAGAGGAAGCGTCGCTTCCCACAACTCGCGCGGGCCGACGGTTTCCGGCGCGAGAGCACGAAGTTCGGAGTCGAACACTCCGCCGTAGATTTCCCCGCGACGCGCGTCGAGCCATGGCGCCCGGATCGGCGTGGTACCGAAACTCGCAACGGCTTGCAAGTTCGACACACCGAATGCCGGGCGGCCAAGTGCCTCCGCTAGGCCTTTCACGGCGGATAGTCCGACGCGAACGCCGGTGAACGATCCCGGCCCGGAAGCCGCCGCGAACGCGTCGATCGAATCGAGCGTCCAGCCGTGGCGTTCGAGCGCCGACTCAATCGCCCCAAAGATCACGGGCGAGTAACCGTCCGGTTCGTTGAGCGCAACTTCCTCGACGAGCGTCCCATCGTCCAGCAGCGCCAGTCCACCGTGCGGCGAAGTGGTGTCGATCGAGAGGAGCCTCATTCGACCAGGCGGTACACCTTGTCGAGCGCGTACGCCTTGCCGTTGGCGTTGATCGCCATCACGCGCAGATTGAGGACGGCGGGGAAGCGCGCCGCCAAGTCGCGCGGCAGATCGAGCGTGCCTGAAGGTCCAAGTCCGAGGATGCGCGCGCCCTCGCCGTCGTTCACCACTTCACCGGTCCAGACGTATTGCATGGCCCGCGAGGCGCGAGTCTCGCGCTTAAGCTTGACGGCGAACTTCGCGGGTTTCGACAGGGCGAGATCGCTACCCGCCGGTTCGACCAACTCGAAAGTGACGGCGGGCGAGTTTTGCTCGATTTCCTGACCCAGATTGCGGCGCGATTCGAACTTATAGCTCTTCAGAAGGCTTTCCTTGCGGCCGTCGCGCGAGAGATGCAGCACCCAGTCATGGTCCTTTGATGGAGGCTCGCCGGCGAACGCCTCGCCGCGATAGTTCTTCGCTTTGGTGACTTGCCCCGTCGCCGGATCGATCCAGTAGACCTCATAGCCGTGCTTCGCCACTTGCACCTCAACCGGCCCGGACGGCTTCTCGATATAGACGATGTACTCGGTCTCTTCGAGCGCCAGTGCGCGCCCGCCATCGACGTCGAACCACGGTTCAAGCTCCCAGTAACGCGTTCGCTTGAAGAACTCTTTCCAGACCTTTACCGTCGCATCGTCGCCTCCTTCGAACGACGGATACTGCCCGCTCATCGTGGCGTTCCAAAGTTGCCTGCGGAACGCATCCGCGCCTGCGCGCGCTTTGGCGATCGTCACGAAAGGCTTGGCGAAGAACTGATGTTCGACGCTGGGCAACGCGTCGGAATCCGCGCCGATCGCGATGTAGTCGAGCCATCCATCGCCTGCCAGCGGCGACGAAGAGAGCTTTGTCCCCACACCGCGCGGGTGATTGTAGGGGTCGTGCTTCTTGAAGAGTTCGCCGATCTCCTTGAGCGCCGCGCGCGCTCCGAGCTTGCCTTCCCATCGCTCCGCGAGTATCCATGTGACATCGAATGCCGCGAACCGCGCCACAATGCCGCGCACCCATGCTTCGCGCTCGCGCCGCTCGGTGGGCCAATCGGGCAGGATCAAATCGACGACCTTGCCGCTCGCGTTCGACTCGCGAATCTTGCGCTCGGTCTCACGCGGCTCGCCCACGGCGAGACGCACGTGGTTGACACCGCCAATCCACAAGTGCGGCTTGATCGTCTCCGGGTAAATCCAGTGGTGGAAGTTCGCGGGGCGGATGAATCCGGGGTGGTCGCTCGGCGTCGCTTCTACCGTTCCGGTCTTGCCCGAGTAGCGCGCGACGTTGCTCGTGATGCGGAACTCGTAAGTGCCGGGATCCATCGGAGCGAATCGGATGATCCACTTGCGCCCGCCGTCGTGAAACGCGGGAACGAGCGACGTGCGGAATTTCGGCGACTTCATCTCCGCCTGCAACTGCGTCACTTCGCTCGGGTCCGCGTCGAAGACGATGTCGCACACCGAATAAAGAGGAGTGGGCCCGCACGCTTCCTGCGCCCGTGCGAGCGCCGCCAGCGAAACCACCGCGAGTACGCGCATACTTGATTTCATTATGGTTCGTTATCTCGTTGCGGGTGTCCTCGCCGCCGGATTCGCATCGGCGCAAACTTTCCCCGGCTACTTTCCGTTTCGCTGGGATGCGAAGACGGGCAAAATGTCGCTTGAAGTCGACAAGCTGGGCACGGAGTTTCTTTATGTGAGTTCGCTCTCGGCCGGCGTGGGCTCGAACGACATCGGTCTCGATCGCGGACAACTGGGGGCGACTCGAATCGTCAAGTTCGAGCGCAGCGGCAACAAGATCTTGCTGGTGCAGTCGAACCTGGGATTCCGCGCGCTATCGCGCGACGAGTACGAACGGCGCGCCGTCGAAGATTCCTTTGCGCATAGCGTTCTGTGGGGCTTCACGGTGGAAAGCGAGAGCGACGGCAAAGTTACGATCGACCTGACGCCGTTTCTCTTGCGCGACGCGCACAACGTGACCGGCGCGCTGCAACGCTCCCGGCAGGGGAGCTATCGAGTGGAGCCGACGCGCTCCGCGATCTACCTTCCGCGCACGAAGAACTTTCCGAAGAACACCGAGTTCGAGGCGACGATTACCGTCACCGGCGAGCCCACGGGTATGTTTATCCGCGACGTTGCTGCGTCGCCCGACGCGATCACCGTCCGCCAGCATCACAGCTTTGTCGAGCTTCCCGGACCGGGCTACGAAACTCGCGAGTTCGACCCTCGCGCCGGGTACAGCGGGCCGAGTTACTACGACTTCGCGACGCCGCTCGATCAACCGCTGGTCAAGAAATTCATCTCGCGGCACCGTTTGAACAAGGGCGGCTCGATCACCTATTACTTGGATCGCGGTGCGCCGGAGCCGGTGCGCAGCGCGCTGCTCGAAGGCGCGCGCTGGTGGAACGAGGCGTTCGAGGCGGCGGGATTTCCGAACGGGTTTAAGGTTGAACTGCTACCGCCGGACGCCGATTCCATGGACGTTCGCTACAACGTCATCCAGTGGGTGCATCGAGCGACGCGCGGCTGGAGCTACGGGTCGAGCGTCCGCGATCCGCGCACGGGCGAAATTATCAAGGGCCACGTGACGCTCGATTCGCTCCGCGTGCGCCAGGATTTTCTAATCGGGCAAGGCTTGCTCGCGCCGTACGAGGCGGGGAAGCCGGTCGATCCGAAAGTGGTTGAGATGTGTCTCGCGCGCTTGCGCCAACTTTCGGCGCACGAGGTGGGGCACACGCTGGGACTCTCGCACAGCTACGCCGCATCGAGCTATGGACGCGGCTCCGTGATGGATTATCCGCACCCCGTGATCGCGCTGCCGAACGGCGACGGCGCGCCCGGTGTCGACGACGCGTATGCGAAGGGCATGGGCGAGTGGGACAAAGTGGCGATCGCTTGGGGCTACGGCGAATCGACCGTCGAGCAGCGGCGCGATTTGCTCGCCAAGGCTCACGCCCGCGGTGTCTACTTCCTTACCGACGCGGACGCGCGGCCCGAAGGCTCGGCGCATCCACACACGCATTTGTGGGACAACGGCGCGGACCCGGTGGCGGAATTGAAACGCATGATGGCGCTTCGCAAGCGAGTGATCGAACGGTTCGGCGAGAGATCGATTCCCGAGTGGGCGCCGATGGCCACGCTGGAAGACGTTCTGGTGCCCGCGTACATGATGAACCGCTATCAGATCGAAGGCGTCGCGAAAATCGTCGGCGGACTCGACTATCGCTACGCGCTGCGTGGCGACGGGCAATTGACGACAGCGCTCATTCCTGGCGATAAACAGCGGGCGGCGCTCGATACCGTGCTCGCGGCGCTTGCGCCCGAGTCTCTCACGATTCCCGAACGCATCTTGAAACTGATTCCACCGAGACCGTCGGGGATCACGCCGTCGCGCGAACTATTTCGCGGACGCACCGGATTGACGTTCGACGCGATCGCTCCGGCGGAAGCGGCGGCGGATCACGTTGCGGGATTGCTGTTCCACCCGGAACGCGCGGCGCGGCTTGTCGAGTATCACGCTCGCGACGCGAAGCTGCCGTCGCTCGACGAAGTGTTCGACAAGGTTCTCGCGGTCACCGTGCGTGCGCCCGCCGCCACCGGCTTGCAGCGCGAGGTGCAGTACGCCGTCAATCGCGTGGTGCTCACGCACCTGATGAATCTCGCGGTGGACGAGAGCGCTCCAGCGCGCGTACGCGACATCGCGATGGCGAAGGTGGAATCGCTCGACCGCGCGCGAACGCCGGAATCGCGGCTGATTACGAAGTTCTTCGAGAATCCGAAGGAGTTCCGGTTGCCGAAGCCGCTCGAAGCCCCGCCGGGACAGCCGATCGGCGAGTTGTGCGGGCAACCCTAGCGTTACTTAGAGAGCCTGGCGATCGTCACGTTGCGATACTCGACCCCGCCGTGGTCGCCTTGCAAGGAGATCGGCCCCGGCTTGGTTTCGTCGGCGTCGAGCGCGAGGCCCGTAAGTCCGCGAATCGGTTGACGGTCGATAACGCGCCGTCCATTAAGCGCGACTGTCAGGTCGCGCCCGATCAAGGTCACCTCCAGAGTCTGCCACTCGCCCGGTGGCTTGCTCGCGTTCACCGATGGCGCGATCTGGCTGTAGAGCGATACATTGCCGTGCACGCTCGGCGGTTGTCCGTAGTCGTCAACCAATTGCAGTTCGTAGTGATGGCGCAGACCGAGTCCGGCGTTGCCGTTCTTCGGCAACTTGTACTCCAGGAGCAAGCGGAAATTCCAATAGTCCTCGCGCGTGACAAGCAGCTTCGCCGCTTCCGTGAGGTTCCGGAGGATTCCGTTTTCGAAGCGCCATTCGCGGGCGCGTTCGGGATACGCGCGCCATGCGGCGAAATCGGGAGTGAGCAACGCGCGGGGTGTGCTCTCCTTCCAGGAACCGTCATCACGATCCGGGATCGCCGGGGAGCGCCATCCGCGAACGGCGAAGGTTCGCGCGGGCGTGGTCACCGAACCTTCGAGTCCGTCGCCTTTGCGGCGCAACTCCACCGACCCTTCCATCTTGCGGCCGGTATCGAGGGTTCGCTCGACCCGGAAGTGTAATGCGTCACCCTCGATCTTTGCGTCGCGCAAAGTTTCTAAGCGCCCACCCGTCAAGCCGAAGAACTGCCCGGCGACGGGCGACTCGCCGGTGACTTCGAGCCAAAAAACCTTCTTCGCTTGCCCGGTGGCCTCCATCGCCCATCGGCCCGCAAAGGTTTCCGCGTGCGCGGCGAGCGAGAGAAAGATCGCAAGCGAACGAAAGGTCATGGCTGTAGTATTGTGTCTCACGAGATGGAACGGCGCATATTTCTTGGGAGCGCTCTGAGCGCGGCGGCCGCCCCGGCGGGCATCGCGGGCAAGATTCGTGTGGGGATGTTGGGAACCAAACATGGCCACTACTCCGGCAAGTTGAAGGCGGTCCAGACGTCGCCGGATTATGAGTATGTCGCGACGGTAGAGTTCGACCAAGCGGACAAGGTTTTGAACGATGCGTCGATTCATGTGATCGTCGTCGAGTGTGCGGCTTGGGAAGCGATCCCATGGGGAAAGAAGGTCGTTGCCGCTGGCAAGCACCTGCATCTCGAGAAGCCGCCGGGCAACGAATGGGCGCCGTTCAAGGAGCTGGTCGAGGAGGCGCGGCGCAAGAAGCTCTTGCTGCAAACCGGCTATCTGTGGCGCTTCCATCAGGGTGTGACGGCAGCCATCGACGCCGCGAAAAGCGGCTGGTTGGGCGACATTCTGATGGTGCGCGCAACCATGTCCGCCGACCGCGACGACGCCCAGAGGGCGGTCGAGGCGAAGTATAAGGGCGGCGGATTGTTCGAACTCGGCGGCCACGTCATCGACCGGACGGTGGAATTGCTCGGACGTCCAAAGTCCGTGAAGAGTTGGCTGAAGCACTCGACCAACGTGCCGGACAAGTTGGCCGACAATAACCTCGCCGTCTTCGAGTACGATAAGGCGCTAGCCGTAATCACCCAAGCCGCGAAAATGGCGGGCGCGGGCGACCACCGGTCCTTCGAAGTCATCGGTACCGACGGCACGTTCTTGGTCTACCCGGAATCGAACCCGCCGCGCATGCACGTGCACTTGCGAAAAGCGCAAGGCAAGTACAAAGCGGGCTGGCAGCAAATCGAACTCCCGCCGCAGCCGCGGTTTATCGCCGACTTCGCGGAGTTGGCGCGCGCTCTCAAGTCCGGACAGCCGCTGAAACATTCCTACGACCACGAATTGTTGTTGCACGAGACGCTTTTGCGGGCGTCCGGAGAAATCGCCTAGGAGAACACAATGACCATCTTGACCCGTAGAACTTTGTTGGCCGCACCGGCGGCGCTCGCCGCGCAGACCACGGCCAATTCCGCGCCCACCGTCGGCGTCATCGGCGTCGGCAATCGAGGTTCGTATGTCGGCGCGATGATCGCGAAGAATACACCGGCGCGAGTGGTGGCCCTGTGCGACCTCTTCGACGAGAAGCTCGAGGCGGCGAAGAAGACGATGGGCCTCGATAACCCGGCGCTCTACAAAGACTACGAGAAGCTGCTCGCGAGCGATGTCGACGCCGTGGTGATCGCGACGCCCGTTTTCCTGCACGCGGATCATTTCGAAAAAGCGGTGAAATCGGGCAAGCATATCTATCTCGAAAAACCGGCGGCGGGCGACGTCGAAGGCTGCAAGCGGATCATGCGCGCGGCGGACTCGGTGGACCGCAAGATCAATATCACGTTTGGATTTCAGCGGCGCTACTCGGAGCTTTACCTCAAGGCCAAGGCGAAGGCCGATTCCGGGGAAGCGGGCCGGATTTACATGGGCGCGGCGCGGTTCATTAAAAGCGGCGGCGCGTGGAACGAGTCCACGAAGCTACCTCCGCCCAACACGGATATGGCGAAGATCGTCGGCTGGAATGCCTGGTCGTCGCTCAATGGCGATTTGATCGTCGAGAACAACATCCATTCCATCGACTGTCTGAACTGGTTCCTCGGTGGACACCCATTGAGCGCGATTGGCGCGGGCGGAATCACGGTCTCGCGGCAAGGCGACAATCGCGACCATAACTTCGTCGCTTACGAGTACGCGGGCGGGATCCAGGGACAGCTTTCGGGAGCGACGCTCGCGCCGCGCGGCTATCGCGACGTGGTCGAGCAGTTCTTCGGCGAGCATGCGTTCATCGAGACTTCCGAGAATCACTGGCGTTACCGCAAAGCCGGTACGCCGGAAGTGTTCGAAAAGACCCCGCGCAACAACACGATCGATTCCGTGGCGGCGTTCGTCGAACGTATCCGGACGGGCAAGGTGGAAAACGTCGGCGTTCGGGGCGCGGAAAGCACGCTCACGGCGATCCTGGGACGCATGGCGATGGAGAAGCGCCGCGAAGTGACCTGGGACGAAATGATGAAGAGCTAAAGGCTCTCCACCATCTTTCTTACGTTGCGGAGCGTTGTCGCCGCGTCCTTCGACGGCACGTACTCCATGCCCACGAAGCCCGAGTAACCGGTATCGCGGATCGCGCGAAATACATTCGGATAGTGGATCTCGCCGGTACCGGGCTCATGGCGGCCCGGCACGTCGCCCACGTGAAAATGCGCGATCGCTCCGATATTGGCGCGGATCGTCTCGATAAGATTCCCGTCCATGATTTGCGCGTGGTAGAGGTCGTAGAGAATCTTCACGAACGGGCTACCGGCCTCGCGCGCGATCGCAAACGCCTCGGGGGAGCGGTCGAGAAAATAGCGCGCGTGATTGTCGCCTTTCGGGTTTAGCGGCTCCACCGGCGCGAGAGTGTTGATCGGTTCGACGGCGATCGTGACGCCGTGCGGCGCGACGATATCATGGGCGCGCTTCAACCCCTCGACGACACTCGCACGCTGCCGCTCTCTCGGAACGCCGGGAATCTTGAATCCGGTTAACACGACGATCTGCGAGGCTTCGAACGCTCGCGCGGCTTCCGTGGAAGCGCGAATCTCGGCGAGGAAACCGTCGCGCTCGGCCGGATCGCACAACCCCATACCCAGAGGATTCACGCCTCGATTGCCGACGACGGAAACAGAGGTAAGGCGCAGCTTGTCCTTCAACGCCACGATCTCGCGAGCGTTCGCCGAACGCCAGTCGCCGAACTCGAATCCTTGGTAACCCGCGTCGGCGACGCGTCGCATGCAATCGGCGAGCGGGACACCGGGGAACAAAGCTTCGACGCGCACGGATAACTGGAATCGCGGGACGGCCGCCGCGAGCGGGAGTGTCAGCAAGGTACGCCGGAGCATTCGATTCCGATATATCATCGGCGCGATGAAGACCGTTCTGGCATTGATTTCGGCGAGCGCCGCGTTCGCCGAAGTGCGGGTGATTCCATTCTCCGCGAGCGACCCGTTTCGCATGGGCGACGTGACCTCGCGCCGGATCGTGCATCCGGGGCTGGGCGCGAAGAAGACCACGCTCAATCTTTCCGTTTCGCAGCCCGGCGCGGAGTTCGCGCAGCACGTTCACGACTACTCGGACGACACGATTCTCGTGCTCGACGGCGAAGTGAATCTGCGGCAGGGCGATTCGCTGCGCCTTTTCAAGTCGGGCGAGTGCGCGTTCGTTCCGACCGGACAAATTCACGGCACGGTGACGGCGGGTACCGCTACGGCGACGATGATCAGTTTCCAGAATCCGCCCGACCTGATTCTCTATTCCGGCGCGCGCGACTCGAAAAAAACGGGGCAAGCGCCGAAAGGCATCATCACGCCTGGCGCGGTGAAGTACGTCGATTTTCGGGGCAAGAACGGCGCGTTCACCAACGCCGCCGTAGGTTCGATGCGCGCGACGGGGTCGCATCGAAAGTTGAAGAAGGGCGAATCGTTCCGGGCGGTCAACGGCGAGTTGGGCGAGCAGGTCCTGTTCGTGTGGCGCGGCGCGATAAAGGTAAAGCAAGGAGGGATCGTGCAAACGGCGGCTGAGCGCGACACAGTTTTTGTGCGGGGCGCGGCGGAGATCGAAGTAATCGGCGACGCTCCGTCCACCGAACTGATTCATGTGGAGGCGCCGTGACGCGCCGGAGCTTCGCGGCCTTGGCGGCGCAAACGGTTCCCGTATCGATCGGTCCGGGACCGCCGATTCGCGCGGCGATGATCGGCACGGGGCACGGGCACGCGGGCAGCAAGCATCGCGCGTTGCGGAGTATGACCGAATACAAGTTTGCCGGTGTTTGCCGCGTCGACGGCGACCCGGTGAACGGCCCGGCGTTCGACGACGCAAATTGGCTGCGCATCGAGGACGTTTTGCAGGACCGCTCGATCGAGATGGTGGCGATCGAGTGCGCCGACGCGGCCACCAACCTCGAACTCGCGCAACGTGCGATCGACGCGAATAAGTTCGTGCATCTCGACAAACCGCCGGGCGCGAATCTCGCCGGTCTGCGCAAACTCCTGGAGGACGCCACGCGGCGGACGCGTACGGTGCAGATGGGCTACCAATGGCGCTACCACTCGGGCATGCAAGCCGTATTCGAGGCCGTGCGGCGTGGGTGGCTGGGCCGCGTGTATCGATTCCGGGCGTCGATCGACAAACCGATTCTCGCCGACGAGCGGAAGCATTTGGCGAAGTATCGCGGCGGGATGATGTTCTCCGAAGGCTGCCACCTGATCGACCGGGCGACGGCGCTGCTCGGCAAACCGGTGCGAGTCAACGGCTTCATTCGCCATCACGGCGAACTCGAAGATGGACTCGCGGACAACTCGCTGGTGGTGCTCGAGTACCCGCAGGCGATCGCCGAAATCTCGCTGGCGGGGTTCGATCCGCACGGCAACAGCCATCGCTATGTCGAGGTGCTGGGAACCAACGGATCGGCGAAAGCGCAACCGTTCGCGCCCGTGCGATTGCATGTCCAACTCAAGACCAACGCGGGTCCATACCGGCCGGGCGAGCAGACGATCGAACTGCCACCGCCGCCGGGTTTGCCGTATACGCCCGATTTCGCGGAACTCGCGCGCGTGATCCGCAAGAGTGGCGTTCCCACTTACACCCCGGAACATGATTTGATGACACACGAGGTTTTGCTCGAAGCTTGCGGCATGCTGTCGTAGGCGCTAAGGAAAGGGGTTCCCCATGAAGATCGTCGTTGCACTCGGCCTTGCTTTGGCAGGCGGCGTTGCGGCACTCGCACAGAACGTCAGCGGATCGATTACGGGCACGGTGATGGACACCTCCGGTGGTGTAGTACCGAACGCGAAAGCTACGGCCCGCAACTCGGGCACAGGCGCCGTTTTCACCGCCACATCCGATAGCGACGGAGTCTACTGGCTGCGGAATCTTCCCGTCGGCGAGTACAACGTGCTGGTGGAGGCGGGTGGATTTCAGAAGTTCGAAGCCAAGGACGTTCGCCTGCAAGTGAACGAGATCGCGCGCCTGGATATCCGGTTGGGCGTTGGAGCGACCACGGAAACGATCACCGTTGCGGCGAACGCGGTCACGGTCGACACTACTACTTCGACGCTCAAAGCCGTGGTCGATCAAAAACGCATCGAGGAGCTTCCTCTTAACGGTCGTAACGCCACTCAACTCATGCGGCTGGTGGTTGGTGTCGTCAGCGATCCCGGCGCGAACGTCACTTCGGGCACCACGTATCCCGGCACGGTTCCCGTCTCCGTAAATGGCGGGCGGTCGAACGCGACGAACTTCGTGCTCGACGGCGCGCAAAACAACGACGTGTACTCGAACGCGCCGAGCCCCTTGCCGAATCCCGACGCGCTGCAAGAGTTCAGCGTGCAGACCAACAACTTCTCGGCCGAGTTCGGGCGGCAATCGGGCGGCGTTGTCAACGCGGTTACCAAATCGGGAACCAACGAACTGCACGGTTCGGCGTTAGAGTTTCTGCGCAACCAAGCGCTGAACGCCGCGAACTACTTCTCGCCGATCGTGAATGGCGCGAAGTTGCAGGACGGCCTTAAGCGCAACCAATTCGGAGTGACGCTGGGCGGACCGGTGGTGTTGCCCAAGCTTTACAACGGCAAGGACAAGACGTTCTTCTTCGCCTCCTACCAATCGACGATCATCAAGCGGACTCCGGTTTCGGCGCAGCGCGTTGTCGCCACCGAGGCGGAGAAGAACGGCAATTTCTCCGCGCTATTACCGCGTACCATCCGCGACCCCGGCACCGGCCAGCCGTATGCCGGCAATATCATTCCCGCGTCGCAACTAAACGCCGCCGCTCGTACGATTCTTGGATTTATTCCTAGCCCCGCGTCCGGCAACACGATTTTCACGGCGGCCCCAAACAACTCGAACGACGATCAGGTGCTCGCCCGCGGCGACCATCAGATCAACGACCGCAATCGCATCTCCGGGCGCTACTACCGGTCCTGGGCGAGCGCCTCCGCGTTTTTGAATCCCTCGAATTATCTGGAACGCAACAGCGGCGGGCAATGGATCAACGAGAGCGTTTCGATCACCGATACGCACAGCTTCACGCCGACGCTTATCAATCAAGCGCTGTTCAGCTTCTCGCGCACCGACGGATTCTTCGTACCGCCGCAGCCCGAGCGCAGCCTCGCTTCGCTGGGCCTCAACTACTACAACGACCCGATCATCAAGTGGGATATCGATATCGCGGGCTACTTCCGGATCGATACCGGCGACACGAATTCGTTTCCCAGGAACGAATTCCAGTATCTCGACACGTTGCGCTGGACCAAAGGTAAGCACCAATTGACGATGGGCGGCGAATACGCGCACGGCACGAACGATATCGTGAATAACTTCCGCGCGAACGGCCAGTGGAATTTCAATGGCGCCGCGCCCTTCACTACCAACTCGCTCGCCGATTTCGTCACTGGCCGGTTCAACTCCCTCACGCAGGGCATCGGCGAGTACAAGGGCACGCAGATCCGGCGCTTCGGAATGTTCGTGCAGGATTCCTGGAAGGTCTCCAAGCGCTTCACGCTCGATCTCGGCGTGCGCTGGGAGCCCTACTTGCCTTACACCGATTCGCTCGACAAACTCTCCGTGTGGCGTCCCGCCGAGCAATCGACGCGCTACGTGAATGCACCGCGTGGCGTGATTTTCGCGGGCGATCCCACCGTCCCCAGGGGTACCGTGCCGACAATCTGGCACAACCTCGGTCCACGTCTCGGATTCGCCTGGGACGTTTTCGGCGACGGCAAAACGTCGGTCCGCGGCGGCTATGGCGTGTTCTTCGATTGGTCGAACACGATCGCGACCAACAGCCAGGCGAATCAAGCGCCATTCGGCACGGTGGTCACCGTGTTCGGCAACGCGAACAATAACTTCAACAACCCCTGGGCGGGTACGACGAATCCGTTTCCCGCTTCCCTGAACCCGCCGTCGAACGTCGTGTTTCCGCAGTTCTCCTCGCAGTTCGTGAGTTCGGCGGACTTCCGCAATCCCTATGTGCAGTCCTGGAATCTGACGATCGAGCGCGAGATCTGGGGCGGCTTCGTGATGCGGACATCGTACGCGGCGTCGAAGGGAACCCGTTTGGGTACGGGCAGGGAACTCAACCCCGCGATCTACGCCGTCGGCGCGACCACCGCGACAACGAATCAACGCCGCCCGCTGGGGCCCGCCCTCGGCGCGACGCCGATCATCGAGAGCGTTGGCAATTCCACTTATCACGCGCTGCAGTGGAATATCGAGCGCCGGTTCTCGGGCGGCGTCACCGTGCTTGCGAATTATCAGTTCTCCAAGGCGATCGACGATACGTCGCAAAACAAGCTAACCGGCGTAACGCGCACGCTGAGCCAGGCGTTCGATAAGGGGCTTTCCGAGTTTCACCGCGCGCATGTATTCAACTTCTCGGGTATTTGGGACCTTCCCTGGTCGCCCAAAGCCGGAGTGGCGCGATTCTTTCTCGGCGGCTGGAGCATGAACGGCATTGTGAACCTTTACAGCGGCCAGCCGTTCAGCGTCACGAGCGGCGTGGACAACGCGCGCACGGGAATCGGCGGTCAACGCGCGGATTTGATCGGCGATCCGAATTTCACCGAAGAGCGCACTCGCCAGCAGATGGTGACGGAATACCTGCGGAAGGCGGCATTCGCGCCCAACGCGTTGGGTACGTACGGCACTCTCGGACGCAATACCTTCTTCAATCCCGGACTCGCGAATGTCGACCTAGGCTTGGTAAAGAACTTTAAGTGGAACGAACGCGTGAACACGTTCTTCCGCTTCGAGATGTTCAACGCGCTGAATCGCGTGAATCTGAACGGACCGAACGGCGCGCAGAACAATGCGAACTTCATGCGGATCACGGGCGCGCAGGACCCGCGCATTTTGCAACTCGCACTACGCGTGACGTTCTAGCGAATAGTGAGATGCGTCGAAACGGGCCGTCGCCCGGCGATAGTCGGCGGTCAAGCCGGGGTAGAGCGTGTTGTTGCGTCCGGCCCGGTTGATATACCAACTCTTGCAGCCGGACGCCCAGACGGTGCGTGCGAGGCCGAGTTGCAGCTTTTCGCAATACGCATTTTGGATCTCCGGGCGAACGTCGAGAGCCATGCCTGGGGTGCACCGAAGCGTATCGAGATATTGCAGAATGTAGCGCATCTGCGACTCCATGACATGCAGCGCGGAGGAATGGCCGAGGCCGGAGTTCGGTCCGAGTAACAGACACAGATTGGGATACCCGGCGACATTGATTCCGAGGTACGCTTGCGAGCCGTTCGAGTTCCATTCGCTCGCCAGAATCCGCCCGCCGCGGCCCACCACTCGCAAATAGCCTTCCGTATCGGCGACGTTGAAACCGGTAGCGTAGACGATAGCATCGTGCTCGCGAAAGCCTTCGCGAGTCTCGACGCCGCGCGCCGTCACGCGCTCCGCTGGCTCCGCGATCAAGTGAACATTCGGGCGATTGAACGCTGGATAGAAATCGTCCGATACGAGAACGCGCTTGCATCCCAAGGCGTAGTTCGGGGTTAACTTGCGGCGCGTCTCTGGATCGCGCACTTCGTTGCGCAGTTTGCGAAGGGCCACCGCTTCAAGCGCGCGGTAAATCAACCGGTTCCCGAGAAACGCGAGGCCGAAGAACTCGAGCGACCAATAGATCGCCGACCGGGATACGCTCTGAAGGCCGGGAATCTGGCGATACGCCGCGCGCCGGAGCGGGCTATACGCATGATCGCCGCGAGGCATCACCCAGGCGGGCGTGCGCTGATAAACATGCAACTCGGAAACAAGCGGCGCGATATTGGGAACGATCTGGATGGCGCTGGCGCCCGTTCCGACGACGGCCACTCGCTTACCGCGCAGCCTCTCCGTGTCGCCCCAAGCCGACGAATGGAACGACAGGCCCTCGAAACATTCGATGCCCGGAATGTTAGGGAGCGCCGGACGGTTTTGCGGGCCTGTGGCGAGTACAACCGCGCGCGCGCGTACTGGAGCGCCGCCGGCGATGGAGATTTCCCATTCGCCCTCGGCTTCGCGGTAGCGCAGTTCCTCGACCGCCGCGTTGAAGCGGATCTTGCTTCGCAACCCGTCGTTGCGCACGACACCCTTCAGATACTCGAGAATCTCCGGCTGGCTCGCGTAGGACGAGGACCAGTCTGGATTCGGGCGAGTCTCAATCGAGTAGAGATGGGAGCGAACGTCGCAAGCGCAACCTGGGTACCGGTTGTCTCTCCACACGCCGCCGACTTCCGAGCTTCGCTCGAGAACGACGAACGAATCCCGGCCCGCGTCTTTTAGCGCCAGGGCCGCGATGATTCCGCCGAATCCCGCGCCGACGATTGCGACCTCGGACCGTTGAGCGCCGCTCATCCCGCTAACCGGCCGGCGGCTTCTCGCCCGCAATCACGAAGTATTGCAAGGAGTGCGTCAACTGGTAGGTATACAGCTTGATCAATCCCTGCCCGAAGACGCGGCCCAGAAAGTACATCGGTGAGCTCGCCCCGTTACGTTCGGCGAACCAGCCTTCGGTGGCGTCGAAAGCGCGTAGAACTTTGTCGGTAAAGTCTTCGCGCGCGACGACGTTAAACTTCAAGTCCGCCAGCGCCCGGTCGTAGTGTTCGCGCCCCCAGTGATACAGGAACATCTTGCGCTCGATCGCGCTGGGCGGCTTACCGTCCCGCCGCAGCAAATCGGCGATAACGAAGCGTCCCCCGGGCCGCAACACGCGTTTCAGTTGCGCGAGAAATCGCGTTTTATCGGGATAGTGGTGCGCGCTTTCCGTGCAAATAGCTAGATCGAAACTCTCGTCCGCCGCAGTCCGCAAAGCTTGCGCGTCGTCCACGGCGAAATCGATCGCGGCGAATCCTTGACGCTTGGCTTCATCCTTCGCGAGACCGATATGCATCTCGCTGATGTCGATCCCGTACACATAGGACGGCCGGTACGCGCCACGGATGTAGTTCGCCTGTACGCCATTGCCGCACCCGACCTCGAGCAGACGTTTGCCGTCGATCGGCGGCAGGAACGACAAACAGTAATCCGTGAAGCGCCGTTGGCCTTCCATCAAGCTCTGGCCGCTTTTTTCATACAGCGGATAGTGCAGCATATGCTGTTCGCCGAAGACGCCTTGATAGGCGCGGTGCATCGCGTGGTAGAAAATGCCGAGCATGGAAGGAGCGCGAAAAGCCGCCGCCGAAGCGCTCCGGAAGTACCAATTGTCTTGCTTCCGAAGCGATACCGGATTAATCTAGCATGAGACAGCGCCGGAACAAAATGTTTTCGGCGGTCCAGCGTTCGGACCGCGCCCGCCGGCGTCAAAAAGAACGCCGCGCCAGGAGGATCCGATGAGTCGAAGCGCTACCGCAGCAGCCTTAGCGCCCCCGCGTACGGACTCTGCGGCGTTCGCCTCCATTCTGCGTGCACGTCTCGACGGTTACTTCAAGGAACGTGGGATCTCTCCGAAAGGAGACGCGGCGATGGCGGTCAAGATTGCCGTAGGCATCGGGACGCTCTTGGCGGCGTATGCGTCCTTGTTCGTTTTCCACCTCTCCGTAACCGCCTTTGTAACGGCATATGTAACGTGCGGTTTGGCCCAGCTATTTCTGCTTCTCAACGTGACGCACGACAGCAATCACAACGCGGTGTCGCGTTCGCGACAAGTAAATCGACTACTGTCGCTATTGATGGACGCCTCGGGCGTCAGTTCGCATATTTGGCGCATATTGCATCACGAAGGGCATCATTCGGTGATCAATGTTTTCGGGCGCGACGAAGCGATTTTCGGCCGGCGCTTGTTGCGATTCTCGCCCGCCGCGCCGTGGCGTCCCATGCATCGCTACCAAAGCTGGTATGCCGCGCCGTTCTATTGTCTGTTTTCGCTCGACTACATGCTGATGAAGGATTTCGAATATCTCCTGTTCCCACGCGAAGAGCCGTTCAAGAGCGCGAAACACCGTCCAAAGGACTATGCGATTTTCTTCGCCGGGAAGATCTTCTATCTGTCTACGATGCTTGCCGCGCCGATGCTATTGGGGGGCTATCCGGCCTCTTGGGTGATGGCGGCCTTCCTGCTGGTGCATATGATCGCGGGCCTCGTGAGCGTGGTGGTGTTTCAAACGTCGCACGTCATTGAGGAAACGTCATTTCCCTCCGATCGTTGGCAGTACCAGCCGTTCGTGCACCATATCTTCGCCACGACGGCCGACTACGCGACGCGCAATCCCGTTGTGTCTTGGTTTACCGGCGGACTAAATCATCACATCGTGCATCATATTTGCCCGCACGTCTGTCACGTTCACTACTCGAAACTCACACCGATAGTGAGGGAGACGGCGCGCGAGTTCGGCGTTGCCTACCGGGAACATCTGACTGTGTGGGAAGCGTTTCGCAAACATTTGTCTTTATTGAAACGCTTGGGAGCGCAAGCATGACGCCCGTATTGGCCCCAAATCGTACCGCAAGCGAACCGGATTTCCCGTCGGCGCTGCGCGAGAGAGTGGAGCGGTATTTCGCCGGACGTTCGAAGAAGGCCGAAGCGGTGATGCGGACAAAGATCCTCGCGGGCTTCGGACTCGCCGCGCTCACCTACGCCGCACTCTATCTTCGCCCCTGGAGCGCTTGGGAGTTTTCGGCGATCTATCTCGCCCACGGACTGACGCAGTTGTTTCTTTTGCTAAATATCGCGCACGACGGCAATCACGGCGCGGTGTTTCACAACCGCCGTTGGGCCAAACTGCTGAATTACACGTTCGACTTATTCGGCATCAGTTCGTACATGTGGCGGATCCTGCACAATCGCGGCCACCACCAGAACATCAACATCCCGGGCGACGACGAAGACGTGCTGGCGCGCGGATTTCTGCGGTTTTCGCCGGAAGTTCCCCGGCATCCGTTGCATCGAATGCAACACATCTACGCCTGGATCGTCTACGGTCTCTCGACATTCGATTACGTGATTCTCAAAGACTGGCTGTACTTCTTCGGCCGCGGGTATAAACCGATCCTGAAAATGAAGCACCCGGTTTCCGAGTACTTCGTTCTGTTCGGCTTCAAAGCTCTGTATTACACGTACATGCTGGTGTTGCCGATTTTCGTTTTGAAGCAGCCGTGGCCGGTCGTGGTGGGCGTTTTTGTTGCCACGCATTTCGTGATTGGGCTCATTGCGCAGTTCATCTTCCAAACGACGCATATCGTCGAGAACAGCTACTTCCCGCACGGCAAAAGCGACTACGAAGTGTACGTCTATCACGTTCTGGCGACCACCGCCGACTATTCGACCGAGAGCCGCGCCGCCGATTGGCTGATCGGCGGTTTGAATCATCACGTCGTCCATCATTTGTTCCCGACCGTCTGCCACACGCACTACCCGGCGATTACGCGCATCGTTCGGGAAACCGCGAAAGAGTTCGGCGTCAATTATCGCGAGAATCGCAGCCTCTGGCAGGCGCTGGGCCAGCATTACCGTTGGCTGAAACGCATGGGGGAGCCTGCGGCGTCATGAGCTTCGCCGTTCCCGAAGTTTCGCGCTGGCGCTCGCTTGCCGATTCCGGCGGTATGATCCGCAATCCGATCGAAGTATTTTCGCGCCACACGCGCGAACTGGGCGAAACGTTTTACTTCTACTTCGGCGGCGTCAAGAAGGCGCTGGTGACGAGTAATCCGGAAGTGCTTCGTCACGTGCTGAAGACGAACTACGAGAATTATCACAAGTCCGAGATTCAGATCCGCCGTATGGGGCATTTTCTTGGCAAGGGATTGCTCACCACCCACGGCGAGCCCTGGAAAGTACAGCGCCGCCTGATCCAGCAAGGATTCCATCGCGAGCAACTGGCGATCCTTTGCCGCATCATGCGCGAGTCCCTCGACGAGACGCTCGCCGAATTCGACCGCGCGATCACACAGGGACCGGTAGACATCTATCCACGCATGATGCAGATGACTTTCCGCATGGTGAGCCGGTCTCTATTCAGTACGGCGTTCGATTCGCGCGACGCCGACCTGATCAGCCGCACCATTTGCGAGATCCAGGAATTCATGGTCCGGCAGATCGTGCAGCCGTATCTCGATCCCTGGTTTGCGATCAACGGAGAGCTCGCGAAGTACGACCGCATGCGTGAGCGCGGCGACGCCATCCTCATGCGCGCGATCTCCCGGCGGCGCGCCGAAAACGAAGCGGGCGAAACTTCGCACGGCGACCTGCTGCAGATGCTGATGGACGCCCGCTACGCCGATACCGGCGAAGGCATGGACGACCAAACGATCTTGAGCGAGAGTATGCAACTGCTCGTCGCGGGTCACGAAACGTCGTCGAATGCGCTTTGCTGGACGTTGCTTTTGCTCGCAACCCATCCCGAGACGCTTGCCCGCGTGAAGGCCGAGGTCGAGTCCGTCCTCGGCGGGCGGCCGCTGGAACTCGCCGACGTCCCGCGGATGGAATTCGCGGCGCAGGCGATCGACGAGTCGCTGCGGCTGTTCCCGCCCTTCTGGATGGTGGACCGTATGGCGCTCTCGGACGACGAAGCGGGCGGCGTCGAGATTCCGAAAGGCACAACCGTCATCGCCTTCATCCACGGCGTGCACCATTCGGCGAAGTATTGGGACGCGCCGGAAGAGTTTCGTCCCGCGAGGTTCGAACGGGAAGCGAAGAAGCGCCACGCCGCGTTCACGCATTTGCCCTTCGGCGGCGGCCCGCGCGGGTGTATCGGCGGCAACTACGCGATGCTCCAAATGCTCATGATCTTGAGCGAGCTCGTTCGCCGCTACGATTTTTCGTTAGCCCCCGGAACCCCCGTCGAGCCAAGGCCGATGATTATTCTCCGGCCCAAAGACGGGATCCGAATGACATTTTCGCCCGCCGAGTCGCGCGCTAGAGAGGCGGCCTTCGCTTAATGATCGACATTCTTCGCGACCTGGACGGGTGGACTTCGCGAAACCCGGACAAACGGCTTTACACGTTTCTCGATCTCGGGGGGCGGGAAACGCAAGCCTACACCTACGCCGAGTTCGCCGCGCGAACCTATGGGATCGCGAAGCATTTGCGCGAGGCGGGATTCCAAAAGGGCGACCGTCTGATGCTGGCTTACCCGGCGGGCCTCGAGGTGATCGCCGCGTTTTACGGCTGCATCCGCGCGGGCCTGATTCCGGTGCCCGCGTATCCGCCCACCTCGCACGGTCTGCACGCGTCGTTGCTGCGTATGGCTCACATCGCCCGCGACTGCGACGCCTCCGGCGTACTTACCGGCGAGGAGTATCACGGATCGCTGCGAGCGAATCTCGCGAAGCAAGGCGTGCGCGAATCGCTCAACGGCACGGGGTTCGTCACCGAGCTTCCTTGGATCGCGACCGACGGTTTCGCCGCTTCGTCCGAGCCTTTTCACACCGATCCCAATGAGGCGCTCTTCCTGCAATACACGTCGGGATCGACCAGCAATCCCAAGGGCGTCGTCGTCACGCACGACAACATCCTGCACAACTGCTGGCTGGTGGGCGATTATCCCGACCCCACCGCCGTGTCGTGGCTTCCGCAGTATCACGACATGGGATTGATCGGCTACTACATCTATCCGGCGTTGCGCGGCGGTTCGACTTACGGTTTCTCGCCGATGGACTTCATCCAGCGCCCGGCGTTGTGGCTCGAATCGCTAACCAAGTACCGCGCCCGCGCTTCTTCCGCGCCGAATTTCGCGTTCGAGTATTGCCTTCGGCCCGGGCGAATTCCGCAGGAAACGCTGGACCGGATCGATCTTTCCGCGCTCGATTTTCTGATGACCGCGGCGGAGCCCGTACGCCCGGATACGTATCGCAACTTCCTCGCGAAGTTCGAGCCGCACGGCCTGAAACCCGAGAGCTTCTTCGTGGCCTACGGTCTCGCCGAAGCGACTCTTGCGGTGTCGAGCTTCGGGCGCAACGTGATCACCGTGAATAAGCGGGCGCTCGCGCTCGGCCGGGCGAAGGCCATTCACTCCGCGTCGGAGATCGTCGCCTCGAAACAACTGATGAGTTGCGGCAAGCCGCTGGGCGATATCGAAGTGCGCATCGTAGAACCCGATAAGCACGTCGCGCTAGAGGACGGCGCGGTAGGCGAAATCTGGGTGCGCGGGCGCAGCAACGCCGCGGGCTACTGGAATCAACCGGAGCTTTCCAAGCGTACCTTCGCCGCCCGCGTCATTCGCGGCAGCCACGGCGAGGACGGCTATATGCGCACCGGCGATCTGGGCTTCCTTCACGAGGGCGAACTCTACGCCTGCGGGCGCATCAAGGACATGATCATCGTCCGCGGCCAGAATTACTACCCGCAGGACGTCGAAACCATCGTCGAGGAATCGTCGGAAGCGATTCGCAAGACCTGCGTCGCCGCGTTCGAAATCAACGAAGATTCGTCTCCCGGCCTGGCCGTCGTGGCCGAAGTGAAGAGCGTGCGAGAGGTGCCCGACCCGCTCGAGATCGTGGCCGCCATTCGGAAGTACTTGAACGTTGAAGCGGCGTGCGTCGCGTTGATCGCCCCGCGCGCGATTCCCAAGACCAGCTCCGGCAAAATCTCGCGCCACCAAGCCAAACAAATGTGGCTCGAAGGCAAGTTCCATGTGCTGAAGCGAACCTCGGAGGAGACACCGGCTCACGGGGCGAGCGCCGAGTCCGTCTCGCCGTTCGACGACATCAAGTCGCGCTACAACCTGACCGGTAACGAGAAGCACACGCTGGTGGAAGCGGGCGTCGATTCCGTCGATCTCGTCGTCTTCATGCACGAGATCAAGGAGCTTTTGAAGGAAAAGGGCGCGGAGTTGCTCGCCTCACAAGTGGACGTGCGCCTGATTCAGCGCATCACCGTCGCGGATCTCTTCCGCTTGGCCGAAATGTTCGAAAAGTCGCCGGAGTCCGCGGTGATCCAGGTGCGCCGCGCCTTGCACGGCATGCAAGAGGAGATGCGCGCGGCCGAAGAACGAGCCATGCGCGCGGATCGCAAACTCGCATTTCGGCCGAAAGGTTCGCAACCGCCGCCCGCCGCGGACGGCGCGATCCTGCTCACCGGAGGCACGGGATTTCTCGGCCCGTTTCTGCTCAAGAGCCTGATCGAACAAACAAGAAAGCCGATTTACGTTTTGGTGCGGGCCGCCGATCCCGCGCAAGCCATGCGCCGCCTGCGCGACGGGCTCGCGACGATCGACGATGCGCAATCGATGCTGGCGCATCGATTCGATGAGCGGGTGATCCCAGTGTGCGGCGATCTCGCGCAGCCGAACCTGGGCCTGGACGCCACGACATGGAAACGCCTGTCGGAGGAAACATCCGATATCTTCCACAACGGCGCTACGGTCAACTACCTCTACAGCTACGAGAACATGCGCGCGGCCAATGTCGGCGGCACTAACGAGGCCGTTCGATTGGCGATGGAGGGCTCGCGCAAGATCTTCAACCTCGTCTCGACCACGTTCATCTTCGGATGGGCGACCAAAGAGGTTCTATACGAGACCGACCACAACCGCAACATGGAACTGCTCGACTTCGGCTACAGCCAGTCGAAGTGGGTGGCGGAGCAGGTCGTACTCGACGCGATGGCGAACCACGGCCTAACCGGCCGAGTTTTTCGCCCCGCGCTGATCAGCCCTTCGGTGCACGGCGGCGGCGACAACCTCGATATCGCGATGCGCACGCTGGCGTTCATGATCAAGCACGGCATCGGCGTGGACGCGCTCAACCAAGTCAGCTTCGTGCCCGCCGACGTGTGCGCCGCCAACATCGCCGCGATTTCGGGCGACCCGTCTACCGTCGGCGGTTCGTTCCATGTGGTCCGCGACGATTACAACAACATGGTGGATGTCACCGATATCATCGGGCGGCTCACGGGGCGCAAGTTCGAAATGCACAAGATCAAGGCGTTCGTGCCCGAGGTGATTCGCCGCTGCACGCGCGAGGACCTTTTGTTCCCGCTGCTCGACTTCCTGATCGGATCGGTGGACAGCATCGCGTCGATGGAATTCAAACGTTACGACAGCTCCGAGTACCAAAAAGCTCGCGACCGCAGTCCGCACGGGCGGCCCGATCCTTCCCTCGAAGAGACGGTAGCGGGTATCCTTCGATTTATGCACCGCAGGGGTATCTTGTCCGTTCCATCGTCCGTTTTTGAAGCCGCGCGCCCGGATTCCGCCGCGCAAACGCAGCCGGTTTGACGGACGATGATCCGTCTGCGAAACGTCACCAAGAAGTTTGAGGGTAAGCGTCAGGTAGTTGCGCTCGACGGCGTCGATCTCGATATCGAGCGCGGGGAAATGGTCAGCATCGTCGGTCCTTCGGGCTCCGGCAAATCGACCCTACTGAACTTGATCGGCGGCCTCGACCGCCCCACCTCAGGCGAAATCTCCCTGGACGGCGACGAACTCTCGCGGCTGAGCGACGACGCGCTCACGCTCGCGCGCCGCGACAAAATTGGGTTCATCTTCCAATCGTTCCACTTGCTGCCGACGCTGACGAGCCTCGAAAACGTCTCGCTACCGTTGCATCTGCGTGGCTGGGCGGCGGCCCGCGTCGCCGAACGCGCAAGCGAACTGCTGACCCTGGTCGGTCTCGGCGAGCGGCTCGATCATCTTCCCGAGGAGTTAAGCGGCGGCGAGCGGCAACGCGTCGCCATCGCCCGTGCGCTGAGCGTCTACCCGCCCGTACTGCTGGCCGACGAGCCGACCGGGAATCTCGACATGGCCTCCGGCCGGGAGATTCTCCGCCTGATTCGCGATCTCCACGCGCGTTTTGGCGCGACGGTGCTGATCGTGACGCACGACTCCGCCGTAGCCGAGAGCTGCCCGCGTACGGTCGGCTTTCGCGACGGGCGCGCGGTGTCCGACGTCCGGCGCGAGGTTGCGGTCCCGTGATCTTGCTGCGGCTCATTAGCTGGCCGTACGCGAAGAAACACCTGCAGCGGTGGCTGCTGACGATTTCGGGAATCGCGCTCGGCGTGGGCGTATTCGCGGGAATGCACACCGCGAATCTGGGCGTGCTCGCGGCGTTTCAGCGGACCATCGACCGCATCGCCGGACAGGCGCAGTTGCAAGTCTCGGCGGGCGAAGCCGGGTTCGACGAAGAGGTCCTGGAACGCGTACGGGCGATCCCCGGAGTGCGCGCCGCGGCGGCGGTGATCGAGGCTACCGTCTCGACGCCCGCGGGCAATCTGCTGATCCTGGGGGTCGACATGCTCGGCGACCGCAGCATGCGCTCCTACGATCTCGAAAGCGCCGACGACGTTCTCGAAGACCCGCTTGTGTTTCTCGCCCAGCCCGATTCCATTCTGCTCGCCAAGACGTTCGCCGAGAAGAACGGGTTGGCGCTTAACAGCCGGTTCCCGATGCGCACGATGGAAGGCGACCGCGTGTTCGTCGTTCGCGGACTGATGAGGCCCGGAGGGATGGCGGAAGCGTTCGGCGGATCGCTGGCCGTGATGGATCTGTTCGCCGCGCAGAAGTTCTTGGGGCGGGGCCGAAAGTTCGATCGCATCGACGTGGCGCTCGACGAAGGCGCGGATCCCGATGGGGCGGGGGAGCGGTTGCGCGCCGCGCTCGGGCCGGGCTTCGAAGTGGAGCCGCCGCAATCGCGCGGTCGTCACTTCGAAGAGACGTCGCGCATGTACTCGGTCGCCTCCCGAATCACCAGCGTCTTCGCGCTCGTGATCGGCATGTTCCTGATCTACAACACGCTCGCCGTCGCCGTTATTCAGCGCCGCACGGAGATTGGAGTTCTGCGCGCGTTAGGCGCGACACGCGGACAAATCCGGACGCTGTTTCTCGCGGAGAGCGCGGTGGCCGGAGCGTGGGGTTCGCTCGCCGGGGCCGCGCTCGGTATTCTGCTCGCGCGCGGCGCGTCGGCCTACATCGGCGGCATGCTGACCACGATTTATGGAGTGCCGCTCGCCGGGGAGTCCGCGCCCGATCTTCGATTATTGGCGGTGGCGGTCGGGGCGGGAGTCGTCACTAGCGTGCTGGCGGGCTGGCTTCCCGCGCATGCCGCTTCGTCGGTCGATCCGGTAGCGGCTCTGAAGCGCGGCCGAGTGCAATCGCTCGGGCGCAGCGAGTCGCGGTGGCGGATGCGAATCGCTTTGGGCATGGCTCTGTTTTCGTCGCTCGCGCTCTTGTTCGAAGCGAACGCCTACATCTTCTATCTCGGCTTCGTGCTGTCCGCCTTGGCGGCCGCGATGCTCACGCCTCTTTTTTCGAAAGCGATGGCGAAGTGGCTGCGCCCGTTGTTCGCAAAGCTATTGCCGGTGGAGGGAACGCTCGCCGCCGACAGTATCCTGCAAGCCCCCCGCCGCGCCGCCGGAACCATCGCCGCGCTGATGCTCTCCGTGTCGCTGGTGGTCGCGCTCGGCGGCCTCGCGCGGGCTAGCCACGGCGCGATCCGTCAGTGGGCGGACATCGCTCTCAATCCGGATTTCTTCGTCACCGCCGCCGAAACCGTTACCGCGCGCACTTTTACATTCCCGGCGGCGCTGGCCGACGGTCTGCGCACCGTGGAGGGAGTCGAGGAAGTGCAGCCCGTGCGCACGCTGCGGGTGACAGTGAAGAACGGCGGAGTTTTGCTTATGGCGGCCGACGTCGCGGCCATCGAACGTCGCGCCAAACTCCCGGCCGTCGAAGGCGACTCCGCCACCATGTATCCGGAAACGGCCGCGGGCCGGGGCGTGCTGGCTTCGGAGGGATTCATCAAGCTGCATGGCGCGCGGCTCGGGGAGACGCTCGAAATTCCCTCTCCGTCGGGAATCGTCCGGCTGCCCATCGTCGGCGTCGTTCGCGACTTCTCCGATCAGCGTGGCAGCCTCCTGATCTCTCGCGACTTGTACCGCAAGGCCTGGAACGACGAAACGGTAAGCATCTTTCGCGTCTATCTTCGAAAAGATGCGGACCACACGGCCACCCGCGACCGTATCCTCGCGAAATTTGGCCAAACCAGCCGGTTGTTCGTCCTCACCAATCGCGACATCCGCCGCTTCATCGATCAAGTGACCGAGCAGTGGTTCGGCCTCACCTACATTCAAATCGCGGTCGCGTTGTCGGTCGCCGTGCTGGGCGTGGTGAACGCCCTCACCGTCTCGATCGCCGAACGCCGCCGCGAACTCGGCATGATCCAGGCTGTCGGCGGGTTGCGCTCGCAAGTCCGCCGCATGGTGTGGACGGAGGCGCTCACCGTCGGCGGGATCGGCTTGGCGCTGGGGCTTGCGCTCGGGGTGGTAACTCTGTTTTATGCCCTTGCGATTTCGAGGCGGGATTTGATCGGCACCGACATCGGCTTCGCGTACCCATGGCAAACGGCGGCAATTCTGATTCCAGTGATTGCTGCGGCGTCGTTCGCCGCTTCTCTCGGACCGGCGGAGAGCGCCGTTCGCGGTCCGGTGTCGGAGGCGCTCGAATATGAATAGGCTCGCCCTCGCGCTCGTCTCGTTCGCCCCACTGCTTGCACAACCGGCGCCGACCGGCGCGCGCGAAATCATGGAAGAAGTTCAACGCCGCCAGAAAGCCGCCTCGTTGCACTACGAGGGGACGCTAGAAGTGTCGGGCGGCGGCGGCCGGGTCGCGACCAAGAGTTGGGTCTTCGACCGCATCGGTTCTTTCGGCGAAAGCCGCTCCGTGTTGCGCTTCACCGTACCCGCCGAAGTCAAGGGCGTCGCTCTACTGATCGTCAATCACCCGGACCGCGCGAGCGATCAGTGGATCTGGCGGCCCGCTATCGGCCGCGAACAGCGCGTGGCGATTCAGGACCGCTCCACGCGATTTTTTGGCACCGATTTCAGCTTCGAGGACCTCGAAGAACGCGACCTCAACCAGTTCGAGTTCCGCCTCGCCTCGAGCGAGGGCGCGAATTGGGTGCTCGACGCCAAACCGAAGAAGGCGTCGCAATACGAGACGACGAAAGTGACGGTGTCGAAAGACCGCTACACCGTGACCCAAGTGGAGTGCTTCGGGAAAAAAGGCCTCGTGCGCACCATCCAGTACCGCGATTTCGAACGGATCAAGAACATTTGGACCGCACGAACTGTCGAGGTCGCCGACGCGCAACGCAACAGCCGCACCACGCTCCGCTACGACCGCGTCGATTACAACCTCGCGATGCGGGAGTCCGATTTCACGGTGGACGCTTTGCGCCGCCGGTAACGGATGTTTCGCCTTAGCGTAGTTGCGGTGGCGGCCATCGCGTCTCAAGCGCAAACGTTCGAGCAACGCGGCTTCGTCGAGAATCGCCTGCAGGTGTTCCCGCAATCCGCGCCGAACGATCGCGCACAAGCGGTCGATCAAATGACGGTCCGTTGGGAGAGCGCCTACCGGCCCGCGCCGTGGCTACGCTTGAACGTCTCGTTCGACGCGCGCGCCGACACGCACCGGCAAGTGGACCGGCAGTCGCGAATCTCGCTGGACGACCGCCGCATCGCCCGGCCCGCGCTCAACGCCCGTCTGTGGAGCGTGCAGTTGAGCAAGGGTCCCGTAACCTTCGAAGTCGGGCGGCAGTTGATCCGATGGGGAAAGACCGACGCCCTGCCGATCACGGACCGCTTCGCGCCGCGCGATTACCTTTCGAGCGTGGTCGACTCCGATTTCCTGGCCGTGCCCGCCGCTCGGCTGACGATCGCCGGAGCGCACGATACGCTCGATTTGATTTATCAGCCGTGGTTCGTGCCTAGCCGGACACCGCTGCTCGACCAGCGTTGGACGGTGCTGCCCGGGGCGTCCGCCGGAATCTCGTTTGGGGACGCTGGCGCGCGCTATCCCGGCGGCGCGCAGTTCGGCGCGCGCTGGAATCGCACCACTGGACCGCTCGATTATTCCTTGTCGTATTTTCGGGGCCGCGCGAATTTGCCTTTGTTCGAAGCGGTCCCCCGGCCCACCGACCCCGTGGCCATCCGCCGCTTTTACCCCACGATGGAAATGTACGGCGCGGATGCCGCGTGGCAAGCCCCGTGGGTCACGCTCAAGGGCGAGGCCGGATACTTCACCACCAAAACACAGGGGGCGGAAGAGTTCTGGCTTTACGCGATCCAGGCGGAGCGTCAAGTGAAGGAAGTTTCGCTTGCCGCCGGTTATGCGGGCAGCGTCATCACCAGCGCCAACCCCGCCTCGCCGCAGTTCGCTCCGGATCGCGGGTTGGCAGGCTCCGTCATCGGCCGTATCTTCTGGACGATCGACGTGAACCGAAGCCTGACGTTCGACACCGCGGTTCGCCGCAACGGATCCTTCACGCGGATTGAATTTTCGCAGGCGATCGGCGGACACTGGCGAATCTCGCCGGGCTTCGTTTGGCTGCGCGGCGATCCGGCGGATTTTCTCGGGCAGTTCCGGCGCAACTCGTATTTCTCGCTCGCGCTGCGCTATAGCTTCTAGCGGGCGTCGTGCGCCGCGAACATCGCGTCCATCTCGGGCCGCCGATTCCGCGCGAGCCCGTTCTTCGAGAAGACAATGTGCCAGATGTGCGCGATCCGCGCCTGGAAGATCCCGCGCGCCATAGCCAGATACAACTCCCACATACGGTAAAAGCGTTGGTCGTACTTATCCGAGATTTGGGGCCAGTTGCGCCGGAAGTTCTCCTGCCAGGCGGCGAGCGTCCGGTCGTAGTCGTTCGCAAAATGATGCGCCCCTTCGACTACGAACAGCCCCTCCGCCGCCGTCATGATTTGCGCCAGCGACGGAAGCTCGCCGTTCGGAAAGATGTACTTGTTGAGCCACGGAGCCTCGGCCGCGCCCACCGGTTCGTTGCCGACGATCGAGTGCAAGAAGAACAGTCCGTCGTCCTTCAGGCAACGCTCCGCCACTTCCATGAAAGTCCGGTAGTACTTGTGACCGACGGCTTCGAACATCGCGATCGAGACGATCCGGTCGTACTTGCCCTGCGCGTCGCGATAATCCTGTAACTGGATCTCGACGGGCAGCCCGGCGCACCGTTCGCGAGCCAGCGCCGCCTGCTCCTTCGAGACGGTGAGTCCGACTACCTCGACACCGTATTTCTCCGCCGAGTATTTCGCCCAGCCGCCCCAGCCGCAGCCGATTTCGAGCACCTTCATACCGGGCTTCAAGGCAATCTTCCGGCAGATCAAATCGAGTTTGGCGATCTGCGCTTCCTCCAGGGTCGCCGCATTGTTCCAGTAGGCGCAACTATAGACCATGAGCGGGTCGAGCATGATTCGGAACAGGTCGTTCCCCAGATCGTAATGCGCCTCACCCACTTCGAAGGCCTTCGAAGCCTTACCCAATCCGCTCAGGCGGACTTCGAGAAAGTAGAGCAGCGCCTTGAACGATTTAACGGTCTCTTTGTGAAGATTCGCTTGAATGAATCTCGACGTCATTTCGTCGAGCGCGTCGCAATCCCACCACCCGTCCATGTAGGCTTCGCCCAAGCCCAACTGCCCGTCGCGAATGATCCGGCGGTAAAACGCCGGATTGTTCACCCGTACGTCGAACGGTCGCGGTCCGTCGATCCGTATGTCCGCCAGCGCGAACATCTTTTCGATCAATTGGCGGTACTTGTCGGTGGCGGCTGGCATGAGTGGGCAGGCTCCAGTTTAGCTTTAAGGAGCATAGCCTTAAGGCTGTCCGCCGACGAAAGCGCTAGTCTCGTGCCGCCGGATCACGTTGAGCCGCACACCCGCATGCGAGCATTTGTAGCGTCGGCATCCCAGGTGTTTTGCGACCTCCGCCATCGTCACGTTGCGATGGTCGACCTTCAGCAGCACCTGCACGGGAGTCTGGACCCAGGCGTGCCCGCACCGGAGACAGGTCGCCTCGATCAAGCTACTGTCGTCGAGGTCGCGAAGCCGGGTGTCGTCTAACCAACTCATAGAAAGTCCTCCGCCGACGGGATTCGAGTGTAAGCGATCTTGCCCCCGGCGTATCCGCCCGGCGGAGGCGTCCAAGTCCCCAAGGTCACCACGCGCCTGCCGTGAGACAGGTTCAACGAGTCCATCACCGCAGTCACGCGCTCCCATTTCTGGCGCGTCCGGTCGTCCCGCTCGAACAGACCGATTTGCCGGACGCCGAGCGGCGTGAGGTCCCCCAGCACGATGCCGCAGCGGACGATGCGGTAGTTC
Source organism: Bryobacteraceae bacterium (assembly GCA_033763835.1). Taxonomy (GTDB): domain Bacteria; phylum Acidobacteriota; class Terriglobia; order Bryobacterales; family Bryobacteraceae; genus JAPKYZ01. Next base: position 4,985 of record JANRJS010000026.1, on the reverse strand, counting down.
TCCGGCAAGGCTTGTCTGGCGCGGTTCCACAGCGTATCGAGCCCGGATAAGCACGCCTGGTCGTCATGGACGCTGGCGAGCGCACAATCCACGCCCCATCCGCCCTCGAAGCCGTGCAGCCATAAAGAGAGGCGGCGGGCCGAAAATCCGTCGCGGCGCATCCGGCGTGCCGCCTTGACGAGGAGGAGCCGCGAGCATTCGCGGGCTTTCGGGATCGTGCGCCAATCCGGGGGGAGTACCCGGCCGTGGCCGTACATGGCGCGCCGGGTCGGTTCCGCCTGCAAGGTGTACCCGTGGAGCGCATACCAAAGACGCTCGCCAGTCACGTTTCCCCAAGCGGCCCGTAACCGGCTTGGCGATTGCTCGTACAGCGAAGGCATCGCCGTAATACCCAGGCGCGCGAGCCGCGACTCCATCCGGCTGCCGACGCCGGGGATGGCCGAAAGGGGCAGGGCCAGCAAAGGCGCGGGCATCGCATCGGGATGCCAGACCGTAACGCCGTTCGGCTTGTTGACCTTGCAGGCCATCTTCGCCAGCAGCCGGTTCGCGGCGAAACCGATGCTGCAGGTGATCTGGTCGCCGATATTCTTCCGCAGGCGTTCCTGAATCCGCCGGGCCAAGGCGTATGGATCTTCGGCGGCCGCCGGATCGAGCGTGCAAGTAAACTCGTCGATCGACTTCACGGCATCGATCGGAATTTCGCATTCGATCTCATTGAGCAGGGTCAGGTGCGCGCGGCGAACCAGGTCCGGTCGCTGCGGCACCAGTACGAGTTGCGGACACACCCGCCGCGCTTCGGGGACGGGCATGACGCTCCGCACGCCGTAGGCTTTCGCTTGCTTCGAAGACGCGATCAGCGTCGTTCGGCTCGCCGCTTTCGTATCGAACGGAATCACACCCACGGGCTTATTCCGCAGCGGTGGAAACGCCTGCTGCATGACCGATGCGAAAAAGCTATCGAAGTCGAGATAGAGGGTTTTCAGGCGTTGCGCGCGATCCATGGCCGTTCGCCGCAATGGCGAATATAAGGCGAAGATACAACACCTCGTGGCCTTCCCGCAAGGGCTGCGGCGGTCGGTCAGTACCCGAGTCACCCGGAGCCCGAATGAAGTCGATCGGCAGGACTGATACGTTGGCCACGCCTACAGAACGCTGTTCTTGACGGAGAGCGGCCGGGAAATCATCGTGGTGACGGCTCCTTTGCCCCAAAACTACACCAACTGCGGCGAAGGAGCCAGCCACCCGAGCTACCCTTCGCCTACCGCAAGTCGAACCGGTCGAGATCCATCACCTTCGCCCACGCCTTCGCAAAGTCCTGGACGAACTTCTCCTTCCCGTCGCTCGAGGCGTATACTTCGGCGACGGCGCGCAACTCCCCGTTCGATCCGAACAGCAGATCCACCGGCGTCGCCGTCCACTTCGCCTTTCCCGTCTTGCGGTCCACACCTTCGTAGATCCCCTCCGACTTGGCCGACTTCGTCCACTTAGTGGACATGTCGAGGAGATTGACAAAGAAGTCGTTGCCGAGCGTACCCGGCCGGTCCGTGAACACGCCGTGGGCCGCACCGCCGGTGTTCGCATTGAGCGCGCGCAGGCCGCCGATCAAGACCGCCGTTTCGGGAACGGTCAGGGTCAGCAAACTCGCCCGATCGATCAGCGCCTCAGCCGGCGATACCGTGTGGCCCGGCTTGTAGTAGTTGCGGAAACCGTCGGCGGCGGGCTCCATCGCGGCGAAAGACGCGGCGTCGGTTTGCGATTGGGTGGCATCGACGCGCCCGGGCGAGAACGGCACCTTCACGGTGTATCCAGCGTCCTTCGCGGCCTTTTCGACCGCCGCGACGCCGCCCAGCACGATGAGATCGGCCATCGAAACTTTCTTCTTGCCCGCCGTGCCGTTGAAGCTTCGTTGGACGCCTTCCAGGCTCGCGAGCACCTTCGCCAACTCGGCGGGATTATTCGCTTCCCAATCCTTCTGCGGCGCCAGACGAACTCGCGCCCCGTTCGCTCCGCCGCGCATATCGGACCCGCGGAACGAAGCGGCGGACGCCCAAGCGGTCCGGACGAGTTCGGGCACCGTCGGCCCGGCGGCGAGAATCTTCGACTTCAGCTGCGCGATATCCTTCGCGTCGATCTGCGCGTAGTCCGCCTTCGGCAGCGGATCCTGCCAAATCAGTTCTTCGCTGGGAACTTCCGAGCCAACGTAACGGAAACGGGGACCGAGGTCGCGGTGCGTTAGCTTAAACCACGCTTTGGCGAACGCTAGGCGAAACTCCTCGGGATTTTCGCGAAAGCGCATCGCAATCTTGCGATAGGCGGGGTCGGCCTTCAAGGCGAGGTCGGTCGTGAACATGATCGGCGCATGCCGCTTCGCCGGATCGTGCGCGTCGGGTACCAGATTCGCGGCCTGGTTGTTGGCCGGAACCCACTGGGTCGCGCCCGCCGGGCTCTTCGTCTTCACCCACTCGAACGCGAACAGGTTTTCAAGATACTGCGAGGACCATTTCGCCGGAGTGGAAGTCCAAGCGCCTTCGAGACCGCTGGTTACCGTGTCGCCTGCGTTGCCTTTGCCGCATCGATTTTCCCAGCCAAAGCCCTGCTGCGCGACACCTGCCGCCGCCGGTTCGGCTCCTACGCACTTGCCGGGATCGTGCGCGCCATGCGCCTTACCGAACGTATGTCCGCCCGCGATTAGTGCCAGCGTCTCTTCGTCGTTCATCGCCATCCGGCCGAAGGTTTCGCGAATGTCGCGCGCCGCCGCCAGCGGGTCGGGATTGCCGTTCGGGCCTTCGGGATTGACGTAGATCAAGCCCATCTGAACCGCCGCGAGCGGTTTCTTCAGATTACGGTCGCCGCTATAGCGCTCGTCGGCGAGCCATTTCCGCTCCGGCCCCCAATACACGAGTTCCGGTTCCCAATCGTCGGCACGGCCCCCGGCGAAACCGAAGGTTTTGAAGCCCATCTGCTCCATGGCGACGTTGCCGGCCAACACCATCAGATCGCCCCAGGAAAGCTTCTGGCCGTACTTCTGTTTCACCGGCCAAAGCAATCGCCGCGCCTTGTCGAGGTTGCCGTTGTCGGGCCAACTATTGAGCGGGTCGAACCGTTGTTGACCCCCGTCCGCACCGCCGCGCCCGTCATAAACGCGGTACGTTCCGGCGCTGTGCCACGCCATGCGGATGAAGAAGGGCCCGTAGTTGCCATAGTCGGCCGGCCACCAGTCTTGCGATGTGGTGAGGACCTTCGCGATGTCCTGCTTGACGGCCTTCAAGTCGAGCGTCGCGAACGCCTTAGCGTAGTTGAAATCCTTGCCGAGCGGGTTCGACTCGGCGGCGTTCTGCCGCAGCGGCGTCAAGTCAAGCTGATCGGGCCACCAGAATTTGTTTGGCATCGGCTGCTGCGCGTTTGCCGTTAGCGCCGCCGCGGCCATCGCGTACGCGGCCAAAAAAGACTTCGGGGTTTTCTGCATACCTTCTCCTTGTTGGAACGATGGTCTTCGTTCCGGTTTGAGTTTAGTATTTGGGCGCCCTCAAACGGACCTATAGCTCGTAGAGGCTTTTCCTATGCGTAGGGGTTGGCGTGGAAGGCTTGACGATCAACGAGGTGGGATTGGCTCCGTAGGGCAAAATCGTGGTTGTTGGCCCAAGTCGCCATAATCGGCAGACAAGTATTCTCGGGCTCCATCGACCCAGGGCGTCTCTGAAAAGGCAAGTCGGGGGCGCGGTAACTCATTGATTCTAAGTCGGACTCGCGAAGGCGCGCCAGCTGTTCGCTCACCATCATGGAATGCTGCGAACGAGTGATGCGATCCGCATGGGGATTCATCCTCGGACGCTTTACGCCCTCCGGGACAGCGGCGAAGTGGAACAGGTTTCCCGCGGCTTCTACCGCCTGGCCGAAAGGCCAGGGCTCACGAACCCCGATCTGGTTGCTATCGCTCTCCGGATTCCACGAGCCGTCATCTGCCTAATCTCGGCACTCGCGTACCACGGACTCACGACTGATATTCCACACAGCGTGGATGTGGCTCTTCCCGGCCACGCCCAGATTCCAAAACTCGGTGTCATCCCGCTGCGGGCTTTCTGGTACTCGGAGCCATCCTTCAGTGCCGGCGTCCAAACCGTGTCGATTGACGGCGTCGCCGTGAGGATCTACTCCCCTGAGAAGTCCATCGCAGATTGCTTCAAGTACCGAAACAAGATCGGCCTCGATCTTGCCATCCAAGCACTACGGACATACCGCGAGCGATCAAAAAAGCCGGACCTGAAGCTGATCTCGAAGTTTGCCGCCCTGAATCGGGTCGGGAAGGTCATGCGGCCCTACCTGGAGGCGGTGCTGTGACCGTTCGATCCACACAATGGTTCAACTTTCTTGAACGATTGTGTCACTCAGCCGCAGGCGAGACATCGAACGCACGGCCACCCTTAGCTTGATGTCATCGGCTATTCAAGAGACTTCAGGAAGCCGATGACTTCATGCATAGCCTTCTCGGGTGATTCCTCTTGCACCAGATGCCCACAATCGGGAAAGCTCACGGTGCGCGCATGCGGCAACGCCTGCTGCCACCGTTCGAGCGCATCGGTCCGAAATGCCTTGTCCTGCATTCCCCACAAGAGCAGGACGGGCAGCGCTGCAAGATTGCCCCGCTGCTTCCATAGGCTCTCGTACCACTCGGACGAATTAAGCAGTTCCTTGGCGAAGGTCCAGGGGGCGAACCGGTCTGCTGGTTTCGAAAAGGCACCGGTGTAGGCGCTCTTGAGCTCCGGCGTCAGCTTGGACTTGTCGGCAAACAGCATGGGCAACAGCATCCGTGGCGAGAAGTTGAGCCGTAGGTACAGGAAGCGTCCCAGTGGGCTGGCGAAGATCCGGCTCAAGGTGGCTGCCTGTGAATTCGCAAGCGACCACATCCAGGTATTGAACAAGACGAGTCCCCGCACCCGGTCTGGATGCTCCACCGCGTAGGAGAGACCGATCGGACCGCCGAAATC
>JANRJS010000014.1:0-293110 GCA_033763835.1 Bryobacteraceae bacterium | reverse complement strand
GAGGAGAGATTAGGGTTAGAGCCGGTTCCCCGATCAGAAGGGGATTGAAACCCCGGCGAGCGCGACGGAGTCGCCGATCCAGATTTGTTAGAGCCGGTTCCCCGATCAGAAGGGGATTGAAACAAGAACTCGCGGTCGTACGGCGCGCGCCCCTGTTCGTTAGAGCCGGTTCCCCGATCAGAAGGGGATTGAAACAGTAGAATCCGCTGAGTAGAACTCCCTGCCTTCTCGTTAGAGCCGGTTCCCCGATCAGAAGGGGATTGAAACAAGTACCAGCCGGTCTTGGGGCCAAAAGATGCAGTCGTTAGAGCCGGTTCCCCGATCAGAAGGGGATTGAAATAATCGACCGAGAATTGTCCGCAACGCGGCGGTGCGTAACAGCTGATTCCCGATCAGAGGGCAATTTCGAGAACCAGTTGAGATCTGGCGCACCGAACGCCTCTCCCCAGGAGGGCACGGGAGGTGATAGAAATTAACACCGAGCAAACTCAGCACTCGGCGATACTTTTGCGAATGGAATACAGGGAGCTGTGCTGCCCGCGATTCGTCGTGGCGACTTACTGACATGGTGGGCGGTGGCGCGAAGTCACGGCCGTCTTCCGCGACCGCCCTATTGATTCACCCAGCGAATCACAGCCACCGAACAAAGCATTGGACGGCGAACGATCTGGGACTTACGCTCGACTCAGTGAATCGATCCGAGTGCCTAAATCCTGGATTGTTCGCCGCGGTGTACTTCGCCGTCCGCAAGCTGCTGCTGAAAGAGACGGGCCGGAAACTGGCGCACGTCGAGAAGCAATTGCGAACCGGGCACAGCATCTCGGAGGAGTTGACGGCCCACCTAAAGGAGCACTCGTTATGAACCGCTCGCCAGGCTTCGACGTTGACCGCGAGGATCGCGGATTCTCGCGCGCTGGAGCCGATGCCGAGGAGCGTCGAAAGCCCCTCGACCGGCAGCGATCCGACGTGCGTTACGGCCGCCAAATCTATTCCTGGAGCGAGCTGGAACGGGCGGTTTTGGCCGAGATTGGCAAGTTTCGAACCCTGGATGAATCCGACGTCCAGCGCGTCTTCTACGGCGGAATGGAGCGGCCGTTTCGGCAGGATCAGCGCCATCTGATCGCGCAAGGGCTCGTACAGCGCCGGGCCATCACCGTCGGCAAGAATCGCGACGTCCGGCATGTCGTCGTTCTGACGAAACGCGGGAAGCGTTTGCTGCATGCCCAACGAATCGCGCCCACGAATCAGGCGCTGTACGCGGGCTTCGTGAAACCGGCGGAGGCCTCGCACGACGCCTCCGTTTACGCCATGTACGAAGCGGAGGCGTCGCGGCTTAATGGCGAAGGAAACACGATCCGGCGCGTCGTGCTCGACTTCGAATTCAAGCGAGCGATCTTCGCCGAACTCAACCGTCCCGGCGACTACGCGGAGACCGCGTACAAGCGGCGCGAGGCCGACATCGCCGCCCGGCTCGACTTGCCGATCGTCGAAGGAAAAGTCGCGCTGCCGGACCTCCGCATCGAGTACGAAGCCGCCGACGGCGAACTGCGGCACATCGACCTGGAACTGGCTACCGAGCACTATCGGCCAAGTCACATACGGTCGAAAGTCGCGGCCGGATTCAAGCTCTACGGAACCAACTCGACTTCGCGCGGACGCCGCGCGGAATGGGAAGGCCGGGAGTTAACGGCGGGGGTGCTCGCGCTATGAGCGGCACCGCCGAAACTCGAATCGAAGCCATCGAGAAGCTCGGCTACACCCGGCAGGAAGCCGCGTTTCTCGCGACGATCGCTCTACACAGCGGATACTTTATGCGCCGTCAGTTCTGCCGGCTTGCCGGCATCGCGAGCGGCAAGCGCGCCACCCGATTCGTCGCCAAGCTCCTGGACCGCGGCCACGCTCGCCGCCACCGCTTTGCGCTCCATCGCAGCGTCATTCATCTCGGCTATCGGCCTTTCTACGAAGCGATCGGCGAGCCCGAAAGCCGCAATCGCCGCGAGCACCAGCCCACGTCAATCGAGGCCCGACTCATGGCCATCGACTATGTTCTTTCCCACTTCGATTCTCGGTTTCTGGAAACACGATTGGACCGGGACCGAATGCTTCAGGAACGTGGTGTTGCTCACGAAGATCTGCGATTTGCGCACCGTTTTCCGATCCGAATGGTAGGCGACGATCCGGTGTTCACCTTCATCGACTCCGGCTTCGAAACCGAGTCCGCTTTCGTTACGTTTCTGCGATCCCACGCTCGCATTTTCGAGGCTCTTGCCGCCTTCCAATTGGATTTCGTCGGGACTCGCGACACCGACTTTCCCCGATCACAGCGCGTGTTCGAGCGAACGCTTTCAGGAGGGAACGCGCCGGGACTCGACGCCGAAAAACTGAACCGACTTCTGTATCATTTCGCCGACCGGCAGGCGTTCGAATCCCGCCGGATGGATGGCTTCAACCGAGCCCGCATCGATCGTTTGCGCGACGAACTCCATGAGTTCGCAGCGCCGGTTTACCAGACGCTTTTCGCCGAGTGGAAAGCTGGCGGATCGCCCGCCGTGACGCGCGTAATCGGCGAAAGAAAGCCGCTACGGGGAACGTTCCGCCCGGTCGAACTGCCGTTCACTTACGGCCTACTTTGGCAACGCAAGGGTGACGGATGACGATTTTGGCGAGGTCACCTCAATCGTGCCAAGGAGCGTCACCGTCGGAGCCGATCAAGCCACAACGGGCCAACGAGATCGCCCGCGCCGGTGGCGGATCCAGGGTGCCGGAAGGGTTGCGGCAAGGGCGGGAGCGACCCCGGTTTCGCTGGCGGCCATCTGCCACGAAACCTTCTCTCGCTCGCTGGCGCTCGATCGAGGGTCTCTCCCGCCCTTGCCATGGATGTTGATTGCAGATTTGGTTGCAAGAAAGGAGTCGAAATCGATGCCCGTTGTGATTCCTAAATCGCTCCAACCCGAGAGCACTTCTGTGCGTCAACAGTCGGACATTTCGCTCCCAGCACCGCTACCAAGCGGGCGGCTGCTGCGCGCTATCGAAGTCCAGAAAGAACTACGGGTGAGCCGCGCCACCGCCTATCGACTCATGACCGACGGTACGCTGCCCGTTTATCGCTTCGGCGGACGCCGCGGGCAACGTGCGATGGTCAGGGTTGCCGAGGCCGACCTTCAGCGCTGGCTGGAGGAGCACAAAAGGTACGCATCCAGCGCGGTTTAGGGGCCGAGTGTCCGATGCGGTTATTTCGGTTGCGCGATACTGGCTCTAAGGAGCCGAAACGTGACTGCTGTCCTCAACCCATCCGCCAAGGAATCCGCTCAACTGCGGGAGATTCGCCAGTTGGTCAAGCAGGGCTCCGTGAATGTCGTTGGCACGAAGGGCCGTAAAGTAGCGCTGCCTCGGCCCGTCGTGGGCTTGCTAGACGAGATCGTGAAAAACCTCCAGGCGGGAAAGGCTGTCTCCATTGTGTCCGGGTACCAGGAACTGACCACACAACGTGCGGCAAACCTGCTAGGGATTTCGCGTCCCTTCATGGTGCGGTTGCTCGAAGAAGGCCAACTGCCCTTCCACATGGTTGGCTCGCACCGGCGCGTCTATTTGCAGGACGTTCGGACGTTCAAGGAACGGCGCGACAAAGAGCGCCACGCATCGATTGTTCGCATGGCACGAATGGAAAAGAAAGCGGGTACGTATGACAAGGTGGTGCTGCCGGATGGCGCGGAAGAGAGGTAACACTTGGCGGATGGGCGCATCGTCGTACTCGATGCCTGCGTTCTTGTGCAAGCTCCGCTGCGGGATACGCTCTTGCGCTTGGCGGAACCGCCCGCGCTCTATCGACCCCGTTGGTCCGACGAGATCATCATCGAGATGAAGCGAACGCTGGAAACTCGAATTGGACTGCCACGGACTAAAACCGCGTACCTGGAGCGGGAGTTGCGACGCCATTTCGCGGACTGTTGGGTTACCGGATTCGAACACATGGTGGGCAAAATGACGAACGATCCTAAAGACCACCATGTCCTCGCCGCCGCCGTATGCGGAAGCGTGCGAAAGATTGTTACGTTCAACAAGCGGCACTTCCCGTCCGCCTCAACATCGCCATGGAGCATCGAAGCCGTCGGCCCGAGCGCATTCCTGGAAGAGCTTTACGCCGACGCCCCCGCTATCGTCATGGAACGAATCCGCCAGCAGGCCGCCGACCTGGATCGCAGCTTGTCGGACCAACTGACCGTTCTCGCGAAAGCCGTTCCGTCTTTCGTCGAAACCATCCGCCGCGAACTCGAACTGAAGGGAGACTGAAACCCATGCCCCGAGCATTCAAAGCGAGCAATGGCCGCAAGGAATACTACCGATGTGCGATTCGGCTTCCAGGCGGAGGCCGCAAGTGGGTCTGGGGCACGACGAAGCGCGAGGCCGAAGACAAGGCCATCGAAGAGGAGCGCTTGCTTGGTCTGGGGCTGGATGCGAACGCCAAGACCGAAACGCTAGCGAGCTTCATGGGCCGCTTTCTCGACTTCGTGAAACCCAACGACGACAACGAATACGGCGTCTCACCGTCTGTCCACCAGGACTACAAGTATCATTCCGAGAAGCACATCGTTCCGGCGCTGGGATCGAAGCGAGTCCGCGAAATCACGATCCGTGACGTGGACCAGTTCCTGAAATCGAAAAGCGATAGCGGCCTGGCGGTGGCAACCGTGCAGTACATCCACCGCGTTCTCCGCCGCGCGCTCAATTTCGCCGTGGATTGGAACGTGATCGAGCGAAATCCAGCGTCCGCCCGTATGCGGACGGCGAAGCGGCGAAAGCCCGTGTCCGCGAAGCCTGATCAAATCCGCTTCTTCACACCCGAACAATCCGAGAAATTTATCAGCGCCGTGCGCGGTGACAAGTTCGAGGCACTATTCATTACCTCGCTCACCACCGGCGCGCGACCGGGCGAACTGTTCGGCTTGAAGTGGTCCGAAGTGAACCTGAAGACCGGCACAATCACCTTCATGCGAGCGCTGCATCGAACCAAGCGCAAGTCCGGCGAAAATGACCGCACATGGCTGTTTAGAACGACTAAGACCGCAGGTAGCCGCCGCACGATTAGCATCCCCATGGTCACCGTTGAAGTCCTCCGAGTACAGCGGCAGGAACTCGCCCGCTTGAAAGCTGCTGCGGGTGAAAGCTGGATCGATGAAGACCTAGTGTTCCCGTCGATGAAAGGCACGCCCCTCGACATCTCCAATGTCCTGCACCGATTCCAAAAAGTGTGCTCCAAAGCGGAACTGCCCAAGCTGCGCTACTACGATCTTCGCCATACGCATGCATCACTCTTGATCGCGAAAGGACTGCACCCGAAGCTGATCGCGGAACGCCTGGGCCATTCCTCGATCAAACTGACGATGGATACCTACGGGCATCTGTTCGAGGGAAGCGATCGGGAGGCGTCGACACAAATGGATCTGCTATTCGGTGGTGGGCAGAAAAAACCGACGAGCGCGGAGGGGTCAAACGTTGTCCCCATGCTGAAGAGGGCGATCTAGCGCTCCCAGAAATTGGCACCCTCGACGCACGCGAGACTTCAGCGCGCAAGCTGCGCTCTTGGTTTCGCGTAAAGTGCTACCACACCTGCTACCACACGGCCTGTTTTCTGGAAATGCGAAATCGCTAAGTTCTTTATTTTGAGTGGTGAGCGCGGAAGGAATCGAACCTTCAACCTACTGATTAAGAGTCAGTTGCTCTGCCAATTGAGCTACGCGCCCGATTCGGGTGGGACCGTCAACCAGAATACCATCTACCGCGCCGATTTGGCGCAGCGGAAGCCGATGTTCGGACTCCGCTCCGCTGGGCGAGCCCAACTGCGGTAGGCGCACGTCAGGTACTTCGCCTCGTCCGCCCACGACCCGCCGCGGAGCACGCGATATTGCCCGGATTCCGGGCCCGGCGGGTTCGCCTCGGGCGAGCGCTCGTAGTACGTCCGCTCGTACCAATCGGCGGTCCATTCCCACACGTTGCCCGCAATGTCGCACAACCCGAACCCCGTCTTCGGCAGCGCGCAAACCGGTCCTGGACCCTCGACGCCATCGAACCGCACCCGCTGCTTCGAAGGCTTCTCGTCGCCCCAAGGGTAGATCTGTTCCTCGATCCCGCCCCGGCAAGCGCGCTCCCATTCCGCCTCGGTCGGCAAACGTTTACCCGCCCATTTCGCGTAAGCCGTGGCGTCTTCCCAACTCACGCCGGTCACGGGATAGGCGCTGCGATCCGCGGGCGCTCCCGCCTTCGGCCAGTTGTACGGCGCGCGATGGCCGGTCGCTTTGACGAACCCCGCGTACTCGGCGACGGTCACCTCATGCGCGTCGATCGAGAACGCGTCCACATGGATGCGCTTCACCGGACGATCGTCCTTCATCACCGTCGGCACCCACTTCAAGCCGTCGTCTTCGAGCTTGTGCGTGCGCCCGCGTAGGAAACTCCCCGCCGGAATCTCGACCATCTGCGCGCTCGCCGCGAAGCTAAGCGTAAAGAGAAGAAATCTCATCCGTCGGAATGTAGCCGTTCGCGCCCAGCGGATCGACATAAGTGTACGTGCGCCCCGAGGGAGTATTGCGAATCTCTTTCGACCAATCGATGCCCAACGCCGAATAGATCGTCGAAACGACATTCTCGATCCGCGGCTGCTCCTTGCGATGCCAGCCGGTCTCGACGCACGTCTCGCCTTCGCTATCGGACGCGCCGATAATCTTGCCCGGAACCACACCCGCTCCGGCGAACAGCCCGGGGAACACCTTGTTGTGGTGATCGCGTCCGGCCATGTTGTTCAACGCGCCGGGCGTGCGGCCGAACTCACCCATGACGACCACCAACGTGTCTTTCAGTCGGCCTGTGGCTTCCAGATCCTCCATCAGACTCGCGAGCGCCGGGTCGAGTTCCTCGCACAGCTTGTAATGATTCGACGGCGCGGAGCGGTCCCAAATCTGCACATGGTGATCCCATCCGGGATGGCAGATGTGGATGCAGTGCGTACCCGCATCCTGTTGCAAGACGTTGCGCGCCAGGATCGACGAAATGCCGACGGGCGTGTTGCCATAACGGGCGCGGTCGGCGTCCGAAATCTGGAACGCCGCGGGCCAGCGCGAGTCGCTCAGCAAGCGATGCGCGTTCTCGTAGAAGTCGCCATAGCCTTCCATGCTTCGCGCGAGTTTCGCTGCGCGCTTGCCTCCGGCGTCGCGCAGTTGCGTCAGCAAACGCCAGCGCTCCTCGAGTAGCTCCACCGCCTTTTCGTCGAGCGCCGCGCCTTTCACCGCGGACTCTGGATTGATGTCCACCACCGAGTAACGCGGCGGCAAGAAGCCAGTGGATAGCGCTCCCGCCGCGCCTTTCTCCAGGTAGAACGACAGGTACGTGGGAAACGTATCGCGCTCGCGGCGTCGAGCTTCCAATTCCTGCGCGATCACGCTGCCGATCGAGGGAATCTCTTTCGCGAACGACAAGTTCAACTGCCGGCCGGTCTGTACGTAATACTGCCCGCGAAAATGCACTTCTTCATGGCTCTTCAGCGAACGCACTACGGCGAACTTACCGATCTGCTTCGAGAACTTCGGGAAGAGCAACTGCGAAAGTTGCAGCTTGCCCACTGGACTGACCGCCAGGTCCTTCGGAGTTCCCTTGTTCTCCTTAAAGTCCCAAGCTTCGACGTGACTGATCGCCCCCGACAACTCGAAGTAGATGACATTGCGGGCGTTGCCACGCGGAGTTACTTTTCCTCCACTCGCCGCCTGTAACGGCCACACCCCTTGCGCCGCCGCGCTCAATAGTCCAAGCCCGCCGAACTGCAGTAACTCGCGCCGCGAAGGAAAAAGCTCGCCGACCGTCTTCATAGCAACCTCAGTAATTAAAAAGGAACTCGACTTGATTGAGCAGCGCCCACTGCAGGTTCTGCGCGCCTTTCGCCCGATCCTTTGCGAGGGCGGTCAAAGCGACTTGACGCTCCGGCGCCGACGCGGGACGTGAGAGCGTGGCGAGGAACAACTCATCCACTATGCGCGCGTCATCCTTGTACGTATCGAGCAGGCGCTGCACCCGGCTATCTTTCGCCGCCACCACTCGATCGCCCACTACGCTCGACTGCATCATTAGCATCGCCTGTAAAGGCGATCCCACCGGCTCTTTCGGCGGATTCGAGCGATTCGATTGCCCGAACGTCGACATGAAGTGCTTCAGATCGCCGCCCCCGACTGGACCGGACATTTGCATCGCCCACGAACGTTCCGCTCCTCGCGCTTTGAAATTGCCAGGCTTCGATGTGGCGAGCGCGATCGAATCGTGAACCTCTTCCGCCGCCAGTTGCCGGACTAACTTCCGCGCATAGTACTTCGCGTAGCTCTCTTTCCACTCGCCCGGAAAGCGCGCGGAAAGTTGATAGGCGCTCGACTGGCAGATCGTGCGGAACAACCCTCGAATCGAGTGGCCGTTGTCGCGAAAATCTTTGGCGAGCGCGTCGAGCAGTTCGGGATGCGACGCCTGCGCCGGATTGTCGAGATCGAACTCGTCGTAAGGCTCGACAATGCCCACGCTCATCAACTTCGCCCAAAACAGATTCGCCGTAGCGCGCGCGAATTGAGGATGCGCCGTGATCATGCGCCCCAGCGCCTCGCGCGGTTCCTCGCCGGGTTTCGGTTTCTCGCCCGTCAGGAAGAACGCCGGATCGCCCGCTCCGCCGAACCGCGGCACGCGGATCATGCTTGCGCCTTTAGTGTCGTAACCCGGAGCGGCGTCGTCGATATAGAATTCGCCCGACTGCGGCTTGCCTTGCTCCCAATACATCAGATAGCGATTGCGGCCCAGGAACGCCGCGTTGCGATAGAAATCCGAGCGCCGCTTCTTCGACAGATACGTATTAACCTTCTCGAGATGCGCCTGTCCGTCGTGGCAGGAGACGCACGACAGGTTGATCCCCAGAAAGCGCTGCGCGTACAGCACGTTCAACTCGTCGTGTGTGTCGAGTTGCTGCACCATGCCCCAATCCTCGCCGTCGTCGGGTTGCGGCTTGCCTTGCACATGCTCGCGCGCGATGACGTTCGAGGCGGCGACTACGTGATTCGACTTCGCCGACGCCGCAATAATGTCCCGCACCGCGTCGTCGTACGGACGATCGACGCGGAGGTTTTCCTTCATCCAGTAATGGAACAACTCCTGCCCGCGCCCCATTTTTCCGTTGGCGCGGAACAGGTCCATGAAGAAGTACGCCCACTTGTCGACGAAGGCTTCCGAGTCTAGTAACTCGTCGATCTTCTTGTCGCGCTTTTTCGGATCGCGATCGGCGGCAAACGCGCGGACTTCCTCGCTCGACGGAATGCGGCCCGTCAAGTCGAGCGTCACTCGCCGCAGAAACTCGTAATCGTTCGAGAGAGGCGCGTGCGGAACGCCCTCCGCCGCCATCTTGCCGAAGATGTGCCGGTCGATGAAGTTGCGCTGCGCGACCGGCGACGCTTTGGCGGCGGGCAGCGTCTTCGCCACCTGCTTGGTGAGCCGTTCCACGCCCTCCGCGGCGGGCTTGCGGAACATCGGCGCATGCGCGTCCGAAGCTTGGTCCACGGGAGCCTGGACGAGCAGGCACACAACCAACGACAAAGGCATACCTTCTACCTCGGGGCGAATCCTATCATTTATTCATGCCGGTGAAAAGGGGTAGTGTGGAGAGAATCCGCAGCCTGAACGAATACTGCGAAAAGGCGATCCGGCCTTCTCGATTTTTACCCGCTCTCCGGTGGGCGCGTACTACGCTATAAGCGTATATTGGATTTATGGACGCACCGTCACGGAGAAACTTCTCGGTTTCGATGACGGAAACCAGCGCTTGCCATCCAGCCCGATTCGTCGAGGAAATCAAGGACGAGTACAGGAGAAAGCGATGAAGAAGAAAGACCATTCCATTATCGAGGGAGCCCGGCAGTCTCTCGATTTTTTACGCGGCAAGGCCAATGGCAGCCGCGTTGTCACCTTCCGCGTCGAGGCAGGCACCGTCCGCGAGATTCGGCGCTCGCTGCGCCTGTCGCAGACGCAGTTCGCCGATCAGTTCGGATTCTCGCCCGCCACCGTCCGCAACTGGGAGCAAGGCCGAACCACGCCGGACACGCCCGCCCGCATCCTGCTCGCTGTCATCCGCCGCGATCCGGATGTCGCCCGCGCGGCGGCCGAGGATGTCCGTAGCTGACAGAATCATCGCCACCGCCAAGTCCGCACTGGTTTTCCGGGATCGAACCTTCGCGAGACTGGCGAGAGGCGTTCCCCCTAGAACGAATACCGCAAGGCGATCTGAATTTGCCGATTATCCTGCGCCGTGGCGGAAATCACACCGAACGTCGGGGTCTGCGCCGCGCCACTGGGCAGTCCGAGGATCGGATGGTTCGGAAAGTTGAACAATTCAAGCCGCATTTCGAGATTATGGCGCTCGCTGAACGCCAAGTCTTTCAACACGGAGAAATCCCAATTCACGGTCGCGGGGCCGCTCAGAATGTTACGGCCCGCCGTGCCGTAGCGGAAGCCGGAATTCGGCAGCCGGTTCACGAACGCCGCCGGGTTTGCCCACCGCGAAGCGTTACGCTCGCCCGAAGGCAGTTGCCAGGGAACGCCCGTGACGTCGGGGTAGCAAGCGCCGCCGCCGTTTTGTACCGCCGCCGTGCCGCATGTAGCCGAGTACGGAAATCCGTCGATGAGTGTGAGAATCGATCCCACTTGCCAACCGCCCACTACCAGATTCGCGGCGCGGCCCGCTCCGGACAGGAACTTCTTACCGGTGCCGATGGGCAGTTGATAGAGCAGCGAGGTCGTCCAGTTGCGGCGGAAGTCGAAGGCGGAGAGAGATCGCGACGCCCGGGCGTTATACAAGTCCGACGTACCCGCATCGCCGAATTGAATCCGGTACGCCGAATTATCGTCGATCGACTTGCCGTAAGTGAACGAACTGAGCACGTTCAGGCCATGCAAAGGGCGGTGTTGAAAACGCATCTGCAACGAGTGATAACTCGAGTGATACGCCGATTGGATGTAAGTGAACGTTCCTGGAAACAATGGGAATGGACGCCGCGTATTGACGTTCGTCGCGCCGGGACCGGGCTGATTCATCGCCGCCGCGCCTTCCAGATACATGCCCGCCGAGCCGACGTAGTTCGCCTCCAGCGCCATATTGCTTCCCAACTGCCGCTGCAAGCCCGCCGACCACTGCGCCACACGCGGGCGAGGCGCGTCGATCTCGTGAGTAAACATCAACGACGGAATGTTCGGCGCGGTCGACAACTGCTGCCAAGTGAGATTCGGGCGGCGATTATTGGCCGCTTCGTTGCGCCGGATCGACAGAGGCGCGTTTCTCACCACTTCGAAGTTCTTGTTCTGGATTTCCTGGACGTAGTAGATGCCGGCGCCACCGCGAAATACGGTCCGTGGCGTGATGCCGTAGGCGATTCCCAAGCGCGGGCCGAAGTTATCGAGTTGATTGCGCTGAATCCCGCGCCCAAAGCGTCCATCGCGAACCACCGGGATCTCGGGCGGCATCGGGCAGCACGGGAATCCGGCGTTGGGGTCGCCTGTGCCCGCTCGCACAAACACCGGACTCACCGTGTTATCCCAACGGAGCGGGATGTTGATGATGTTGTCGTACTTATCGATCCACGGCGAGTAGTTCTCCCACCGCAGGCCGTAGTTGATGGTGAGTTTGGCACTCACCCGCCAGTTGTCTTGAAAGTAAAGCGCGGTATACCAGTTGCGGTAATTGGCGATCGGCACGCCGTCTTGCGATTCGCTGACCGAAAAAGTTCCCATCATCCAATCGGCGATGTTGTGTGCGGCGACGATCGGCTGCCCGGGAATTCCGCTGCTCGAGTACTGTCCGTTCACTGTGAACCGGCCGCGCGTGGTTACTCCGCCCAGTTGGTTAAACCGTGTGCGCGTCAACTCACCGCCGAATTTCATTCCATGACGGCCCTTGGTCCAGGCGAAGTTATCGTTCACCTGAATCATCGTGTCGAAGTTGATAAACGGCGAGTCGGCGGAATTCCCAGTGAGAGTGAACCCGGCTCCGAATGTAACGTTAGGTACACCCCAATAGAGGTCCAAGTCGCTATTGAGCGGAATGCCTAATTCCCTTACGACGTTTCGCACTCCGGCCTGAGGCGGCACATTCGAGTTCTCAAAGCGGCTCACACCCGCCCGGAATTCGTTCACCTTGTTCGCGCCGATCACCCAGGTTTGCCCCAGCATGCCTTGGTGCGCGGCCACTACGACATTCGTGCCGTGTTGCGGAATCTGAATCGGGTTGTACTGGAACTCGCCCGCGTGGGAGTAGCGGAAAAAGTAGGTTCGGGCCGAGGATTCCGCGAAGTCGAACCGGGCGTTCTGTTGATCGCTATCCGTCGGGCGCCCTTCCGTATTGACGAAGTTATTCGCGACGACATTGTTGGCTTCGACGCGCGGCATCCAGTCGCGCATGTAAGCCGCCGAGATCGGCTGCAAGCGATTCGCCGGAATCACGTTGCCCGGAAACGGCGTCGACGAGAGAACCGCTCCACTGGCGTCGTACACGCGGGAGAACACGTCGTAAATCGGCGTGGAGACCGCTCGAAAATCGCCCGCCACCCAAGCCGACGGCGGAACGGTCGCCGGCTGCACCAGCGCTTTCCGCTCCCGCAAGCCTTCGTAATTCACCATGAAGAACAGCCGGTTGCGTCCGTCGATCAACTTGGGAATCGTCACCGGACCGCCGAACGTAAACCCGAATTGATTGCGCTTGAACGGTGGCTGCGGACCGGTGCGCGGATCGAAGTAGTTGCGCGCGTCGAAAAACGAGTTGCGCAAAAACTCCCACGCGGTCAGGTGAAACTCGTTGGTACCGCTCTTACTGGTGACGTTGATCTGGTTAAGGTTCTTTCCGTACTCGGCGGGCGTGATGCCCGACTCGACCTTGAACTCTTGGAGAGCATCAAGCGAAGGCAGGAAGATGTACGACTGCCAGTTGGGGCTGGTGTTCTCCAGCCCGTCGAGCAGGTAGCGGTTGAAGAACAGCCGCTGGCCGCCGACGCTGAGCGCGAACTGGCTGCGCGTGCCGCCCTGCCGCAATCCGGCGACGAATGAAGATCGCGCGGCGGTAGTCGCACCCGGAGTGAGCGCGGCGAGTTGCAGGTAGTTGCGGCCGTTCAACGGCAGGTCGAGAATCCGCTGATTTTCGATGACCGTTCCGAGCGCCGTGTTGTCCGTTTCGAGCAACGGCGCGCCGCCCTTCACCTCAACCACCTCGCTCACACTGCCCACTTGCAGCACGATGTCGAACCGGGCCACCTGCGCGACTTGCAATTCGAACCCGGAGCGCACTTGCGCGCTAAAGCCGGCCTTCTCGACGCGCAACATATAGTTGCCGGGCGGCAGCGCGGTCACGGTGTAACTGCCCGACTCGCCGGTGCGCACGGTGCGTTGAATGTTGGTCGCCGCGTTCGTAACCGTTACCGTGGCGTCGGCCACGGCGGCTCCGGCGGAATCGGTGACTTCTCCCGTGATTTCGGCGGTGGTGATTTGAGCGTATGCGGCGGCGGAGACGAATAGAAACAGCACGACGGAGTGAAGCATGGGGACGCGATCATATGCGACCCCACTGCCGGAGTCAATGCCCTACTTTTGTCTTAGCGTTTCCACCAGCCGTTCAAGGCGTAAGTTGCGGCGGCGCTCGAATTCCAGTTCTTCGCGAACGTTCTCGCCATTGCACGCCGTAACCGCTTCGATCACCACCGGCGCCGACTCGACCACCGCTTCCGGCGCGGCAGGGGGACCCAGCCGGACCACACGGCCGCTCACCAACCCGCCGGTCAGCATTAGAGCGCCCAACAGGATCAGCAGGCCGTTTGGGCTCGCCGTCTGCGGCAGGCGCGATTGTGCGGGCTGCCAGGCGGCGTTCGCCAACGGCCCGGCCTGCAACTGTGGGTCGCCCGCTTCCACGCGCTGGTAGTTCAGCGACCAAAGCTTCAGCACGGTGAGATCCTGCTTCGACAAGCCGTCCTTCTTGACCGGTAACTCCGATTCGGGATCGATGGCGGGTACCGGCGCTAGATTCTCCTTGGCCAGGGCAAGCGCGGCATTCTTCTCGTAGACCGCTTCCGCCGCTCGTGCTTCGCCGGGGATGAACCAGGCGCGCAGGGCGGCGGGTTCGGATCCGGCGGCCGGCCAGAAGGAGAACTCCTCGCCTTTCTCCTTGCGTAGCAAGGCGTTGGGCGCGGCGAGGAATGTCGAGCGCACTTCGCGAGAGCGTGCATCGAGCACCTCGACGATCTTGCGATCCGCCAGCGAATCGGCCACGCGAACCATGTAAGTGCCAGGCGCGAGAACGGTTTGCGGGGTCTTGAGCGGCTGGCGTAGCTCAAGGGTACTGGCGTCGGCGGCGAGCGCGGCAAGAAGAAGAATCATGGTGAACCTCCTAAGTCGCGATTACGGAGTTAAGGGGTTCGCCGGATTTAGCTGGGCTTCTTCGCGCGCCACGGCGATGAATCGTTGAGGCGCATGTCCAACAAATTGAAAGGGATAACAGGTAATCAGCGTGAGCGTATTGGTGGTGCGGGGCGCGAGCACCTGAGTATCGGCCGGGTCGACCACTCGGGTTTCGAAGACCCGATACAGCACGCGTGAGCGCGGAGTTTCGAGCCAAACCTCGTCGCCTTTCTGGATATGGCGCAGCGGGCGGAAGTGCGTATCTCGATGACCCGCAAGGGCTACGTTGCCCGGTTCGCCCGGTTTCGCCGTCCCCCGCACGTGCCCCGCGCCTTGCCGCAGACTCGTTTCCGAATCGTCGGGCTGGATCGGCAGTCGTAGCGACAGCCGGGGAATCCGTACGGTCGCGGCATCCTCTATGGCGGCGCTTGGAGGGGCGAGGTAGCCGGCGGTACCCCATCCGGCGAGGATTCCGCCCGCTAAAATGGCAAACAAACGCACCTTATCGATACGAAATCGGGCGGAAATCGGACCTAATCGGGGAACAATCGCACCATTTCCAGCCGGAAGCCAGGCAGCAGCGGGGTCTCGAAGGCACCCTCGGAGGAGATCTCGCGGCGTTGGCCGTTTTCGCAGGCGACTCCCGATTTCAGCGTCGGGTAAATCAGCCAGATCGCCCGGACTCCGGCTCGCTCGTACTGACGAACCTTGTGTTCCACATCGGACGCGCTTTCGCTCGGGGAGATTACTTCGAGCACCAGTTCTGGCACGACCGGTATGGGCAGTTCTTCGAGATCGACACCGGCGAGAGTTTCGCTCAGGAAGAACATCAGGTCGGGGCGGCGGATGGTGTTAGGGTAGAGGCGGAAATCCACACAAGTTACGTACTCGCCCACGGGACTAGATTCAAGATACTTGGCAAACTCAAACGCGGCATCGCCCCGCGTTAGGTGTGGCGAAACGACTGCGGAGGCATCTCCACCAACTCCCCTTCGTCGAGCTCGTAGCGCGGGCCGCCGTCCACCTCTTCAATGGCCATGTAGTCGGCTTCCGTCAGCAGAGTTGTCACCGCCATGCCGCTATTTTACTCGCGTTCCAACCGCGAGAATGGTTTCGAAGTGTGGGGTTTCCTCTTCGCGGTGCACGGTCCAGACGCCGACATCGCCGAAGCCGGCGTCGCGAAGAAATCCGTCGAGTTCGACTTCGGCGAACCCGAGCCAACGGTCGGCGTAGAGTTCGCGCGCTTCCTCGAAGGAGTGGCGCTTCAGGTCGAGAATGGCGATTCGGCCGCCGGGCTTAAGGAGGTGGAACGCCGCCGCCACCGCGCGCGAGGGATGCTCCGCGTGATGGAGCGATTGCGAAAACACGGCCAAGTCGAGCGAGCCCGGTTCGACCGGCGGCGACTCGAGATCGCCGACGCGGAACTCGATATTCGTCAATCCATTACGGCGGGCGATGTCGCTCGCGTAGGTCACCATTTTTTCCGAGTTATCGACGGCGATCACACGCTCCGCCCGGCGCGCGAGCATCATCGAAAGCGTCCCCTCGCCCGCGCCGAGGTCGGCGATCGTCATCGGGGGCATGAGGGCCAGCAGCGTTTCGGCGAGGCCTTTCCAGGACCGGCCGGGCACATAGGCGCGCCCGAATTTCCCCGCCAATTCGTCGAAATACGCCCGCGCCTTGTCGCGGCGTTGCGCCAGGATCATCTCCAGCGCCCGGCGATCTTCCGCGATTTCAACCACTTCGCCCGCCGCCCGATGCGCCAAGCGCAGCAAATCCTCCCACTCCACGCCGCGCCGCAACCGGTACAAGATGTTTTTGCCGGACCGGCGGTCCTCGACCAGTTCCGCCGCCTTCAATTGCGACAAATGGGTCGAGATACGGCTTTGCCCCATCGATAAGACATTCTGGAGTTCGGCGACGGAAAGCTCCTCTTGCTCCAAAAGCAAGACGATCCGAAGCCGAAGGGGATCGGTCAAAAGGCGCATCGCCTTTACAATTGACAGCATCTTACGTTTCGGATATTCTATCAACATATCCCGATCTTTTGATGAAAGAAGACCAATGAGCACACTTACTCTCGAAAAAGTCGCCACCGAATTCCATGTCGCCGACATGAAGCTGGCCGATTGGGGCCGCAAGGAAATCGGCATCGCCGAGCACGAAATGCCCGGTCTGATGTCGATTCGGAAGAAGTACGCGCCATCGAAGCCGCTCCAGGGCGTGCGGATCACCGGCTCGCTGCACATGACGATTCAGACCGCGGTGTTGATCGAGACGCTGGTCGATCTGGGCGCGGACGTGCGCTGGGCGAGCTGCAACATCTTCTCGACACAGGATCACGCGGCGGCGGCGATCGCGGCGGCGGGCGTACCGGTGTTCGCCTGGAAGGGCGAGACGCTCGAAGAGTATTGGGATTGCACGCTCCGCGCGGTGCTGCATCCGGGCGACCAGGGTCCGGAACTCGTGGTCGACGACGGCGGCGACGTCACGCTGCTCATCCACAAAGGCTACGAACTCGAGCAAGGCTCGGACTGGGTCGATACGCCTTCGGGCAGCCACGAAGAGCAGGTGATCAAGAACCTGCTGAAGCGCGTGAAGGCCGAGAAGCCGGGCGTCTGGACGAAGATCGTCAAGAGCTGGCGAGGCGTTTCGGAAGAGACCACGACCGGTGTCCACCGGCTTTACGAGATGCAGAAAAAGGGCAAGCTGCTGGTGCCCGCGATCAACGTGAACGATTCGGTGACCAAGTCGAAGTTCGACAACCTGTACGGTTGCCGGGAATCGCTCGCCGACGGCATCAAGCGCGCCACGGACGTGATGGTGGCGGGCAAGGTCTGCGTCGTGTGCGGATACGGCGACGTGGGTAAAGGCTCGGCGCACTCGCTGCGCGGTTTGGGCGCGCGCGTGATCGTCACGGAGATCGACCCGATCAACGCGTTGCAGGCGGCGATGGAAGGATTCGAAGTGACGACCGTCGAAGAGACGCTGGGCCGCGGCGACATCTACGTCACGACCACCGGCAACGTGGACGTGATCACGCTGGAGCACATGTCGTTCATGAAAGACCAGGCGATCGTGTGCAACATCGGCCACTTCGACAACGAAATCCAGGTGGACAAGCTGAACAACGCGCCGGGCGTGGTGAAGACGAACATCAAGCCGCAAGTGGACCAGTACACGTTCCCGGGCGGGAACACGATCTACATGCTCGCCGAAGGACGCCTGGTGAACCTGGGCTGCGCGACGGGCCACCCGAGCTTCGTGATGTCGAACTCGTTCTCGAACCAGACGCTGGCGCAGATCGACCTGTGGAAGAACAAGGACAACTACAAGCCGGGCGTGTACACGCTGCCCAAGGCGCTCGACGAAGAAGTGGCACGGCTGCACCTGGAGAAGATCGGTGTTAAGCTAACCACTTTGACGCCGAAGCAGGCGGAGTACCTGGGCGTCGCGGTGAACGGCCCTTACAAGCCGGATCACTATCGGTATTAGGTTTTCGTTAGTAGTCTTCCGGAGGTAGTTGCAGGGGATTTGAGGGCGGCTTTCGGGCCGCCCTCTTTGTGTTAGGTCTGAAGTATGCCGGACGTCGCATTGGACGAACTCAAGCGTGTCTGCGAGCGCTTCGGTGTCGCATCGCTGAGCGTTTTCGGCTCGGTGGCGCGGGGTGAAGCCCGCCCGAACTCCGACATCGACCTTCTTGTCGAATTCGCGCCGGGCCGTCATCCGCGACTCGCCTACATGGATCTACAAGACGAGTTGCAGCGAATCTTCGGCCGCAAAGTGGACCTGGCCACCCAAAGGTGGCTGAACCCCGGAGTTAAGGAACGAGTACTGAGCGAAGCGCGCGCCCTCTATGCCGCGTGACGAGGGCTGCGACGCCCACTCATTGGGTTGCGCAACCGAATTAGTTCACGAAACCCGAATGGTGAACCTGGGTTGCGGGGGATTGAGGGCGGCTTGCGGGCCGCGCTTTTCTATTTCGGACTTCTATGTCGGACTTCGCGGCTCCAGCAACAACGCCAATCCCTTGAGAACCTGCCGCGTTCGCAACGGCGATAGCTTCCCGATCCGCTTCACCAATTGCGACTTGTCGACGGTAAAGACCTGCGTGATGTTGACGACGCTCCGCTTAGGCAGGCCGCCCTCGCCCCGTTCCAAGGCGACATTGCCGGGCGAGGAGGCGCGAACCACGTTGGATGTCAGCGCGCAAACCACCGTGGTCGACAGGCGGCTTTCGTTAAACACGTCGTTCTGCACGACCAAGTGCGGGTGTAAGTAGCCGGGACCGCTCCCCTCCGGCTCGCCCAAGTCCAACCAAAAGAGATCGCCTTGCCGAATCTCCATGCGCTACCACTCGCCCCGGACCAGCTTGTAATGGGATCGACGCCGGGCCTTCGCCAATCCGGGGGAGTTCGCTTCGTCTCCTCCGAGCGACGCATTGATCGCCTCGACCAGTCGGGCCGCCTCTTCGCGCCGCAGATAGTCTTCGAGCGCCTTCACGAAAAGTCCGCTTCGGGACACGCCCAGCCTCTCGGCCGCCGTGTCGGCGGCGGACACGAGCGCCCGGGGAACGGTGATCGCCGTCTTTACGGTATTCGGCATGGTATTCGCTTCAAGAATACCAAGACGCTTATCCCTGCTCGATCGGTAAAGCCCCGGCGGGGGTCCACTCGACGCGACGCTTCAGGGTCTCGCGCCAGATGTCCTGGACATGGGTGGGCATGGTCGTCATGCGCTCGGCGACGCGGAACTGGATTTCTTTCACGACCTCGGGATTCTGCGCGGCGCAGTCGTAACTTTCGCCGGGGTCCTGGTCGAGGTTGTACAGTTCCGGATTGCGCAACGGTAAATTCTCCTTGCCCTTGGCCGGTGCGGGCGACCAGGCGCGCGAGGTGTAGCGGGTCATATGCAGCTTCCAAGGACCCCAGCGCGCGCACTGCAGGTTGGAATAGTCGAAGTATAGGAAGACGTCGCGCTCGGGGCCGGACTCCCAACCGGCGAGGAGCGGTTCGATATCGACGCCGTCCGTGCGCGAAGGGGGCGCCGCCCCGGCGAGCCGGGCGAGGGTCGGGAAGAGGTCGAGTTGCGTCGCGAGGCGCGATTCCACGTGCCCGGCGGGAATGCGTCCCGGCCAGCGGGCGACCAGCGGCACCCGCATTCCGCCGTCGAGCGTTTCGCCTTTACGCCCGCGGAGACCGCCCGTACTGCCTTGGTACCAAGGGCCGTTATCGCTGGTTAACAGCACCAGCGTGCGTTCGTCCTGACCGGTTTCGCGCAGCGTTTCCATCAACTCGCCCACGACGGCGTCGAGTTCCTCCATCGAGTTGCCGTATGCCCCCATCGCCGACCGGCGGAATCGCGCGCCGGTGTCGAGGGGGATGTGCGGAGCGGTAGGAGCGAAGTAGAGGAAAAACGGCTGGCGGCTTTCCGCGCGAACGAACCGGCGGGCCTGGGCGGAGAACCGTTCCGAGAGAGATTCGAGCGACGCTGGCTGCTCTATGATCTCGCGACCGGAATACAGGGGCCGGGGCCACATGTCGTGGCTGTAAAGCAGGCCGAAGAACTCGTCGAACCCGCGCGAGTTGGGATGGAAAGGGCTTTTCGACCCCAGGTGCCATTTGCCGACGCAGGCCGTGCGGTAACCGGCGCGCCTCATCGCGTCGCCGAGCGTGGGCTCGGTTTCGGCCAGCCCATCTTCGGAGGATGGGTCGAGGACGCCCGTGACGCCCACGCGCACGGCATAGCGCCCGGTGAGCAGCGCCGCGCGGGCGGGCGAGCAAACGGGACTGGCGGAATAGAAGTGCGTGAAGCGAGCGCCTTCGGCCGCCATCCGGTCGATGTTGGGGGTCCGCATTCGCGATCCGTAACAGCCCAGATCGCCGTAACCCAA
Source organism: Bryobacteraceae bacterium (assembly GCA_033763835.1). Lineage (GTDB taxonomy): Bacteria > Acidobacteriota > Terriglobia > Bryobacterales > Bryobacteraceae > JAPKYZ01. The sequence continues at coordinate 272,772 of JANRJS010000014.1, read as the reverse complement.
GTCGTCGCAATTGATTAGGACAATGTTGGGCGAGCCCGCACTTTGGGCGCGGGCTCGAGAGGCGACGATCGCCGAAACGGAGGCGGAGATGAACTGGCGGCGGTTCACCAAGCGGAACGAAATCCCCTTGGGACAGCCTAAGCGTTTCTACGGAGTGGTGTAAAGGTCCCGCAAGCGGAAACTGCGGTACGCGGGACGCGAAAGAGTACTAGTCCCCACCTCCCGCCCGTTGGCGTCCACTTCCACCCCGCGTGCGAGATTGTCGGGCAGCAGCCAACCGATCCCGAAGTAGTAGGCGCCGGATTCGAGTCGCTGGGCGGAGCCGAGAGCGAACGAGTACACGCCCAAATCGACGTTCAGCAGGAGCCGGGCCGTGCGCGCCGTTTCGTCCAACTGGAACACTTGGCCGCGGCTGGTGGCGGAGCGGTTCGTCTGATAGCGAGTGTTCGAATTGTCGAACAAGAGCAGGGTCCGTTCGTCGAGCATTTGGGCGTCGTGCTGATGCGAGAACCAGTCGTCCGCGTTGCCGCCTTCGAGTTGAAAATGGCCGTCCTTGCCGAATTCCCACAGGACGACGCCGTCGCCCGAGCCGTTCGAGTAGTTTATTTTCAGCAAGTTATCGAGATGACGAACGGAAATCAGAAAATGCCCGTCGGGGGTTAACTGCACCGAATTGGCGTGCGTCCAGTCGTTGGCGTCGGCGGTTAGGAACAGCGGCGGACAAGCGCCGATCGAGCATTTTTCGTCGAGAATCGCCTTCCGGCGCGGGTCGAGGTAATCGAAACCGTCCCAGTGCCAGATCACGTTGAGATCGCGGTCCATGACCAGGATGACGTCGGAGAGGATGTTCACTTCGCCGTCGCCCTGGAGACCGGTGGTGAGATGCTCGGCGCTGGCGAGCGCCAGAATCCGGCCGTCGGGCAGCTCGAACACTTCGTGATGGAAGCCGCTAATCGGCGTGTGGCCGTGCGGCGTGATGTGATCGTTAACGCGCTCCGCGTTGGTCTCGCGCAGCGTCATACCGGTGAGGTCGAACTCGCGGATCTTCTGCATGGCTTTCGACCCGGGGCTCTGGATCAAGCCCCAGAACTTACCGTTTTGCGTGCGCGTCAGCAGGGATACGCTGCCGGGGTAATACCAGATGAGGCGGCCTTCGGCGTCGGTGGCCGTCGGCCGGTTGGGGAAAAGCGGAGCGCTCAACAGAATCGACTGTGGGCCGGAAAGCGGATCGGGCGAGTTGTGCTCGATGTATTGGCCGGAGGCCTCGCCGGTGACGAACTCGACGCCTTCGCCCGAGCGCACGATCTCGCCGTTGCGTTCCACTTCGTGCACGGCGCGATAGGCGGTGGACGCGCGCATCCCGGCCAAAAGGAAATTCATGCTGTGCCAGGGGGAGCAGTCTTTCCAAGGGGTCGCGAACGCGGGTTGCCCGTCGCGGCTGACCTGAACGCGAATCCGCCCCGCATCGGCGCAAGCCGGCGCGCTATAGAGCTTCACCAGCGGATGCGCGGTGGCGTTGACCACGGCCCCGCCCACGGCGCGCGAGAGCAATTGAACGGAGACGATCGCGCTCGCTTGTTCGCCGGTGACGCGGTCCATCGCCGTGGCCTCCATATCGAGCGGACCTTCGTATTCGGAAAACGTCCAGTCGATGCGGCTTTCGGTACCGAAATCCTGGATGGTGCGGAACTCTAATTCTCCGGGAATTCGGGCGCGAAAACGGAAAAATACGGGATTATTCGTTCCGGAAACGGCGGCCGACCAGCCGATCAGTTCGCCGACGCCGCGGTGGGCGGGACCGGTGTGATCTAAAGAGACCGAAATAGCGGCCGAAGCCGGAATGGCGGCGATGGCCGCCCAAAGCACGATGTGCGTTCTCATCTGATCCTCCTATCGTCGGACTTCGCGATTCCCTGCAATCGCGGGGGTCTCGACTAAGTAGTGACCGATGGGCGGGTCGGCGTTACGTACCGTTTCTTAAGGATACCGCCGCGGCACTTTCCGGGCATTCATGGGGTGAGTAGAAAGTACGGGTTTCTAACGTATTTTCTGTTATGCTCCCGGGTGGCTTCGTATTGGGATAACTCGCCAATACAGGTTGAAAGGAATTGTCATGAACGCCAATTCGAGTCGCTGGTTGCATTTTGTGGCTGCGATAGCGGCCATGATCCCGCGCTCCGCTACTGGGGCGGAATTGCTGGTTAACGGAGATTTTGAGGCAGGGCTGGCCGGTTGGACGGTTACGGACCTTCTAGGGGGTTCGGGGAGTTGGTTCTCCTCGGCGGCAGCCCCCACGCCGCTTAGCGGTTTCGCGACAGTCGGGCCGTCCGCTGGGCTACTGTATGCGGTCACCGACCAGACCGGTCCGGGCACTCACTCATTAACCCAGTCTTTCCTGGTTCCGGCCGGATCGACTGCGGTTGTCCTCAGCTTCGACATGTTCGTAAACGACCAGAGTGGAGAGGGTCCGATCATCGATCCCGCCGGTCTGGATCACGCGGCGGGTTTCCCCAACCAGCACGCCCGAGTGGACCTGCTCACTGGCGTTGCGGGAGCATTCGACACCGGCGGCGGAGTGGTAGCGAATTTCTATCTAGGCGTGGACGCCGGAGCGAATCCTCACCTGTATACCGCCTACGTGTTCGACATCAGCGCATTGGTGGTCCCCGGCGGTACCTATCAAATTCGCTTCGCCGAAGTCGATACCCAGTTCTTCTTTCATCAAGGGGTCGATAATGTCAGCGTTGTGGCCTCTGGGATACCGGAACCTTCCACCGGCGTTTTGTTCCTGAGCGGGTTGGCGGGAGCGGTTGCGGTGGCCCGTTTGCGTAGCCGCGGTCTTTCGCGCGCTCGTAACTGTGATAGCTTCCCCCCATGGCACTTCTCACTCGGCGTGAACTCGTAAAGACGGCGGCGGCGGCGGCGTTACCCGCCATCCCGGCGCAGGCGGCGAAGCGTTCGGCAACGGATTGGGTGACGCTGGGCAACTCGGGCGTGAAGGTGACGCGGCTTGCGCTTGGCACGGGCACGTTCGGCGGGCGGGTGCAGCGCGAGTTAGGGCAGCCGAAATTCACTGCGCTGGTGCGCCACGCCTACGACCGGGGCATCCGGTTTTTCGAAACGGCGGACAACTACGCCGGCATGCCGCAGATGCTCGCCGAAGCGCTGAAGGGCATCCCGCGCGACTCTTATCGGTTGATGACGAAGTTCAAGTGGCGCGAAGCCGACAAGCCGCATGAAACGATCGACCGTCTGCGCCGCGACCTCAATACCGAGTACATCGACATTCTTTTGCTGCACAACGTCCGGACACTGAATTGGCCCACGGAACTCGAGCCGCTGCGCGACGCGTTTTCGGAATCGAAACACCGCAAGGTGATCGCCTCGCACGGCGCTTCCTGCCACGGCTTGTTGCCGTTGCGGGCGTATCCAGGTACGAAGTGGCTGGACATCGCGCTCAACCGGATCAATCACAACGGCACGCGCATGGACAACCTCACCGACAACACGCGGGAGCCGGGCGACGTGAACGAAGTCGTCACGCATCTCAAAAAGGTGAAGGCGCAGGGCACTGGGATGCTCGGCATGAAGATTATCGGCGAAGGCGCGTTTAAGACTCCCGAAGAGCGCGACGCTTCGATCCGGTACGTGATCAAGTCCGGGATTCCGGACTCGGTGACCATTGGCTTCAAGAGCCCCGCCGAAATCGACGAGGCGATCGAGCGGATCGACACGCACCTGAATTCTTAAACTTTACTAATTCAATTGTATTGAACGGCATCTCGTAATACATTTGGCCTCAGTCCAGGCTTCAGGAGGCTCAAATGCGGGGATTCCGACTTGCTCTACTTGTGTGCGCTTTCGCCGGCGCTTCGTTCGCGCGATCGGCGGCTCCACCGATTTCGCGCACCGGTTCCGCCGCCGATGGCGGGTTAGATTGCACCGCCTGTCACCGGGGCGACGCGGCCAACGCCGATCAGCGCGGGCGCATCGCGATCGAGGCGGCTTCGTACACGCCGGGAGTCCGGCAGACGATTCGCGTCACGGTTGAGCATCCGGACGCGATGCGTTGGGGATTCCAATTAATCGCGCGCTGGGCGGGCAACGAGCAGCGGCAGGCCGGATCGTTCGCCGTGGCCGAACGGGTGCGCGTGCTGTGCGCCCCGAATGGTACCGACGCTCCTTGTAACGGCGAGCGCGAGTTTGCCAGCCACAACGCCGCTTCGACGCGCCTGGGATCGAACGGCCGTATGACCTGGGAAGTCGAGTGGACGCCGCCCGCCACCGATGTGGGCGATATCGTGTTCTACGCGGCGGGCAACGCGGCGAACGACGGCGCGACGAACGCGGGCGACTTGATCTATACGACTTCGACCGTGATCCGCAACGGGGCCGGGTGCGCCATTGGCGGTCCGCCAACGATAACGAGCGTTTCGAACGCCGCCTCCGGAGCGGCGGAGATGTCGATGAACGGCCTAGTTTCGGTGTACGGGACGAATTTCGGAGTCGCGGGCCGGGCGCGCGAGGTTACGCAGGCCGAAGTGCGAACGCGGACGTTTCCCCGCCGTCTCGATTGTGCGACGGTGCTGGTGAACGGGGTCCCGGTGGCGATTACGTACGCGAGCGCGACGCAAATCAATTTCCAGGCGCCGCTAGAGGCGTTGAACGCGACGACGATTCAGGTGGTGGCCAATGCGGGGTTATCGAACGAGAATCGCAGCGCCGCGCGCGCCTCGGCGATCGCGTTGACGCAGCCCGCGCTGTTCGTCTTTAGCGGTACGTCGAGCGTCGCCGCGCGGCACGCCGACAACACGACGCCGGTGGCGCAACCGGGCGCAGTGCCGGGCGGACGGCCCGCGCGCGCGGGCGATACGGTGGTGCTTTACGCGACGGGCTTGGGATTGACAAATCCCGTTTGGGCTTCGGGCGACATTATTCGCAGCTTGTCGCCGCTGGCTTCTCCGGTAACGATTCTGGTGGGCGGAATTACCGTGCCCGCGGCGGATATCGCTTACCAAGGCGGCGCGGGGGGCGCGATTTCCGGCTTGTATCAGATCAATTTCAAGATTCCCGCCGGACTTTCGCCGGGCGATCAGCCGATCGTCCTGCGCCAGTTGTCGCTCTCGAGTCAGGCCGGTACGACCATCCCGATTCAGTAACCGCCGCCCAAGCCGCCGCGCCGTGGGATAAACTGTAAGTTTCCCCACTACATGGCTTTAATCGAAGGTTGCAAGCATTCCCTCGCGTTCGCGATTCCCGTGGACGACGTGGAGGCGGAGATGGCGCGCGTCGTCGCCGATTTCTCCCGCAAGGTCCGGCTTCCAGGTTTTCGACCGGGAAAAGCGCCGGTGAGCCTGATCCGGACGAAGTTCGAAGGCGACATCCGGCAGCAGGTGCTCGAGAATCTGGTACCGCGGGCGTTGAATCAGCGGTTTCGCGACGAGAATCTGAACGTCGTCGGCCAGCCTTCGGTGAAGGACCTGAAGTTCGAAAAAGGTCAGCCGATCGAGTTTCAGGCGGAGTTCGAGGTCGCTCCCGATTTTGAACTGGGCGAATATACCGGCATCGAGGCTCCTTACAAGGAAGCGACGGTCTCCGAAGAGGAGATCGTCAAGCGCATCGATCAAGTGCGCGATTCAAAGGCCGACTTCGTGAATCTCGATCCGCGTCCGTCCGAAGATGGCGATTTCGCCGTATTTTCGCTCGAATCGGTGGCGGGCGTGGAGCCGCCGATGACTTCCGACGAGATGACCATCGAAATCGGCGGCCAGGATACGATGCCCGAGTTCAGCGCGAACCTGCGGGGAGCGTCGCCCGGCGACGAGCGCGAGTTCGACGTCGTTTACCCCGAAGACTATGGGCAGGAACGGCTGGCGGGCAAAACGGTACGGTTCAAGGTGGTCTTGAAGCAGTTGCGCCGTAAGGAGCTACCCGACGCCGACGACAACTTCGCGCAGGACATCGGGTTCCAAACGTTCGAAGAAGTGCGCGAGGCCGTGCGCACGGCGTTAATGCAGGAAAAGGAACAAGCGGCGGTGGAGATGGCGAAGACGGCGATCGTCGAGAAGTTGATCGACGCGCACCAGTTTCCAGTGCCCGAAGCCTTTGTCGACCGGCAGATCGAGGTCAATACCGAAAATTATCTTCGGACGCTCGCCGCGCAGGGCGTCGACATTCGCAAGGACGTCCGGCTCGATTGGAACAAAGTGAAAGAGTCGCAGCAGGAGCGGGCGACACGTGAGGTGCGCGGGTCGTTGATTCTCGGCAAGATCGCCGACCGCGAGGGAATCGTGCCCACGCAGGACGACGTGGATAAGGAAATCCAGCGCATATCGCGCGCGACCAAGGACGCTCCGGCGGTGGTGCGGTTGAAGCTCGAAAAAGACGGGCGGCTGGATCAGATCGCGTCGCAAATCCGCACCGCGAAGACCATCCAATTCCTGTTCGACAAATCGCGCAAGATCGCGGGATAGCGGCCCGGAAGTGCGATGGGCGGGGGCAGCGCTAGGGGTTCTGTTCGTCGCCTTAGCGGCGCCGCTTCTCGACCTTCCGGGAATCTACAACGACGAAGCGCTGTTTTCGAGCGGGACGTTCCCTCCCTACGGCGCGGTCTATTCCGCCAAAGTATTCCAACGCCAGTTCCCGCTGATGCTCATGACGTATCTGGGCACGGTGAAATCGCACCTCTACCGGGCGGTGTTCGCCGTTACGCCGGTCAATGCATGGAGCGTCCGGCTGCCGATGATCCTAGTGGGCGGCATCACGGTGGCGCTGTTTTTTTCGTTGGTCCGGCGGACGCTCGGCGAGCGGACGGCGTGGTTTTCGGGGGCGCTGCTCGCGACCGACGCGACCTGGATCGTCACCACGCGGCTCGATTGGGGTCCGGTGGCGCTGCAGCATCTTTTTCTGATCTTCGGCGCATGGAGTGTGACGCGCTTCGTCCAGGAAAACCGGTATCGCTGGCTCGCGCTCGGATTTTTTTCGTTCGGACTGGGGTGTTGGGATAAGGCGCTGTTTCTCGCGCCGCTGGCCGGACTGGGCGCGGCGGCGATCCTATTCTTGCCAAGCTTACGGCGGCGGTTGTTTTCCTGGCCGGCCATCGCGGTGGCATTGCTCGCTTTTTCGATAGGCGCGTATCCGCTGATTCGGTACAACGTGGCGTGGCGCGGCGCGACATTCCGGCAGCCGGGCCAGGGTTCGGCGGGCGATCTGCCGGGCAAGGCGCGGGGGATGCTCGGCGCGCTCGAAGGAAACGCCCTGCTCGGCTGGGTGACTTCGCCCGACGCGAACGAGGCTCCGCGATCGAGCGCGTTTCCGTGGCTTCTGGCCGGATGCGGCGTGATTTTCCTCCGGCAGCGCTCGCGGGCGGGCGGCTTCGCGCTGGTGGCGTTCGCGGTGGGCTGGACGCTGCTCGTGTCGAATCGCGATACGGGCGGTTCCGCGCACCATACCGTGTTGCTCTGGCCCCTGCCGCACCTGTTCGTGGGCGCGGTTCTCCCGGGGTTGCCCTGGCGGCGCGTGGCGATCGCCGCCGCGGGTGTGACCGTAGCCACAAATCTGGCGGTCGTCGAGCAGTACTACTCGCAGTGGCGGCGCTTTGGCGGCGGGCACGGCTGGAGCGATGCGATTTACTCGCTCGCGAAGTATCCCGCCGAACGGCTTTGCCTCGCCGATTGGGGAATGTCCGATAGCCTGCATCTGTTGACGCGCGGGAAGTTGCCGCTGCGGTACGCCGACGAAGCGACGCTGCGCGGGCCGGAAGCGGAGTCGCTGATGGAGGAGACTTTCGCGGCCCACGTTCCGGGCTACGAATTTATCCCCGGGTTTCTTGATCGGCTAGACGCGTTCGCCGCGGAGCGTGGCTACCGGCGCGTACCGCTCGCGACGATCGCGGATTCGCGCGGGCGGGCGGTTTACTTGGTTTTCCGGTACGCGAAGTAGAATCGAGCGATGCCTCCGTGGGCGGACTGGCTGAGCTTTGCGCTGACGATCGCCGGTTTTTCGATCACGATTTGGCAGGTGCGCCAAGCGAAGCGCGAAGCGGCGGTCGCGCGCGAGGCGGCGGAGGCGGCTCGCAACGCAATGCTCGAACTACGCGCTGGGCACGATTTTAGCGAACTTCAATCCAAACTACAGGCCACCCTTCAGTTGCAGCGCGATGAGAAGTGGAAAGAGGCATTGAACGAGTATGGAGCGGCCAAGAAGTTGTTAATTGCCGTATTGGAGTCTCATCCTAAGCTCTCGTTGGAGGACCGCAGGGCGCTCAATGAAGGTCTTGATGGCCTACGAAATGTCGAGAACCTTATCGGCCAAGGACCCAGAAAGCCGACTCGGTGCAACGCGAAGCTGTCGGCCATCATCGACGACTTGGAACGGATCCGTGTCAGACTGGGAACGAGGTACTAATTGTGACCGGCGACCAAAAGTCCATCGACTTATTGCAGAAGCTGGCCGACTTAACCGAATCCGGTAAGTTAGATTGGGAAACAACGCCTTTAGGCCGTTTCCTCGGGTCGCATGAGACGATACCGGACTTTGCGTTTTTGATCGGTCCCGAATCGTCGCAGGCGCTCACGGTTTTGGATCGCCAAGGCCAAACCGTTTCCGAGATTGCGCCCTCTTCACCGGAAATCGCGGCGCTTCTTGGGCGGGTACGCGCAGGCGCGCGCCGTGTGGTCGAACAGAGTATCCCGGTTGGTCTGGAGCAGGTCATCTCGCAACTCGACCGCTTGGCCGCGATCCAATAGCTTTGCGCTTCAGGGGCTAGCTGGCGGAAGCCAGTCGGAGTCGAACCGACCGGAGACGCGCGGCGCCTCCCACTGGTTTTGAAGACCAGGCCCGGCACCGGCACGGGACGGGCTTCCGTGCGATCAGGATAGCGCGATCGTTTTCCGCGACGGGGGGACGCCGAGCCGTTCGAGCAGCCGCAGGAATCGCGGATCATCTCGAAGGGAATCGAACCGGCGTTCGCTCGCTAAATGCAACAGACCTTCGCGCCCCTCGAAGGCGCCTTCGAGCAGGTCGAGCGCGCGATCCCGCTCGCCGAGCGCCAGGTAAACGCCCGCGAGGTCGATGCGCTGGACGTGCCGGTGGCGGGCGATTTCCTCGATCGCCGCGAGCCCGGCCCGCGCCTCCTCGATCCGCCCCAGCCGCGCCAGGGCGCACGCGCGGAATCCCGTGGCCCCGGGATCGCCGGGCAGCATGGCGAGAAACGCGTCGACGGCCTCTACCACGGCTTCATAGCGCTCTTCCGCGAAAGCGGTCAAGGCCCGCACGTAGGCCACGCCGAAGAATCGCGGCTCGAGGGTCTCCATGCGTTGCGTCATCGCCGAGGCCCGCGCCAGATCGCCCGCGAACACGGCGCACTGCCCCGCGAACTGCATCGCGATCAACGACAGAGGATCGAGCGCCAGCGCGGCGTCGAGTTCCCGGTAGGCATCCCGGAAACGCCGTAGCGGCGCGTAGCAACCCATCGCCAATACCAATCGCGCGGTAACGGACCCGAGTTCGACCGCCCGTAGCGCCACCCGCTCCGCGCCCGCCCAATCCCATTCGTAGAACGCTTTCACGGCCGCGAGCGCGGACCAAGCCTCGGCCAAGCGGTCGTCGAGCGCGAGCGCTTTCTCCGCGGCGGTACGCGCCAGAGGAAAAATCGCGGAGGGCGGCAAGTAGCCGTAGCTGGCGATCGTGGTGTAGCAATCGGCCAAGCCCGCGTGGGCTTGCGCGAACCCGGGATCGAGCGCGATGGCCCGCTCGAAAATCGACGCCGCCTCTTGCAGCGCGGCCGGCGTCCACTTGCGCCACTCATGCCGGCCTTTCAGATAGAGCGAGTACGCGTCGAGATTCACCGGCAGATGCCGGCTGGCGGAGATCGTCGTCGAAGGCGAATCGAAGCGCTCTTTGACCGCGTCGCGGATCGCGCCCGCGATCTCGTCCTGGACGACGAAAATGTCGGTGAGTTCGCGGTCGAAACGGTCGCTCCAAACTTGAAGCCCGCTGGACGCTTCGACTAACTGCGCGGTAATCCGTAGACGCGAATCGGCCTTGCGCACGCTGCCTTCGAGCACCAGTTTCACGTTCAGAAATTCGGCGATGCGGCGCACGTCGTCGAGCTTGCCTTTGAACGCGAACGACGACGTCCGGGCGGCGACGCGCAGACTCTTCAATCGCGCCAGTTGCGTGAGAATCTCTTCGGCGATCCCGTCGCAAAAATACTCCTGATCGCGCCCGGCGCTCAAATCGGCGAAGGGCAGCACGGCGATCGACGGAATTTCGCCCAATGGAATGGCGGGCGTTGCCGCGCTTCCCTCGCGTAACGCTTCGCGCAACTCCCCGAACGACGCGAACCGGTCCTCCGGGCGCTTGCGGAGGCATCGTGCGACGGCGGCTCCCAGCGGTCCGTCGAGCGGCGGAACTTCGTCGCGCAATACCGCGCTCAAGACCGCCGCCATCGACGAGCCCTGAAACGCGCGCCTGCCGGTGGCCATTTCATAGAGCACCGCGCCCATCGAAAAAATGTCGGATCGCGGATCGACTTTATGCCCCTGCGCTTGCTCGGGCGACATGTAGGCCACCGTCCCCATCACCGCGCCCACGCGCGTTTCCGGGGCGAGACTGCGCGTCTCCTCCGAGGCTTGGTCGAAAAATCTCTTGGCGAGCCCGAAGTCGAGAATCTTGACGCGCCCATCCGTAGTGACGAATATGTTGGCGGGCTTAAGATCGCGATGGAGAATGCCCGCCGTATGCGCCGCTTCGAGGGCTCCGCAAATCTGCAGCGCGTAGCCGGTCACCGTCTCCGCTTCGAACCCCGCGGGCGGAATCATCCGGTCGAGCGGTTGTCCTTCGAGCATCTCCATCGCGAGGAAGCTCGTCTCGCCGTCTTCGTCGGCCTCATAGATCGTGACGATGTTCGGATGATTGAGCGCGGAAACGGCGCGGGCCTCGACCAGAAACCGGGCGCGATCGAATCCGGGGCGCAGCGTCTTGACTGCGACAAAACGGTCCAAACGCGGGTCGTGAGCCTTGTAGACCGTGCCCATGCCGCCTTCGCCCAACAGCGAGACCACCCGATACCGGCCGATGGTTGCGGGAACCGTCGTCGCTTGGTGTACCAAGGTTTCAGAGTAATGGAAACCCGGCGGTTATTCGAGTAAGCCGCGAATGGGCGCTTGGAAGATCGAGAACCGGTTCCGCGCGTCGTCTTCGCTTTCGGTGACCACTTCGTGCTCCACCCAACCCGAAAGCGGAATATTGCGGAACCACAGACGCTCCTGCACGACAATCGACTTCCGCTCGGTGAACAAGCTTTTGGCGGAACGGGGATAGCGCCGCTCTTCGACATGCAGACCGGCGAAGAAGTCGTCGAGCGACTGCCGCCGCGCCAACTCTTGGGCGGCGCGAATGCGTTCCTCCGACACCTCGCCGTGCGCGGCCAGTTTGGCTTGCGCCTCGATCGTGCGCTCGCGCTCTTTGGCCACGGCGGCTTCGATCCGCTCCTGCATCAGCGCGTAGGTTAGCAACGCCGAGCCGACGGCGACGAATAATGGCAGGCCGATCCACAGAGCCAGTTCCACAAGAGATAGATCGGCGGCCCGGAGCCCGGGCTATAGGCCTATCGGCCTTGCGTCCCGTCGATCTTCTGCAGCGTGACGATCGCGATCAGCCGCGCGATTTGCGCGCCCACTTGTTGGAAGGTAAATACCCGGCCCAGCGCCCATAGCGCCGCGCGGATGCGGAACGACAGCCCGGCCATGAATCCGCGATGCTTGCCGAGGTACTGCGCGCCGCCGTGCGCCGCGTCCGCCGATAGCAGCGCCGCCGATTTATCGAGCTTCTCGGGAATCGCTTTGAACACCGGCGCTCCTTTGACGCGTACCCCGGGGAGGAGCACCGCGCTTTTGTTGGCGCGCCGCACCTGGAAGAAGATCTCGGCGTCGGCCCAGAAGTGCCCGTACCGTTCGTCGAGATAGTTCATGCCCGCGAGCGACCGGCGGCGCAGCAATAGGGGAGCGTTGACGATGTACTCGGCGGCGATCGATTCCCGCGAAACGTCGATGGCGGCGGGCTTGCCCATCTGGCCGGTCTTATAGAATCGCTCGAACTGATCGGCGTCCGGCTCGCCGTAAATCCGCGTCACCGGAACGCCAATGGCGTCGGCGGCCAGCGCCGCAACGGCGAGAGCGCCCGAATCCGCTTCCAGCCGCTCGACCAATTTCGCAAGAGTGTCGGATTCGAATTCGACGCCCGGCGGACAGAGGCAGATATATTCGCCCAAGGCGGTACGCGTGCCCTGGTTCACGGCGCGCGTCCATCCGAAATGCCGGGGACTGCGAAGGTAACGCGCGTGCGGAAACTCCTGATCGAGAGTCGCGCCGCCGTCGGTCGAGGCGAGATCGACCACCACCACGTCCACCGCGCCCGCTTTTGCCGCGGGAGCGAGAGAAGACAAGGTGCGCCGCATTTCGTCCGCTTGGTTGCGGCTTACGGCGATGACGGAGACTTTCGGAACGGCCGGTTCGTCGGGCGCTTTCGGACCGGCGGGCGGTTTCGGATCGATGGCCAACCGTCAAGAATAGCAATGGGCGCGCGCGCCCGCTAATCTTGTCCCATGGAGCTTCGCGTCGCGCCATTAACCCCGAAGCTGTGGCCCGCGCTCGAAGAACTATTTGCGACGAACCGCACGTGCAACCAATGCTGGTGCATGTATTGGCGCATCGGGAGCGCCTACCGGAACCGCGCCGGAGGGGACAACAAAAGCGACTTTCGCCAACTGGTTCGCGAGGACGATCCGCCCGGGCACTTGGCGTTCGACGGCGGAAAGCCTGTCGGCTGGCTCCAGTTAACGCCTCGCGGCGCGCTCCCGGCGCTCGAGCGAAACAAACGGCTCGCTCGCGTGGACGAAGTTCCGGTGTGGTCGATTTCGTGCTTCTTCGTGCGCGTGGGCTATCGCAAGCGCGGGGTGACGGAAGCTCTGATTGCGGCGGCCATTGCCGCGGCGCGCAAGGCGGGCGCACCTGCGCTCGAAGCGTATCCAGTCGATGCGGGCGAGACGTCCAGTTCTTCGTTCACGGGGTATCTCTCGACGTTCTTACGGCTGGGGTTTCGCGAAGTCGAACGGCGCGCCCCGGCACGCCCGATCGTTCGCTATGAGTTCTAGCGCTTCAGCACCGCGTTTTGCGGGTCGAGCGTCACTTTCGAAGGCGGGGCGGCGAGCGTTACGGTGAACTGCGCGGGTTCGCTCGAAGTGCGCACCCAGCGGCGAACGGCGGGGCCGCGGGCGGGCTGAATCTCCACCGGAACGAAATCCGAGAAATCGTCCGGCACGCCGGATTGCGTCACGGTGGCCGTCAACGCCACTTTAGGCGCCTTGCCTTTTGCCGTCCAGGCCAGTTTCAGCGCGGGTACGCCGGTGCCCTGCACCCACGTATCGAAAAAGCCTTCGAGTTTCGGATCGGCGGCGCGGTACGAATCGGGACGCGCGTCCCTGGCGATCGCTTGGCGGGCGAGGTCCCGGAAGTCGTCGGTCGATAAGGCGCGGAACCGGTACTTGTCGATCGCGTCTTTCATCAACGCCCAAAACGCCGCGTCGCCCATGCGCCGGCGCAGCATGTGCACGATCCACGCTCCTTTTTCGTAGACGATCGTGCGCCAGGCGCGGCCCCCGATGGAGGAATCGAGCCGCGCTCCGAAGGTGACCGGGCCCGCCGATTCGAGTTCGCGCCCCTCGGCGTCTTTTTGTAGCAAGCGCGCGCGATATTCGCCCAACAGATTGTCGATGGCCTTGGTTCCGTGCCGCCGTTCCACCGCCATCAGCGATAGGTAGCTGGCCATAGCCTCCTGCAGCCAGTCGTCCCCGTAGCCGGGCGAGGCGACGACGTTGCCCCACCATTGATGCGCGGTTTCGTGGGCCTGCAGGAGTTCGCCGTAGTAGAGCGTCATCTCGCGGCTGGCGCCCATGCGGGTGGACGCATCGAGGTAGGCGAGCGTCGAAAGATAAAGCAATCCGGGAAATCCCTGCCCGAAATTTCCGGGGATCGGCGAAACGGCCAGCGATTTGAGCGGCGGCGGCCCCAAGCGCTGCGACATCCATTCGAGATCGGCGGCGATATCGGCGGCCATTCTTTCAAGGCGCGCGGTGGGGCTGGGCGGCGGAGGCGGCGGCAAAGTCAAAGCGTCCAGGCGACGCCGGGCGTTCGGGATGCCGGGCAAAGGCGCGAGTTGCGGAGCGGCTCGGGGTTCGAGCGCCGCTTCCAGCCGCCGGTTGGCGAAGACCTCGACGGTGACGCCTTGGCGCGAAACGGAGGCGCGTTCGTAATCGCCGAGATTGAATCCGGCGAACCGCATGGGCGCGCTCGACACATGGCGCGAGATGCGCTCCTCACCCTCGGTGCGCTCCTCCACCCGCTCGCCGGAGGCTACCAGTCCTAACGATTTAGGATACCGGAACGTCAGTTCGTAGGGCACGAAGTGCAAGCCGCGCGAGGGGTACCAGTTGCCGCGCGCGCCGACGAAATAGACTCGATTGCCGGCGTTCACGATGACGTCGCCCTCGTGCCGGATGCGCACCGTGTGCGGACCGGCGGCGAGCGTTTGCGCGGCGATCGCCAAGAACGATTCGTTCTCGTCGTTGCGCAGCAGGTTAGAGCGCAGCGCGTCGCGCCGGAAGATTTCCGCGGGCGCGCCGTCGATTTCGGCGGCGGCGATCTTCATGCGGGGCGAGATTTCGAATCGCACCGCCCGCGCCGGTTCCGGCAGGTCGAGATCGACCTCCGTTTCGGCGTCCAGATGCAGCCGGGAATCGATTCGCGCCCGGATACGGATGCGCTTCGTCGATGGCTCGAGGCCGGGAGCGCCGGAACGTTGCCGCGCGGGGAAGTGCGTCCAGATATCGAAGTACCGGCGTTCGTCGCGCGTCGCGAACTGTCCCACCGTCACGTTCTGGCGAAGCGAGGGATCGTGATACACGTCGAAGTTCCCCAGTGTGTCGCCCGCCACGGCGGCGAAGAACATCCCCGCACCGGCGTCGCGGCGCGACAACAAGTCCTCCGCCAACCGGACTTCGAAGCTGCCGGCCAAATTGCGGATCACGGTTGTCCAGCGCGAAGCTAGCAAGAATCCTTCCTCGGGGGCGGGCTTGGAAAATTCGTTGGCTTGAATCTTCGCGAGCATCTCCTCAGCCGTGCCATCGGTGAAAACGAACACGGCGTTTCGCACTCGCTCGGCGAGGTTCGGCGACTTGGTGAACGAGGCGAGGGATTGGCGTTCGGCGCGCGTAGGCGGGATCAGCAGAATTTCCGCCGCGCCGCCTTCGACCTCGGAGGAAAACACCGCGCCCAGCCGCCGGCCGTCGACGGGTTTGAGGAAGATCAGCAGACCTTCGGTAAAGAAGAACCGCGCGGCGTCCTTCGAGAACTGCAAGTCGCGGACGCGGTAACAGGCGGCGGGGTCGAGTTCGACTTCCCGAAGATCGCGGGAAAGATCCGCCAAGGGACGAGAGCCGTCGAGCGCGGCGATCGCCGCCAGGATCGCGAGCGGCTTCACGCCTCTAGTGTAGAGGCTTCTCCGGAGGGCGCCGCCGACGCGGGAGACTCGAGCGGCAAAACGATCTCGCCTACGCCGCGCGGCGAGCACAGTTGCAACTTCACGGACGCCCCGGCCGGAGGTTCGCCGTCGCGATTGTAAGCGATCCGATAGACGCCCATCGCGCGTACGAGGATTGTCTCAATTGCCCGGTGCAACTCTTGCAAGTTGGGGTAACGGGCGGACACGCCGCCGGTTTCGCGAGCCAACGTTTCCAGTTCCGCCAAACTTTCGGGCGACGACGTTTCGAGGAGTGCGGTGTGCACCACCGCTCCGCTCGACTTTACGGCGGCGAGCGTCGCTTCCGCGGAAGCCAGCGGCGGCGGATCGGCAGCGATCAGCAGCAAATCCCGGCCCGCCGGAATGTGGGCCAACAGGTCGTCGAGCGTCAAGGCGGCGGCGGCTAGCGGACCCGGGGCGCGCCAGCTTTCGACAAACGCTTCGTCCGGATCGAGCGCCGGGGGAGGCTCGACTTTAGGCGCTTCGGGAGTGGGCGGCGCGGGCGAGGCGTCGTTCGCCGCGCCTTCCACCGGCGGCGGAGCGGCTTCGGACGGCGGCGGCGCGGGTTCTTCGCGCTTCTCTTCCTCCGCGCTCTCCTTCACCCGATACCGTACTGCGGCCCAATCGTCGCCCGGCCGCTTGAGCGCAAGCGGAGTTTCGGCGGCGGCGGCCAGCGCGAGCCCTAACTCACTGGCCGCCGGCACGTGCGGCATCGCTACGGCGAGCGGCAATCTCTCCCGGGCCACGGCGGCCGACAGCGTGTAGTCGAGGATGAGCGCGTTGTTCTCGTAAACGGCGGCGTGCGTGGCGAGCAAACGGTCTCCCAAAACCGCCTCGCGCCGGGACGCGTCGAGGACCGAAAACCGGATCGTGCGCCGCCCTCCTTCAACGCGCGCGAACTCCGGAATCACGGTCAACGAACCCGCCGCGGCCGCCTGATCGCGTTTCTGCCGGATGCGGCGAATGGCCTGGAAAATGCGCGGACGCAGTTTCGCGTCGAGCTTGCCCATCGCGTCGGCGAGCCACGGGAGAAAGCGTTGATCGCCCGTTTCGCTAATCGCCCAAAGCGCGGTGAGCCGGGCGTCGGACGGTCCGGCTTCCGCCGCCGCGATCATCTTGGGAATCGAATCCGGATCGCCGGCCAGATACAAGCCGTAAAGGCCGTTGCCCATCGTCCGGCGATTCTCGTTGGCGGCGGCCAGGCGGAAAATTTCCTTGGCCGCGTCGGAAGTCTCGCCCCACAGCGATTCTACGGCGTTGGCGCGCGTGCGTCCGTCCGCCGAATCGAGCTTCCGCCGCACCCATTTCGCGTCTTGCGAGTTCCGGCCGTAAAGCAGCGCGGCTTTCGACCGCACGTGCGGATCGGGGTGACGCGTCATCTGCACCAACATGGGCAGCAAGCGGCTGGACGACGAGGAGGCGACGAGAATCTCGAGAATCCGCGCCAGCGCCGTCGCGCTCGCCCCCGCCGATTGATCGCGCAGCAGCATCGCGTCGAACAGCGGGTCTACGCGCCGCGCCAGGCGCAGCAGCGGGACCGCCTGTTCCAGCGTGAGCGCGTTCGGCTCCAGAAGCAACGGCGCTAGCAGGTCCTTGCTCAGAAGAAACGTGACGAGAAAGCGACGGCCCGGCGAATCCGAAAAATCGCGTAGCAAGGGTAAACACGCCTCGAGAAAACGCTCGCCGCCCTCCTCGTAGACGGCGTTTAGCCGCCGCCGGGTTGTCATAGGGCTTTGCGAGAATTTTTCGACGGCCTCGAGTATCGATTCGGTCGCGGAGACCACCGGCACGATTCGGCTTATCGGCGCATCCGGCTGGAAAATTTAGAAAAAGAACCAGCGTTTGGGCCGCGATTCCTCGACCGGCGGCGGCAGCGGCTGCCCCGATAGCGTCGCCCGGGGATTCAGATCGAACAAGCGCTCCGCCGTCTTCGGACCCGCCCGCCGCTCGACGGCATTCCGCGCCGCATCCAGCCGCGTGGTGCGTACTTCCGTATCGTGCGCGTCGCTCGCGAAGAAATGGACGTAGCCCGAATCGAGCAGTTCTTCCGCCATCTTACGGGCGGTGGAGCCGAAAAGCCCGGTCATCGATTGCGCCGTCACTTGCACCAGGCAACCGGCGGCGACCCATTCCCGAATCTCGGCGGCTTTGCCGCGCAAGGTGTAGTAGCGCTCCGGATGGGTGAGGATGGGAATCAGTCCGCGCCGCATCAAACTATCGAGAATTTGGGGGACGGCCCTGAGCGGCGTGCGCTCCGCCAGTTCGACCAGCAGGTACGGGCCGCCGTTGATGGTGTACTTGCGCGGATGCGCGAGCGCATCCTCGATCAGGTCGAAATCGAGGTGGAAGTCCGCGCCCCGGTGAATCGAAAGTCCGGGCGGCGCGGCGGCTCGAACCTCCGTGAGCTTCGCGTCCACCGTATCGGGATCGAACTTGTAATCCGGACTGGCGTGCGGCGTGGCAACGATGTCCGTGGTGCCGGTTTCGGCGGCCAATCGCAGCATGGCCTGCGTGGCCTCGAGGCTGGGCGAGCCGTCGTCGAGGCCCGGAAGAATATGGCTATGGATATCGACCATCGCAAGACGGTCCGCCGGATTCTAAATGAAAAGCTCTTCGTCTTGCGTGGCGTGCGCGGGACTGGGATTGGCGCCGCGGAACAGGTGCGAGATGCCCGCGCGCAATCCGGCGGCGAGTCCGTTGACTTCGCGGATCGGCTTGAGGATCGTGCCCTGCACCGCGCCCACGGTCTCGTGCAGCCGGGTGACGGTATCTTCGACGACCATTTCCGTTCGCTCCAGTTGATTTTTGGCGCGGGAGGTGGCGTCGAGAACGACTTCCTCCACGCGAGCCAACTGGCTGGTGGTCGATTCGAGGACGCGAATCGTGCGCGACGAAATGTCCTTGATCTGCGCCCGGCTTTCGGAGATCGTCTCGCGGGCGGCTTCGAGCGCGGCCTCGGCGCGCGGAATCAGCGGCGAAACCTGATTCTTCAAGTCGCGCACGGAGCGCTGTATTTTCACGGTGGCGATCGCCTGGACCACCATCGAAAGCGCCGCGAGCGCGACAAACGCGGCGATCGCGTATCCCAGTATCGGATCGGTCATTAGGATTCTGTCGCCACGGACTCGCGATAGGCCTTCTTGCCCGCTTCCAGCGCGGCGGCCAACTGCTCGCGCTGCCGGTCCACGGCGGCCTTGCTGCGGTCGACCAGGTTCGCCGTCGATTCCTTGATATCGTCGGTGCGCTGCTTGAGATACTCCCGGCCCTCGCCCGCTCTCGTCTTCAAATAGTCGGCGCCTTCTCCGGCCTTCGCCTTCAGGTAGCCCCGTGTTTCCTCGCCGGACTTGGGAGCGAACAAAATGCCCGCCGCCACGCCGATTCCAAGACCGAGGAAAAAGTACGAGAGCTTATTCGAGTCTTCCATGCCCTAAGCATACTACCCTGTAGAGCGTGGGGCTGGGAAAAAAAGCGGCCGCGCTCGACAAAGAGTCTTTGTGGGCTTACGCGCTTCGATCTCTTGGAGCGCGAGCGCTTTCGGCGGGCGAAGTCAGAGTGAAGTTGCGCGCCCGCGCCGCCGACCCGGCCGACATCGAGCCCACGCTCTCGCGGCTCAAGGAGTACGGCTATCTGAACGACGAGCGCTTCGCCGAATCGTATGCCGTCGCCCGCCGCGACAATCAAGGTTTCGGGCGGTTCCGCGTTCTGCAAGACTTGCGCAAGCGGCGCGTGGCGGGTACCGTCGCGGAAAAAGCGTCCGCAAGCGCATTCGCCGGAGTCGACGAAACGGCTCAGGCGCTAGCCTTCGTCGAGCGTAAGTTTCGAGGCAAGGATTTGAGCGAAGAGAAGTATCTCGCGAGCGCCTATCGGCGTTTGCGCGCGGCGGGTTTCGGATCGGGAGCCGCCATCGCGGCGTTGAAGCGCTTCAACGCGCGCGCGGAAGAGATCGAGGAAGTGGAGGAGACCGAAGAATGAACCGGAGCTGGTTTCTATTGGCGGCGGCTATCGCGGTGCACGCGGCCACGCCGCCCGAGTGGGTGCGCACTACCGAGCCTTTCCGCGTCGTGGACAACATTTACTACGTCGGCACGGAAGACTTAGCATGCTATCTCGTGACAGACTCCGCCGGTCATATCCTGATTAACAGCGCACTGGCGGAATCGACGGCCAACACGCTGGCGAACGTCGAGAAGCTCGGGTTTCGTGTGAGAGACATCAAGATCCTGCTCACCAATCAGGCGCACTACGATCACGCGGCGGGGCTTGCGGAGATTCAGCGGAAGACAGGCGCGAAGATGTTCGCCACGCCGCCGGACGCAATCCTGTTAGAGACGGGAGGCGCGTTGAAACGGGGCGGCCCGCCTCAATTCGCGGGATTCGATCCGGTGAAGGTGGACCGCGAACTGAAGGATGGCGAAACGATCCGGCTGGGTAAGACCGCGCTCAAAGTGCATTATCACTATGGGCACACGCCCGGCAGTTCGAGCTACGAAACGACGGTCAACGACGGCGGCACGACGCGAACGTTCCTGTTCGCGAACATGGGCACGGTGGTGATGCCGCTGACCTCGCCCGACTATCCGAAGATCGTGGAAGATTTCCGCGCGACCTTCGCCCGCCAACGCGTATTGCGCCCCGAGATCTGGGTGGCATCGCACGCCTCGCAATTCGGGATGGCGGAGAAGCGGAAGAAAGGCTCGTTCGCCGATCCGAGAGGCTATCTCGAGGCGGTGGATAAGCATGAGAAGCTGTTCGAGCGTCAGGCGAAGATCGAATTGGGGCGGTAACGCGCGCCGATCTTCAGCTTGTTTGAAGAAAGGCGTCTTCGTGTTAGTCTCAAGAAACCGTCAGGTTCGTCCGGGTTACACCGGGCGTGAAAAGGGAACCCGGTGCGATTCCGGGACTGCCCCGCAGCGGTAACGAGGAACGAAAGCCGCAATCCGGCACTGGCCCCAAAAGGCTGGGAAGCCGCGGCGAGTAGGTGAGCGATTCGCCTCGAAGTCCGAAGACCTGCCTAGCGGAATTCAAACTCTGACTCCTTCGCGGGAAGGAAGGGAGACATGCGCACTCTCGTCTTCGCATTTCTTTTTTCGGCTCATTTGCGCGCGCAAATTTCGGGCCGCGTTCTCGATCCATCCGGGCAAGCCATCGCCGATGCGAAAATTCGCGCGGTCCGGCGAGATTCGGGCGTGGCGTTCACCGCTCGCTCCGATGGGCAAGGGCGATTCCGGCTGGACCGCGCTCCGGCGGGCGAGTATCTGGTTCAGGCCGAAACTCCGGAACTCGATTTGTCGTCGCCGGTGGCGATGACCGCGCCGGGAGAAGCGACGTTGAAGTTGGGGCTGCGAGCCGTCGCTCAACGCATTAACGTCACCGCCGAGTCCGCGCCGCTGGCGGCGGACGAAGTCGCAAAAGCGCTCACCATAGTCGATCGAAGCGAACTCGAGAATCGGCACGTCGTGTCGATTTTCGACGCACTGCGCACCGTCCCCGGCTTGCGTGTGCAACAACTCGGCGGGCCGGGCTCGCTGACTCGCGTACTCACTCGCGGACTGCGCGCGCGCGACACGGCAATCCTAATCGACGGGTTCCGGTTTCGCGACGCCGCCGCGCCCGAAGGCGATGCGCTGGCGTTTTTGAGCGACCTGACTGTCGTTAATCCCGATCGCGTCGAAGTGCTGCGCGGGTCGGGATCGTCGCTCTACGGCACGCATGCGATGGGCGGCGCGATCAACATCGTGAGCGATCAAGGCGGCGGTCCGTTTCACGGCGATCTCTCGGCGGACGGCGGCGGGTTGGGCATGATGCGAGGGATCGCGCGCATGTCGGGGAGCGCCTTCGACGACCGCTTTCGATTCTCGGGCGGTCTCGCGCATGTCAACGTCACGCGCGGCGTCGATGGCGACGACGATTGGCGCAACACGAGCGGTCAAGTCTGGGGGCAGTATTTCCTGCGCCCTACGACGAGTGTGAGCGCGCGCTTCTGGGGCAACGATACGCTGCTGGGCATTAACAATAACCCGGCGGCGGTTCCGCTCTCGCAGTTGCCGACCGCGACCGTGGTGCCCGCGATTCCGGGCGTCACGTTCGTTCCCAACGTCAACGATCCCGACCGGCGGCGCGCGTCGAACTTTGGATCGACGCTTTTGACGCTGAATCACACGGCCACTCCCTGGGCCAATCTGCGGGTGAACTGGCAGCGTCTCCAAAGCCAACGCGACGATCAGAACGGACCGGCGGGCACGGGCTTTCAACCGGTGGGCTATCGGACAGTGAGCGGCTTCAAGTCCGGGATCGATACGGCGCAAGCGCGCGTGGATCTGACTCCGGCCCGGTGGCAACAGTTCTCGGCCGGCTATGAGTTTGAGCGGGAGACGTTCGAGAGTCCGTCGTTCGACGAGAATCCGGTGGAATCGCGGCGCGTGAACGCGAATGCGTTGGGCGCGCAACGATCGAGCGCGTTGTTCTTGCAGAGCCAGACGCGGCTGCTCGGCGACCGCTTGATTTTGGGCGCTTCGGGGCGGGCGCAGTTCTTCTCGCTCTCGCGGCCTACATTCACCGGCGGATTCCCGACTTACAACGGGTACTCGCCCGAGACGCCTCCCGACGCGCTCACGGGCGACGGATCGATCGCCTACTTTATTCCGGGAACCGGCACCAAGCTGCGCGCGCACGTGGGCAACTCCTATCGCGCGCCGTCACTATACGAGCGCTTCGGTACGTTCTTTTTCGGCGGCGCGTTTTCCGCGCTGGGCGACCCGAGGCTTGCGCCGGAGCGCTCGATCGCAGTGGACGGCGGCGTCGATCAGTATCTGTTCGCGGGGCGCGTCCGCCTCGGCGCGACATACTTCTACACGCGGCTCCAGCGGGTGATCGGATTCGGCAACCTGCGGAACGATCCATTTGGGCGATTTTCGGGCTACGTCAACACCGACGGCGCGCTCGCCCGCGGTGTTGAGATATCGGGCGAAACCAAGCCGTGGCGCGGCATGAACCTTTCGAGCTCCTACACGTACACCAATGCGGACGAGCGGCGGTCTTCGCTGATCGGCGGGAGCTTGCGCTCGATCCGTGTGTTCCCGCACGCGTTCACGCTGGTTGCGATGCAGCAACTGGGACGGCGCACCAACGTGACGTTCGATTTTCTGGGCGCCAGCGATTATGTTTCGGGGTCGTTCTTCGTGGGCGGTGGCAGCCGGCCATTTCTCTTCCCCGGCCCAAAACGCGGCAATCTGGCGGCGGGCTACACGCTCCCCCTGACCGACCGTTCCTCGATCCAGTTCTTCACGCGCGTCGAGAACGTCTTCAACCAGGAGTACTTCGAAGATGGATTTCGCACGCCGAAAGCTTGGGCTGTGGGCGGCATGAAGTGGAAGTTCTAGCCGCTATGCCTTGCTGGGTATACTTCAGCCATGAGATGGACGCTCCCGTTGGTTGCAGTCGCGGCGGCGTTTGGACAAGACGACGTTAAAAAGATCACGCCCGACGAGTTGAAACAACTCATCGCGGAAAAAGTCTTCTTTCTCGATGTCCGGACGCCAAAAGAAGTGCAGGAACTCGGAACGTTGAAGGGTTACGTCAACATCCCGGTCGAGGATCTCGAAAAGCGGATGAACGAAATCCCGAAGAACGTCAAAATCGTCACCGCTTGAAACGCCGGAGGAAGGGCCGCCCGTGCGGCGGCCATGCTGAAGGCGAAAGGTTATGACGTGGTGGGCTCTTGCGGTTTGAAGGACGCTAAGGCGAATGGGATGGAGTTGGTGTATCCGAAGCAAGACGAGAAGAAGAAACCGTAGCGTGCAACGTTTTGAGCGGGCGCCGTCACGAGTAGGGTGATGGCGCTCGCGTTTCTAGTTTCGGCGGTGTTGCACGCGCAGGTTTTCTACGACCCGAAGCTGGACCGTAAGGCGCAGGAGACGCTGAAGCAGGCCGAAGCGCTAAAGAATCAGCCGGTGTTCGACCGGCAGTTGCGCAATCTATCGACGCTCACGCGGCAAGATACGGCGACCTATTTGATGGACGCCAAGCGACGGATGCGAGCGACCGTAGGCGCATGGTCCACGTGGGAAGACGTCCGGAGCTTCGGCGAGGGCATCGACCGGCGATTGGCTACGGCAACGATTTCCGAAACGGAGATCTCATCGCTTCGCGTCCAACTCGACGCGGCGCGCGCGGCGGCGGAAGCGGCGCTCGACCGTCTCAATGCCGCGAAACCGGCCGAAGATCCCGCACTCTCGGCGGTGTTCGATCAACTGGGTGAAGCGCAATCGGTTTTCGAGTTTGGCGTGAGCTTTCTCGGCGGTGGCAACGCGAACGCTAAGGCCGCAGTGGACGGCGTGTCGGCGGCGCTCGACCGGTTGAAGGTCGTGTATGAGACCTACGCGAATAAAATCGCGGAGACGAAAACGCAACTGGCGTCGATTCCCGGCGCGGAACGCACGGTGATCGAAACAAACTTGCGGGCGTTGAAGATCGACGAACAGCACATCAAGTCGCTGGCGGAGATCGCGGCGCGCGAGGAGTTCGAGAAAGGCGAGATTCGGGCGATCTCGAAATCGTTCCTCGCACGCATGGATCGGTTGAAGCCCACCGGCGAATTGACGAAATCGATCGCGGCGGCGAACGCCGAGACGAAAGAAGATCTCACGCTCGGCCTAAACGAAGCGGCGGCGCTGGCCGCGCGGCAGGACATGCCCGGCGATCTCGCCAAGCTGCGGCGGGCGCAGGAAGAGCATCGCTACTCGATCCTCCGCAGCGGCGTGATGGCACGCGCTTACGAATTGGTGGTGGCGACGGGCATGCAGCGGCTGGCGCTCTATCACGCGGGCGGAATCAAGATGGAGCAGGTTTCGCAACTGGTGTTCACGTTGTACGGACTCGCCGTACCGCCGATCGTGGCTCTGAAATGAAACGGCGAATTTCAGTCGCGCTGGCGTTCGCGCTACTCGCTTCGTGCCGGAGCGAGCGGGACGCGATGGACTACGCCAACGCTTTGCTTAAGGTGCTTCGTCAATATCAGGCCGAAGTCGAGAACAAGGTCAAGGCGGAACAGGAAGCGTACCGTTCGCTGAGCGGGACTTACTCGATCGCGAAACGCGACGATCTCAACTTGTCACTGCAACTCGAACGTAGCGAGCGGGCCTTGCGCCAGAGCGAACGTTTCGAAGCGAAGCCGCCCCGGTTGTCCGAGTTGCACGATCTGATGCTCGACTACGGCCGGATTGATTTCGAGGCGACGAGCAAGCTGTACACGGAGGAGATGGAAGCGAAGGATCAACTGCTCGCCGGTCTCGAAGGGTTGGAGGCGGACCGGCAGCGTATTCAGGCGCTGGCGCAGGGGCTTGAAGACTTGGCCCGGCCGAAGAACGAACTCGCCCGGCTGAAGAGTTTTCAAACGTTCGCCTCCGGTGTGCAGACGGAGTTTGGGCGGCTGGTTTGTTGCGATCTGAACGCGCAACTCGCCGCGGCGGAGGCGGAACTAACAAAGGCCAAAACACCGGCGGAGAAGACGGCGGCCGAAGCAAAGAAGAAAGCGATCGCCGAGGCGAAGAAGACGCGCCAGTGCGCGGCCACGATCAAGTGCAACTGAGGTCCGAAGAATCCGATGGCTCAACCCACGATCGCCGACATGATTCGCGCCGCGGAAACCGCTTTGAGTGCGCTCGCGGACTGCCGCCGAAGACTGGAGACCTTGAGCATCGGCGCTCCGCCGCGTCAACTGGCGCGCATTCTCGCCGAATCCAACAACGTGGTGACGGAGCAGCACCTGTACCGGATGATGCTTGCCCACCTGAAAGCGGCGGGAACGGCGGTCAAGCCGGTGGACGAAGGTACGGTGACACTCCTCACTCGTCTCGAAAACAAACTGTCGAACGCCATCGTCAACCGGACGATCCTGGCCGCCGCGCTCGACGAGGTGAAGGTGTTTATCGACGCGGGCCGCGACCTCGGCGACATCATCGAGGCCGCGACGTAGTCAGTTGGGAAGACCGGCGAGCAAGTCGGCAGCGGTGATGCGCAGGTTCAATTCGGGGATTTCGAAGACTTGCACCTGATGCAGCCCGGCTTGGTCGAACACATAGAGCGCCCGGCGATGCGGCTGAAACAGCCAAACATGCCGGACGCCCCAATCCCAGTGGGCGGCCGCTTTGTCGACCGTGTCGTTCCACCGGTTGCTATCGGAGGCGATCTCCAGGGTAACGAGCGGCGGATGGTCGGGGTAATCGTCGCGCGGCCATTCGCGGTATGCAGCGACATCGGCGACACGGAGACCGTCGGGCATATCGAGGTGGAGTTCGTTGAGCGAACATAGCCCGCAAGCGCTAAGCAGCTTGCCGCCCGTGATCTCGATCCACTGATGACTCGGTCTGGGCGCATCACGCTCCAGTAATTCGCCGTCGATCCAATCGGGACAGGCCCGATCGAACTCCGTGGCGAGATACTCTTCGCGCGAGATTTTAGTCGCGACCGCCATACCCCGAACGTAACACGCCTACGTAGTTCGGCCCGCCTCCGAACTGGCCGAGGAGAGCGAGAGCGCCGCCTGCGCCGCCGCGAGACGTGCGATCGGCACGCGGTACGGGGAGCAGCTCACGTAGTTCATGCCGACGCGATAGCAGAAGCCGACGGAACTCGGGTCGCCGCCATGCTCGCCGCAAATGCCGACTTCGAGGTCGGGGCGCGCGTGACGGCCGGCCTGAACGGCCATGTCGATCAGCTTACCCACGCCCTCCTGGTCGAGTTCCGCGAACGGATCGGCCTGGAACACCTTGATGTCCTGATAGTGCTGCGAGAACTTCGTGTAGTCGTCGCGCGACAGGCCCATCGTGGTCTGCGTGAGATCGTTGGTGCCGAAGCTGAAGAACTCGGCGTGGACCGCGACTTTGTCCGCCGTCAGCGCCGCGCGCGGGATCTCGATCATGGTGCCGATCATGTACTTCAACTCGGTCATGTCCGCCTTCTCGATCACTTCCTTGGCGACGCTCTCGACGATCGCCTTCTGATGCTCCAGCTCGCGGGCCGACCCCACGAGCGGAATCATCACCTCGGGAATGACGTGCACACCTTTCTTCGCGACAAGAACAGCCGCCTCGAAGATCGCGCGAGCCTGCATCTCCGTGATC
Organism: Bryobacteraceae bacterium; assembly: GCA_033763835.1. Lineage (GTDB taxonomy): Bacteria > Acidobacteriota > Terriglobia > Bryobacterales > Bryobacteraceae > JAPKYZ01. The sequence goes on along the minus strand of JANRJS010000014.1, from coordinate 246,073 downwards.
TCGGGATAAGTGATACCCAGGCGGCAGCCGCGATGGCCGAGCATCGGGTTGAACTCGTGTAACTCTTCGACACGGTGCAGTAACGCGGGCAAATCCTTTTTGAGCGAACCCACCGGGATCGAATACTTCGCCGACATCGCCTTCTTCGCCTTCGCGTCCACGTAAGGCAGGGTCGCCAGATCGACCATCAGCTCTTCGCGCTTCGGAAGAAACTCGTGCAGCGGGGGATCCAGCGTGCGGATCACCACCGGATAACCGTCCATCGCGGTGAAGAGACCCGCGAAATCCTTGCGTTGCATCGGCAGCAGTTTGGCGAGCGCCTTACGCCGCGATTTCTCGTCGCGCGCGAGGATCATTGCCTGCACGTGCGGCAGCCGGTCCTCGGCGAAGAACATATGTTCCGTGCGGCAGAGGCCGATGCCTTCCGCGCCGAACTTGCGGGCGACTTTCGCGTCGCGCGGGATATCGGCGTTAGCGCGTACGCCGAAGTGGCCGCGATACTCGTCGGTCCACTCCATAAACTGGGCGAGCGAACCGGAAGACGTGTCGGGATCGTTGGTCTTCGCCTGGCCCGCATACACATGGCCGGTGGTGCCGTCGATCGACATCCAGTCGCCTTCCTTCACTTCGACGGGTTTGCCACTTACGACGATCGTCGCCTTGCCCGCGTGTTCGTTGATCTGGACCGTACCCGCGCCGACAATGCACGGACGGCCCATGCCGCGCGCGACCACCGCCGCATGAGAACTCTTGCCGCCGATCGCCGTGAGAATGCCCTTCGCGGCGTCCATACCCGCGATGTCGTCGGGCGTGGTTTCCTTGCGCACGAGAATTACGGGCGAGCTTTTCGCCATCTCCACCGCGCGCTCCGCCGTGAATGCCACTTTTCCGACCGCCGCGCCTGGTGACGCCGCGATACCCGTGGTGAGCTTCGTCAAAGTCTTGAGCGACGCCGCGTCGAAGACGGGGTGCAGCAGTTGATCGAGTTGCGACGGTGCGACGCGCATGACGGCCTGATCTTTCGAGATCAACCCTTCGCCCACCATCTCGACTGCGACACGCACGGCGGCCGGACCCGTCCGCTTGCCGTTGCGAGTCTGGAGCATATAGAGCTTGCCCTTCTCGATGGTGAACTCGAAGTCCTGCATGTCCTTGTAGTGACGCTCGAGGCTCGATGTGATCGAGACCAACTGGTCGTAGGCCTCGGGCATCACTTCCTTGAGTTCGGAAATCGGGCGCGGCGTGCGGATACCGGCCACCACGTCCTCGCCTTGCGCGTTCAGCAGGAACTCGCCGTAGAACACTTTTTCGCCCGAACCGGGATCGCGCGTAAAGCCGACACCCGTGCCGGAATCTTCGCCCATGTTGCCGAACACCATCGCCTGCACGTTGGCGGCGGTGCCGATGGAATCGGGGATGCGTTCCATTTTGCGGTAGTAGATCGCCTTATCGTTCCACCAGGAGCGGAACACGGCGTCGCGCGACATCGCCAGCTGCTCGTAGACGTCCTGCGGAAACTCGCGCTTGGTTTCCTTCTTCACCAGCTTCTTGTAGGCGTCGATGATCTTCTTGAGATCGTCGGCGGTGAGGTCCGTATCGGCCTTGATCTTCGACTTCTTCTTCTGCTCGTCGAAGATGTGGTCGAACTTCTCCATGTGGATGTCGAGCGCCACTTCGCCGAACATCTGAATGAACCGGCGGTAGCAATCGTAGGCGAACCGGGCGTTGCCACCGGAGCGCTCGATCAGCCCCAGCACGGTCTCGTCGTTCATGCCCAGGTTCAAGATCGTGTTCATCATGCCGGGCATAGAGAATTTCGCGCCGGAGCGGACGCTCAACAGCAGCGGATCGTTACGGTCGCCCAGCTTTTGACCCATCAACGCTTCGAGCTTCGAGAGCGCCTCGTGGATTTCATGGTCGATATCCTGGGGCACCCGGCGGTCGTTCTGGAAGTAAATGTTGCAGACGTCGGTGGCGATCGTGAATCCGGGAGGCACGGGCACGCCCGCGCGGCACATCTCGGCTAATCCCGCGCCTTTACCGCCGAGCGTGTCCTTCATCGATCCGTCGCCGTCGGCCGTTCCACCGCCGAACGAATAGACATACTTCTTCATTGCGTGATTGGTCTCCTGGTCCAAAGAGGACTTCTATTGGTTGGTTACGATTTCGGAAAAGTCGGCGATCGCGGAGAACTCGCGAAGTAAGCCGAAAAGTAATGTTAGCCGATTCCGGCGCACCGCCGCATCTGGGGCGTTCACCATCACTTTGTCGAAAAAAGCGTCGATGGCCGGACGGAGGGAGGCGATGGCCGACAAATCCGCCGCATAGTCGCCGGTCAGCTTGACGTTGCGAACAGCGGAGTACATCTCGGCCTCCGCTCCCGGTTCGAGCAACGATTCCTCCACCTCGCCCGATTCGGAAAACTCCGCTTTTGCCAGAATGTTCTTGATCCGCTTAAAGGACGCGGCCAACGGCTCGAAATTTTCGGTAGCTCGCACCGCCCGCACGGCTTCCAGGCGGCGGCCGACGTCTTTCAAGTTGTCCCAACCGGCGGCGAGCACGGCATTCACTTCGTCGTAGGCGAAGCCGCGAATCTCGCGGAAGTAGTACCGCACGCGATCCAGCAGAAACTCACGCAACTCGGGCGACGGCTGGAAGGGCAGCTTCTCGATCTCTCCCTCGGCGAGAATCCGCACCACACCTTGCGCCGCCCGCCGCAAAGCGAACGGATCCTTCGATCCCGAAGGAATCTGCCCGATGCGGAACATCTCGCGCAGCGTGTCCATCCGGTCGGCGAGCGCGAGTTCCTGCCCGGCGCGGGTAGAAGGGGCACGGTCGTACACGTACTGCTCGTAGATCGCCTGCGCGACCTCCTTCGATTCGCCTTGCGCCTCCGCGTAACGTCCGCCGATGATCCCTTGCAGTTCGGTGAACTCCTTCACCATCTCGGTGGTCAGATCGCACTTCGCGAGCAGCGCCGCGCGTTTTGAAGTCTCGTCGCCGCACAATTCGACGATGCGCATGGTCTTCTCGTAGTAGTTGCCAATGTCGCGGTGGAAGGTGACGGCTTTGAGATCCTCCACCCGGTCCCGCAGCGGCTTCTTTTGATCGACGTCGTAGAAGAACCGGGCGTCGTTGAAACGGGCGCGCAGTACGCGCTCGTGCCCGTGGCGGATCAGTCCCTCGGGATCGTCGGCGCGATTCATCACGGCGATGAATCCCGGCTCGTCGTTGGGGAGCGCGAAATATTTCTGGTGCGCGCGCATCACCGTCTCGCGCACTTCGCGCGGCAGCGTGAGATACGCCGGGTCGTAGGAACCGCGCAACGCCGTCGGATACTCGTTCAAATAAACGTGCAGATCGAGCAGCGGAGTATCCTGGCCCACCTCGGCGAGCAGTTTCGCGCGCCGGTCCGACGCCCGCAAGATCACACCGTTCTTCGCGAGCGTTTTCTCGTAACTTGCGATCGACACCTTCACCGGCTTCTTTTTGCCCATGAGCCGGTGGCCGATCGTTGTATCGCCGGAACGGACTCCGTTGACTTCGAACGGCACGACATTCTTGCCGAGCAGACAGACAATCCAGCGGATGGGCCGGATGAATCGCGCGCCGCCTTTACCGGGCCAAAGCATCGTCTTGGGCCACGGGACGCTCAGGATCAGCGAGGGCAGTTTTTCGGCGAGTAGGTCGAGGGTAGCGCGGCCGGAGATGGTCTTCGAGAGTTGGTAGTAACCGCCCTCCTGCGCCAAAGCTTCCACCGCAGCTCCTTGCTTGCGGGCGAACCCTTCGACAGCTTGCGCAGGCGCGGCCACCGGCGGACCCTTAACGATTTCCACCCGGTCCGCTTCCCGTTCCGGATAGCCTTTCGCGATCACCGCCAGACGGCGCGGCGTCGCTTCGCACAACTCGACGTTCTCGAACTTCGAGCGCAAGTACTCGACCGCCGGGGGCAGCATCCAATCGGGGATTTCCTCGACACCGATTTCGAGCAGCAGTTTCATGCCGCCGCCTCGGAGGGCGCGGCTTGCTGCAATACCCACGCGTTGGCCACGCCGACGGCGAGTTTGCGCACCCGCGCGATAACGCCCACGCGCTCCGTCACGCTGATCGCTCCGCGGGCGTCGAGGAGGTTGAACGCGTTCGAGCACTTTAACACTTGCTCATGTGCGGCGAGCAGTGGATAGCGCGGCGAAACGTTGTCCTTAAATCCGTCAATCAGCCGTTGCGCCTCCGCTTCGTGCAGCCGGAAAACTTCCCACAGCGTTGCCACGTCGGCCATTTCAAAGTTGAAGACCGAAAGTTGCAGCTCGTCGTTGTAGCGCACGTCGCGGTATTTCACTCCGGGCGCGCCTTCTTTTTCCGGCGGAGCCCAGTCGATGTCGTAGACGCTTTCGACGTTCTGAATGAATGCGGTGAGGCGCTCCAAACCGTAAGTGATTTCGGCGGGGATCAGATCGAGATCGACGCCGCCGCACTGCTGAAAGTACGTAAACTGCGTAATTTCGAGCCCGTCGAGCATCACCTGCCAGCCCACACCCCAGGCGCCCAACGTCGGCGATTCCCAGTTGTCTTCCTCGAAACGGATGTCGTGCTTGGCGAGATCGATCCCGATCGCACGCAGGGAACCGAGGTAAAGATCGAGCACATCCGCGGGCGAAGGTTTCAGAATCACCTGCAATTGCTGGTGCTTGTAAAGGCGGTTGGGATTGTCGCCGTAGCGTCCGTCGGCCGGCCGCCGCGAGGGTTGCACGTACGCCACGCGATACGGTTTCGGCCCCAGCACTCGCAAGAACGTCTCGGGGCACATCGTGCCCGCGCCGACCTCGACGTCGAACGGCTCTTGGATCACGACGCCGCGGTCGGCCCAATAGCGCTTGAGATTGAAAACGATGTCCTGGTAATACCGCATGCGGAGGGATTCTCTAGGATAGCGGGTAGCGGAGTTTCAGTTTCGAAAAGCGAGTGAAATCGCGATCGTGGGTGCAGAGGGTTGCGCCATGTTCGATGGCGAGAGCCGCAATGTGGGCGTCTGTGACGAGCGGCCCAAAGGCGCTCCCCTCGCGAATCAGTCCGGCGAGAAGCGACCAGTGCTTTGGACCGGGAGTGAGGATTCGCGTCTCCGGCTGGTCGATCCACCTTTCAACGACCCCGAAGGCCGCATCGAATGAAACCGGCCGCCGCAACTTCGGGTTCGTGGCGAAACGCACAAAGGCCAAGATCGCCGACCAACTCATCCCGACCGCCGGCTCGGTGGAAAAGGCCGCCTCCAACCAACTCGCCGCTTCCCGATAGAACGGGGACGCTTCGTCGTACGAATAGATCAACAGATTGGCATCGATTAGGATCACCGGTAGTCCGGTCCTTCCAATTCTTCCAGCATGCGCTCCGTACTTTCGAAGTGGAGCCCGGAAAATAGGCCGATGCTCTCGACTTTGAAAGGCTCTCTAGGGATAGGCTTCGACGTCATTCCGAGACGAAGAGTCTCGTTCACGGTTTCTTTGAGCGACTTGCCGCTCGCCTTCATGCGATCTTTCAGCTTTAGGGCGACATCGTCGTCGAGCGTCAGAGTAGTCCGCACACCTCGATGCTAACAAGCAAGCATCAAGATGCCTACAACGATTCTAGGATCGCGGCGCTTTGAATCCGCCGCTCGGCGTGCGTTTCGATGTCGCGGATCAACCAGCGGCGCAAGTCGCGGGCGGTGGTCTTCGCCCACTCGCGGGAGGCCAAAGAACCGATGGGGGTCGAGAGAATTTCGATCGCCAAATCGCGCGACTCCGGCGCGACCATCGGTTCGCCCAAAAGCCCGGCAAGACGGACGGCCCAAACGCTGGTGTACAGAACCGCGCGCCAGGGCGAGCCCCCGCCGCGCAGGTCGGCGAGCACGGCGAGCAGCAGCCGGAAAAACCGCTCGTTCACTTCGTGCGCCGGGAGCAGCAGGTCGCTCACCTCGGCGACGAAGTCGAGCGCGACGCCCGCTTCGTAGTCCCGCGAGATCGCGAATTGGGACTGGATCAAATCGGCCGAAGTAAGGTTGAACAGCTCCCGATTCTCGCGCGCCACGTAGTAGACGCGCGTGTAGGAGAGACGTTCCAGCGAAGCTCCGAATCGGGATTTGGGCTTCCGGGCCGCGCGCGCGTACCCGCGCAGCTTGCCCTCGTCGCGAGTGAAGAAGCTGACGACGAGGTCGGATTCCTTCGAAGGGTAGGTGCGGAGGATCAGGCTCTCGCTCGAAACGGCGGGCATCCGCTACCGTGCCTCGCGAAGCCGGTTCATGCCCTCCAGTTTAGTGCCGGGCCGCAGCTGCCATCGCGGCCAAAGATTCCCGAGCGAACCGGCGTTGCAGGTGGCGCGCTAGAGGGTAGCCGAGCCGAGCCAGCCAATGAGCGGGCTGCGAGTAAGCGAGTACCTCGTAGTGAACGGAATCGTCGCGCCGATGCCATTCGACCGAGAACAGTTCCTCGCCTCGCTCGGCATGCTCGATCAGGGTGCCGTAGGCGAACCCGGCCCGTCGAATTGGGCCGTCTTCGTCGAGGAGGTAGACCACACGGCAGAAATTCAGCGAATAGAACCCGAAGTGCGAGGCCAGCACCGCGGCTACCGTACCTGGAACCGGCTCGTCGCTACCCGCGAAAACACTAGTTAACGGATTAGGAAACATTCGCCACTGGAACAGGGCGCGCCGGGCGCTCTCGAAAGCCGTCTTCCCAGTTCCTAGGAAGACCCGGTTGCGGTCCGTCGTGAAGCCCGATGGCGCGGAGCCGCGAGTGCATCCTACGTGTTCGTAAGAAAAGGCCGCGTTCGCCAAGCGGAGCCGCCATTCTTCGATCGTGTCTAGCGAAGGGCGCCGGAGCAGGAACACTCTCCGATTGTGACGTGCCGATTGTGACGTGGCGGGCTAAGCTGGCGTCTTCAGGCGGTCAACTTTAAGGGTGAACTCGACCACGTTCGAAGGCACGCCAAGCGCGGCGGCGATCGTGGCCGGCGCTTCCCCGCGCCGGTCGAGCCGCAGAATCCGTTCGCGGTCCGGGACGTCGATCGAGCGAACGGGACGGGCGGCGGGCGCGGCGGGAGGAGGAGTGCGCGCCAGTTCGCGGCGCAAGCGGTCGATCTCGCGGCTAAGCCGGAGATAGCCGGCCAAACCCACGCCCAGCGCGGCCACCAGCAACGCATAAAATCCAAGCGCCAGATACAGTTCGTTCACAAGCGTCTCCCTGTCCCCTCAATTCAAAGTGCGGATGCGATCCTGACGGCTCACGATCTCCTGAATGCGCACCCCGTAGTTACCCTCCACCACCACCACTTCGCCGCGCGCGATCACGCAGTTGTTCACAATCACTTCTACCGGCTCCGACACGGTGCGATTCAGTTCGACGATCGAACCGGACGTCAACTTCAACACATCTTTCAGCGGGACTTGAGCGCGGCCGAACGAGATGCTCACCGGGAGTTCGACGTCGAGCAGAAGATCGAGCGTTCGCGGAGGCGCGGGAACTGCCTGCGGCGCCGGAGCGCCGGACCCGCCGGCGCCGGCTTCCGCGGCGGCGGCCATCGTTTCCGGCTCCTCTTCCAACAACGCCAGCGCCGCCGAAACCAGTTCCGGAGTCACGAACAGATCGAACGCCGACTCCGGCGTTTCGTTCGCTTGAGACCGGAATCGCACTCCCGCCTGCCGCCCTTCCTCGCGTCCTTCGGCGCAGAGAACGGTTTGCCCCAAGCGGTGCGTCAGATCCTGCGCTAACGCCGAAAAGGCTTGACTGACGATCTCGAGGAACGTACCCCGGATGCTGGGCTCGTCGGAATCCTCGATACCCACGGCGCGCAGGGCCGCGGAGCCGATCTCGCGCCATGCGGGCGCGGGAAACAGAGCCTCGAGCGCCGCTTCCGCACCGAGAGAGAACGGCTGCGTCCACTCGATGGCTTCGCCGGTTTCGAGCGGCTCTTCCGCGCCGTCGATCGATCGCATGGCCGGGCGCTCGCCGGTCATCGATTCGACGACTTGCGCCAGATTGTCCCGCCAGCGCTGGTCGATCCAAGCGGCGAAATCGCGTTGGGCGGCGTTGGCGAATTCGGTGGGCACGATGGTTCCGGTTACCGCGCGCGAACCGCGCCTTTTTCGATCGGCCAGCGCTTATCGATGTACGCGCGCAGCCGGTGGATCGCCTGCGACTTCAGTTGCGAAATGCGCGACTCGTGCAAGTCCACGATGCGGGCGATTTCGCGGAGCGTCAGTTCTTCGTGATAGTAGAGCGTCAGCACCGTGCGCTCGATGTGCGGCATGCGGTCGATGGCCTCGGCCAGCAAGCGCTCGAGCTCCGAGCGCTCCAGCAGCCGCGACGGCCAGTTCTCTTCCTTATCGGAGATGAACTTCAGCAGGTCGCGGCCGTCCTCGTCCGGATTGCCGTTTTCGAGGCTGCCGAGATTCACGCTGCGGGCGTCGATCAGCCACTCGCGGTATTCGGCGACTCCGATCTCGAGTTCGGCGGCGATCTCGTCTTCGGTGGGCTGGCGCTTCAACCGCTGCTCGAGAACGTTAATCGCGGCTTCGATCTGCTTCGCCCGCTTGCGTTGCGGACGCGGCGCCCAATCGAGGCCCCGCAGACTGTCGAGGATCGCGCCCCGGATCTTGTACTCCGCGTAGGTCTTCAACTTGACGTTGTGCGTGGGGTCGAAACGATCGATGGCGGAGATTAGCCCGACGACACCCGTCGAGACGAGATCTTCGAGGCTGACGCTTTCGGGCAGACGCTCGTGGATGCGGCGCGCGATCAGACGCACCTGCGGCAGATGCTCCAAAATCAGGCGGTCGCGCTCGCTGGTTTCGGGGGCGGTGGCGGTGGCGGCGTAACGTTTACTCATCTTGCGCTCGGGTGGTCGATGTCCTTTAAGCCGCTGCGGTCCGCGCCAACTCGATGCCGGGCAGTCCGGCGAGCGCGCGGGCGGCGCTCGAATCTTCCAAGTCCTCCGGAACCGCCGGCCCAATCCCAAACCAGGACACGGGCCATTGGGTGGCGGCGGCCAGGCTCACCAGCCCGCCGGTGGTCACCGTTTCGTCGAGCCGGGTAAAGACCAGCCGCGAAGGGCGGAAAATTCGATAGCGCGACGCGGCTAGGGATAAATCGGACGTACGCATCGTCGCCGGTAGAGTCAAGGCCGTCTCGAGCGCGGAAATTTTGGCCAGTGCGGCGGCCCAGGCGGCGGCGCGCGAAAGTTCGGCGGGCGAGAAACCGGGAGTGTCGATGAAAACCGCCGATCCGCGGCGCGCTTCGGCCAGCGCGGGAATCGCCTCGGGCGACGCCGCTTCCTCGAACGCGATTCCAGCCAGTGCGCACAGAGACCGCAACGTCTCGTTCGCTCCCACGCGCAACGAGTCGCCGCCAATCACGGTGACGGCCCGCCGCCGCTCGAACGTCTCCCGCAAGGCGAGCTTTAGGAGCGTCGCCGTCTTCCCCGCGCCGGGAGGACCCACCAGCGCGAGAAGCTTCGGAACGGCCGCATCGACCTTCAGCCGCCGGCCGAGTTCGCGCGCCAACTGCTCGCTCGACACCGTATCGCCTTCGCAGCCCGATTCGATATCGCGTGCGAGCGCGGGCGATAAGTCGAGACTCGCCAAGTACTCCGCGAACGTTTCGGGAACCGCCATTTGAAACTCGCCGGGCGCCGCGGCGGCGGGCGCGGGCTCGTTCTCGAGGCCGAACACCACTTCGTAGGCGCCGAGATGCCGCGTTTCGGCGGTGGCCGGCCGCGAGTTCAACAACAGCGCGTCGTCGCCCAGTTCCCGCGCGGCCTGCGCGACCGCCGCTTCCACCGAAGCCGCGAAGTACGATTTAATCCGCATCGACTCTCCTAACCGGCCGTGCCGTTCGAGATCAATTTGACGCCCGGCGGCAGTTCATTGGGCGAAAGCGCCACCAGACCGGGGATCGACCCTTCCGCCATCAACCGCACGAAGGGACGCGCTTGCGAGCCGGTGACGATCACGGTAGGGGTATCGGCGGGACCGGCGACGGACGTTAGACGGTCCACCAATTCGCGCACACGCTGCGGCGCGAGATTGAGATGCGAGGAATGTTCTCCGTGCTCCACGGCGGCTTCCAACTCCTGTTCCGTTTTGGGGTTGAGGAACCAGGCGCGCAGATTCTGGCCGTCGAGATACGGACGCACAATCGAGCGCCGGATCGATTGCCGCGCGAACTCGGTAAGCAGAACCGGGTTGCGCGAAATCTGCGCCGCTTCGCCCAGCGCTTCGAGGATCGTCGAGGCGTCGCGGATCGACACCCGCTCGCGCAGCAGGTTCTGCAAGACTTTCTGGACGGTGGAGAGCGGCAATAGCTTGGGCACCAGATCCTCCACGACGCGCGGATTCTCTTCCGCGACACGGTCGAGCGCCTTCTTCGCGTCCTGGCGGTTGAACAACTCGTGCAGATGGCGGCGCACGAGTTCGCCGAAATGTGTCGCGAGCACGCTCACCGCGTCGACCACGGTGTAACCCGCGTCGCGTGCCGCGTCGGCGGAACTCGACGGAATCCAGAGCGCGTCGAGCCCGAACGCCGGTTCCTTCGCGGGCATTCCCTCGATGCGCGCCGCGCCGGGGCCCGCCGGAACGATGGCCAGATCGCATCCCGCTGGCAGTTCGTACCGCGCGATCTCGACGCCCTTAAGCAGGATCGAATATTCCCGCGCCTTAAGTCCCAGATTGTCGGTGACGCGTACCGCGGGCAACACGTAGCCCAACTCGCCCGCCAGTTGGCGGCGAATGCCCGAAACGCGTTTCAGCAGCGGCGAGTTGATACCGCCTTCGACGAGCTTCACGAGTCCCAGGCCCACCTCGACGGCGAGCGGTTCGACTTTCAGGGCCGACTCGACCGAGTCGCGATTGGCGGAGGCCGCGGCGGCGGGCGCGGGATCGGGCGCGGCGGCGCTCTCCGTGTTCGAGCGGTCCACGGCGCGGGCGATGAGCACCAGTCCGCCGCTCAAGACCAGAAACGGAATTTTGGGCAAACCCGGTACGGCGGCGATCAAGACCAGCACTCCCGCCGCGAGGTAGATCGGCTGCGCGGAACCGAACAGTTGGCGGCGGAACTCGGAAGCCAGTTGCGTGTCCGCTCCCGCCCGCGTCACGATGAGGCCGCCCGAAATCGAGATCATCAGCGCGGGGATCACCGTAACCAACCCGTCGCCGATAGTGAGGATGGTGTAGGTCTTCACCGCCCGCGCGATATCCATGTCGTGCTGCAAGACGCCGATCAGGATGCCCGCGACGATGTTAATCGCGGTGATGAGAATACTCGCCACGGCGTCGCGTTGGGTAAAACGGGACGCGCCGTCCATCGCACCATAGAACTCGGCCTCGGCGGCGAGTTGGCGGCGCCGGGTGCGCGCTTCGCCCTCGTCGATCAGCCCGGCGTTCAGGTCGGAGTCGATCGACATTTGCTTGCCGGGCATGGCATCCAACGTGAACCGCGCCGTCACTTCCGAAATGCGTACCGCGCCGTGATTGATGACGACGTATTGGATGGCGATCAGCACCAGGAAGATCACCAGGCCGATGATGAAATTGCCTCCGACGACGAAGTTGCCGAAAGCTTCGATGACGTGGCCCGCCGCCGCCGTGCCCGAGTTGCCGTTCAAGAGAATCAGGCGCGACGAGGAGATGTTCAGCGCCAGGCGGAACAGCGTCATCAAAAGCAGCGTGGTGGGGAAGACGCTGAACTCGACCGGTTTCGTGATGTACATCGCGACCAGCATCACCACCACCGATACGGTGATGTTGGCCGAGATCAGCAGGTCGATCGCAAGCGACGGCAGCGGCACGATCATCGCGAGCACGATGCCCAACACCGTAATGGGCACGGCGAGATCGGCGCGCGCGAAGCTCTTCAACCCGGCGGGAATCGCGGCCTTGACCGGCGCGGGAGCGGTGGCGGGAACGGCGGCCATCTAGATCAACCTCTTCCCCCGCGCGGCGCGCGAGCGTTCATCTTCAACCTCTTCGCCCGCGCGGCGCGCGGGCGTTCATCAAGCGGAAAATGTAGGCGAGCACTTCGGCCACGGCGCGGTAGAGATTGGCGGGAATCTCGCGCCCCACCTCGACGTGTTTGTAGAGCGATTGCGCCAGCGGCGGATTCTCGACGATCGGAATCTGGTTGGCGATCGCAATTTCGCGGATCCGGCGCGCCAGGTAGTTCTTCCCCTTCGCCACCACGCGCGGCGCGGCCATCGAGTTCATATCGAACTGAATAGCCACCGCGTAGTGCGTGGGGTTGACGACGACGGCGGTGGCTTGTGGAACCTTGTCCATCATTCGACGCCGGGCGGCGTCGCGTTGCAGTTTGCGAATCCGCTGCTTGAGCATCGGATTGCCTTCCGATTCCTTGCTTTCGTCGCGAATCTCCTGCTTCGACATGCGCAGGCCCTTGAAGTAGCGGTTGCGCTGCCGGAACAAATCGATGGCGCCCAAAACCGCGAAGATCAACGTGGCTTTGCGCAGCAGATCGCCCAACGTTTCGCCCACCACCGCGAACGCCGTGGGTAGCGACTGCAATGGCAGGCGCAGCATCGCGGGGATCCATTCGCCCATTTCCATCCACAACACGCCGGCGAAAACGGCCAGCAGCGCCAGGCTTTGCAGCGCCGACACCGCGTTCTGCGACGGCATCTCCTTGAGGCGGGACAGCGAGTTGAGACGCTCGATATCGGGCGCGATCTTCGAGCCCGCAATGCCGAATCCGGTCATCCCCAATTGCACGGCGAGACCGACGGTCAGCGTCAGCGTCCCCGCGCCTACCAGTGGCATCAGACTCTCTTCGCCGATCAGCCGCCAGAGGCGTATCGCGCCGGTCAACGTTAGATCGGAGGAGAACGCCTGCCGCAGCAGATGGCGGAACAGCCGCGAGGTCGCCTCCAGCCAATCGGGCGCGTAGCCGAGCACGATCGACGCCGCCACTGCGAAGGTCGCGGCCGAGAAGGCTTCGCGGCTGACCGGAAATCGCCCTTGCTCCCGCGCCTTCTCGATCCGCCGCGGAGTGGCTTTCTCGGTTTGTTGCGAGGAATCGGCCATGGACGGTCATCGAGGAGGGGCGGGGGGAAGCGCGCGCGGCGTGGCGGCGAGCAACCGTTCGAGCGCCGACATCGCCACCGCTCCCTGCGATTGGTAGACCAGCGCGGCGGCGGGCGCTAAGGCGGCGAGCATCGCGAGCGTCAGCAGCATCTTTGCCGGAAACGCCACGCTCAACAGTTGTAATTGCGCGTTAATGCGTCCCATCAGAGCGAGCGCCAGATCGAGAATCAGCAGCAGCGCAGCCACCGGAAGGGCGAGACGCAAGGCCGTAGAGAAAAGCGTGGCGGGTAAACGTAGAACCGCACCGGCGGAGCCCGGGCCCAGGACGTTCCAATCGCCGCCGGGCGGCAGCGTTTCCAGGCTTCCGGCAAGCGCGCGGATCAACTGCCCGTCGAGGCCGATGGCGAAAAACAGCAGGCTTGCGAACAACTGCCCAAGCACAGGGAGCACTCCCGAGTCCGCTTCCGAATTGGGGTCGATCGACGACGCATAGCTGTAACCGGCTTGCCCGGCGACGATTTGCATGGCGAGCGTGACGCCCTCGGCGAGAAAGGCGACGGTTAGGCCCATTGCCAACCCCAGCGCGGATTCGGCCAGCGCCCACGCCGCCAGTTGCATCGGGCTTTCCGTCGCTTGCAGCTTCGGCCAGAACGGATAGAGCGCGACGGTAAGCGAGAGCGCGAAGACGATTTTCGCGAGGCTCGCCACGCTTTTTGCGCCCGGCAGAGGGAAGAAGACGAAGAGACCGGCCAGCCGCGTCGTCACAAGCAGCGCCGCCTCGATCGAGCCCAGGCTAAAGCCGACGCTCCGCGAAAGAACGTCAGCGGGCATAGCGCGCGAGATCGCCGAACAGCGCCGTGGTGTAGGCGACCAGTTTCAGAAGAATCCAGGGCAGGAAAAACAGGAACGCCGCGAGAAACGCCGCGAGGCGAGGCACCGTACCGAAGCCCGGGTCCTGGATCGAGGTGAGAATCTGCACAAGGCTGATGACGATGCCCACCACGAAGCCGACGGCGAGCAGCGGCAGGCTTAACCAAAACGTGGTCATCAGCGCGCCGCGAACGATTTCGGTGACCATCTGCTGATTCATGGAAGTCCTCTAGACAAAGCTTTTGAGCAGCGATCCGACCACCAGATTCCAGCCGTCGACGAGCACGAACAGCAGAATCTTGAAAGGCGCGGAAAGCATGACCGGGGGCAGTTGCACCATGCCGACGGAGAGCGTCACCGACGCGGCGACGAGGTCGATAATCAGGAACGGAAGAAACAGGACCGCTCCGATTTGAAATCCGGTTTTCAGTTCCGAAAGCACGTAAGCGGGCACCAGCACGCGGAGATCGAGATCTTCCGGTTTCGCGGGCGCGGGCGTGCGTGTGGCTTCGAGCATCGTTTTCAGATCCTTCTCCCGCGCGAACTTCAGCAGGAAGCGCTTTACCGGAGCCGACGCCGTTACGAGGGCCTTCTCGCCCGAGATTTGCCCTTTGTCGTAGGGCTTCCAAGCGTTGTCGTAGATCTCGTTGGTGATGGGCTGCATGATGAGCAGCGTGAGAAACAGCGACAAGCCGAGAAGCACCTGGTTGGACGGCGCGGTTTGGGTGCCGAGCGCTTGCCGCAGGAAATGCAGTACCACCGTAATCCGCAAGAACGGAGTCACCGAGACGACGGCGGCGGGCAGCAGAGTCAGCAGCGTCAGCAGAACGACGATCTGCATCGGCACGCCGATTTGTCCGGGCGCGGTGGGGTTCACCGGACGTCCTCGCCATGTACCACCGTGCAGCCCGCCGGATGGGTGGCGACCAGCAGGCGGCGTCCTTCGAACTCGACGATATGCAGCCGGTGCTGCGCCGTTAGAGCGATCGATCCCGGGGCCGCGAGCGATCCGGGCGCGGCGCGGCGCGGAAGCGAGAGCGCCCGCCGGCCGAGCAGCCGCACCGCCGCAAACAGCGCGCCCAACGTTCCGAGCACCGCGAGCATCTGCCAGGCGACTTCCATGGGTTTCCTCGAATCGGCTTCCGCCGCGCCGCCCAGCCCGGGCGGAGATTACTCCTCTTGAATGAAATCGGTGATCCGCACGCCCATCGCATCCTCGGTGATGACGATCTCGCCGAAAGCCACCAATTGGTTGCCGACGAGGATGTCGATGTTTTCGCCCGCCGAGCGGTTCAGCTCGAGAATCCCGCCGACTTCGAGGTCGAGCAGCTTCCGGACGCTGAGTACGCGCCGGTCGAGTTCGACGCCGATCTCGACCGGAACTTCGCTGTAGTGCGCGATCTGTTCTAGGGATGTCATCGGGAGAGTGGGGGAGAAACCTTAGAGCGTCCGCTAGCGCTTCAAATTAATGGTTTCCTGGCTGATCTCGTCCACCGTCGTGATGACGCGCGTGTTGGCCTGATAGCCCCGCTGCAGCACGATCAAGTTGGTGAACTCTTTGGCGATATCGACCGTCGAGGATTCGACGGCGGCTCCCAGGATGGTGCCGCGGCCGCCGGACCCCGGCACGCCGACGGCGGGCAAAGCGCTGCGGGCGCTCACCTGGAAGTTGTTATCGCCCACCGCGACCAGGGATTCCGGATTGCGGATCGACGCCATCGCGAGCTGCGCTACCTGTACTTGCTGGCCGTTCGAGTACTGCGCCAGTACCTGTCCTCCGTCGCCCAGGCCGACGCGGATCAACTGCGCGGGGGCGGAACCGTTCTGCGAGTTGGCGGAAACGGCCGACGTCTGCGAGAACTGCGTGATGCGCGGCGCGGTCCCATTAAAGAGTTGCCAGTCGAGCGTCATGTTACTGGCCCCGCTACGCAATCCGGCGATCGTGAACTGAGGCGCGGGATCGGTGGCCGAGGGGGAGGTCAGAACGCCGTTCGCGTCGAACGTCAGAGTCCCGGTGGCGGGCGTCACCGGCGAGGTTACGTCGGCGTCGGGAATGGAGATTTCATAACCCCATTGATTGGCCGTGGCGCTCTTGGTGAAAGTCACCGTGACGACGTGCGAGACGCCGAGCGAGTCGAAGACTTCAAGCGAGCTCGAGAACTCGCTGCCCGTCGCCGCCGAGGCGTTGAGATTTACGTCCATATTGAAGGCGGTGGTCGTCACCGGCGGCCGCAGCGTACCCACGGGAATCGTGATATCGCCGACCGGCGCGTTGGTATCGAGGACGCCGTTCGAAGCGCTCCAGCCTTGGATCCGGTGGCCCTTCGCAGTCAGCAGATTGCCGTCCTTATCGACCAACAGATTGCCGCCGCGCGTGAACAACTGGCGGCCGCCCGAGTCGCGCACGATCAAAAACCCGTCGCCCTGGATCGCGGCGTCGAGCGGGCCGCTCGAGCTTTGGATCGCGCCCTGCGAAAACTGCCGGAGCGTCGTGGGGCGGCCCACGCCGAATCCGACTTGCGTTTCGCCTAGCCCCGCGCCGAGCGACTGCGTCACCAAATCGGCGAACGAAACGGCGCTGGACTTAAAGCCCGGGGTATTGAGGTTCGCCAGGTTGTTGCCGACGACATCGACGGCGATCGAGTGGGCGCCAAGCGCCGAAAGGGCGGTGGAAAATGAGGTAAACATGCGGGTCTCCTGCTAATTAAGGTTGCGATTCGATAGGCTGCAAGGCGGCGTTCTGCAATTCGAGAGCGGCGAGAATCGCTTCCAGATGCTGGTTCGACTCGAGCGATTGCTCCACTTCGGTGAACTGCGAAAGCTGCGCCGCAAACTCCGTGCCGTCCGCCGGATTCAGCGGGTCTTGATACTTCAGTTGCGCGACCAGCAACTCGAGAAACAATTGCTTCTGCGCGAGCGGGTCGGTATTGACGTCGGCCTCTTCGGCGGGGGCGGTTTGCCCGAACGCGGAGGCGTCGAGCCAAGCTTGTTGCGAACTTTCCGTAGCGCTGGTGGTGGTCATCGGCGGTTCCTTTCTCTGGGCGCGCTAGCGCCCGCTACTCTTTAGGCGCGCTTGGCGCCGCTACCGAAAAACGATTCTTCGAGTTCGATCAGCCAACGCGGGCGTTCGCCGTCCGGTTGCCGCTGTCCGTCCCGCGACGGATTCCTCGAGTCCTGGCCAGTCCATCCGCCGCCGCGTTCTCCCGAATCTTCCTGGAAGCGCGAGTCGGCGGAGCGGGACGCCAGTGGCTCGGCGGTGCGGAACGTTTCCGCGGGCGTCCAAGTTTCGGCGCGATAGCCCGACTGTTCCAGGCGGCCGGTCAGTTCGCCGACCGAGCCGCGCAAGTCCTGCACCAAGAGGGGATCGGCGGATCGGACCGAGAAGTGTACATCGCCGCGCCGCTGTTCGACGATCACGTCGACCGCGGGCCTGGTCGCCGGGGACGTTAGGTCGAGTTCGAGCGACGCTTCCGGAGCCCGATCCGGCCCGCCAACGCGGAGCGCCAGCCTGGGCGGTCCCGAAGCGGAGACCGGCTCCCGGGGCGCCTCAACGGGTTCTAAAGCTTGGGCGGCGGCGGTCCCGGCTGGCGGCTCGATTCGCGCGGCCTGCGGCGCATCGGGGTGTGCGGCAGCAGCTGGCATCCCGGAAGATGGAGCGGGAATGGCGGATGCGGCTCGCACAGGAGCGTCGCCGGAGCGGACCTCGGGAGCTTCTTTACGCGGCTCCGGCTGGTCGCGCTGTTGCGCCGCCGGTTCGTCGTTTCGGTTTTGCGCGAGGCGCGGAGCGCTGGCTGCCACCGGCTCTACGCGTTCCACGGACTGGGTCTCTTGCGGCTCGTTCTGCGGGCCATCCGCGGCCGCGGCGTCTTGCAACCGGAGAGCGAACGCCTCCGGCGAATGCAAGGCCTGAGGCGCCGCGACGGGTTCGGGCGCGCCGATCTCGACGGGCGCTTCCATTGCCGTTTTTGGCGGAGCCGCTCCGCTCTCGGGCAGAGGCGTGGACACGGCGTTCTCCGTTTCCCGAGCCTCGATGCGAACCGGCGGCGTCCAAACAAAAGGCCGCGCAGCGGACGGAGGCGTAGCGCATGCGGCGATCGCCACGCGAGCTTCCACCGGCTCTTCCTCCGGATCGACTTCGGCGAGTCGAGCTTCTTCTTCGGAAACGGCCGCGATCTCGACTTCGCCTTCAACTGGCGTTGCGAGCGCCGTCTCGAAGGCGGCGCGAAACGCGGCGAGCGGATCCACGGCATCGGCGAGTTCCGCCGGCGCCGCAAACATCGCGAGGAGAGGATCGGCGGCGGGAGCGGCATTTGTGGCGGAGAGCGTCACGCTGCGAGAGTTTGCACGCGCCGTACCAATCGCAAAAAGGCTGGAAAATCGGCCTTCGCGCGCGCCGCGCCGCCGCAAACTTGCCGTTCGCGCGAATCCGGACGGCAAAATTTTGACGCCGGTTCCGGCCCTTCGCATTTGCGTATCGGCAATTGAGCGGCGGCCTTGAAGTTTCTCGCGCGAAGTGCCGACAGATGGGCATGGATCAACTCGCTACCGCCGCCGCCGGAGGGCTCCGGTCGCGCCTAGAGGCGCTCGATTTGCTGGCGCACAACATGGCGAACGCGTCCACGCCGGGTTTCAAGGCGGATCGGGAGATGTACCGCCAATACTTCTCGGAAGAGGCGCTGGGCGAGGACCGTTCGTCCCCGGTCATCGAAGGCCGCTGGACGGACTTCTCGCAAGGCGCGCTGACACCCACAGGCAATACCCTCGATTTCGGGCTGTCGGGTAAAGGCTTTTTTACGATTAACGGCCCGAACGGTCCGCTCTATACGCGTAACGGCAACTTTCATCTCGCCGCCGACGGCCGCATCGTTACGGCGGACGGCTACGAGGTCGAGATTCGCACCGAGGACGGACAGAAGTTTAAGGCCGATCCGGCGCTCGATTTGCGCGTTACGGCGGACGGCGCGATTCATCAGGGCGGGCGCGAGGCGGGCCGTTTCGTCCTTGTCGATTTCGCGGCGACGGTAGCGAACGAAAAGCGCCCCGGCAACTATTTCAGCTTCGACACGCCTCAGCCCCAACCGGCCTCCGGCGTCGAGGTCCATCAAGGACGCATCGAGCAAGCCAACGTTCCCGCCGCCGAAACCGCGGTGCGCCTGGTGAACGTCATGCGGCAATTCGAAATGCTCAACCGCGCGATCGCGCTCGGCGGCGAAATGAATAAGAAGGCCGTCGACGAAGTGGCGCGTGTGAACGGATAAACGGGAGACCACAAGAATGATTCGAGCCTTATTTAGCGCGGGCAGCGGCATGCAAGCCCAGCAGATGAATATCGATAACATCGCGCACAACCTCGCGAACTCGAATACGGTGGGGTTTAAGCAGCGCCGCACGCAGTTCCAGGACCTGCTGTATCAGAACTTCATCCAACCCGGCGCGGCGGCGGGCGCGCAGACCGTCGTTCCGAGCGGCCTGCAACTCGGCCTGGGCACGCGGCCCGTGTCGAACGAAGTCATCTTCACGCAGGGCAGCTTTACGCAGACCGACAATCCGCTGGACCTGGTGATCCAGGGGCGCGGGTTCTTCCAGATTCGCCGCGCGACGGGCGAGATCGCCTACACGCGCGCCGGAAATTTTCACCTCGACCGCGACGGCAACATCGTTACCGCCGACGGCGATCCGCTTGAGCCGCAAGCGACGATTCCACCGGAAGCGCAAACGGTCACCATCGCCGCCGACGGCACGGTGAGCTTCGTGCTGCCGGGGCAAACGGCGTCGCAATTGGCGGGACAAATTCAGCTCGCCAACTTCACCAACCCGGGCGGTCTCAACTCGATCGGGCGGAACATGTATCTGCCCACCGACGCTTCGGGCGAGCCGACGGTCGGTTTGCCGGGCGGACAGGAAGGGCTGGGGTCGCTGTTGCAGGGCTATACCGAAGGCTCTAACGTCAGCGTCGTCGAAGAGTTCATCAACATGATCGTCAGTCAGCGTACTTACGAAGCGAACTCGAAGATCGTGCGCGCGGCGGACGAGATGTACCAGCAAGTGAACAACATGACGCGATGACGGGAATCGCTTCACTCGCGCTCTCGGCGGCGGGCTGCCTGGCCGTCGAAGGCGACCGCATTACGGCGGGCGATCTGGCGGCGCGCGTGGCTGCGCTTGCGCCGATACCCGCCCATACCGTGTTTGGCTTCGCGCCGCGATTCGGCGTGCGCCGCACGATTCCGGGATTCGAACTTGCGGCCTTCGCGCGGAAACACGGCGTCGAACTTCGGGACGCGCCGGAGCTATGTGTGACGCGCCCCGGTAGAACGCTTTCGGCGGAAGAGGCGATCGCCGCCATGCGCGCTTCGGCGCCCGAGGCGTCCATCGAATTACTCGACCTCGCGCGGCAGCCGGTGCCGAACGGGACCGTCGAGTTCCCCTGCGCTGGGCTTTCGGTTTCGGGACTCTGGCGCGGATTCGTGCGGACCGCCGAAGGACGCCGGTTCCCGGTCTGGGCGAAGGTCGAAGCTTCGGTTGAAGCCCCGGTGACCGTAGCGGCCGAACCGCTCAAGCCGAACGAGCCGATCGGCAAGGCTCAAATCAAGGTCGAGACCCGCCGGCGCCATCCCGCCGCTCCCGCGCCGCTCGCCGATTCGTCGGCCGCCGTAGGTAAATGCGTGCGCCGTCTTGTCGAGGCAGGCGAACCTTTATTCGAAAGTCAACTGACCAGTCCGCGCGAAGTGGCTCCGGGGTCGACGGTCGTCGTCGAAGCGGGTGCGGGTGCGGCAAAGCTCAGCGTCGAAGCGAAAGCCGAAACCGGCGGACGGCGCGGCGAGCGAATCCTGCTCAAGAACGTTTCTTCCGGAAAGCGTTTCTACGGGATCGTCGCCGGACCCGGACGCGCGACGGCGGAGGAGTTCCATGCGAAGAATTAGCGTATTGCTGCTGGCCTGCGCCGCGCTTTCGCCGGCGAAAACGAAGAAAGCTCCCCCGCTCACGCCCCTCGAAGAGTATGTGCGAGCGGCGCGGGAGATGGCGGGCGAATCGGCGGTTTCGCCCGGATCGCTCTATTCGCCGGGTGGGCGCTTCGGCGATCTGGCCCGCGACTTGCGGGCGTTCCAGAAAGGCGACTTGATCACGATCGTCGTTAGCGACCGGGCCTCCGCGGTTTCGCGCGGCAGCACGTCGGCTAGTCGCACGTCCAATCTGAGGGCGAGCATCCCGGCGCTTGCCGGACCGCGGACGAAGATTCCGGCACTCGGCGAACTGGCCGAAATGGAAAGCGAATCGTCGCTCGAAGGCGATGGATCGACTACTCGTTCGAACACGCTCACCACCACGCTCACCGCGCGCGTGGTGGAGACGCTGCCCAACGGCTACCTAGTGATCGAAGGCACGAAGGACGTGCAGGCGAATTCGGAACGCCAGCGCGTCTCGATTCGCGGCGTCGTCCGCTGGAACGATCTTTCGCCGACGAACCGCATCGCCAGCGACCGCGTGGGGCAAATGCAGATTGCGATCGAAGGCAAGGGCGTCGTCGGCGACGCCATCCGCCGCCCCAACTTTCTCTATCGCCTATTGATGGGCGTTCTTCCTTTCTAGATCATGACGACTCTCGCTCTACTCACCCTCGCCGCCGCGACAAACCTCGCGCCGCACGCCGCGCGCTTGAAGGAACTGGTCTCGATCGAAGGCATTCGCGAGAACCAACTGATCGGTTATGGACTGGTGGTCGGTTTGAACGGCACGGGCGACAAACGGCAGACGTTCTTTTCGGCGCAGACGCTCGCAAACATGCTGGAGCGGATGGGCGTGCAGGTGTCGCCCACCGCGATCCTGGTGCGCAACATGGCGGCGGTGATCGTCACCGCGAATCTGCCGGCATTCGCGCAACCCGGGATGCGGATCGACGTGAGCGTGGCCGCGCTGGGCGATGCCGCCAATTTGCAGGGCGGCCAGTTGATCCTCACGCCGCTCAAGGCGGCCAGCGGCGACGTATACGCCGTGGCTCAAGGCCCGGTGGTCACCGGTGGATTTGTGGCGGGACGGGGCGGGGGTAATGCGCAAACCACCAATCACCCCACGGCGGGACGCGTACCCAACGGCGCGATCGTCGAGCGCGCGGCCCCGTCCGTCGCGCCCGGCGCCGAGATTCGCCTCCAGTTACGCCAGCCCGATTTCTCCACCGCCGCCCGCATCGCCGACGCGATCAATAAGAAGTTCGGAGCCGAAGGCGTTGCGGTAGCGCGCGCCGAGCATTCGGGCGTCGTCGCCGTCTCGACTCCTGCCGCCTGGATGCCGCGAACCGCCGAGTTCGTCGCGGGCATCGAGGATCTCACCGTCGCCGCGGACCGCGCCGCGAAGGTGATCGTCAACGAACGGACGGGCACCATCGTGATGGGGAAAGAAGTCCGCATCTCGCCGGTGGCGATCATGCACGGCGCGCTGAGCGTCGAAATCCAAACCACTTTCGACGTCTCGCAGCCCGCGCCCTTTTCGGACGGTAAGACGACGGTTGTGCCGAACGTCAACGTCGGTGTCAAGGAAGAGAAGTCGCGCAATCTGGTTCTGAAGAACGGAGCGACCATTGAGGAGTTGGTCCGCGCGCTGCAATCGATCGGCTCGACACCGCGCGACGTGATCGCGATTTTGCAGAATCTGCGCGCCGCCGGAGCGATCGAAGCCATCCTGGAGGTGATATAGATGAACGTCTCGCAGGCATCCCGAAACGCCGGGGTTGTCACCGCGCCGGAAGAGCCCTCGCCCGAAAAGATTCTTGAGGCCGCCGGACAGTTTGAGGCGATGCTGATCGAGCAAATGCTGAAGACGATGCGGGAGTCGTCCGAAGGCGGATGGATGGGTTCGGGCGGCGACGCCGGAGCGACGATGACCGAATACGCCGAACAGGAGTTCGCCCGAGTCATGGCGGCGGGCGGAGGGTTCGGGATCGCGAAGATGTTGGCCGACGGCTTAGGCGGCGGCCCCCGGTAAAGCCATCGGCGCCTCGACGCGTTCCCACGCTTCGAGTAACGTTTCCATCAACCGGCGCGCTTCCTCGAAAGGCGCGGCGTCCTGATCGAACACCGCCTTCTGGATCAAGTGCAGGGCGTAATCGTACAACCGGTTCAGCCGCCCGGACAGCTCGCTAGTCCCATCGAGCGAAGAAACCAGCTCCGCGAGAATCGCCTGCGCTTTGCCGGCTTGCCGGCCCCGCATGGCAAGATCGCCCGCTTGGTGAGCCTGCTGCGCTTTTCGCAGCGCGTCGATCAACGCCCGGTAAAGCAACCGGGTGAGTTCCACGGGGTCGGACGAGCGAACCGTAGTTTCCAGGTAAGCGTCGGAAGAGCGGTAACCGTTCATTCTCAGGTAGATATCGGCCGGTCTCGGGTAAATCTTGACGAAATTACCGGTCCAAGCCTTCGGCCAGCCGCAAGACTTCCTCCGAGGGGATCTGCTCCACCACTTCCCGCGTTTCCCGGTTGACGATCCGCAGCACGGGGCGGCGGCTATTGCGGTCCACCGCGAAGGTGAGTTCGTGATTCTCTCCCAAGACGGACGTGGCGTTTAACGCCTTTACCGCTTTGACCAAGTCGCGGCGTTCGGCCGCTTCTCGAGCCGAAATGGGCTGCTCGATCAGCGGGACCGGCGCCGCTTCGGGACGAATCGTGCTGATGTCCATACGCGCCTCCGGAACGTGCTCCGTCCTTAGAGGACGATCGCCGTTCTTCAGTTAACTTTCGATATGGGTCTTATCGGCCGTTTGGCGCGGAATTTAATCGAGCGGCGGCGGTTAGGCGAGATTGAGCGCTTTGGTCACCGTCCCGCGCTCCTTCTGGATTTTTTCCTGCAACAACGTAATCGCGTAAATCAACTGTTCGGGACGCGGGGGGCAGCCGGGCACATAAATGTCCACGGGGATGACCTGATTGACCGGCACCAGCGCATAGTTCGAGAAGACGCCCATCGATGTGGCGCAAGCGCCCATCGAGATCACCCACTTCGGTTCGGGCATTTGCTGGTACAACTGCCGGACGACGGGGGCCATCTTGTTCGAAACCCGGCCGGCGATGATCATCAAATCGGCTTGGCGCGGCGAACCCCGGAACACCTCCGCGCCGAACCGCGAGATGTCGAAGCGCGACGCCGTCATCGACATCATCTCGATCGCGCAGCAAGCCAGGCCAAACGCCATCGGCCAGATGGAGTTCTTGCGGCCCCAATTCAACACGCTGTCGAGCGTCGTCAAGAGGACGCTGTCGCCAAACGTATTCGTCACGCCTTCGTCGTCGATCCTCGCGAAGAAGTCTTCGGGGACCGGGCCTAAGGCGACCCGATTTTCGAGCGTACCGGTTTCCATCGTCTCTATTGTAGGATGCCCAGACCTCGCCGCTAGGTACACTACTGGTTTGGACCTCCTCGACGCCGCCCGCGCCCGCGGGATCCAAACGGAGTATTCCGACGTATTCGGCGAGCTTCGCCGGCCAAAACCACAGGTTCTCGAGAGAATTCTCGCCGCCCTGGGCGAGTCAGCGGCCCCGCCAGAGAGCGGCGGCGAAGACTACCCCACACGGGTTTGGTCGCCCGGCCCGCAACGGTGCGCGGGAATCGCCATCGCGCTCTACGGCCTGCGGTCGTCGCGAAACTGGGGTTGCGGCGACTTTCGCGACCTGCGCGACTTCGTCGAGTGGGCGGCCCGCGAAACCGGCGCCGCGTTCGTCGCGCTGAATCCGCTGCACGCGATCGCCAACCGCCTGCCTTACAACACGTCGCCCTACTTACCGCTCAGTTCTTTCTACCGGAATTTTCTCTATCTCGACGTCGAACAGATCCCCGAAGCCCGCGAATTTCTCCCCCCGCGAGAGTCGCTTGAAGAATTGCGCGCCTCCGAATTCGTCGAGTACGAGAAGATCGCGGCCTTGAAGTTATCGGTATTGCGGCGAGCGTACGAAAAATGGTCCGGCGGCGCGGATTTCGATCGGTACACCGCCGAACAAGGCGAACCGCTCCTCGACTACGCCTTGTTTTGCGCGCTCGACGAAAAATTCCGGCGGGAGCGTCCGGGAACCTGGCTTTGGACCGCGTGGCCGCCCGAGTATCAAGACTCGCGCTCAACCGTCTGCCGCGAGTTCGCCGAATCGCACATCCGGGAACTCGATTTTTTTCGCTGGCTGCAATGGTGGATCGACCGGCAATTGGCCGACGTGCAAGCCTACACGCGGCAGTTGGGGATGCCCGTCGGACTCGTGCACGACTTAGCGCTGGCGACCGACCGGTATGGGTGCGATTTCTGGGCTTACCGCGACTTCTTCGTTTCCGGAGCGCGAGTCGGCGCGCCCCCGGACGCGTTTTCGCCCGACGGTCAGGATTGGTCGTTTCCCCCTCCGAATAAGGACCGCCACCGCGCGGATGGCTACAAGCTGTTCGCCGCCTCGATTCGCCAGAACGCGCGTCATGGCGGCGCGCTCCGTCTCGATCACGTGATGCGTCTCTTGCGCCTCTACTGGATCCCCGACGGATTTACTCCCCGGGACGGAGTATACGTCGCCGAAAATTGGCGCGACTTATTCGGCGTGCTCGCTCGTGAAAGTCATCACTTACGCGTACGGATTATCGGCGAAGACTTAGGCACTATCACCGGGGAGATGCGTCAGACACTGGACAGTTACGGACTTCTGGGTTATCGCGTGCTCTACTTCGAACGCAATGGCGGCGGCGAATTCCGACCGCCGGAGGAGTACCCAACCCAAGCGGTCGCCACGGTAACGACTCACGACTTAGCGACGCTCGCCGGATTTTGGGTAGCGGCCGATATTGAAGCCCGGCGCGGCGCGAATTTAATCGGCGGAGAAGATTATGAGCGGCAGATTTCCGAGCGGCGGCGGGACCGGCAGTATCTGCTCGACCGTTTGCGCCAGTCGCAGTTACTCCCGCCGGATTTTCCGGCGGACGCGGAGTTAGTCCCCGAATTTACCGAAGAGCTCCATCGCGCGGTCATCGGATTTTTGGCGACCACTCCCTGCGAATGGTTCGTCGTCAATCAAGAGGACCTGACCGGCGAAATCCGGCAGCAAAATTTACCCGGCTCCACCGCCGAATATCCAAACTGGCGGCGCAAGATGAAATTCTCGATCGAGGACTTACAAAATTCGCCCGAGGCGCGCCGGTGTGCGCAAACCATGGCTTTTTGGGTACGCCGGTCCGGCCGCGTTCCGGAGCGATGAGAGCGGTGCTGCAGCGGGTGAGCGAAGCCCGCGTCGAAGTCGGAGAACGCGTCACTGGTGAGATTGGCTTGGGGCTGCTCGTCTTACTCGGCGTCGAAAAGGGCGATACCGAAGCCGACGCGAGTTACCTTGCCGGAAAAATAGCTCACCTGCGAATTTTTCGCGACGCGCAAGAAAAGATGAATTTATCGGTGACCGACGCCGGAGGTTCGATTCTGTGCGTGAGTCAGTTCACCTTACTCGCGAGCGTCGAAAAAGGCCGCCGCCCCGCGTTCGACGATGCCGCGCCTCCCGCCGAAGCGCGCCGCCTTTACGACTACTTTTTGTCGAAGATGCGCGAGACCGGCCTACGTGTAGCTACCGGAGAGTTCCAGGCGGATATGAAAGTCCACTTGGTCAACGACGGTCCGGTCACGATCCTCGTCGATTCCCGTCGGAGTTAACCGCCGATTCCGGCGTCTCGACTTCCCACTCGAATTGCCGGATCACGGCGTCTACCGGACCTTCTCCGGCAATCCTTCCTTCCCGAAAAAACAAGGCGCGCGTGCCTAACCGCCGGGCTAAGTGCAGGTCGTGCGTGACGACGATTTTCGCCTGGGGCAATTTATCGAGTAAGTCGAATAAGTTTCGCTGCCCAGGCGGATCGAGAAAGACCGTTGGTTCGTCCAAAATCAACACAGCGGGATCCATGGCGAGCACTCCGGCGATCGCCGCGCGTTTCTTCTGGCCCGCGCTCAGGTGATGCGGAACGCGTTCCCCGGCTTCTTCCAATCCAACTTCGGAGAGCGCGGAACGCGCCAGCGCGTAAGCTTCTTCGGGGGGCAATCCTTGGTTCAGAGGGCCGAACGCCACGTCGTCGAGCACGTTTGCCATGAATAACTGCTCGTCCGAGTTCTGGAAAACGACGCCCACCTTGCGCCGGATTTCGGGTAAGTTAGCGGGGATTGCGGGCAACCCGCAAACCCGCACTTTATCGCCGCCCGGGAGCAATCCGTTCAGATGCAACGCGAAGGTCGTCTTGCCCGAACCGTTTGCTCCGAGCAGTACCACCGTTTCGCCCGCTTCGAGCGTGAAATCGACGCCCCGTAGGGCCTGCGTGCCATCCGGGTAACGGTAATGGAGGTCGCGGACGGAAATCAGCGGCGCTGCCATGGGGAGAACTCCAATAGTACGCTGAAGCGTGATTGTCGGATTAGGAACCGATCTCTCCGAGGTAGACCGTATCCAAGCTGCGGTGGAGCGTTACGGCGAACGCTTTCTGAATCGTATTTACACACCCCGCGAGCTGGCCTATGCGCTGCGCAAGGCGAACAAGTACGAGCGTCTCGCCGCCCGATTCGCGGCAAAAGAGGCGGGCATGAAGGCCATCGGCACCGGTTGGCGTCGCGGCGTGACCTGGAAAGATTTCGAGGTCGCGAATCTTCCCTCCGGGCGGCCCACTCTGCTGTTTCACGGACGAGGGGCGGAGTTCGCGCGCGAGTTGAACGTAACCCGCACGACGTTATCGATCACGCATACGGAAGCGATTTCCATGGCCGTGGTGATTTTGGAGAGCGAGTAGCCGGGGCAGCGATTAGCGCGACGACTTCGCCGCCGCGCCCGCCGGACGCAACTGCGCTTCTTCGAGGCGCTTGGCTTCCTGCCACGTGAAGATCATGCGGTGGATCACGGTGAGATTGCCAAGCACGGCGATCGCCCACAACGCCGCCGCCATGCGGTCGAACAGCGCGCCGATGATCAGCAACACGATCCGTTCGGGGCGCTCGAGAAAGCCGGCCTTGCAACTCGGGATGAAATTCTCGGCGCGCGCCCGGGTGTAGCTGGTCATCACGGAGGCGGTCATCACCACGGCGGTAAGCACGACGTAAAAATTCCGGTTGATCGAGGCGTAGTACACCAGCAAGCCCATCAGCAAGGCAAGGTCGGAATAGCGGTCGATGACGGAATCGAAAAAGCCGCCGAAGCGGGTTACTTGATTGGTCTCGCGAGCCACGCGCCCGTCCACCATGTCGAAAATCCCGGCTCCGATAATCACCGCAGCCGCCCACTTAAACTGCCCGCCGGCCAGCAGGACGGCCGCCCAGATATTGATCAGCAGACCGATAAAGGTAAGTGCGTTGGGATGAATCTTCGAAAGAGCGAGGCCGCGAACGATCAAGCGGATAATGACGTTCGCGCCATCGCCGATCGCTTTCGTAAACGTCATCGCACCCATCCGCCCCTCAGTCTAGCCGACTCTAGGACAGTTCGTGGATCGTCGTGAGACGCAGAATCTCCATCGTGCGCGCGCCGCCGGGGGTCTGGATCTTCACTTCGTCGCCCACTTGTTTGCCGATGAGCCCCCGGCCGATGGGCGAGGTGGTCGAAATTTTGCCCGCATTCGCATCGGCGTCCTCGCTGGTGACTAGTTCAAAGGTGACTTCCTCTTCCTTCTGGCCGTCGAACACCACCACCGTGCTGCCCAGGCCCACACGGTCCGCCGGGATGCGGGACAAATCGATCATCGAGACCACGCCGAGCCGCTTGTGGAGCTGGCCCAGCCGCGCGCTGACAAACGCTTGCCGTTCTTTCGCCGCGTGATACTCGGCGTTCTCGCTAAGGTCCCCGTGCGCCCGGGCTTTGAGGATTTCCTTGGGAAGCTCGTTGCGCAATTCGTATTCGAGCTTCGAAATCTCGTCCTGTAGTTTCTTCTTAAGATCGATCATCCGTGGACTGCCACTTCTACCGCAATTATAGGCCCGGACCGGTGCCGCTAGCGCACGTTGAGGGACACTTCGCGGCGCGCTTCGCCGATCGAGACTTCGAAGCGGGCGACGCCGAACGCCGCCGGAATCAAGCGGATGCGATAGCAGCCCGGCACTTCCGGCTCGGCGCTTTGCGCGCTTTCCACCCGCAGACCGGCGGATACGGGATTCACGGTAACGCCATCGACCACGGTTAATCCGGAGGAATCGACGATGCGGACGTATACGTCCACTGGCGATCCGGCGCGGGCCACCGTAGGCGATTGCGCCATCACCCGCATGGTGCGGATGTCGTTCGCCGAAACGGCCATCCAATAGGGCAGGCGCAGTGCGATTCCCGTGGAGGCGCTTGTCACTTGCACGATCCCTTGATAGACGCCCGCTGGGAGACCGCTCGCCGCGAAGGTCACGGTAAGGTCGGCGGATTCCCCCGCCGGGATCGTGTCCACGGCGGCACTGGCGGTAGGCGCGGCGCCACCGTCGCGCGGCAGTACCTCGATCCGGAAGCCTTCCGGTTCTTTCGAAAGGTTGAAGAGCTTGACGGTCGCGGTGCGGTCGATCGCGCCCGTGGAGCCGCCGAAGGTCAGCGCCACTTCCGATAGCGCGAGCGGCGAGCGGAAAGCGTTTTCTAGATTCAAAGTACCTGCGCCCACTTCGACGGGCCGGAAGGGCGTGTCGTTCCCGTCGGCGATCGCACTTGCGGTGTTGGCGGCTAGCGAGCGGTACTGCG
Source organism: Bryobacteraceae bacterium (assembly GCA_033763835.1). Lineage (GTDB taxonomy): Bacteria > Acidobacteriota > Terriglobia > Bryobacterales > Bryobacteraceae > JAPKYZ01. Next base: position 216,460 of record JANRJS010000014.1, on the reverse strand, counting down.
CCGCCGTCAGCCCCGGGCGCTGTGCCCGGATCGCCGCCACCGCCCCGGCCACGATCGGCGAGGAGAAGCTGGTACCCGCCGTGACGAGATAGCCGCTGGCGTTATAGGATTCGCTGGAAGAATCGGCGCGACCCGACGCCGTGTAAACGAACGAACCCACCGCGGAAATCTCGGGCTTCAGCGTCCGCAGTGGGCTGGGGCCGCGCGCGGAGAACGAAGAGATTTGCCGCGAGTTCAACTCGTTCGGTTCGCCGTTAAAGAACAGCCGCGCGTTGAACGGCCCCACCGAAAGGTCCTGCTTGATGGCGACGCCGGCCGTGTTGTCGATCATTATCGTGGGCAGCGTGGCGCTTTGTACGGTAAACGAGGCCGCCGTGGGACTTAGCGTGTGCGTGTAGATCAAAGCCGCCGCGGCCCCCGCCCGCATGACGTTGTTGACCTTGTCTTCAAACGTACAAGAGCCGCGCAAGATAAAGGCGATTCGCCCGGAGAGGCTGCCCTCGGGCAGTGGGCTGCACGCCAAACCGTTCTGATCGAGCGCCGCGACGTCCGCCAGCGGGGCGTCAATCGTGTTAGGCGTCCCGGCGTTGTCGCTCAGCACGCCGAACGTTCTCACGGTCCCGGCCTCCACCGGAAACCGGAAGGTGCGCGAGTTCCAGGTGGCCGCCACTGCAAGCGCGCTGGGCAAATAGGCGGGCGAGGCGACCGTCACCGGATCCGATCCGGAATTGCCGGCGGCGGCGACAATCACGGTCCCCGCCGCCAGCGCGCGCGCAAAAGCCGCTTCGTAAAGCCCGTCGACTTCGCCGGTCGAAAACTCGGAGCCGAGACTCAGGTTGATCACGTTCATGCCATCGTTGATCGCGTCCTCGATCGCCCGCAGAACGATGTCGTCGGAAGCGCCTTCCCCGCTGTAAGGGAACACGCGATACGCCCCGAGAAACGCTTTCGGCGCGAATCCGGAAATTTCGGCGAAATTCGCCCGCACCGGCGCTCCCGCCGCCGACATAGCGACTCCCGTACCGTGCCCGTCCCGGTCGCGAGCCGAAGTTTCGGCGAAAACGCCGTCAAGATCGTCGTAGCTGCGCGCGGCGATGATTTTGTTGTTGGTCATCGCCCGGTCCGCCTCGCGCCGGAACTTCGGGTAGCCTTCGGGGACCGTGAGCGACGCGTCGTTCATCGCGGGATGCTCCGCGTCGATGCCCGTGTCGATAATGCCGACCTTAATGCCGCGCCCCGCGTTGTCGCGGCCTCCGGCGATCTGCCACGCCTCGATCGCTTTGTGCAGCGACGCCGCGCGGTCGAGCAACGGCTGCCGCCGGCAAACCTGGATCACTCGCTTCACGCCGGGGGTCGAGGCCAGCGCTCGTGCCGTAGTCTCGTCCGCTTCCACGCTCACCGCGTTCGCCACCGTTTCGTAGCGCGAGCGAACGGCAATTCCCGACCGCTCCAATCTTTCGATCATCGAACGCTGCCGCTCGGCGGCTGCGGCTCGTCGAGCGGTGTCCTTTTCGACGCCCGCCGGTTCCCCTTCGAACTCCACAATGTATCGCCCGGGTACGAATTGCCCGAACGTAGACACAACAAAGGCGAAGAAAAGAAGTAGTCGCTGCATAGGTCTTAAGGCCCGCTCTCTAATTCACTGGCACCTGCGATGTCTGGCTCGTCGCGCCGCCGACCGAGAGCGCTACGGGTTGGACTCCCGTCGGCGCGTCGTCCGGCACCGTCACGTTTACTTGGTACAAACCCACAAATCCCGGAGCCAACCCGGAAAAACTAACGGACGCGGGTCTTCCGCCAATGGTGACGGACGGTTTTGTTAAGGTTTCTGAAAGCGGCGAAGCGGGCGCGGGCTGGCCGCTGGCCGGTTGATTCGAGACCCGCCCCAGACCATTGCAAAACAGAGATAACGTGCGGCCCCGGCGCACCGGATTCGACCCCCGCACGAGCGCGAAGTTCTCGTCGAGCGCCGCCGCGAGTTTCCGGCCCGAATCCGGGTCGTCGTACTCGAAAATCCCCGGCGCGAATTCGGTCAAGGGAACGTCCACCAGCCCGCTCTGGATCAGCCCGTTCCAGACCTTCACCCGGGCTACCGTCTGGTTCGAAAACTCCCACGGAATCTGCACGTTCACTTGCCCTTCACTAACGAAATGCAAATGACCCGGGGCTTGCAGGCGGCGGTTCGGCTCGTCGAAGCTGACGCTGACGTTCGACAAAGCCACCGGCAGGTAATTCGTCGAATAGACCCTCGGTACCTCGCTCAAGCCCGAACCTTTGATCGTCATGTAGCTTCCCGGCGCGAGCGCGATGCCGGTTCGGAAGCTCGCCGCGTCCTGAATGCCGTCGCTCCGGATGGCCGGTTGTACGATTGTGCGTCCTTCGAACACCTGCGAAAGCGATCCAGCTTCCACGCGAAACGCCTGCTCGCCGAGCGCCGAGCCTAGGCTCACAAATGCCTCGCTGATTCCATAGGTGTCGGTGCGCGAATCCGTGCTGACGAATTCGATCCGTCCTCCGCCCGCCAATACGCTCCAACGCACGGCCTGATTCGCTACCGGCACCCCACTCTTATCGAGCACTTTCACCGAAAGCCTCGGCTGCGTCGCTTGATTGTTCAAACCTTGATTGGGAACTCCAATGAATCCGTTACCGGCGAGCGGGTAAATGTTGTAAGGCACGTTATCGCCGAGTAGGTATAGATAAGGGATTCGGAGGGCCGCCCCGCTCCCGGTGATGTTGACGACGCCTTCGTAGCTACCCGCCGCAGGCCGCGATCCTTCGACGCGTAGGGTGATTCGCGTGGTTTGACCGGGCGACATCTGGAACGCGGCGGGCGTCACCGTCACTCGAGCGCTGGTGTCCGTGTCGCGCTGCTGGACTTGCGCGTTCAAGGTCACCGCGGCGTTGGTCGTATTCGTAATCAAAACCTCGCGCGCCACCGGCGGGCCGGTAACCACCCCGAACGAAACCGCAGCGGGTGAGGCGGTGATGGTGACGTTGAGCGCCTGCGCTGCGTCGAGCTTCCCCGCTCCGGTGGCGGCCACGCGAGCGCGATTGCGCCGGCCGTCGTTGTTGTTCAGATCGTCGATATTCGGATTGGCGGAAGTGGTTACCGCGCTCTTCAATTGCGCGGGCGTCCAATTGCGATTGCGTTGTTTGACCAGCGCAATGGCGCCCGCTACCATCGGCACGCTGAAACTGGTGCCTTGGACCGACCGGTAGCGGCTGGCGGAATAGAGGCTGGAATTCGGGTCGTAATCCTGTGTCGCGACGTATAAATCGGTACCTACCGCCGTTAGTTCCGGCTTAACGGAGAGGTCGCCGATGGCCGGGCCTTGCGCCGACAGATAGGCGATTTCGTCGGTAGCGGCGGTTACCGCGCGGATCGCCGGATCGAGCGTCGCCGTCGCCGTGGGATTCTGCCCCAGATGCGTGCGGATCGCCGCGCCGGTGGAAGCTCCAATCAGAATCGCCGGAATCCCCGTGCCGTCGAGCCCATTCGGGGGGAACACGAAATTGTCGCCGTCGAAATTCACGAAAATCACTCCTACGGCCCCGGCGCGCTGGGCGTGATTCACCTTTACATCGCGATTGCAATCGCCGCGGTCGATCAGCGCGATCGCTCCCGTAAGCGCGTTATTGCCGAGTGGACGGCACGCCTTGCCGTCGTCGCCCGTCGAGCGCGCGTCGCGCAACGGCGCGGTGAGCGGCTCTTTGGGCAGCGGACCGTCGCCAAACCGGGTATCGATCTCGCGCAGGTTCGTAGGGACGTTCGGACCGCCGATCCGCAACGTCTCGTAGTAAATCTGCCCGTTGTAAATCGCCCCGACCGTCACCGCCGCCGGAGCCGTGCCGGGCGAATCGATCGACCCGAGCGTCGGCAGATTAAACCCAACGTCGCCCGAATTGCCCGCCGACACCACGACGCTCAAATTCGACTGCGTCACCGCATTATTCACCGCCATCGCGAACGGGTCGCACGGATTGCGGTTCTGGTTGCACATATCGAGCGCGCCGAACTCCGCCGGGCTACCCAGGCTCAGCGTTACCACGTCCATCCCGTCGCGCACGGCGTCTTCGAGCGCCGCGACCAGCACGTTGCTGAAGGTTGCTTCGTTCAATCCCGGCGAGCCGAACACTTTATAACTGCCGATGTACGCTTTGGGAGCGACGCCCACCACCGTCGCGCCAGGACCTGTCACGCGCCGCCCCGCCGCCAGCATCGCCACCGCCGTGCCGTGACCGTCGCGGTCCCGTGCCGAGAAGTCGTCGGGAGAGGAAAACTCGGGATTGGTGGACGAAAGCAAAGTCACATAACTGCGCGCAACGATTACCTTGCCCGACGTAAACTGCCGGTCCGATTCGTTGGTGACACGCGGAAATCCGCTGGGCGCGGTGAGCGAAGGATCGGCGAAAGCGGGGTGCGTAACGTCGACGCCGGAATCGATGATGCCGATCCGCACGCCCGTACCCGCGTTGTCGATGCCGCCGAGCGCGGTCCAAGCCTGCGGAGCGCGCACGATTTCCGTCGCACGGTCGTCGGCGTGTTTCTTGTAAACCTTCAACCTGACAACACCGGAAACGCCCGGCAGTCCGCGAACCGCCTCCGCATCCTCGCGCGTCCCGGCGAAGTAGACCGCATTGACGAGCAGTTCGCTCGATCCGAGCACGGGCAATTTCCGCTCGGCAAGCGCGGCTCGCACCGCCGATCGCTCGGCGAAGGCCGCGGTGCGCGCGGCGGGCGATTTATCGGATCGCTCGACTTCGGGCGGTGAGTTCAGAAATGCCGCCCAGCGTTCCTCTCTCTGCGCCCACGCGGGCGCGGCGCTCGCAAACCAGGCAAGCGCGGCAACGGCCAATCCCCGTCTCATGCCTTCTCGGACGCTCAGCGGGCGGCGCGAGTTTCTTTTCCGGCGCGAAACAGGGCGACGGCCTCGGAAACTCGTAGCGCGCGCCCGTACAGGCGAATCTGAGCAACCCCATCGCCCACCATAAGTTGCGGCGATCCGTTCAGCGAACGCAAGTGCGGATGGTAGCGGCCCCAGCCAAATTGACGCTCCTCGCCGCCGTCGTTGAATCGCCCGTCGGTGACGAAGGAGACGATCTTCGGACCGCCATCGACGATCACCGTAATGTGACGCGCGCGGCTAGGTTCGATCGCACCCGAATCGGATCGCCAACGGCTTTCGGCGCGGCCATCGCCCATGACGATTTCGACCGCCCCGCCCGCCCCCACTTGAAGCGTGAATCCGCGCCCATCCGGCGTCCGATTCGAAGCCAGAATGTCGCCCGGCTTGCCCAACGCCCAAAGTTCGATTGAAACGCCCCTGCGCAGGTCGTCGATCCCGTGATCGGCGCGAGCGGAGGACCGGCGAACGAACTGCGGCAACTCGGCCACGGCGAGGCTCCTGGAACGGCTGGCTTCAAGCAGCAATCCGGCGCGCGGCAAGCTCACCGCAGTCGCCTGATTCCAAAGACCTTCGAGTAGCGCCTTATCGATCTCGTGCACCCGCGCCACGTCTTTCTGAGTCTCGGTGAGGTAGTACCGCCCGCCGTCCTCGACCAAATCCGGGTAGCTCATGCGAATCCACGGATCGTCGTCGTAGATCGCGATTTCGGGTTGCGACCAAGCGATCTCCTTCCCGCGCGGTGAATCGATCTCGACACCCCCTACCAGCCAGACCGGGTTGCGCTCCTCGTAGGCGATCGAGCGGCGGCGGGGATGTTCCAGGATGAACCGCCCGCCGTGATTGTGGAACCAATACAAGAACTTACCGTTCGCGCAGCGCCATGCGAAGTTGGCCGCGCGGGGATGTTTCATGCGGCGGCCGTCCGCGTAGCGCATGTATTGCGACGGCTCCCACGTGCGCCCGCCGTCCCGGCTGTAGGTGTAAGCGGAATAGCCATCTATCGTCCTGAAAACGCTGAAGATCGACCCGTCGCTCAAGATCGAAAAACTCTGCTCTTCGGCCACCGGCCCGCCACCTTCGGGCGTCCGAATTCCCTTGTCGCCCTCGGGCAGCGTCTCCCAGACGATCTTTTCGGGATCGCGTTCGGTGAGGATATTGGCGCTGCGCAGCAGGACCCCTTCGCTCGACGTGAAAAATCCCTCGCCGAAACCGCCGACCTTGTGCAACGGCACGTAGCCCGCGCCGCGATACTCGAACGCCCGGCCCACGTTCCAGAAAAACTTGATCTTGCCGCCGTAGACGTTCTTGCGGTCGATCTCGAACTCGCGTTGGGGGATCTCGTAGCGCCGTTGGGACCATGTCCGCCCATGATCGTCCGAGTATTTGAAGGCGAAGTGCCCAAAGCTATCGACGCGCCGCACGATCCCGCCCTTGTACGGAGGATCGTCGCCCTTGATTTCGCGAACGTTATCGGTGTTGTGGTTGTAGAAGACGTAGACCCGCCCCGAGGGGACCTTCAGGAGCACGGCGTACGACGCTTCCGGACCGGAAGCGGGTTCGACATCGACTAATGGCGACCAAGTCTTCCCGCGATCCACACTGCGGGTTGAGACGACGTGTTGTCCACCCTCGCCCTCGGCGCCTTTACCGGTGGTCAGGACGCAGAGCCACGCCCCGTCGTCGGTTTTGACGATGTACGGCTGATCGGCATAGCTTTCGTCGGGGATCGTCCAGCCATTCGAAATGTGGCGAGCGTCGGGAATCTGGGCGGCTAAGGTCCCGGCAGTCAGGAAAAAGGCGAGAAGTCGCACCCGCCTACGGTATCGCAAGCGGCTTGCCGTTTTCGCCTAAACCCGCTAAACTCATGGAAAGAGGTAAGTTCATTGGCCGCAAAGCCCTTATACGCCACCGGCGCGCAGGTTGAGCATTCCAAGTTCGGCTTGGGCGAAGTGGTGCTCTGCACCGAGGATCGGATCGCGATCAAGTTCGACGACCACGGCGAGAAGAAGTTCGTGCTCGATATGGTCCGCGAGAGCCTGAAGAAGAGCGATCGCGCCGCGCCGGACAAAAAGAAGCGCGCCACCCGCAAGAAAGCGGCGCCCGCCGAGAAACCCGCCGCTGCGGCGACCACCTAACTACCAATCGAGCACCGCGCCATCGTGCGCACGCACGGTGGTGGAATGCAACACTTCCTGCCGGAACGGGTGCTTCGCCGCTTCCGTCTCGTTCACCTCGATTCCAAGCCCCGGCGCATCCGTGGGCAACCAGTAGCCGTTCTCGGTCTTGAGCGAATGCCGCACCACGTCCCACCGCCAAGGTACGTCGGTGAGCATGTCTTCCTGGATTAGGAAATTCGGCGTCGAGAACGCGAAATGGAGCGCCGCCGCGTTCGCCACCGGACCCAGCGGATTGTGCGGCGCGACGCCCATCAAGTACACCTCGGCCATCGCAGCGATTTTTTTCGCCTCCCACAATCCGCCGCAGTGGCACAAGTCGGGCTGGATGACGTGGCAGGCGTTCTTCTCGAATAGCTCGCGGAACTGGTGGCGGGTGACCAGTCGCTCGCCGGTGGCGATAGGGACTGGCGAGGCTCGGCGCACTTCGGCCATCAGTTCGGCGTTCTCCGGCGGCACAGGTTCCTCGATGAAGTACGGTCGATAGGGCGCGAGTACCCGGCAGAACTCGATGGCGTTGGCGACCGAGTGCCGCCCATGGCAATCGATCATGATGTCCACGTCGTCGCCCACCGCGCGCCGCATCGCTTCCATGACCTCCGCCGAGTATTTATAATCGGCGATCGGGCTAAGCGCCTCGCTCGGCGCGGTGATCAACACCTTCACCGCGGTGTAGCCTTTCGCGACCACTTCGAGCGCTTTGTCGGCGAATAACTGCGCGTCCTTCGCGCGCTCCGTCTCGTACACCGCGCGCATGTCGCCGCCGCCCAAATGCGTGTACATGCGAACCCGATCGCGCACACGCCCGCCGAGCAACTCATACACCGGCACGCCGAGCGCCTTGCCGCGAATGTCCCACAGCGCCTGCTCGATGCCCGAGATCGCCGACATGCCGATCACGCCCACGCGCCAGAAACTCTGGCGGTACATCTTTTGGTAGAGATGCTCGATCCGCGTGGGATCTTCGCCGATCAGCATTGGCGCGAAATCCTCGACGCAGCCCGCCACCGCGCGCGTCTTCCATTCAAGCGACGCTTCGCCCCAACCGTAAAGCCCGTCCCGGTCCGTCTCCACTTTGACGAAGACCCAATTGCGCATTTCGGCGTTAACGACGACGGTGCGGATTTTAGAAATTTTCACAATTTCCCCAGGGGCTTGAAACGTACTACGTATAGCAAGCACTACCGATACCGGAAGCCCAAGAAAGAATATGGGCTCCTTCGGAGGAGAAATCGATGGCGTGTTTGTCGTTGGGTACCGGTGCGTTCACACCGGTTACCTTTTCGAATAGCCTGAACGGCACAGCGGCTGGAGTGCCGGTGGTTCTGAACGCGAGCGGACTATCCGTTGGCGGCGCCCTGGTTCAGCCCGCCACGGCGGGTTTCAATCTATCGGCGGCGATCTTGGGCGGCCAGTTCGTAGTCGCTATGCGCGTCGAGAACGCGGGAAGCGGATTCCCCAGCCAGCGGACCGTATTCGTAGTGAATCCCTCCACGTCCGCGGCGACGCAGGTGCTGCAGGTTAACGCGACGTCGAACGCGATCTCGCTGCCCACCGTCCAGCAAAGTCCGGGCACGCCTTCGCTGATCGCGGTTTTCGCGCCCGACGGCTCCGGAGCGCTGGCGCAGATCGTGGGCTCGGGCATCTTTCGCGCCGACAATGGCGTGGGCGTAGTCACTGGAATCGGCAGCTACACGGCTACCGGTGCAATCCAAGGCGGCGAAATCACCGCGACGCAGGTCGTCTTTCGTTTCCACGCGAGCGGCTCCCCGCAACAGGCGGCGGTTCCGCGCCCAGCGCCGGTGTGCGACGTCACTAACAATCCGCAGAATTTCGGCAGCGTGCCGATCGGCGGATGCCCAATAACGCCTCCCGACCGCGTCTACACGATCCGCAACACGGGCACCGACTGCCTGACGATCAACAGCATCTCGAACAGCGGTCCGTACACGTTCTTTTCGGCCGCGCCCGCGCTACCCGTGACGCTCGACCCGAACGACGAAGTGGACGTTACGATTCGCTTCACGCCCGCCGCCGTAGGCAATTTCAACAACGTCAACCTGGCGATCAACCCCACGCCCGCCAGCGGCGATACCGCGTTGATCGCAAATGGATCCGCGGTGGCCGCCGCCCCGGGAGTTGCGTTCAACGCGACAACCTTCAATTTCGGCCAAGTGCCGAATGGGGTTACGCCCCCGGCGCGCACGCTGACGATTACGAACAACGGTACGGCTCCGCTGAACGTCACCGTGACGGCAGGCGCGGCTAGCGGATTCACGTGGACCGCGGTGGGTACGACGCTCGCCTGCGGCGCGTCGGTCAACGTCACGATCGGTTTCACGGGAACGCTGCCCGAGGGAGCGAAGAACGCGACCTTCCAGGTGACGCACAACGCGGGCGGTCCGACGACCATCACGCTAAACGCGACAGTCTGCGTGGCGAACCCGCTGATTACCGCCCCGCCCGCGGCGCCCATCGATTTCGGACAAATCCAGCAGGGCTTTAAGACCGTACGCATCCTCCAGCCGGTAAACAATCCGGGCGATGGCACACTCACGTTCACCGCACAGATTCTGGGTCCGGCGGGAACGGCGCAAGCCGATTTCCTGTTCGGCGTGCCGGACCCGAACGGCGGGCAAGTCACCGGTCCGGCGCAGCGAAACTATACGGTGAATCCCACCGCGCCTTGCGGCGGCACGGCCGGTTCGGGCACGACGATCGTCCCGATTTCGTTCCGCGCCGACGAAACTCCGGGCGTCGTCACCGGCTACTCTCTGCGGATTAGCGCGGCGAATCCGGCCTTCTCGCGCGACTACCCATTGAGCGTCGAGATTATTCCGCCGATCCCGCTCGACATTGGGCTTGTCATCGACAACTCGGGCAGTATGAACGATCCCCTAGGTTCGCGCACCAAGATCGACGCCGCGATTTCGGCGGGGCAACTGTTCGTCGAACTGCTGCGGCCCGATCTCGACGATCGGGTAGCGCTGGTAAAGTTCAACACCGCGCCCACGGTGGTGCAGGCGATGACCGCCGTTTCCACTTCCGCCGCGCCGACGCAAGACGATATTCGCAACCTGGTAGCGTCGGGCATTCCGCCGGCGGGCGGCTGGACCGGAATCACCGGAGGCACAATCATTGGCCTTCGCGAAGTGCAAACGCCACGCCCGTCGGTTCCCCCGGTTCTGACGAAAGCGCTGGTGGTGCTGACGGACGGCATCGAAAATCGCGCCCACGAAGATCCCCCGGGATCGGGCAATTGGTTCACGCTGCTCGGAGGACCAAGCGCCACCCCGGCGGGCGCGCCCATCGCGACCACGCCAATGGCCTTCCCCGGGGATGTGAAGGTGTTCGCCGTCGGCCTGGGCCGCGCGGGCGAAGTGAGCGATCCGCAATTAAACCAACTGATGCAGCCCGCCGCCGCGCCTTTCCGCGTCGATCAGGACTTGACGGGTACGAAGTACTTCGAGCTCGAAAAGAAGTTCACGCAAATCTACATGGACGTGGCGGGCGTCGCGACGGTGACCGATCCGATGTACTGGATCGCGCCCGGCGACAAGCACCAAATCGAGTTCGAGGTCCTGAAGGGCGACGTGGACGCTCTGGTGATCCTCTACGACTGGGAGGGCAAGCGGCTGCCGTTCTACTGCATGTCGCCTAAGGGCGAGAAGATCGACCCGTCGTCGATCCCTCCCGGCTTCCAGTTGCGCACCGGATTTACGCCGCAGACGCGTATCGTCGAATTCAAGATGCCGTGGAAGGAACCGGATCGTTATGCAGGCACCTGGACCGTGGTCGTCGAGCATCCGGGCGTGGTTTGCACGGGCGCTCTCGAAGGAGGTAAGGACAACCGCGATTTACCGCCCGGTTTCGTCAGCCGCAGAGGCTGCAAGAAAGTGGCGGACCCGCTGCTGTACGGCATCGCCATCGGCGTGGGATCGAACTTCCGCATGCAGCCGTATGTCACGCCCGGGCCGGTCTACGTCGGCGATCCGATTCTGCTGACGGCGGTGGTGACCGAGGCGGGCTTGCCGGTGACCGGCGGCACGGTGACGGTGAACTACGAAACGCCCGCCGGCGCAACTGGCATGTTGACGCTGAAGGACGACGGCGCGCATAACGACGGCGATCCGGATAACGGCGAATACGCGCGGATGTTCACCTCGACTCCGGTGGACGGCGTTTACCACTTCACCTTCCGCGCGACCGGCAAGAGCCGCGACGGACAGACCGTCGTGCGCGAAGCGGTACGCGACAAGGAAGTGTTGAAGAAGGGTCAACCCCCCGGAACGCATGGCAACCCCGGAGGAGGCGATCGCCCGGGCGATGGAGGGCGCCCGGGCGACGGCGGCGGACGCGGCGACGATTGCTGCGAGAAGCTGCTGAAGGCTCTCCGCGATCAGACAACGGTGCTGAAGAAAATCCTCGATGAGAAGGGTTAGCGCCCGCGTAGCTCGCGCCGCAAAAACTTGCCGGTGGCGGTCTTCGGGATCGCGTCGAGGAATTCCACCTCGCGCGGGTATTTGTAGGCCGCCATCCGCTCGCGGCAAAACTCGACGATCTCGGGCGCGGTCACGCTCGATCCATCGCGTAGCGCGACGAAGGCTTTCACCGTTTCGCCGCGATACTCGTCGGGCACGCCGATCACCGCCGCTTCACGCACGGCGGGGTGCTGGTAAAGCACATCCTCCACCTCGCGCGGGTAGACCTTAAAGCCGCTCGCGTTGATCATGTCCTTCTTGCGATCGACGATGAAGAACCAGCCGTCGGCCTCGGTCGCGATATCGCCCGTCAGGAACCACCCTTCGCGGAAGGCCGCCGCAGTCGCTTCGGGTTTGTTCCAATAACCGGCGAACACGTTCGCGCCGCGTAAGGCGAGTTCGCCGTCCGGTTCGATGCGCGCTTCGCAGCCGGGGATTGCGCGTCCGATTGCGAGCGCTCCGAATTGCGGATCGACCGGCCCACGCTCGCCCAACGGAGTGATGGTCGCGGGCGAGTTCGATTCCGTCAATCCATAGGTGTTGTGAATGTAGGCGCCGAGTTCGCGCTCGAAGCGCTCGACAAAGGCGGGCGACACCGGAGCGCCGCCCGTGAAGCACTTCGTCATCGAGCGGAACCGTTCGCGCGAGGCGAGTGGATGATTCGCGAGCGCCATGTAAGCCGTGATCGCGGCGACGGTGACGGTGGGCCGCCAACGCTCGATGGTCTGCCAGCAGCGCTCCGCGTCGAAACGATGGAACAGGACAAGCGGCGCGCCGGTGCGTGCGGAGAGCGCCATGTGAGCGACGAGTCCGGTGACGTGGAAGAGCGGCGCGAGTCCGAGAATGACGTCCTCGCGCGAGATGCGCAACAGGCTTTCGAATACCGCGCCCGTGTGCAGCATCGCCGCGTGTTGACACATCGCGCCTTTGGGTTGGCCGGTGGTTCCCGAAGTGTAAACGAGGTACGCGAGCTCGTGAGGCGCTTCGTGATCGGTTTGCGGTTGGGCGTCCGTGATCGCGTCCTCGCGCCGGATCAGCGCCTTCGCGCCGGAATCCGACATCGCATAGGCGACCTCCCGCTCCTTAAACATCGGACTAACGGGCACGACAATCGCCCCGCGCATCCACGCCGCGTACTGCGCGACGAGAAACTCGGGGTCGTTCTGCATCTGGATCGCCACGCGGTCGCCGGGACCGACGCCGAGATTTGCGAGATACGTCGCGAAGCGGGCCGCTCGGTCGCCGAGTTCGCCCCACGAAATCGTCTCCTCGAAGTAGTGCACGGCGGGATCGCTCGCGCGCGACTGGGCGGTGGCGAGAAAGCGCGCGAGCAGCGAATCCATAGGAACCTGGAAATTATATGGAACCCTGGTTAACGGGATCGGAACCGCATTCGCACCCAATTCTGCGAGCGGTTTTTCACAGCTTCGAGCAAGTGCGCGAGGACGCCCGGCGCTTCACCTCCGGGGCGACGGCCACCGCGGCGGTGACTTTCCAATTGCGTCACATGGCCGGTAGCGTCCAGCGGCTGACAGCCTACGCGTGCGGCGAATCGCTCACCGAAGCGCAGATCGCGGCGGTGGCTCGGGAAGACGAGACGGGGGCGAGCCTGGACGAGTTGCTCGACGGGCTCGACACCGCGCTTACGGCAAGCGAAGCGCGATTGCGCACGATCGATCTCACGGACCTCGCCGCGCCGCGATTTGTGGGACGCGCGAAGCTGCCAACGACGCTCGGCGGGCTGCTGGTTCACCTCGCGGAGCACACGCAGCGTCACCTGGGCGAGTTGATCGTTCACGCGCGGGCTGCGCGTCCGGCGGACAAGGAATAGACTAGCGGCGATGACTCGTCGCAGCCTTGTCGCTTCTCTCGCCGCCGCCCCACTGGTGGCCAAGCCCTTCCCGAAACCCATCGGCGTGCAACTCTACACGGCGCGCACGCTTCTCGCGAAAGACCCCGAAGGCACGCTGAAGCGCATCGCCGCGATCGGCTATCAAGAGGTCGAACTCTACGCGGTGGATCAGATCGACAAACTCGTGCCAATCGCAAAGAGCCTCGGAATGAAAGCCACGAGCATCCACATTCCGGCGGCGATCTGTCTCGGCGAGAATCCTTCGCCGTTCGAGAATGCGCTGGCGAAGGCGAAGGAGGCGGGCATCGCCTACGCGGGAGTGCCGTACGTCGCGCCCAACGATCGCGGATCGAGCGGCGTGTCGAACGAGGATTTCTGGAGCGCGTGGTCGAAGAAGATGAATCGCGCGGCTGAGATCGCCGACAAGGCGGGCGTCAAGTTCTTCTATCACCACCACGCGTTCGAATTCGTCGGCGCGCCCGGCGCGCGGCCCATCGACTACATGAAGAAGTTTCTCGATCCGAAAGTGAAGCTCGAACTCGACGTGTTTTGGGTGGCGGCGGCGGGCCTCGATCCCATCGACACGCTCGACGAATGGAAAGGCCGCGTAGCGCTGATGCACGTCAAGGACAAGGCGGCGGGGATGAGCGCGATTACCACCGAATCGGAAGCGAAACGCGAGGACTTCAAGGAAGTGGGCGCGGGCACGCTCGACTTCAAGAAGCTGCTGAATGCGGCGCTGAGATCGGGAGTCGATAAGTTCTACGTCGAGCAGGATCAGTGCCCCGGCGATCCGGTGGATTCGCTGGCGCAGAGCTTTGGGTATTTGAAGAAGCTGTCGCTGTAGAAGAGGTTGGAAGCGGTATGTCAGCTTCATTCTTGTGGCTTTCTTGCCCGTTCTTGTCGGTCCTTGCGTTCCTTCCTACCGCCAGCGCACAAGCGAGACCTTCGGCGCGAGTCGTCCGGGACGACGCAAAGGAAATCGATGTCAACTGTTGGCCGGACTTCGTCCGGCTTCGCTGGACTGGGGGACGATTTCTCGCCATCGAAGCCAATCGGTCGAATTCGCCGATCGTTTGCTCGGCGGACAAGGATGTAGTTGTTACCCGATGGCCGGTTAAGATACCCGATCTTGGTTACCTCTCGATCGCCGATGCGGCCGGGCATGACAACGGCACGACCGCGCTGGTTGGAGGAGGCTTCGACAACAACTCGCGCATCGTCCGATTTCTGGCCCACATCGCCGCCAGCCGAAAAGAGACGCTAGTCACCCGGCTAGATTCGTACGTGGCGTGTAAAGCGGTAATCGTTCCTACTGGAGATGTTTGGACGCTCGGTTGGATTGCCGATGAAAGGAATTACCTTCGACGAGATAAGGTGTTCAAGCGCTTCGACGCGGCTGGCCGGGTCGTCGGCACATGGGCCGTTTCCGCGCATTTCCGCAAGGGACTTCCCGCGAGCGTCGACGCACCGGAGTTCGCTTCTCTGAAGGCTTCCGCGGATCGTGTGGGGTATCTCAGTCCGGGGAACGAGTATTTCGAGTTCGCGCTGGACGGTTCCGAAATCACCCGGATTCCAGGCCCACCGCTAGGTAAAGATCATCGAATCCCGGTGTCATTGGCGATGAGTCAAGCCGGACAAGTGGTCATCGCTAGCCAGAATGGGTTCAAACAGGGCGACATCTGGATGCTGGATCGCCAAACAAAACGTTGGACATCGTTAGACACCGGCGGGATTCCCCCATGGATCGAACTTCTGGGATTCGATGGCGATTCGATCTGGGCCAGCTTCGCGGTCGGCGGGTTCCCCCGGCCCCAGATACTGCGCATGAAGCTTGACTTGGAAAGCGACCGTTAGTCGTATCTTGCCACCTGCTAAGCTGAAATTTCCAGCGATGAAATTCGGCGTCGTCGTGTTTCCCGGCTCCAACTGCGACCACGACGCCTGGTACGCCGTCACGCGCAACGCGGGGCAGCAGGCCGAGTTTCTTTGGCACGATTCCACCGATCTGGCGCAATCGGACGCGATTATTCTCCCCGGCGGATTCTCCTATGGCGACTATCTACGTTGCGGGGCGATCGCTCGATTCTCGCCCGTGATGCAAGCGGTGAAGAAGTTCGCGCAAGAAGGCGGACCGGTGATGGGCTTCTGCAACGGCTTCCAGATTTTGTGCGAAGCGGGAATGCTGCCCGGCGCGCTGCTGCGCAATGCGGGATTGAAATTCGTCTGCAAGCCGGTCGAACTCGAAGTGGCGACCACCGATTCGCCGTTCACCAACGCGTTCTCGAAGCACCAGCGGTTAACCATGCCCATCGCGCATGGGGAGGGCAACTACCAGGCCGACGACCGCACGCTCGAAGCACTCGAAGCGGAAGATCGAATCGCGTTCCGCTACGTGGATAATCCGAACGGATCGATGCGCGCGATCGCCGGAATCCTGAGCGATGGCCGTAACGTGCTGGGCATGATGCCGCACCCGGAGCGCGCCACCGAACCGTCGATGGGTTCCTCCGACGGGCTCGGCGTCTTTCATTCGCTCGTAGGCGCTTTCGCAACCCGATGAAACTCACCCCCGCCGAAGTCTCCGCGCACCGTTTGACGTGGAGCGAGTACGAAAAAATCGTCGCCCTTCTGGGCCGCGAGCCGACGTTTACCGAGCTCGGCATCTTCGGTGTCATGTGGAGCGAGCACTGCTCCTACAAGTCGTCGAAAATCCATCTGAAGAAGCTGCCCACGCGGTCGAAACTCGTCCTCGTTGGGCCGGGCGAGAACGCGGGCATCATCGACATCGGCGGGGGCGTGGCGATCGCGTTCAAGATCGAATCGCACAATCACCCCAGCTTCATCGAACCGTTCCAAGGCGCGGCGACCGGCGTCGGCGGCATCCTGCGCGACATCTTCACGATGGGCGCGCGGCCCATCGCAGTCATGGACGCGATTCGCTTCGGACGGCTCGACGACAAGGAAACCGGCGCGCGCAACAAGCGCATCCTGCAAGGCGTCGTGTCGGGAATCGCGCATTACGGCAACTGTTTCGGCGTGCCGACCGTGGGCGGCGAATGCGTCTTCGAAGCCAGCTACGACGGTAATCCGCTGGTGAACGTGTTCGCGCTCGGCGTGTTCCGGCACGACGAGATTTTCTTCGGCCGCGCGACGGGCGTGGGCAATCCGGTGATCTACGTGGGCGCGAAAACGGGGCGCGACGGAATCCACGGCGCGTCGATGGCGTCCGAGGAGTTCAGCGAAGAATCGAAGGATAAGCGCCCCAACGTGCAGGTGGGCGATCCGTTCATGGAGAAGCTGCTGCTTGAAGCCTGTCTCGAAGCGATGAAGACAGGCGCGGTGGTGGGCATCCAGGATATGGGCGCGGCGGGGCTGACGTGCTCGACGTGCGAGATGGGATCACGCGCCGGGACGGGGATCGAGATCGACCTGATGCACGTGCCGCAGCGCGAGACCGGCATGACTCCCTACGAGATCATGCTGTCGGAATCGCAGGAGCGTATGTTGCTCGTCACCGAGAAGGGCCGCGAACGAGAAGTCTTCGATGTGTTCCGCAAGTGGGGATTGGACGCGGCCGTGATTGGCTCGGTAACCGATGACGCACTGCTTCGCGTGAAAGATCGCGGCGCAGTCGTAGCCGAGATTTCGAATCGCGCGTTGGCCGACGAAGCGCCGGTGTACAACCGCCCGCACACGAAGCCCGCGCGGCGAGTGGCCCTGGACGCTCCCGCGTTCGGGTCCAGCGATCTCGCGGGCGACTTGCGCAAGATTCTCGCCTCGGGCGACGTTTGCTCGAAGCACTGGATCTGGGAGCAGTACGACTGGATGGTCCGCACCAACACCATCGTCGATCCGGATGGGCGCGGCCCCGGCGGCGACGCGGCCATCGTGCGAATTAAGGAGACGGATACCAGCGTCGCGATGTCGCTCGACGGCAATGGACGCTACTGCTATCTCGACCCTCGCGAGGGCGCGAAGCTGATCGTCGCCGAATGCTGCCGCAATATTTCGACGGTCGGCGCGACGCCCATCGCCGCCACGAACAATTTGAACTTCGGGAATCCCGAAAAACCCGAGATCATGGCGCAGTTGGTGGAAGCGATCGAAGGCATGGCCGAAGCTTGCTCGTTCTTCGAGACTCCAATCACCGGCGGTAACGTGTCGCTGTACAACGAGACTCTGGGCGAGGCGATCTTCCCGACGCCGGTAATGGGGATCGTGGGGCTGTTGAAGACCGCCACGCCGATTCCCTCGCGATTCCGGAACGCGGGCCGCACGGTGATCCTGCTGGGCGGGCTGGGCGATTCGGACGAAGTGCGCATGGGCGGGACGCAGTTCGCGAAAGTTGTCGTCGGCGCGCTGTGGGGGTTGCCGCCGAAGCTCGACTTGCATTACGAGAAAGGCGTGCAGGCCGCGATGCGTGAGATCGCGCAAGCGGGGCTCGCCGAATCGGCGCACGATCTGTCGGACGGCGGATTCGCGGTGGCGCTGGCCGAGTGCTCCTTTGGCGGTATTGGCGCGCACGTGACGCTCGACACGCCGCTACGCCCCGCAGTCGCGCTCTTCCACGAGGGGCCGTCGCGGATCCTCGTCTCGACGACGGACGCGGCGGCGGTACAAGCGATCGCCGCGCGGCACGGCGTAGACGCACCCGCGATCGGCGTAACGGTAGAAGGTCGCGTGACGGTGAACGGTTGGATCGACGCCACGATAGACTCGCTCTACCTCCCCTGGAAAAACTCGCTCGAGGAGGCGCTCGCCTGATGTTCGATCAAGACGGGTTTCACGACGAATGCGGTGTGTTCGCCATTTACGGCACGCCCGAAGCGGCGCGCCACGCCAATCTCGGACTGCACGCGCTGCAACACCGCGGGCAGGAATCGGCGGGCATCGCCGTATCGGACGGCGGCGCCATCACTTGCCACAAATCGATGGGACACGTCGGCGATATCTTCAAGCCCGACGTCGTCGAACGTCTGAAGGGCCACATGGCTATCGGCCATACCCGCTATTCGACGGCGGGCGACACGGTGCTGCTCAACGCGCAACCGTTTTCCGTGGCGTGTAATAAGGGCTCCATCGCGGTCGCGCATAACGGCAACATCACCAATGCGCGCGAGCTGCGCAAAGAGCTCGAATACGAGGGCTCGATCTTCCAGGCGACCTCGGACACCGAGGTGATTCTGCATCTGGTCGCCCGCTCGCGCGAGAAGACGATGGAACGCGCGTTGCGCGACGCGCTGTTGCGGCTCGACGGCGCGTTCTCGCTGGTGTTTCTCGCCGAAGATCGCGTGATCGTCGCGCGGGACCGGCACGGGTTCCGGCCTCTCGCGATGGGGCAGATGGAGTTGTCGGGACAAAAGATCGCCTACCTGTTCGCGTCCGAAACGTGCGCCTTCGATTTGATCGGGGCGACCTATATGAACGACGTCGAACCGGGCGAGATGGTGATCGTCGGCCCGGAGGGCATGACGCGCGAACGGTACGCGCCGCCGCGCGCGCGGTCGCAATGCGTCTTCGAGCACGTCTATTTCTCGCGGCCCGATTCGCTGGTGTTCGGCCAACCGGTGCAACGGTCGCGCGAGGAGATGGGCCGCTGGTTGGCTCGCACCTGCCCGGCGCAGGCGGATCTCGTGGTCCCCGTACCGGATTCTGGCGTTTCGGCCGCCATTGGATTCTCGGCGGAGTCGGGTATTCCATACCGGCAGGCGCTGATCCGCAATCACTACGTGGGGCGCACGTTCATCGAGCCGTCGCAAGCCATTCGCGATCTGGGCGTCAAGCTCAAGATGAATCCGATACGTAATCTACTCGAAGGGCAGCGCGTGGTGCTGGTGGACGATTCGATCGTACGCGGCACAACCTCGCGCAAGATCGTGCGCATGGTGCGTAGCGCCGGAGCGCGCGAAGTACACTTGCGCATTTCCTGCCCGCCCACGATTTCGCCCTGTTTTTATGGAGTCGATACCCCGACCAAAGGCGAGCTGATCGCGGCGAACAACACCGAAGAGGAAATTCGCAAGTTCGTCGAAGCGGATTCGCTCGGCTACCTTCCTCTTTCCGCGCTGCGCGCCTCGGTGGGCGACGAGGAGCGGCACGACTACTGCTACGCCTGCTACACCGGCGACTATCCGACCAACATCGTGAATTTCGAAGAACTGATCCGCGCGCGCGGACGAACCAAGTGAACGCGCGGGTCGCGCTCTCGGCAGCGGCGGTCCCCTATTCGCGCGTGCGCGAACTCGCCGAAATCGCCATGCGCAAGGAAGCGGCGGGCGACAAAGTCTACAAGCTCTATTTCGGCGAATCGAACCAGCCGACTCCGGAGTTCATCAAACGCGCCGCGGAGAAAGCGCTGCGCGACGGGCATACCTACTACACGTCGAACGCCGGGACGCTCTCGTTGCGCGAGGCGCTCGCCCGTTACTACTCGCGCCATCATGCCGTCGAACTCGACCCTTCCCGCGAAATCGTAATCACGGCGTCCGGCGTGCAAGCGCTGAACGTTGCGATTCGCTGCACGCTCGATCCGGGCGACGAGGCGATCGTGCTGACACCAGCTTGGCCCAATGGGTCGGCGATCGTGCAAATGGCGAACGCCGTCGTGAAACAGTACGCGCAGCCGCTGATCGGGAACCGGTTCGGCATCGATTTCGACGCGCTCGAAGCGATGGTGACGCCCCGCACTCGCCTGCTGCTCTACACCTCGCCCTCGAATCCGTTGGGCTGGGTGGCGACCGCCGAAGAGCAACAGGCGCTGCTCGATTTCGCGCGCAGGCACTCGCTATGGCTGATGGCCGACGAAGTATACGAGCGGCTGAACTTCACCGTCGCCGGAAATGGCGTTGCCGTACCCAGCATTCTGCGACTCGCGACGCGCGACGACGCCGTGATCGTCGTTCAAAGTTTTTCGAAAAGCTACTGCATGACCGGCTGGCGGCTCGGATGGTTTGTCGCGCGCGCCGATCTCGCCAAGCGCGCCGCCGAGTTCAACGAGTTCATCGTCTCGTGCCCGGCGCACTTTACGCAGAAGGCCGCGGAATCGGCCCTCGATTGGGGCGACAAGTTCGTTGAGGAGTTCGTCGCCAAGCTACGAGGGAATCGCGACCTGTGCGTCGCGGCTCTCGCGAAAATGCCGGGTTGGACGATTCCGAGTCCCGAGGGTGCGTTCTATCTGTTCCCGCGCGTTGCCGGACTCACCGACTCGTTCGCCTTGTGCCGCCGGATTCTCGAAGAGACAGGCGTCGGCCTCGCTCCTGGCGTCGGGTTTGGAGCGGGCGGCGAAGGCAGCGTTCGCCTCTGCTACGCAGCGGACCGCGAAGTGCTAGAACCGGCGCTGGAGCGGTTGGAGGGCTTACCCTAGGTATCAGTACACCGGTATACTGACATCGGGTGCCTCACAAACTGCAGGTCGTGCTGCCCGACCGGCTCGCTCGGGAAGTTCGCGCCGTCTCGCGGCGGCGAAGGATTCCGATGGGCCAGTTGATCCGTGAAGGCTTGGAAGAGAGGTTGGAGCGGGAGCGGAACGGCTCGCCTTCCGAGTTTTGGGCGTCGATTCGAGGTCTTGCGAGTTCCGATGAAACCGACTTGTCGAGCCGCGTGGATGAGATCGTGTACGGCGAATGACCGTCTTCGTCGATACGGGATTCTTCATCGGCACTCTTTTCCCGAAAGACCAGAACTATCGGAAGGCGCTTCAAGCGCAGCAGCGTAGTTGGGTTGGAGTCACTTCTACGGCGGTAGTGCATGAAACGCTAACCTTGCTGCAAAGGCGCGGTTTCTTCGGCGTCGCCCTTCAGTTTCTCGACCTTCTGTCTACAGACGCATCGGTTCAGTTGGTCTACGCCGACGCCGATCTGGAGAGGCGGGGTTGGGAAGAGTTCCGCCGTTTCGGATCGTTAGGTGCGAGCCCCATCGATTGCCTCAGCTTCGCCATCATGCGGCGCCAAGGCATCCGCAAAGCCTACACCTTCGACAAACACTTTCGCGCCGCCGGATTCGACATCCTGTAGAGCCGTCCAGGCGGCGATACAATGGCGGGTGAAATCGAGCATTAGGAGGTTTTCATGTTCCGTTTGGACGCGGACCGTTCAGCCGAGTTTTGCGACGGGTTTCGCCGCCGCGACTTTCTTCACGCCGGCGCGCTGGCGAGCCTCGGCCTTGGGCTCACCGACTTCCTGGGTCTGAAGGCGCAGGGCGCGGTGGACAAATCGAACGACACGAACTGCATCCTCCTGATGCTGGTGGGCGGGCCGTCGCAACTGGACACCTGGGATATGAAGCCTAATGCTCCTATCGAAATCCGGGGGCCGTATAAGCCGATCAAAACCAACGTTCCGGGTATCGAGATTTCGGAAAACTTCCCGCGCATGGCCAAACACGCGGACAAGTTTTCGATTGTCCGGTCGATGTATCACACGGCCGCCGCCGTTCACGACACCGGGCATCAGATGATGCAGACCGGGCGGCTGTTCCAGGGAGGCGTCGAGCATCCTCACTACGGCTGCGTGCTGGGCAAGCTCAAGGGTCCTAAGGGTGACGTTCCCCCGCATGTGCTTCTGCCCCGGCCGATCGGCAATACCGGCGGCAACATGCCGCACGGCCAGAATGCCGGTTATCTGGGCAAGACGTTCGACCCGTTCGTCCTGAACGCCGACCCGAGCGACCCGAACTTCCGCGTGCCCGACATGCTGCCACCCGATTATCTGACGGCGCTGCGTGTCGACCGGCGGCGTAACTGGCGCGAAGCGGTGGATAAGAGCGTTTCGAAGTTCGAGACGTCGCCCGACGCTCGCTTGCTCGATTCGACGTTCCATCAGGCGTACACGTTGATGTCGTCCGAGAAGGCGCGCGCGGCATTCGAATTGCACCGCGAGCCGGAGAAAGTTCGCGAAAAGTATGGTCTCAATCGGTTCGGGCAAAGCTGCCTGCTGGCGCGCCGGATGATTGAGGCGGGCGTTCGCTTCGTGACGATCAATATGTTCGAAACGGTGTTCGACGAGATTACGTGGGACATCCATGGGTCGCGGCCCTTCTCGCCGATTTCCTGCTATCGCGATTTGGTCGGACCAATGTTCGACATGGCGTATTCGTCTCTGCTCGAAGATCTGTCGGAGCGTGGCTTGCTGTCGAACACGATGGTCGTCGGGCTAGGCGAGTTTGGGCGAACGCCGAAAGTGAACCCGGCGGGCGGGCGCGATCACTGGCCGCAATGCTGGTCGATCCTGATGGGCGGCGGCCCGCTTAAGGGCGGCACGATCGTTGGCGCGTCGGACGAGATCGGCGCGATGCCCAAGGACCGGCCGACGACTCCGATGGAAGTGGCGGCGACCATTTATCGCGGCCTAGGCATCGATATTCAGCACGAGTTACCCGGAGCGCAGGGCCGTCCCATCCCGATTGTGGATCGTGGGGTGGAGCCAATTAAGGAGCTGTTCGCATGAGTCTCGCGGCGGCGCTACTGCTGGCGGCGTCCATCGAAAAGCCCGCCAGCGGTTGGAACTTCAAACAGCACGTGATCCCCGTCCTCACCAAGATGGGGTGCAATCAGGGAGCCTGTCACGGGGCGCTGGCGGGCAAGGGCGGGTTCAAACTCACGCTCCGCGGTTACGATCCAGAACTCGATTACGACGTGCTCACACGGCAGTCGCTCGGCCGGCGCGTTTCGCTCGCGGACCCTGCGGCGAGCCTGATTCTCCAGAAGGCGACCTTTGCGATTCCGCACGGCGGCGGCAAGCGCTTCGCCAAGGATTCGCTCGAGTATCGAGTGGTTCAAGAATGGATCGCGGACGGCGCGCCCGCGCCTTCGCCCAAGGACAAAGAAGTCGTATCGCTTTCGGTTAGCCCCGCCTCGGCCACGCTCAAGATCGGCGACGAGCGCCAGTTGACCGTCACCGCGAAATACTCCGACGGCTCCACGCTGGACGTCACCCGGTGGACCAAATACTCCTCCACCGACGAAGGCGTCGCGACGGTGGACGATACAACCGGCAAAGTGAAGATGAATGGCTCGGGTGAAGCGGCGATCACTCTTTGGTATTCGTCGAAAGTCCTCTACGCGCGCCTCTCCGCCCCGTATCCGAATCAAGTGACCGAGGCGAGTTATTCCGGCTTTACGGTCCGCAATTTTATCGACGAGTTAGCTCTAAAGAAGTGGAAGCAACTGAACCTCGCGCCTTCGAAACCGGCGAGCGATTCGAACATCATCCGCCGAGCGTATCTAGACGACACCGGCACCTTGCCCACCGCCGAAGACGTCGAGCGGTTTCTCGCCGACACCTCTCCCGATAAGCGCGCCAAGCTGATCGACGAATTGCTCGAACGGGACGAGTATGTCGATTACTGGGCCTACAAATGGTCGGACTTGATGCTGGTTTCGAGCCGCAAGTTGCAGTCGCCCGCGATGTGGGCGTTCTACAACTGGATTCGCGAAAGCGTGAAAACCAACAAGCCGTGGGACCGTTTCGCCAAGGACATCTTTACGTCTACCGGATCGTCGCGCGAGAAAGGCGCGCTGAACTATTTTGTCCTCCACAAAGATCCGATCACTCTTACCGAGAACGTCACGCAGGCGTTTCTCGGCCAGCGTTTGACTTGCGCGCGCTGCCACAACCATCCGCTCGAAAAATGGACGCAGAAGCAGTACTACCAGATGGCGAACCTGTTCTCGCGCGTCGGTATCAAGGCGGGCGCTTCGCCGGGCGACAACGTGATCTACGCGAAATTGCAGGGCGATATCAATCACCCCCGCCTGCTGAAGCCCATGCGGCCGGCGCCGCTCGACGGCGGCGAAATGTCCCTCGACGATCTGCGCGACCGGCGCGAGCACTTCGCGCAATGGCTGACCTCGCCCGAAAATCCGTTCTTCGCGCGCAGCTTTGTCAATCGCGTTTGGGGCAACTTCATGGGGCGCGGATTGATCGACCCCATCGACGACGTCCGCGCCACCAATCCCGCGTCGAACGAAGAACTGCTGGCGGCCCTCACCACCGATTTCGTCAAAAACGGATTCGATCAAAAACGTTTGATCCGCACGATCATGAATTCGAGCGTTTACGGACTTTCGTCCGAGTCGAACGCCGCGAATCAAAGCGATAACAAGTACTACTCGCGCTACATCATCAAGCGTTTGCCGGCCGAGGTGATGCTCGACGCGATGTCGCAAGTCACCGGCGTCCCCACGGCGTTTCCCGGCATGCCCGCCGGTACGCGCGCCCTGCAGTTGCCCGACGTGCGAATCCAGTCGCAGTTTCTCGACGTGTTCGGCCGGCCCGCGCGCGTGATTTGCGACGTGGGCGAGCGGTCGAGCGATCCGTCGATCGCCCAGGCCCTGCACGTCATTAACGGCGACACGCTCAACAAGAAGCTATCCGCGCCCGACGGCGTCGTCGCGCTTTTCTTGAAGCTCGGACTGTCGGACTCGCGGATGATCGAGCAGACTTACCTTTCCGCGTACTCGCGCTATCCGACGCCCGACGAGAAATCGTCGATTCTCGCGGACTTGGCCAAGGCGCGCGCCGTTCCCGGCACGCCCGAGGCGAAGAAGGAAGCGCGCCGCCAAGCCGTCGAAGATATGGCGTGGGCCTTGCTGACGTCGAAAGAGTTTCTCTTCAACTACTGATATGCGCGCGCTCGCCCTGCTGCTAGCCGTCGATTGGACTCGCGACATCCAACCGCTGTTCGCCGACAAGTGCAACGGCTGTCATGCGGCGGCGGTGACGATGGGATCGCTCAATCTCGAAACGTACGATGGCGTGCTGAAGGGCGGCAATCACGGGACCATCGTCGTTCGGGGCAAACCGGGTGAAAGCCGTCTCTACACGATGCTGACGGGCGATTCCGAACCGATCATGCCGATGGGCGGCAAGCTGGCCGCTCCGCAAATCGCGATGGTGGGCAACTGGATCGCGGCTGGCGCGGTGGGACCGTCGAAATCGCAGCACTATTCGCTGGTCTGGATGCCGGGCGGAAAATCGCTCGCGCTCGGCGGTTATCGCAAAGTGACCTTCACCGACGGTTCGCCCGATTGGACCGGGATGGCCGAAGCCGTTCGCGCGGTTGTCTATTCGGCCGACGGCAAGACGCTCATCGCGGCGGGCGGCGTTCCCGGCAAGAAGGGCGAGGTCATGGTACGCGAAGGGGTGCGCGAGGGCGCCCGCGGCGGAGCGACGATCGCCGGACACTCGGATTCGATTTTCGCTGCGGCCATTTCTCCGGACGCCACGCTGCTCGCCACCGCGAGTTACGACAAGCTGATCAAGCTTTGGGATCTCGCGTCGGGCAAAGAGATCCGCACGCTGAAGGATCACATCGACGCGGTCTACGCACTCGAGTTCACACCCGACGGCAAGCGCCTGATTTCGGGCGCGGCGGACCGCACCGTGAAGGTCTGGAATTCTGAAACGGGCGAGCGCCTGTACACGATGGGCGAGCCGCTGGACGGCATCAATTCCATCGCCGTGTCGCCGGACGGCAAGCGAGTGGCGGCGGGCGGGCTCGACAAGACGATCCGCATCTGGAAGCTCGGCGAAAAGTCGGGCGAACTTCTTGTTTCGCAGATCGCGCACGAAGACGCGATTCTGAAGCTCGCTTTTTCGCCCGATGGGAAGCGGCTCGCTTCCACCGCCGCCGACCGCG
Source organism: Bryobacteraceae bacterium (assembly GCA_033763835.1). Taxonomy (GTDB): domain Bacteria; phylum Acidobacteriota; class Terriglobia; order Bryobacterales; family Bryobacteraceae; genus JAPKYZ01. The sequence goes on along the minus strand of JANRJS010000014.1, from coordinate 190,404 downwards.
CGCTCAAGATTTTCGACTCGACCGATCTATCCGAGATCAAGACATTGGAGGCTCAACCCGATTGGGTGAGCGGCCTCGCCTACGCGCCCGACGGCAAACGTTTGGCGGTCGCCCGCTTAGACGGCACCTTCAAGATTTACCCCGTGGAGTAACTTATGCACGCGCTTTTCCTGTTTTCTCTGCTCGCCGCGGACCATCCCACCGGCCCGCGAATGACGCCGCCTACCGTGCGCTCCATCGCGCCACTCGGTGTGTCGCGCGGAACGGCGGTGGAGATGACGATCGAGGGATTTAATCTCGGGAAAGCGAGCCGTCTAGTGTTCTCGCGGCCGGGCGTGAGCGCGCGCATCTTGAGCTCGAAGGAGCTGCCGGATTTGCCCGATATCCGGCTCGGCTCGAACGGCACGCCTTCCACCATCGACCTTGGCCCGCTGCCGCCGCGCAATCAATTAACCGTCGAAGTCGACATCGCGCCCGAAGCCGAAATCGGACCGGTGGGCTTGCGTGTCGTGACGCCGTTGGGGACGACGCCTGTTTCCACGTTCCTCGTCGAGCCTTACTACGGCGAAGCGCCCGACAATGAACCGAACGATTCGCTCGACAACGCCTTCGAGACCTTCCTGCCCGCCATTCTCTCCGGGACGATCTCGAAGCCTGGCGACCTCGATACGTTCAAGATCAAAGCCGCCGCCGGACAGAGTCTTGCGTTCGAGAACGCGGCGGGCATGGTGGGCACGCAGTTAATCCCCGTGGTCGAGATCGTCGGGGCGGACATGTCGGTGCTGGCGACTTACTACGACGAAGCCTTCGAGCATAAGTTCGCGCAAGCCGGAACGTACTTCGTCCGTGTCGGCGACTACCAGCGCAAAGGTTCGGGCGGGCATTTCTATCGGATCAAGGTGGGCGACTTTCCGCTGATCACTCGCGCGTACCCCCTGGGTTTGCGGCGAGGCGCGACCGCCCAAATCAAGTTGACCGGAATGAACGTCGGCGCGGCGCCGGTGAAGATCGCGGGCGAACCGTCGCCGCTCGATCCCGAAGCGGCGATCGTTCGGCCTTCCGTTGCGGGCGGTATCGCGTTTAACGAGATTCGGCTCGACTTGGGAGACGAGCCGGAAGTGGAGGCGTCGTCCACCAAGACCCTTGCGTTGCCGGTCACGGTGAACGGCAAGATTACCACCGGTCCGCACGAGTTCCGCTTCCGTGCCGCGAAGTCGCAAGAGATCGTCTTCGAGGTGAAGGCGCGGCGTTTCGGCGGCGAACTCGATTCGTTCGTCGAAGTGCTCGACGCGAAAGGAAAGCCCGTGGAGCGCGCCACCATTCGGCCCGTGTGGGAGACGTTCACCACGTTGCGCGATCACGAATCGACCGCTCGCGGAATCCGCATCCAGAACTGGAACGGACTCAAGGCCGGCGATTACGTTCAGATCGGCGGCGAGATCATCCGCATCGAGTCGCTGCCCAAGACCCCCGACGACGACTGCATTTTCGAATCGTTCGGCGGTCAACGGATCGGATACTTTGGCACTACGCCCGAAGCGCACGCCAACGAGAAGGCCGTGTACAAGGTGCAAATTCATCCGCCGGGCAAACAGTTCTCGCCGAACGGGCTGCCGCTCTCGAGGCTTTACTATCGCAACGACGATGGCGGTCCGGGCTATGGCAAGGATTCGCTGCTCAAGTTCGTCGCACCCGCCGACGGCGAATACATCGTTCGCATTGGCGACGTTCGCGGCGACGTCCGCAGCGAATTGGCCGATGCGTATTCCTACCGCCTCACGGCTCGGGCGCCGAAGCCGGATTTCACGCTTAGCGTCGCGCCACGCAACCCCAACGTTCCACGCGGCGGCACGATTCCGGTGACGGTCACCGCGCTACGCCGCGAAGGGTTCGAGGATCCGATCGAAGTCGAAATCGCCAACCTCGCGCCCGGGTTCACCGCGACGCGCGGAAGGATCGGCAAGGGACAAACGTTCGGCACCTTATTGCTAACCGCCGACGCCGACGCGAAGCTCGACGCGCCGTTCGCATTATCGGTCGTCGGCCGTGCGGGCGGCCTCGTTCGCACGGCGAATCCCGAAGACACGCTGAAACTCGTTTCGCTAGCGCCCGCGCCGGACTTGACGATGACCACCGAAACTCGCGAGATCGTGCTGGAACCGGGCGGAACCGCCGAGGTCACCGTCACCATCGAGCGTCACAACGGATTCGGCGGGCGCGTGCCGGTGGATGTCCGCAATCTGCCGCCGCGCGTGCGCGTTCTCGATGTCGGTCTAAACGGCGTGCTACTGAACGAGACGGAAACGAAGCGCAGCTTTACCGTCGAAGCGCTGCCGTCAGCGGAAGAGGTAGAGCAGACCATCTACGTGTCGGGCACGATCGAGACCCGCGCGGGCGGACAACAGAACAGCTACGCCGCGCCTCAGGCCATCAAGCTCAAGGTGCGCAGAATTCCGCCCGTTTCGCAATAACACCCCAAAAGCGAGCGGCCCTCCGAAGAGGGCCGCGCCGCGTCGATCAGAATCCACTCGGAATTCGTGACTTCTTAGTTCCTTCAGGATAACAAGCTGAGTTGTGTCGAGGCGCGCTTCGGGGCGGGGCGTTTGCGGCTGCCGTGACGCTCCTGGACGTTCGCCGCTTCCGCGCGCGTGGCCGCGAGTTTTCGCACCGCCCAAATCTTGTCGCGCGCCTCTCGCATCGCGGCGCGGTGATCGACGATGGGTGCGGGGTAGTGGCCCGCGCCGAACTCCGGCACCCATCGCCGTACGAACTCGCCCTTGGGATCCTGATCCTCGGCCTGCTTCACCGGCGAATAAATTCGCAGTGTGTTGATCCCCGTCGTGCCCGATTGCATCTGCGTCTGCGAGTAATGGATGCCGGGTTCGTAGTCCGTAAACAGCCTCGCCAGATGCAGCGCCGTGGGCCGCCAATCGAGCCAAAGATGATACGAAGCGAAGCTCACGAGCATCGCTCGCATCCGGAAGTTGATCCAGCCCGTCGCGGCGAGCGACCGCATGCAAGCGTCGATAAACGGAAATCCCGTCCTGCCTTCGGCCCACGCCGAGAATCGGTCTTCGTCGTAACCGCGCAAGCCGTCGTAGGCGCGCACGAAGTTCTCGAACTCGATCCGCGGCTCGTCTTCGAGCTTCTGCATGAAGTGGCAGCGCCAATGCATCCGCGCGTCGAACGCCCCCAACGATTTTTTCCAGTTCGCCGATTCCGTCTTCGCCGCCGCCCGGCGCACCGCTTGCACCACTTGGCGCGTCGAAATCGTCCCCCAAGCGAGATGCGCGCTGAGCCGCGAGCATCCCGTTTCGGCGGTGATCGGGCTCGACATCTCGCGATAGTAGTTCTCGCCGCGCCCGCCGAGAAACGAGTCCAGCACCGCGTGCGCCGCGCGCTCTCCACCCGGCTGCGTATCGATCGTAGGCCGCAACTCCGGCATCGCGCCGGGGTCGAGCCCGTGGCTATCGAGACGCATCGGCGCTTCCAAAACCGGCTCCGCGACGCGCCGTTCCCAAATCTTCGACCATCCGTCGCGCGATTTCAGCCTTCGCACGACACCTCCGGTCGGGAACTCGATGAACGGGATTTTCGCTTCGCGCGCCCACTTCCGGACCGCCCGGTCGCGCGCGTAGGTCATCGCGTTCCCCGTCTCTTCGTGCGACCAGAGCGCGGTGACGGGCAACGACCGCAGTACGTCGAGCGCTTCGCCCACACGAACGACTAACGGCGCGCCGAGCTTCGCGAGACTGTCTCGTAACTCGATCAGAGACTCGCGCACGAATCGCCAATGCCGCGGGTCGGAATCGGGCGCGTTCCAGACACTCGGTTCATAAATATAAAGGGGCAGGACCGCGCCGCGCTCCGCCGCCTCCGCCAACGGGCGATGATCGACGATCCGCAAGTCACGCTTGAACCAGACGACGTTCACCGCCGATCTCCGTTCATTTCGGAAACAGCACCGGTTCCACACGCTGCCAATACCGCGAGAAGCGTTTCAAATCGAGCTTGCCGCGATAGTCGACAAACGGCGGGCGGTCGAGCGGTTGCGTGTCAAGCTCGCGCTGCCGAGCCTGAATCCAGGGGTCCGGATCGGGCACGCTCAGGATCGCGCGGTCGCCCGCGAAGCGGCGCACCTCCGTAACGGTATCGCCGCGCACGATCTCGACCGGGAGTTCGAGCAGGCACTCGTAGACGAACATGACGCGCTTGAGCGACCAACGCTCGCGCTTCAGGAATTCATCGTCGAACACGAAGATCGCGGGTAAATCGCGTGGCACGGTAAGCGCGTATGGATGGACCCAGATGGCCTCAGTCATAGGGCCTTCTTTCGAACGGACACCGCTCCCGCGCCGGGCAGCCGGAACAGAATCGGCCCTTCGTGTACTTTTCGAGATTCGCGCGATCGAACAAATACGGGCGATGCGAAAACGTGGACGCCACCCACTGCCACGACAAATTGTTCGACGCGGCGTCCCCGTCGAGCAGATGCTCCAGATACCACCGCGCACCCGCCTGCCACTTCACGCGACGCCAGTGCACGATGTATGCGGCGTGCCACATGCGAGCGTGGTTGTGCACGTAGCCGGTGTCCGTTAGATCGCTCGCGAACGCGTCCATGCACGCGAGGCCAGTGCGGCCCTCCCGCACGTCGTCCGGTATTTCGTCCGCATAGTCCGCCGATTCGAGACCGGTCTTGTAGGCTTCGCGATCCTCCCAAACACCAGCGCCCCATTCCCAGTAGAGCCGCTGCCAGTAGTCGCGCCAAGCGAGTTCCGCGATGAACTTCGAAACGTGGAAGGGATGCGCAGCCATCGCGAAGGCGTGATCGCGAGCCTCGGCCAAGAGCAGTACGCCGTGGCGGATATAAGGCGAGAGTCCGGTGACCTTGCTATCTAGATAGTTCCGAGAAAAGCCGTACGCGGCGGGATCGGAATCGGAGAGCTTCAGTTCCGCCTCCGCACGCCCGCCCCGGATGGGCGAGACCGGCCCAGGCAGATCGGGAAACTGGGCGGCGAGATACCCGGCTAATTCCGCGCGCGAGGCGAAATCGCGTTTCACGCTTTCGCTCCCCGGGACCGGCGGCAACGCTCGCTGCAGTAGCGGACGTTCTCCCAATCGCGCTCCCATTTCTTACGCCAGACGAAGGGGCGCCCGCAGTGCATGCAGACTTTCTCCGGCAAGTGTTGTTTCTTTACGCCCCGCACCCTTATGGGATGCCGCGCGCGAGCGGTCTACGAGATTTTCTCGGCGATCGTCTTCGGCTGCACGAACTGCAAAAGGTAATCCGGGCCGCCGGCCTTCGAATCCGTACCGCTCATGTTGAAGCCGCCGAACGGATGCGCGCCCACCATCGCGCCGGTGCACTTGCGGTTGAGATACAAATTGCCGACGAAGAATTTGTCGCGCGCCTTCGCGATCTTTTCGGGATTCTTCGAGTACGCCGCGCCGGTGAGCCCGTACTCGGAATCGTTCGCCAACTCCAGCGCGTGGTCGAAATCGCGAGCCTTGGTCACGCCGAGCACGGGTCCGAAAATCTCTTCTTGGAAAAGCCGGTCCTTAGCGCCAATATCGGCGACGATCGTCGGCTGGATGAAGTGGCCGTCGCCCGGAGCCGCTTGGCCGCCCGTCACCAACCGGCCTTCTTTCTTACCAACCTCGATGTAGTCGAGAATCGTTTTCTTCGCGCCCGCATTAATAACGGGACCGAGGAAGTTGGCCGGATCGTCGGCGGGCCCCTGCGTCAGCGCTTCGGTGCGCGCCTTGATCTTTTCGAGGAACTCGTCGTACACCGCCTCGTCGACGATCGCGCGCGAGCACGCCGAGCATTTCTGCCCCTGGAATCCGAACGCGCTCGCCACTACGCCTTGCGCGGCGGCCTCGAGATCGGCTTCGCGGTCTACGATAATCGCGTCCTTGCCGCCCATTTCGGCCACCACGCGCTTGATCCACTTTTGCCCCGGCTGCGTCTTCGCCGCGAGTTCGTTGATGCGGAGACCCACTTCCTTGGAGCCGGTGAACGAGATAAATCGCGTCTTGGGGTGGGTCACCAACAGATCGCCGATGGCCGCGCCGGAGCCGGGCAGCAGAGTGTAGACGCTATCCGGGAAGCCCGCCTCGGCGAGCACTTCCATGAACTTTGCCGCGATGGTGGGAGTGTCGCTCGACGGCTTGATCACGACGGTGTTGCCCGCGACCAGCGACGCCACGGTCATGCCGACGAGAATGGCGAGCGGAAAGTTCCACGGCGGAATAATGACGCCCACGCCCAGCGGCAAATACACCAACCGCCCGCGCTCGCCCGGCATTTCGACTAGCGGAGCGGGATTCGCAAGCTTCAGCATCTGCCGCGCGTAGTAATCCATAAAGTCGATGGCTTCCGCGGTGTCGGCTTCGGCCTCGGCCCAGTTCTTGCCGGATTCCAAAATCAGCCATGCGTTGAATTCGCTCTTGCGCCGCTTCAGAATCTCGACCGCACGAAAGGTGAGTTCTACGCGATGCTCCGGCGTAGTCGAACCCCAATCGGCGAAGGCGGCCAAGGCCGTCTCCACCGCCAGGTTCGCCATCTCGGGCGTCGCCTTCTGGTGCACGCCCACGACTTCGGAAGGCCGCGACGGATTGGTAGACCGAATCTTATCGGGCGTGGTGTACTCGCGACCGGCGATGCGAATGGGATACTCGCTTCCTAATTCCGCGCGCACTTGCGCAAGGGCGGATTCCATTGCGGCGCGATTTTCGGGTAGCGAGAAGTCGCGGTAAGGCTCGTTGACGAACGGAGGCAGCGCTGCCAACTCCATCGCTAGCCCTGTACGAGATTCTTGCCGCGTTCGAACAACTGGGCGGCCTCATCGGCGAACTCGCGGCCCTTCTCGTAAAGGTCGCGGCCCGATTCGGTGAGGCGATCGCGCCCTTCGCTCGTCTTCGAAGCGATCAAACGGCGCGTCTCTTCTCCCGATTGCGGAGCGAACAGCAGACCGAGGGCCGCGCCCACGGCCGCACCGGCCAGAAACCAAACGACGGGTTCGGTGTTGTCACGTTGCATGAAGACTAGTGTATATCCCGATCGCGGAAAGTACCCCACCGCAAGCGCCGCCCATCGCTCACGATCGTCACCCGCCCGTCGCGGTCCGTTCGCAGGACCTGCGTGCGCGATTCGGCGAGCGCATCCATCGTCGTCGCGTGCGGATGTCCGTAGCTGTTCGCCGCGCCCACCGAAATTAGCCCAAGCATGGGCCGGTTCTCCTCCGCCAGCACCGGAGTCGCCCGGTTACGCCCGCCATGATGCGGGAGCTTCAGAACGTCCAACCGGCCGGGAGGCGGATCGAGCCACGTTGCGTCGCCGGGAAGCAGAAACGAGTGTTTCCCGAACTTCACCGATATCACTAGCGAGTGCTCGTTGCGCGGCGGACCCTCGTAATCCTCTTCAGCGGCCGGAGCGAGCAACTCGACACTCGCGCCGCCGAACCGGCGTATATGCCCCGCGCGCAGATAGAGAATCTCGACACCGCGCGATCTCGCAAACCGCAACAGTTCGGCTTGCTCTGGACTGTCGCCCAGTCCGCTAATCCAAAGCTCGCGAGGACGAAAGTTGGCGATCAGCGCCGCCATGCCGCCCATGTGGTCCGCGTGCGCGTGCGTCAGGGCCAGGATATCCAGCGTCTTGATCGAGCGCGACCACAGATACGGCGCGATCACTTCTTCGCCCACGTCCATCGGCTTGCGCGCGCGCCCATACGAAGGGATTCCGCCCGCGTCGACCGCCATACGAGTGCCATCGGGCATGACGAGAAGCAGCGCGTCGCCTTGACCGACATCGATCGCCGTGACTTCCAAGCGGGCTTCGTCCGCTACCGCCGGAAAGGGATGCACGATCAAGACGCCCAGCGCGGTAAGCGCCGCCGTACCCGCCGGTATGGACCATCGCCAATCGCGCCGCAACGTCCAGGCCAACGCCACCAAGGCCAGAATCGCCACCAATGCGAGCCATAGCGGGGGCGCGGGGATGCGCCAATCCGGTTCCCAGCGAACGTGCCATTCGGCGAGCGCGCTCGCGGTAGCGATGGCCCACTCGGTCAATCGAACCGGCGGAGCCCATCCGGAGAACGCCGCCGCGAAGCCCACTGGAATCGCCGCTTCGAGCAGCGTGACGATAGCTACGTTCGCGAATACCGCAGTAAACGCCCAGCGGTGGAAGTACACCGCGAACGGCACGGCCAGCGCCACCTGCACCGACGCGGTAATCAGGACTAGCGAGACCGCCCAAAATACCGGACGCAAGGCCCAAGACAACGTGACAGCCGCCCACCGTTGCGGAACGCGCGTCCAGAGCGCGACCGTCTCGGCGAGCAAGCGCAACTCCACCCGGAACTGCGCGGCGCGAGCGTCCAGGCGAGGATCGCGCGCCGTGTCCGCCAATCCGCGCAAGGCTCGCCGGTAGGGAGCGGCGAACCGCTCGTCGAGAGGCAATGCGATCGCGCCGATGGCCGCGAGCGAGAGAAACGAGAGTTGAAAGCTGGCATCGAACAACGATTCCGGATCGGCGAGAACGAAAGCCCAAGCCACCGCCGCGAGGACGTTCAGCAACCGCGCCCGGCGGAAAAGGAACCGGCAGAGCAAATACAAGGAAAACCCGGCGGCGGCGCGAACGGCGGGCGCATTCCCTCCGGCCATCAGCGCGTACATCCACGCGAGCGCCGCGGTGAGCGCGGTGGCCACCGATTCCGGCACGAACATCCACTTGAGCGAAAAAAGAATCACGCCCGCCAGCACCGTCACGTGCGTGCCCGAGACCACCAGCGCATGATAGGTTCCCGTGCGGCGAAACGTGTCCGTCCAATCCCGGTCGAGCTTCGCCGATTCGCCGATCAAAAGAGCCGCCACTTGTCCGCTGCGCTCGCCGAAAAGCCGGTCGATGCGCGCGAGCAGATCGCTGCGCACTCGATAGAGCGCCGCCCAGCCGGGATGTCCCAGGCCGGCCGCCGTCACGCGCACGGCCCGCGCCGAAACTTGCCAGTAGATCTTCTGCCGCGCCAAGTAACGCTCGATATCGAAAGCCCCTTCGTTCCCGTAGTTGCGCGGACGCCGCACCCGGCCGTCGACCTCGACGCGCTGGCCGTATTCAAGCGCCGGTGGCGACTCGCCGGGCTTGACGAAGACGTTCACTCGCGCACGAGCGCCGGGCGCGAGTTCGATAACAAACTGCTCGCGGTCGGGGGAGAACTTCGGTGGCTCGATCACCATTCCGGAGATCGTCACCAGTTCGCCGTCCACCGCGTCGAGTTCGGGCGGCGCGCCCGGCATTCGCCAAACTCGATACGCCGATCCCGCGGAGAACAGCCCCAACCCGATCGCCAAAGGCCGCACTCGCGTCCGAGGCAAACAGAGAGCGAAGAACGCAACTGCCGCCCACCCGACTCCTTCGAGCCCGGCGACCAGCCCGGCGACGAAGCAAAGAAACGGCACTAGCAACGGTTCGCGCACCAGTAACGTAGTGCGCCGCCCGGTGCCCGGCTCTCTGATATCATCGCCGTTCCCATGCGGCCCACGCGCGTACGCCACCAGGTGCTTTGGCTCACCGTGTTGGCCTACATGATCACCTACATGGACCGCGTGGTGATCTCGACTGCCGCGCCGTCGATCCAGGCCGAGTTCGCCATTGACGTCACCACTATGGGCTTGATTTTAGGCGCGTTCCGCTGGGGCTATGCTCTGTTCCAAATCCCCGGCGGATGGTTGGGCGACCGCATCGGGCCGCGGCGTGCGCTGACGCTAATCGTTACCTGGTGGAGCCTGTTTACATCGGCCACCGCGCTTGCCTGGAACGTCGCGTCGATGACCGTTTGCCGCTTCCTCTTCGGCGTCGGCGAGGCGGGAGCCTTCCCCATCGCTACCCGCTCGCTATCCCGCTGGATGCTGCCTGTCGAGCGCGGTTACGCGCAAGGCGTTACGCACGCCGGATCGCGATTGGGAGCCGCGTTCACTCCGCCGATCGTGGCCTGGATGATTTCGAGCTACGGCTGGCGCGCGCCTTTCTTCGCCTTTGGCGCTCTCGGTCTCGCCTGGGCGGCAGTCTGGTTCTTCTGGTACCGGGACACACCGGCCGAGCACTCCTCCGTAAACGCGGCCGAACTCGATTTGATCCACGACGGGCTGGGCGGCGCACCGAAGAAAGCTACGTCGCAAGTGCCCTGGAGCGCGATCCTTGCGTCGCGCACCGTCTGGACTCTTTCCGCTATGTACGGTTGCTACGCTTGGTGCCTCGCCATCTATCTCGACTGGTTCCCCACCTATCTCAAAGCCGCGCGCGGACTGAACTTGAAAGAGATGGCCTTCTACGCCTCCCTTCCTTTGCTCGCCGCGACGGCCGGCGATTTTTTGGGCGGCTGGCTTTCCGACGAAATCGGCAAGCGGAGCGGCGACCTCCGGTTCGCGCGCCGTTCGGTAGCCGTAGCCGGATTTCTGATCGCCGCGGCCGCCATCGTGCCCGCAACCCTTGCGGCCAGCGCCGAGACCTGTATCGTATTGACTTGTATCGGAGTCTTCGGCCTCGAAACCACCGTCGGCGTGAGTTGGGCCGTACCGCTCGATATCGGGCGGGACTTCGCGGGCAGCGTCTCGGCGGTGATGAATACGTGCGGTAATCTGGTGGGTGCGATTTCGACTACGGCCCTCGGCTACATCGTGAAAAGTTCCGGCTGGGACAAACCGTTTTTGATCGCCGCGGCTCTTTGCGTGGTGGCGGCGTTCTTGTTTTCGAGGATCGACGCGTCCCGCGAGATCGCGCGGACGGGACAGGAAGGTAACGCATGAAGATCAATCCCAACAAGTGCGTGGCATGCGGCAACTGCACTTACGTTTGCCCGGTGGGCGCGATTTATGTGGACCCGGTGCTGAAACGATCGACGATCAACGCCGACGAGTGCGTCGAGTGCTACTCCTGCTACAACGGCTTGAGCAAGGAGCATCTAAACCCCACGCTGGTTCGCGGCCTGCGCGAGGTGCTGAAGTTCTTCCGGATCCGTTTCGATCCCGAACCCGACGTTTGCCCCACCGACGCGTTCGAACCCGACGAACTGGTGTGGCCGCGCACGATCCGGCGCGCGTTTTCCGACCCCACCGTTCCGCACGAATCGACGGGCGTTAAAGGGCGTGGCACCGAGGAAGTCAAGACGAACGACGTGACGGGCCGCTGCAAGCTCGGCGAAGTGAATTTCACCATTGAGTTCGGACGGCCGGGCGTCGGCGTGCGCTTTTGGGAAGTGCAAAAGATGACGCAGGCGCTGGCGCGCGCGGGCGTGCCGTTCGAGAAGAAGAATCCCGTGACGGCGCTGATGAGCGACGTCGCCACGGGCACCTTGCCGGACGAAGTGCTGAATGAGAAAGTCCTTTCGTGCATCGTCGAGATCAAGGTGCCGCTCGAGCGGGCGGACGAGATTATCCAACTGGTGCGCGAGGTGCAAACCGAGTTGCCGACCGTGGTGGTGATCGGCGCGGGTACGCGTTGTGAAAACGACGGCGACGAACGGCGGCTGGTTGAAATCCTGCACCGCAACGGCTACAACCCGCAGCGCGCGAAAACGAACTCCGGCTTGGGCCGCATTACGAACGCCGCCGCGAAATCCGAAGATCGCGAGCCGGTAGGAGCGGCCCACTAACATGACCAACACCCTCCATCGCTACGGGTCGTCCGAGAGTTTCAACGACGACATCATCGTCTTCGCCATCACCAGCAAAGGCAAGAACGACGACGACGCCGTGCCGCGCCTGAAAAAGTTCCTTTCGATGGCCCTGCCGTTTCACCCGGTGAACATGGGCGACGGCGCGAAGGGCGGCGCGTTACGCGCCAGCCAAGGCTTGAATCCGATGGCGCACTGGCGGCGCGACCACAAGCCGAACTTCCAGGCCGTCATCGACGGTCTCGACAAGCCGGGCACGGCGGCCGTGGTGTTTGACAAGCGCGAGAACGCGATCGGCTTCGTGAAGAAGGTCAAGGAAGCGGATTTGGGGCTGTGCGTCAACATCTCGACGGCGGTCGAGGGCGCGGAGGAAATTCTGGACGCCGCCGGACTCGCTCGGCACAGCGTGAATTACTCCTGCGGGTTTCAGAACAAGACCGAAAAGCTTCCCTCCACGCAGGTGCTGACCCTCACCACGATGTGCGGGCATGGGATGATCTCCCAATCGATGGCGAAGAAGATGATCGATTGGGTGAAGGAAGGCCGCCGTACACCCGATGAAGCGGTGAGCTATCTCGCCCGCTTCTGCGCTTGCGGCGTCTTCAATCCTATGCGCGCGTGCCGGATCATCGAGGACGCCCGCACCCACATGGAGTAAGCGCCGGAAGGCGCGGGCGCACATGGAGTAAGCGCCGGAAGGTGCGGGCGCACATGGAGTAGTCCGGCGAAGGTCAGTCTTCCCAGGGGAGTTCGATCTCAAGGCACTCAAGGGGATCGAGGTCTGGAGGGCTCGGAATGGTCGATGCGGCGAGGCGAGTTTCGGCGAGCGCCATCGCCCGTCCGTCGTCCCAAATTTCCGGCCACTCGTCTCGAACCATGCGTATCACGCTCGGATTCCGCTTCAATAACCGGCGGAGCGCGCGCTGTTGCTCCACGATCGTGGCTTGCCAACCACCTTTGCGCCTCGTGGGCTGGTGACGCCACTTCAAGATATGCGCGACGAGGACGGCGTAGCGGTTCGCCGCCTCGGATCGCACGCTGTCACCTAATGCTTGGACCTCCTCCACCAGTTGTTCGATACCAATTTCGTCGAAACGGCCTTGCAGAAGCATCTTTGAAGTCGCGTCGGCCCAGGCGGCGAAGTCCAGCTTGTATAGCTCTGCGCTGACGCTGGTCTTGATCGGTGTGGCTACCGGCATAGAGGCTTCTAACCCGACTTTACCTCGGCGGGCGGACACATTTACCGCCTACAACCGCTTTTCGTAGAACAGCGTCCGCTCGCCGGGAGTGTTGTTGTAGCGTTCGATCGCCGTGAACCCCATCGACCGGTAAAGCGCGATCGCGGCGGACATCGTTTCGAGCGTATCGAGCCGAAGCGTACCGTAACCGCGATTCTTGGCGTGTTCTAGCGACGCTTCCACCAGCTTCCTGCCCAGGCCTCGCCCGCGCCCGCTGGGACGGATGTACAGGCGCTTCATCTCGGCGGTCCCGGGCGCGAGTTCGCGCAGCGCCACGCACCCAACATTGCCCGCTAGCAGGATCGCGAAGTAGCCATCCGGCAGAGCCTCCACTTCCCGCTCGAATGCCGTAAAGCACTCCGGCGCTTCGACGCTAGTGCGATATTCGCGGAAGAGGGCGCGGATCAAATCGAGGTCGGCGGCGGAAGCGACTGTGATCACTAAAAGAAGAAACTCAGTCCGCCCCGGACGGCGCGCGGCGTGTGGATGAGCATGAGGCGGCGTCCGGCGGTTGTGTCGAGCGGAAGGTACCCTTGCGCGAGCAAATTCCGCATTTCGGCGGTGAGTTCCATTCGCCCGGACATGAACGGGAGAGTGGGGACGGGCTGGCGGATCGAGAGATTGAGTCCGGCGTCGGGGGACGCAACGCCCGTTAAAAACATATGGCCTGGTGAGAGCGCGCGATAGTCGGTCCACTGGTAGGAGGCCAAGTAGCGCGTGCCGGAACCGGGGAGCCTCCCCTGCACTCGGCTAGTGACCGCATTCTGGCGGCTTTGCCGGATGGCGGAACGGATGGCGGAGGGATCGTCGGAATCGAGCGTCCGGCGGTCGGTGCGCAGCACACCTCCGCGCGAAAAGATCATTTCCAACGTGAGCGCGTCGCCGAACGACTGCGACGCCGAAGCCGAAAATCCCATGCGGTCCAGGCGGCCGGCGTTGAACACACCGCTGTGGGAATTGAAGTCCGGCAGGACGTCGTTGGCCGGGAAGACGCCGTCGGAAGAAGCGATGGTCAACGCGGCGTTCGAAATCGATTCGCGATAGACGCCCGCCGTCACGGAACGCCTACCGAAATTCCGCCGGTAAGCCACTTCATAATTGGTCGAGCGCTGCAGGCGGGTTTCGCCGCCCGATATGCTGAGACGCGGCATCAACCCCAGGGCGGCGACGTTCTGGTTGAGGTCGAAGTTCTCGTCGCGCACGGTTTGACTGGCGGCGCGCCGTGTCCGTTGCAACTCCGCCGGAGGAAGACCGGAGCTAAACCCGAGTTCGAGCATCCCCATATTTCCCAATCGGGCGCTGGCCACCGCGTACGGACTCAAATAATTGAGCCGGTTCAAAAAGCTGACCGAATCGAGCGACGCGCCGATCTCCGCTTCGACGAACTCGGAGAGCTTGATGCGGTCGATTGCGGAAGCGGACATGGACCGCAACGCGGGCAGACCGCCGGTGGGAACGCCGTTCATCCGGTCGCCCGTTCGTGTCGGTAAAAACACTTGCTTAACGGTCAGCTTTACTTCCGGGTTGAAATAGTCGCTTCCTGTGTCGAGGCGGCGGTACGAAGTACGGAATCCGGCTGCGGGTACTCCTGTCGAAGAGTATCCGACGTTACCCGAGAACAACACGCGGCTCGATCCGAACATCGAAGTGGCGAGGGCAAATCCGGTACCGAGGTCGGCGACCGAAGCGGCATCCGCCGAGCCCATTTCGCCCGCCGAAAGCTTCAAAAGGCCCCGGGTTTCCGAAAAGACACCCGTCGAAGTAGAGGCGGGTCGCGGCGTTCCCGGGGCATCGAATCGCGGCTTCGGTAGCCAGCGCAGAATGGGTCGGGTGGCCGACGAGGCGCGCAAGGCCCACTTCCATTCGTCGCTCATCAGCGTGGCGGCATTGGGGGCGGCTCCCGAAAGCCGAATGGCGCTTGCCATCGAAGCCAGCCGGATCGACAGGAACGACCGCATGCCGGGATCGACGCGCACCCCGTTTTTCGAGGCCGGGGCGAAGCTAGTTTGACTGACCCGGACCGAGTAGGCGTCGGGCGCCAGAAAGTCGAACCCGAACGCGCCTCGCTCATTGGTGAGAGTACGCTTCACGAGCTGGTCGTACTTATTGAGCAGCAGGACGGTGGCGCCCATCTGCCCCGACCCCGACGGCCCGGTCACCAATCCGACGATGGAGCCGTGCAAATGAAATCGCATCGTCTCCGCCGGTTCGATCGCCAGGCACACCGAACTTGCAACCGCTAGGCTGCCGAACAAACGGGCGGTACGAGGCGCGAGGATCACCGTTCGGCCTTTCAGTCTACGTAACGTTGAAGTTGGCAGTGGGCGTCAACGTCTGGTTGCGGAGCTTGTCGGTCACCTTCATTTTCAAGGTGTACGCTCCGGGTTCCAACGTTTTCAAAGGCAGCAGTTTCTCGACGGTGACCTGCGTGGCGGAGGCGCCCGCGATGGCCGTCACGTCTTCCGAAAACTCGAGGATTTTCTCGTTAGTCCCCTGCTTCACCACTTCGTATTCAATGGTGCCGCTCGGTTTTTGGGTCTTCTCGTCGGGCCCGAAATTATAGAGCGATAGGTAGATCCCCATCCGCTCTTCGCGCGAGAAACTTTCCGAGAGACGCGGGCGGACTTTCGAGGTACCGATCACGAATTGCCCCGCGCCGATGTTCTTGGTGGGAACCTTTTCGATCTGGTCGGCGAGGATGATCGAGCTCATCCCCAGTTTTTCGTCGTCGTAGCGCGGAACGGCGATGGCTACTTCGTAGTTGTTCATGTTCCCGCCGACCACGTCCTTGGCCACAACGTTCAGGCGGTAGTTGCCCGGGGGCAGCGGCACGGCGTTCTGATAGATCGCCTTCCCTTTCGCGGCCTCCTGCAACATCTCGGCCGGGGTCTCGATCACGACTGGCGTTTCCCAAACGTTAACCACACGGCGCGACATGGAGGTGATGCGCGCGTAAATATTGACCATCGCCTTGGCGATGCCTTCCGACTGCTTGAATTGCAAGTCGCGCTTCTCCATTTGGATGGTGATATAGGCCATCACGGTGGAGTTGGTCATCTTCATGAAGTCGGCGCGGACCTGGATGGGCAGGATGTTGAAGGTGATCTTCGAGTTCACCTGCGCTTCGAGATCGGTGAACTTCACTTTGGGCGCTTTTTGGAGCGCGGCGAACTGTTGCAGGCGCTCGAATTGATTCATGCGCATCGGCAGCGGTTGGTTGCCGGTGCCGAGACGCGTACCGTCGGTGCGCGAGAAGCGGTCTACTTTCGAGGACATGCCCATCTGCTCGTAGAGGGTCAGGCCGGCGTTGGGCACGTAGAGCAGTGCGTCTTTCTCCGACGGGTCCATGGTCATGCGGTACTCGCCGGTCATCGTGGGATCCACGAATTCGATATTGATGTCGTTGCCCAAGCCCACGCCGTCGAGATAGCGGTAGCGCCACTTCTCGAAGGGGAAGGTGGAAGTCGTGCCGCCGCCTTCTTCAATGGGCCGCTCGTAGGTGCCGCCCGAGGGATGCGATTCGATTTCGTCCGGCGGACCGTAAGTGATGTAAATCCGGCCGCGATCGGTTTTCCAGCCGGGGATACCCGAAGCGAAGCGTTCGTTGGCGTACGCGATACGGCGGTAGTGCTCTTCCTTAAACTCGTTTTCGGCCGAATCGGGCGAGGGGTCGCGGCGAAGCCAGAACTGTTCGATGAACTGCTCGCGCTCTTCGTCGGTGGCGAGGCGTTTCCACGCGGAACGCTCTTCGTCGGTGATGATGTAGGTGACGTCCTCGTTGAGCCACTTGCGGAAGGGCGTTTCCAGTTCCTTGCGGAGCTTCTCTTCGCGCTTGCGGCGTTCCTTTTCGGACATGGGCTTCGCGACGGTTTCCCGTTGCGGCTCGTTCGCGTCTTTTTTCTTCTGCGCCCAAGTGGGGAACGCAAGGACAAACGTGAGGAAAATCGCCAACGTCTTTGCCATATAGACCTTCTTCCAGCTGTTTACATCATATACCCGCACCGGGCCGCGTCAATGCAGGGATCTTGTTCGAGCCCATTGTCAATGCGGGGTGGACGCGGCGGACGATGTTTGGGTTGCGGCGGTTTTGGCGCAGATGAGGGTAATTTAGCCAAAAGTACTGTATTCGAACAAACGACGTTTCCCTTTTCTTTCGCCTTGGTTGCGGATGGGCTGCGTCTCGAAGATCGGTTATTGGTCGCATTTGACGGCGGCAGTTCGATAGTCGAGAGGCGGGAAGAGGTTGAGGTCGTGGCGATTATTTTGGCTCCAGGGTTGCGATCGCACGGAACGTATATATACTCGCTGCACTAGCGTGCGTTTGGCGTCGAGTTTGAGTGAGCTGCCATGAATACGACGAAGCGATGGGTTCCGTAGTTCGCCGAAGCGGAGGAAGCGCAGTGGTGGTCACGACAATCGCCACAAGCACGATGAGGACTTGCTCGAAGCCGTGGAGCGCGGCGAGGCGCAGATTCTCACAAAAGAGAATTCGCTCGAGCGCATCGCGGAAGCGAAGAAAAGAGCCGCGACTCCGGTGGTGTCGCTGCGGATTCCCGAGGCGCATTTGACGCTCGCACGCAAGCAGGCGGCCCACAAGGGATTGCCGTATCAGACTTACATCAAGTCCCTGCTGCCCGAGACGCTGACGGAGCGGGAAGCGAGCGCGGCGAAGGGTAAGCGGCGGAAGTGATAGCGCTTCCACGTCAAACGGAAACCAATTCGGTCAATGACGAAATGACGAAGGTTGCCCCTCTCAATCGCGCCGATTCGACACCGACGGCAAGGATTCCATCCTTGTTAAAGTAAGGATATGGCCACTGTCACATCGAAGTTCCAGGTGACAATTCCAAAAACCATCGCGCGTCAGTTCGGGATCGAGCCGGGTCAGCGGTTGGAGTGGATCCCGGCGGGAGATGGCATTCGGGTGATCCCGGAAGGCCGCCAGACCGGTGCGCTTGAGTGCGAGGCTCGCCTAAAGCTGTTCGATCAGGCAACGGAGCGGTATTCGGAACGAGGCTCCGGCTCACGAAAGCCCCCGCAAGACCGAGGCTGGACGCGGGAGGATCTTTACACTCGTGGTCGCGCTGATTGACACCAATATTCTTGTGTACCGGTTCGATCACCGGTTTCCAGCAAAGCGGTGGATAGCGATAAATTTATTGCGGAACGGAGTCGCCCAGGACTCTATCCGCGTGCCGCATCAAGCCATTGTGGAGTTCGTCGCGGCGGCAAGCCGGACGACCGGTGGACGTTCCATCCTAAGCGAGTCCGAGGCTAGACGCGAGGCGGAGGAGTTTCTGGCGCAGTTCACGATTCTTTATCCGAATGAGGACATCCTGCGGTTAGCGTTGCGCGGTTCAGCGGCTTATGGCCTAAGTTGGTTCGACTCGCACTTATGGGCCTACGCCGAGCACTACGGTCTTGGTGAAATCGTCACCGAGGATCTCCAGCACGATCGGCTATATGGGAAAGTTCGGGCGACGAATCCGTTTATCGACCTTTCAGAATAGCGAGTTACCGCTACCTTTCTTTACATTCACCGTGCGTGGCGCGTGATATCGAATGGCCATGCTGCTTTCCCTGCTTTTGGCCGCCGATCTCGCCGGGACTTGGGTGGCGAGACGCGAGATGCCGCCGGGCGCTCCGGCCGGGATGCGCGCCATGGAAAGCGTCTTCACCTTCGAGCGCCGCAACGGTGCATGGACGGGCACCTCCGGCTCGATGATGGGCCAGCAGAAGATCGGCGATATCGCCATCGACGGCGATAACGTCCGGTTCACCGTGGAGTTTACGTTAGGCGGCGAGACGCGCCCGATGAAGTACACCGGGAAGTTTGAAGGCGAAGAACTGGTTTTGACGATGACGCCGCCTCCGGGGTTTGGACCCGGTCCGGGAGGACCGCCGCCGGGAATGGGTCCGGGCGGGCCGGGTATGCGATTCGGCGGACCGATGCGGGCGAAGAGGCTAACTGCGGAGGAGATCGCCGCGCGCGAAGCCGCTCGTCTGAAGCCGATGCCGCTGCCCGCGAAAAAGACGCTTGCTTGGAACGGACTCGCCGCTACGCCGCCCATGGGCTGGAACAGCTATAACAAGTTCCGCACGAATATCACCGATAGAGAAGTCCGCGAGATCGCCGACGCGATGGTTTCGACGGGTATGCGCGATGCCGGATACACGTATCTGGTGATCGACGACGGTTGGGAAGGCGAGCGGGACACGCGCGGGCGGTTGCAACCGAATTCGAAATTTCCGGACATGAAGGCGACGGTCGATTACATCCATTCGAAAGGTTTGAAAGCCGGATTGTGGACATCGCCGGGACCGCGCGCGTGCAATCCGATGTATCAAGGCAGCTACGGCCACGAAGAGGAAGACGCAAAGCAGTGGGCCGAATGGGGATTCGACTACATCAAGTACGACTGGTGCAGCGCCGGGCAAATCTACACGGCGGAACAGCAGCCGTTGGTCTACCAAAAGATGGCGGAGCTTCTTCGCGCAACAGGCCGGCCCATCGTGCTGTCGATCTGCCAGTACGGCGACAACAAGGTGTTCGAGTGGGGACCGGCGGCGGGCGGCAACCTGTGGCGCACGACGTTCGACATTCGCGACACGTGGGATTCGATGGCGGGCATTGGGTTCCGGCAAAGCGATCTGGCGCAGTATGCGAGACCTGGCCATTGGAACGATCCGGACATGCTCGAAGTGGGTAACGGCGGCATGACGGACACGGAGTACCGCACGCATTTCACCCTGTGGGCAATGGCGGCGGCTCCGCTGATGGCGGGTAACGACGTGCGGTCGATGAGCGCGGAGACGAAGGAGATTCTGCTAAACCGGGACGTGATCGCGGTCAATCAGGACAAGCTGGGTAAGGCCGGGCGGCGGGTGGCGCAGTCGGGCGACACCGAAGTTTGGCTGAAACCGCTCGATAAGGGCGAGTACGCGTTGGCCCTGTTCAATCGCGGCGCGGGGGCGGCGACGGTGACGGCGGATCTGGCGGCGCTCGAACTGGATGGCCGGTGGCGGGCGCGGGATTTGTGGAAACACACGGACTTACTGGCGGTTTCCGAAAGCTTCTCGGCGGAAGTGCCTTCTCACGGCGTGGTGGCGATCCGGTTGAGCATAGCGAAGTGATACCGTAGCGGCATGATTTTCGCCGCGATCCTGTTGCTGGCCGCCGAGCGGGGACACGAGATTCCGCTATGGAAGAATGGGGCTCCGAACGCGATGACCGGAGCGGCGGAGGTCTCTACTCCAGCGGTAAACGCCAAGTACTCCGGACTGCCGGGCCGCTTCACACAGGTCCACAATCCGAGCGTCTATGTGTTCCTGCCTGCCAAGCGGGCAACGGGACCAATCCCCGCGATGATCGTCGCGCCGGGCGGCGGCAACCGGCAACTGGTGATCGAAAAGGAAGGCTGGGAGATCGCCGATTGGCTGAATGAGCGCGGGATCGCGGCGTTCGTCCTGAAATACCGGCTGGCGAAGGCGGAAGGGTCGAAGTACACGCTCGAAGGGGACGAACATGCGGACGCAGCTCGGGCCGTGCGGCTGGTACGGGCGCGGGCCGCGGAGTGGGGCGTCGATCCGAAGAAGATCGGGTTCATCGGATTTTCGGCGGGCGGCGAAGTGGCCGGGATGATCGGCACGAAGTACGACGCGGGCGATGCGGGAGCCGCCGATCTGGTTGAACGCGCGAGTTCCCGGCCCGACTTCAACGTGCTGATCTACCCGTGGTACCGGCCAGGCGCGAACAAGCCCGAGGCTCCGCCGCTGTTTCCCGTGAAAGCGGACGCGCCGCCAACGTTCATGGTGTGCACGCACGACGATCCTTCGCATGTCGTCCCCACAGTCAAGTTTTATCTGGAGTTGCAGGCGGCGAAGATTCCGGTGGAGATGCATATCTACGAGAAGGGTGGGCACGGATTCGGACTGCGCCCGTCGGCGAATCGGGTGAGCGCCTGGCCGGAGCAGATGCTCGCCTGGATGGGCGAGCACGGATTTACCCCGTAGAGAAAGTTACGGTATACTTAGCGATGGGGCGTTCGTTCCAGTCGTCCCAGAATTCCCAGGGAGTTTTCGAGAGATGGCCAAAGTATGCCCCGTGACGGAAAAGCGGCCCATGTACGGCAACCGCGTTTCCCATGCCAACAACAAGACCAAGCGGCGTTTTGAGCCGAATCTGCACGAAAAGCGTATTTGGGTGCCCTCCGAGAATCGGTTCGTGAAGCTTCGGGTATCGGCGAAAGGCCTGCGGACGATCGACAAGAAGGGCGCGGACGCCGTTATTGCCGATATGCGGAAACGTGGGGTGAAGGTGTAGCGATGCGCGAACTAATCAAGCTCGTCTCGACCGCCGGAACCGGCCACTACTACACGACTTCAAAAAATCCCAAGCTGTCGAAAGAAAAGCTGGTGAAGAAGAAGTACGACCCGACAATCCGCAAGCACGTCGAGTACAAAGAAGGCAAGATCAAGTAGCGATCAGTTCGACGCCCTCTCCAAAGTAGATTTTGAGGGCTTTGTCGAAGGTCGCAAGCTGTCCGCCGTGGTGGAGGGCAAGTCCCAACAGGTAGGCGTCGGTGACTTGTTTATGACCCATGGGTTCCAGCAGTAGGCTAATCGCTTCAGAATACGATACGTCCGCCGGCCAGAAGCTGTGCGCTGGGTGTTCGATTCCGCGTTCCAGGCGGCGACGGGCTTCGGGCTGAGAAATGCCATAAGCGGCGGCGCAAATACGCACAAAGCCCGCCTGCGTAATCGGACAGGTCGCCCAAGCGTGCCGTCCGAACTCATCGAACCAACGCCGGACGGCGGGGTGATGAACGTGATCTCGGCGGAGTAGCGCTATCAACGCGTTGGTATCGAGCAGCCATCTCTTCGTATTCGTCATTCAAGATTTTCGTCACCATTTCCGAGGTCAAGGAGCCGTCTTCCGGCACGTCCTCAATCGTCAGCCCATTGGGCAAAGTAACGTACTTGGCGGGCCGGATAGGCCTGATCAGATTGGAAACCGCCTCGCCGAGCGTCAGATTGCACGACTCGGCATAAGCGCGGGCGAATTCCAAAG
The DNA here is from genome assembly GCA_033763835.1 of Bryobacteraceae bacterium. Taxonomy (GTDB): domain Bacteria; phylum Acidobacteriota; class Terriglobia; order Bryobacterales; family Bryobacteraceae; genus JAPKYZ01. The sequence goes on along the minus strand of JANRJS010000014.1, from coordinate 168,418 downwards.
CGTCTTCGTCGATGTTGAGAGTCGTACGCATGCATCAAGCATAGCGTATGCGCATCAACTCTAGCGGGTGCGCACCACTTCCCAGGCGAGATGCTCGAGTTCGGGTTCGATCAGCCGGGTCCAGGCGGTTTCGACGGCGTTGGGCGAGCCGGGGGTCGAGATGACCACTTTCCCCCGGTAAACTCCGGCAACGGCACGGGATAGCATCGCCGCCGCGCCGACCTGTTCGAAACTCAGCATGCGGAATAGCTCGCCGAATCCAGGCAGCGTCTTTTCCAAGCGGCGGCTGAGCACGTCGTAAGTGGTATCGCGCGGGGCAATGCCGGTACCGCCGTTCCAGATCAGGATTTGCGCCTCGGAAGCGGCCAATTCTTCAAGGACATCCGAAACCTGGGCTGGTTCGTCTTTGATCAGCCGGTAGGCGGACAGACGATGACCGGCGGCGGCGATCCGTTCTTCTAAATACTTGCGATTGGTATCGGTTTCGGGCGTTCGGGAATCGCTGACGGTCACGACGGCAATGGCGACGGGGCCGCGCTCTTGCGCGATGGCGCGATGTTGGTTGGTCGAGGCGGATTGGTTCACGAGAAGAGAGGCGGTTTCTCGAATCCGCCGCAGACGGGTTCCATCAGGGCGGCGAATTCGAGGGAGGTGAGGTCTTCGAGGTAAGGTCCGATCACTTGCAAGCCGACGGGTAGCCCGGAGCGCGTCCGGCCGATAGGAACGGCGGTGGACGGGTGGCCGGAAACTACCGGAAAGTGCGGCCAATACTGGAGATCCATAAAACGGCGATCGCCGATCCGGCGCGCGTTTTGGTCCGGATTGGGATCGTGCGGAAAGGCCGGCGAGAAAGCAACGGGCATTAGGAAGACGTCGAAATCGTGAAAGTACGCTTGCCAAACACGGCGAACCTCAAAGCGCGCGGTGGTGTGGCCGCGCCATTGATCGAACGGGATCTTTTCGCCGCCCTCCAAATTCATCGCCGCCATCAGCAGTTTGACGTAGGTAGTTCGGCTGAACTCAGCGTCGAGGTTGGGCGGGAGTCCTTTTTTCATCGAAACGTTCGATTTGGCAAGCCGCGAAAGCGCCCGATCCACGACTTCGGCCACTTCCGGCAATAGCGGACAGGCAGGGTCCTCGACCCAATAGCCGACGCGAAACTCGGTGAGCTTCGTGTGGCGGGGTTTTGGCAGTACAGCCTTATAGGCGATGGCGTCGTCGCCGTCCGGGCCGGCGGTAATCTTCATGGCGAGGGCCAAATCGCGGGCGCTACGAGCCATCGGACCGACGACGGAAAGACCGCTGGACATCGGAGCGGGACGGTCCGAAGCGGGACCGGCGGCGTGGCCGGTGCGCGGGATCAAGTCGAGCGTCGGCTTGTGCCCGTAGACGCCGCAAAAATGCGCGGGCACGCGAATCGATCCACCGATATCGGAGCCCATCGAAAGAAACCCGAATCCGGCGGCGAGCGCGGCGGCGGACCCGCCCGAGGAGCCGCCCGCCGTTAAGGAAGGATCCCAGGGATTGCTTGTGCGTCCGTAGACCGGATTCTCGCTCTGCCAATCGGCGAGGCGCTGCGGCACGTTGGTTTTGCCCGCTACCCATGCCCCCGCCTGTTGCAGGCGAGCGACAGCCGTGGCGGTGGTTTTCGAACGATACTCTTTGTTTTCCGGCAAGCCGAACGTTGCGGGCGAGCCGACGACACCAAAGCTTTCCTTGACGGTGATCGGCACGCCTGCGAGCGGACCCGAGGGGGGCGGTGCGGCCGGCGCGGCGAACTTCCAACAAATCGAATTGATTTTCGAGTCGAGCCTCGCGATCCGTGCGAGGGTGTGCGCGGCGAGTTCGGCGGGCGAAATTTTGCCCTGGGCGATGGCCGCCGCCGCTTCGATGGCCGTGCCGAAATCGGGATCGAAGGGCTTTGGGTTGGCGAACGCGGGCGAACTTAGAGCGGCCAGAAATTCTCTCCGTCGCATGACTACCTCACCGGAATTTTCGCGGTGACTTTTCCGCCCTTCACGCTGTCGTAAGTGAAGGTAAGTTCCCGCGAAGGATTCTCGACCAGAAATTCGAGTAACTCGGACGAATACCCTTTCACACCGTAGACCATCAATCGATCCGGCCGACTCGACTGGTAATCGACTTTATGCAGGTATGGATCGCGCACGATGCCGGAGGCGATGACTTTGCCACCGGTAACGGTCGCGATATCGGGCCGGGTCAACTTATTCTGACGGGCGATTTCGGTCATCGAAGGGATGGCGCGGTCGTTAACGACGGGAATCTGAATTCGATACAAGTCGCCGTCGATCTTACTTACGGTTGCCGGTTGCACCGCCAATCGCGGTAAGTGGTGCGCGTGGAAGAGCACAAACGCCGCGTTACGGTGGCAGTCGGAAAGGATGTCGAACGGTTCGGGCATGCGCCCGGTGTCGTGCCGATAGCCGCCGATCTCGATTTCGCCGTACTGCGGATGCTTATACGATTTCCACTCGACGTACTGGCGGCCGACGGCGATGGTGTCGTTGAACTTGAGCGACTCCTCGGCGCTGACTTGGCCGTTCTTATCGGTGTCGGCTTGAAGCCCCCGGTGCAACTCGTTGGTGAACGTGATCGCGCCATGGCGCAAGTAGATGTGATCGTCGGTGGAGGCATAAGCGTCGTACAGCAAGCCGAACGCCGTGCCGTACCGATAGCCGGGCAGCATCTTCTCGCCTTCCTTGCCGATCAGGTCCATCGCGCGAACGTCCCCGGCGGGATAGGGCCGCTGCGATTTCGCGCCGGGTCCGCGCAAGATATAGCCGCCGGTGTTGTGAAAATCCTGCGCCGCGCCGACGTTATCGTGCGCCCGGAGAAACTCGGCGATGGCGCGGGTTTCGGGAATCTGCAACGGGTAATCGGGCGCGCCCTGCTGCACGTAGCGCGGCTGAAATCCCGCGCCCCAACTTCGATTGGGATCGACGTAGCCAATGGGGTCCTCGTTCACTAATCCATCGTTGTCGTTATCTATTCCCTCCGTACCGAGTAACTGGTAATCGCAAAGCTCGTCGGCGGGACATTGGAGCAAGTTGCGAGCGTCTTTCGGATCGAGCTTGAACCTACCTTGCCCTAACGCGACCTTCTTGCGCATTTGCGTAATCTCGCCGTCGCCGTTCAAGTCCTCGTAGCCGTCCTCGTCGGATTTACCGTCGCGGTCGTCGTCGATCGACACCCAAACGGTACGCGGGAAGTTGGGGTTCGACGGGCCTTCAAACCAGCGCGCGCGGGAATCGGGCGAGACCATCGGAACGATGTACAGCGTGGCGCGGTCGAGTAACTCGGTCACTCGCGGAAGCTTGCCGTAATTCTTCAGGACGAAATCGAGAACGTAGACACAGATTTCCGAACCTTGAATTTCGTTGGCGTGGATCGCGGCCTCGACCAGCATGGCGGGCTTCGCTTTATCCGCGCCAGTCCTGGGGTTGGTGACGGTGACTAACCAGATGTCCTCGCCCTTTGACGCTTTCCCCAACGATTCGAGCTTCACCCATTCGGGATGCGCCGCGACGTAACCGTCGAGAAAGCGCTTAATGTCCGCGTTGGGATAGAGGCGCGAAAAATTCGGATCGGGCGGAGTCTGTTTGGGCGCGAGAGGCTGCTGAGCGGGCGCGGCCAATCCCGCACTTAGGAGGACAACAAGGGCGCGTCTCATTGCAGCTCGATCTCCTTGCGGTCCGTTCCGGCGTTACTCGTCGATAAGTCGATCGCGATTTTGGTCCCTTTCTTCGCGCGGATCATCCAGGCCGCTTCGAGCGCGCCCTGGCCCATCGCCAGCCGTTCGGATGTCGCGGCGCGGGCGGCGGGCAGCGGAGTGACTCCCGCCGGCAGGTCCATCGTCAGGCGCACCGGCAGCCAATTCCGGGTTCGCGCGCCGTGCTTCGTGTGAGTCGGCATCGGCTGCGTATTCATGGCTTTCGCCTTGATGCGCCAGACGCCGTCGCCGATCGCCTCGGCTTTGGTTTCCACGATTTCAACGCGCGCCAACTGCGAAGCGGCTTCCAGAATCGTTTCCAAGTGCGCTTCGGCGGCTTTTGTCAACTCGGCTTCGGGAGGCGCGATTTCGGCGAACGGATCGAGCCCGCCCACCTCGGCTTTTGTCCCGTCGGGCAGCGTCACCGGAACCCAGGCCATGTAGCCGCCGGGAAGGTCGGGCGGCGGCGGAGCGGCGGGCGCCTGCAGGTTCATCTGCTTCATCATCCCGGCCATGCGCGCGGGCGTAATCCGACCGGACTTGACGTTGTCGATGAGCATTTTCGCGTTCACCTGCGCGGGCGCTTTGATCTCTTTCAAATACGCCGAAATGCGCTCTTCGCCGATCGCGAGGAACTCGTCGTTCGACATTTTTTCAAGACGCTCGATGGTGATCGGCGCTTCTGTGGGCTTCGCCGTGCCCGGCGACGGGCTAGCGGACTTGGCGGACGAAGGTCCCCAAACGTCGAGTTCGACGGCGAGCACTCCGTAGTGATAATAGAGCCAGTTTTGAAAGCCGCCGCCCGGGGATTGCGAGCCTGCACGCTTCGAATCGAGACCCGCTTTTTCGAGGCTTTTCTTGTAACTCTCCGCTAGCTTTTCGTAGAGCTTCAAGTCGTCGGGATCGGGTTGCGTGGCCGCACCGCCCCCGAGGAACTGGGCGAGTTGTTCCTTATTCAGACCCTGCGCGCGGACTTGCGCCGAGTCCTTCACGATGTCCCAGATTTCGTCGATCGTGTATTGCTTGTTGGCTTCGAGACCCAGGAACCCGGCGAACTGCGGCGGAACCGTAACGCGCTGGCTTCCGACATCGCCCACCGGCGCGCCCGAACCGCGCGGCAAAGCGAGCAGGTTATTGGCGGGCCCGAAAACAAAGGCGATGGCGACGCTGCGGCGCGCGAGCAGGTAATCCATCGCGGCCTTCCCCTCGGGAGCGGAACTCGGGAACGCGCCGCTTTCGGGATCGTTCTCGCTCCAGCCGTGCGCGAAATTCTTGTCGGGGCGTTCGCCGCCGGGCGCATCTTCGTTGAACTGCTCGTCCTTGTCGTCGTCGAAGCCTTCCTGGACGACGCGATGTGTGCCCTTTTGACCTTTCGCCGGATCGGCCTTGATCATCGCGTTGGGATTGACGGAATCGGCGATCATGTCGCCCGCCGGATCGGCGATTCGCATTTGCGTGATGCGGCCGTCGTTATTGAGATCGTTAGGGCCGTCTTCGCCCACAAGACCGTCCCGATCCTTATCGAGCGCGCCGCCATTGTTCGCGCGGCGATAGCGGGCCTTCCCGAACATGCCGTCGTGCGCGTCGGGGTTGAGCGACGGCACGACGTAGTAGGTCTTCCCTTCGGCGAGCTTCGGGTCCTTCAACAGCCGGTCGATCAAATGCAGAGCGGCCTGCGTGCCCGCGTTATGAAAGCCGACGATATTCGCGCCGACGAACACGCCCTGCTTGCCCGATCCGATTTCGACGGCGTGAATCGTGCGTCCGCCCGCCGACTTGCCGATAGCGACGACTTTCGCCCCGCTCAGCGCGGCGATGCGTTTTTCGAGCATGGCGTAATCGAGATAGGGCGTTTGCGCGAACGCAGTCCCAGCGGCGAATAAAACGAGGTAGCGCAAGCCTTCATTGTAGACTCGGGAATTCGCGATGACCGGCGTGCATATCGAGAACGGCGCGGTGAGCGTGCGCGAAGTTCCCCGTCCGCGGCGGCGGCCCGGATTCGCGCTGCTGAAGTTGCGATTGGCGGGGATTTGCAATACGGATCTTGAGTTACAACGCGGGTATTACGGCTTTCGAGGCCTGCCGGGCCACGAATTTGTCGCCGATGTCGTCGAGGCGGACGACAAGCGTTGGATCGGCAAGCGCGTCGTCGGCGAAATTAATCTGGCGTGCGGGCGGTGCGATTGGTGCGCGCGCGGACTCGGGCGGCATTGCCCGCGCCGCATGGTGCTGGGAATCGTGAAGCATCCCGGCGCGTTCGCCGAGTACCTGACGCTACCCGAAACGAACTTGCGCGAGGTTCCCCGCGGACTGCGCGACGAGCAAGCGGTATTCACGGAACCGGTGGCCGCTGCGTGCGAAATTCTCGAGCAGTGCCGGATTCCGAAGGGCGCGGCAGTGGCCGTGCTGGGCGACGGAAAACTGGGGTTGCTGATCGCGCAAACGCTCGCCGCGCATGGCGCGGACGTATCGCTGTACGGTCATCATCCGGAGCGGGCGCGGAGGGCGGGAGCTGCTCGAGGCCGCGCGGGGCGGCGGTTCGCGTGGGTCGTCGAAGCGACGGGATCGGAAGCGGGCCTCGCGCAGGCGGTCGAGATGTGCGTGCCGCGGGGAACGGTGGTTTGCAAATCGACAGTCGCGGCGCGAGTCGCGCTCGACATGGCGAAGGTGATTGTGCCGGAGATTACGCTGGTTGGCTCACGGTGCGGAAGATTCGAACCGGCGTTGCGGCTACTCGCGTCCGGAAAAGTGCGAACGGACTGGATGATCGCGGATCGCTTTCCTTTGCGTGAGGCTCCAAGGGCGTTCGAGCTAGCAGCTACGCGCGGGACGATGAAGGTGCTGCTCGAACCCTAGCCCTCCATCGTTAGCCTTCCATGGTCTGGCGGATCCACTCGAGATTTTCGAACAGCACTTCGCGAAACGCGCGCGCAGTGGGGGGCTCCGGCGCACGTTTGCGGATCAGCTTGAGATCGATGCGCGGCGAGGCGGGCGAGAGGGGACGAAAGACGAGTCCGCGAGAGGCGAGGTTGCGCGTGCAGGCGGGTGCGATGGAGACTCCAGCTTGCGCTTCGACGAGGGTCAGGACCGTAGCCATCGCGGTGGGCTGCGCGACGACGCGCGGCGAAAATCCGGCATCCCGGCATAGCGCGGCGATTGTGTCGAATAGCCCCGGCGCTTCGGCACGGGCGAACAGAACGAACGGATCGTTCGCTAGGTCCCGAAGGCGCACTCGCGGGCGCTCGGCGTGTGGATGGACGCTACACAGCACGGCGCACAGGCGATCGGAATAGACGAGCGTTTCCTCGAATTCGCGTGCGCTACCGGCACCGAACGTGCGCGACAGTCCGAGATGGATGCGCCCCTCGCGCAGCGCCGCCTGCTGCCGTTCCGGCGTCATCTCGAGTAGATCGAGTTCGACGTTCGGATAGCGCTCGCGGTACTGACGGACGACGCGCGGCAGGCAGAGCGAGACGGCGGAGCCGAGAAATCCGATCGCGAGTTTTCCGGTTTGGCCCCGCGCGGCACGGCGCGCGAGATCGACGGCGTCACCGGCGCGCTTCACGATCTCGGCGGCCTCGACTTGAAACGCGTCGCCCGCGGGCGTGAGAGCCACATGCCGGCTGGACCGGTCGAGGAGCCTCGCGCCGACCTCCTCTTCGAGATCGCGAACGGTTTGGCTGAGCGCGGCTTGTGCGACGTGAAGACGGGCCGCCGCCGCGCGGAAGCTCAAGTCTTCGGCGACGGCCAGAAAATACCGCAGGTGGCGCAACTCCAAAACATTTCCTCCGTTCGGTTTTTCCGATCGATTCGATTGAATCATACGAGGATCGCGAACGTTGGCCGCTCCATCGAAGCGTGGTGAAAGGAGCCAAAACATGGCCAACTTACTCACCCTGCAAACCCGCGAGACCGCCCCGGCGGCGGCGGTTCCGGTTCTCGACAAGATTCAAAAGACGTTCGGGTTCACGCCCAACCTGATGGCGACGTTCGCCAACTCGCCGGCGGTTCTCGAAGGGTATCTCGCGCTCGACGCGCACTTCGAGAAGACGGCGTTCACTCCCGTGGAGCGGCAGATTATCCTGCTGGCGGCGAGCGTCGAGAATCGTTGCGGGTACTGCATCGCGGCGCACTCGACCATCGCCAAGGGCTTTCTGCACGCGGAGGCGGGGGTGGTGGCGGCGGTTCGCGCCGGACAATCGACGGGCGACGCGAAGATCGACGCGCTGGTGGCGCTGACGCGCGAGATCGTCGAGAAGCGCGGCTTTGCGAGCGAGGCGACGATCGCGGCGTTCGTGGCGGCCGGGTACAAGCCAGCGCAGGCGATGGAACTGCTGTTGGGTGTCGCGCTGAAGACGATCAGCAACTACCTCGATCATTTCAATCCCGCGCCGCTGGACGCGCAGTTCGCGAACGAGGCCGTGAAGAATTAGAATCGAGCGATGAAATCGCTTGCCGCCGCTCTCGCGGTAACCGCACTTGCACAAGCTCCGAAGCCCGCGCTCACGATCGATTGGATCATGCGCGGGCCCGGGCTTTACGGCCACGAGCCGCAGCGGGTGCGGTGGTCGCGAGACTCGTCGCGGGTTTATTTCGAGTGGAAACGGCACGACGCGCCGGTACTGGCAGACGCGGATACTTACGTGGTCAATCGAGATGGATCCGCGCTTCGCAAGCTGAGCGACGAGGAGAAGAAGAACGCGCCGCCGTTCGACGGCGAGTTGTCGCCCGATAAGTCCGCGACAATTTTCGTCGAAGACGGCGACGTGTTTCTCTACGACCACGCGGCGGCGATGCGCAAACGCGTCACGCGGACAAGCGACGTGGAATCGGGCGCTCGGTTCTGGCGCGACGCGCGGCACATCACCTACGTCCGCGGCGGAAATCTGTATCTGCTCGACTTGGACGAAGACACCGTGGAGCAGTTGACCGAGATTCGCGCCGCCGGTTCGCCGCCGCCGCCGTCGGCCGTCAAGGGCACGGAGAGCCAGGAGTACTTGAAGAAGGAAGAGCGCGGGCTTCTGGGAATCGTGGAGGAGCGCGCCAAACGCCGCGAGGAGCGCGAGGCGCAACGCAAGAAGGAGAATCCGCGCGAGCCGTGGACGCTGCCCGCGCGGCATACGGTGCAGCAGATGATGTTGTCGCCCGATGGGGGAACGGTTATCGCGACGATCGTCGAGGCGGGCGAGAAGAACAAGCGGACGATCGTGCCGAACTACGTGACGGAGTCGGCGTACGCGGAAGACATTCCGGCGCGGGACAAGGTGGGCGACGCGCCCGGTGCGTCGAAGCTTGCCGTGTTCGATCGCGTCACCGGCAAACAGAAATGGGCGGACTTCAAGGCGAACTTATCGATGCCCACCTGCAACGAGGCCGGGAGTCATTGTGTGTTGCGGGCGCGATCCGCCGACAACAAGGACGTGTGGTTGCTCGCGCTCGATTGGAAAGAAGCGAAGGTTCGGGAGTTAGCGAAGGTTCACGACGACGCTTGGGTACGAGTGCCGGGCTTTGGACTTACTTCCGGCTGGCTGGCCGACGGACGCTACTTTTACCTGTCGGAGCAAACCGGTTACGCGCACTTGTACTCGATTTCGCCCGACGGCGGCGAGTCGAAGCAATTAACGAGCGGCTCTTGGGAGGTGCGCGAGGTATGGCTTTCCGACGACAAGCGCGTGTTCTATCTCTCTAGCGCCGAGGCGGGCGCGGCGGAGACTCAGGTGTACGCGATGAGTATCGACGGCGGGACGCGCAAGCGGATCACAACGCAACCGGGCGAGCACAACGTAACGGTCGCGCCGGATGGCTCTCTCGCCGACGTTTACGGTTACGCGAACAAGCCGCCGGAGTTGTTCGTCAACGGCAAGCAGGCGACGCAATCGCCAGCAACCGATTTCGCGAGTTACCCGTGGATCGATCCGCCGATCGTAGAGATTCCGGCGCGCGACGGCGCGAAGGTTCCGGCGCGCTTGTACAAACCGGCGAATTTCAAAAAAGGCGGCCCGCTAGTGGTGTTCGTGCATGGCGCGGGTTATCTGCAGAACGCACACAAATTCTGGTCGAGTTATTCGCGCGAGTATATGTTCCACCACCTTTTGATGGATCGCGGCTACATGGTGCTGGACGTGGATTATCGAGGGTCGGCGGGTTATGGGCGCGATTGGCGAACGGCGGTCTACCGGCATATGGGCGGCAAGGATCTCGACGATCAGGTGGACGCGGTGAAGTGGGCGGTGGCGAATCACGGCGTCGATCCAAAGCGCGTGGGGTTGTACGGCGGCAGCTACGGCGGATTCATCACGCTGATGGCTCTGTTCACGCAGCCCGATGTGTTCGCGGCGGGCGCGGCGCTGCGCCCCGTGACCGATTGGGCGCACTACAACCAGGGCTATACCTCGAACATTCTCAATCTGCCGCAGAAGGATCAGGAGGCATACAAGCGGTCGTCGCCGATTTATCACGCGGCGGGGTTGAAGGGCGCGCTGCTAATTTGTCACGGCATGGTGGACGTAAACGTTCACTACCAGGACAGCGTTCGGCTAGTGCAGAAGTTAATCGAACTGCGTAAAGAGAATTGGGAGTTCGCGAGTTACCCGGTGGAGGATCACGGGTTCGTGCAACCGACCAGTTGGGCCGACGAGTACAAACGAATTTTGAAGTTGTTCGAGACGAATCTCGCCGAGCCTAAAGCTCCCAGTTCCACTTCTCGCCGTTAACGGTGAGTTCGCGGTAACGAGGCGGCCACGCCGGCGGAGCCATTTTGGCCGACCAGCTAGCGAAAGCGCCCTGCATTTCGCGGACGACGTTGGGATTTTTCGCGGCGACATCGGATTTTTCGCCTAGGTCCGCGGATAGGTCGAAGAGACGAACGTTATCGCCAAACTGAATCAACTTCCATCGCCCCATGCGCACCGCGCGGCCAGTGCCGCCGCGCCAGAAAAGAAAGTCGTGCGGCGCGCCACGCTTTGCGCCATTAAGGTAAGGGAGTAAATCGACGCCGTCGAAGTTATCTAGCGCGCCACCGGCGGCGAAGAGGAACGTTGGCACGATGTCGCGCGAAACGACCGGTTCGCGGTACGTTTTGCCGGCCGGTATGCGACCGGACCAGCGCATGATGTACGGCACCCGTATTCCACCTTCGAAGTAAGTGACCTTCTCGCCGTTCAGCGGACCGTTGGTTCCCGCGCCGGTGATCTCCGGACATCCGTTGTCGCTCAAGAAAACGATCATCGTGTCGCGTTCGATTTGCGATTCGCGGACTTGCGAGACGATGCGGCCGACCGCGTCGTCGAGCGCGACGGTCATGGCGGCGAGCAGCCGGTGGCGCTCGTTCGCGATCTTCGCGACGCGATCGACATACGGCTTGGTGACGTGCAGCGGAGTGTGGATCGCGTTGAACGCCGAGTAGAGAAAAAAGGGCCGCGCGGCGTTGGCGCGAATAAACTCGACGGATTCGTCGGCGAACGCGTCGGTGAGGTAACGGTCGTCGGAGAGCTTTTCTCGATTCCGCAAAATCGGATCGCGGCGCGGCTGCAGCTTGTTCTCGGGATCGGGATCGGCGAGGGTAACTGCACCGGGCGTTCGGTCGGTGATGAACTCGTTACCGCCGCCCAGGAATCCATAGAATTCGTCGAACCCGCGATCAAGCGGATGATAGCCGGGTCGCGCGCCAAGGTGCCATTTGCCGACGGCTTTCGACCGGTATCCCATCGGCGCGAGACGTTGCGGCAAAATCTTCGCGGAGGCGGGCAATCCGAAATTCACTTCCGCTTCGCGCGCGATGTTGCCGGAGTTGAACTCGTGGCCGTGGCGCTGTTGATATTGGCCGGTGAGCAGCGCCACGCGCGACGGACTGCACACCGCGCAAGACACATACCCGTCGGTGAACCGCGCCCCTTCGCGGGCCAACCGGTCGATATTCGGCGTGGGCACATCGGGCGAACCGTAGCACCCGATGTCGCCGTAGCCCATGTCGTCGGCGAAGATCACGACAAGATTGGGTTTCCGCGCCCCGCTCTGGGCGTACGCCGCCGCGCCCATCGCACTCAGGAACTCGCGTCTCGTGCTCATGCGCAGCGAGTGTATCGCACGCGACAATCGAAGTTGGCTCTCTTACTGAATGCGCGAGAGATCGCGAAAAGTTTCGGCTCGACCGCCCTGTTTCGCGGCGTGAGTTTTACGGTATCGGACGGCGACCGTTTGGGCTTGATCGGTCCTAACGGTTCCGGCAAATCGACGCTGCTCAAGATACTGGCGGGAATCGAAACTCCCGATGAGGGGGAAGTCGCGTCGCGCAAGCGGCTGCGGTTTAGCTATGTCGCGCAGGATTCCGTATTCGCGCCCGGCGTTACGGTACGGCAGGCGATGGGCGCGTCCTTCGAGGAAAGCCGGGAGGCGCTGGGCCGGGCCGGGTTTGAAGACTTCGACGCGGAAGCGGCGCGGCTGTCCGGCGGCTGGCGCAAGCGATTGGCCATCGTGCAATCGTTGGCGCAGCAACCCGAAATCCTGCTGCTCGACGAACCGACCAATCATCTCGACATCGACGGCATTCGGTGGCTGGAAGAGACGATCGGGCGCGGGCCTTTCGCGACGGTGGTCATCAGCCACGACCGCTACTTTCTAGAGAACTCGGCGACCTCGATGGCGGAGTTGAATCGCGCCTATCCCGGCGGGCTGTTCCGCGCGCCGGGCAATTACAGCGAGTTCCTCGAAAAGCGCGAGGCGTTTTTCGAAGCGCAGGCGAAGCATCGCGAGGCGCTCAAAAATCGCGTTACGACGGAAATCGAGTGGTTGCGGCGTGGGCCGAAAGCGCGTACGACGAAATCGAAGGCGCGAATCGGCAAAGCGCACGAGTTGATCGGTGAATTGGCGGATTTGAATGCCCGGTCGCGCACCGCGACGGCGGGCATCGATTTCACGGCGTCGGGGCGGAAGACGAAGCGCTTGATCGAACTCGAGGGAGTAACGAAGTCGATGGGCGGCCGGACGTTGTTCGAGTCGATGAACTTTGTGTTGACGGCGGGCGAACGGGTGGGCTTAGTCGGCGCGAACGGGAGCGGCAAGACGACCTTGTTGCGATTGCTGCGCGGAGACATCGCCCCGGACGCGGGCACCATCCGGCGGGCGGAAGGGTTGCGAATCGTCTACTTCGATCAGACTCGCGCGCTCGATCCGAATGTGACGCTCAAGCGCGCGCTTGCGCCCGATGGCGACTCGGTGATCTACGAGGGCCGCGTGATTCACGTGGCGGCGTGGGCGGCGCGATTCCTGTTTTCGAACGAGCAACTCGGGCAACCGGTGGGCAGCCTTTCGGGCGGTGAGCGGGCGCGCGTGCTGATCGCCCGATTGATGCTGGAACCGGCGGACCTGCTCCTGCTCGACGAGCCGACGAACGATCTCGATATTCCGACGCTCGAAATCCTGGAAGAGAACCTGCTGAACTTTACCGGCGCGCTGGTGCTCATCACGCACGACCGGTATTTGCTCGACCGGGTTTCAACGGTGGTGCTGGGGTTGGATGGCGGGGGGCGGTGGGAGCGGTTCGCCGATTATTCGCAATGGCAGGCCTGGCAGGAGGAAGCCGGGTTTGTGCGGGATAGCGCGCCCGTCGCTTCGATAAGCGCCGCGCCCGCCGCAGCGAAGAAGAAGCTCGGCTACCTCGAAGCGCGCGAGTACGAGACGATCGAGGCGCGGGTGGCGGAAGCGGAGCGCACGCTGGAGCGGTCCCAGGCGGCGCTTGCCGATCCGAAGATCGCTTCCGACGGTGCGGCGCTCGACGAGGCGTATCGCGCGGTACAGAAAGCGCAACACGACGTGGACGCGCTGTACGCGCGGTGGGCGGAGCTCGAGGAGAAATTAGCCTAACAATCGCCGGTAGAAGGCTTCATATTGCGGGATGATGCGATCCGTCGCGAAGCGGCTCTCGGCGGTGTGGCGCGCGGCGGCGGCCATCGTTCGGCGGTACCCCGAGTCTTGAATCAGGCGTAAAGTATGCCCGGCGAGCGCGGCGACATCGCCCACCGGCGCGAGGAGGCCGTCCAAGCCGTGGGTCACCAGTTCCGCGACACCGCCGCTTTCGGCCGCGACGGGCGGCACCCCGCAGGCCATCGCTTCGAGCGCCGCGAGCCCAAACGCCTCCCGCTCGCTGGGTAACAGCAGCACGTCGGCTTGCGGAATCAGACGCTCGATGTGATCCTGCTTGCCGAGAAAGCGAATGTGATTCTCGACGCCGAGATCGCGCGCGAGGCGCTCGGCCGGCGAACGCTCCGGACCGTCGCCCGCCATCCACAATTCGGCGTCCGCTTCGCGGCGTACTTCCGCGAGGATGCGCACGCAATCGAGCACGCGTTTGACGGGCCGGAAATTCGAAATGTGTAAGAGGCGCGGACGGTCGCCAACACGCGGCGCGGGTCGGTAGAGATCGCAGTTGACGAAGTTATGGATGAGGTCGATGGGGCGGGCGACGCCGAACACGTCCACCGTTTCACGCCGCAGAAAATCGCTCACCACCGTCACGCCGTCCGATTTTTCGATGGAGAACTTGGTGATCGGAAAGTACCCCGGTTCGGCGCCCACCAGCGTTACATCGGTACCGTGCAGTGTGGTCGCGAACGGCAACGCGCGCCGCCCGGCGAGCATCTGCTGGGCCAGCATCGCCGAAACCGAATGCGGGATCGCGTAGTGGACGTGCAGCAGGTCGAGCGAGTAACGCTCCGCTACCTCCGCCATGCGCGAGGCGAGCGCCAGACAATAAGGCGGAAACTGAAACAGCGGATAACTGCCCACCTCGACCTCGTGATAGTGCACGTTGGCGAGCCCCATATCGAGTCGAATCGGCGCGGCGTAACTGATGAAGTGGACCTCGTGCCCGCGATTCGCGAGTTCAAGGCCCAGCTCCGTCGCTACGATGCCCGAGCCGCCGTAGGTGGGGTAACAGGTGATGCCGATGCGCATGGCGCGCCTATTCGGGCGTCAAATAGCCGACGCCGACCCGTCCGTTGACGCCTTCCGCCGGGTGAGCCTTATCGCCCCCGCCGAACCAGACCTTCACCGTACCATTGGGTTGCGGCTCGGCATGGGCGTCGCACATCGTCTTCGAGTTCCAGGGTTGGTCGCCCGCGACGACGAAGCCCTTCACCTTTTCCCACTTGACCCCGTCGAGCGATTTGGCGAGCCCCATCCGCCGTTCCTCGTTGCGGGCGCGCCCCGTGTAGAGCATCCACCACGCGCCGTGCGACGACCAAACGGCGGGTTCCCCGACGCCGTTTTCGTCAAACTCGCCCGGATCGCCGGCCTCCAATAACGGATTGGTTTTTAGGCGCGTCCATTGCTTGCCATCCTTCGATATGGCCAGCCCGATGCGTTGGCGCTTCGCGCGGTCTTGTCCTAGATAGAACATGTAGAACGTCCCGTCGCGATCGACGACGTAGGGGTCGCCGACGCCCTTCTCGTCCCAGGCGCCGCGCGGGCCGCCTTCGAGAACGGGCCAGCGATGCTTATTCCAGATTGTCCCGTTCCCCGAGGTGGCGAAGCCGATCTTCGGCTCGTCCGGCCCGGCTGCCTGATACCACTGGAAATACTCGCCGCCGCGGTAGATCACGGCTCCGTTAGCGGCAATGTAGGCGCCTTCCCAAGCCTCGGGCGACAGAATGCGATTTCCTTGCACCGACGTATGCCAGGTTTTCTGGTCGAAGACCGAATAGAACAGCAGGCCGTTGGCGACACTGGGATTGAGCGCGTCCGATTCGCCGAGCGCGGGCAGGATCAGAGCCTCGGGTTCGGCACGCCAGCGCCAAGTGACGTCGCGGCGAGCGCCCTCGGGCGCGGGCAAAGTGAAGCTCGAATAACCGCCGCAGGAACTAACGAAGAGGCAAAAACTAGCGAAGATACAAAAACAAAGTGTGGCTGCGGCCTTCGCCATCGTCTTCCACCGTGATCGTCTTCTCCGGATTCCAGCCCGCGACCTCGAAATCGTGGGCCACAACGCGCGTGCCCTTCTTTAGCTGCTTATCGAGCATGGGGCGAACCTTTTCATTCGAAAGCGGCAACAAATAAATAGTAATCAGATCGGCGGAGGAATAATCCTGCGCCATGATGTCGCCATGGATGATGCGGGCGGTCTTCGACAAACCGAGCGACGCGATCTTGGCCATGCTCTGTTTGTACAGGCCTTCGTCGAACTCGATTCCCGTGGCGTCGGCCCCGAACTTCTGGGCGGCCATCATGACGATCCGGCCGTCGCCGGAGCCCAAGTCGAACATCTTTTCGCCCTTTTTCAGTCCCCCAAGCTCGAGCATTTTTTGCACGATCGTCTCGGGCGTGGGGTAATAGGGCGCGAGTTTCTCGACGCCCTTCTTCTCTTGGGCGAACAGTAGAACGGCGGAAAGCGCAAAAGCGCCGGCGATGGATTTCACGGGGCCCTCCTTAAGGTTCAATATAGACGCGAACGCGATTGCTTTCGCGGCCGCCCGAGATCACCGTCAGATCGGCGGTACCGCGGTCCACCAGATCGGGCAGTTGCGCTTCGACGAGGTAGAAACCGATATATCCGGGCGCAAGAGTGGCGCGGGTTACCGCAAGCGGGAGCCGATCGAGCAGGACGGCGACGCTTTCGACGACGCGCGGAGGAGCGTCGAAGGGCGCTTCGACGCCGGCCGGCCAATCGGGAGATACGCGCCCCAAGCCCGTGGCGAGCAACTGAATGCGCATGCCGGAGCGGAGCGGCGTCAGAGCGTCGATCAAGACACCGGAGTCGCCGTCGAGCACCATCGGTTGGCCTTCCCGTTCGAAGATGGCGGGCGAGGAGCGTTCGAGGGGTACGGAAAGATTCCAGGTCCGCGCCGCCGTGGCGACGGTAAGGGCGAGTTCGCGGCCTCGCGCGTCGAACGGTACCTGCACTTGCGTTTCGCCGCCTTCGGCGCTTAGTGGGACCGCACCGCGAACCGTCGCTCCCACGGGTCCGAGGACGCTCATCAAAGAACCGGGCGCAGCGGCGCGCGGGGCCAGATCGGCGGCGCTTACGATCGACGGTAACTGGCGGCGGTGCGGCGCCAAAGCGGCGTAGACACCCCAACCGGCGAAGGCGGCGTAGAGCTGATTGCCCGCGTCGTCGAGCTTCACATCGACGGCCCGCGTGCCGGGCAACGCCCCGGTCAACTTCCGCCATTCTCCCCCGAGCGACGGAGCCCGCAAGTCGATGGCCGCCCAATAAATTCCGCGGTCCGTCGCCGCGTAGACCGTCGAGCTGGCACGATGGGCAGCAACACCGTTAATCCGGGTTCCGGCCAGTCCCAGCGTTACGTCGTCCCATAAATTTCCGCCATCAAGGGTCCGGTACAGGCGGCCTTCGCGAATCTCCAGGCGGGCGCGATCGTCGTTAGGATCGGTCCAGCCGCGGGGGGCCTTCGGGGCGGGTCCAAGTTCCGCCCAGGCGTCCCGCCGCCATTCGAAAGCCGCGCCGAGCGCGGCGATCCGCAAGGGCTTAGTAGAAAGAAGCCGCTCTACCGGCAGGCCCGGCAAACCGCGATTCAAACCCGCCCAGGTCTTGCCGCCATCGAGCGAGCGGCGCACGCCATCGCGGGCCGCTTCCACCATTTCCTCGCCACGGATGGCGACGGACGAAGATTCCTCTGGCGGGTCGAGGCGGGCTAGGGTCCAGGTTTCGTAATCGGAGGTCGTGAAAACCTGGCCCTGGGCGGTGAGCACCGCTAGGCCCGCAGGAGTAAACCAAGCTCGCTCCATCGGACCGGTCGCGGCGTCGCCCCAAGCGGCGTGAAACGTCGTTCCACCCAACCGCCGCCAGTCGAGCGGTGTGTCTTCTTTACGAACCTCCTGCGCCCGGATAACGCCGATCGCCAGGAAAATTCCCAGTGTGGCCCTCTGCCCCATTACCGTGACCATTGTATCCTTACCATTAGGGGTCAAATTCCGGCGCTACAAGAACTTGGCGCTGGACCCGGTCTTGCATTAGCAATTTCGGGACAACGTTTCGCTGTACACTGCCACTGTAGACTAAGAATTCGGAAATGGTTCGACGCGCGACAGTTTCGTGGATGGGGATGGCCGCTTGCGCCGTTCTTGCGCCCTGCGCTGCGTTTGCCCAAATCGGATTGGGCGACGCCGCGCGGGTGATTCGGGCGCAGGGGAACGTGTCCGCGATTCGCGATACGCAGGCTTGGGCGATCTCCGCTGGAGCGACTATCCAGCCGAAGCAGGAGATCGTGACCGGCCACGACGGTTACGCGTTGCTCGAAATCGCCGACGGCAGCCGGATTGAAGTGTTCGGCAACACCCGGTTCGTTTACCGCCAGAATCCGGGCGGGTTACGCGACCTGATCGATGTCTGGATCGGCCGGGTGAAAGTCCATATCCAGAAACTGGGCGGCGCTCCGAATCCAAACCGGGTGCGTACTCCTACCGCCGTGATTTCCGTGCGCGGCACGACATTCGACGTCAGCGTCGAAGACGACGGCGACGTGACTTTCGTGTTCGTCGAAGAAGGCATGGTCGCCGTGCAGCACGCGGTGTTGCCGTTTACCGAGCCCAAGACGCTGCGGACCGGCGAATACCTGCGCGTGTTCAAGAACGCGCCCCTCGCGAAGGTACGGTTCGATAAGGGGATGATCGTGCAGCGCACGCTGCGCGCGCTCTCGGACATGGCGACGATGCGTCCGCGAATCGGCGGCGGGGGAACGGCGTCCGGCGGAACGGCACCGGGTGGCGTGGGCGGCGGCTTGCCCGGCGATTCCGGCGGTACGACTCCTCCTCCGCCGCCACCTCCTCCGGGCGGTACACCGTAAAATAGCGGCATGACCGCGTTGCCGCTGGCCCTGTTGCTCGCTCAAGTGGGAGTCATCCCGGAGTGGCAGGCCCGGCGCGATATTCCGCAACTGCCCGAACAGGTGAAGAAGCTTCTGCCCTTGCTGGGGCAACTCGACCCGCAAGCTTGGGTGGCGAAAGGCGCGTCGCCGACCTACGCCGATCAGTGGAAGTCGGCGCAGAAGGAAGTGGAGTATCTGGAGCAATCCACCGCGCGTCTGGCCGGGCAGCCGGACAAACTCACCTTCGCTCTCGACGTATTTTTCCGGCTGCAGGCGATCGAGACCCGTATGGGGAGCCTGGTGGAGGCGATTCGCAAATATCAGAATCCGGCGCTGGCCGATTTGCTGCAATCGATCGTGGGCGAGAATTTAACGGTGAAGGCCGGTCTGCAGCAGTATATTTCCGAAGTGGCCGAGCAGCGCGAAACGGAATGGCGCGTGATGGAATCGGAGGCGCAACGCTGCCGTTCGCAAATCGCCGCTCCGCCGAAAACGCCCACCGGACCGAGACCGGCGAAGAAACCGTGAATCTCTCGCCCCCCAAGCCGGTTTTGACCTTCCTGTGCTCGATCTGTGGAGACCTCTCCACCGAGATTTGCGTTTGGTGCACGAAAGACTGCTGTCACTTACATCGCTGTGAGAGATGCCTAAGGTGCAGCGATTGCTGCATCTGCGACCGGGGCCGGGCAAAAGCCGCCTAGCGGTAAGGGTTCTTCACTCACTTTTGCGGCCCTAGGTAAATCCACCTAGAAGTGGATTTCGTTTCCCCAACCGGGCGGCAATTTCGGTTCCGCCCGATTCGACGGAGGTTTCCCATGAAAAAACTCATCCACTCGCTTTGTGTCTTGTCGGCCGCCGCCATGATCGGCCAAGCCGAAACCATTTATGGATTGACCGATGCCAATTCGATTTTTACGTTCGACAGCGCAACGCCCGGTACGGTGAGCCCGCTCATCAATGTCACGGGCCTGCAGGTCAACGAGCAGTTGCTGGGCATCGATTTCCGCCCCCGGACCGGCGAGTTGTACGGCGTCGGCGACACCAGCCGTCTCTACAAAATCAACGCCTCCACCGGCGTCGCCACCGCCGTCGGTGGGGTCTTTTCGACCCTGCTCTCCGGAACGGTTTTCGGCATCGACTTCAATCCCGTGCCCGACCGGTTGCGCATCCATAGCGATTCCAACCAGAACCTGCGCATCAACCCCATCACGGGCGCCGTCGCCGCGACGGACGCGGACCTGGCGTATGCCGCCGGCGATCCGAACTTCGGCCAGGATCCCAACGTGGTAGCCACCGCGTACACGAATAATCAGGCGTTTGCCACCTCGACGATGCTCTACAGTCTGGATTCGCAGTGGGACATTCTCAACCTGCACTCCGGCGCGCCCGGCTTCGCCACGCTGAACACGCAGTCGTCGGTACCGTTCCTCAACACCAATCGCGTGGGCTTCGATATTTCCGGTGTCACCGGCATCGGCTATATTTCGGTGTCGCCCAATGCGTTCACCAACTTCTACACGATCGACGTGAAGACCGGCATGACCAACTTCGTCGGCCAGATCGGCACGGGTTTGACGGTAATGAACATCACCGCCGCCCCAACGCCCGAGCCGGGCACGATGGCGCTGGCGGGCGCGGCTTTGGCCGGCGCCATCGCCTACGCGCGCCGCCGCCGGATGGCGTAGTTCGTCGAGCTTTGGGCGAGCGTAAGCTAGCCCAGTTTGTAAGGCTTGCGGTACTCGTAACTCAGGTAGCGATTGGCCGAGGGGTTGTTCGTAAACCTCTCGGCCTTTTCGTTCCATTCGAGGTAGCTTTTGGTCTTGAGCGCGATGTTGCCGATGAGGGTCGCCGATGTCGAGAGGTGCCCGGTCAGGATGTCGCAGTTGGTTTTGGCGCGGCTCTTCACGCAGTCGAGGAAGTTGCGGGCGTGCGGCGCGTTCGACACCCGGCCTTCCACTTTCCGGGCGGCGATTAATTCCTTACGGGATGGATTGTAAGCGCGCTCCGTTTCGCGGTCGAGCGGCGTGCGCGCGGGCAATTCCATATCGGTGACTCGTTCCGGAACGGCTTCCCATCCGTTCAAGTCGATGTACATTGTGCCCTTCGTTCCCCGTAGCATCATTTCCGTACCCCGGGGATTGCCGCGCGCGGCGTTCGCGTTAATTTGCGAGAAGATCACCATGCAGTCGCCGAAATCCCAAGTGGCTTGCAGCGTATCGGGAATCTCGCGCGCGTCGCGAATGGCGTACTTCGCACCCATCGCCACCACGGCTTTCGGAGCGTCTTTATTCAGGCACCAGCGCAGCGTGTCCATATAGTGGACGCCGAAGTTGGTCATCTGCCCGCCCGAGTAATCGTAGAACCAGCGGAATGTGTAGTGCCCGCGCGCCTTGTTGTAAGGCACCTTGGGCGCGGGGCCGAGCCACTGGTCCCAATCGTAATCGGTTGGAGCGGTTTCCTCCCGCGAAGCTCCGAGGCCCGTGGGCCACTCGTTGGTAACGTGCCACGCCTGCGCCACCGTCACGTGGCCGATCCCGCCCTCGCGCACGAACTGCGCGGCCTCCTGCAACATCTTCGCCGAGCGCCGTTGTAAGCCGACCTGCGTCACTCGTTTGGTTTCTAGGGCGACCTCCACCATGCGCCGGCCTTCGACCACGGTGAGCGACAACGGCTTCTCGACGTAAACGTCTTTACCCGCACGGCAGGCGTCGATGAACTGTAACGCGTGCCAGTGGTCGGGCGTAGCGATCGACACGGCGTCGATCGACTTTTCGTCGAGCAAAGCGCGATAGTCGAGATACTTCTTCGGCGTCGCGCGCGACTTCTTCGCGGCGAAATCCATGTAGCTGTCTTTGAGATCGCAGACGGCGACGGTCTCCTGGTCGCTGTATTCGAGAAACGCTTCGTGCACCTGATCGCCGCGATTGCCGAGGCCGATGTAGCCCATCCGCACGCGCTCGTTCGCGCCGAGAATCTTCGAGTAGCTCAACGCGGTAGCCGCGGCGGCGGTGGAGAGGTGGCGTCGGGTCATATGGTTGAAACTCCTCGAATATATCCTGCAATCATGTGGATGCTGCTGATGCTGATGGCCGCCGACCCGCAAAAAATCCTGGTGCATGGCCATCGCGGCGCGCGCGCGGCTAGCCCCGAAAATACGCTGCCCGCGTTCGAGTACGCGATCGCACAGGGTGTCGATGTTCTGGAACTCGATTTGGCGGTCACGCGCGATAACGCGCTGGTCGTCTCGCACGACCCGGAGATGAACGCGGTGCATTGCGAGCCGCCGCCCGGATCGGGCGACAAGCCGGAGCGCATCATTCGCAACATGACGCTCGCCGAGGTGAAGCGCTGGGACTGCGGGTCAAAAGGCAATCCCGAGTTTCCCAACCAGAAGAAGATCCCCGGAACGCGTGTGCCGACGCTCTACGAAGTGTTCGAGGCGACGAAGAACGCGAAGGTCGAATACAACATCGAAACCAAGATTTTTCGCGATAAGCCGCAATTGACGCCCTCGCCCGCCGAGTTTGCGCGCTTGGTGTTCGACGCGGTTCGCCGCGCGCGTCTGGATTCCCGGGTCATCGTACAGAGCTTCGACAATCGCACGCTGATCGAGATGAAGAAGCTCGCGCCGAATATTCGCCTGTCGATGCTGACTCCCACGAGTCCCCTGGACGCGATGAAGAATTGGGTGACGGCTTGCCGCGAGGCGGGCGCCGGCATCATCTCGCCCCACCATCTCACGGTGACGGCCGGGAGGGTGCAAGAGGCGCGCGCGGCGGGGTTGCAGATCGTGCCGTGGACGGCGAACAAGCCCGCCGATTGGGAACGTCTCGTCGAAGCGAAGGTCGATGCGATCATCACCGACGACCCGGCGGCGTTGATCGCTTGGTTAAAGGCTCGGGGCCTGCGGTGAATCAGCCGCGCGCCAGCTTTTTCGCGAATTCGAGGCTCGGCTTCGCCAATTCCCAGGCGTCGGCGCGGAAGCAGGGGTCGATGGTCCACCAAGGCAGGTTTAGCGCGCGAAGTTTGGGACCTAGCGCCTGAAAATCGATCTGGCCTTCGCCGAACGCCGCGTGGGTGGAGGTTTCGCCCGCATAGAGCGTGCCGTCGCTATCGATCAGGTGCAGGCCGCCGATGCGGCCCGCGCATTCGTCGATCGTGACGCCGCACATGTGCGCGTGCGCAGTGTCGAAAAGCAGGGTGAAGTTGGGGTGCGCGACCCGCTCGTAGACTTCGGTGACGTCGAGCGGCTCGTGAAACGCAAACGCGGGTTCGAACTCCCAGCAAACGCGCAGTCCGATAGATTCGGCGTAGGCGGAGGCGCGATTCCAGGTCTCGGCTAGGCGCTCGATCGCGGCGGAACGTTCCGCCGGAGCCATCGGCAGCGGCGCGGCGACGGAATCGATGCGAATCGCGGGGCTGCCGGCCGCGGCGGCTACGTCGGCCGCGCGGCGAAAGGAATCGAAATAACGGCCGCCTTTGCCTGGCGCGGTAGGATTCGTTTCCGTGAGGTCGGCGGAGTAGCCGGAAACGGCAAGTCCGAGGCCGTCGAACAGCCGCCGGAGCGCGGCTTGGCTATCGGGGGTCCCGTAGCTTTCCACCGTCGCGTGCGGCGGAAACCCGCATAACTCGATACCGTCGTACCCGGCCTGCGATAGGCGTTCGGCGACACGCTCCAGCGGAACGGGATCGCGCGCGAACGGGCCGAACGAGAAGGCCCAACTCCCCAGGGAGAACCTCGGCATCCTTGCTTTCAAGATACCGTGTAGGGCATGAGGACCTTCCTGCTGATCGCGCTCGCCGCCGCGCCGCTGGCCGCCCAGAAAACGAAGACCGAGGTGGTGAAACCCACCACCCCCGAAGACGACGCGAAAGGGCTATCGCCGGAGGTGCCCGAAGTGTACGCCATGTCGGGCAAGATCGAGCGGGTGGTGGTGCTGCGATTCAAGTATCAGGCCGACCTGCTCGCGGGGATCGAGGCGATGGTGAAGAAGGAAGGCGTCAAGAACGCGGTGATCCTGTCCGGTATCGGAAGCGTGCGCAACTACCACGTGCATTCGGTGAGTAATCGAACGTTCCCGTCGAAAAACGTCTTCGTCAAGGACGCGACGACGCCCGCCGACATCGTGAGCGTGAACGGGTACGTCATCGGCGGCCGGGTGCACGCCCATATGACGATGACCGACGGAGATAAGGCGTTCGGCGGCCATATCGAGCCAGGGACCAACGTGTTCACGTTCGCCATCGTGACGCTGGGCGTGCTGAGCGATTCGGTGGACTTGTCGCGCGTGGACGACAAGACGTTCCGGTAGCCGATGGCCCGGAATGTCACCCCGCCGAGAATTCGAGCCGCCGGGGCAGGGCGACGGTAAAGGTCGAGCCGCGGCCGAGTTCGCTCGCTACCAGCAGTTCGCCTTGATGCCGCTCGACGATCGATTGGCAGGTAAACAAACTCAGCGACGCGCGGACCTTCGCGCCGCGCTCAGCGAAACCGGGGTTAAAGATCGTCGCCATGCGCTCCGGCGGAATGCCGCGCCCGTTATCGGAGATCGCGAGCCGGATGCGCGAGTCGTCGGCGCTCGACCGCACGGTCACGAGCCCGCGTTCGTCCACCGCCTGCATGGCGTTGCGCAAGAGATTCAGAAACACCTGATTCAACTCCGCCGGGCGGCAGTAGATTTCGGGCAGCGGCCGGTAGTCGCGCTCGACGGGCGGGCGCTCGGGAAACTCGCCCTGCACGATCTCCACGGCCTGGTCCACGCCATCGATCAACTGCGCGCGGCGGTATTCGGCGTGGTCGAGCCCGGTAAAGCTCTTGAGCCGGACGACGGTTTCGGCGATGCGTCGGCTGGCCACCGCGATCGCCTTCGCGTTGTCGCTCAACAGCGCCGCCAGCGGATGGCCGTTTAACTTGGACGTAGCGCGAACCGTCGTATCGGCCGCGCTTTCGAGCACTCCCAGCGGCGAGTTCAACTCATGCGCGAGGGCGGCGACAAGACTCGACAGGGCGGCCATCTTGTCGGAGTTCACCAACTCCGCTTGTTGGGCGCGCAACTGCTCGAGTTGGGCCATCAATTGGACGGCCCTCATGCGCTGACCGGCCTGTTCTCCCGAAATCTGCTCGCGCAACTGTTGGCGTCGGCGCAAGCGGCGCAGCGCGCCGGCGAGCTTGCCTTCCGCCTCGTCGAGATCGATCAGCAAGTCGAGCGCGTCGGCGAGTTTCGGCTTAGTGCCCGCCGCCTCCGCCTCCGCTTCCGCGCGCGCGGCCAGCTCTCTCGCCTCGTCCAACCGCCCGAACTGGCGGTGGAGGCGCGCCATGTCGATCAGTGTCGTGATGGCCGCGTTACGGTATCCTTGGCGCTCCCGAATTTCGAGCGCCTCTTCGAAAAAGTCGCGCGCCCGGGCGTCCGCGCCGAGACGGGCGTGGATACTGCCTAGATCGTTCAGCGCTCGCGAGAGTAACAATTGATTGCCCGTCTCGATTCCGAGCCGGTAGGCACGCTCGTAGCAGTGGAGCGCTTCCGCCAGTTCGCCTCGCTCGGCGTGCACCGCGCCCAGACCGGCCATGGCGCGCCCGAGGCCGACGCCGTGGCCGATCGCCTCGAATTTCCGGATAGCGTCGCGGGTGAACTTCTCGGCGGTCTCCAAATCGCCGATCGATTGGTGCATGCCGCCGCGCGTGATCAGAACGAAGCCGTCCTCTTCGTTTTCGGGCAATCGTTCGTACAGGCGCGCCGCGTTTTCCCCGACGCGAGCCATCTCGTCGTAATTGCCAAGCGACCAGTGAACCATCGCGAGCAATCCGGAAGCCCGCGCCTCCATACGCAGATCGCCCTCCACCATGGGGAGCGCGCGCATGAGTTCGTCGACCGCCCCGCGCAGATCGGAACGGATGTAGTGAACAAAGGCGGTCAGCGTAAGCGCTTTGCCCAAGCCTAGGCGATAGCCGACGGAAGTCGAAAGTTCGCGGACCCGCTCGGCGAGTTCGAGCATGCGGTCCCATTGTTCGGTAGCCCGCAGAGCGTAGGCTTCTTCGGCAAGCGCGTCGGCGCGCTCGACGATCGCCGTTAGGTTAGCCGTCGCAAGTCGATCTTCGACCACTCCCACTCTCCCAGGCCGAGAGCGCCGGCCAATTCCACATGCTCCGGTTGTTTGCGGACGAACGTCGAGAATTGGTCGGGCAGTTCGTCGGCGAGCTTGAGACGGCCTACCTTCAACCGCTGTTCGTCGATGGCGCGCCAGCCTACATGGTCGAGCGCGACGGGATCGGTGGCGAAATACATCGTCTTGTGCTCCCACACAAACTGCGGCCTTGCCGATGGACCGCCGTGATACAGAGCTTTGACGCCGTCCATAATGTGCAACACCGCTTTGTTGCGGATTACGGGCATTGAGCATACCGCCGGGATAAAGGCTCCGCACGCGTTGAGAGACTTCGTCGAGTGGCTGCGGCTCACGTTATTCACAAGGCCGTGCGAGAGATTCTTGAGCGCCAGGGTGACACCTGCCGATTGGTGATCCTTGAGCAGCGCCAGATTGACCAGCTTATTCACTTCGCGCGTAATGAACTTCGCCGCGTAGCTGCGCCGGGCGTGAACGTTGTCGGGACTTTGATCCGGACGTACGAGCGCCATGTCCATGTAGTGATCGGGATCGTAGCCGCCGACGCCACTCGTGTTCGCGTACATGTCGAGTTGGATCTCGTCGTACTTCGGCGCGGCGCTCGAAGTACGCACGCCTTCGGGCAACCACTTGTCGAAACCGGCCTGGAAGAACTGGTCGCGATAGCGGTCGTAGACGACGATGTCGCGGCGCTTAACGCCCGCCGATTCGAGACCCGCGATAATCGAGCGGACCACCGAGGCGTCCGAGATCACGTGAGGCTGCCCGACGGGATTGACCTTGATGCCGACGACGTCCCCCGGTTCGAAGAATGTTTTCCAAGCGGACGCCGAATCGGGCGTGCCCGTGAGGTTCGTCATGCCGCGCTCGATCATCGAGCCGATCGCCGGAGCTTGGTAGACGCCGTTTACGATCGAGTTCGGATTCCCGACCGCCACCACGCGCCCGCGGAACGGGCCGGGCATCGCGAGTTTCGTGCGCGCCGCCGGTTGCGCGGTCTGCGCATTTAAGGCTAGCGATTGCGCCGTGACGCCCGAAGCCGCCAGCGCCGCCAGAAAGTCCCGCCGATTGTGGCTCATGGCGCTAGTATAAGTCCTATGCGAACCACGGCTACGGCTTTCGTTGTGGCGGTTGCGGCCTTCGCGCAAGCGACCGTTCCGGTTTACCAAAAGCCTCCCAAGGCGATTCTCGACGTTCTAAACGCGCCCCGTACGCCGCGCGTTTCGCTCAGCCCCGCGAAGTCGCACATCCTGATGCTCGACACCGTGGCGAACCCCTCGATCGCCGATTTGGCGCGCCCCATGCACCGGCTGGCCGGTTTGCGGATCGACCCCGCGACGAACGGCCCGCACCTGACCTCGTATGCGACGAGCGTCAAAATCAAGTCGCTGACGGACATGAAAGAGACGGCGGTTGCCCTGCCCGCGGGCGTGCGGTTGCACTCGCCCACCTGGTCGAACGACGGCAAGACGCTGGCCGTCGCGAACGCGACGGATACCTCGACGGAGTTGTGGATCGTCGATGTGGCGACCGGAAAGTCCCGCAAGATCGCCGGCGTGGCGCTTAACGCCTTGTTCGATCCTATGACGTGGATGCCGGATAACAAGACGCTGCTGGTCGCGACGGTACCCGCGGGCCGCGGCAAGGCTCCCGTTCTTCCGGCCACTCCACCCGGCCCGAAAATTCAGGAAAGCGCGGGCAAGGCCGGCCCTTCGCCGACGTATCAGGACATGATTTCGAGCCCGCATGACGAGCTGCTGTTCGATCATTACGGCACCGCTCAACTGGCGACGGTCGATACCGTGTCGGGAAAAGTAACGCCGGTGGGCGCGCCCGCGATCTATTCGGGAATTTCGGCGTCGCCCGGCGGAAAGCACATCCTGCTCACCCGGATTCACCGGCCCTACTCGTATTTGTTGCCCGCACAGTTGTTCGCGCGCGACGTCGAGGTTTGGGACACGGCGGGCAAGATGGTGTACTCCGTGGCGAAGCTGCCGCTTTCGGAACGAGTGCCGATCGGCGGCGTGCCCGTGGGCCCGCGCAACGCGCAATGGCGGCCGCGCGATCCGGCGACGCTGATTTGGGTGGAGGCGCTCGACGGGGGGAATCCGAAAGAGAAGGTTCCCTATCGCGACCGCGTACTCGCTCTCGAATTGCCCGCCACGCGGGAGCCGTCCGAAATCGCCAAGACCGAGCAGAGAATGTCTGCGGGCGGCTTCGGCATGGGCGGCGCGATCCAGTGGCTGGACGACGGTCGATTGCTGGTGAGCGATTACGACCGCGACCGGCGCTGGACCCGGACTTTACTCGCCAACTACACGAAGCCCGGCGAAATGGGCCTGACGGTGATGCCGAGCGAGATCTTCGGCCGCAACATCCAGGACCGGTACAAGGATCCCGGGGCCATGCAGACGGAATTGCTCGCCGACGGCAGCCGCGTCGTGGCGATGGTGGATGGCGCGGTGCTGCTGAAGGGCGACGGAGCGTCTCCCAAAGGAGACACGCCGTTCCTCGACCGGATGAATCTCTC
Source organism: Bryobacteraceae bacterium (assembly GCA_033763835.1). Taxonomy (GTDB): domain Bacteria; phylum Acidobacteriota; class Terriglobia; order Bryobacterales; family Bryobacteraceae; genus JAPKYZ01. Next base: position 140,220 of record JANRJS010000014.1, on the reverse strand, counting down.
GACCCGGCAAAAAACCCGGCTGTTCGAGTCCGCGCCGGGCAAGTATCAGGAAGTGATCGGCGTGCTCGACAAGAAAGGCGACCGCCTACTGATTTCGAGCGAGAGCCCCACGGAGCCGCCGAACTACTACATTCGCGAAAACGGCAAGCTGACGGCGGTGACCAGCTTCCCCGATCCCGCGCCGCAGCTTCGCGGAATCAAAAAGCAATTGGTCACCTACAACCGGCCCGATGGCGTTCCGCTATCGTTCACGTTGTATCTGCCGCCGGACTACAAGGCGGGCACGCGGCTGCCGACCGTCGTTTGGGCTTATCCGCGCGAGTATAACGACGCCGATACGGCGGGTCAAATTTCGGGATCGATGAATCGCTTCTCGACCCTCTCCGGTTACTCGCACCTGTTCTTCCTGCTGGAGGGCTACGCGGTGCTGGATAACGCGGCGATGCCGGTGGTGGGCGATCCGGAGACGGTGAACAACACCTACATCCAGCAGATCGTCGCCTCGGCGAAGGCGGCCATCGATAAGGCGGTGGAGATGGGCGTGACCGACCGCGAGCGCGTGGGCGTCGGCGGGCATAGCTACGGCGCGTTCATGACCGCGAACCTACTCGCGCACTCCGATCTGTTCCGTGCGGGTATCGCAAGGTCCGGCGCGTACAATCGCACGCTGACGCCGTTCGGATTCCAGACGGAGCGGCGGACTTTCTGGGAAGCAAAGGATACCTATCTCGCGATGTCGCCCTTCCTCTATGCCGACAAGATCAAAGAACCGATCCTGCTGATTCACGGCGAGGCGGACAACAATACCGGAACGTACCCGATCCAGTCCGAACGCATGTATGCGGCGATTCGCGGTAACGGGGGCACGGTACGCCTAGTATTCCTGCCTCACGAATCGCATGGGTACGCGGCGCGGGAGACCATCGAGCACGTGCTGGCGGAGCAAATCGGCTGGTTCGATAAGCACGTAAAGAAAGCCGGTGCGCTGACTTCGCAACGCGAATAGCGCATAATTCACCCGCGATGAAACGATTTCGGCCCGCCGCGACACTGCGATAGAGGAACCTTATGACCCCTCCCGCTATCCCCTCGTCCGGAACGTGGCGCGGCCGCTTTATCGGCGCCATGGGCTTCATCCGCACTGTTTACCTTTCGCTTGATTTCAAGGACACGTCGGTGACCGGCAGTTATTTCACCTACCTCCGCAAGAACGGTTTGCGTGTGGAAGGCGCCATCACCGGAACGTACACCGAAGGCGTTTTACGCTTGGAAGCCGCCGGTCCGCTCGACAACGGCAAGGCCATGGACAACTTCGACCTTGAGTTAACGTATGTCGAGGGCGGGACCGGGCGCGCGGAAGCGGCCTATGGCGTGGTTCGCGGAAGAGCCGCTTCGGCGCCTTACTCCGGTGTGATCCGCCTGCGCCGCGTGGCGCCGATGTCGAGCGTCGAAACCAACGGCTGGATTGACGAATCTCTCGACGAAATCTAAACGACTGGCGACGAAATCTACCCGGGAGCCGATCGCGCGCGGGCTGGAATTTCTGGTCCGTGCGCGGGACGCCGAAGGTTGGTGGCGCGACTTCGAAACGCTGGCGGGCGAAAGCGACGAGTGGGTGTCGGCGTTTGCGGCGTGGGCCATCGCGCCGTTGCCCGAAGGGCGAAAACTCGCCGAAGATACGTTCGAACTTCTCGCGTTCCGGGAACGCGAAGAAGGCTGGGGATACCGCGCGGGCGTTCCGGCGGATTGCGATTCCACCGCATGGGTTTGCCGGTTGGCGGCGCGGCTCGGGCGGTCCTGCGAGACGGGTGTGGGGGCGCTTCAACGCTCGCGGCGGGAGAACGGCGGGATGCCCACTTATCGCGCGGCCGGTCCCATCCGGCGATTCACCGGTTTGCCGCACACGATGCCGTTTCACGGCTGGACTTCGCCCCACGTCTGTGTGAGCGCGAACGCCTTGGCCGTGTTATCCGGCGACGCGGCGTTACGCCGGTTCGTCGAGTCCGCGCGCGAGCCCGACGGGGGATGGTCCGGCTACTGGTGGCCGGATCGCGCCTATCCTACTTGGCTCGCGGCGACGGCGCTCGGCTGGGACGCGCGCGCGTGGGCGGAGGCGTGCCCCGAAAGCTCGGCGTTTTCGCTCGCGTGCCGTGGGGCCTTGGGCGCGGAGAGCGCCGTAGAACCTTTGCTTGCGTTGCAGGCGGACGACGGTGGATGGCCAGCGTCGGCGCGGCTGCGAGTTCCCGCGCCCGAGGCGATCGATCCTGCGGGCGCGCGCGAGTCGCTCGACCACAACCGCGTTTACACCACCGCGATGGCGTTAGGAGCCTTACGTGGAACCCTCTGAATGGCTCGCGCGCTGTACCGCCGCGCTGCCGGAATTCGCGCACTCGGACGCTTATCTCGAATCGTTGATCGTGCAGCGCGGAGAACTCGAAGCGGCGAATCTCCGAGCCGAGGTGAACGGCTCCGTCTGGCGCGAGGGACTGTCGCAATTACGAGTACCGCATCCTGCGAAGGCGGCGGGCTGGGCGCTTGGATTCGGATCGGCCACAGCGGATTTTTTGGCCGCGCCTCTCGATCCCGATCCGGCGAGCGTTCCGGCGATTCGCGCGACCGGCGCCCGCGTGAACTTGATCGTCACGTTGTATGACCATCTGCTCGATTCGGGAAAGAAGCCGGACGATACTCCCTTGATCTCCGCGTTGATTCGCGGATTTTACGCGGGCGTGCCCGCCACTCCGCTTCTCCATCGCGCGATTCGGCGAATGTACGAGGCGGAAAGGAGTGGCGCGCATACGCGGCGCGATTGGGTGCGGAAGTGCGCGTTGCCGTTCGTTACGACGGGCCTGGCGGCCGCGATTTTGACGAAGCGCGAGCTTCCACGCGGCTATCTGGCGTGGCTCTACCGCGTGGGAGTTTGGATCGGTTGGATCGACGACGCGCGCGACCTCGATCGCGACCGCGCCGCGGGGCATGCGAATCGTTTCGCTGCGGATGTCCCCCCCGCTTCGCCGGAGCCGCTGATCCTGTCATGGTGGCGCGCGCGATCCCGCCGGGAGAAGGTTGCGGAACCGTTTTTGTATTGTGTGAAGGCATGGCTGGCGCCGAAACACAAGTAAACCCTCAGCGCCAGCCGCGTCCTCCATTCTTCTGGTTCGCCGCCGCCGGGTCCTCCGTGGTGCTGATTTTGCAACTCGCCGCCGTGTTTCTCGCGTGGCGGCATTGGGACGGCGGGCGGTCGTTCGGCGTCGCGTTCGCGCCTTATCTCGATTCCTGGAGCGTCTCGCAAGTGCGCGCGGGCGGTCCGGCCAAGGAGTTGCGGCCCGGCGACCGTTTGGTTGCGGTCGATGGCGACGCTCGCGCGGCGTGGCTCGGGTTCGAATATTTCGCGGATCGCGCCCGGCCGGGGGTTCCCCTAAACGTGGAAGTGGACCGCTCCGGTACTCCGGTTCGCGCTCTTCTTTCGAGCGTTCCTACTCGATCGACTCAGTTTTTCGAACTGCTGTTCATGAGCGTGTCGTGCCTCGCCATGGGAGCGCTCATGGGGCTGCTACGCCCCGGCTTCGAGACGACGCGGCTGGGTTGTTTCGCCGGACTGGCGGGCGCGGTTCTCTTCGCCGGACAGGCGCTGTCGCCGGTCTCAAGCGCTTTTCAAGGCTGGGAAACGTGGGTCCTGCTGGCGCTGAGCGTCGTGTCGCCGCTGCAGCACGCCATCGGATTTCACTTTCTGTCGCGATTCCCCACTCCGGTCCCCGAGTCCGCGCTATGGCGATGGCTGCGCCGGGCGATCTACGCGGTGGCGCTGTTTCTGTGGTTTCCGCGCCTCGTTTGGAATGTCGTCGGCGCCATGGGTTGGGAGGTACGGCGGACGGAAGTGTTCCTCCTCGTGCCGCCGCTCGAGCTGCACGATCTGGTACGCCCTTGGCTTTTTCCTCTCTTCGCCGCCGCCGCCGGCGTTTCGATGTTGGCCGTTTTGATCCGCAACTATCGAGCGCTGCCGGACGGCTTGGAAAGACGCCGGATGCGGCTGCCGGCCTTGGGACTGGCTCCGGCGCTCGGCGTGATGCTTTTCGCGGGTGTGTTTCGGGTTGCCGCCGAATCCACCGGCAACGGGCATTGGGTGTCCTCGGCGTTTTATTCCGCCGTGGGCCGGGTGGCCGTGTTGCTGGTGGGCGTGAACACCATGCTGCTGGCCTACGTGGTGTTGAAGCACCGGTTGATGGGCATCCGCTTCGCGATCCGCCGTGGCGTCCAGTATCTGTTGGCGCGCAACGTTCTGCGGCTGGTCTTGCTCGCGCCCGGACTCGCGGTGTTTTGGCAAATCGTCCAGCATCCCGATCGCAGCCTCTCGGACTTTCTAAAGGAAACGCCCGTTCCCTTCTACGCGGCCGTTTTCCTGGCGGCGGGACTCAGCTTGCGCTACCGCTCCCGCATCGAGCAGTGGATCGATCGCCGCTTTTTCCGTACCGCCTACAGCCAGGAGCAGATCTTGCTCGAGCTGCTCGAAGAGATCAAGCAGGCGGACTCCATCGAGGAGATTTCCCAACTCGTCGCGCACAAAATCGCCGCCGCGCTGCATCCCAAGGAACTGTTTATCTTCTACCGGAAGCAATCGGCGGAGGGCTTCACGATCGGCTATCCGGAAGATCCGGCGGGCGGGCGGGCGATGCGGCTGTTGGCCGAGAAGCGGGTGTTCGAGCAACTGGAATCGGGGGCGGCGACGCCGTTCATCGTGTCGCGGATTATCGATTCCATCCCGGGAGAAGCCGCGCCGCTTTCGGAGTCGAGCCTGGTGGTTCCGCTCACCGGAGCGGATCAGCGCCTGGCCGGTGTGCTGTGGCTGGACGAGAAGAAATCCGAGGAACCGTACACCGCGCGCGACCGCAATCTGCTGCAAGCGATCGCCGCGCAGATCGCAATGGTGTACGAGAATCTTTCGCTAAAGGAGCGGCTGCTCGAAGAACAGCGCGTCCGGATCGATGTGATGGGGCGGCTGGATTCCCGCGCGGTGAATCTTTTGAAAGAGTGCCCCGAGTGTGGGCTCTGTTACGACCGCGCCGTGGAGAACTGCACGGTGGACGGCGCGCGGCTGACGATGACGCTGCCGGTGGAGCGCGTGATCGACCGGAAGTACCGGCTTGACCGGCGGCTGGGCGCGGGCGGCATGGGCAGCGTTTACGAGGCTCGCGCGCTGCACTTGAACCGCAAGGTGGCGATCAAGGTGATGGTGGGGCGATTGTTCGGCAATCGTAACGCGTTACGCCGGTTCGAGCGCGAGGCGCGAGCGTCGGCGCGGCTCAGCCATCCCAACATCGTCACCATTCACGACTACGGGCGTCTCGAAGGCGACGGCGCGTATCTGGTGATGGAATACGTTCCCGGCGTGTCGTGGCGTCACGAGCTCTCTAAGCGAAAGACGTTGGGGCCGGCGGAAGCCGCCGCCTGGTTCGACCAGTTTTGCGCCGGTCTGGCGGCGGCCCATGCGGCGGGCATCGTGCACCGCGATTTGAAGCCGGAAAATCTGATGGTGCACCGGCTTCCGGACGACGGATTCCACGTCACGATTCTCGATTTCGGCTTAGCGAAGATTCGCGAAATCGACGTCCGGGAAGCGAGCGAAACTTCCATCACCGCCACCGGCGTGGTGATGGGCACGCTGCGATACATGTCGCCCGAACAGTTGCTGGGCAAGGAAGCCGACAAACGCAGCGATGTTTATGCCGTCGGACTCATCCTGGCGGAGACCTTGCTGGGGTCGCTGCCCGCTAAATTGAGAACAACGCCGGAATGGGTGGCCGAGAGCCTGGAACGCGAACAGGCCCGCCACCCCGGTTGGAACTCGCGGGAGCTGCGGGCCGTGTGGTTATCGATTCTCGCCTCCGATCCCGAAGCTCGAGCCTCGAATATCGCCGACGTGCGAACCAGGCTCGTTCCGGCGCTTGCCGCCTGCCCCCCGTTCGGACAGGGGCCGGGCGGCGGTGTGGAGGAAGTGGAAACCAGCACCGCCGGGGCCTAGCCGCCCACGCCGCGGTTAATGCGCGGCGAATACGTTCTCGGGCACGATGACCGGTTCGATCACGAATAGGCTCGAGAGGGCGGGATCCACCTTCACCTTTAGCCAATGCGAATCCAGATCGGAAAAGTTCTGAATGCGGGTGAAGTTTTCGATGCGCCGGTTGGAGCGCAAACCCACTAGCGGCTTGTCGATCAGCAACTGGTGCGTGTCGCCGGTGGAAATGATAATCGGCTTGCGGTATACGGCCGCCTCCTGCGCCATCACATTAATGGTGTCGTTGAAACCGAGGCGTTGCAGGGCGGTGGGCGCGGTATACCATTCCATGTCGGCCTGCATGGTGATGCACACGCCGTCGAAGTCTCCGTCCCGCGCAAGCGCGAAGATCGTCCGCAGCCAATAGAGATTAGCGAAGTTGCGCTCGCGATACTCGGCGTCGTTCTCCGCGTTGCGCAGGAGGTTGTTGTTGCTGCCGACGACATGCAGCGTCGCGAACACCACGCTGCCGTGCGCCCAGATGGCGTTCTCGCGGAATTTGGTGAAGCGCGGGTCCTCGCTTTGCCGAACCACTTCGATCTTGCGGCGGCCTTGCGAAAAGTTGTCGCGATAGAACATACGCCGCAACAGATCCAGCCGCTCCAGCGGGTCGTAGGAACCGTTATTGGCGCGATGGCAATCGGTCCAATCGTTGTCGCCGGGCGTATAGATGAACGGCTTCTCGGAAGCTTCGAACTTCTGCAGCCGGTCCTCGAAAACCTGGTTCGAACAAACCGAACTGCCGTTCTTGAAGTCGCCGTTGTGAGTGACGAACTCGGCGGCGGAGCGGTTGATCGAGTTCATCATCGCGGGCCACTTGCGCTCGCCTTCCGCGCCGTAGGGATGGTCGCCCACCAGGGCGAACTCGAATGCCTTTCGCTCGGACTTGTATTTCGTCATCAGGCGCGCCAGTAGGTTGACATCGACTTGCGCGTGCGCGGCGGTTGCCGCGAAGATCAGACAGAGGATTCGCGTGATCACTTTGCGTGACAGTACCAATCCACCGTTTCAGGACATTGACAACCGGGTTGGAATTCAGTGACACGTTCGGTTCTTACGCCAGCCTCCGGATTCATTCGCGAAGCGGGGTTTTCCCACACTTTCACCCCCGCGCGGAATTGCACATTCGGCTGTACCTATTGCTACGTGCCTACGATGCGGATTTACGCGGGCCTGCGGCGTGAGCACTGGGAGCGCTGGGGGCAGTACACGGAGTTCAAGCCCGGCGCGGCCGATTTGTTGGCGCGCGAGTTGCGGCCAGAGTACACCGTCTACTGCTCTCCGCTGGTCGATCCGTATCAACCCGAGGAGGCGAATGAGCGGGCGATGCCGGGGATTCTCGAGGCGGTCGCCGGGCGTCCGCCCAAGCGCTTCGTGATTCAGACGCGCGGGCCCCTGATTCTTCGCGATCTTGATTTGCTGCGCACGATTCCGGGTCTGCGAGTGAGCTTCACGCTGACTACGAATCGCGAGGACGTACGGCGGATGTTCGAACCGCATTGCGCGACGTTCGAGGAAAGGTTAGAAACGATCCGTGCGCTTCGTGCGGCGGGTATCGACGTTCGTGCAACGCTCGCGCCGCTGCTGCCGTGCGACGCGGAAGCGTTCGCGGAAGCGGCGCTCGATTCTTGCGCCGGCGATCTGTGCGGCGATCCTTTTCACGTGCGGGCGGTGAAACCGCGCGGGGCAACCACCCGCGAAGAAGCGTTCCGGATTATCGAGCGGCGCGGCTTCGGCGACTACGTCGAGCCCGAATTCCAAGAGCGTCTCATTGCGCGCATCGACGCCATTGCGCGCCGACGCGGACGGCGGTTTCTCACTGGTCCGCAAGGCTTCGCGTTACTGTCGCAATAGATGATCGAATCGCCGATTGAATCCCGCTCTCCCATCGACGGCGCGCTTCTGGGGAGCGTGCCCGTAACTACCCCCGCCGACTACGACCGTATCGTCGCGAAAGCGCAAGAAGCGTTCCTTCGCTGGCGTATGGTTCCCGCGCCGCGCCGGGGAGCGATCGTGCGCGAGATCGGCGAAGCGCTGCGCGCGGCGAAGGGCGAGCTCGGTGCGCTAGTGACGGCGGAGGTGGGTAAGATTCGCGCGGAAGGCGAAGGCGAAGTGCAGGAAATGATCGACATCGCCGATTTCGCCGTCGGGCTGTCGCGGCAGCTTTACGGACTTTCGATGCACTCCGAACGTCCCGGCCATCGCATGTACGAGCAGTGGCATCCGCTCGGCGTGGTGGGCGTTGTCACAGCGTTTAACTTTCCCGTTGCTGTGTGGGCCTGGAACGCCCTAATCGCGGCGGTGTGCGGCGATTGCGTGCTCTGGAAGCCCGCGCCGCAAGCGCCGCTGTGCGCCAAGTTTGTCCAGGACCTATGCGATCGCGTTCTCGCCGCGCATGGCTTCGAGGGCGTTTTCCAAACCGTGTTCGGCGGCGCGGACTTGGGTGAGCGTCTTTCGGCGGACCCGCGTCTTCCGCTGATCAGCGCCACCGGATCGACGCGCATGGGCCGCGCGGTGGCCCAGACCGTCGCGGCGCGGCTAGGGCGGACGCTGCTCGAGTTAGGCGGCAACAACGCCGTGATCGTGATGCCGGACGCCGATCTCGATTTGACGTTGCGGGGCGCGGTGTTCGGTGCGGTGGGTACGGCCGGACAGCGCTGCACCACGCTGCGGCGATTGTTTCTGCACCGGTCGATCGCCCGCGAGTTCACCGAAAAGCTGATCGCCTCATACCGCCAACTGCGGATCGGCGACTCGCGCGATCCGGCGACGCTCGTCGGTCCGCTCGTCTCGCCGGAAGCGGTGGAGCGCATGCAACAGGGGCTCGCGACGATTCGCGAGCAGGGCGGGGAGGTGGTTTACGGTGGACGCGCGCTCGGCGGCTGTTACGTGGAACCTTGTATCGTGCGCGCGCCTGCGGCGCTACCGATCATGCGGGAAGAGATTTTCGCGCCGATCCTCTACTTGATCGAATTCGATTCGCTCGACGAAGCCATCGCCGCGCAGAACGCCGTGCCGCAGGGGTTATCGTCGGCGATCTTCACGCGCGATCTGATTTCGGCGGAGACGTTTCTATCGGCGCGCGGGTCCGATTGCGGGATCGCGAACGTCAACATCGGAACGTCGGGCGCGGAAATCGGTGGAGCGTTCGGCGGCGAAAAAGACACGGGCGGTGGACGCGAGGCGGGTTCCGATTCCTGGAAGGCTTATATGAGGCGGCAGACGGTAACGATCAATTGGTCGCGCGAACTGCCGCTGGCACAGGGAATTCGGTTCGACGTATGAGAATGGTGACCCGGGCGAGGCTCGAACTCGCGACCACCGCATTAAAAGTGCGATGCTCTACCAACTGAGCTACCGGGTCCCAATTTCAGCGTAACAAAGTACGCCCGCCGGGTATCCAAAACTCCGTGGAAGGCCCAAACAATGTGCGAAGCTTATGTTTCCGGGGCATGACGGATACTTTCCGTTCGGTTCACCTTACGAACGCCTGGCACGGCACATCCGGCGGAATCGCCGCGTTTTACCGAGCGTTGTTTCAAGCGGCCGACGACCGCGACCATGCGCTAAGCCTAGTCGTGCCCGGCGAAACCGGCGGCGAGGAGCGTGTCGGCCGGTACGGTTCGCTGTACTCGATCCGCGCGGACCGCGCCCCATTGAACGGGCACTATCGGCTGTTAGGTCCGAAGCACTATCTGTGGCCGCGATCTCCCATCCGCCGCGTGCTGGAGCGGGTACGGCCGCACCTGGTGGGAATCTGCGACAAGTACTCTTTGCCGTATGTCGGCGGCTTGTTGCGAAATCGTCCCCGATCGCCCGAACGTCCCGTAGTCGTCGGCGTCAGTTGCGAACGAATGGACGACAACTTTCTCGCCTACCTGGGCGATTCCGCCGTGGGCCGCTGGTTTTGCCGCGCCTACATGAAGTGGATCTACTTCGCGCAATGCGATCACCACGTCGCCAACTCGCGGCATACCGCCGAAGAGTTGCGGCAGGCCGCGCGCGGGCACAAGGTGCGGCGGTCTGTGTGGATTCAGCCGATGGGCGTCGACCTTTCGCGGCTGTCGCCCCACCATCGCGATCCTTCGCTACGTGCGAGTGTCGCCCATCGCGCGGGAGGATCGGAGGCGAGCGTTCTCTTGTTCTACGCGGGCCGTTTGGTTCCGGAAAAGAACCTGGGCCTCTTGGCGGAGACGCTCGGCGAATTGCGGCGGCGCGGTACCCGCGACTTCCGTCTGATACTCGCGGGCGACGGATCGGAACGCGAACGGTTCGCCGCGCAATGCGAGGCCGCGGCCCCGAGGCGCACGTTTTCTCTCGGCCACATTACCGATCCGCAAGAACTCGCCCGGCTCTACGCGAGCCTCGACATCTTCCTCCACCCCAACCCGCGCGAACCCTTTGGAATCGGGCCTCTCGAAGCGATGGCCTCGGGCATTCCCGTTGTCGCGCCGAATACCGGTGGTGTGACGACGTACCTCGATCCATCGTGCGGCTGGCCGGTTCCCGCGACTCCGGCGGCGTTCGCCGAAGCGGTGACCCACGTTCTCGGCGACGAACCGTCTCGCGAGAGCCGGCTCGCCGAGGCGCGTCGCGTCGCGGAACGCTACTCGTGGAACGCCGTCGCGGGCCGGTATCTCGATCTCGAACGCGAGATTTACCGCGCCGCGCAAGAGAGCCGCAGCTCGGTGCCGCCCGACTTTCACTCGACGCCCGGCGACTTCTTCGGGCGCGAGTCCTCAACTAACGATCTGCGGCACTAGCTCGCCTTCGACGTCGGTGAGCCGCATGTCCCGGCCCTGGTAGCGATAAGTGAGGCGCTTGTGATCGAGGCCGACCAAGTGAAGAATCGTCGCGTGTAGATCGTGCACCGAAATACGCTGCTCTTCGGCGCGGTAGCCGAACTCATCGGAGGCGCCAATAGTCTGCCCGCCCTTGATTTTCGCGCCCGCCATCCAGATGGTCATCGCGCCGGGGTTGTGATCGCGCCCCAAACCCCGCTGCGAAATCGGCATGCGCCCGAACTCGCCTTGCCAGATCACAAGCGTCGAATCGAGCAGTCCGCGCGCTTTCAAATCCGCCAACAATCCGGCGATCGGGCGGTCCACTTCCGCCGCGTGCTTTGTGTGATTCGACCGGACGTCCTCGTGCGCGTCCCAGGTATCGGTGTTCTGATTCCCCAGTCCGCCGTGATACAGCTGCACGAACCGGGTGCCTCGCTCCACCAACCGCCGCGCCATCAGGCACTGGCGTCCGAAGGGCTCCGTCACCGGATCGTCGAGGCCGTAGAGTTTCTTGGTCGGCTCGCTTTCCGCGTTGACGTTCACCGCCTCCGGAGCCGCGCCTTGCATGCGATAGGCGAGTTCGTACGCTGAAATCCGCGCCGCCAACTCCGAATGCCCGGGATTCTTTTCGAGGTCGAGCTTATTCAACTCGTCGAGCAGCTTTAGCCGCGCGCGTTGTTCTTCGGGGCGCATCGACGCAGGGGGATTGAGATCGACGATCGGATCGCCCGCCGCGCGCAACACCGTTCCTTGGTAGGCGGCCGGCATGAATCCGGCGCTCCAATTGGACGGTCCGCCGAACGGTCCGCCACGCGCGTCGTAAATCACGACAAACGCGGGCAGGCTCTGGTTCTCCGTGCCGAGGCCGTAGGTTAGCCAGCTGCCGAGGCTCGGATAGCCCATGCGGATGACACCGCTCGCGAGTTCGTAGTGCGCCTGAACGTGATCGTTCGACTTGCCCCAACAACTGCGCAACACGGCGAGCGTATCGGCGTGCGCGCCGATGCGCGGGAACAGTTCGGAGACTTCAAGCCCGCACTCGCCGTAGCGTTTGAATTCGAACGGACTCGGCATCAACGGCCCGGGGTGGCCTTGCCGCACGACGATATCGCCCTTGCCCGTTAGCGGCTGCCCGGCGTACTTCGCGAGCATCGGCTTGGGATCGAACGAATCCACTTGGCTCACGCCGCCCGACATGAACAGCGAAATGACGGCCTTGGCGCGCGGGGCATGATGCGTAGGCCGCGGCGCATATGGATGATCGGCCTGAAGCAAAGACGCGAGCGCCACGCCCGACAATCCGCCGCCCGATTGGAAAAGAAAGTCGCGCCGGTTCCAGAAGCGTTTCATGCGCCTATCTCAGATACAGAAACTCGCTGGTGTTGAACAAGACGTGGCCCAGGCCCGCGAGAGAGCCGGTCTTCAGATAGTCGAGCGCGAGTTGCCGTTCGCGCAATTCCGGCGTGCGGCCCAAGGCGAACTGATAAAGCATTCCGACTTGCTCGCCGGGATCGACCGTCGATTCCTTGACTCGCGCTGCGAGCCTCTCCGACTGCGCCAGCACAAACTCATTGTTCAGCAGCGTCAGCGCTTGCGTCGGTACGGTCGAAGTATTACGGCGGTTGCAGGTCGCGTTCTGATCGGGTAAATCGAACACTTCGAAGAAAGGGAACGGCAGCCCGCGCTTGCGGTACACGTACACACTGCGCCGCCAAGTCTCCGGACCTTCCGGCTGCGTATTCCAGATGCCATTCTTCATCTGCGCCGCCACTTCGGGCGCGAGCGGCGGGAATACCGCCGGTCCGCCTACCGTGCGATTGAGCGACCCCGCCACGGCGAGGATTTGATCGCGCACCGCTTCCGCCTCCAGGCGCTGCATGCGGAACCGCCATAGGGAAATGTTCTCTGGATCGATCTTCAAATTGCCCGCGTGGTCGAAGCTCGATTCGCGCCGATAGGCTTCCGTCATCACCATCCGGCGATGCAGGTTTTTGATATTCCAGCCATCGGCCACGAACTCTTTCGCCAAAGCGTCAAGCAGTTCGGGATGCGAAGGAGCGTCGCCGAGCTTGCCGAAGTTGTCGAGCGTCGCGACGATGCCGCGTCCGAAATGGTGGTGCCAAACGCGATTGACGAACACTTTCGCCGTCAGCGGATGATCGGGCGAAACCAGCCATTCGGCAAGCGCCCGGCGGCGGCCCGAAGTGCGCCCGTCGTGCGGCGGAAGCTCCACCGGCGGCGTGCCCGTTACGAGCATCTTCGGAAAGGCGGGTTTCACCGGCACTCCAGGCGGCACCTTGTAGGGACGTTTGCCATCGAACAGAAACGACCCTTCGATCGCCTCGCGCTTTATGCCCTTTCCGGGGGCTGGTTCGTCGCCGGCGCCATCGGGGGTGAATCGGTAGTCGCCATCTGTGATCCCCATCGCCACCGGAATCGGCGCCGGACGCTCCTTCTCGATCTCGGCGATTCGCTTAAGCAATCCCTCCCGCAACGCCGCGTCCTCGGGTGTCATGATCTTCGCCGCTTCCGCACCGGGCACGTTGGTCGTGCGCAGCACCTGATTGGCGAGTAGTACCTGTCCCGGCGTGCGCTTGTCTTCGGGAGTGGCGATCGCTTCGAGCACGTTCGCCGGAAACTTCTTGAGCCGGGCGGGCAGCAGTTTGTCCTTGTACGGCTTTTCGAGCGTCGCCAGTTCGCGCTTCACATCGGTGAGCTTCGCTTCGACGGCGGCGTTCGCCGCGCGCCAGCGGTCCGCCTCTTCCTTGCCGGTCAACGGATGATCGACTTCGACGTAACCCCACAAAATCGCCTGCATGCCGTAGTAATCCCGCTGCGAAATGGGGTCGAACTTGTGGTTGTGGCAGCGCGCGCATTGCAGCGTGAGACCCATGACGCCACGCCCGAGTGTCGCGATCATGTCGTCGAGATACTCGAGCCGGAATTGCGGATTGTCCTTCTCGCGATAGCCGACCTTCGCGTAGTTGCGCAAGAACCCGGTGGCGATTAGCGAATCGGGTGTCGGTTCGTCGAACTCGTCGCCGGCGATTTGCTCGCGCAGAAACCGGTCGAAGGGCTTGTTCTCGTTGAAGGCGCGGATCACGTAGTCGCGATAACGCCAGGCGTTCGGTCGATCGTAATCGTGCTCGTAACCATTCGAATCGGCGTAACGCGCGACATCCAGCCAGTGGCGGCCCCAACGTTCGCCATAAGCCGGAGAGGCGAGATACTTTTCGACCGCCTTTTCGTAGGACAGCTCAAAATCGCCGCGCTCGGGCGGCAAGCCGGTTAGATCGAGGGCCACGCGGCGGATGAGCTTGCGGTGATCGGCTCGCGGCGCGGCTTGTAAACCTTTCGCCTTGAGTTGGGCGTTTACGAAGGCGTCGAGGTCCGCCCCGGCCAGCGAGGGAGCGAGCAGGAGTACCGCATACCGCATGGCGCGATTATATGCCCGATTTAATGTCTCTAAAGAGATGGCGGAGGAAGAGGGATTCGAACCCCCGGTACCGGTAAAGGTACGACGGTTTTCAAGACCGCTGCCATAAACCGCTCGGCCATTCCTCCACTTCCTAGATTACGCCCGATTCTTCGAGCGTCAGCGTGCCCGCCGCCGCATCCATCTCCGCCATCACGCCTAACGGCAACGTCGCTTGATCGTCGGTGTGGCCGATTAAGAGTCCCGAAAGCACGGGGACTTTCAAGCCGCTCAGAATGTCTTCGAGAACTTCGTTCAGCGAGAACGTCGATTCGAACCCGGGCCGGAATTCTTTGGGGTTGCAATCGACGCATTCGCCCACGACCACGCCCGCGCATTGGTCGAACTTGCCCGCAAGGCGTAACTGAGTCAGCATCCGGTCGATGCGGTAAGGCTCTTCGCCGACGTCTTCGAGGAAGAAAAGTTTGCCGCGCGTGTCGGGCTCGAAAGGCGTGCCCATCAGCGACGAAATTAGCGTGAGATTGCCGCCGGTGAGCGGGCCGCGAGCTTTACCCGGGCGAATCGCCCGCACAGGATGCGCGGGCCGTAGCGGGTTACGCTCCGGCGGATTGCGGATCGTGTGCCGCTTCGGCGCGCCTTGAAACAAGGTGGCGCGAAAATGTTCTTGACTAAAGTCGGTGAACCGCGACAAGACTACCGGCGAGTGGAACGTCACGAGGTTCGAGTGCCGGTGGATGGCGAGATGCATCGCCGTGATGTCGCTGTACCCGGCAAATACTTTTGGGTTCTTCGCGATCAGCGAGTAGTCGATCTTGTCGAGCAGTTGCGGCGAACCGTAGCCGCCGCGCACGCAGATAATCCCGGCGACCTCTGGATCGGCGAACATGTCGTGCAGGTCGGCCACCCGTTCGGCGATCGAGCCGCCGAGGTATCCCGCTTTCTTGCGGACGTTGCGGCCGGTCTTCATCTTGAGCCCGAAATGCTCGGTGGTGAGCTTCAGCAATTCGAGCCGCACGGGATCGGAGACATAGGTGGACGGCGTGATCAGGCCCACCGTGTCGCCGGGCTTGAGCGCTTTCGGCTTTACGAGCGGGCGGGCGGGAGATTGCGCGGGAGCGGCGAGCGCGGCTCCCGCCCCCAATGCGGCGCGACGGGTCATGCAGTCGAGGTTAGCCGGTAATGACATCCCACGGCACGGCCCACAACCGGTCGCCGAACGCCACGGCCTCGTCGCCCGCGTACAGCACGATGCCACGATGGAACTTCTTTCCGATCGCCTCGGCCAGCGACTTGAGCCCGCGAAAGTCTTGCGCGCCGACGCTGGCGGCGGCCTTTACCTCGATGCCCACCACTTGGCCCGCCGGAGACTCGACGAGGATGTCCACCTCTTGACCGGCTAGGCTGCGGTAGTGGAACAGCCCGGGCGGGCGTTTGCTCCAGGAGGCTTGCTTGGTCAACTCCATCACGATGAAGTTCTCGAAGAGCGGCCCGCTCCATCGCGGTTGCGTGCGAATCTGCTCCGGCGTCGCGCCCGATAAGTGAGCGGCCAGCCCGGAGTCGAGCAGGTAGAGCTTGGGACTTTTGATCAACCGCAATCCGAGGTTGGTGTGCCACGGAGGTAACAGTCGAATCAGAAAGACGGTCTCTAACAGCGTCAGGTAGCGCTTCAGCGTCGTTTGCGGCATGGCCATGTCCGTCGAAAGCGACGCGAAGTTCAACAGTCCACCGAGCCGGGACGCGAGCAAGGTCAGCAAGCGCGGCATCGCCGTGAGCCCCTCGATGTTTGCCAGATCGCGTACGTCGCGCTCCAAAATCGTGGTGAGATAACTGCGGAACCACGCTTGGCGGCGCTCCGCCGTACGGCGCGAAACGGCCTCGGGAAATCCACCCGTCAACGCCCGGTTCAGCCAGCCGGAACGTTTCGAGGGCAAGGGGAAGTTCACCGAACGTTGAAACAGACGGTCGAGAAACGTCTCCCGGCGGGACTCGATCTCGCCCACCGACAGCGGCCAGAGAGTTAACACCTCCATGCGTCCGGCTAACGAATCGGACATTCGCGGTAGAAGCATGACGTTGGCCGAGCCGGTGAGTATAAACCGCCCCGGCTTTCGATCCCGATCGATCGAGGCCTTCAGCACCCGGGCCAGATCCGGGATCCGTTGCACCTCGTCGATTACGGCCCGCGAAGGCAAGCCCCGTACGAACGCGTCGAGATCGGACCGCGCGGCGCCGAGCACGGTCGAGTCGTCGAAGGTCAGATACTCGCCGCCGAAGTTGCGCACCATAGTGCTCTTGCCCGTCTGGCGCGCGCCGTTGACGAAGACCGCCGGAGTATCGGTCAACGCGGTCTCGATTGCCGTATCCAAATGGCGGCTATACATGCAAGCAGAGTAACCCGATAGGTGGCTGAATTTCAACCATTGAGTGGCTGAATTTCAACCACTGAGTGGCTGAATTTCAACCACCACTTTGTGCTCGCGCGAGCGCCTCGTTCAACTCGATCCCCAATCCCGGACGGTCCGAAAGCGCGAGTACGCCTTTGGAGAACTCCTCGCGAGGGCGCACCAGATCGCCGCGCCAATCCACTTCGCCGAACCCGAGTTCGAGGATCGAAAAGTTTGGCAGCGTAGCGCAAACGTGCGCGGCGGCGACGTTGCCGATAGGGCTGGCCGGGCCGTGCGGCGCGACAGGAATTCCGTAACCCTCGGCGATGCCCGCGATCTTTTTGAGCGACAGCATGCCGCCGCAATACTTCACGTCCGGCATGGCGATATCCACCGAACCGGCTCGCATGTACTCGTTGAACTCGCGTAGGCCGTAGATCGATTCGCCGCCCGCGGTCTTCATCGACGCGGCGCGATCGATAGCCGGCAGACCCGACGGCGGAGTGACCTCTTCGAGCCAGAACAGGTTCAACGGCTCGAGGCGTTTTGCGAGCGCAATTCCCGAATCGACGTCGAAGTGGCTATGCCCATCGACCAATAGGTCGCCCTTCGGCCCCAGGACCTTGCGGACCGCTTCGATGCAGGCGACGCCCAAGTTCACGCCCTCCTGGAACTTCGGCGTGCCCGGCTTCGGCAATCCATCGAACGGCGCGAGTTTGATCGCATCGAAGCCCGAGCGCACGGCGCGTTCGGCGCTAGCCGCGAATCCCGCCGGAGTGCGCTCGAACGTGCAGCGATTGATATTCGCGTAGTGCCGGATCGTCTTGCGGAGCGCGCCACCGAACAGCTCGTAACAAGGCACACCGAGCGCCTTGCCCTGGATGTCCCACATCGCTTGCTCAAAGGCGCTTACCGCGACCGCCGAGTGATAGCCGCGTTGGCGCACCAAAGAGTCGGCCTCGGCCCGCAGCCATTCGATATCGAACGCGCTGCGCCCCCGCACCAGCGCGAACAGTTCTTCGAGAAACGCCCGCGACGTCTTGGGGCCGTGCGACGCATCGCCCAGACCGGTGACTCCGCCGCTTGCGGTCAATCGCGCGAGAAGCCAGTTGCCGCGCCGGTTGACCTTCACTTCGAAGATTTCCAGGCGCTCGATGGTGAGATTGGGACGCGCAAACGAAGCCGCACCGCCCAACACCCCGAGCGCTGCGCGCCGCGTCACCAATTGGTGATGCTCCCGTCGGGCCGCCGGAAGATCGTGAGGGGCTGCGAGCCCTTCGTGACCTCGGTGAGCATCTTCAGCCCCGTCGGATTAAACTCGACCCCCAGCCCCGGCCGGTCGTTAGGCCACAGTTTGCCGTCGCGGAAGTCGAACGACTTGGGCAAATACGTGGCGGGCAGTGGACCGTTGCCGCGCATCTCCATCAACACCGGGCCTGAGAACACGGCGCAGCAATGCACCAGCGCGGTCTCGCCGATGGGTCCGGTGAAGTGCGGCGTCAGGCCGACGTAGTGCGTCTCGCAGATCGCCGCCTGCTTCATGTACTCGGTGATGCCGCCGCAGTTAGGGATCGACACGCGCGAGTAATCGATCAGCCGGTTCTCGACGAGTTCGTGCAAGCCATCCCAACGGTCGGCGAAATGCTCGCCCACTGCGATGGGGACTTTCACCATCGGACGCAGTTGGCGGTACACACCGGGATTCTCGCTGCGAACCAGATCCTCGACGAAGTATGGCTCCAACGGTTCGATCAAGGTGGACAGGCGCACGGCGTCCGAGAGATCGAGCCGCGTGTGATAGTCGATGGCCCACGCGCCGGGTTTACCTACGCCCGCGCGGATTTCCTTACACTGCTCGAAGGTCTGCACGACGGCTTGCTGCGACGTGAAGGCGCCCTGTGAAGCGTCGACTACCGAAGTGCGGAACGCTCGGAACCCGGCCGCGACGCAAGCCGCCGCTGTATCGCGAACGCCCGATCCCGTGCGTGGATATCCGGTCGAGTAGCACTCGACGTGATTGCGCGCGACACCGCCCAGTAACTCGTGCACCGGCACGCCGAGCGCTTTGCCCTTGATGTCCCATAGCGCCAGGTCGAGTCCGCCGAGCGCATGGATCTTCTCGCGGCCGGGCGGATAGAAGTAGCCGCGATACATCTCCTGCCAAAGCGCCTCGATCTTCGTCGGGTCTTTGCCGATCAATTGCACCGCGCAATCGTTCACCAGATCGGCGGTGCCACCCTCGCCGATTCCGGTGATGCCCGCGTCGGTCTCGACCGTGATCACATGGTGGCTCTGATTGATGATCGGGCGGTTGATGGGCGACTCGTACAGCCGCACCCGCGTGATCTTCATCTTCTTAATCGCCGCGTCCGCCCGGCGCGCGAGCGGGAATCCCGCCGCGGCCGACGCAGCCAGCGAAGTCTTCAAAAACCGGCGCCGGTTCATATCGCGAGAATTGTATAGGATCGAACGATGCGGCAAGCGGCTTGGCTGATGGTGGCGGCGATTTCAGGAGGTTGCGGCTTGGAGAAACGCGAAGCGGCGACGCCGCGCATGGTGCACGAAGTCTATGCGCGCGATCCGCAGGACCGCGCCATCGAGCGGTACACCATGGTGAACCGCAACGCCATGCAGGTGTCGATTTTGACCTACGGCGGCATCGTGCAAAACATCCACGTCCCGGACCGCAAGGGGAAGTTCGCCGACGTTACCACCGGATTCGATTCCTACGACGGCTACGTTAAGGCGAATTCGTATTTCGGCGCGATCTGCGGGCGCTACGCCAATCGCATCGGCGAAGGGAAGTTCAAGCTGAACGGCGTCGATTACCAGTTGGCGCGTAACCGCAACGGCCACCACCTGCATGGTGGCGTTGAAGGGTTCAATCAAAAAATCTGGGCTGCCAAAAAAGTGGGACCGCTAGCCGTGGAATTGACCTATGTCAGCCCCGATGGCGAGGAAAACTATCCGGGAAAACTTACGGCGAAAGTCACTTACACTCTCACCGACGATAACGGACTGCGGATCGACTACGAAGCGGCCACCGATAAAGACACCATACTCAACCTGACCAATCACGCGTACTTCAACCTCGCGGGCGAGGGCGACATTCTCGGCCACGAAGTGCGATTGAAAGCGAGCCGCTTCACCCCCGTCGACAAGGCGCTGATCACGACCGGCGAGATTCGCCCCGTGGCGGGAACGCCATTCGATTTCACGAAGCTTACAACGGTCGTGGCGCGGATCAAGAACGCCGACGATCAGCTAAAGGCGGCGGGCGGGTACGACCACAATTTCGTGTTCGATCGCGAAGGTCCGGGGCTAGAGGTCTTGGGCGAAGTGTACGATCCGAAGTCCGGCCGAGCGATGACGCTCGAGACCACGGAGCCGGGCGTGCAACTTTACACGGGTAATTTTCTCGACGGAAGCCTGGTAGGCAAGGGCAACAAAGAAATCGCCCACCGTAGCGCGCTGTGCCTGGAAACGCAGCGCTTTCCGGATTCGCCGAACAAACCGAATTTCCCTTCGACGGTGCTGAAGGCGGGCGAAACTTACCGCTCGACGACGGTGTACCGCTTTTCCACCCGGTGATCGCGGCCGCGAAGACGAGTGCGGACCCGCCGTTCGAGCACCGTGGCGACTAAATCGTGCGCGGCGGCGGCCGAAAATCCGCTGCGGCGTAGATAGGTGACGGATTCCGTCAGCGGCGCGGCGGCGGCGTGCGCGGCCTTTTCGAGACCGTCGAGAAAGCGCGCCTTGCTTTGCGTTTCGATCTCGACCACCACTTGCCGGGGATGACCGGCCAGATCGCGCGCCGCACGGCAGGCGGCGGGATGCCCTTCGACAATGTAACGGTCCTCGTGGATCGGCGCGAACGAGGCGGAAAGCGCACCGCGTTCCGCCAGCGGTTGTAGCGCGCCGGAATCGAGTTTCGCCGAACAGAGAATCACGGACCGGTCGCGCCAATCCACTTCGGCGGCGGCCATGTCGGCGATCAGGCGTTCTACGGCGGCGGCCGAGAAAACGAGGATGGCGTGCGCCGCCGCGACGCAATCCCAGGTTTCGACGGGATGCCCGGCGCGGAGCGATTGCGCGATCTTCGCGCTCGACCTGGGCGACGTGGCTTTGACAGGCCCGAGGCGGGCGGCGAGGTTCGACAACCGCGCCACCCAGGATCGACTAACCGGTCCCGCGCATACCAACGCGACCGGGCGGCTGTGCGACCCGTTCGAGTGGTTCCGCGGCGTCGGGGACTGCCGCATACAAACCGCGACCTTTCAGCGCCTTGATCCGGTCCCGGATCTGGGCGGCTCTTTCGAATTCGAAGCGTTTCGCCGCTTCTTTCATTTGCGTTTCGAGCTCGGCCAGATACTCGGCGCGGCGCTCGGGTGTCATATCGTCCGTCGAGTCCTCCGGCTCCAGAGGCACGGTGATGTAATCCGCTTCGGCGACGGCGACCAAACTCATATCGATCGGCTTCACGATGGATTCCGGCGTGATGCCGTTCGCCCGGTTGTACTCTTCTTGGATTAAGCGACGGCGCCCGGTCTCGTCGATAGCGCGCTTCATGGAGTCGGTGATAACGTCGGCGTAGAGGATCGCGATCCCTTCCACATTGCGCGCCGCCCGGCCGATGGTCTGGATGAGCGAACCGCTCGATCGCAAGAAGCCTTCCTTATCCGCGTCCAGAATCGCGACGAGCGACACTTCCGGCAGGTCCAGTCCTTCCCGCAATAAGTTGACGCCGATCAGCGCGTCGATCTCCCCGCGGCGCAAATCGCGCAAAATCTTAATGCGGTCGAGCGTCGAGACCTCGCTGTGCAGATATTGGCACTTGACGCCGACCTCGCCATAGTACTCGGCCAAATCCTCGGCCATACGCTTGGTCAGGGTCGTCACAAGCACGCGCTGGTTGCGCTCGGTCCGCTTGCGGATCTCGTTCAGAAGATCGTCGACTTGCCCTTTAATCGGCCTGATTTCGACCGGCGGATCGACCAAACCGGTTGGCCGGATGATTTGCTCGACTACAACCCCGGCGGCTTTCGTCAGCTCGTACGGCCCCGGCGTCGCCGAGACGTGGATCACCTGATGAACGCGATTTTCGAACTCCTCGAAAGTTAATGGCCGGTTGTCTAACGCGCTCGGCAGCCGGAACCCGAACTTCACCAGATTCTCTTTCCGCGACCGGTCCCCGTGGTACATCCCTTGCAACTGCGGCACCGTCTGATGGCTCTCGTCGATAAAGATCAACGAATCGTTCGGCAGATAGTCGAGGAGGGTAGGCGGCGCTTCCCCGGGCAAACGTCCGGAAAAGTGCCGCGAGTAATTTTCGATCCCATGACAATAGCCGATCTGGCGGATCATCTCAAGGTCGAACTGCGTGCGCTGCCACAGACGTTGGGCTTCGATGAGCTTGCCCTGCCGTTCGAGTTCGGGATGCCACTGCCGCAATTCTTTCTCGATGCTTTCCAGCGCCTGAGCTTTGGTTTGCGGAGTAAGCACGTAGTGAGTCTTGGGATAGATCGGCAGTCGCACGTAGGTCTGCCGGACTTGGCCAAGTAGCGGGTCGATCTGCGAGAGGCTTTCGATTTCATCGCCCCACAACTCAATGCGGTACGCATAGTCTTCGTAGGTGGGATAGACCTCGATCGTGTCTCCGCGCACGCGAAACGTCCCGCGCCGGAAGTCGCCGTCGGAGCGGTCGTAAAGAATCTCGACCAGCTTCGCCAAAATCTCCTGCCGCTTGATCCGCTGTCCTTTTTCGAGCATCAACAACATGCCGTAATACGCCTCGGGCGACCCGATGCCGTAGATGCAACTGACGCTCGCGACGATGACACAGTCGCGGCGCTCGAAGAGGCTGCGTGTGGCGGAGAGCCGCAATTTGTCGAGCTCGTCGTTGATCGTCGCTTCTTTTTCGATATAAACGTCGCTCGACGGGATGTACGCCTCGGGCTGGTAGTAATCGTAATAACTGACGAAGTACTCGACGGCGTTCGACGGAA
Source organism: Bryobacteraceae bacterium (assembly GCA_033763835.1). GTDB lineage: Bacteria > Acidobacteriota > Terriglobia > Bryobacterales > Bryobacteraceae > JAPKYZ01. Next base: position 117,559 of record JANRJS010000014.1, on the reverse strand, counting down.
AAAAGTTCTTGAACTCGTGAAATAGTTGCGCCGCGAGCGTCTTGTTGTGCGCCAACACCAGGGAGGGGCGGCCGGTCTCCTCGATCACTTTGGCCACCGTGAACGTCTTGCCCGACCCGGTAACGCCCAGCAGCACTTGGTGAGCTTCGCCGTCGCCGAGCCCCCGGACGAGATGCTCGATGGCCTGCGCTTGATCGCCGCGCGGACGGTAGTTGCCGGCGAGTTGGAAGCCCATCGTCTCAGTATGACGGAGCGAGGCAAACAAACTCCCGTTCACCCGGGCACCGGCGCGCCGACTGCGGGCCCAGCACCCAAATCAGACGCTCCGGTGGTGGATGGGCGACCGGTTCCGCTCGAGGTCCGCGCCATTGTTTCAACACCGGCGGCGAAGCGGGGTCGAGCGTCTTAGTGGTCCGTTCGACTACCGGCGCATGCGGAAAGTAATAGGCGAGCTTGCGCGCGGAGACGATGCCTTTATCCCAAACGATCGCGGCGCCGGGGGTCCACAAATTGCGAACGAGCTCGATCTGTCCGTGGTCGGCGTGGATCGTGTGCCGCATCTGATGGTAGGTGGTCGCGCTCCAGCCGCTGTGGATGTCCTGCAAGAGCGCGCCTAAAATTCCCGGCCCCTCGTAGTACCACTTTGGATAAAAGAACTCGACGGCGTCCAAAAAATAAACGGGGCCTATCAAAAGCAGCGCGGCCTGGGCAAGCGGTACACGCGATCCGGGGCGGCGCATCGCCAAGCCTCCCGCTACACCGGCGGCGAACGTTACGGCGATCGCCTCGCGCGGATGCCTAATCCATAGGGCCAAGGCCAGCGCGACCGGCAAAAGCATTGCGACGCCGACCACGCGGTGCGATCCCCGGCCGGCCAGCCGTTCCGCCGCTCGCGCCACGATCCAGCCGCCCAGCAGGCAAACCGGTGCGACGATGGCGAGCGTCTGCCCGGGATCGGCGACATGCACGATGCCGTAGAAGAGCAGCGGCGGGACGGTCCAAATCGCGAAGAAAGCCCATGGCACTTCACGCAGACGGCCGGCCGCGAGAATCAACGTCGCCGTCCATCCCACGCAGCCGGTGAAAATCCAGACGAACAGCCAGACCAGTGAGCGCCGCCACAACGATTCCGTCGCGCCGAAAATCGCCGACGTCAAAGAGGCTTGATCGGCGAGGTATTCGAACGTCGCTTGGGCGTATTCGGAAGGTCCGCCCGACAGCCACAGCAAAGGAACGATCCAGACTCCAAACGCCGGCAACAAGTGTTTCCAACCCCGCCACGAGGTCCAGGCCCACAGCGGGAACAGCGCGACGGCCAACTCCGGCCGGATGCCCGCGCCGAGCCCGAAAATCCAGGCGCTGCGTGTTACCCAGCCCGGCTCGCCCGCCCGCGCACGCCAGCACGCGGCGGCGACGGCGATCGAGACTAGCGCCAATTGAACGCGCAAGGCCGAGGTCAAACCCGCGTACCAGAACGAAGGATGAAACAACAGAAGCAGCGCGCCCAGCACCGCCGCCGGTTGACCCAGCGGACGGCGGAACCCCAACACCATCGCCGCCAGCGAAGCGATCGAGCCGAGAATCGAAAGCGCCTGCAGTTGGCTCTCCGCCCGCTTCACCCGCAACCAGTCGAGCGCGCGCATCTGCAATACGAACAGCGGATAGCCGGGCGGATGCGGCTGGCTCTTGCGGACGTCGAGTTCGCCGACGGCATAGGCAAGGTTCACGTCGTCGAAAGAGAAGAGTTGCTTTTCGAACAGCGGCGCGCGGGTGGCAACTACCAGAGCGGCCAGCGCCAGCACCCACTTCATCGCAGCGCCAGCCAGAACAGCGCGACAAACGCCAGTCCGCAAGCGATACGCGAGACGGTCGCTTCGACGCCGCCGTCGAATTCGAGCAGCACGGCGCACTCGCCGGTGCAACGAGGTTCGAGAACGATCAATCCCAGCCCGTCGGGCCGAACTTTGGCTTGGGGGCTGGACCATCCGGGGTGATAGGTGATGGCCACCGACCACAATTCCGCCGCGTTACGCTCGCCGCGAATCCACAACGCGTTGCGTCCGTGCCAATCGGCGCGTAAAGGGCGCGCGGTGGGGTCGAGCAGCGGCCCGGGATCGGCCGCGTTGCTTGGCGCTTCCTCGCGCACCCAGCCCACGGCGCGCGCCAGGTACGCGCGGGGAACGTCGTAGATCGTGTTACCGTCCATGCGCGCAAGCTTCGGCAGCACGCCTTCGAACTTGTTCGGGTTGGCGAACGGGTGGAAGGTCTCCTCGCTCTCCGGGCCGCTCACGACCACCGTACCGACACCGAACGCCTCCAGCCACGCTTTGCCGACCTCGCCTTCGCGCGCACCCGCGCCCATGCCCGAAAGCACCTGGAAATGGGCGTGCGGCAGCATTGGGTTGGCAATCCCTTGATCGAAGCCTCCGTTCATCTGAGGCGTATCGGTGAACGAGTTCGCCCAAAAGGAAATCGAGCCGGGCAACAGCGCGCGGGTGTCGGGCCGGTTGTTGCGCAGCCACTGCGAGACTTTGAACTCCGGCCGGGGGAGCGGATCGGCCGCCGCGATCCAGTGCTTGCCGGATCGGACCGCGCCGACGGCCGGCCATAGGCAGAGCAATACGACGGCGGGCAACGCCCATCGGCGAGCCGGCAACAGCGCTCCCACTAGCAGCGCGAGCGCGAGGTCCATTTCGAGGTGATACCGGTCCGGCTGCGGCAGGATCGCGAACTTGGCGTACTCGGACGTTAGGGTTATCCCTGCCATCAGGATGGCGAACGACGCCGAGAATCGCGCCAGCTTCGTGGGCAGCCATCTGGGCAGGATCAGCGCGGCGGCGAGCAGTGCGAGCAAGCCTATCGCGTTCGTCGCGCCGAACTTGTAATCGCCGCCGATCCATTGCGCGTTGTGACGAATTGCGGCCAACGTCGATGGCGGAATCCAGGGCATAGCGAGCGCGTAGGCGGCCACGCCGAAGGCCGCCGCGCGCGCGAAAGTCTTAGCCGAATCGGCGAATGTGGCGAGGTAACAAACCACCGCCGCCGCAAGCGCGAACGCTCCCAGCCAATTGCTCAATACGACCGCGGCCAACGCCACCGGCGCGGTCCAGCGCCACGGAGTCTTCGCGGGCCGGAGCGCGAAATGCAAGGCGACGATCGCGAGCGGCAGCAGCGCCATCGCCGTGATATGCGGACCCTCGCCGTACTGCACCAGCGCATGCAGACGCCGCGGCCCGAACACCGTTCGCATGTCGTGCCGCACCATCGGAATCAGGAAGGCGGAAGAGGAAACGCAACTGGCGATCAGTCCAGCTGCGAAGCCCTGAGCGACGGAACCGCCGAGCGCGCGCACCAGCGCGAACAATGCGAGCGCCGTTCCACCATACATCGCGCCCGAAACGGCGTGATGCGCGAGCGCCGCCGATGCGCCCGTCGCCGCCGCATACCCGGCCACCAGAAAATGGAGCAGCGGCGGGTAAGCGTTCTGGAAAGGGATGCCTTCATACCAGAGCGGAAACCACGAAAACTCCGGCCACTGCGCGAGGATTTGCGTCGAAAGAGAGACGTACGCCGCCTCGATCGAGCCCCAGTGGATGGTGTACTCGGTAACGAACAGCCGGCCCGCCACCGCGACATTCAATACGATTAACGCGGCGATGGCCATCGTCGCGGGCGAGGGGCGGCGCATGGAATCGCTATTATCGAATATGCAGGACCTATTCGCGCTGACGCGCACCCTGATCGATATCGAATCGATCACCCCCAACGAAAAAGCCGTAGGCGACTTTTTGCACAACCGCCTCTCGGCGATCGCCGCGTGTCACAACGGTCTGGTGGAGCGTATGCCGGTCGAGCCGGATCGCGACAACATTCTGCTTACGTTCGACCCGCCCCTCGTTACGCTCTCGACGCATATGGACACCGTGCCGCCGTTCATCGCCTCGCGCGAGGACGGCCACGCGATTTGGGGGCGCGGCGCGTGCGACGTCAAGGGCATTATCGCGGCGATGATCTTCGCCTTGGAGCGGCTTCTCGATGAAGGCGAACGGCGTGTGGCATTGCTGTTCGTCGTTGGCGAAGAACGCAACAGCGCAGGGGCGTATGCCGCCGCCAAGGCCGGCCGCGGATCGAAGTTCTTGATTAACGGCGAGCCCACGGAGAACAAACTTGCGGTAGGCACCAAAGGCGCGCTGCGGTTCGAGTTTCATGCAACCGGACGTATGGCTCACTCGGCATATCCGGAGCTGGGCGAATCGGCGATCGATAAGCTGCTCGACGCGCTCGCGCAAGTGCGCGCGATACCGCTCGAAAACGACGATCTGCTTGGACCTTCGACCCTCAATATCGGCGTCGTCTCCGGAGGCCGCGCGCCAAATGTCATCCCCGATTTTGCGAAAGCCGAATTGTTCGTGCGTCTCGTCGACGATGGGGCCGCCACGCGAGAGCGCATACACGCGCGCGTCACCGGCGTCGAGATTCGCGAAATCCTGTGTATCGGTGCGGTGCGCTTAGGCACGCTGCCCGAATTCGAGACCATGGTCGCCGCTTACACCACCGACATTCCGGCGTTCGGTGGCGCGTGGGGCGAGCCCTACTTGATCGGCCCCGGCACGATCCATGTCGCGCACACCGAGCGCGAACACGTGCCGAAGGACCAACTGGTCCAGGCCGTCTCGATCTACGAGAACCTGAGTAAACAACTTCTGTCACGAGTTAACTAGTCATGAGTCAACAACGTATTCCCGTAGGGGTGTTGGGCGCCACCGGCATGGTGGGCCAGCACTTTGTGAAGTTCTTGCAGAACCATCCCTGGTTCGATTTGACCTGGGTGGGCGCGAGCGACCGTTCCGCCGGCAAGCTCTATCGCGAGGCGACAAGCTGGCGTCTGGACGGAGCGATGCCGGAAAAAACCGCCGCTCTAACCGTTTCCGATTCGAAGCCCGCTCCCGGTGCGCCGAAGCTGATGTTCTCCGCGATGGATGCAAGCGTCGCCACCGAAATCGAGCGAGCTTTCGCGCAAGCGGGCCACACCATCGTGTCGAATTCGCGCAATCATCGCATGGAACCGGACGTTCCGCTCCTGGTGCCGGAGGCGAACGCGGATCACCTCGCCGCCCTCGCAGCGCAAAAGACGCAACGCGGATGGCCGGGGCAGATCGTCACCAATCCGAACTGCTCGACGATCGTGCTGACCATGGCTCTAGCGCCACTCCGGCAGTTTGGAATCGAGCGGGTTCTGGTCACGACGATGCAGGCGATCTCCGGCGCGGGTTATCCCGGCGTCGCGTCGATGGACATAACGGCGAACGTGGTGCCCTACATTGGCAACGAAGAGGAAAAGATGGAGTCGGAGACGCAGAAGATTTTGGGCGCGTACTCGAATGGCGCGTTCACCGATCTTCCGGCATCCGTCTCCGCGCATTGCAATCGAGTGCCTGTAGTCGACGGCCACATGGTGGCGATCTCGGTATCGCTCGAAAAGAAGCCCTCGCTCGACGAAGTGCGCGCGGCGCTTGCCGAGTTTCGCGGCGTACCCCAAGAAAAGAAGCTGCCTTCCGCGCCAATGCGTCCGGTCATCGTAATGGAGCAGAGCGACCGTCCCCAGCCGCGCCGCGACGTGGAGCGCGAGAACGGCATGGCCGTGTTCGTCGGCCGTCTGCGAGCGTGCCCGGTACTGGGCTACAAGATGATGGCGCTCGGCCACAACACGATTCGCGGAGCTGCCGGAGCCGCCGTGCTGAACGCCGAACTCATGCACGTGGAGGGTCTTCTCTAACGTGCTGGTGATGAAGTTCGGGGGATCGTCGGTCGAATCGGCCGAGGCGATCGCCCGCGTGGCGAAGATCGTGCGCGCCGCCGAGCCGCCGGTGGTGGTGGTCGTCTCGGCGATGGGCAAGACCACCAATCGCCTGCTCGAAATGGCGGAATGCGCGGTGCGCGGCGAGCGCGAAAAGGCGCTCGAATTGTGCGCTTCGCTCCGCGAGTATCACGAGCGCGAAGCCGGCTCGCACCCGGCCATCGGCGAGCGATTCTCCGAGCTCGCCGAGTTGCTGCGCGGGCTCGCGATTTTGGGCGAGCTCACGCCCCGGTCGATCGACGCGATCTCCAGTTTTGGCGAACGGCTGTCGAGTGTGCTGGTGGCGAATGCGCTCGGCGCAGCTCACGCCGATTCGCGCCGCTACGTCGTCACCGACGCGCGCCACACGCAGGCCGCGCCGCTTTACGGCCCAACGTTCGAACGGTTGAAGACGCTGCCTCGCGCTCCCGTCGTCGTGATGGGCGGATTTATCGCAGCAACCGAGTTCGGCGTGACCACGACACTCGGGCGCGGCGGCAGCGATTTCTCGGCGTCGATCCTCGGCGCGGGATTGGGCGCGCGGGAAATCCAGATTTGGACCGACGTGGACGGCATGCTCACCGCCGATCCGCGCGTGACCCCACTGGGGCGTCGAGTGAAGATCATCTCATTCGCCGAGGCCGCGGAACTCGCCTATTTCGGCGCGAAGGTGCTGCATCCGTCCACCGTCGTTCCGGCGGTCGAGAAGAACATTCCGGTCCGCATTCTCAACTCGCGGCGGCCCGAGGTGCAAGGCACGTTAATCGTCGCCGAAGCGCCGGCGTCGAAGAACGTCGTGAAGTCGATCGCCTGCAAAACGGGCATTACCGTCGTCAACGTCCATTCGACGCGCATGCTAATGGCGCACGGGTTTCTACGCCGGATTTTCGAAGTGTTCGACCGCTTTCAAACTTCCGTGGATATGGTCTCGACCAGCGAGGTGAGCGTGTCGCTTACGATCGACAACGCAGCGAAGCTTCCGGCGATTCGCACGGAGCTCGCGGCGTTCGCCGAAGTGGAAACGGTGGACCGGCAGGCGATCGTTTCTTTGGTCGGCGACGAAATCCGCTCGACGCCCGGCGTGGCGCATCGCGTTTTTCGCGCGCTCAACGGCACCAACGTTCGGATGATCTCCCAAGGAGCTTCAAAACGGAACTTAAGCGTGGTGCTGGAAGAGGCCGGTCTCCGCACGGCGGTAGAATCGCTGCACTCGGAGTTCTTTTCCGAATTGGATCCCATGGTGTTCGATTAGAACGCATAGGCAAAAGCAATGAAGCTCGCGATCGTCGGTTACGGCAAGATGGGCCATATGGTTGAGGCGCTAGCGCCCAGCTACGGGTTCGCCGTATCCGCGTGTATCGACGCAACGCCCACGGTCCGGCCCGACGCCGACGTGGCGATCGAGTTCTCGACGCCGGGCAGCGCGGTGGTGAACGTCGAGATGCTCGCCAACATGGGCTTGCCCGTCGTGTGCGGCACCACTGGCTGGTTTTCGCACCTCGACGAGGTACGCACAGCGGTGGAGAGGGCGCGAACGGCGCTGGTGTACGGCGCGAATTTCTCCGTCGGCGTGGCGATCTTTTCGCGGATTCTCGAAGAGGCCGCCCACGCCCTGGCCGCCGAGCGCGACTACGAGGCTTGGGCGTGGGAGATGCACCACTCGGCGAAGAAGGACGCGCCTTCGGGCACGATGCTCGCCCTGATCGGGCGCATGCGCGAAGCGGGCTACCAAGCGCGGATCGACGTGAGTTCGTCGCGCGCCGGCCACGCTCCCGGCACCCACGAAATCGGGTTCGATTCCGCCGCAGATACGATTACGCTTCGGCATACGGCCCGCAACCGGGAAGGCTTTGCGCGAGGAGCGCTCCGCGCGGCCCAATGGATTGCAGGCAAGCGCGGCGTCTACGAGTTCAAGGAGATTCTGGGATGAAGTTCTTGGGTTGCGGCACCGCCTTGGTGACGCCGTTCACGGGACAGCGAGCCGAACTCGACGAGCCCCGCTTGCGTGCCCTGATCCGCAGGCAAATCGAGGCCGGCATCGATTTCCTGGTCCCCTGCGGCACGACGGGAGAATCGCCGACGTTGACCCGCGCCGAGCATTTGCGCGTCGTCGAGATCGCCGTCGAGGAAGCCAACGGGAGAACGCCAGTACTCGCCGGTTGCGGCGGTTACAACACACGAGAGGTAATCGAACTCGGCGCCGAACTGAACGAACGGGGCGTCGATGGCCTGCTTTCAGTGACGCCCTACTACAACAAACCGACGCAGGAAGGCTTGTTCCAGCACTACGCGGCGCTGGCGGCGGCCGTGCCGTTGCCGATCGTCGTCTACAGCGTGCAAGGCCGGACCGGCGTCAACGTCGAACCTGCCACGCTCGCGCGCTTAGCCGCCATTCCGAACATTGTCGGGGTGAAGGAAGCGTCCGGCAACATTGGGCAAATTGCGAGGGTCGTTCACGAGGTTCCGCCCGAGTTCGCCGTACTCTCGGGCGACGACGCGATTACGATTCCCCTGATGGCGCTGGGCGGCGTTGGCGTCATCAGCGTCGCTTCGAACGAGATTCCGGCGGAGATGACCGCCATCGCGCGCCTGTGTAACTCGGGCGATTTCGAGGGCGCACGCCGCCTGCAACGCACGTACCTGCCGCTGATGGAAATGAATTTCATCGAGTCGAATCCGATTCCCGTAAAGGCCGCGCTCGCCGAAATGGGACTCTGCGAGCCGGTCTGGCGGCTGCCGATGTGTGCGCCTTCGGCCGCGACGCTCGCCCGGATTCGCGCCATTCTCAAGGAGACCAATCTGATTGCCGGTCGAAACGCCGTATCCGCGGTTTGAGGACTTCAAGGCCGCGCTGAATCGCGGCGAGATTCGCGCCGCCGAGCCCGACGATGCCGCGCCTACGGGCTGGCGCGTCAACGCCTGGGTGAAGCAACGTATCCTCGACGGCTTCCGCGAAGGCAAGATCGTCGATATGTCGATCGACGCGGCGAAGCAGCCCTTCTTCGATAAGCACACGTATCCCGTACGGCCTGTGGGCGTGAACGACGGCGTGCGCATCGTGCCGGGAGGATCGGCGATTCGCGACGGCTGCTATGTGGGCCGAGGAGTCACCTGCATGCCGCCGATGTACATCAACGTCGGCGCGTACGTCGGCGATGGAACGATGGTCGATTCGCACGCGTTGATCGGAAGCTGCGCGCAGATCGGCGCGCGATGCCATATTTCGGCGGCGGCGCAGATCGGCGGCGTTCTGGAACCCGTCGGCGCTCTGCCGGTCGTGATCGAGGATGAAGTTCTGGTCGGCGGCAACTGCGGCGTTTACGAAGGGACGATCGTCAAGGCGCGCGCGGTGCTCGGCTCCGGCGTGATTCTCAATCGATCGACGCCGATTTACGATCTAGTGCGCGAGACCGTACACCAGGCGACGGACGATCGGCCACTGATTGTCCCGGCAGAGGCTGTAGTTGTAGCCGGTTCTCGCGCCATCACGAAAGGCATCGGGCGCGATTGGGGACTCTCGATCTACACCCCGATTATTGTGAAGTACCGCGACGCGAAAACTGACGCCAAAGCCGAACTCGAAGAGCTATTGCGTTAGCGCGGCTCGCGCACGAGTTTCGCGACGCGCGCGCCGAGGCGCGTGAAATGCTTTGGATTCCAAGTGTAGAGTTTCGACGCCCCCCACTTCACCGCGCAGCGTGCGATGAGGGCGTCGTAAATCGCGCCGCTCGCAAGGTGCAAGGCGGCCACTTGGTCTAGTACTTCCAGATAGTCGCGTTCGTCCAGTGCAACAACTTCCAACTTTCGGCGAAGCCCCGCGATCAACTCCATCGCATCCATAGGACTTCTCCTCCAAGGCCGGGGAAGAGCCGTAGTTGTGGCGTAGAACTCGGCGAAGCAATGCAGTCCTGTGGCCGTCGCACCGTGCGGCGCGGTGAGCGCACTGAATGAGGCGTCATGATTCGGGTCGTCCATGCGCGTAGCCGCCAATAGAACCGACGTGTCGAAGAAGGCGCTCAGACGGCGCTCCGCCGCGCGAGAAGATCTCTGGTACGCTCGACAGTCCGCCGGATGGTGCCGGCATCAAGCGCCGCACCGGTCGCGGGGATAACGAGTAGCCCGCCTTTTCGAACCAACTTGGAGGGCTGCTCTTGTACGCGCAGGCGAATCTCTTCTCCCTCTACGGTCAGCTTTAGCTTATCGCCGGGCATGATTTCCAAAGCGTCGCGCACCGCTTTCGGGATCACTACCCGGCCGGCTTTGTCGATGGGTGCGATGGTAGGCATCGATACCATCGTGCCATACCATTCGTGCCATACCATTACTTCGCGAAGTACACCCGCAGGTTCGCGGTGGAGCCGATGCACGCGATATCGGGTTTGCGGTCGCCATTTAAGTCCGCCACTTCGCAGGAATTCGCCTTCACCGTCTCGTCGAGTACCGCCTTCTTCCACTCGCGCCCGTCTCGGCGGTAGAGATTCACGCCGCCCTTCGGTCCGCGATGACCGGCGACGATCGTCCGGTCCGGCATGACTTGAATCGAGTGCCCTTGGTCGAGCGTGTCGTCGATCACGCGGCGTTCGTTCTTCTCGTAAACCACTACTTGGCCGCCATGCCACGGCTCAATAGCTGCCATAAACCCCCGCCCGATCGCCACATCGCTCGAACCGGACTTGGGCCAAGGCGCGGGATCGCCCTTCGCGACTTCCTCGCGAGTCCAATCGCGCCCGCGCAACTCGTGGCGATGGATCCCCAGAAAACTCGCCGTCAGAATCGCGCGGCCGTCTACATAGATTCCATGAACCACGCCTTCGTTGGCGGTGTTGATCGTCTCGCGCTTCCACTGGCCGGGACGATAGTAGACCAGCGGCACGCGCGCGCGAAACTCCGGAGCCTCCGCGCCAAACCCGGCTAGTGGAGCGTTCACCGCCACCTTCTTGCCGGACCCATCGATATCAGCCCAACGAATGCGATGCGAGGTGGTCAGCTTGTCGATCTCGATTTGCTCCCAAGGCTCGCGCGGGTCGCCTTTGTGCCGCAGGACGCTCACCCCGCCGATCGAGTTTTTCGGCAGATTGTCGAACATCGACGCAAGCACGATTTCCGGTATGCCATCCCCATCCGTGTCGTGCGCCGCGCAATTGATCATGCGCTTCTGTCCGGACACGATCACATGCCGTTCCCACCCGGGATTCTCGTACCAGACCAACTCGTCCATGCCGCTCGCCAGCGCGATCAGGTCGGGGCGGCCGTCTTTGTTCAAATCCGCGATCGCCACTTGATAGCCGTTGCGCAGACCCTCCGCGACGGTGACGGCGGCGAAGTCCGCGGCGAATAGAACCAGGGCGGCGAGCATTTCTACAATGAAACCATGCTGCCGCTGCTTCTTCTCGCCCACGATCTGTATCTGATGCCGGAGCGTTTCGTCGTGAAGCCGGGCGAGACGATTCGCATCGCGGTCCACAACGGCGATTCCTTTCCGGAGAGCGACGGTCCGCCATCGCTCCCCCGGTTGCGGGGCGCGGGTCCGAACGTTCGTCTCGACGGCAAGCGGGCGGTCTACGACGCCAAAGCGGTCGGCTCCGTCTTGCACGTTCGCACGATTCCCAACTTCCTTTCGCTCGAATCGAAAAAGTTCGCGAACTATCTGCGCTCCGAAGGGCTGACGCAGATTCCGTCGGGCGACAAGCCCAGCCGCGAACTGTACTCGAAATACGCGAAGACGATTCTGCGCACTGGCCTAGCGGATTTCGCACAAACCGCCGGATTGGCGATCGAGTTCATCCCGCAAAGCGACCCCTCGACCGGCAAGTTCCGCGTGGTCGTCATGCTGCATGGCCGGCCGGAGGGCAACTTGGCGGTTAGCTTGATGGGCGCGGGCTACGACAAACGAATCGGCCGCACCGCGCCCGACGGATCGATTTCGGTAACCGTTCCGAAGCCCGGAGTTTGGAAACTGCACACCGTCGCGATGAAGCCCGCCCACGACAAATCGCAAGCGGACTGGGAGAGCTTCTGGGCTTCGCTGACGTTCGAAGTTCAGTAACCCGCCACTTCGACGGCTTGCACCTCGACCGGCGCGAGTCCCAGGCGCTTGCGCGCTTCGTCCATCATCGCCGCGGTGCGAGTGGCGCCGCAGCGCGTCACACCCAACGCGCGGACCTTGAGTAGCGTGTCCAAGTCGCGGACTCCGCCCGCCGCCTTCACCTGCATCGGAGCCTTCGTGTGCTTCACCATCAGCGTTAAGTCTTCGATGGTCGCGCCCCCCGAGCCGTAGCCTGTCGAAGTCTTCACCCAATCCGCGCCCACTTCCTGGCAGATTTCGCACAGCCGGATCTTGTGATCGTCCTTGAGGTAGCAGTTCTCGAAGATCACCTTCACCTTTTGCCCAGCCTCATGCGCTACGCCCACCACCGCCGCAATGTCCGCTTGCACATAGGCCCAGTCGCCCGACAGGACTTTGCTGATATTCACCACCATGTCGAGTTCTTCGCCCCCGTCGGCGAGCGCTTGTTTCGCCTCGGCCACTTTGATCGCCGTCGTGTGGCCGCCATGCGGAAAGCCGATCGTCGTCGAAGCCTTTACCGTTGAGCCTTCGAGGATCGCGGCACAGCGCTTCAGGTAATAAGGCAAGATACACACGCTGGCGGCGTCGTACGCGACGGCCAGCCGGCAGCCTTGCTCGAAATCGTCCACCGTCAAAGTGGGATTGAGCAGGGAATGATCGATCATTTTCGAAACATCGGAGTAGGTGAAGGTCATAGTCAAACTTGCCCGGCGCGCTCCGCGAGAGCGATTCCTCCGAGCGCACCCGCCCGGTCGCCTAGCGCCGAATTCTCGATTCTCACATTGTCGGCGGGGAACATTCCGACGCGCCGCAAGACTTCCGCGCGCACGGGCGCGAGCAGCAGATCGCCCAGCGCCGCCACGCCGCCGCCCAACACGACAAGCTCGGGGTGCAGAACGTTCACTAAATTCGCGATCGCGATGCCGAGATACGAGGCCACGCGCTCAATGGCCGCCTCCACGGCTTGATCCCCTTCGCGCGCGGCGATTCCCATTTCGCGCGGCGTTACGCGCTGCGCGTCTCCGCCAACCAGTTTATGCAACCGCGGAGCCAATCCCGTACGCATCAGCCGAACGCCTTCGCCCGAGAGCGCCGGTCCGCTCGCCAGCGTTTCGAGACACCCGCGATTCCCGCAGCCGCATAGCGGACCGTCGGGCAGGATCGTCTGATGTCCGATTTCGCCCGCCGCGCCCAATGGACCGAGGCGGAGTTTGCCGTCGACAATCACGCCGCCGCCGACTCCCGTGCCAAGCGTGAAAAAAACCATTGTTTGAGCTTGTGGCGTTTGCGCGTCGCGGCCGCCATAGATGAACTCGCCCAGCGCCGCGAGCCGTGCATCGTTCAGTAAGTAGACTGGGCAGCCCAACTCGGCTCGCAAGAATTCGGCGACAGGCACATCGCGCCACTGCGTCGGCATGTTGGGAAGAAACTTGGAGACTCCGTGTTCGCGATCTACCAAGCCGGGCAGGCCCATGCCGACCGCTTCGACTTCGGACGTCAACTCTCGCGCTAACGCCGCCACACGCTTCAGCACCGCTTCCGGACCCTCGTGCGCCAGCGTCGCGACGCTGCGTTCCCGCGCGGCGATCGCGCCTGCTATATTCGTGCCGCCCAAGTCAATGCCGACTAACGCCACCGCGTCAGTGTACCTTTAGTCGGAACAGGCACAACGGACTGGACGCTAGTGGCGTCCAGCCTGTGCGTGTACTATTGCCTTCATGATCCGAACCCTGATTGCGCTGTCGCTCGCGGCTAGCTTAGCCTTCACCGCCGATTTGACGATGAAGAAATCGATGACGCTCGCCGCCGCTAAGAAAATCGCCGCCGCCGCCGAAGCGGAAGCGGTGAAGAACAAGTGGAACGTCGTGATCGCCATCCTCGACGACGGAGGCAATCTCGTCTACTTGCAAAAGATGGACGACACGCAGATCGGCTCTATCGACGTCGCCGTCGCTAAGGCCGCGAGCGCTGTCAAGTTCAAGCGCCCCACGAAGACATTCGAGGAAAATCTCGTCGGCGGGCGGCAGGCGATCCTCAAACTGCCCGGCGCGATTCCGGTCGAAGGCGGCATCCCGCTAATGGACGGCGCGCGCGTGATCGGAGCGATCGGCGTGAGCGGCGTCACTTCGCAGCAGGACGGCCAGATCGCGGGCGCGGGCGTCGCCGAGTTCGCCAAGCTGCAATAGAGGAATCTTCGATGAATCGCCGGAACTTTCTAGGTTCTCTCGCCGCGCCGCTCGCGGCACAGGGCGCCAAGCGCCCAAACATTCTGTACATCATGTCGGACGATCACGCCTCGCATGCCATCTCGGCCTACGGCAGCAAGATCAACAAGACCCCCAACATCGACCGCATCGCGCAATCGGGCGCGCGCCTCGACAATTGCTTCGTCACCAATTCGATTTGCTGCCCCAGTCGCGCCGTGATTCTCACCGGCCAGTACAGCCACTTGAACGGTGTGAAGACGCTCAACGACCGCATCGATCCCGCGCGCCCGCACGTAGCAAAGACGCTCCAAGCGGGTGGCTACCAGACCGCGATGATCGGCAAATGGCACTTAGGCACCGATCCCGCCGGGTTCGATTACTGGAACATCCTGCCCGGTCAAGGGCTGTATCAGAATCCCGAGCTCATTGAGATGGGGAAGCGGCAGAAGCACTCGGGCTACGCGACGGATGTGATCACCGATTTCTCGCTCGACTGGCTAAAGAAGCGCGACGCCTCGAAGCCGTTCTTCCTGATGTGCCACCACAAAGCGCCGCACCGCGAGTGGTCGCCCGCCGAGCGCCACAAGAAGCTGTTCGAGAACGACACCATTCCCGAACCCGACAATCTGTTCGACGACTATCGCGGCCGTAGCGGCGCGGCGGAGCGTTCGCGTATGCGCGTCGGCGAGGACATGACGAAACAGGATCTGAAACTCGATCCGCCCCCCGGACTCTCTGGCATGGCGCTGCGCAAGTGGGGCTATCAGGTTTACATGAAGGACTACCTTCGTTGCGTGCAGGCCGTCGATGAGAACGTGGGGCGCATGCTCGACTATCTGGAAGAGTCGGGGCAAGCGCAGAACACCATCGTGGTTTACACGTCGGACCAGGGGTTCTTCCTCGGCGATCACGGCTGGTTCGACAAGCGATTCATGTACGAAGAGAGCCTGCGCATGCCGTTCCTGGTGCGTTGGCCGGGCGTGGTGAAGCCGGGGACGGTGAACCGCGACATGACGCTGAATCTCGACTTCGCGCCGACCTTCCTCGACTGGGCCGGCATGCCCGCGTCGCCCGAAATGCAAGGGCGCAGCATGACGGCGAATCTACGCGGCCGCACGCCGCGCGACTGGCGCACGGAGATGTATTACCGCTACTGGATGCACCTAGGCGGCGGTCACAGCGTGACGGCGCACTACGGCATTCGGACCATGCGCCACAAGCTGATGTACTTCTACGGCAAGGCGCTCGGCTCGTCGGGCGCGGTGAATCAGGATACTCCGCCCGAGTGGGAGTTTTACGATCTCCAAGCCGACCCTCGCGAAATGAAGAACGCCTACGCGGAGCCGAAGTACGCAAAGACCGTCGCGGATTTGAAGGTGCGGCTCGCGGCGTTGCAGAAGCAATTCAAGGACGAACCGGCTTAACCGCGCGCCGATTTCACCGCCGCCAGATACTGCCGCGCGCGCTCGGTGAACACTTCGTATTTCCCGGACTGGATCGTCGCCGCGTCCACCAACTCGCTACCGACACCGCACGCGCATGCGCCGGCTTTCAGGAACTCGCCGACCGTCTCCAGGTTCACGCCGCCCGTCGGAGCCATCTCCACCTGCGGCAGCGGACCCTTCAGCGCCTTGATGTACTTCGGTCCGCCGACGTTGCCGCAGGGGAAGACTTTCACTACGTCCGCGCCCGCTTCCCACGCCGTCAGGACCTCGGTAGGCGTCAGCGCGCCGGGCATGATCGCTTTGTCGTAGCGGTGCGCCATCTCGATGGTCGCTAAGCGCAGCGCGGGAGTGACGAAAAACTCCGCGCCGCTCAACATGCAAATGCGAGCGGTCTCCGGGTCGAGCACCGTGCCCGCGCCGAGCAGAATTTTGCTCCCCAGCTTCGCCGCCACTTGTTCTAGCGCCGAAATCGCCCCCGGCACGGTCATCGTAATTTCAGCGCAAGGAATGCCGCCCTCGTAGATCGCCTCAACACTGCGGATGGCGGCTTCGGCGGAGGCGACGCGGACGATGGGAACAATGCCGATCTCCGCAATGCGGCGCACGACTTCGGAACGGGTCATCGGTAACAGTGTAGCGGGCGCGGTTATGCTGAATGCCTATGGCCGCCGAAGTGTTCATCAGCTACTCGCACACGGAAGACGCGAAGTGGATGGCGAGTTTCCGAACTTTGCTGGAGCGGGAAATCACTCGGCGCTTGGGGCGGAAAGTCACTTGTTGGCGCGACCCTCAGATTTTGCCCGGTCATGATTGGGAGAAAGAAATGTTGTCAAAGGCGGCGGAAGCGAAAGTCTTCGTTGCCGTCTTATCGCCCGGCTGGCTAAATTCGGATGCATGCCGCAAGGAGTCCCAAGCGTTTCAAGGCCGCGCCAGAATCGGTGCACGGAGTCTGAAGGTCGCAGCACCGCCTGAGATCGGAGTTTTCCAGTACGCCGACTTCTTCAAAGAGGACGAAAGCGGGGTAGTTCGAACGTTCCCGGCGAGGAATACTGGTCACTTCAAGAAAGGCATTGAGGACCTGGCCATGGGCATCGTGTCCCTACTGGACACCAAGTCGGACCAATCCATAAAGCCTCTGCGCGAACGAGTCGCACCAAGAATCATGGAGCGCTGCGGTGTGATGCGCATCCTCGACATGACCCAACCAATCGATTCCGCCGCCATCTACACACAGGTCAACGTATTGGAGCGGCTCACTGGGCATCGGCGGCTTTCCCTCGACGAACTCAGAGCGGAGTTCCGAATTGAGGAATTCGGGCGCTTTGGGCTCGCGGCGGCGAAAGAGAAGCGTGTGGACGGATTCGCCGCCGTCGAGCGCTACCTCCGCCTGCTGATCCTCGGCAAGCCGGGCGCGGGGAAGACCACGTTCCTGAAGCGGCTCGCCGTGCAGTGCGCGAAGGGCGAGTTCCGGCCCGATTTGGTACCGGCCTTCGTCGAACTCCGTGGCTTGGCGGATCGACCGATTCTCGATCATATCCACGAGTTGTGGGGTACCGATCCGTGGCCGGTCATTGAAGCGGGCCGCGCGATGGTGTTGCTCGACGGACTGGATGAAGTTCCCGACGACCGTTTCGCGTCGCTCCGCACCGAGATCGAGGGTATCGCCGAGCGGGCGGGCGCTTCGCCGGTCCTAATGACGTGCCGAATTGCTTCGCGCGATTACGTGTTTCAGCAATTCAGCGAAGTGGAGGTGGCGGATTTCGGCGAGGAACAGATCGCCGAGTTCTCCCGGCTTTGGTTTACCGCGCGCCGAATGCCCGAGAAGGCGGAAGCGTTCCAATCAAAGCTAGCGGCCAACAAATCGATCCAAGAATTGGCGCAAAGTCCGCTGCTCCTCACGATGATGTGCCTCCTGTTCGAAGGGCAACAAGATTTCGATGGCGACAGAGCCGAGTTGTATCGCGAAGCCGTGGAAGTGCTGCTGCGCAAGTGGGATTCCAGCAAGTCCATTCCCCGCGACAAGCCGTATCAGGTTCTCACGCTCGCTCGGAAGCAAGACCTGCTCGGGTCGATCGCCCGAAGCCGGTTTGAGAAAGGCGAATACCTCTTCGAGAAGCGAAGCCTGGAACAAGAAATCGCCGCCTACTTTTCCCGGTTCCCGCAAACCGAAGACATCGATGCCGAAAAAATCGTCCGCTCCATCGAAGCGCAGCATGGGTTGTTAGTGGAGCGGGCGCGCAAAATCCACTCGTTCGCTCACCTGACGTTCCAGGAGTACTTTACCGCCAAGCGAATCGTAGACGGTTCCGGCGACCGTTGGTCTGTCTTAATCCCGCACATGCACGACACTCGGTGGCGCGAGGTGTTTCTTCTAGTCGTGTCAATGGTCGAGCCGGACGAACTACTGATCCGGATGCGTATGGCGATCGATGAAAGCTTGCGAAGTCGTCCGCCGGTTCAAGAGTTTCTCGGTTGGTTGGCGCGGAAATCGACGGCGGTTGAGCGTTCGGATATACGCACTGCCCGGAGTGCCTTCTACTGGACGATAGGTCAAGTGGAACCGGCGCGGCGCTTGGGTCGCAATGTAATGTACCGAGGCCACCGCAAACGCGTCCTCGCCTTCCTCCCCACAGGTGCTCTCGGACTTGCCTTCGTCCGTCTGCGCCGCCGCAACCTAGATCTTGACTACGACCTCGATAACGAGCACGAAGTCGACCTCAACCTCGCTCAATTCTTAGCCCGCGACCACAATTTCTTCTTCACCGACGAACTTGATCCCGACCTCGGGTGCTCTCTTGAGGATCTAAACCGCCGCGCCGAATTCGATCTCGTAGACGAAACGTGGTTCAACGACTTATCGCAAACATTGGTAGAGCATCGAGATATCGGCCACCCCTTCCCGCTTACAGTCGAAGACCTCGACGACCTCGACCGCGCCTATCTCGGCTACGAAACCCTCGTCGCGTGCATGAACGCCTCCCGCGTCACCGCCGCCACGCGGAAGTATCTCGAAGACACCATCATGATGCCGTGGGAGGAAATCCAGAAAATCCCGTTGCCGCCGGGATTGAACCTCTAGCTACTCGGCGTCCCAAGGGCTGAACACCGCCACGCCCGCCCGATCGTAGTCGCGCCGGTCGCGGACAACACTGACGTAAAGAAGGTCTAGAGGCTGCGCGGCCACGAATGCCACAGCCTTGGGGTTAGGCTTGGGCCGCCGCAGTTCCGAGAGAACATTGGTGTCCAAAAGCAACGACATCATCAGAGCGCGATGTCGCTAACCGGAAGGCGCTCGCTCCGCGGTTCAAGATCGATTTCCGGGTAGGGAGAAGCTTGCATCGCGGCGACGAGAGCCGCACCGGTAGGTCGAGACGACGATTCGAGAAGCGCCTGCAAGATCGCCTCCTCGGCCGTTGCAAACGCGCCGCTTCGGATGCGCTCCTGGATCAGGATTTCGACCTCGGGCCTCGTGATTTCAATCGTCATTCGCTACCTCTTCACATTACCGGAGATAGCCACGCCGCGATCTACCAATCCATGACCGAGCCGTCGTCCTCGTCGTACTCCTCGCGATTGGTCCAGTTGTGGCCGATCTTGTCGGCCATCGCGTTGTCGTCGAGCTCGATTCCCAACCCCGGGCCGGTGGGCAAATTCAAGTACCCCTTCTCGACGGTGAACGGTTTCTTCAGGTACCCTTCGCCCAGCGACACCTGCTCCTGAATCAGGAAATTCGGGATCGACGCGGCCAACTGCACGCCGCTCGCGAGCGAGATCGGACCCAGGGGATTATGCGGCGCGATCGAGGCGTAGCACGCCTCCGCCATACCGGCGATGATGCGGACTTCGCTGATGCCGCCCGCGTGGCACATGTCGGGTTGCAGGATGGTCGCCGCGCCCTTCGAGAGCACTTCCTGAAAGCCCCACTTCGTAAACACGCGCTCGCCGGTCGCGATCGGGATGTGCGTGCTCTTCGCGATGT
This sequence comes from Bryobacteraceae bacterium, assembly GCA_033763835.1. Lineage (GTDB taxonomy): Bacteria > Acidobacteriota > Terriglobia > Bryobacterales > Bryobacteraceae > JAPKYZ01. The sequence goes on along the minus strand of JANRJS010000014.1, from coordinate 98,025 downwards.
CGGCCATGATGTCGTGGTTCTGCGCCTGGCAGGGCTCCTCGATGAACATCGGGTTGTAAGGCTCCAGCTTCTTGATCAGCACCTTGGCGAGCGCGGGCGAAATCGCGCCGTGGAAATCGACGCCGATATCCGCTTCGTTGCCCACGGTCTTGCGGAGCTCGCCGAACACTTCGCCCACGCGCTCGATCGCGGCGGGCGTTTCCATGTAGCGCGCGGGGCGGCGCTTCGAGGGTCCGGTCTTGAAGGCGTTGAACCCTTGCGCCATCGCCTCCTTCATCCGCTGCGGCGTGCCCGCGTGGGCATATACGCGAACCTTGTTGCGGGTCGGCCCGCCGAAGAACTCGTAGACCGGAATGCCCAGCGCTTTGCCCTTGATATCCCAAAGCGCTTGATCGATGCCCGATAGCGCCGAGGTCAGGATCGGCCCGCCGCGATAGAACGCGTGCCGGTAGATTGCTTGCCAATGGTGCTGGATCGCGCGCGGGTCTTTGCCGATCAGGTACGGTTCGGTCTCCTTCACCGCCGTCGCGCAGGTCAGCGCGCGGCCTTCGGTGATCGGCTCGCCGTAGCCGACGATGCCGGCGTTGGTGTGAATCTTCAGGAACAGCCAGCGCGGCTTCACCAGAAACGTTTCGAGCCGGGTGATCTTCAACCCGTCCTTGGGCGCGACGGGCGCGTTCTTCACCACCTGTTGGGCGCGGGCCAACTGCTCTTCGGTTTTGACGGCGATGCCGGTGGCCGCGAACATTCCGGCCAACGCTTTGCGACGGGAGACGCTCATGGCGGAGAATTTATCACATGGTTCTTTGGCACATGGTTCTCGCGACGTTGTGGGCGCAAGCGCCGACGGTGGAACAATCGATCGGCATGAAAACCGTGGGCGCGGCGGCGATCTCGCCCAACGGAGTATGGGTGGCTTGGACGGAGACCGCCGCCGATTGGGACCAAAACGCCTATGTCACACATATCTGGGTGGCGAAGCGCGCGGGCGGACCGGCGCGGCAGTTAACGCAAGGCAAGAAGTCCGCCAACTCGCCCGCGTGGACTCCCGATTCGGCGCTCGTGTCGTTCGCCTCGGACCGCGACGGCAAGGGGCAGGTGTACGTGATCCCGCCCGACGGCGGAGAGGCGCGGGCGATCACGAAGTCGGAAACGGCGGTTGGCGATTACGAGTGGTCGCCCGACGGTAAGTCGCTCGCATACACGGCGGCTGAGGTCGAGAGCAAGGCGAAGAAGGAACGCAAGGAGAAGTACGGCGACTTTGAGATCGTCGAAGGCGATTACACGCTGTCGCAGTTGTGGGTGCAACCGGTGAACGGTAAAGCCGAGCAACTCACGAAGTCCGGCGAGCGGACCGTCGGTGGGTTTTCCTGGTCGCCCGATTCCACTCGGATCGCGTTCGCCGCCTCGAAGGATCCGGATCTGAGCCACCGCGAGACTACCGATCTTTTCATCGTCGACTTGGCCGATAAAGCGATGCGCGCCCTGGTGGCCGGGCCGGGCATCGAGAGCAATCCGATGTTTTCGCCCGACGGCCGCGAAGTCGCGTATCAATGGAATCCCGGCGAGCCGAACTCGTACCTGAACGGGCATCTCTTCGCCGTACCCGCCGGTGGAGGCGCAGCCCGCCGTCTGGCCGCGCGCTTCGACGAGAATCCCTCCCTCGCCGCGTGGTGCGCCACCGGCTTGTACTTCACCGGTCTCGAACGCACCGCCACGGGATTGTTCCGCGTCAAGGGCGATTCGGCGGAGCGCATCGGCTCGGGCGGATTCGCGAGCTTTTCGAAGGACTGCACCGCCGCCGCGTTCGCGTTGGCCAAGCCCAACGAACCCATGGAAATCTGGACCGCCGATCTCGCGAACTTCGCGCCGCGCAAGCTCACCGATCAAGCCGCGCAATGGAAGCCGTACTCGACCGCCGTCCGCGAAGTGGTCCGCTGGAAATCGGAAGACGGCGCGGAGATTGAGGGCGTCCTGATCAAACCCCGCAATTTCGATCCTTCGAAGAAATACCCCTTGCTAGTCGTCATTCACGGAGGACCTACCGGCATCGACACGCCGGCCCTCTCGCCGGACCGTTACTATCCCATCGAGCGCTTCGTCGAAAAGGGAGCGCTGGTGCTGCGTCCCAACTATCGAGGCTCGGCGGGTTACGGCGAGAAGTTCCGCTCGCTCAACGTTCGCAACTTAGGCGTAGGGGACGCATGGGACGTAGTTTCGGGAGTCGATTCGTTAGTCGCGAAAGGATTCGTCGACCGCTCGCGCGTCGGCGCCATGGGCTGGAGCCAGGGTGGCTACATCTCGGCGTTCCTCACCTGCGCTAGCGATCGGTTTAAGGCCATCAGCGTCGGCGCGGGCATTTCCGATTGGATGACCTACTACGTCAACACCGACATTCATCCCTTCACGCGCACCTATCTCAAAGCCACGCCCTGGGACGATCCCGAGATCTACCGCAAGACTTCGCCGATCTCCTACATCAAGACCGCCAAAACGCCGACCCTGATCCAGCATGGCGAACTCGACAAGCGCGTGCCCCCGCCCAACGCCTACGAGCTTTATCAAGCCCTGAAGGATCGCGGCGTCGAGACGCGTCTGGTGATTTACAAAGGTTTCGGACATGGAATCGACAAACCCAAGCAGATGCTCCACGTGATGGAGGAGAACGAGAAATGGTTCGACAAGTATTTGTTTTCGGAGCGATAACCGCACAAGCGGCGTTCGCGCAAGCGCCCACGGCGCGGATCGTCGTGATCGAGGCGGCGCGTCTGTGGGACGGCAAGTCGGAATCGATCGTCTCGCCCGGGGTGGTGACGGTTCGCGGCGGCAAAATCGAACGCGTCGGCCCGTATGCATCGTTTCCCAAAGGCGCACAGTCGATCGATCTGGGCGACGCGACGATCCTGCCCGGGTTCATGGATGCGCACACGCACATCACTTCGGGATCCGAGGTGGGCGCATCGCGGTCGATGGCCCGCTTACAGCGCACGCAGGCGGAGACGGCGCTCGAAGGCGCGGCGAACGCTCGTATCACGCTAATGGCGGGCTTTACGACGGTGCGCGACTTGGGCGCGCCGGATTTCACCGATACCGGATTGCGCAACGCGATCGCGCGAGGCCTCGTGCCCGGCCCGCGCATTCTCGCTTCGGGCGGGGGCATCGGCTCGACCGGCGGCCATTGCGATCCCACCAACAGCTTCCGGTACGGATTGTTCGGCGAAGAGATCGGGCCGTTGCGCGGCATCGTCAACGGCGCGGACGAAGCCCGGCAAGCGGTCCGCATGAAGGTGAAGTACGGCGCGGACGTGATCAAGACCTGCGCCACCGGCGGCGTGCTGTCGATGAACGACGACGTGCAATCGTCGCAAATGACGCAAGCCGAGCTCGACGCGCTGATCGACGAAGCGCACACGCGCGGCAAAAAAGTGGCGGCGCACGCGCACGGATTGCAAGGCGCGAAGCGGGCGATCCAGGCGGGCGTCGATTCGATCGAACACGGATCGTTCCTCGACGAAGAAGCGCTCGACATGATGAAGGCGAAAGGCGTCTACTACATTCCCACCCTGATGGCCTACGTCGGGCTGCGCGAGAACATGGACCGCTACGAACCCATGCAGCAGCGCAAGGCGAAGATGGCTCTGAGTTCGATCAACGAAACGGTGGCCAAGGCGTTGCGCAAGGGCGTCAAGATCGGGTTGGGCACCGACGCCGGAGTATATCCGCACGGTCGCAACGGGGGCGAGTTCGCGGAACTGGTGAAGCTCGGCATGAAACCGGTGGACGCGTTGCGAGCCGCCACTTCGGGCGACGCGGAGTTGTTCGGATTATCCGACACGCTCGGCACGCTCGAAGCCGCGAAGATCGCCGATATCGTAGCGGTACCGGGCGACCCGCTCGCCGACATTCGCGCCTGCGAGCGCGTGGTGTTCGTGATGAAAGAGGGCGTCGTTTACCGCAACGACCGCGCGAAGTAGTTACATGCGCGGCGCGTAGTAACCCTTGCGCGCGCGCACGATCAAGTCTTTGCCGCGAGTTTTAATCGATACCGGGTGAAACAGGCCGTCGGTCTTAAGCGGATCGGGCCGGTACAGCACGTTGTACTGCGAGCGTAATTCGTTGGCGATGTTCTCGAAGCTTTGGGCCAAATCGGTGGCCTTGAACGGCGTGAAAAAGCTGCCGCCGGTCTGCTCGGCGAAATACTTCAGCACTTTGTCGCCATCGGAAGGCATGCGCGTAATGTTGGTCGAGATCGTGTAAATCACCGTGTCCGCCTTTTGCGCCATTTCGAGCGCTTGCTCGCGCGTATAGCGGCTCTGATTGTCGTCGCCGTCGGACAGCAACACCAGCGCGCGGCGGAACTTGTGCATCGGCTGATCCTGCATCATCTTGTCGCGGCAGGCGAAATAGATCGCGTCGTAGAGCGACGTGCCGCCGCCGGGACGCAAGCCTCGCACCGCTTCTTCAAGCTTCTGCGGATCGTTGGTCATGTCGGCGATCAACTCGGCCGAAGTATCGAAACTCACGACGATCGCCTTGTCCTGATCGCGCATCGTGCTCTTCAAAAATTCGACGGCGGCCTCCTGCTGGAAACGGAAGCGGTCGCGAATGGAATTTGACGTGTCGACCAAAACGCCCAGCCGTAGCGGCAGATTCGATTCCGCTACAAACTCGAGAATCGTCTGCGGCTTCTTCGATTCGGTGATCTCGAAATCTTCTTTGGTTAGATTCGTTACGAAGCGGCCCTTCTTGTCGGTCACGGAGAGAAGGAAATTGACGCGCGTCACATCCAGTGTGATGGTGCCCGTCTGGTCTTGCGGGATGACCTTAGTAGGGGCGGCGGGTTGCTGCGCCGTGAGCGCGGCGGCGCACACCAAAGAGACGAACGACTTCATGCCTACATTTTAGGCCCGGCTCGGCGATACGATAGCGCGGGAGGGATTATGCAACGTCGCGAACTTTTGAAGACCGCCGCCGGGCTGACGATCCTGAAGAGCGGCACGCTCCGTGGACAGGGCGCGCCATCGAACCGCCTGAATGTCGCGCTGGTGGGCGTATGGGGGCGCGGCACCGCGCACTACAACTCCCTGCGGAACGAGAACGTTGTCGCCGTCTGCGACGTCAACGATCTGCGCACCAAGGAAGCCCTGCAGCTTTTCCCGAAAGCCAAGACCTACTGGGACTGGCGCAAAATGCTCGACCAGAAAGATATCGAAGCGGTCGTGATCTGCACCGCGGATCATCACCACGCCTTTATCGCCAACTGGGCGCTCAATCGCGACATGCACGTGTTTTGCGAGAAGCCGCTCGGCATCACCGTCGAAGAAGCGCGCGTGGTACGCGCGAATTATCTGAAACGCCGCGCGAAGGTCGCGACGCAGCACGGCACACAGCGCCACGCCTACCCGAACTTCGAACGCCTGCGCGAGATGATTCTGGACGGCGCGATCGGCGAATTGAAAACGGTCCACAGTTGGGACAGCCGCCAATTGCCGCGCCCGGGTTATCCGAAAGGCGAAGGACAACCGCCGGCGTCGCTCCACTACGAGCAGTGGATCGGACCGTCGCCCTACCATCCCTACAGCCCGCAATACTTCGGCGGAACGTCGGGATTGAACTGCCTGTTCTGGAACATGTACCGCGATTTCGGCGTCGGCCAAATGGGCGACATGGGCGCCCACACGATGGACTTGGTCTGGAATGCCATCGACGCGGGACCGCCCAGCGCCGTCGAAGTCGACCAGTCGGTCACCGACAAATACGACCCCAACATCTGCCCCGTGAAGTTGAAGGTCCGCTTCGAGCATCCGGCGAACTCCTGGCGCGGGCCGATGGCCGTGGTCTGGTATCAAGGCGGCCTAAAGCCGGAATCGCCGCGCGGCTACGTCGATGTTTCGAAAATCGCGAACGGCGCGATCTTCGAAGGGACCAAGGGCACGATCGTCGCCGACTTCACCAGCCGCATTCTGCTGCCCAACAACGACGACGGCGACTTGACCTATTACAAGCGCCGCGCACCTGGCGATCTGCTGCCGCTGGTGGCGGGTACCGGTCAACCGTCGCAAGCGCCGCCGCGCCGTCCCGCGGGTGGAGCGTCGCGTCCGCTGCCAGCCGGATTCACCGCAATGCCCAACGCTCAACCGGGCGCGAGCGGTTTTCCCGAAATCCAGATGTACGAAGGAAAGCTGCCGCCCGCGCTAGGATTGCCGAACGAGTCGGTCTCCGCGCCCGCGGGTCGCATCGATCCATTCCAGTCCGAGTGGCTAGCGGCGTGTAAAGGGCAAAGCAACTCCGCGAAGCACGGCACGAGTTCGAAGACGCATTGCGATTTCGATTACTCGGGCACGATGATCGAACAGATGCTGCTGGGTCTGGTCGCCCATCGCGCGGGCAAGCGTCTCGAATACGACGGCGCGTCGGGCCGCGTGACCAACGCTCCGGAAGCGAACGAGTATTTGAAGCGGAGCTATCGCCCCAACTGGACGCTTAACGGGTAGGGCTAGGCAACGTTCGATACTCGATCCGCCGGATCGCGCCGCGTGTGTTGTACGACGCGAAGCCCAGCGGCTTCGACAGTGCGATCGGCCCGGGCCGCAGGCTAATCTCGCGGCCTTCGATCGGGACGCTGAAGATTGGCTCGCCATCGATCCAGGCGCGGATCCGCGAGTCCGTCACTTCGAGGCGAAAAGCGTACCAGCGCCCAAGCTCGAAGTTTCGATACGATCGGGTTTCGTTTTCGGAGGCGTCCCAGCCGTCGATACTCGAGAGGCCGACGATGTCGCCACCCCAGCCGCCGGCGACGAGTGTCGCGAACGAATCCTTCACCGGGAACGTGAGGCTCGCGAAAAAATCGCCGCCCTTCAGCTTGGCCGCTTCATAACGAATTTCGTAATTCGATTTCGGAAACTCGCCTGTATAGACGACACCCGTGAGCGGCTGTCCATGATCGAGCAACAGCGCGCCGTTCTCCACGCGCACTTCGGTGCGGCGCTCGAAGGCGCTATCGCGCCAGCCTTGTTTGGTTTTACCGTCGAACAGCGTCTGCCACGTAGGCAACTGCTGCGCCAGCGCGGCCAAGACGAGCAAGGTCACGAAGTTATTCTAGGCGCAAAAGCCACTCGACGAGATCGGGCGGTAGAGGCGATTCGACGGCGATCCGAGCGCCGGTGGAAGGACTCGTAAACGCGATCCGGTGCGCGTGCAGAAAGAATCGGTCGATGGGGCCCTTGGGCGCGCCGTACAGAACGTCGCCCGCAACCGGATGTTTCAGCGATTGCAGGTGCACGCGAATCTGGTGCGTACGCCCGGTGCCGATACGAACGCGGAGCATCGTGTGCTTCGCGAACCGCCGCTCGACGGTCCAGTGCGTGATCGCCGTTCGTCCGCGGCCCAACCGCGCCGTCATGCGCGTACGCCGGATCGGATCGCGAGCGATCGGTTTGTCTACCGTGCCGCTGTCGCTCGCCATCGTTCCTTCCACCAGCGCCAGGTAAATCTTCTCGACTTCGCGTCCCGCGAATTGCGCCGCCAGCGACTGGTGCGCGGCGTCCGTGCGCGCGACCAGGATCACGCCGCTTGTATCTTTGTCGAGCCGGTGCACGATCCCCGGCCGCTCCTCGCCGTTGACGCGAGAGAGCGTTTGGAAGCGATGGAGCAGCGCGTTGGTTAGAGTGCCGGATTCGACGCCCGCGCCCGCGTGCACCACCATGCCCGCCGGTTTGTCGATCGCCACCACGTCCGCGTCTTCATACAGCACCGTCAGCGGCAGGTCTTCGGGAGTCGCGCTCAGCGGCTCGCGGCTCATCGGCTGCACTTCGATGCGTTCGCCGCCGCGTAACTCGAACGATGGCTTTCGCGGCGCGCCGTCCACCAGCACGTGCGCCGCCTTGATCCAATCCTGAATGCGGCTGCGCGAGAACTTAGGTAGCGCTTCGTGGACGAACTGGTCGAGCCTGCGGCCCGCGACGCCGGTAAGAATCGGCGCGGTCACATCAGTACGGCCACGCCGGTTTCGCGAACAATCCGCCGTCCACGTAGATCGTTTGCCCCGTTACGAACGCCGCGTCGTCGCTCAACGCCCAGCGAACGACGCGCGCGATATCGGCCGGCAGCCCGATGCGACCGAGTGGCGTCAGCTTCGACCACGTGCCCGCGTAGTCGCCCGATTCTTCTTTCGTGCGCTCGATTTCGACCGAACCCGGCGCCACGCAGTTCACGCGAATGTTGTGCGGGCCGAGTTCCACCGCCGCGACTTTGGTGAACTGCTCGATCCCGCCCTTCGACGACGTGTAATCGACCAGCTTGGGGAACGCCACTTTATTCGAGCCGGAGCCGATATTCACGATCGCGCCGGCGCGCCCGTCGCGTACCATTCCGCGTGCCGCGAGTTGGGTGCATAGAAAGCAGCCCTTGAGATTCGTATCGATCACGCGATCCCACTCAGCTTCGGTGAGTTCGAGCAGCGGCTTCCACGTCTGCACGCCCGCGTTGTTCACCAGGGCGTCCACCGGACCCGCTTCGTCGAACATGCGAACCACTTCTTCGCTCTTCCCAACGTTCGCCTGGATCGCCGTACCGCCCAGTTCGGCGGCGACAGCCTCCGCGCCGGCGCGATCCGAGTTGTAGTTGACGAGTACGCGATAGCCCGCTTTCGCGAGTTCGATCGCAATGCCTTTGCCGATGCCCTTCGACGCGCCGGTAACGAGTGCGGTTCTCACACCGTTATTCTACGGACTCCGGGTTACGGAGTCTTTTTCTTCTTTTTGAATACCCGCTGGATATCGGGGATGAACTCGTTCACTACGTTGAAGGCGAGCGGAAACACCAACTGCGCCACGCCCGCTTGATACACCTGCCGGAAGTTTCGCTCCGAGCTGGGGTACCACCCGTAAACCGCGATGCTAGTGGCGGCCAATCCGCCGGTCCAGCCCGGGATATTGGGCCGCCATTTCCCCTCCCGATTCTTCATCACAAAGCTTTGCTTCATGGCGTGGCCTACGCGATTCCAACCGCCTTCGCATTTGCAACGCTGGAATCGAACGTCGTATCCCATCGCCGCCGCCGTCGCGGCTTGGATGGAACCCTGCATGGTGAAAATCGCGAAACGGTTGGCGGCGCGGCGCGAATATCCTTCCATGCCTTGCCCCCATTCGGGCGGACGGTCGTTGGCGTGATCGCCGGCCGACGACCCCAGTGCGCGAAACAGCGCTCCGGGATTCGTAAAGTTCGTGCGTAAATAGATTCGCCAACGCTGTTCGGGCGTCAGCGGCTGCCAGGGAACTTCTTTCGGTAGAACGGCGCCCGTGATCACGCCGACATTCGTGGCGGAATCGGTGGACGGAGAAGTGGATGCGCTCGTTTGCGCGAGCAACAGAATAACCAATGACAACATCTTCTTTGTGATGCCTCAGGCCGCGCCGCGTTACCGATTTATTATGAATTTCATGCGCCGCCGCAGTTTTGTTTCCACACTCGCCGCCGTCCCGCTCGCCGCCCAAACGCCCAAGAAGTGGTTCCGCACCTCGCTGGCCGAATGGTCGCTTCACAAAGCGATTCAGAGCCGCATGGTCACGAACCTCGACTTCCCGCGCATCGCCCGTGAACAGTTCGGAATTGAGGGCATCGAGTTCGTTAACCAGCTTTGGGAAGCGCCCACGGCGAGCTATGTCGCGAGATTGAAACGCAATATGCAAACGGCGGGTGTCACCGGAGTCCTGATCATGTGCGATGGCGAAGGGACGATGGGCCACAGCGTCCAAAAGGAGCGCATGGAGGCAGCCGATAATCATCGCAAATGGGTGGATATCGCGGCCGAGCTCGGTTGCACGGCGATACGCACCAACATGTATCCCGAAAAGCAGCCCACCTCGCCCGAAGAGATCGACGCGTTTCTGAAATTTTGCGCGGAGAGCTTTACAAAACTTTGCGAATACGCGAAGCCCGCGAAGATCAACGTGATTATCGAAAACCACGGCGGCATTTCCTCGAACCCCGACGTCGTCGTGCGCCTGATGAAGATGGTGAACCTGCCGAATTTCGGCACGCTCCCGGATTTCGGCAACTTCCCGAAAGAGATCGACCGTTACGCCGCCGTCGAAAAACTGATGCCCTTCGCCAAGGGGTGCAGCTTGAAGTGCTTGGATTTCGGCCCCGACGGCAAGGAGACCACCATCGATCTCGACCGGATGATGGCGATCGCGAAGAAGTCCGGCTACCAAGGCTGGGTGGGGATTGAGTACGAAGGCAGCCGACTGACCGAATTCGAGGGCATTCAGGCGGCCAAGCGCTTCCTGGATCGCGTGGCGTGAGCGCGTCGCACAAATTCGAAATCGATTTGCGCTGGACGGGCCATTCCGGCTCTGGAACCGCGGATTACCGGGCGTACTCGCGCGATCACGTGTTCCGCGCGCCGGGAAAGCCTGAGATTGCGGGATCGTCCGCGCCCGTTTTCCGAGGCGACGCCTCGCGTTACAACCCGGAGGATTTACTGGTGGCGTCGCTATCGGGTTGCCACATGCTGTGGTACCTGCACTTGTGCGCAATAAACGGTATCGTCGTCGAAGAGTATTCGGACCATGCGACAGGCGAGATGACCACTGGCGCCGATGGCGGCGGCCGGTTTACATCCGTGACGCTCCATCCGCGCGTGCGAATCTCTTCTGGCGACCCGGAGAAAGCCCGCAAGTTGCACCACGAGGCCCACCGGCTTTGCTTTATCGCCAACTCGGTGAATTTTCCGGTATCGTGTGAGCCGCAGGCGATCGACAATAAACCGGAGACGACAGCCGGATGATTCTTGCCGCCCTGCTTCTACTCGCCCAAGCCGCCCCGCGGCCCCCGGTTACCAGCCACATCACCGTCATAAGTTTCGACGGCACGGGCGAGCGCGTGATTTACTCTTCGCCCGAACTCTTCGAAGCTCCCAACTGGTCGCCTGACGGCAAGTATCTGCTGCTCAATTCGCGCGGCAAATTGTGGCGACTGGCGCTCGACGGCGGCGCGCCGGTGGAGATCGACGCACGTCCGGTGGAGCGCGCGAACAACGACCACGGCATTTCGCCGGACGGTACGCTCTACGCCCTCTCGGCGGGACACATCTATCTGGTCGATGCGCCCGGCGGTCCCGCGCGGCAAATCACGCACGCCACGCCGAGTTATTACCACGGGTGGTCGCCCGATGGCCGCTGGCTGGTCTACTGCGCGTCTCGCCCGGACAATGGCAAGCCCAACTTCGACCTCTACCGGATCGGGATCGAGGGCGGGCGCGAAGTGCGTCTAACCGCGCACGCGGGTTACGACGACGGTCCGGATTACTCGCCCGACGGCAACTGGATTTACTTCAACTCGGACCGCTCCGGTTCCTGGGATATCTGGCGCATTCCCCCCGAAGGCGCGGGCGAGAACGACGCTCGCGCCGTCCGCGTCACGTTCGACGAGTACGAAGACTGGTTCCCCCATCCTTCGCCCGACGGGCGCTGGCTGGTGTTCGTAAGTTTCGCCAAGGGGACCAAAGGGCATCCGGCGAACCAAAACGTGGTCCTGCGCCGCATGGACCGCAAGACGGCGCAAATCGTCGAGTTGAAAAAGCTATTCGGCGGGCAAGGCACGATTAACGTCAATTCCTGGTCGCCCGATTCGAAGCGCTTTGCCTTCGTGCGCTATCAACTTCGCGACTGACCCTTCGCGACGAAACCCCGGTTCGCGGCATCATAGAAGAAGTACTTACCTCAAAAAACAGGAGAAAGCCCAATCCATGCTTGGAGTTGGACAGCAGTTCCCGAAATTTGCCCTTAAAGCCACGGTCTCAACCGACAAAGACCTCGATAAGGCCTTCGCCAACATTACCGACGCTTCATACGCCGGCAAATGGAAGGTCTACTTTTTCTGGCCGAAGGATTTCACTTTCGTTTGCCCGACCGAGATCGCGGCGTTCGGCAAGTTGAACGGCCAGTTCTCGGATCGCGACGCGCAGGTGCTGGGCGGCTCGACCGACAGCGAATTCGTGCATCACGCGTGGCGCAATAACCATCCGGATTTGAAAGACTTGCCGTTCCCGATGCTCGCCGACGTAAAGCGCGAACTTTCGGAAAAGCTCGGCATTCTCGATCCGAATGAAGGCGTTTGCCAGCGCGCCACCTTCGTCGTCGATCCCGAGAATGTCATCCGCTTCGTTTCGGTCAACGACCTTTCAGTGGGCCGCAACCCGGAAGAAGTGATTCGTGTGCTCGACGCGCTGCAAACCGACGAACTTTGCCCCTGCAACTGGAAGAAAGGCGAAGAGACGCTTAAGGTCTAATGACGCTAGAAGCTTTGCTCGAAACGGTCCCCGCTTGGGCGAAGGACCTCAAGCTCAATCTACAAACGCTGCTGAAGCAGCAGGAGTTGAGCGAACAGCAGACCTGGGGAACGGCGGTCGCTTCGGCGATCGCCGCCCGCAACGACAAACTGACGGCCACGATCCTCGCGGAAGCGGGCCCGAAGCTGACTCCCGAAGCGCTAAACGGCGCGAAATCCGCGGCCGCGATCATGGGCATGAACAACGTGTACTACCGGTTCACGCACATGGTTCCGGGCGAGAAATACCCAACAATCCCCGCGCGCCTGCGCATGAACGCCATCCGCACCCATGGAACGAATCCCGCCGATTTCGAACTTTGGTGCGTCGCCGTTTCTGCGATTAATAACTGTGCCGCGTGCGTGACCTCGCACGAGCGGGTCGTGCTCGAAAAAGGGATGAAGGAAGAGACGATCGCCGCCGCCGTCCGCATTGCGGCGGTCATCCACGCACTCGCCTCGGTGTTCGACGCGGAAGACGCTCAGTTGGGATAGGATACCTCCGTCGGACGAATGTCCGGGGAGGAATCGATGAAACTGATCCTATCGGCGGCGGCCGCCGCCGTCGCGTTTGCCCAAGCTCCGCCGCAAGCGGAGCGCGCTCCGATGACTTTCTTCGTTACCAGTGTCGGGATGGGCGACGGAGCCAATCTCGGCGGACTTGCCGGAGCGGACGCCCACTGCCAGCGTCTAGCCACCGCAGTGGGAGCGGGAAATCGCACGTGGCGCGCTTATTTGAGTACGCAGGCCGCCGACGGCAAGCCCGCCGTGAACGCGCGAGACCGGATCGGCAACGGTCCTTGGCATAACCAGCGCGGCACTATGATCGCCCGCGATCAGGCGCACTTGCACGGCGACACGGTGGAGGCCGCGCGGCTCGGCAATCTGATCACCAAGAACAACGCGCTCAACGAGAAGGGCGAGTTGGTGAACGGCGTGGGCGACAAGCCCAACATGCACGACATCCTCACCGGCACCCAGCCCGACGGGCGCGCCTACACGGACTCGGCGGACCACACTTGCAAGAACTGGACGTCGAACGGCGCCGGGATCGCACAAGTCGGCCATCACGATCGCAATGGCGGCGGCATCTCCTGGAACTCCGTACATCCCTCGCGCGGTTGCAGCCAGGAGAATCTGGTTGCCACCGGCGGCGCGGGCCTGTTCTTCTGCTTCTCGCCGACCGGTAATTAACCCTTGAAGCGCACAGGCTGGACGCCTTAGCGTCCAGTCCGTTGTGCGCGGTTCGACAAACCCTAAGCCGGAATCGACCCGCGCTTGACGATCGACTCCATCACTTCGGTGAATGTGTCGATCTCTTCGAGCGTGGTGTAAACGTTCGGCGTCACGCGCAGGCCGTCGTACTCGCCCTTGAGCGAAATGGCGACAGTCCAAATGCGGTGCTTGTCCCACAGGTGCTTGGCGAGCGCAGACGCTTCGATGCCCTTCACCTGGATGAAGCCGATGGCGCAGGATTGCTCGGGGTCCTCGCTATTCAAGATACTTACGCCCGGCAGTTCGCGCAGTTTGTTCGACCAGCGCTTGCGCAGGTAGCGGAACCGCTCCGCTTTGCGCTCCGGCCCGATCGAGTCGTGAAAATTCAGCGCTTCGGTGATCGCGTTGCGCTGCGAAGCGGGGTGGGTCCCGATCTCCTCGAACTTGCGGATGTTGGCGCGCATCGCATCGGGCGCGGCCATCAGCGGCCAAATCTTCTCGATCTTCGACCGGCGCACGTAAAGCATCCCGGTCCCGATCGGCGCGAGCACCCACTTGTGCAGCGACGTGCCGTAGTAGTCGCAATCGAGATCGGCGTGCGTGAACGGGAACTGCGCGAAAGCGTGCGCGCCATCGACAATTACTTCGATTCCCCGTTCGCGCGCCATCTGGACAATCTTCTTCACCGGGAAAATCTGCCCCGTGCGGTTGGTGATATGGCAGAGGTGGATGACTTTGGTCTTGGGAGTGAGGTTGTCGCGGAAGATGCCCACCAGGTAATCCATGCTCGGCGGCGGCACCGGGAACTTCACTTGCTTCAGCACAATGCCGTCGCGGCGTTCGCGCTGCCGCCACGTGGTGAGCATGCGCGGGTAGTCCTGATTGGTGGTCAGCACTTCGTCGCCCGCCTTCAACTCCATGCCTAATTGCACGATTTCGAGCGACTCGCTGGCGTTGCGCGTAATCGCGATCTCTTCGGGATCGCAGCCGAAGGCGCGCGCCAAGCGACGGCGAACGCGCTCGATGCCGGGGTCGAGCACGTTCCACATGTAATAGGACGGGCTCAGATTCTCCATGTCGAGATAGCGCTTCTCGGTGTCGGAGACGATCTTGGGCGAAGGCGCAACGCCGCCGTTGTTCAGATTGATCATGTTGCGATCGACCGTGAAGGCGTGCCGGATGTTGAGCCAGAAATCTTCGTCGCGGGCGACGGTGTCGGCGGGGCGCGATCCCGATTGAGCGACAGCGGATTGCGCGCGGGCTACGGCGTCGGCGGCGAACAGGGAACCGGAGAGGAAGTGGCGTCGGTCCATGAATAAAGGTACGACCGGCGGCGGGGCGAGGTCAACGTACCGGTACAAGTCCGGCTTGTTCCGTAAACAGATTCATGGCACGGTAGATCATGCTAGCGCGTATCTCGTTAACGTCATTGACATTATTCCTGAGTGCCGCTTTCGCGGTCCCGGTCACCGGCGTTCCGGTTCGCGGCGAGCCCAAAGGACTGTCCGGCCGCTACGTATTCGGAACCTTAGACGGGAGTTCGCACGTCGTCGTGTTCGACACGGCTACCATGATGCCCACCCTGTCTTTCTTCGCTTACGCCCCGATGTTTACGGGTGGAGTGAACGTCGCGACCGGCGACGTGAATGGCGACGGTCTCGACGAGATCGTCACCGGCGCGGGGGCGGGCGGCGGTTCGCACGTAAAGGTGTTCGACGGAACCACGGGCGCGGAATTATCCAGTTTCTTCGCTTACCCGCCAAGCTTCCTCGGCGGAGTGAACGTCGCTGTTGGAGACGTAGATAACGACGGCTTCGACGACATCGTTACCGGAACCGCTTCGGACACCTCTCACATTAAGGTATTCAGCGGCCAAACCGGAACGGAGATTCGCAGTTTCTTCGCCTTCACGCCCACGTTTACCGGCGGAGTGAACGTCGCCTCCGGCGACCTGAACGGCGACGGATTCGCCGAAATCGTGGTCGGCGCAGGTGCGGGTGGCGGGCCGCAAGTCAGGGTGTTTAGCGGCCAGACCGGAGCGGAGCTAGCCAGCTTTTTCGCCTACAACACCAGCTTTGCGGGCGGCGTGCGCGTGGCGGCGGGAGACATTACGGGCGACGGGGTTGCGGACATTGTTACGGCGGCGAACGAGGGCGGGGGTCCGCATGTCAAGGCCTTCGATCTCAAAGGCTCGGAGTTGACTAGCTTCTT
The DNA here is from genome assembly GCA_033763835.1 of Bryobacteraceae bacterium. GTDB lineage: Bacteria > Acidobacteriota > Terriglobia > Bryobacterales > Bryobacteraceae > JAPKYZ01. Next base: position 82,269 of record JANRJS010000014.1, on the reverse strand, counting down.
CGCGGGCGGCCCCAGCGATTTGGTGGGCGGAGTTTTCGTCGGCTCGGTCGGCGTGGGCGGCGCGAATGGCGCGACGATTTATGGAACCCCTGGATTTGCGCCCGCCTTTACCGTGACGCCATTCGGCGGCGCGTACCTGGGCGGCGTGAGCGGTGCGGCGCTTGGTCCGGCGGCGGTGCCCGAACCGGGTACTTGGGCATTAGCGGCAATGGCGCTAACGCTCGTGGCCGGATGGCGGCGGGCGCGGTCGAAGGCCCGCTAGGGGAACCCGATGCGCCGGAGCGCGGCGTCGTACCGTGGGTCGGCGCGCAGGGGCGCGAGCCGGGGGTCGATCTTCAAATTCAAGACGTCGGGGTCCCGGCCGGCGATCGCCGCGTCCAGCGAGGCGAACGCTTCGTCGAGACGCCCGAGCGAGGCGGCGAGCAGCATCGACGCCGACTCCGGAAACTCACCTTTGGCGATCCTTTGCCGCAACTCGCGATACCACGTCTCCGCCGGCCGGCGGTCGCCGAGCCGGAGCGCGAGCCAAGCTTCGTCCGTGCGCAGGACCAAGGGGGTTAGCTCCGCGCGCCGCAGATGGTTCAGTGCGTCCGTCGAACGTCCCCGAAATCCATAACTTAGCGCCAGGTAGTAGTTCGCCAACGTGTCACTGCGCTCCCGTTCCAGCACCGTGCGGAATTCCGCCGCCGCGCGCTCGAAATCGCCGCTCCAATAGTGGGTCAATCCGCGCAACACCCCGATTTGGGGCGCCACCGGATCGGCTTTTTGCGCGCGGTCGAGCAAAGGAAGCGCTTCACCCGCACGGCCCAGCGAATGAAGCAATTGCGTGTAGTAGATCGAGGCCATCAAAGTGTTTGGGTCGATCGAAAGCGCTCGCCGAAACGCAGCCTCCGCTTCGGCGAACTTCCACTCGCCAATCATGAGCGCCGCGCCGCGCGCCGCATGCCCGTGCACGGAACGGGGATCGAGTTCGATCGCTCGCTCCGCTTCCAGTTTGGCCCGCCTCAGTCCGCCTTCCGGAACCCGGCCAAGCCGCGACAGAAGTAGCAGCGTTCGTGCAATCCCCGCATGCGCTTCCGACGAACGGGGATTCGCGTCCACGGCTTTCTCGAAAACCGGCAAGGCGCGGGCGGTATCTTCCGGGGTCCGTTTGCTTAATAAGTGAGTGCCGATCCGCGTGAATTCGTCCGCCTGCGCCACCGGACGGTTCGAGAAATACCGCCATCCCGCCAGGGCCGCGACGATCGCGGCTAACAGAGCCGCCGCCATCCCCCATCGCCCGATCTTCCTTCCGCGCGGCGCCGCGAACTCCGGACCGTCGAGTGGGGCGACAAAGCGGTATCCCCGTTTCGCCACAGTTTCGATATATGGCCCGGGTCCGCCGTGCTCCTCCAGCGTCTTTCGCAGGACGGAAATGTTACGAGCCAGTCCGGATTCCTGGACGAAAGTGTCGCCCCACACGGCTTGGAGGATCGTTTCCTTGGTAACCAGTTCGCCCGGGCGCTGAATCAAGGCCGACAGCGTGTCGGCCACTTTTGGCGGTAACGGTACAGGTACCCCTTTCGATTCCAAGAGATAACCGTCGAATCGAAAGTCTCCAAACCGGTAAACGGTCCTCTTTCCAATATCTTCCGGCACGCTTAAGAAAATTGTAAGGACTTCCGAAGGTTCCGGCAATGACCGCTCGGCGGTTGGCTGCACAGGATGCGATGTGGGTGGGCTACGGCCCGGCCAACGCTCTCGGAGGTCACCCGATGAAACCATTTCTACTCTCGCTCCTCGTACTTGGATCCGCCGCCGGATCCCTACCTGCCGCGACGCTGCTCCAACGGACGGGCGACACCACGTTCCAATGCTGCTCTTTTGTCGCCGTCGCTTTGAGTTGGACCCAGGCCGATACCTGGTCCGGCGTTCAGATCGATCTCGAATTGATCAACAACGATGGATCTGGCGCGGTCAGCGCGGGCTCGGCCTACTTGACGACGTCGCTCGGACCCGGCACCACGGAAGCGCTGCACGAGATCGACGAAACCATCGTTTCGACGAAGATCGCGGGCCGGCAAACGTTCACCCTGTTTACCGGGCTCACGTTGGGCCCGGGCACCTACCACTTGATCTATAGCCCGTCGAGCACCAACGATTTGCTGGTCGCATTCAGCGGCTTGCTGCCCGCCGTTTACGGGGAAGGCGTCTCGGGCGAGGCTTGGTCGATCGATGATGTGGAAGCGCCATATCCTCCGGCTTCCACCTACCAGTTATGGGAGCCGCCGTCGATGCTGGTGAGCATTACGGGAACTCGCGAACCGGCTCCGATTCCCGAGCCGGCCACCTTCGGAGCTTTCGCCGTGGGTTTGGCGTTTCTGGCTTGGAGGCGAGCGTCGTGTTAGCGCGCGCGGTCTTGGTTCTTGCGCTATCGGGCGCCCTCCCCGGTTTCACACCGGCAACAGCTCCAGAGTCGCAGGAAGCGTCGCAACAGGTACCGGTGGCGCTCGATAGCCCGGAAACCGGGGCTTTCGACGCCGCCTTGGAAAGCTAGCGCTTACCGCGAGGACGGCGGGTTTCCCCAAAGCGCCCCTAGGAGCCAACGGGGTCCGGCGAGCAGGAACTCGGCGAGCAGGGCGGGGTAACGGCGTAGGTCTTCGGAGAAAGGCCGCGCCTGTTCGCCGACCAGGAACGCGCCGCGCCGCATCGCGAACCAGTTGAACAGCGACGATAGCCCGGCCAGCGCGGTCGAGATCGCGACTCCTTGCCATAGGTTGGGCGTACCGGCGATCCAGTGCAGAAGCAGTTCGATGGCCTGGATCGCCACCGGCAGCACCACCATCATCACCAGCGCCGAAAGCCAAGTGGGTTGCGCGAGCCGCAACTCCTGCGCGGCGACCCCGTAAAATCCCGAAGCCACTATACGAAACGCCGCTTCGACGGTCACCGCCGCCAGCGCCGCCCGCCAGCCCGCGCGGACGGTGGTAGCGAAGAAGATCGCCGCACGTAGCATTGCGCTAGCCGCCGCCGACTTCCAATTCCAACGCTCGATAAAATAGCGGTAGGGATGGCGGACGAGTTCGCCGATCACGGCTTGGACGGTCGGTCCGGAAGGCATGCTAGCCTCATTGTCGGATATGCCTGCGCCTCGCAAAATATCGGTCCAGTTGGATGGCGATCTGAGCGCCCGACTGCGCCGATCCGCGCGCGAACGTAAGGTGAAGGAAGCGGCGCTGGTGCGTGAGGCGATCGAGAAGCACTTAACGCTCGGCGCCGATCTAGGCGAGTCCGCTTACGATATGGCCAAGCGCCTCGGGATACTAGGGAGCGTCAAAGGCCTGCCGCCCGATTTGGCCACCAATCCGAAGTACATGGAAGGCTTTGGCGAATCTCGTCGAGATTAAGTCGCGAATGCGCGTCGTCGTGGACACCGGTCCACTGGTAGCCATCTTCGGTCGCGACGACCCTTATCGCGACGCCTGTGAAGGCGCTCTTCAATCGATCCATACGCCAATGTTGACGACTTGGGCCGTATTGACGGAGGCGGCTTGGCTCTTGCGCAATGAGCCGAAGGCAATTACAGATATCATGGAGAGCTTCGCCGAGGGATTGCTCGCCGTGCCGCATCTTGGCGACTCCGACATACGCGCCGTCTCCGCGATCCTCGATCGTTACCGCGACCTGAAGCCCCAACTCGCCGACGCAACCATCGTTCATCTCGCAGAGCGCGAGAGCGCCGACGCCATCTTCACGCTCGACCGCCGCGATTTTTCGGTCTACCGCACCACCCGCCGCCGCGAGTTCCGCATTGTGCCCTAGGCGCCCTTTTGCGATCGGCACGACAAGGCCCGCGCGCTCCGTTTTGCGGGCGAGTCCGCATATAGTTCGATACAATTCCAGCCGGAGAGCCACTATGTCGGACACCACTCGCCGCAACTTCCTCGCGGGCGCCGCCGCGATCGCCACGCAAGCCCATCCGATTTTGGGCGCGAACGAACGCGTCAACCTCGCCGTCGTCGGACTGGGCGGGCGCGGCAACAACCACATGGATTTCTACCTGAAGATTCCGCAAGCGCGCATCATGGCGCTGTGCGACGTTAATCAGGCGGCGCTGGAGCGCGGGCAGGCGAAAGTCAATCGCGGCGCTGGTGAGAATCCGAAGGGCTATTCCGACATGCGGAAGCTCTTCGACGACAAGGAAGTCGAAGCGGTCTCCATCGCGACACCCAACCACTGGCACGCGCTGTCGGCGATCTGGGCGATGCAGGCGGGCAAGGACGTTTATTGCGAAAAGCCCGCCAGCCACAACATCTTCGAGGGCTACCAGATGGTGGCGGCGGCGCGCAAATACGGGCGCATGTGCCAGATCGGTTCGCAATCGCGAACCATCGCCCACAAGGTGAAGGCGATGAAGCTGCTCGAAGAGGGCGTTATCGGCAAGGTCTACATGGGCAAGGCGCTGTGTTTCAAGCGCCGCAAGTCGATCGGCAAGAAAGCCGACGAGCCGGTGCCGCCCGGACTCGACTGGTCCTTGTTCCTCGGTCCCGCGCCGATGCGGCCGTATAACGAACTCCGTTTCCGCTACAACTGGCACTGGTTCTGGGACACCGGCAACGGCGACATCGGCAATCAAGGCGTCCACGAGATGGACATCATGGCCTGGGGTTTGGGCAAGACGACACTACCCAAGAGCGTCATGTCCACCGGCGGCAAGCTGCTCTACGACGACGATCAGGAAACGCCCAACACGCAGATGGCGACCTTCGATTGGGGCGACGGCGTGCAAGGCATGTTCGAGGTGCGGGGGCTGATCACGGGCGGCGAAGGCTCGTTGGTGAAGCGCGGGGCGAACACGATCGGCAACCTGTTCTACGGCGCGGACGGTTGGATGGCTGTCGATGGTTCGGGCTTCCAGGTCTTTAAGGGCGAGAACGACGAGAAGGTGATGGACGAGAAGCGCACCGACAACGACACCGTCCCCCACATGCAGAACTTCCTCGACGCCGTGAAATCGCGCAAGTATCAAGACCTGCACGCCGAGATCGAAATCGGCGCGCGCGCGGCGGCGCTGTGCCACTTCGCCAACGTCTCCTACCGCGTGGGGCGCAAGCTCACCTGGGACGACAAGACCCGCAAATTCGTGGGCGACGTCGAGGCCAACAAGATGGTCTCGCGCGACTACCGCAAGCCGTACGTGGTCCCCGAAAAGGTCTAGCTTACGGCCCGTATAGAAATGATCCAAACGACTACGGTCGGCAGCTATCCGGTGCCGGATTGGCTGGCGGCTCTCCCCTCGGAACAGGCGCGCGCGGACGCTACGCGCGTGGTGTTCGACATTCAAAAGCAGTTCGGCATCGATCTTCCCACCGACGGCGAGCTGTATCGCTTCGACGTGAGCCATCCCGACACCAACGGGATGATCGACTACTTCATCCGGCCGATGTCCGGCATTCGCAGCGCGTTGGGGCGTAGCGATCATGAAACGTTCGCGCGCAAACAAACCATGCAGTTCCGGCGCAAGGCGGCGGGTGTGGTCGAAGGGCCGATCGGCGAAGGATCGCTAAATCTGCTCGCCGATTGCGAAGCGGCGGCGGCGGTGTGCACCGGGCCGTTCAAGTTCACGGTGACCAGTCCGTACATGCTGGCGCGGACGCTCGACGACCGGCACTACGGCGACTTCGAAGAGATGCTGATGGCCATCGCCCAAGTGCTCGCCGCGCAGGTTCGCGATTTGCCCTGTACCTGCGTGCAGGTGGACGAAGCCAATATTCCGGGTAATCCGGCGGACGCTCCTATGGCGGCACGGTCGATGAACGCGCTGCTCGACGCGATCGGGCGGGAGCGCGCGGCGGTGCATTTCTGCTTCGGCAACTACGGCGGGCAGACGATCCAGAAAGGAACCTGGGGCGCTCTGATCGAGTTCCTGAATTCGCTGCGCTGCGATCACCTGGTGCTGGAACTCGCGCATCGCCCGCCCGAGGATCTCGACGCGCTGAAGGACATTGTTCCCGAAATCAAGCTCGGGCTCGGCGTCATCGACGTGAAGGTGAATCACGTCGAAACGCCCGAAGAGATCGCGCGCACCATCGATGGAATCGAGAAGAAGCTCGGGCCGGGGCGACTCGCGTGGGTCCATCCCGACTGCGGATTCTGGATGCTGAAGCGCAGTGTCGCCGACCGCAAGATGGCGGCGCTGGTTAAGGGCCGCGATTTGTATCTGGGTCGATGATGTCGGGGGAGAGTTACTCCTTTCCGGATCGCGAAACCGGCCGGCGAGTCTGGCAAATCACCAGCGCCGAAGCGATTAGCCACCCTTCGTACTTTCTGCAATCGAGCTTCTATCCCGGCGACGAAAAACTGTTTTTCGTCTCGTACCGCGACGGCGCGGCGCACTTGTACGAGAAGGGTTACCCGGACGGCGAGTTGCGGCGCTTGACGCGCGCCGAGCCGATCCATCCGTTCTCGCCCGCACTGCATCCGTCGGGCGATGAGATCGTCTTCACGCGCGGCGGCGGATTGTGGGCCGTGCGCCTGTTTTCGCTGGCCGACCGCGCGATCGCGCAACTCGACGGCGCGCAGTTGGGCGAGCCTTCGATTTCGGCGGACGGCGAGTGGTTGTGCGCGGCGGCGAAGCGCGGTTCGGAGAGTGGGATTTTCGTTGCCCGATTCGACGGCGGCGCGACGAACTTCATTCCGTTTCCGCGCACGGTGATCCATCCGCAGTTCCACCCGCTCGAACCCGAATGGATCGAGTTTTCGGGCGACCCCGCGCCGCGCATGCACCGTGTGAAACGCGACGGATCCGCCCTTGAATGCCTTCTCGACCACTCGAACGATTACTTCGTCGTGCACGAGACGTTCTTGGGGCGCACGGGTTCCCTCGTCTTTACCGTGTGGCCGAATGAGCTTTGCGAGATGGATTGGACCACGCGCCAAGTTCGCCGCATCGCCGCCCACAACTGCTGGCATATCGCGCCGAACCGCGCGGGCACGAAAGTGCTGTGCGACACAAACCACCCGGATCGCGGCATCGAGATCGTGGACGTCTCGACCGGGGCGATCGAGCCGGTGTGCCGCAGCGATTCGTCGAATCAAGGCTCGCAATGGAAAACTTCGCGATACGCCCTCGCCGAAGACTTCGCCGCCGCGCGCAAGGGTGCGTTGTCCTGGATGGAGATGCCGGTCGACACGGTGTACGGCCCGCAATGGACGCATCCGCACCCGTCATGGTCGAGCGACGAATCGAAAGTGGCCTTCGCGAGCGACCGTACGGGCATCACGCAGGTTTACGTGTGTGAACTCTAGTCGGCGTCGTTAGTACAATCCCCGAATGCTCGACAACGCGATCTTGGTGGCGTATTTCGCCGCCGTGCTTGGCATCGGCTTCTATCACTCGCGCAAGAAGCGCACGTCGAGCGATTACTTCCTCGCGGGGCACTCCGTCGGCTGGTTCGCCATTGGCGCGACGCTGTTCGCCACCAATATTTCGAGCGAGCATTTCATCGGGCTCGCCGGATCGGGCGCGGCGACGGGATTCGCGGTGGGCTGCTACGAATGGTCGGCATCGATCTGCCTGTTCCTGCTCGGCTGGCTGTTCGTGCCGCATTATCTGAAAAGCGGCGTATATACGATGCCCGAGTTTCTGGAGCGCCGCTTCTCGCCCGCCTGCCGCTGGTATCTCACCGTGGTTTCCTTGCTCGCGTACGTGTTCACCAAAATCTCGGTCGCGCTGTTCGCCGGCGGCATTCTGATTCGCGAGATTTTCGGCTGGGACTACATGACCTCGGCCGTGCTGCTGGTGATCGCCACCGGCGTCTACACCGTGGCGGGCGGGCTCGCAGCGGTGATCTATACCGACCTGTTCCAGGCGTTCTTGCTGATCGGCGGAGCGATCGCGTTGACGCTGATCGGACTCGGCGAAGTGGGCGGCTTCGAACAACTCCGCGCCACGCTGCCACCCGATTTCTTCCACATGATCAAGCCCGCCGACGATCCCGTGTACCCCTGGACCGGCACGATCTTCGGAACGCTGATTTTGGGCATCTGGTATTGGTGCACGGATCAGGTGATCGTGCAAAAAACGTTAAGCGCCAAATCCGTTTCGGACGCGCGCACGGGGACGTTCTTTTGCGCGGGCCTGAAAATCCTGCCCGTGTTCGTGATGGTGCTGCCCGGACTGATCGCGAAAGCGCTGTGGCCGAACGAGGTGACGGGCGACAACGCGTATCCTTTACTGGTCAAGCGGCTGCTTCCGCCCGGGCTCTCGGGCCTGATTATCGCGGCGCTGCTCGCGGCGCTGATGTCCAGCCTGTCGAGCGTCTTCAACTCCTGCTCGACGTTGATCACGATGGATATCTACAAGAAATTCCGCCCGCAGGCGACGGAATCGCGATTGGTCGCCGTGGGCCGCTGGGTGACCGTCGCCGTCGTCGCGGTGAGCATCCTTTGGATTCCGATGGTGCGCCTGTTGAGCGATCAGGTATTCCAGTATCTGCAAAGCGTGCAAGCCTACGTGGGCGCGCCGATCACGGCGGTGTTTCTCACTGGCGTGTTGTGGAAGGGCGCGACACCACGCGCGGCGATCCTAACCCTGGTCGTAGGCGGACTCGCGGGCGCCGGCCGATTCCTGCTCGACATCCTGCACAATGCGCTTAAAATCGACCTCGGCCCGCTGAACGGTCTGGTGGCGTTTAGCTTCCTAAACTTCAGCGTGCTGGTTTTCATCGGCTGCGTGGCGCTGATGATTTTCGTCAGCCGTGCGTCCGAGCCGAAGATGGGAATCGAACAACTCACCGTCGCGGGCACCCGCATCCCGGCTCGCGCGGGCGATCTCGCTTGGACGGCGGCAGTGGGGCTCGCCATCGTAAGTCTCTGGATACGGTTCGCTTAATTCATGCGTTCCACGGATTGACGAGCGCGATGCCGCACTTCTCGAAATCGGCGATGTTTCTTGTGGCGAGCGTTGCGTTTCGAGCGCGACAGATCGCCGCAATCTGGGCGTCGAACTGAGAAATCTGGCGCCCAATCGACTCGCGGGCAACGACGATTCGGGCGTAACACCTTGCCGCCTCTTCGTCGAAGGACAAGATACGGTCGCGGAAATCGATCTCGAAAATGGCTTCAACGGCCTCTTGGAGACACGAGCGCCGCTTTCCCGCCGGCATCGACTCGACGCCGTACAAGATTTCCGCCTGCGTCACCGTTGTGGTGAAAATCGAACTCGGCTCCGTCGCACCGAGCCATCGCATGACCGTCGCCGACGGAGTCGGCTTGAACGACTCCGAGAGGACATTCGTATCGAGGACGATCATCGGAATCGCGGAGGCTGGCGGAGTTTCTGCCTTGCCGGCAGGGTCAATTCCACTCCGCCGAGAGGTTCGATCCGGCTGCGAATGCTGTCGGCAAGAGAAATCCCGGGCGACTCGGCTTCGCCGACCGCGTTCCGAAGAATTTCCCTCGCTTCCTCTTCCATGGACCGGCCACGCTGCGCGGCGCGAACGCGCAAACGGGTCTTTACCGACTCTTCCAAGTTGCGGACCGTCAGGCTGGCCATGGTTGCAATGATAGCAGTGCAATCAAACGCATGGAGAACCCGCCTACCGAATTCCTCTGTTACCATTTCGCTTAGGATGTGGCGGTATAGCCCGATTTTATTGGCCTTCGCGGCGATGGCGGACGAGAATTCGACGCGCGCCGGGGCGGTGCTCAAGAAGAACTGCCTCACCTGCCACGGGGCGGCGTTGAAGATGTCCGGGCTCGATTTGCGGACGCGCGAATCGATGCTGAAGGGCGGCGAGCATGGGCCCGCCATCGTTCCCGGCGACGCGGAAAACAGCCGGCTCTACCGGTTCGCGGCGGCCTTGGAACAGCCCGCCATGCCCCCCGGTACGAAAGGACTTTCGCCCGCCGATCTCGAGGTTTTGAAGGGCTGGATCGGCAAAGGGGCGCACCTCGACGAGATCGCTCCGGTAGCCGAAGACAAAGCCGCCGCGCTGGCAAAACTCGAAGAGCGCCCGACTACCGCCGAAGAGCGAGCCTTTTGGAGCTTCCAACCGGTAAAGCGGCCCGCTGCGAAGTCGATCGACGAGTTGTGGCGGAAGGCGCTTGCGGCGAAGGGTCTCAAACCGAACCCGCCCGCATCGCGGCAAGCGCTGATCCGCCGCGCGTATCTCGATCTCATCGGGTTGCCGCCAACGCCCGAGGAAGCCGCTTCGAAGGAGCCGTTCGAGAAGATCGTCGAGAAGCTGCTCGCTTCGCCCCATTACGGCGAGCGTTGGGGCCGGCACTGGCTCGATCTGGCCCGTTACTCGGATTCCGCCGGTTACGAGTTCGACCGCGACCGGCCCACGATGTTCCACTATCGCGATTGGGTGGTGCGGGCGATGAACTCGGACATGCCTTACGACGAGTTTCTGCGTCTGCAAATCGCGGGCGACGAAATGAAACCCGGGGACCGCGAGGCGCTCATCGCGAGCGTTTATTTGCGGCTAGGCCAGGAAGCGAACATCAAGACCGACCAAACGCGGGCCGACGAACTCGACGATTTGTTGGCCACAACGGGCGGGGCGATGTTTGGCATGACGCTCGGGTGCGCGCGTTGCCACAACCATAAGTTCGACCCGATCCCGCAGAAAGACTACTACCGCATGCAAGCGGTCTTCTTCTCGGCGAAACCGGCGGAGATTCCGTTCGCCTCACCCGAAGCGGTGGCGAAGCACAAGGCGGATCTCGAAGCCTGGAACGCGAAGCTCAAATCGTTGAACGCCGCGAAATCGGCCATCGACAAGCCGGTGAAGGACAAGCTGCTTGCGGAAAAGAAAGCGAAACTGCCCGAGTACTTCCGCGCCGCCCTAGCGACTCCACCGGAGAAACGCACCGAGGGTCAGAAGCTGAACGTCGTGCAAGTAGAGAAGTTCCTGGTCGTCGACGACAAGGAAGTGGAACCGCTGCTTACGGGCGCTCCGCTCGCCGAATGGAAGCGTCTGAAGGACGAGATCGCCGCCACGTCGAAGGCTAAGCCGGAAATTCCGATGCTGCTCGGCGTCGAGGAGAAAAAGTTCGAGGACGCGCACTTCCTGCACCACGGCAGCGTCGATTCGAAAGGGTCCGTCGTTAGGCCCGGTGTGTTGAGCGTCGCCGCGCTCAACATGAAAGAAGGCGGCGAATGGCCGTTTCCGCAAGGTCCCGGCACGCGAACGGCGTTCGCCAAGTGGGTGACCTCGCCCGAAAATCCGCTCACCGCGCGCGTGATGGCGAACCGCATTTGGCAGCACCATTTCGGCGAGGGCCTGGTGCGCACGACCTCGAATTTCGGCAAGACGGGCGAGCGTCCCACGCATCCCGAACTGCTCGATTGGCTCGCGAGCGAGTTTGTCGCCTCCGGCTGGTCGATCAAGCGCATGCACCGATTGATGATGCTGTCCGACGTGTATCGCCAATCGAGCGACGATCGCGCCGACGGCGTAAAGATCGATCCCGAGAATCGGTTGTTGTGGCGGCAGGCGCGGCAACGCCTGGAGGGCGAGATCGTTCGCGATGCGATTTTGGCGGCGGCGGGAACGCTCGATAAGACCATCGGCGGCCCCGGTGTGCATCCCTACATCGATCCGTCGCTGTGGGCGGGATCGTCGGGACGCACGTGGCCGGGCAAGGCGGTGGACGATCCATCGACGTTCCGGCGCAGCCTCTACATCTTCCAAAAGCGCACGATCCAAGTGCCGATGATGGAACTGTTCGACGCACCGAACGGCATCGGATCGTGCTCGCGGCGCAACCGCTCGACGATCGCGACGCAGGCGCTAATTCTGATGAACAACGCGTTCGTGCTCGATCAGGTCAAGCGCTTCGCCGCGCGCCTGGAGCGCGAAGCCGGCGCCACTCCCGAGGCGCAAGTGAAGCGGGCATTCGCGCTGGCGCTATCGCGGCCGCCGTCGCCGAAGGAACTCGCGGAATCCGCTGCCTTCATTCGCGCCGCCGGACTAACCGATTTCGCGCAGACGATTTTCAATTTGAACGAGTTCACCTACGCGCCATGAAACACACGATCTCGAGACGCGAACTTCTCGCCCGCGCGGGCGGTGGCATCGGAGCGCTAGCCCTCACCGACCTGATGGCCGCCACTCTATCTCCGATGGCCGCCAAGCAACCGCATTTTCCGGCGAAAGCGAAGGCCGTCATCTCGATCTTCTGCTACGGCGGCGTTAGCCAGGTGGACACGTTCGACCCGAAACCGGCGCTCGCCAAGTACGCGGGCGAAACGATGTCGAAGTACGGCAACGTCCCGGTGTCGCAAGGCACTCCCGGCGGATTGCTCCCGTCGCCCTGGAAGTTCGCGAAACACGGCCAATGCGGGATGGACGTGAGCGAGTTGTTCCCGCACGTCGCGAAGCACGTAGATGACATCGCGTTCGTCAAGTCGATGTACGCCCTCTCGAACGATCACGCGCCCGCGCTGTTCCAGATGAACACCGGCAGCGTGCTCACCGGACACCCGTCGATGGGCAGTTGGGTGACCTATGGGCTAGGAACGGAAAACCAGAATCTACCGGCCTACATCGTGTTCCAGGATTGGCGCGGCGGCCCGATCGGCGGCGCGCCCAACTGGGGCAACGGGTACATGCCCGCGATGTATCAGGGAACTCCGTTTCGCGCCACCGGCGATCCGATCGTCGATCTCAAGCCGCCCGGCGAGATGACCCCCGAGCGCCAGCGGCGCTGGCTCGGGTTTCTCGACAAGTTGAACGCGGAACACGCCGCGAAGAACCCCACCGATACCGAGTTCGCCGCGCGAATCGCGACGTTCGAGCTCGCCTATCAGATGCAGAAGCACGCCACCGAAGCGGTCGCGATCGACAACGAACCCGCTCACATTCGCGACGCCTACGGACTCGACGGCGAGCGCACGAAGTACGTCGGCCGACAGTTGTTGATGGCTCGAAGGCTGGTGGAGCGCGGCGTGCGGTTCGTGCAGGTGTATTCGGGCGGCGGTAATTTTCAGGAGTCCTGGGACGCGCACTGGGATCTCAAATCGAACCACGAAATGCATTGCGGCGAGACGGATCAGCCGGTAGCCGCGCTACTCGGCGATCTGAAGCAGCGGGGCCTCCTCGATTCGACGCTCGTGATCTGGCACGGCGAATTCGGCCGGATGCCGATCTCCCAGCGGCTCGACGGTCGCGACCACAACCCGCATGGGTTCACGGTGTGGCTCTCGGGCGGCGGGATCCAGGGCGGGCGAATCGTGGGCGAGACGGACGAGTTTGGCTACAAGGCGATCGAAAAGCGCAAGTCGGTGAACGATCTGCACGCGACGATCCTGCATTGCCTGGGGTTCGATCACGAGAAGCTGACCTTCCCCTACAACGGGCGCAACATGCGGCTCACGGATGTTTCGGGCAACGTGATCCGCGAGATTTTGGCGTAGTTTATAAGCGTTTTTCCACGACAAGCGCAATTTTATAACGTTTTTCCATTTTCATAAACGTTTTTCCACTCCAAAGCTCATATCATAAGAAAATGGCAGACCGAGGGCAGTCGCTGGGCCTAGTGCGGCTTATCGATGATTTTGGCCTCGATATCGCCCCACCTGCGGTCCGTTCGGCCCTGGGCTCCACCCGGCGGACCGACCTTCGACCCGATTACGTTCTCGAGACTTATCCCCTTAAATATGCGTGCGAAACCACGCAGGAACATCTCCGATTCGCGCTGCGATACGAACCGATCGACTTGCGCATTTGGCACCCCTTACTCAAGAAGCTTCCGCCTCAGGCGCTCACCGATTGGATTATCGCCCAGCCCAGCAGCGGATACGCCCGCCGCGCGTGGTTTCTCTACGAGGAATTTACCGGGGAACGGCTGACGCTTCCCGACGCACCCCCGCTACCCTATGTCGCCGTGGCAAACCAGTCGCACCAGTTCGTCCTGAAAACGCGAACTTCGTCGCGTCATCGCATCCACGCCAATCTGCTCGGCACGGCGGCCTACTGCCCGCTGGTCCGCCAAACGCCGCGATTGCGAGAGTTCGCACTGCAAGCCTTCTCGGATCGCGCCGCCAAACTCGCGGCGACGGAGATCGAACCCGCCATCTTCCGCCGCGCGGCGGAGTACCTTTATCTTTCGGAAACGCGCTCTTCCTATCAGATCGAAGGGGAGCGTCCGTCCGCGACGCGCGAGGAACGCTTCGTCAATCTGCTCTCGCATGCCGAGCGAGTGGACATCCTGGGTGAAAAAGCTCTCACCGAGTTGCAGAGGCAAATTGTGCAAGACGACCGCTTCGCCGCGAGCGGCTGGCGCACGAAGCAGGTCTGGGTCGGCCGCGCGCGTGCGGACTATTCGGAAGACGTCCGCTATCCCTGTCCGCAGCCGCAATCCTTGCCGTCGCTTATGCAAGGGTGGATCGCGATGGTCGAGAAGCTGCTTCAAGCCGACAAAGCCGACGCCGTCGCGCTCGCCGCCGCCGCGTCTTTTGGGTTCGTGTATCTCCACCCCTTCGACGACGGGAATGGCCGCCTCCATCGATTCATCGTTCATCATGTTCTGGCGCGGCTAGGCTACACTCCGCCCGGCGTGATTTTCCCCGTCTCCGCCGCCATCGCCCGGCGGCTACGCGACTATGAGTCCGTTCTGGAAAGAGTTTCGGCTGGCATTCGCCGGCAAGTCCAGTTCAGCCTAGATGATCGGAATGAAATGACGGTCGAAGGCGACACCACCGACCTCTATCGCTACCCCGACCTGACGCCGCACGCCGAGTTTCTCTACGAGTGCATTCAGGAAACGGTGGAGCGCGACTGGCCGCAAGAAATTCGCTTCATCCAATCGTTCGACCGCGCCTTCCGGGGAGCGCAAGAACGAGTCGATATGCCCGACAAGGACATTCGACTGTTGATCCGGCTGGTCAGGCAGAACGGCGGAAAGCTTTCGGCGGCCAAGCGCGACCGCTTCCCGAAGCTAACCGACCGGGAGATCGAGTCCTTGGAGACCATCGTGGTCGAAGCGTTTGGCGAAGAACCGGTATCCTGACAGATCGCCCTTTGAACCAACCAACCTCCCATCCACTCCTCGAACTCGAAAACGTCACCGTCTGGCGCGGCGAGCGTCCGGCGCTCGACACCGTCTCCCTCCGCATCGCGCAAGGCGAGCACACCGTCATCCTCGGACCGAACGGCTCCGGCAAATCCACGCTCATCAAGACGCTTACGCGCGAGTGTTACCCGCGATACGCGCCGCCCGCCTGCACCCTGCGGATTCTGGGCCGCGATACTTGGCACGTCGAGCAGTTGCGCGCCATGCTCGGGATCGTCACCAACGATCTCGTGGCGATATGCACGCAGCCTTACCCGGCGCGCGAAACCGTGCTCTCCGGCTTCTTCTCGAGCGTCGGCATCTGGCCCTGGCACGAGGTGACGCCCGCCATGGAAGCGAAGGCGGACGAGTTACTCGATTTCGTCGGACTGACCGCCTTGGCCGACCGTCCGCTCACCGAAATGTCTTCGGGCGAAGTGCGGCGTGCCGTGATCGCGCGGGCGCTAGTCCACGATCCGAAAGCGCTGCTGCTCGACGAGCCGACCAACTCGCTCGACATCGCGGCCGCGCGCGAGTTGCGGGCGACGATGCGGCAACTGGCGCGACGCGGGATTACCATCGTCCTCGTCACGCATCACTTGCCGGACATCGTTCCCGAAATCGAACGCGCCATCTGCCTGAAATCGGGCCGTGTGTTTCGCGACGGACCCATCGGCGAAGTACTCACGGATCGCATCCTCGGCGAGCTCTTCGGACCGCCGGTCACCGTCGAGCGGCACGGCGAGTATTGGGATTTACACTGAAAATATGCCTTACTCGGAAATCCTGATTGCGCCGATGCGTGAAGATCTCACCCGCCATGGAATCGTCGAAGCTCGCACCGCAGAAAAGGTGGACGAACTATTGAAGCCGGGCGGCGGCACCGTCATGATGATCACGACTTCGGTGTGCGGATGCGCCGCGGGCAAGGCTCGCCCGGGCGTGGTGGTCGCGCTCAAGAACACGCAGAACGCTCCCGATGTCGCGGCTACGGTATTCGCCGGCGCGGATCTCGCCGCCGTCGATCGTCTGCGGTCGAAGTATCTGGCGAACGTCCCTCCGTCTTCTCCGTCGATCGCGCTCTTTCGCGACGGCCAACCGGTTTGGGTCATGCATCGCCATCAGATCGAAGGCAACGATCCGATTTCGATCGCGCACACGATTCTCGGCGCGCTCGACGAGCATTGCGCTAAGACCGCAGCTTAACGCCGCATCAGGCGGAACGCGATCTCGCGCCCGTAGCCGTAGCGCATCGCCATCGTGATCCAAAGCATGGCCATGGGTTCGAGATAACGCGCTTGCGAAAGCGGTCCCGCGTCGACCGGCTCGAACCCGGCTTCTTCCGCCAGTTGATGCGCGATCTTCTTCGCCGCCGCGTCGTCGCCGCAATAGAACATCGACGCGCGCTCGCCTCCGTACACCGGATTCTCCATGTTGTTCGCGCCCGTGGTGTTGAAAATCTTGACGACCCGCGCTCCGGCGGCCCATTCGGCGACGCGTTCGCCACCCGAAGCGGTGAGGCCGACCGAAAGGCCGGCCAAGCCGGGCAGCAGCGGGTTCGTGGCGTCGAGCAGGATCTTGCCGGCGAGCGATGCGCCCCGCAGCAGACCTTCCGCCGCGTCGAAAGGAGTCGCAAGCAGCAAGACATCGCCATGGGCGATCGCGGCTTCGCTGGTGCCCGGCTCGCGAGTTCCAAACCGAACCTCGTGGCCCGCCGCTTGCCACTTCGCGCCTAACGCGCCCCCGACGTTACCCGCTCCCAGGATTCCGACCTTCATGCCACGCTCCCGAGCGCTTCGATGACGCGGCGCGCCGTCTCGATACCGGAGTACTGTTGCTGGCCGGTAATCAGCCGCCCGTCGCGCACGGCGAACGGCTTCCACGCGGCGCCACGAACGTAGTTCGCGCCTCGCTCCCGCGCGGCATCCTCGATTCTCCAGGGCATCACGCGTCGGCCCACGATGCGGTCGGCGTCGTCCTCTTCGACGTTGGCGAATCCGGTAATCGTTCGCCCGGCGATGAGATAGGAACCGTCCGCCAGTTGCGTATCGATTAGCGCCGCAACTCCGTGGCAAAGCGCCGCCACCACTTTGCCCGCGTCGTAAAACGCGGCCACCGTCGCCTGCAGGTCGGCGTCGCCGCGAAAGGTGAACATCGGCGACTGCCCGCCACAGACTAAAATCGCATCGAAATCGGCGGGACGCATGTCCGCCACGCGATGCGTCGACGCGAGCTTCGGAGCGAGGACCCCGGACTCGAGGTAACCGCGGCTCAAGACATCGTGCGCCGAGTAGCAGCTGGCGTCGCGCGGGTCGCTCAAAGCGTCCACCTCGACCGCGCCGCCCTTAGGACTGGCGATCTCGATTTCGTAACCCGCCTCGGCCAGCGCCCAGTGGGGATGAAACAGTTCGGACGCCCAGAATCCCACCGGACCGCCGAGCGTGGTGGAGACGGCCGGATTCGCCGCCACCATGAGAATGCGTTTCGATACGGGAGGCATGTAATTACGTTACCGTATCGTATCGTAATGCACAACCGGTAAATTGGAGCGGTGGCGGGGAAAAGCGGGCGGCCGCGCGACGCCGAGGCCGAAGACCGGATTCTGGAGGCGGCGCTGGCCGAACTTTCCAGGCGCGGTTATCGCGGTATGTCGATCGACGCCGTAGCGCGCGAAGCGGGCGTATCGAAGCCGACGATTTACCGGCGGTGGAAGGGGAAGGAAGACCTCGCCATCGCAGCCGTGCAACGCTTGCAAATGAGCGAACCCGCGCCGGGAGCGGCCTCGAGTTTCGAGAGTCTGGTGTCGATCTTGAACAATTTTCGAAAGTCGCTGCTGCGGCCGAACGGAATGGCCCTGCTCGGTACCGTGCTCGCAGAAGAACATACGACTCCCCGCCTGCTCGAACTGTTCCGGGCGCGCCTAGTGGTTTCACGGCGAGCGGCGATCCGGCGCGTTCTCGAAACGGCAAAAGCCCAAGGGGAACTGCGGCCCGGCGCCGACATCGAAGCCGCCGTCGCTAGCGTAGTCGGCTCGTTCTACGCCCGCTATCTGGCGGGAAATCCGATCCCGCCGCAATGGCCGCGCCGCGTCGCCAAACTCGTTTGGGCCGGCCTGGCTATTCCTTGATCTCGTAGCGGAACTTTTTCGCCGCCGTCTCGGAGCCCTTCTTCGCGCGGACTTCGATATTCCAGGCGCCCACCATGATGAACTTGGCCTTCGCCTCGTAGACGCCGGGCTTCACTTGTTTGGCTGCGTGCTTGAACTCGCCGTGATCCATGTCGGCCATGGTGAGTACGGCCTCCACGTCGGCTCCCGAAACCGGCGCGCCCTTCGCGTCGGCGACGGTAATGGCGATGGTCGTATCGAAGTTGGCCTTCGCGTCCTTCGCGACCTTATAGTCGATCTTCCAATCGGCGGCGAAGGCGGACGTGGCGGCGAGAGCGAGTGCGAAGAGGCGCATGCCTTGATCGTACCGCCGGGAACTACATCTTGAGAACGCGGATGGAGCCGTTCGAACTCGACAGGTCGATCAGCGCGTTACCCCCGTTGCCCATCTTGCCTTCGATGCGGCTCTTCGAAATCTCGCCGCGTACGGAGACGTCGAAGTCGGTCTGCACGCTGGCATGCGAAGTGTTGGCGCGCAATTGCGCGCTCGCCGATGCGGGCAAGCGAAGAATGATCGAGCTATTAGACGTCGTCGCGCGCACATCCTGATCCTTGTAATTCGGCATCGTCAATTCGATGGTGCCGTTCGAAGAGCGGGCGCGAATCGGCGTGCCCGCGGGCGAAGATTCGATGCGCGCTCGAATCGATCCGTTCGACGTGGAGGCTTCGAACGCGCCGCGAACGTTCTCAGCGCGAATACCGCCGTTTGAGGTCCGCAACATCATGCCGCCCAGACAGTCCATCGCCTCGATACCCCCGTTCGAAGTGGAGGCGTCGAGGTTGCCCTTCAGGTTGAACACGCGAATCGTGCCGTTCGACGACGACAGCCGCGCCTCGCCTTCGACGCCCTCGACGCGAATCGAACCGTTTGAACTCGATACCCGGTCGAGCAGCGTCTTGCGCGGCACACGCAGAGTAAACTTCACTCCGCCGCCTCCGTTGTTCCACCAACCCCGGTCGTTTGGCCGCTCCGCCTTGACAATCACCGAATCGGGCGCGTTGACGATGTTGACCTTGATCGTCTTTAGAATGTCCTCGCTCGAGGCGTACTTCGTCCCGGCCACTTCCACTTCGTTGCGGTCCCAACCCATCAGCTCGATCGAGCCATTAAAGCCTTCGACGGAAAAACGCCCGTTCGCGGAGAGCGGGTACGTGAAGCGGAAGTCTTCCTTGTAACGGTCGCCATCCCAAGCGAAGGCGATGGGGGTGGCGGTTAGCGCGAAGACGAACAAACGGCGAAGCATCGATTTCTCCTTGTTGGCAATACGAACCGCAAGCGCGAAGGTTCCCGCGAGAATCTACACTAAAGTCTTCCCATGAAAAAATTGCTGGCGCTGAACCGGGGTGAGATCGCCATTCGCATCTTCCGGGCCGCGAACGAATTGGGTCTTCGGACCGTCGCCATCTATTCGAAAGAAGACCGGCTGAGCCTGCACCGCTTCAAGGCCGACGAAGCCTACCAGATCGGGGAAGCCGCCGGTCGAAACCTAGGGCCGGTGGAAGCGTATCTCGACGTCGAGGGCATCGTCGCGCTAGCCGCCGAAAAGGGTGTCGACGCGATCCATCCGGGATACGGATTTTTGAGCGAGAATCCGGCTCTGCCTCGTGCTTGCGAAAAGCATGGCGTCACCTTCGTCGGTCCGAGCGCCGAGTTGCTCGACGCGCTGGGCGACAAGACCGCGGCGCGCAAACTCGCCGCGAAGGCCGGAATCCCTACCGTGCCCGGCACCGAGAACCCTGTCACGCGCGCCAAGGACGCGGAGAAGATCGCGCGCTCCATCGGTTTTCCGCTGATCGTCAAAGCCGCGTTCGGAGGCGGCGGCCGCGGGATGCGAGTGGTCGAGAACGAACCCGACTTCGCGGGCCGCCTGGACGACGCCCGGCGCGAGGCCGCGATGGCGTTCGGCAACGACGCCGTCTTTCTCGAGCGCTACATCAAACGCGCGAAGCATATCGAAGTGCAGATTCTGGGCGACCGGCAGGGCAATCTGCTGCATCTTTACGAGCGCGATTGCAGCGTGCAACGGCGGCATCAGAAGGTCGTCGAAGTGGCACCCGCCGTCGGCCTGGATCCGCGCATCCGCAACGAGATTTGCGAAGCGGCGGTGGCGCTGGCGCGCGAGGCGGGTTACTACTCGGCGGGCACCGTCGAGTTTCTGCTCGACGCCGATTCGGGCGAGTGGTACTTCATCGAAGTCAATCCGCGCGTGCAAGTGGAGCACACCGTCACCGAGATGGTGACCGGCATCGACATCGTGCGCTCGCAGATTCAGATTGCGCAAGGGCATTCGCTGCACGATCGCGAAATGAACTTGCCGAAGCAGGACGGCGTGACGCTCAACGGATTCGCCTTGCAGTGCCGTGTCACAACGGAGGATCCGTCGCAGGGCTTCACGCCGGATTACGGGCGCATCCAGACGTACCGTTCGCCCGCCGGGTTCGGCATTCGCCTCGACGGCGCGTCGGCCTATGGCGGCGCGGTGATTACGCCGTTCTACGATTCGCTGCTCGTCAAGATCAGCGCCTGGGGGCGGGAGTTTCCGCACGCCTGCCAGCGCATGGACCGCGCCCTGCGCGAGTTCCGGATTCGCGGCGTGAAGACGAACATCGCGTTTCTCGAAAACGTCGTCAATCACGCGACGTTCCAGCGCGGCGACGCGACCACGTCGTTTATCGGCGATACTCCGACGCTGCTGAAATCGGAACCGCGGCGGGACCGCGCCACGAAGCTGCTCGCGTATCTCGGCGAGACGATCGTTAACGGCAATCCGGAAGTAGCGGGAAAGCCCGCGCCCGCGTCGCTGCGCGCGCCCGTCATTCCCCCGCACGTGAGCGAAGCGCCGCCGCCAGGAACGCGGCAGTTGCTCGACAAGCTGGGCGCGGAAGGATTCGCGGAGTGGACGCGCAAACAGTCGAAACTGCTCGTCACCGATACGACATTCCGCGACGCGCACCAATCGCTGATGGCCACTCGCGTGCGCACGTACGACATGATTGCCATCGCGAACTTCGTCGCGCATCGTTTGTCGAATCTCTATTCGCTCGAGATGTGGGGCGGCGCGACCTTTGACGTCGCCATGCGCTTCCTGCTTGAGGATCCGTGGCAGCGTCTCTCTCGACTACGCGCGGCGATTCCGAATATCTGCTTCCAGATGCTGCTGCGGGCCTCGAACGCGGTGGGCTACACCGCGTATCCCGATAACGTGGTGCGCGAGTTTATCGCCGAGTCGGCGGCGCAAGGCATCGACATTTTCCGCGTGTTCGATTCGCTCAATTGGCTGCCAAACATGAAGGTCCCGATGGCGGCGGTGCGCAAGACGGGCCGGATTTGCGAAGCGGCGGTCTGCTACACGGGCGACATTCTCGACCCTAAGCGCGACAAATACACGCTCGATTACTACGTGCGTATGGCGAGCGAGCTCGAAAAGATGGGCGCGCACATTCTCGCGATCAAGGACATGGCGGGATTGCTCAAGCCCTACGCCGCCGAGAAGCTGGTGCGCGCGTTGCGCGAAGCGGTCGCGATTCCCGTGCATTTCCACACGCACGATTCGAGCGGCGCCGGCGCGGCCAGCGTGCTGAAGGCTTCGGACGCAGGGGTCGATGCGGTGGACGCGGCGGTAGCGGCGATGAGCGGTTCCACCAGCCAGCCGAGCTTGAACTCGATCGCCGCGGCTCTTGCCAACACCAAGCGCGATCCGGGTCTCGACGCGGAAGCTCTGCTGGCCTACTCCGATTACTGGGAGCGCGTTCGCGCCCAGTATGCGCCCTTCGACACCGGCCCGCGCCACGGGCTGGCCGATTTGTACCTGCACGAAATGCCCGGCGGGCAGTACACGAATCTACGCGAGCAGGCGGAATCGATGGGCCTCGGAGCGCGTTGGAACGAGATCGCGCACACCTATGCCGACGTGAACCGCGCGTTCGGCGACATCGTAAAGGTCACGCCGTCGAGCAAGGTGGTCGGCGACATGGCGATCTTCCTGGTCGGCCACGGCATGACTTGCGCCGAGTTCGAACGGCTGCCCGAAGATCATTCGCTAACGCTCCCGAATTCCGTGGTTGAGATGTTCCAAGGAACGCTGGGCATACCCGATGGCGGTTGGCCCAAAGCGCTGGCGAAGAAGATTCTGAAAGGCGCGGCGACGATCAAGGGACGCCCCAGCGCCTCGCTGCCCGCCGCCAATCTCGACGAAGCGGCGGCTTTGGCCGAGAAAAAGACCGGCGCGAAACCCACGCGCACGGACCTGATGAGCTACCTGATGTACCCCGACGTCTACGCGAAGTTCGCGAAGGCTCGCGCCGCTTATGGCGACGTGGAAGTTCTTCCCACACCGGCCTTCTACTACGGCTTGAAAGCGGGCGAAGAGACCGCCGTCGAGCTCGAGCCGGGCAAGACGCTGATCGTCAAATTCCTGAGCGTCAGCGAACCGCACCCCGACGGCACACGCACGGTGTTCTTCGAACTCAACGGTCAGCCCCGCGAAACCCGCGTGCGCGACAAGGCGTTGAAAGCCGAAGTGGCGGATCGCGCAAAGGCCGATCCGGCGGTTCCCGGTCAAGTGCCCGCGCCGATTCCCGGAGCCGTCACCAGCGTCGCCGTCGGCCTGGGTCAGCCGGTGGCCAAAGGCGACCGGCTGTTAGTTCTCGAGGCGATGAAGATGCAGACCACGGTTTACGCGCCGATGGCCGGACGCGTGTCGAAAGTCGCGGTCTCTACCGGCGACCGGGTCGAGCCGAAAGATTTGCTGATCGAAATCGCGTGAACCCAAACGCCGCCAATCCCACCACCACTAAGGTCCAGGTGCCGGGCTCGGGCGTCGGTGTAAGCACCAAGGCTCGAACGATTTTCACGTCCTTATACGTGACGTCGCCGCCCTTGATCTGCTCGAAATAGTTGCCGCTGAACGTATAAGCGGCGTAATTCGCTTGGCCCACCGGTTCGGCGTCCCCGGGGCCGTAGTATTTGCCCCAACCCGCGCCCGGATTGGAGCCGGTGCGCGTCTCGTTCGGATCGGCGATGTAGATGGTGGTTCCATCGATGCCCGCGCCCGCCACGACATGATAGCTGCGCCCCCACCAAAGACCGCGGTCGTCCAGATCCTTGTCCGAAATCTTCGCCGGTTCGGCGATCATTTCGAGCGCAATGTACGCATGAGTTCCGATCAAGGAGCTGTACAAGTCGAACATGCTGGTGTAAGCGGTCTTTTTTCCCGGCGTCGGATCGGGACCGCAAGTAGCGCAGAATCGCGTGGGCGCAAGCGACGCGAAGATATCCGTGCCGTCCAGATAATACTCCTGGTAACCAATGAGCGAGCTGAACTTCGTCCCCTTTTGGGCGCCTGTCAGCACAGTGCGGTCGTCGAGAATCTCGTAGAAATTCAAGCTGCGCCCCGCGCCCGCTCCGCCTACGGTGGCGGGGTCGAAGAAGTCCGTGGCCATTTCTTCGAGTCCGTAGCGCATATAGTCGAACCAACTCTTGCCGGGATCGTCGAAGAACAGCCCGAGCATCCCGTCGAAAGAATTCTCTTGCATGGCGTAGAAGAGATCCGCGACGGCGGTGGTGCAGCACCAGCCGCCGGTCGGCTCCCACCAGGCGTCGTTGTTGGTGTACGAGGGAAAGTCCGCCGGACGCGCGACGGACGGGTCTGTGATCAACGGCGGCGACTTCTGGTGCTGATAGAGATTCGGCAGGTCGTCGACGAAAATCGGTGCGGCGGCGAGCGACGCTGCCAGGAAAAGAAGCGAAGATAGGCGGGACATAACTCCTCCTTCGAGCCGAAAGCTTATGCGGAGGCGTATCCAAAGTCAACGGTATCCGGCAGCGGTTGCGGGAACCGGAAACAGGCCCGATTCCCGCCGGTCGAGATGGTGTAACTAACCGAAGAAGAGCCTAAGCTCGCCGCCGCATCGCGGCCAAGCCCGCCAGCGCCGCCGCCGCGAGCGCCCAGGTTGCGGGCTCGGGCACGATTTTCAGCGAATCCACGCTGAAGTAGAGGCCACCGAACGTCCCATCCGGATGATCGAGGCGCAAACCATGCGGAGCGTAGTTCGTCGCCAGCGGAAAGAGGGCCGCGGGATCGAGAACCAAGCTCGTATCGGCCAGCGTGCCCACTGGCATACCAAGGAATTGGACGAAGAACGTGCTCGCCGTGAGCGGTCCAATGACGGGAGCCGTGTAGGTGCCGGTTTCGTTAATCATCGAAAAGCCGTCGTTGCCACCCGGATCGTCGTTGAAGATCCGGTACTGAGACGGCCCGGAGAAAGCTAGGCCGTTGACGGTCGCCTTGAAGCTCGCGGGGTAAGCGGCGAAATTGGGAGTGGTAAAGAGCGGGACCGCGCCGGAGTCGAACGTCCAACTTCCGCTTACCGAATTGCCAACCGCGAAAGCGGAAGTGAAGAAATTGCCGGAATCGTCGCTGATGATTGTGGTCACCGTGCCGCTGAATTCGACGGTGATTGCGGCGGCGTTCGCCGATGCGTTTACGAAAGAGAAGGCGGCCACCAGAGTGGCAAAACGGGCATAACTAGTCATAGGGTCCTCCTAACCAACCGATATCGATCCGTTAGGCTATCACCTTCGCCATCGCCTCAAAGCGGCAGCATTTGCAGCAGCCCGAAGTTGACGCTCAACTCGCGTTGATCGCCAGGCTCGCGCCGCACGGGAGAGGCTTGAATTTCGACGGCGTACTCGGGATCATCCGCCACCGGAACCTCGATCACGAAGAGGCCCGGCCGCGCGATCGTATGCTCGCTCGGCGCGCCGTTCACCAAGATGGCGAGCTTCACGGGGATCGATTCTTCGAGCGCGAAGCCGCGAATGCGCAGCCGCTGCGGGCCACCGCGCAGATTCGTTAACTTCGCGCCCGCGCGCGCTCCGATCCAGCGGTAGCGGTTGCCGAACACGCCTTCCAGCTCGTGCCAGCCGTGCGTCAACCGCGCTTCGTGCCCGGCGAGCGACATGTCGATCGTGTCCGCGCGTTCGCCCGGATAGAGCTCTCGCCGGTCCGCGCTTTGGATCAGGTTGTAAACTCCACCGTCGAGCGGCGCTTCGTAGGCGCAGTTCGCGCAACGCAGCGTTTCCGCCGCATCCCGGTCCAGCGTTCCCCCGCAATCGGGACACCGCAAAAGCGTTTCAAACGCTTCCGGCATTTTGCGTTTCGGCGAACCGCCCTCTTTGCGACAAAACCCCGCCAGCGTACCGCCCAGCAACCGCGCCGCCCGCCATTCCGACCGGTACGGATCGAGCGCGATGGCCGCGCGCTTCACGCCGCGTTCCAGCCACCCGCGCTCCGGCACGAACGTCGAGTACTCGTGCGCCGCGAAATGCTTCGTCACCAGTGCGTGCCAATCGCTCAGATACATCGTGTGATTCTGGCGGATGCCGAAACTTTCTTCCTGCCCCGCGCCAATCACGTCGCGCACCAGAAACGGCAGCAAACCCCAGCGATAGAGCGTCCGTTCCCACGGCGTCTGCTGTTCTTCGTACGGGCATCGCCACAAACGCAGCGTCGCCAGCCTCTTCATCGGCTCTTCGGCGAACACGAATACGCCGCCCGGCGCGAGCACGCGCTTCACCTCGACGAACACCGCCTCGATGTCCATGAATTGCGAGAGCATCTGGAACGCCAGCACGCATTCGAGCGATTCGTCGCGGAACGGCAAACGCAGCGCGTCGCCCGCCATCCGAATCGGTCCTCGTGAAACTCCCCATTCGCTCATCAGCGCGTAGCCGTGACGCAACGAATCCGCCGAGATGTCGAGCGCGAATCCCCGCGCGCCGAACTCGTTTTCGAGCATCAGGCTGGTGTGGCCCGCGTTCGCGCCGATTTCGAGAAACGGCTCGATCGGCCCAAGAAATTCCCGATGCGCATCGAGTACCGCGCCGCGCCGCCGGTTCTCTTCGCGATAGACGCGGGACGCGCGCTCCGGCTCGCCCAGCGAAGCGAAGTTGTGAAACTCCACTTGCGCCCGCTTCACGTCGAACGACTGCGCCTTCACTGCCATTGGCCCGCTTGCATGCGCCGCGCGACGCGGCCGTTTCCGTCGACGAGTTCGAACGTCGCTTCGGCGCCGGGCACGATCGACGGCCCGCGCAACCGGTAGCCGCTGGTATCGACTTTCACCGAATCCGGCGGGATCGGCACGTGCGTTTGCGGACCGGCCGCGCGAAATTTGCCGTCCTCGACGATCACCACCGACGGTCCGGACACTCCGTCTAGCGCCGCGCCGATCAAGACCTGAATGCGCGCGTTCTCGGGCCGGTCGCAGGCGGCGAGCGCGAGCGCGGCGAGCGCCAGGCCAACTCTCGTAGCGAACTTCATCCTAGGGCCTCTTCGAGCGAGAACGCCCGCAGGTCGTCGAGCAGTACATCCGGCGAGTGCGGCGCGAGCGTATCGCGATCGAGAACGCCGGTCGCAACGGCGACGGCGCGAATTCCGGCGTGGCGCGCGGCGGCAATGTCGTTCGCGTGATCGCCGATCAACACCGCCGGCGTGTGGCGCGCGATCCAGCCTTGCCGCTTTGCCTCCCGCACGGCGAGCTTCGCCAAGGCTCCGCGCGTCGATCCCATTTCCGCGAATGCGCCGAACCGGAAATGCGTCCGCAGACCCGCGCGCTCCATCTTGCGCCAGCCGATGCGGCTCAAGTTTCCCGAAACGATGCCCACCACCGCGCCCTCACGCCCCAACTTCGCGAGCGCCCGCCGCACGCCCGGGCATACGCGATTCGCCAGATCGGGGCACGTGCGGCGATAGATCGATTGCGCGCGCTCCACCACCTCGGGCATCGCCCGGCGGATCGCCGCCGCCGGAAGTCCGGCGTTGCGCATCATGTCGCGCAGGATGTCCCGGTCGAGCGATCCGGCTACGGGCACTCCTTCGATTGTCGCGCGCACGCCCGTCACGCGCAGCACGGCGTTTTCCAGCGCCTCCCGGTGATGCGGACCGGCGCGCCGGACCAGCGTTCCGTCGATGTCGAAAAGAACCAGCGCGGGGGGCACTGCTCCTAGGATAATGGTGCTTCATGCAAGTGATTCAAGCGGGCGAGCATAAGTTGTTGCTGCTCGAACTGGACGTGCAGATTTTGGAGAATATCGCGCGCCAACTCGGCTTCGAGGCGCGCATCGAGGAAACGGCGCGGGTGGTGACGCTCGAGTTGCGGGCTTCGGAGCGGGAGTCCCCGCTACTGCTCTTCGACGCAACGGACCCCGGCAACCTCGGCTGGTTTTCGCGCTGCCAGTTCTACGTAGACGCGGTGACGGGGAACGTCCTGCAGACTCCGTTCAAAATCGGCAACGTGCGGGAGCGCAACGGCCGCGTGCGTTCGCGTTCGGTGCGCATCCAGATTTCGAAGGAGCTACCCGCTAAGTTCCGCATGCCCGGCCGTCAGCCGGTGAACGAACAGGCGATGTACGCGGTGCTCTACAACCTGCTCGGCGCGTTGATGGAGGTGGGCGTCGCGGTGTGCGGAACGGGCGTCGTGCAACCGGTGGCCGGGCGAGGCGAGGGTCCGCGCGCGCGGACGTGACCGTCTCCGTCATCGTTCCCGCGCTGAACGAAGCCGGGTTTCTCGAGGTTCTTCTCGACAACTTGCGCGCACAATCGCCGGACGAAGTCGTCGTGGTAGACGGCGGCAGTTCCGACGGCACGCAGTTACTCGCGGCGATCGCCGCTCCGCGAGGCCGGGCCTCGCAGATGAATGCGGGAGCCGCCCGGGCCACTGGCGATGTTCTTTTATTCCTCCACGCCGATTGCACCCTCGACCCCGGAGCGATCGACGCGATTCGCCATGCCGCGCGCGATCCTTCGGTGATTGGCGGCAATCTCGATACGCACTTCGGCGGCGACGATTGGGTAGCCCGCACGTTCAATTGGATTTACCGCGCCCGGCTGCCATTCGGCGTGTTTTATGGCGATTCGGGCATTTGGGTGCGCCGCGATTTCTTCGAGCGCACCGGCGGCTATCGCGACTTCCCGATCATGGAGGACTACGAACTCGCCCGTCGTATGTTCAAGGCCGGGCGTCTCGCTCACCTGCCGCAGCGGATCCACGTTTCGCCGCGCCGCTGGAAAAACGGCGGCCTGCTCCACGCCCTCACCGTTTGGGTTTTGATCCAGGGCGGCTACTCGTTAGGGGTCGCGCCGCGCAGGTTGGCGTGGATGTACAAGCACGTGCGTTAGCTGCGCGCGGTTTCCTCCGCCAGCGCCGCTTCCACTTCCGCTTTGTACCGGTCGCGCCACTCGGGCGACGTCGCCTCGAATCGCATCACCAGCACCGGCTGCGTGTTAGACGCGCGGACCAACCCCCACCCGTGGTCGAACAGCACCCGGACGCCGTCCACATCGACGACCTTGTGCGTTTTCTTGTACCGGGCCACCATGCGTTCCACCACCGAAAACTTCGCTTCGTCCGGGCAATCGACGCGAATTTCGGGGGTCGTATACACCTTGGGCAAGCCGGCCGTTTGCAGCGAGAGCGGACCGCCGCTGTTCGCGACGATCTCCATTAACCGGCACGCCGCATACAGCGCGTCGTCGAAGCCGTAATACCGGTCGCCGAAGAAAATGTGCCCGGACATCTCGCCCGCCAACTCCGCGTGCTCCTCTTTCATCTTGGCTTTGATCAGCGAGTGCCCCGTGCGGTACATGATCGGATTGCCGCCCAATCGCGCGATCTCGTCGTAGAGCACCTGCGAGCATTTCACTTCGCCGATGAACGTCGATCCCGGCTTCCGCGTCAGAATCTCGCGGGCGTAAATCAGCATTAGGATGTCGCCCCACACCACGGCGCCCGTTTCGTCCACCGCCCCGATCCGGTCGCTGTCGCCGTCGAAGCCGATGCCCAAGTCCGCTTTGTGTTCCTTCGCCGCTGCGATTAGATGAGCGAGATTCTTTTCGACCGTCGGGTCCGGATGGTGGTTCGGAAACCGGCCGTCCATGTCGAAGAACAGTTCTACGGAATCGATGTTCAGCTTCTTCGCGAGCCGCGTCATCACCGGCCCCGCCACGCCGTTGCCGCCGTCGAACACCACCTTAATTCGGCGCTTCCAATCGAACTGCGCGGCGATCTCGTCTACATAAGGCGTCACCACATCGGCGGTCTCAACGCTGCCCTCGCCCGTCGCCAGATCGCCCGCGTCGATCATGTGCTTCAGCTTCTGGATCTCCTCGCCGTGCAGCGAAGTCTCGGCGGTCATCGCCTTGAAGCCATTGAACTCCGATGGATTGTGCGAACCCGTGATCATCACGCCGCCGCCGGTTTTCAAGTGATACACCGAGTAGTAGAGCAGCGGGGTGGGCACCACGCCGATATCGACGACGTGGCAACCGGATTTCACCAAGCCTTTGAGAAGCGCTTCGTGCAATCGAGGACCCGACAATCGCGTGTCGCGACCCAGCGAAATGCGCTTGCCGCCGTGGCGTTGCAGGTATGTCCCAAACGCTTGGCCCAGGACTTCAATATCGGGGGAAAGAAGCTGCTCTTCGGCGATTCCGCGAATATCGTACTCGCGAAAAATGGTCGGTGAAAGCATAAGCAATCACCGTATCATGAGGTTCGCAAAATGCCCCTCGGTTCCGGGGCCGATCCACAAAGCTACTCCGCCTTCGCTATCGCCCAACTTCAGATCGTTCACGATCAGGCAAGGCTGCTCCGCGCCATGCACGTAAAGACGCGCCTTCACGCCATCGACGACGATCTTGAGCTTCGTCCAAACGCCGGGCTCGAGATCGACGTAGCTTTCGTACTTTTCGGGCGATTCCTTCCGTAGCCGCGCGAAATCGAACTCGGGATGCGCGCCGTATTGCGTCGAGTGGTTACGGCGCACTTGATCGTCGGCTCGGCCGTTGGTCGGGCGGATGTAGATGTACTCGTACTTGCCGTCGGGTTGGACGCGGAAGGCGACCCCGATAAATCCGCGCGCCCCGCCCGCCGCCGCGCCGGCCCGCGGCGCTCCAGCGACCTCGACTTCGATCGTGCCGTTGCGGAACTTGCGGTCCTTGACGATCGCGTACGCCTCGGCGTTCGGCACTTCGCCGTCCTCGACGATGCGCACGGCTTTCTTGCCGCGATACTCGACGGCCTCGATCTTGGTTTTGTGCGGGATTAGTTGGTCCGGCGCCTGTGCGAACAACAAGAACAAGGGAGCGATCATGAATCTTTAAGCTATCGCGTTCGGTACCTTGCCAGGTGTTTAGCGTAGAGTTGTACGGGAGCGTAAGCTTGTCGCGCGTTTCTTATTTTCAAAGATTCTCCCAACCGGAGAATCACGCCACGAACAATACCCTGCTAGTTCTTCGCTATTTTTATCAGTCGTCTCCTTCCAAGGTTCGTCAGGTACTCACGTCGCTTCTCAATACCGAACTCTCGATCGGGTTGACTTTTGAGCAACAGGTAAGAGGCAAAGCGAGCGTGCCGGACGCCCTCATATCTCAAGAGCCGCTTCGCATCTATGTTGAGACAAAACGGGGAGGCGAGCTGGATGCCGATCAGATTCGTCGCCATCTAATCGGCATAGAAACCGGTTCCAAGAACTTTACGGTTTTGATTGGCCTTACCACGGAGCCGATCTCGGACTCTGACCGAAAGAATTTGGAAGACGAAGCGAGGTACCGGAACATCGCATTCGCCGGTGTCACTTTCACGCAAGTAGTAGATGCTCTGCGCGGGGTATGCGGCGATTTCGAGCAGGAACTGCTATCCATCGTCGAAGACTATGAGAGCTACTTGGCCGAGGAGAACCTCCTCGAAGAGCGCAATCACCGGCTCGTAATTTTCCCATGCGGTCAAACAGTTGCGGATAACAGGAGACTTAACTTGTATTACGAAAAGGCGGATAAGCCTTGCAAACGAAATCGCTTCATTGGTGTCTATCACAATAAAGCGGTTATCTTCGTCGGACGGGTTGAAGCAATCGCCAAAGCTTCTTGGCCGTATGAATTTGACGCGGAGTTTGGAACCTTAACCGACGATCACAAACGGCGAATCGAGGATGCTTTCAAGAGCACTCCCTACGAAACACTGAAAACCATGCCACAGCGGTTTTATTTGGTCGATTCCTTTGAACCAACTAATGCGACAAAAATCACTCCGGGCGGCATCCAGGGTTTTCGTTACCTTAACTTGTCGAAGCTCGTCTCGAGTTACGATCCGCGCAAGGATTATGCGACCGCGCAACTCGCCGAACTCTTGAAGGGATCGGCCTGGGAGTAGGCGTCCATTACATCACCTCCAAAACGGCGCATTTCAGGTACAGCGTCTCTGGTACCGTGAGCAAAACGGGGTGGTCGGAAGCCTGCACCCGCCGCTCGAGAACGCGAAGCGTTTTTCCGGCGTCGCGCGAGGCGGCGGCGAGCATCTCGAGAAACATCGCTTCGGAAACGTGTTGCGAGCAACTACAGGTCACGAGAACCCCGCCCGGTTCTAGCATCCGCAGCGCTTTGACGTTGATCTCTTTGTATCCGGCGAGCGCCTTGTCGAGATGCGCACGCGACTTGGCGAACGCCGGCGGATCAAGCACGATGGTGTCGTAACGCCGCCCCGGCCGCGCCAGTGCGTCGAAGACGTTGGCTTCGAGAAATTGGACGTTGGCGATCCCGTTCGCGGCGGCGTTGGCCCGGGCGCGCGCGACCGCCGCTTCCGACGCGTCCACGCCCTCCACCGGCTCGCACACCCGCGCCAGATGCAGCGCGAAGCCGCCCGTCGAAGTGAAGCAATCGAGCGCCCGGCCATGCGCATATTTCGCCGCGGCGAGATAGTTTTCGCGCTGATCGAGAAACAGTCCGGTTTTCTGGCCGTGCCGCAGATCGGCGGTCCAGCGTACGCCGTTCATGGCGATTTCCGCCGTTTCGGGAACTTCCCCGATCGCCCGCACTTCGCGCGGAAGCGACTCTTTCGCGCGCACCGCGCCGTCGTTGCGCAGGACGATTCCGCGCGGCGCGAGGACTTCTTCGAGAACTGCCAGAATGTCGCCTTCGAGGCGGTCGATGCCCTGTGTTAACGACTGCACCACGAGCCAAGCACCGTACTTATCGACGATCAGACCCGGGAGCAAGTCGGCTTCGCTGAAGACGACGCGCCAAGCCTCGGTGTCGATGATCCGCCGCCGGGCGATGGCCGCCGCGATTCGCGCGCGCAGAAATGGCCTATCGATCTTTACCCGGTCGCGCGAGAACAACCGCAACGCGATTTGCGAGGAAGAGGAGTAAAGCGCCGTACCGAGGAAGCGCCCTTTCGCATCCTCGACGGCGATCTCTTCGCCCGGTTCGACCGGGGGACCTTCGATATCGGACGCGTACACCCAAACGTGACCGGCGAGCAGCCGTTCCGCCGCGCGCCGGGAGATTTTCACCGCGAAAACTGCCGCAGGGCGGCGATGCGCTCTTCGATCGGCGGGTGCGTCGAGAAGAGCTTCATCAAGCCACCGCCCATAAAGGGCTGCACGATGAACATGTGCGCCGTCGACGGATTGGCGTCCATCGGAATGCGCTTCGAATACGCATCGAGTTTCGAGAGAGCCGAAACCAGGCCGTTCGGCGAGCCCGTGTATTTGGCCGCCGCGGCGTCCGCGCCGAACTCTCGGGTGCGCGAAATCGCCATCTGGATCAGCAAAGCGCCAATCGGAGCGACGATCATCATCAACAGCGCTCCCGCGCCGCCGCCGCGTCCCTCCTCGTCGCGATGGCCGCCGCCCGCGAACATCGCCATGCGGCCGAGAAACGTAATCGCCGAAGCGATGGTCGCCGCGATCGAGCTAATCAGAATGTCGCGATTCAGAATGTGGCCGAGCTCGTGCGCGATGACGCCTTCCACTTCCTCGTCGTTCATGTAGTGCAACAAACCCGCGCTAACCGCTACGGATCCGTGAGCCGGATCGCGCCCCGTCGCAAACGCGTTGGGCGACTCTTCCGGCAGCACCCACAGCTTCGGCACCGGCAAGTTCATCCGCCGGCACAGTTCTTGCGTCATCGGGCCGATGCGGCGATACACATCCGGGTTCTCGGTGGGTGTCACCGGCTGTGCGCCGTACATCGAGAGCGCCATTTTGTCCGAGAAGAAGTAGCCGAAAAAGTTCATTGCGACGGCGAGACCGAGGCCCAGGATGAGGCCGTTCTCGCCGCCCACGGCCTGTCCACCGGCCAAAAGTAGGCCGCTAAGCAATCCAAGCAGAAGTACCGTCTTAACCGAGTTCATGATCGATTCCTGTCTCTATGATGCCCGTAAACGCGCGAAAAGGGGCGGGAAATCCCGCCCCTTCGCCGAACTGCCTTACCGTCCGTTAGTTGCCGACTTCCACCTTCACCGTGCGGGGCTTGGCGACTTCCTTCTTGGGAAGCGTCACCGTCAGCACACCGTTGGTGTAACCGGCCTTCACCTTGTCGGCTTCCACCGTATCGGGCAGGGTGAACACGCGGGCGAAGCTGCCGTAGCCTCGTTCCACGCGATGGTAGCCCTTGCCGTTCTCCACCTTGTTGAACTTCCGCTCGCCCTTCAGCGTCAGGTTGCCATTCTCCACCCGGATGTCGATATCCGATTGGGCGACGCCCGGAAGGTCGGCGTGAAGCACGATTTCGTTTTCGGTCTCGAGAATGTCCACCGCCGGAGCCCATGGACGATTCGTGTCCGCAAACAGGCGGCTCATGGTGTCCGCGAAGAGGCGGCCGGTGAATTCGTCCATCTCGGTCGCCGGGGCATATTTCATCAAGGTCATGGTTTTTTGTCTCCTCGTTGGAGTCTCACTCCTCTCAAAGTATAAAATGTGACTCCGCTATTGTCAAGTAATAATAGCGACAGTTGATCACTTTGATGGTCTTTAGCGTAATCTATTGATCCAAAAGTGGATTTTCCCAACGCAAACCAGGGAAGCGCGCAAAATCGCCGTCCGCCGAGCACAGTGTTAATCCGTGTTCGATGGCCAGAGCCGCAAGATGGGCGTCCATGACTAAGTCGGAATGGGAAACGTGGGGCCAGAGGCCGGCAAGTACAGCTTGATGGCGAAGGGTTGGGTTGGGAATCCAAACGTTATCGACTGCCAGCCATTCCTGCACGGCCTGCCAGGCGTCGGCGAAAGCGATCGGCCGCCTTTGAATTCGAGCGTTGGTGGTAACGCGGAGAAACGCCGTCAGGCTCGCCCAAGGAAGGCCAACGCGGATTCCCGAGTTAATCCGGTCATCGAGCCACTCCGCCGCCCGGGGCGATCTGGGATCCGCTCCAAGCCGGGAATAGATCAGCAAATTCGCATCGACCAGGATCACTCCGGTTGCTCTAGCTCCTCTAGAACTTTCCAAACGTTGTCTACGTTGTCGATTCGCAAAGCGGCGTCCGGCCAAGGTTTTGTCCGAAACGGCGTGCTTTCTCGGGGACGGGTCATCGCGAGAAGACCGTAGCGAAGTCCCTCGTTCACCGCTTCCTTTAACCCCAGCCCCTCTTTTTCCCGAACTTGATCGAGCAGAGCGGCGACATCCGGATCGAGAGTCAGAGTCGTTCTCATGCACTACAGCATAACATCGGTGATGTCTTGATGTTTCACCAGATCAGCTTCAAGGCCAACTGCATGTTTCTAGGAGAGTTAGCTTGACCGCCAATCACTCCAAACCCGGCGTTGCCGACCGTCGTGTTCGGGAGTCCGAACACCGGAGTATTGGTCAAGTTGAACGCTTCCGCCCGAAATTGCAGCCGTGTCGATTCCGAGAACGGGAAGTTCTTAATGATTGAAAAATCGAGGTTTACCGTATGCGGACCCCGATTCCTAGAGTCGAGCCGTGGTGTATTGCCGAACTCGAACGATTGCGGCAACCGGAATGCCGCCGCGTTCAAATATCCCGATCCGCCTGACGGTCCACCCAGCCGGTCGCTATAGGAACCCGATGTTTGCACCTCGGAGCCGGTAAAGCTCGCCCGGCCACCGGCGTAGGCGGGAGTTCCCGAAACGCCGAACGAAAGCGGTTGACCCGACTGATAAGTGTAAATGCCGTTCACCTGCCACCCGCCGACAATTTGATTCGCCCAGCCGGCCATCGACGATCCGAACTTCTTGCCCTTGCCGAAAGGCAGGTCGTAAACGCCCGAAAAGACGAACCGGTGCGGGAAATCCGAGCCAAGCACGCTGCGGTCGATCTTCCGGTTGAACTCGTTCTGGTAGCCCGGATTCTGTCCGGCGTCGAAGAACGACGTGGTGAGCATGTTCACGTCGCCTAAGTTCTTAGAAAATGTGTAACTTAGCGTTCCGAGAAACCCTTGCGACATGCGGCGTTGGACGCTCACCTGCAGGGCGTGATAACTCGAATTGCCCGCGCCGGTAAAATTGACGCCGAAGCTCGTGAAGTGCGGATGGGCGCGCAGCAATTGATTTTGCTGCACCGTACGCGCGGCCAGCGGTCCGGTGGCGATGACGCCGAAAAACGGATTAGTCACCGAAGCGTTCAACTGGGCGACGCGATTCAGGTCTCCCGGAGCGCCGAAAAGGAGCGGATTTATGCCGTTTAGGCCCTGATTAATGGGCAATTTGGTGCCTTTGTTGCCCGCATAAGACACGTTTACGGCTACGTTCCCCGGCAGTTCGCGTTGGATTCCGAAGTTCCACTGGGTCGAATACGGCAGCGGCGTTTCGTAGCGCATGGCGCCGATGCCAGTGCCTACCAGGGTCGCCGCACCTTGCGACGATCCGGCGAGCGGCTGCAATCCGTTCGGGAACGGATTGGTCAGATTGCCCACCGGCGTCACGCTATCGATGGTCGCGACGAAGGGCGTCGTGACGGTGAAGCCGGGGTTGCCGGCGTTAAAGAGCCGCACCAGGCCGGGCGCGAAGAAAACGCCGATACCGCCGCGCAGGACGGTCTTGGGGGTCATCGAGTAGGCGAAGCCGAAGCGAGGGCCGAAGTTGTTGGAGTCGGTCATATAGCGGTTGCGCGGAGCGTCGCCCACGCCGCGAAACACCAAACCGCCGCGCAACGGCAAGCCGGTGGATCGCGCCAGCGGCGATTCGATATTGGGGTCGATGGTCGCGATGCGGTTGTAGCGCTCGGTCGGCCCGGTTTCCACTTCCCAACGCAAGCCCAGGTTCAGCGTTAGCTTCGAAGAGACCTTCCAGTCGTCCTGGAAATAGAGCGCGTGGTAGAACCCTTGCTGCGAAGTGGCATCCGAATATTGCAACAATCCGCCGGTGGGAATTCCTAATAGATAAGAGGCGAAGCCCAGGAATGGCGCTTGCCCGGCCGGCACGCCCGCGATGGGGTTCGGCCCGGAGGTGAACGTTGTCCCGAACGAGAAGTTGCCGCCCGGACTGCCGAGGCTCGCGTTGTGATCGAGGAAGATACGCCCGTCCCAACCGAACTTGATCGTGTGGCGCGAACGGATCACGCTCACCGCAGCAGCCAGCGTATGCGAGTACCGGGTGAAGCGCTGATTGCCGGTCTCGTCATTCCCATTGAAACCGGTGATGTTGATCGCCGGCAGAAAACGCTCCTGCACTTGGGTCGTATAGAGCTGCGAGAATCCCAGTGCTCCGAGGTCCGTGCCCAGCGAGTACGGATCGCGGAAATTACGCTGCCGGGCGAAGCCGTAGCGCACATTGACGACGAAATCGGGCCGCAGCGCCGCGATTCCATCGACCACCGCCGTATGCGACTTGATGAACTGATTGAACCCGCCGGGGCTCGATACGCTGTTCCAATAGTTTGGCTCGAAGTGATCGTTCCAGAGACGGCTGTAGCGCCCGAACAACCGGTAACGTTCGCTGAAATTGTGATCCAGGCGCAAGCTGAACTGTTTGTCGTCGTCGCGCGAACTGGCGACGGAATCGAGATTGTTGACGATCCCCGAACGTTGCGCTTGCGGGTAGAGGTTGAGGATGTTGCGCGACACGGCCGCCTGCCGGTTCGCGGGAACGATCTTGCCGGGGAACGGCGTCCGCAGAAATTGCCCGGGGCTCGCCGGATTTGGCGCGACGGTGGCGGGGTCGAAGACATCGGCGGGCGCTTCCGAAAGATTGCCGGTGCGCATCGCCGCCGTGGGCACGCTAAAAGTTCGGAACAAGCTGCGCCGGAGCGCCACCTGTTCGTAGTTGCCGAAGAAGAACGTCTTGTCCTTGCCCGAGTAAATCTTGGGGATCGTCACCGGGCCGCCCACCGCGAATCCGAACTGGTTGTAGCGGAGCGGCGTGCGGCGGTCGGTTCGTCCTGGGATTGGGTTGGTTCCGGCGCGGTTGATGAAAAAGTTCGTCGCGTCGAGCTTCTCGTTGCGGAAGAACTCGTAGGCCGAGCCGCGGAAGCGATTCGTCCCGGACTTGGTGACGATGTTCAGAATCCCGCCCGACGTGCGTCCGAACTCGGCGGGCGACGTGTTGGTCTGCACTTTGAACTCTTCCGTCGTATCGATGGTCGGAATCAGCGCGGGTTGGCCCTGGCAGCACACCGTGATCGGAATGCCATCGAGCAGGATTTCGTTCGCGCCGGTCATGCCGCCGTTCGCGAGAAAGTTGTTCGCGCCCGCGCTCTGCGCCGCGCCGCGCTGTTGGGCGACGCCCGCTCCGAATCCGGCGAGCGGAGTGACTCCGGGAGTCAGCGACGCGAGCGCGAACGGATTTCGGCCGTTCAACGGAAGATCGACCACCTGGCGATTCGTGATGACTTGCCCCAGGTTCGACGAATCGGTTTCGAGCACGACCGTCGCCGCGCTCACGGTAACCGTTTCCGACACCTGGCCGACGGTGAGTTGGGCGTCGATACGGGCCTGCTGCGTCACTTCAAGCGTGAAGGTACGGGCGAAGCGCTGGAAGCCCGCTTTCTCGACCTCGATTTGGTACGCGCCGGGCGGTACCAGCGGAAACGTATAGCTACCGCTTTCGTTCGACTGCGTAGCGGTCGAAAATCCGGTGCCGGTGTTGACCAGTTTTACCGCCGCGTCGGCGATCGCCGCTCCACCGGGATCGGTGACGAATCCGGTGACGGTGCCGGTGGTGGTTTGGGCGGCGGCCGGAATGGCGGCCAGAGTACAAGCGAGAAGCAAGCGCGAGAACATGCTGGAAGCGTATCATCGACGCATGAAGTTTGCCGGGATGTTGTGGTTAAGCGCGCTTTGCGCGGCTCCGGTCTGGGGCCAGGCCGTTTCGATTACGGTGACCGACGGCAACGCGGAAGTTTCGGTGGACCATAAGCCGTTCACCACCTTCCACGCGAACGGCGTGCCGAAGCCGTTCCTGCACCCGGTGCGATCCGCGTCGGGCAAGGTGGTGACGCGGCGCTATCCGATGGAGAAGGTGGAGGGCGAAACTACGGACCATCCGCACCATCGGGGCATCTGGTTTACGCACGGCGACGTTAACGGCTGGGACTTTTGGATGAACGAACCCACGTCCCGCAGCGTCGGCAAAGGCGCGGGCAAGATTCGCATGCGGCGAATGACGGTTCGGCCGGACCTTAACTTGTTCGCGAGCTTCGAGTGGAGCGGCGGCGACAATTCCGAATTGTTGACCGAGAATCGCACGATGACCTTCGCCGGCCACCAGGACCGGCTGCGGTGGATCGACTTCGATATCGAGCTTGCGGCAAAGCAAAAAGTAGTGTTCGGCGACACGAAAGAGGGCACGTTCGCCATTCGGCTGCGCGACGAGTTGATGGAGAAGAAGGGCGGGCGCATGCGCTCCTCGACCGGCGCCGAGGGCATGAAGAACGTGTGGGGCAAGCCGTTCCCTTGGGTGGATTACACCGGGACGCTCGAAGGCGAAGAGCTAGGGATTGCGATCTTCGATCACCCCGAAAATCCCCGCGCGCCGACGCGCTGGCACGCCCGCGACTACGGCTTGTTCGCCGCGAACATTTTCGGGCTTCACGATTTTCTGAACGACAAATCGCAGGATGGGAGTTTCACGATCGACGCAGGTAAATCCGCCCGGTTCCGCTACCGCGTGCTGATCCACTCGAAGGACACGAATGTCGCGGTAGAGTACGAGCGCTACGCGACGGGGCGGTAGGTCTAAGCGGCCCGTAGCTTCTTTGCTGGAACGAAACGAATCTCGACCCGCTTTTGAAGGGCCTCGGCGATTCGCTTTAGCATCAGTAGCGAATGCCCTTCGTAGTCGGCGTCTTCGAGACGGCAGATCGCGGATGCGGAAGTCCCGACTTTTTTCGCCAGTTCGCGCTGGCTGAGTCCGGCCTTGGTGCGCAGGTCGTAAATCTTGCGGGCGATTTCCGCGTTCACAACCTGCTCCTCGTACGCGAGTTCCCGTTCGGTGTCCCCGGCGATGTATCGCCGGTAGAGGTAGGCGGATGCGTTCGAATCGAGTTTCTTCGACCCGCGTTTACTCCGGCTTGAAGGTGAACTTTCCGAAGTTCGTTTCAACCTCTTTCTTCCTTTCAACCGCCCGGTCGATCTCTCGGGGCGGCACACGACTCTCTTTGGTCAGACCGTGCGAAATAATCACAATCGACTTGCCCGCAAAGAAATAGAGCAACCGATAATGCACGCCAATGTGGCTGGCTCGAAGCTCGTAAATTCCATCTCTCAAAAAGTCCGCTTCCGGCCGCCGAAGTTCGTGACCTAGTTGTCCCAGCCGATCGATCCTCTCGATGCACTTTGCCTGCACCTTCACCGGCAACTCGTCGAGCCAATTGAGAAGTGGAACGGACCCGGTTTCCGGGACGCGATAGAAGAATACTTCGGTTTGCGGCACACGACGCTATCATGTTCTCATTTTTGAGAACTATCCGCTATTGCTTCCGCGCGGGGACGCTGCGCCCATCCTTCTTATACTTCTCGAGCAGTTCCTTCATCGCCTTGGCCCGGGCCGGTTCGGCCTTGAACCGGTTATTCGTCTCCCGCAAATCTTCCTTCAAGTTGAACAACTCGGCCGGTTCCGCATGCTTCTGCACATCGTACTTGTCGCGCCACCATTGCGGTTCCGCCGCGCCGTGCGAGGAATCGGGGGAATCGATGAACACCCAATCGCCTTGCCGCAGTCCGTATTGATCGTTCATCGAATGGTGGACCGTCGCTTCGCGGATCGGCCGATCGCGCCGTTTGCCGAAGAGCGCCGAGCCGATGTCGTAGCTGTCCTCGCCCGCGTCGTTCGGCAGCTTGTTACCGGTTAGATTCGCGACGGTCGCCATCACGTCGGTGAGGCACACGATTTCGTTCTCGACTTTGCCCGCCGGCACGCGGCCCGGTCCCCAAGCGAGAAATGGAACCCGATGGCCGCCTTCCCATAACATCCGCTTCGCGCCGCGCAGCGGACCTTGGCTGAGATGCCCGAACTCGGGCTGCAGCGGGTACGTGAGATTTTCGGGACCGTTGTCCGAGGTGAAAATCACGAGCGTATCGTTCGCCTTGCCCGACCGCCGGACCGCGTCGAGCACCTGGCCGACGCTCCAATCGGTCTGATAGACAAAGTCGCCGTAAATGCCCGCCTGGCTCTTGCCGCGAAACTCGGTGTCGGGCGCGACGGGCGTGTGCGGCGAAGTCATCGGGAAGTAGACGAAGAAGGGATCGTCCGATTTCGACTTGTCCTCGACGTGCTTCACCACGCGCTTGGTGATTTCAGGCAGTACGCTTTCGAGACGCCAGCCGGGCGTCATCGGACCGGGCCAGCCGAACATTGCATCGGGTTTTTCCGCCGTGGGCTGCGTCAAGAGACGGTCGTTCTCAATGAACGCGTAGGGCGGAAAGTTGGGCAGATCGACGCCGAAGTAGTAATCGAACCCGCGCGCCGTCGGCCCAACCACCGGTTTATCGAACTGAATTTTCTTCGCGTAGGCGATCCGTTTTTCACGCTGCGGGTCGCCGATGCGGACCTCCGGATTGATCCTCGATCCATCGACGGTCTGCCAATCCCAACCCAGGTGCCATTTGCCGAACGCCGCCGTATGGTAGCCGGACTTCTTGAGCATGGCGGGCAGAGTCAGGCGGTTAGGCTCGATCAGCGGGCGATCGTACGGCCACAGCACTTGCTGTTTCAAGTCGCCCCGCCAGGGGTAACGGCCGGTGAGCAATCCGTAGCGCGTAGGCGAACAAACGCCGCACGGCGTGTGCGCGTCGGTGAACCGAACGCCTTCGCCCGCAAGCCGGTCCAGATTCGGCGTGGGAATCTTCGACTGCGGGTTGTACGCCTTCACATCGCCGTAGCCCAGATCGTCGGCGAGAATCACGATGATGTTGGGACGGTTGGCGGGCCGGGCGCTTACAAGGGGCGCGGCGGCCGCCGAGGCGAGAAAGCTTCGGCGCGTCGGGTTCATGGTTGCCAAGATTGTTTCACGTTTCCCTCTTGGTTCAAGTCCGACCTCTCCTACGGACGGTTTTGGGCCGCATGGTAGATTCGCCAAATCTCGATGGTCGAGCCGTTTATTAGGTAGTCGTCAATGGTCCGCAAATCCGCGGCTGCGGGCGGTGTCCAGCGGATCCGCATTAGGAACGAAGCATTTGTTCAACCCGGGCGTCCATCTCTTCTTCTTCGATAAACAGGCCTCGGTCGGCGTAGACCTTTCCTTCCAGGACAGCGGCACGGAATCTCGCCTCTTCTTCGAGAAGCCGCAACCCGGCATCCTTGAGCAACTCGCCCGCGCCGTTTTTCCCATCCCGGCTCGCGATCCGTTCAAGTTGCGCTTCCTGCTCCTGGGTGAAATGGACTTCCATTACCGTAAACCCTACACTCACAATACTGGATCGATGTCTTGCCCGTCACGAAGTTCAATGACGCTCCGCGAGGGCTCAGGCATTCTTCCCGCCCAGCCGGGAAATTTCTCCTAGTTCGCAAAACTCCGAGGTACGAACGCGGGTTTCCACCGCTAAGCTGTTCGTAAGGGCAGCGGAGACAGTCATAGCGGGGATGAATATGACGGGTTATCGGAGACTTTTGTGTTTCGCCGCCGGAGCGTTATCCGGCATGGTCATGCTGGCGCAGGACGCGGCGCGCGGGCGGGAAGAAGCGGCCGACGAGATCGCGGTGGAGCACGCGGACTGCGAGAACTTCCGGCCCGATACCCGGGCGCGGGAGGAGCGGCGGAAACGCGACGCAGCTTGGCGATCCCGCATCACCGAAGAAGTGGCCCTGCAGCTTTCGCCGGCCGGACCGTCGAAATCCACCCGCGCGGCGGCTTCGTCGAGCTACAGCAACCTCATCGACCGGCACATTTTCGCCGAACTGGAACGGCAAAGCGTCCGTCCGGCGGCGAAAACCACCGACGCCGAGTTCCTACGGCGTGTCTCGCTCGACCTCACCGGCCGCATCCCTACCCGCGAGCGGACCATCGCCTTTCTGAACGACCCCGCCACCGACAAACGCGCGCGCTATGTCGAAGAGTTGCTGGTCTCGTCCGCCTACGTCGACAAGTGGACGATGTACTTCGGCGACCTGTTCAAGAACACGCAGCGCAACCAGAACATCACTCGGTACGAGCAGGGCCGCAACGCCTTTTACAACTGGATCAAGGAATCCGTCGAGAAGAACAAACCGTACAACCAGATGGCGAGCGAACTGATTTCCGCCGCCGGTACGAATAGCTGGACGCAGGGCGAGTTGAACTGGCTGGTGGGCTATCGCGTCACCGGAGGCCCCGCGCAGGACATCTACGACCAGCAGACCGTCGCCGTCGCCGAGACGTTTCTCGGGCTCGGCCATCTGAACTGCGTGCTGTGCCACGACGGGCGCGGGCACCTCGACACGCTCAGCCTGTGGGGCAAGACGGCGCGCCGCTACGAGGCGTGGGAACTGGCGAGTTTCCTGTCGCGCACCAACGTGACCCGGGTCGGCGTCACCACTGGCAACGTGATTAGCTACTGGGGCCTGGCCGACGTGGGCCGAAACGATTACACACTGAACACGACCACCGGCAACCGGCCCGCGCGCGTGCCACTGGCCAACGGAGCGCGCACCGTCCCGCCGCGTTACATCTTTAGCGACCGGCGACCCGCGAGCGGCGAGCCCTATCGCGTGTCGCTCGCCCGCGAAGTGACCGCCGATCCGCAGTTCGCGCGCGCCGCGGTGAACTATCTCTGGGCCGAGTTTTTCACGCGCGGACTGGTCGAGCCGGTGAACCAATTCGATCTCGCGCGGCTGGACCCCGATAACCCGCCGCCCGCGCCGTGGACGTTGCAACCCTCGCACCCGCGTCTGTTGAAGGAACTCTCCGAGGAGTTCGCGAAGAACGGCTACGACCTGAAATGGCTGATGCGGACGATCGTGAACTCCGAGGCCTACCAGCTTTCCTCGCGCTACGAAGGTACTTGGAACGTCGCTTGGGAACCGCTCTTCGCGCGCAAGTTGGTGCGGCGGCTTTGGGCGGAGGAGATCCACGACTCGATCGCCGTCGCCGGCAACATCTTTCCGACATACCGGGTCAGCGACTACTCGGGCGACAATCCGACGACGCGGGGCACTCGCGACGTTCGCTTCGCGATGCAGCTTCCCGAACCGGCGGGGGCGCCCGATGGAGCGAATGGAGCCGTCTCGCAGTTTCTCGATAGCTTCTATCGGGGCAATCGCGACGAGGACGAGCGGTCGCGCGAGGGCAGCGTGCAGCAGGCGCTCAACCTGATGAACGATTCGTTCGTCATGACGCGGGTGCGCGCTTCGGGTACCGGCGCCAACGCGAGTCTCTTGCGCACGGCGCTCGCGACGAACGACAACGCGCAGATCGTCGAGCATCTCTATCTCGCCGTGCTTTCGCGCGCGCCCAGCGCGGAGGAACGCACGGCGGCGGTGAAGACGCTAGAAAGCGTGGGTCTCGCCGCGCGGCAGAGCAAAGCGGAAGATCTCTTGTGGTCCTTGTTCAACAAGGTCGATTTCGTCTTCAACTACTAGGAGCGCCGTGATGCAAGGACAAGACCGTTTCGACAAATTCGTCAAGCGCTACGGCGTCGCCGGGCGCAACTGGCTGCAACGCCCCTACCTCTCGCGCCGGAATTTCTTCAAGATCGGCGCGGGCGTGGCGGGATCCGGCATTGTCGGCTCGTTTGGGGCGCGCCCCGCGCAGGCGGCGAACATCACGTCGCTCAATATGAAAACGAAGGGCACGGCGCGCCACACCATCTTTATCCTGCTGACCGGAGCGCCCAGCCACACCGATACATTCGACTTCAAAAATGTTTCGGGCGTCACGCCCGCGAGTTTCGCCCCGGAGACGATCGGCGGCGTGGTGATGCCGACGGGTCTGCTGCCGAAGCTCTCGCAAGCGCTGCCCGATTACGCCATTGTGCGCTCCATGCGTTCGTGGGCGCTAGTGCACGGACTCGCGCAGACCTGGACGCAGATCGGACGCAATCCTACCGCGGCGCTGGGCGATATCGCGCCGAATATCGGATCGATCGTCGCCGTCGAAAAAGAATCGGAACGCAAGCCGAGCCAGGTGTTCCCGACGTTCCTTGCGCTGAACTCGAACTCCGCCGCCGGTTCCGGCTACTTGCCCGGAACGTACGGTCCGTTCAAGACGCTGCCGAACGCAAACGGCATCCGCAACACCTCGAACGCCGACGGCGAAGCGCGATTCAAAGACCGCTACTCGATGCTGGCGCAGCCCGAGATTTCGCCATTCGGGAAGGCTACCGACGATTACGCCGATTTCTACGACGCCGCGCGCGGGTTGATGTACAACCCGGTGGTC
Source organism: Bryobacteraceae bacterium (assembly GCA_033763835.1). Taxonomy (GTDB): domain Bacteria; phylum Acidobacteriota; class Terriglobia; order Bryobacterales; family Bryobacteraceae; genus JAPKYZ01. The sequence goes on along the minus strand of JANRJS010000014.1, from coordinate 37,473 downwards.
GATTCCGCATTTCGCTACTCCGCCGCCGAGCGCGAGCCTTACGGCAACACGAATTTCGGCGACGCCTGCCTGGTCGCGCAGAAAGTCTTGAAAGCGGATCAGGGTACCCGCTATATCCAGATCACGTTCGGCGGCTGGGACGACCATACGAACATTTATGGCGACGCGGTGCTCCCGGCGCGCGCCCGGACTCTCGACAACGGAGTTTCGCAACTCATCAAAGACCTGAAATCGAGCGGCCTCTACGACTCGACGCTGATCGTGATGGCGGGTGAGTTCGGACGCACCGTGGGGCGGCTGTCCGCGGCGGGCGGTCGCGATCACTACTTGCAGCAGTTCTGCGTGATGGGCGGCGCGGGCGTCAAGGGCGGCCGCGCGATCGGCTCCACCGACGCCACCGGCGGTGCGACGGCCGAATCCGGCTGGTCGCGCAATCGCGACATTCGTCCCGAGGACATCGAAGCGACAATCTACTCGGCGATGGGCATCGATTGGACCACGATTCGCTACGACGATCCGTTCGGGCGCGGGTTCGAGTACGTGCCCTACGGCCAGGACGATTTGTACGGCCCCGTCAACGAGCTTTGGGGCTAGCGGGCGAGATGCTTCCGCAAGAAGCGCCAGCAAAGGTCGCCATTGAATTCGTGTCCGCCGTCGAACTCGACGAACTCGAATCCCGGCGTGCCCACCTTCGCGGCGGCGGCGCGGGCGCTCTCGATCGGTAGCAATTTATCGGCGACTCCCGACTGGACTTGCAACGGTCGAGGCGCGATCAGCTTCGCCACGTCGGACCATCGCAACTCGCGCGGCGGGCCGCTCTCGGGCGTTCCCGGCGCCGCCTCGCGATCGTCGAACGAGCACGAAGCGACCGCCACTCGAATCCGAGGTTCCAACGCCGCTGTGTAGAGCGTCGTGAAGCCGCCGTAGGAAAGTCCGATCATCGCGACGCGCGACATGTCGGGCTCGGCGCGCAACGCCAGCGAATCGAGCGAACGCGCGATCTTCGCCACCTCGACGCCCATCAGGCTTGTCCCGGCGGCGCGAAACTGCGCGTCGAGATCCTTGCGCACGGTGGCGGGAATGGCGGTGCCCCGGTCGCGGTCGCCGAACGGATACTGCACCAGCAGCGGCGCCCACACTACGTAACCTTCGCGCGCCGCGCCGCGAATCATGTCCCGATAGTTCGAGCCGTTCCGGAAGAGCGCCATCTCCGGGAACCCCCCTCCGCCGTGCGTTGAAATCACCAGCGGAGCGCGGCCCTTTAGACCGCGCGGCACCAGATACAGCCCATACAACTCGAGCCCCGGCGCGACGGCGATCGTGCAGCGCTCGTACGTGGCGATCCGGTCCTCGCCCATGCGCTCGCATTTCGGCGGCGCGGGCGCGACCTTCGCGAGCGGCGGCGGATAGCCCAGGCGCTGCCGCAGCAATCCGCGATTCGCGTCCATCGCTTGCGCCGCGCGTTGCATCTCGCGCCAATTCTCCTCGCGGCGCTTCCTCGTCGCGAACGGATCCTCTTCGTAGAGGCTTTGCGCCAGCAACAAGAGCGAAACGATCATTCCGCAATTAGATCGAATTCAAGCCCGTCGATGTAGGGGAAACTCCGCCGGTCGCAGGTAAGCACTCGGGCGTTGTGGGCGATGGCGTGGCGGCGATGATTAGGTCGCTCGAACCGAGTGGCCGTCCCTTGCCGAACTGCGCTACTACTAACGAAGCATGCACCCTCGCCGATACTAGGTCGAAGTCGAGTACGCGAGACCGTTGGACTACATCGGCCACTAGTGCTTCCCGCCGTCGCTTGGCGGGCCCCGGCTCAACTCGCAGGAAGCCGACGAGAAGTTCCGAAATTACGCCGCGTTCGGGAACTGGTACTCCATCCCCCGCATCATTTCGTACGCGGCCAAGAGGCGCTCCCCGATTGCCGGATCCACCGGTCCAGCCTCCCGATACAACTCGAGAATCGCCGCTCCGTTCGGCCGAAGAGATTCCTCGTCCGGCGTCATCCGGCACACCGGCATCCCATCGCGCTCCACTACGAACGACTCGCCCTTATCCCGAATGCGGTCTAACACCTCGGAGAAAGACCGCTCCGCCTCCGCCCCGGAAATACGTGTGGGCGTGTTGGTCATACACTCAGGGTATCAAGCCCACCGTCCTTTTCCTCTTCACCGGCGGCACCATCTCGATGAAGGCCGATCCGGTCACCGGAGCCGCGATTCCCGCGCTGTCGGGCGAGGAAATCCTTTCCTATGACCCGGGCATGGCGGCCCTTTGCGACGCGGCGGTGATTAACTACGGGCGCTATCCGGGTCCGCACATCACGCCCGAACGCATGTGGGAGATTTCCGAAATCCTGGCCGAAGAACTGGCGCGCGAGGAGATTGCGGGCGCGGTTGTCACGCACGGTACGGACACGCTCGAAGAGACGGCCTACTTCCTCGATCTGCGCCACTTCGGCGCGAAGCCCATCGTGCTGGTCGGCGCGATGCGGAACGCCAGCGAGTTGAGCTACGACGGACCCGCGAATCTGCGCGCTTCGGCGCGCGTCGCGATGGACTCCGCCGCTCGCGGAAAAGGCGTGATGGTGGTGCTGAACGAGACGATCCACGCCGCCGCCGAAGCGACCAAAAGCGATACGCAGGCCGTGGAGACGTTCGTCAGCCCCGTGTTTGGCGCGCTCGGGATCGTCGATCAGGATCGCGTGTTGTTCGCCCGGCAACCGCTGTTGCGCGATCCAATTTCCACCGCCGCTTTCGATGCGAACGTCGTCTTGATCGAGGCCTACGCCGGAGCGGACGGACGCTTCATCGACGCGGCTCTCGCGACCGGCGCTCGCGGCATCGTGATCAACGGTACGGGGCGCGGCAACGTTCCGCCCGCGATGCTGGAAGCGATCCAGCGGGCCATCGACGCCGGAATCCCGGTCGTCATCGCGTCCCGCTGTGTGCAAGGGCGCATCCTCGACACCTACGGCTACGAAGGCTCCGGGCGCGACTTGCGGCAGCGCGGCGCGATTTTCGCGGGCACGCTCTCCGGCGCAAAGGCTCGCCTGCGATTGATGCTCGCGCTGGGCGCTACGAGCGATCCGGCGAGCGTTCGAGATCTGATGGAGCGCTGGGCTTACTAGTCTCGTGCCCGGCACAGCGCCATACCGGCAGGCGCGGATATTTCGGAAATCGCGGATCGTCCTTCGAGCGCATGCACAGCGTGAAGCGCGAGCCCCGGTCGTTGACGATATCGCGGCGAAAGGCGCACGTCGCGCACAGCCCCTCGGCATGCACGATGAGTTCACCCAATCCGGTGCAGCTTCATCATGTTCGTCGTTCCCGGTTTGCCGATCGGCTGACCCGAGGTGAACACTACGCGATCTCCCGGCTGCACCAGTTTTTGATCCTTCAGCCGCCGCTCCATTTGCGCGATCATCGCGTCGGTGGTGCCCGCGTTCTCCTCGACTAGGGGCGTGACGCCGTAGATGATCGCCATTTGCCGCGCCGCGCGCTCCGACGGCGTGAACGCATACACGGGCACCGGCGGCCGGTATTTCGACACCATCTTCGCCGTCGATCCGCTGGCCGAGAACACCACCACCGCCACCGCGCCCGAGAGCTTCGCCGCCGTGTGCGCCGCGTCGGCGACGATTTCCGCGGTGGAAGGATCGTCCGAGACGTCGAGATCGCGAAAGCCCCGCTGCCTTAGGTTCGATTCCGTCTCCGCCGCGATCCGGTCCATCATGCGCGCCGCTTCCACGGGATAACGCCCGGCCGCCGTCTCGCCCGAGAGCATCACCGCATCGGTGCCGTCGTAAATCGCGTTCGCCACGTCGGACACCTCGGCGCGCGTCGGGTAGCTGTGCTCGATCATCGATTCCAGCATCTGCGTCGCCGTGATCACGAATTTCCCCGTCATTCGAGCCTTGCGGATGATGTTCTTCTGGATCAGCGGCACTTTTTCGAGCGCCACCTCGATCCCCAAATCGCCGCGCGCCACCATCACACCGTCGGACTCTTTCAAGATCGAATCGAGATTCAGGCACGCTTCCGGCTTCTCGATCTTCGCCACCACCGGGACGCGCGCGTCGCGCTCCTCGAGCAGGAATTTCAGGCGCAGCACATCGTTCGCCGTGCGTACGAACGACAACGCCACGTAGTCGATCCCCTGCTCCAGGCCGAACGTCAGGTCGCTCGTGTCCTTCTTCGTCATCGACGGCGCGGATACCTTGACGCCCGGTAAGTTGATTCCCTTACGGTCGCCGATCTCGCCGCCCGAAATCACTTCGCACTTCACGTTGGTACCGTCGTTGTCCGCGGCGCGCAACTCGGCCGCGCCATCGTTCAGCAGAATGCGGTCGCCGACCTTCACGTCGAGCGCGAAGTCGGAATACGTGGTCGATGCGCGCGTTGCGTCGCCCACCAAAATCTCCGTCGTAATAGTGAAATACGCGCCCGTTTGCAGCGTGACGCGGCCGGTTTCAAAAGTCCCCAGCCGAATCTTCGGGCCTTGCAAATCGAGCAGGATGCCCGCGTGAACGCCCATCTCGGCGGCCATCGCGCGCACAGTGCGGATGCGGCGCGCCTGATCGTCTTGAGTTCCATGAGAGGCGTTGAGGCGAAATACGTCCACCCCCGCGCGGAGCAATTGCAGCACCGTCTCCGGCGAATCCGAAGCGGGTCCAAGCGTAGCGACAATTTTGGTGTTGGGCATCGGCGTGGGCTTACACGTTAGGATGGCATTTTCCCTTCCGCATGCCCCTTTACCAAGTGATCGTCCTCTCGATCGTGCAAGGAATCACGGAGCTTCTTCCCGTTTCGAGTTCCGGGCATTTGTTCCTCACTTCGTGGCTGTTGGGCTGGAAGGACGAGGGACTCGCGTTCGACATCGCGCTGCATTTGGGTACTCTGGCCGCGGTCGTCGTCTACTTCTTTCGCGATTGGGTGCGGACCATCGCGACCGGTCTGCGCCTGGAACCCGCGCCGCCCGGCGAACGCGATCTGCTGTGGAAACTGGCCGCCGCTTCGCTGCCGATCGGAATTCTCGGTTTGAAGTTCAAGGACCTCGCCGAGACCTCCCTTCGTTCGCCGTGGGTGATCGGCGTAATGCTGATCGGCGTCGGCGTCTTGATGTGGATCGGCGAGAACGTAGGCCGCCGCGCGAAGAGCCTCGCGCAAGTGAGTTGGCTCGACGCGATCCTGATCGGTTGCGGGCAAGCTCTCGCGATCGTCCCCGGCACCTCGCGCAGTGGGATTACGATGACCACGGCGCTCTTCCGCGATCTCGATCGCGCCACCGCCGCGCGCTTTAGTTTCTTACTCTCGACGCCCGCCGTGGCCGCCGCCGGCGCGAAAGCCGTTTACGACGCGGTGAAGGAATCGGGCGTCGATTCGCTGCTCACCCGCGACCTTTACCTCGGCATCGCCATCAGCGGCGTCACCGGATTTCTGGTGATCGCCTTCCTGATGAGCTATCTGCAGCGCTCGTCGCTCAAGCCCTTTATCTACTACCGCATCGCGTTTGGTATCCTCGTGATTGCCCTGGCTATTGTTCGCGCCTAGCGAATGAGGCTATTAGGACCGACCAAACATAACCGGCTCAACGAAGCCGCAGCCCTCGTGTTTCTATTCGCGGGCGTTGCGCTGACACTGAGCCTCATTTCCTACCTTCCCGAAGATCCCTCCTTCAACACCGCCGCGCCGCCTGGCCGTCCGTTGAATCTGCTCGGCTACGTGGGCAGCTATCTCGCCGATCTTCTCTTTCAGTCGTTAGGACTCACCGCCTTCGTTTTGCCCGGCCTGATCGTCCTGGTGGCTTGGCAGTGGATGCAATCGCGGCCGATCGATTCACCGGGCATTAAGATCGCCGGCGGCGGCATGTTCCTACTGTCGTGCGCCGCCGCTCTATCGATGGCCCCCGGTCTGCGCGCGTTCGGCGGCCGTGTGCCCGCGGGCGGATTGATCGGATTTCTGTTCGCCGACGGCCTGATCGCGTTGATGAACTTCACCGGCGCGGCGCTGTTTCTAGCTGCGGTCCTGATGATTTCGCTCTACCTGATTTCGAGCTTCTCGATGGCCGTGCTCGCCCGTTGGCTCGCCGGTCCGCGCGCGCTGTTCGCAAAACTGCTCCGTGGCCTTGCGGCGATTCGATTGCCGAAGATCCGGCTGCCGAAACTTCCCTCGCGCTCGCCGAAGGCGGAGGAGGAAGAAGAGGCCGCCATGCCGTCGCCCGTGCGCCGCGATCCGATCGTCGTCGACGAAACTCCCGCGATCAAGAAACGCTCTCGCAAAGGCGCAGTGGTCATCGAAGAACTATCGCCGCCGTTCGACCCCGAGCCGCTACCGCCGATCGTCGAGACCCCGGTGTCTCAGCCGTACGAGCCGGACATTCCGATTCACACGTTTGCCGCCTCGGAGCCCGATCCCGAACCGCTCCCCATGCCCATGCCGGTGGCCACGCGTCGCGAGCCCAAGGCCAAGAGCCACTGGAAGCTGCCCTCCACCGCGCTGCTCAACGAACCCGAGGAGCGCAATAGTTTCGATTCCGCCGAGCTCAAGGACATCGCCGCCCGCATCAAGGCCAAGTTCGAAGAGTTCAACGTGCTCGGGTCGGTCGTCCAGATCAATCCCGGCCCAGTGGTCACCACTTTCGAGTTCAAGCCCGAAGCGGGCATCAAGTACTCGAAGATCGTCACGCTCACCGAGGACCTGTGCCTCGGCCTGCAAGCCGAATCGATTCTAATCGAGCGCATCCCGGGCAAACCCACCGTCGGCATCGAAGTGCCGAACTCGAAGCGCGAAGTGATTAGCTTGCGCCAAGTGCTGGAATCGGAGGAATTCTCGACCGCTTCCTCCCGCCTCGTGTTGCCCATGGGCAAAGACGTCAGCGGGCGTATCAAGGTCTCGTCGCTCGAATCGATGCCTCACCTGCTGGTCGCCGGTTCCACCGGTTCCGGCAAGAGCGTAATGCTCAACTCGATGATCATGTCGATCCTCTACAAATCGACGCCCGACGAGGTGCGGCTGATCATGATCGATCCCAAGCGCGTGGAGCTTGGCATTTACGACAACATTCCGCACCTGCTGACGCCGGTGATTACCGATCCGAAAAAGGCGACGAACGCGCTACGCAACGCCGTGCTTGAAATGGAGCGGCGCTTGAAGCTGATGGCCGCGCTGGGCGTGCGAAACATCGACGGCTACAACAAGAAAGTCCGGCAACTGGCGAACGAGCCGCGGAGCCTGTTCGCCGACGAGGAAAACGAAGCGGAACGCGAGGACTTGCGGCCGCTGCCTTACATCATGATCCTGATCGACGAGCTCGCCGACCTGATGATGCTGGAGCGGGCGAACGTGGAGGAATCGGTGGCGCGATTGGCGCAAATGGCGCGCGCGGTGGGAATGCACCTGGTGCTCGCCACGCAGCGCCCGAGCGTCGATGTCATCACCGGATTGATCAAAGCGAATTTCCCCGCTCGCCTGAGTTTCCGCGTCGCCACTCGTGTCGATTCGCGCACGATCTTGGACGTCATGGGTGCGGAGCACCTGCTCGGCAAGGGCGACATGCTGTTTCTGCCGCCCGGATCGTCGCGGCTGGTGCGTATGCACGGCGCGTTCGTCACGGAAGCCGAGATCGCGAGCGTGGTCGATTTCTGGAAGGATCAGGCGACGCCCGAGTACGACCAGACGTTCCTGCTTGCGCCTCCCGGCGAAGAGACGGAGGGCGGCGAGGAGATCGAGGAGGGCGAAGAGGATCCGATGTACGCGGACGCGGTGCGAGTCGTGCTCGAAATGGGTAAGGCTTCGACCTCGACGCTCCAGCGGCGGCTGCGTTTGGGCTACGGCCGCGCGGCGCGCATCCTCGACCGCATGCACCGCGAAGGCATCATCGGCCCGCCCGATGGCAGCCGCCCGCGCGAAGTGCTCCGCGCCCCGGATTGGTATACGGCGGGGGTGGGATAGCCTCAGCGGCTAACGTTTGCCCACCAGCGCTCGATAAGCGAAACTATGCGCCTAGTTTCGCGTGTACTCGCGCCGATTTTGGTGGTCCCGCTGTTGCTGCTTGGACAAGTCTGAGCCTGGATGAGGTGCGCAAGGCAGCCAACCAGGGTGACGCGTCGGCGCAGATCAATCTCGGCTATTGTTATCTCGTTGGTCAAGGAGTGCCGCAAGACTACACAGAAGCCGCTCGCTGGTATCGAAAAGCCGCTGATCAAGGTGACCACTTGGCGAAGTCGGCCCTTCATGTTATGTTCCGCGTTCATCTAGCGGTACCCCGAGGCGACGAGGAAGCTATTCGTTGGTTTCGCGAGGCCGCTGACCTAGGTGAATGGTGGGCGCAGTTCAACCTCGGCGTTATGTATGCCAATGGTCAAGGTGTGCCTCAAGACTACGCCGAGGCTGCGCGCTGATATCGGAAAGCCGCAGAACAAGGTGAGGTAAGGGCTCAGGTCAATCTAGGCCTGATGTACAGCAGCGGCCTCGGGGTCAGGAGGGATTACGCCGAAGCCATTCGTTGGTATCTGAAGGCAGCCAACCAGGGCGAGGCAAAAGCCCAAGCAAATCTTGGCGTTATCTACAGCGAGGTCACGGCGTCACGCAGGACTATTCGGAAGCAGCGCAATGGTTTCGGAGGGCCGCCGAACAAGGTGACGCACAAGCTCAGTTCAACCTCGGCGTCATGTACTACGAAGGTCAAGGCTTACGTCAGGATTACATACTCGCGCACATGTGGTGGAATCTGGCGGCCGCTCGCGATAGCGACGACAAATATGCAGAGGCGAGAGATTTGGTGGCCACCAAGATGACCCGTGAACACATTGCCGAGGCGCAACGACTCGCGCGTGAGTGGAAACCTAAAGCGAACAAGAGTGGGATCGCCCGCTGATCGCGTCCTAAGAAAACCAGCCGCCGATCGCGCCGCACACCGCGCCGAGTCCGCCACCTACTAACGTCCCGATGCCGGGAACTACGCTCCCGATCGCCATCCCGGTGAGCGCGCCCGCCCCGGCGCCACCCAGCGCCCGGTAGCCGGCGGAAGTACCCTCCGGTGTGGTCGCTTTCACGATCTTGCCGGCACCATAACCCACTACGGCCGCCGTCGAACCCAGGCCGACGGCGGGTTGCGCGAGCGTGGTTCCAATCACCTCGACGGGTCCTTGGGCTCTCGCCACGCCACAAGACACAAACAACGCCAGGGCGGATTTGCGCATCGATAATCCTCTGCGCGGACACTATCACCCGCGCGGCCCGAGCGCAACGGGCGATCTTCTACCTCACCCCAGCGAGCGCCGCCACCAGCAAAGCCGCCCATTGCGGACCCTTGTACCCATCCGCCCGGTCGTCGTACGTCTCGTCGAGCGAATGCGCGCCCCCGCCCGTTCCGCCGCCGCCCATCGTGACGCTCGGAATGCCCAACGCGAGCGGCACATTCGAATCCGTCGACCCCGCGCCGCTCGTGAAGACCGGCAACCCCGCGCGCTTCGCCGCCTCGAGCGCCGTCTTGACGATCGGCCGATCGTCGGACGCTTCCGTCGCCGGCCGGATGCCGATCGACTTAATGTCCAGTTCGAGCGGCGCTTTCGAGTCCGGCCACCGCGCCTTCTCGGCTTCGAGCCCGTGCCGCAACGCCGCGCGAAACCGCTCGTCGATCGCCTTCAGTTCCACCGGCGATTCGCTGCGCAGATCCACTTCCATCGACACCTCGATCGGCACCGAGTTCACCGACGTTCCGCCCGTCACCGTGCCTACGTTGAACGTCGTCTTCGGCGATTTCGGCACCGGAATGTCGGCGATCCGCGCCATCGCCCGCCCCATCGCATGCGCCGGATTTGGCATTCCGAAGGCGCCGTAGCTGTGCCCGCCGCGTCCGCGATACGCGATCTTGTAGCGGTTGCTGCCCACGCCGCCCGAGGTCAGCCGCGCGCCCGCGCCGTCCACCGAAATGAAAGCGTCCACGCGGTCTTTGTACTCGCCCTTTTCGAAAAAGTAGCGGACGCCGCGCAAATCGCCCTGACCCTCTTCGCCGACCGTGCCCACGAACAGCACCGTGCCCGCGAACTTCACGTTATGTTTCTGGAACGCCTTGGCGACCGCCAGCACCACCGCCAAGCCCCGGCAATCGTCGCCGATCCCGAGCCCGGTCATCTTCGTGCCCTCGGTTTTCACCCGAACGTCGGAGCCTTCCGGAAACACCGTATCGAGGTGCGCCGAGAACACCACCAGCGGTTTCGCCGCGCCCGATCCCGGCCAGCGCGAAATCACGTTGCCTTCGGCGTCCGTCCGAATATCGGCGAGACCCAGCGCACGCAGCCGCTTCTGAAACTCGACGCCCCGGACGGTTTCCTTGAATGGCGGCGCCGGAATCTCGCAAATCGACCGCTGCTCGCCGAGCGTCCAGGCGTTATCGGCGCGAAGGGTTTCGAGTACGGGCGCGAGCGGGTCTTGGGCGAGAAGTAAAAGCAGGGGAAGCATGAGGAGCTTCCAATTTAGCAGGGAGGAGAGAATTTGGAGCGGGAGACCGGATTCGAACCGGCGACATCGACCTTGGCAAGGTCGCACTCTACCAACTGAGTTACTCCCGCTTGGAGTTCCAGCTAGTAGTATCGCGCGATGCCGCAAAGGGTGTCAAACGGCGCTGAAACGCGATTGCCACGAAGTGTTTGATATACCATCTATCTATTTGAATCGAATAACTTTAATTTAGATGTAAACAGCCTCTTGCCCCTTCGCGCGGCTGTGCTAGACTGAGAGTCCGTAAGCCCGGTGCACGGCAAAAACGGTGCCGGTCACAGGCTGGTTCGGAGCCGGACTCAATCCCCCTCAAAGCCCTAGCTCCCTCCTGTTTTCCACATCTGGAAAACGTGTGGGAAAGCTTTGTCTTTTCGGTGAATTTTTTCGGTTCTGGCGCAGGTTTGGGAGATTCGTTCGCAGGATCGAGATGGATTTCTGGGAAGAGGTTAAGCGAGGGCTCGCCGGACAGATTAGCGAGGAAGGTCTCCTCAACTGGGTCAGCAAGACGCGACTGAGCCGGGTGGCTGGACAAACGCTTTGGGTGGCCGTACCCAACGAGGCCACCAAAAAATGGATGGAGGCCGAGTACTCCCGCCAAGTGTCCGCCACGGTAGCCAAACTTCGTCTACCGGTGGCTGAAGTTCGCTACGAAGTAGCCGCCGCGGAGTCTTCGTCCGCCGTACTAACCGCCAGCGAGCCGGTTAGTTTTAACGGCAGTCACCTCAATCCGAAGTTGACGTTCCGGACGTTCGTCATTGGCTCGTCGAACCAGTTCGCACACTCGGCGGCGGCGCGGGTGGCGGCCAATCCCGGTAAGGGCATCAATCCGCTATTCCTCTACGGCGGTTCGGGCGTCGGCAAAACGCATCTGATGAACGCGATCGCCGAGGAGGCCTCCGCGCGATACCCCAGCATGCGCGTCGTTTACGCGCCCGCCGAGCGCTTTCTCAACCAACTGGTGCAATCGATCAAGTCGGACCGCATGGCGCTCTTCCAGCGTCACTACCGCACCGCCGACTTGCTGCTGATCGACGACGTGCAGAATCTGGCGGGCAAGGAGAAAACGCAAGAGGAGTTTCTCTACACGTTCAACGAACTGTTCGAGAACGGCAAGCAGATCGTCGTTTCGAGCGACGTTCATCCCAAGCACATCCACGGATTGCCGGAGCGTCTGCGGTCGCGCTTCGAAAGCGGTTTGCACGCCGACCTGTTGCCGCCCGATCTCGAAACCAAGATGGCCATCCTCTCGGCCAAGGCCGCCATCGACGGGATCGATCTCCCCGAAGATGTCCGCATCCACATCGCCACCAAGGCGAAAGCGAGCGTGCGGGAATTAGAGGCCGCCCTGGTAAAGCTCGCCACTTATTCGAGCGTCACCGAAGAGCGAATTTCGATTAGCATGGCGCATAACATCCTGAAGCACTTGTCGCAAACCACCGACAAGCGCATCTCGATCGACTCCATCGTCCGGTTAGTGGCCGAGCGGTTTCAATTGCAGCCCGCGCAACTGAAAATGAAATCGAACGAGCGGAAGATCGCCTACCCCCGCCAGATCGCCATGTATATCGCCAAGGAGCTGACGCACGCTTCGCTGCCCGAAATCGGGCGGGCGTTCGGCAACAAGCATCACACCACCGTGCTGCATTCGGTGCAGAAAATCGAGGCTTTGCGCCTGAAGGACCCCGATTTGAACAAGCTTCTCCACAACCTTTCGGACACTCTCACCGCATGAAATCGGGCTTTCCACAGAGACGGTCGGGTTCCCGCCGGAGGAGGCTGCGGAAGAGTCGCGACCGCGACCGTTCGCCGCATCGCGCAACCCGGATTTCCACTCGGGATAGTAGCGAAAAGTTCTTGATTTTAGTACAATTTAGATGGTTATCCACAGATTCACAGGGCCTACCAAGGCAGCTCTTAGATTGCGACTTAGAAAGACCTGAAAGAAGACTAAGGGGAAAGCCTTAGACCCCGGAAACCGGACAACATGGAATTTACCGTCAGCCAAGCCAACCTGGCGAGAGAACTGAGCTTCTCCCAGGGTGTGGTCGAGAAAAAGACCACCATTCCCATCCTCTCGAACGTTCTGATCGAAGCCGCCCAGGACCGCATCACGCTGACGGCCACCGATCTGGAATTGGGTTTCCGCTGCTCCTGCCCGGCGCGCGTGAAAAAGGCCGGAGCGGGAACGTTGCCCGCCCGCCGTCTGCTCGATTACGTGCGTCTGCTGCCCGCCGCCGATCTCGACATCAAGATCACCGATAACCACTGGGCCACGTTGACCTGTGGACGCTCTAAGACGCGCATTGCGGGCATGTCCCGGGAAAGCTTTCCGGAATTGCCGGCCATGCCCGAACCGTTGGCTAAGATTCCCGCGAAATTGTTGGCCGGGTTGATCTCACGGACCGTTTTCGCCATCTCCGCGGAAGAGTCGCGCTTTACGCTCAACGGCGCTTTGTTGATCTTGAAGAAAGATTCCGCGGCGATGGTATCGACCGACGGCCACCGGCTGTCCTACGCCGAGAAAGCCATCGAACTGCCGGGCGTTTCGGGCGTCTACAAAGCTTTGTTGCCGAAGAAAGCCATGCAGGAAATTCAGCGTCTGGCGGCGGAAGCCACGCCCGACGACGAAGCCATTTTCGCGGGCGACGAGAATCACCTGTTTTTCGAGATCGGCGACCGCCTGCTGCTCTCGCGCAAACTCACGGGCAACTTCCCGGATTTCGAGCGCGTCTTACCGAAGGAACACCCCAACGTGGTCTCGCTTCCCAAAGACGAGTTCAAGTCCGCCATCGAGCGGGTCGCGCAGTTTTCCGACGATCGCTCGCATGCGATTCGTGTCCACGTCGGCGACGGCGAAGTGAAAATCCATTCCTCGCTTTCCGATACCGGCGAAAGCGAAGAGAGCCTCTTAACGGGCTATTCGGGTCCCGAAGTCGAAATCGGATTCAACGCGCAATATCTAGTCGATTTTCTGCGCGCGCTTTCCGAGAACGAAGCTTCGTTCCATTTCAAGGACGGTAATTCGGCGGGCGAACTGCGCCCTTCGGCCGAAGCCGCCGATTACCAATACCGCTACGTCGTTATGCCCATGCGCATCTGAGCTTCCGCCATAGCTCGCGCGCTTTAGTCGATCCGATTCCACAACGAAAGCATTCATGGCAGCACTGAATAACCCGATTTACGATTCGTCCAGCATCAAGGTTTTGGAAGGGCTTGAAGCGGTCCGGCTTCGCCCCGCCATGTACATCGGCTCGACGCGCGAAGCCGGTCTGCATCATCTCGTCTACGAAGTGGTCGATAACTCGGTGGACGAGGCGCTGGCCGGATTCTGCACCGAGATTACCGTTACCATTCACGCCGACAACTCGCTCACCGTGGTCGACAACGGCCGCGGCATCCCCACCGACATCAAAGAGGAATTCGGCGTCTCGGCGGCGGAAATCGTGATGACTAAGCTGCACGCGGGCGGCAAGTTCGATTCGAATAGCTACAAGGTTTCGGGCGGATTGCACGGCGTCGGCGTCAGTTGCGTCAACGCGCTCTCGGAAACGCTGCGCCTCGAAATCTGGCGCGACAAAGCGACCTGGGAGCAGGAGTATCAGCGCGGCATCCCGCAGGGCCCGCTCACGAAGGTCGGCAAGGCGGGATCGAAGACCGGAACCAAGATCACCTTCAAGCCCGACCCGCAGATTATGGAAGCGACGGTATTCGATTTCGACACCCTCGCCAACCGCTTGCGTCAACTCGCCTTCTTGAACAAGGGTCTCAAGATCATCCTGGCCGACGAACGCGAAGAGAACCCGCGCAGCCACGAGTTCCTCTTCGAAGGCGGCATCGCCGAGTTCATCAAGCACCTCAACAAAGGCAAAAGCGTCCTGCACGATAAGCCGATCTATTTCGAAGGCTCGAAAGACCTGCCGAACGGCGGCGTCATCTCGATGGAGATCGCGCTCCAGTACAACGACGCTTACTCGGAACAGGTGTTCAGTTTCGCGAACAACATCCACACCATCGACGGCGGCACGCACCTTTCGGGCTTCCGCAGCGCGCTCACCAAGGCCATCAACCAAGCGGGTCAGCAGGGCGGGCTGTTCAAGGACGTCAAGGAGAATCTCACCGGCGACGACGTGCGCGAGGGCTTAACCGCCGTTGTGAGCGTGAAAGTCCCGCAGCCGCAGTTCGAAGGGCAGACCAAGGGCAAGCTGAACTCCGATATTCAGGGCGACGTGGCGTCGCTCGTCTACTCGAAGCTCGGCGAGTTTTTCGACAAGAATCCGCCGGTGATGAAGAAGATCGTCGGCAAAGCGATCGACGCGGCGCGCGCACGCGAGGCCGCCCGCAAAGCTCGCGATCTCACCCGCCGCAAGGGCGCGCTCGATTCGGGCGGCCTGCCGGGCAAACTGGCCGACTGCCAGGAAAAAGACCCGATGCGCTGCGAGCTCTTCCTGGTCGAGGGCGAGTCCGCCGGCGGCACCGCGAAGACGGGCCGCGATCGCCGCTATCAGGCCATCTTGCCGCTCAAGGGCAAAATTCTCAACGTCGAGAAAGCCCGCTACGACAAGATGCTGGGGCACGAGGAAATCCGGATCATGATCCAGGCGCTCGGCACCGGCATCGGCAAAGACGATTTCGACCTCGCGAAGCTCCGATACGGCAAAGTCATCATCATGACGGACGCCGACGTGGACGGCAGCCACATCCGCACCCTGCTGCTGACGTTCTTCTTCCGCCACATGCAGGCGTTGATCGAGCGCGGGCATGTCTTCGTCGCGCAGCCGCCGCTCTACGGCATCAAAAAGGGCAAGAAGATCGAGTACATCAAGAACGACGCCGAGTTCACCCGCGAAGTACTGCGCCGAGCGACGGAGAACCTGGCGATCGAATGCGCGGGGCAGAAGCTGGAAGGCGCGGAGGCGCGCAAGTTCCTGGCCGCGCTCGACGAGCTAACCCACGTGTCCCGCCGTCTCGAACGCCGGTTGCGCGACGCGCGCGTCGTCGAGATGTTGATCGACCCGGCGCTGAAACTCGATTCGAAGGCCGATTTTCAGGACCGGGCGAATCTCGAACCGCTGTTCGCCGCCATCCAGAACGCGAAGATCGCCGCCGAACTGCGCGCCGACGAGGAGCATTCGGCGCACCTGATCGCCTTCCGCGACAACACCCAAGCCGAGCGGCTGGTGGGTGTCGAACTGGCGGCCGGTCCCGACTACCGACGTCTGCGAACGCTCGCGAAGCAGATCGCTCCGCTCAACATAGCGCCTTTTAAAGTCGTTCGCGAAGGCAAGGCTCCGGAATCGAAGGACAACTGGCGCGACTTGCTGGCTTTCGTCAAAGAGGAAGCGATGCGCGACGCCAACGTCCAGCGCTACAAGGGGTTGGGCGAGATGAACTCGGAACAGCTCTGGGAAACGACAATGGACGCCGAGCGCCGCACGCTGTTGCGCGTCGATCTGAAGGATCTAGTCGAGTCCGACGAAATCTTCTCGACGCTGATGGGCGAGGACGTGGAAAGCCGCCGCAAGTTCATCGAAGAGAACGCCCTCGACGTCCGGAATCTGGATGTCTGATTTACACTAAGCCCATGGCCGCCGCAACCCCAACCAAGTTGCTGACCTTCGACGAGTGGTCCGAACTCGGTTGGGACACGATCAAGACGACGGAACTCGTGGATGGGGAGGTGGTTCCCGTGGCGTACACGCGAGCGATCCACGAGTGGGTGAAGAAGCAGGCGGCGAAGATTTTCTGGAGCTATTTCGCACGGAATCCCGTAGGCGAGGTCTACCCCGAAGTGATCTTCGAACTGAACGAGCGCTTGGGCCGCCGGCCGGACGTTTCGATTTTCGTTCCCGACCGTATCCCTCCCGCCGAGGGTCCATTTGTCGGCTCGCCCGAAATCGTCTTCGAAGTCGTTTCTTCCGAAACCACCGAGGAAGCCGACCGGCGCATCCGCGACTACTTCGCCTACGGAGCCAAGTACGTCGTGATGGCCTATCCCGAGAGCCGCTCTTTTTGGGTGTACGATTCCGCCTCCCGGGCGCACCGCCTCGAATCGAACGAGTCGTTGACCTTTCCCGACCTTCTTCCGGGGTTCTCGGCGCGCGTCGGCGATTTCTTCCCGGGGCCTCCCCCGAACACGTAAGGCCGCCGTATCAGTTTCGCGGCTGAGGTCGTTGGGGCCTTTCAGGGATATCCGGCTTAAAGCTTGGATCGCCCAGTCTTCCCCGAAGGAAAAGATCGGCGACTCGGCGTACCTGACGATCTTCGTTAGGATCGGCCGCGAGCTTGTTTACCGACGACAAGGCCACAATTCGAGCCTCGGGTCCCAGTGAATTCACAGCGTAAATTGCCGCTACTTTCACGTACTTATTGTCGTCATTGAGAGACTGTACGACAAAAGGGACAAATACTTGGGATCTCGAAGCGCTATTGGCAACGGCGTATAAATTAGCGACTTTCACTTCCCCAGTAGCCGGTTGCTTGACGTAAGCCTCGATAACTTTCCAGGCTGTTTCGTCAACCGACTTCGACTGAAGAAGAGTTCGAGCGATCTGTGTCTTGACGATACTCGACTCTCCTCCGCTTAAATGGCGAATCAAAATCGGCGTCGTCATTTCGGGAACCGTTTGATGTAGGTAGCCAAAAGTAAGGGCGGCCCCGCCGCTTAGACGTTCGTCTTTGCTCGTAAGGAGCGATGCCAGGTCCGAAATCCGACCGCGAAGAAGGCTACCGCCATCCGGACGCCTTGCGATTTCGAACATCGCGAATGCGGCCTCGATGGCGAGGTTATCCGTCTTGCTCTGGAGCGCTTTGGTCAAAAGCCCCAACGCCGACTCAATCGCCGCAGGGCTTGAGGTAGAAATCGAATCGACGACGTTCAACAACTCGCCGTACGCCGGAGGCTGAGAATGGGTGGAATCCTGGAGACGTTTCCGAAAATAGTCCAACAGGACGGAGGTAACCTCTTGCCCGCAAACCGCGACTGCGAAACACGCCAGCAGGGCTGCCGCAGAAGCTGCGCGTTGGCAACGTATTGACATCCATCCGCCTTAAACTGCGGGGCACCTTCTTGCTCGGTTTGGCGGGCGAAACCCGCTCGTCTAGTATAGGGGGTCGTCGCCTAGATTTTGGATGGCTTTGGCGTTCCCAGCGAACACCTAAGTCCCAGAAGCGGACACTTACACCCCGCAAACTCGCTAAAGTCGCGGCCTGTCGCGTGCATCAGTACGCTTTATGCGACAGGACCTATCGCTCGCTCTCCGGCAAATCCGCCACAACCCGGGATTCGCGCTGCTCGCGATCTCCGCCCTCGCGCTCGGCCTGGGAGTGAACGCCGCGATCTTCAGCGTCGTCTACACCGTGGTCCTGAAGCCGCTGCCCTATCCCGAAGCGCACCGGCTGGTGAGTTTGGCCGAAAAGCGCATCTCCGTCCCATCGGGACGCGTGATCGCCCCGGCCAACTACATCGACTGGACGCGCCGCCAGACGACCTTCGAACGGATGACTCCGATCGATTTCATTACTACCAACCTCACCGGCGTGGGCGACGCGGAAGTCCTGCGCGGGGAGCGGGTCGGCGCGGACTTCTTTCCGATGTTCGGGGCCGCTCCGGCCATCGGGCGCGGATTCACAGCCGCCGATAACCGCGTCGGCGCGCCCCCCGTTGCGGTGATTAGCGACGGGCTCTGGCGCCGCAAGTTCTCCGCCGATCCGGCCATCGTCGGCCGCGTGATCCGGCTGGGAGGAGCCGCCACCATCGTGATCGGCGTCGCGCCGCCCCACTTCGTTTCCATCTCCACACGACAGCCCGATTTTTGGGGCAACATCCAATTGCGCGAGTTCGACAACGACGGCCGGCGGAACGGCGGCCGGTACCTGATGGGCTTCGCGCAACTAAAGAATGGCGTAACGGTTCAGGCGGCGGACGCCGAAATGCGCCGGATCGGCGACGAGCTCCGGCGGCTTTACCCCGAGAACAACGCCGACCGCACATCCATGGCCCGATCGCTCGACGACGAGCTGCACGGTAATGTCCGCGGCGCTATCTGGATCCTCTTAGGTGCCGTGGGCTGCGTCCTGCTGATCGCCTGCGCGAACGTCGCGAGCTTGATGCTCACCCGCGTCGCGGCCCGGCAGCGGGAGCTAACCATTCGAGCTTCGCTCGGCGCGACGCGAATTCGGCTGGCCCGGCAACTTCTCGTCGAATCGCTGACGCTCGCCGCCGCCGGTACCGCCGTGGGACTCGCGCTCGCGGTCTGGATCGTCGACGCCGTCCGGCTCTGGGGACCGAAGGACATTCCCAGGCTGGACACAGTATCGCTCGAATGGCCGGTTCTGGCCGCGATGGCCGTAGTAGCGGCGTTCACTGGCCTTCTACTGGGGATTGCCCCCGCGCTTTCCGCCTCGCGTCTCGCGTCCCAAACGCGCGGAGCGACTCACGACGCTCACGCAACGCGCGTGCGCGACATCCTCTCCATCGCCGAAGTGGCGATCGCCGTCACGGTGGTGTGTGGAGCGGGGCTTCTCGTCAACAGCTTCGTCCGGTTGGCGAATACCAAACCGGGTTTCGAAACGCGCAACATTCTCACGATGGAACTCAGCCTGTTCCGCGCGGACTATCCCGACGAGCAACGCGCCGTTCGCTTTTACGAAGAACTGACTGGCAAGATTCGAACGCTCCCTGGCGTCGAGGCGTCGAGCTTCATCACCTTCATGCCCATGCGTGGGACAGGATCGGCGACGCGCTTCTGGCGGACGGACCGCCCCAAGCCGGACCCCGGCGCAATGCCGATCGCCGACGTCCGAATCGTACAGAGGAACTACTTCGATACCCTTCGCATTCCCCTGACGCGCGGACGCATGCTCACCGACGCCGACATGCGCCCCGACGCCCCCCGCGCCTACATCGTCAGCGAGGCGCTGGCCCGCGAGATCTTTCCCAACGAAGACCCGCTCGGTAAATCGCTGATCGTTCGGATGGACGACGAGAAGCCCGGCGAAATCGTTGGCGTCGTCGCCGACATCCGGCACCAGAACCTCGAAAAAGTCGAGCGCCCGACGGTCTATTACCCGCACGCGCAGCTTCCCATGCGTTGGGGATCGCTCGTGATCCGGACCGCCGTGCCGCCCGAAACGCTCGCCGAACCGGTACGCACTCTGATTCGCGAAATGGACCCCAACCTCCCCATCGCCGAACTGGCAACAATGGAGCATTGGGTGGACCAGACGCTCGCGCGTCCGCGCTTTCAGACGATGATGCTCGCGGCGTTCGGAGCGTTGGCCCTTGCGCTCGCCGTGCTCGGAATCTACGGCGTCATGTCCTACGCCGTCGCGCAACGCACGCGCGAGATCGGCATTCGCATGGCGCTCGGCGCGCGCTTGGGCGACGTCTACCGGATCGTGCTCAGCCGCGGATTTGCTCTAACCGCGATCGGTCTCGCCATCGGCCTCGTGGGCGCTTGGACACTCTCGCGCACGCTCGAAACGATGCTCTACGAAGTACGCCCGCACGACCCGGCGACGTTCGTGGCCGTGACGCTTGGAGTGCTCGCCGTCGCGCTCGCCGCTTGCTTAATCCCCGCCCGCCGCGCTTCTCATGTCGACCCGGCGGTTGCTTTGCGGGCTGAATCGTAGTAACGTCCCCAGCCGGGAGGAAGTTTTATGCTCCTTGGACGTCTCCGCGTTCCCGTCCTCGCGATCGCGCTCGCCGCGCAGACCGCACCCTCTGGCTTCGCTTCGTTGTTCGAACCGGACCGCGTTCTGGCCGGTGCGTTCGATTCGGCGGTGCGCATCCTAGGCAACAACGGTTCGGGATCGGGCATCGTGTTCGGCTCGTCCTACAACGCCGCCTACAACTCGCTGCTGCTTTGCATCGCCACGGCGGACCATGTCTTCGAAAACAACTGGATCGAGGAGATCGGTTTCCGAAGCGACGCCGGGATCATGGGTGCCACCAATCCTGGATTCGAAGCCGATCCGTCGTGGGTAGCGATCGCGCGTGGCGGGTCCACCGGCAAAAAAGACCTGGGATTCATCGCCGCCAGCTTCGATCTCGGCCTTCTCGGCATGGCGCAGCAGGACGTGTTGAAGGCGATCGCTTCGGTCCCGCTCGGCTCGGCGTTCGCCTTCTTCACCGACGTTTACGTCTCGGGCTACGGCGACAGCGGCGTACCGGCGACGGCGGACGAACAGAAACTCTTCGGGGTCGCCGCCGGAACTTATGTCCATCATGTGCCGATGCCCGCGAGCGAGAACTACGGCATCCAGCGCGAATGGAACACGTCCTTTTCGAAGTTCGGTCCGTTCGACGACGGAACCTACGAATACGATGCCGCCTTCGTTTTCCTCGACACCGCGAAGAAGCAAGGAATGGGCTTGTCCGGCGATTCCGGCTCCGGCATGATCGCCGATGGCAAGGTGCGGGCGATCTTCACCTTTGCCGAATCCAAATACGGAAAGTTGGGTGTGGACGCCAAGGGCGACCCGATCGGCGAAGCGTGCGATCCAAACGCCGAGATGTGCCCCTTCGAGTTCATCTTCGAAGGCGCCGAAGGCGGCGGAGTAGCGCTCGACGCAGCCGACATCGCGTGGTACGAATCGCGCTCGAAGGTGCCGGAACCCACGACCTACCTTCTTGCGCTCGCCGGACTCGCGTTCCTGATCGCCCGCCGCCGCGCAATCAGTAGTACAACTTCAACCCGAACTGAATAATCCGCGCCGCTTCGGTATCGGTCACCAACCCGAACGTCGGCTGCCCAAACGTCGTGCCCGACGGATTATTGAAGTTCACGTTGTTGAACGCGTTGAACAGCTCCGCGCGGAATTGCAGCCGCCGCCGTTCGCCGAACGCGAAATCCTTGATCGCCGAGAAGTCGAAATTCACGAGCTTTGGCCCGCGATTATCCGGCAGCAACCGCCCCACGTTGCCAAACGCGAACGCCGGTGCGTCCACGAACGCCGCGTTGTTGAACCATCCGTAGATCCGATCCGTGTCCGAGCCGTCGGTGCGGCTCTTGATCCCCGTCGAAATCGGGCGCTGGTCGCCGCCAAAGGAGTTCGTCGTGTTCTGCCGCGAACCGATCGAGATCGGCAGTCCGCTTTGCGCGCTCGCGATGCCGTTGACATTCCAGCCGCCCAGCAGGACGTTCGACACGCCGCCGCCCGACGCGAACCGCTTGCCCTTGCCGAACGGCAGTTCGTACTGGAAGTTCGCCACCAGCCGGTGCGCCACGTCGAGCGCCGAAAGCGACTTGTCCCACCACTTCTGGTTGTTATTCGTGTAGTCCGGATTTTGCTGGCCCAGGAAGCCCGCCACCGACGACGTATCGTCGATCATCTTCGACCACGTGTACGCCGCCAGCATCTGCAACCCAGACCGGTAGCGCTTGCGGAACTTCGCTTGCAGCGAGTGGTAGCTCGAGTGCGCTTGCGATCCCCAGGAGTGCGTCAATCCCGTCAAGTGCGGATAGGGCCGCAACAATTGCCCGCGCGTCGTGGTGGCCTGGCCCAGGGATGTCGTAGCGGGCAGCAGGCCGAGAAACGGATTGGCCACCGTTTGATTCAGTTGATCGCCCAGCGCTAGAAATTGGTCCGGCAGTTGATTGAATTCCGACTGCGCCAGCAACTTCACGCCGGCGTTACCTGCGTAGGCCACGTCGATCAGCATGTCGTCTTTCACCGCGTATTGGACGTTGAAATTCCACTGCGCGCTATATGGTGTGCGATCGCCGCGCACCTGGGCGGTGATGCCTTGTCCGGCGAAAGTGAGTAAGCCGCGCGAACCCGCTTCGGGCACGTTGAAGCCATTCGGGAAAGGATTCGACATGGTGGTGAACGGCGTGCGTCCGCCGTCGATGCTCGTGGTGACTTGCGTGTTGGCGTTGTAACTAAGCGCACCGGTAGACCCCGCGCTCGGCCCGATTCCAGTAGTTGGGTTGAAGAAGATTCCAAAGCCGGTGCGGACGACGAGGCGATCCGTCACCTTATAAGCGAGTCCCACGCGCGGCGCGAAGTTGTTGCCGTCCGGATTCTTGTTGCCGCGCGGATTGCCGTCGCGTCCGGCGAAGACCAAACCGCCGCGAATCGGCCCGAGCCCCGCGGGTTGAATCGGCAACGTGGCGTCGAAGTCGAACCAGGAAGTGCGATTGAACCGCTCCGTCAGCGGCCGGTCGGAATCCCAGCGCAGGCCGAGATTCAACGTCAGCCGGTCGTTCACCCGCCAATCGTCCTGAACGTAACCGGCGTAGTACAACACCTGGATCGCCAGCGCCGGTTCGGACTGAATGCGCCCGCCGCCCGGCAACCCAAGCAGCATCGATGCGATCGAATTGCCGCCCCCGGCGCGATTGAAGAAGCGCCGCGTCCAGTTGTCGTTGAACGAATAGAGTCCGTTCGGAGCGTTGGGCCGGAAATTCGACGCGCGGTTCGCGCGGTACGTGCCGCCGAACTTGATCGAGTGTTTGCCGATCAGCTTCGCCGCGTCGCCCGTCGCCGTGTAGGTCTCGAACTTGTTGCCGATGACCCAGGTCGCGTCTCCGCCCATCGCGCCGTACACGGTGGGTTCGATGCGCGGAAAAATCTTGAACTGCGAAACCGCGTCGATGGCGGCCGGCATCCCCAACGAGGCCGAAGTGACCTCCTCCGGTTGCGCGCTACGCGGATTCGCGGCGTACGCCCAGCCCACGTTGGCGTGCAGCACCCAACCGCCGATCAGATAGTTGTCGTCGATGGTCGCGCTGCGGTTTACCGAACCGTCCTGCCCCGAGTTGGGCGACGCGATATTGCCATAGTGATTGGCCAGCGGCACCTTCCGGTCGTTCCAGGACACGCGCCCGAAGATGTTGTGCCGGTCCGAAAACCGGTGATCGACGCGAATCGAATAGGCGTTGTCGGCCGGCCGCCCGCCCGACTGCGAGTAGAAGTTATTGATGACTCCCGCGCCGGTCGGTTCCGGGTAAAAGCTCAAGAGCTTTGCGCCCACGGCGTTGAAGCGGCTGGCGGGAATTCGATTGCCGGGGAACTGCATCCGTTCCCCCGCCGCGTTGATCGTCGCCGGGTCGTAGATCAAATCGGGTGTACCCGAAAAATCGCCCGCGCGCATCGCCGCCGTCGGCACGCTAAAGAACTGTCCGCCCGGATTCACCTGCCGCAGCCCTTCGTAGTTGAAGAAGAAGAAGCTGCGGTCGCGCGATTTCGTCATCGGGCCGCCGATCGTTCCGCCGAACTGGTTGTAGCGGAACGCTCCCTTGCTTCGCCCGTTGAGATTGTCGAAGAACGAATTCGCGTCTAGGACGTTATTACGCAAAAACTCGTAGAGCACGCCATGGAACTCTTTGGTCCCCGCGCGGCTCACCATGTTCACCACCGCGCCGCCCGTCCGGCCGTACTCCGCCGAAAGGGAGTTGGTCTGCACTTTGAATTCCTGCACCGCATCGGGGTTGGGCACGTAAGCCGGCTGGTTGTAACCCATCACCTCTTGCGGCGAACCGTCCACCATAATGCTGCTCGAAACGTTGCGCCCGCCGTTCGCCGAGAAGGCGTTCGACGCGATCGCGCCGTTGCCGACGGCGTTCGACCGGTAATTGCGCGTTGTGGCGATCCCCGGGGTCAGCGCCACCAGTTGCATCACGTTCCGGCCGTTTAACGGCAGCGCTTCCGCCGACAGCGAGTTCACCACTTCGCCTAACGTCGAACTCGCGGTTTCGAGAATCGGAGCCTCGCCCGTCACCGCGATCGTTTCGCTCACCGATCCCACTTCGAGCGTAATGTCGAAGGCCGCCACCTGCGCCACTTCCAGCGTGAACGAATCCCGTTGGTACCGCTTGAACCCTTGGGCCTCCACCGCCAGCCGGTAGGGTCCGGGCGGAATCTGCAAGAAGACATACTCGCCCTGGTCGTTCGATCGCGCCGACCAAGGCCGGTTCTGATCGATGTTGGTCAAGGTGAGCGTGGCGTTCGGAACCGCCGCGCCCGAGGAATCGGTGATCGATCCGCGGACGGTGGCGGTTTGGGTCTGGGCGAGAACCGCGCCGGATAGCGCGAGCGTGAGCGCAAGAAGGCGGACGAGGGCCATGACGGAAACTCCTTGGGCGAGAATTTCGACCAGTATGCACCCGCGCGATAGAATCTCGACAGTGCTTTTCGGTGATTTTACTGTGTTTCACCTGAACGGGGGCCTTGCGGAATGAGCCGGTTGCAGGCGACGACGCCTCCTGTGGAATCGGGTGCCCGGGCCGAGTTGGTCCGGCGTGTGACGGAGAGCCGCGCCTTCGGGAAGTCGCCCCGCTTGCGGGAGTTCCTGATCGATGTGTGCGAGCGCACGCTGGCTGGCCATCCCGAGGAAGTCACCGAGCAGTTGATCGGCGTGCGAGTCTTCGGGCGGAGTAACGGATACAACCCCGCCGACGACAACATCGTTCGAGTATCCGCGCGCCACCTGCGGACTAAACTCGCCGAGTACTTCGCCGCCGAAGGCCGCGAAGAACCGCTGGCCATCGAGATTCCCAAAGGCAGCTACGTGCCGGTGTTCGTCCCGCACGCCTTGCCGGAACCGGCGATTCCGCCCGTCGTGCCCAATCCCCGGCCCTGGGGCTGGATCGCGGCCGCGGCGCTAGCCTTGGTGTGCGCCGGGTTGACGTGGCGGTTAACGGCCATCCCCGCCCCGCAAACCGTGGCGGGCGAAGTTTTCGCGGGCGCTCCGGTGACCCTGGTGCTCACCGACTCGTCCCTCGTCCACTTAAACCGCTTTCGGGGCGGCGCTCCCTCGCTGGCCGAGTATGTCGCGCGCGACTTCAAGGTAGCGGAAGCGGCGACGCCGCTCGAGCGGGCGACGCACCAAGGGTTGCTCGGACGTCAAATTACGAGCTTGGCCGATATCTCGCTGTTGCAGCGGCTGCATCTTATGGAGCCGTCGCTCGGACGGAAGCTCTCCGTACGCCATCCGCGTCACATGCAGGTTCGCGACTTCAAGAACGGCCACTTCATTCTGATGGCGGCCAGCACGTCGAACCCTTGGGTGGAGTTATTCGAGGGCTCGCTCAACTTTCACTTCGCCCCCGGAGGCATCGCGAACCGCGCCCCCCGCGCGGGAGAATCCGCCCTTTACAGCCCCCAGGGCAACGCCGACGGCCCGCATTCGGGACCGGTGCGGATCGCCATGCTGCCCAATCTCTCGGGTACGGGTCGCGTGCTCTCGCTCGCCGGGTTGAGCATGGAGGGCACCGAAGCCGCGGTCGAGTTCGTCACCGACCCGGGGCGGCTCGAATCGGTCCACCAACTGCTCGGCACGCAAGATTTGTCGAAACTCGCTTCGTTCGAAATTCTCATTGAGGCGGCCAGTATGCAAGGCGCTCCGCGCGCCGTGCGCGTGCTGGCTAGTCGGCAAAGGCCGTGACGCCTACGTCACAGGCCGTTTTGCCGGCGGCTCTCAAGGGTCGAAGTACACCCGCTTCACGCGCGCGCTAATCCCGGTGAGCACGCTGTAGGCGATCACCCCCGCGTCGCGCGCCATCGCCCGGGCGTCGTAGTCCGGACCGAGCAGAGTCACCTCTCCGCCCGGCCGGATTTCGGGACTACCGGTGACGTCGATCGTCGAAACGTCCATCGAAACGGCGCCCACAAAGCGCGATTTGTTCGACAGCCGCCGCGACAACCCGTCGGCGTAACCCGCCCCCGCGACGGCGATCCGCATGGGGCGCGGCGCGACAAACGTTCCTCCATAGCCGATCCGCGCCCCCGCCGGAACTTCCTTCACCGCGATGACGCGCGCTTTCCACGTCAGCGCCGGAGCGACATCGAGCAGCTTTCCGGGCGCCGTGCCTTTCGCCCCTGATACGTATCCATACAGCGCGAGTCCCGGACGCAACAAGTTCCCCCACGTTTCCCGCATCGCGAAGTGCACGGGATTGGTGGACGCCGCATGAACGTAGCGCGGCGCGATGCGTCCGCACAACTCCGCGAACCGCGCCTGCTGTTCGCGCGTCTGTCCCGAAGTGAAATCGGCGGACGAGGCGAAGTGCGTCATCAGCCCCTCGATCGGCGTTCCAGCCACCCGGGCGGCGATCGCTTCCGGTGAGGCCAGCACGCCCAGCCGGTGCATGCCGGTATCCACTTTCAGGTGATACGGCGCGGCGGGAATCTCGTCGAGCGAATGAATCACCGGCGTTAACCCGGCGTGGCGCTCGGCGTCGAATCCATGATCGGCCATCACCAGAATGCGCTTCGCGACGCCGCTCGCGCGTAGGGCGATCCCTTCCTCGAAGCTCGACACTCCGAACCATTGCGCGCCCTCGTTCGCCAGCGCCCGCGCGACGGCCACCATCCCGTGCCCGTAGGCGTCCGCCTTGACGACCGCGAGAATTTCGACTCCCCCCGCCGCCTCGCGAATCGCGCGGTAATTGGCGGCGATGCGCCCCAGATCGACTTCCACCCAGCTACGGTGCATCGGCGAACTCGGCGGCTGCGTCGCGGGCTCCGTGCAGCACCCGAACGATCTCGACGAACCTATCTTCGCGGATGTCTTCGCGAATGCGGTAGTAGATCACGTAGGGCCGGGCGGCGAAGCTCCTCAAGCCCAGTTGAAACTCGGGTCGTGGGCGTCCGGCGTAGGGTGCCCGCTCGATTCGGACCATAGCCCGTTGAGCGAGAGCTAGATGGCGATCCGCCGCCACCGGCGACTTTCGTTCGCGAACCCAGTACCGTTCGATGGCCGCTAAGTCCCTGCGGGCCAGGTCGGCGATCCTTAGCTTCACGCTAGCGGTTCGTTCCGAATTTTCGCGAAGAACTGCGGCAGATCCTCGGGGGAAAGCTCTACGTACCGGCCCGCCTCCAGGTCTTCCAGGCCTTGGTCGATATCGAACCTCAACGCCGCCAATTTGCGCTCTCGCTCCTCGAACAAGTCGAACGCCGCCTCCACCGCTTCGTTCGTTGTGGCATAACGCCCCGAGGCGACCGTCTCTTCGAGGAACTTCTCGCGTTCCACATTTAGCGTGACCGTCATGCTCTCAGTCTACCCAACCAATTCCTGGAATAAGCGCTCATAGGCGTCCGTCACCGCGTCCCAACTGTAGCGCTGGCGCACGCGTGCGACGGCCTTCCGCCGCAGATCGGCGCGTTCCTCTTCGGGCATGGCGATCGCCCGCCGCATCGCGTCCGGCAACGTCTCCGCGGTAAACGATATCCCCGCGCCGCCCGCCACTTCGCGATTCTCGTCGTTGTCGAGATAGAGCACCAAAGCGCCGCGCCCCATCGCCTCGATCAGCGCCGGATGCGTACCGCCGACCTCCGTCGCATGCACGTAAGCGAAACAGTGCGATTGCAACTCCGCGTAACCCGCGCCGTAGATGGCGCCGGGCAGGATCACTCGAGCGTCGCGCGTGTCGCGCACCCGTGCCAGGTATTCGTGGGCGTAAGGAGCGTCGCCCACCAGCGCCAAGCGCATCCCCAATCCGATCGATGGATCGAGCTTCTCGAACGATTCCCGTACCAGCAGCGCGTTATTTTCCGGTTCCATACGGCTCACGTATAGGAAGTATTCGCCCGGCTTAAGCCCCAGTTCGTCCAGCGCTTTCCGGCTTTCGGCCGCCACCGGCTCCGCCCCATAAGGAATCATGATCGACGGGGCCTGGTACGTCTCGCGGTAGTAGCGCTCGATGGCCGCGGCGTCGGTGACGATCCGCGACGGGCAGACCGTCGAAAGCCATTCCGACCAGCGGTACCAAGTCCGCGCCGCGGCATTCCATTTCTTGCGCTTGCGCTCCAGGCCATCGACGTTCAGGGCGACGGGCATGCCCAAAACCCTCGGCATCCAGGTGAAAATCGCGTTCGCAGCGTTGCAGTACAGCGCTACGTCGACGGGATGGAAGATCAAATGGAGCGTCGAGAGAAACGTGTGCGCGAGCGTGTCGAAGTACTTGTGCCGAATCGTCGGCAGCCAGCACACCTCGGCGCCCAAATAGGTCGGCGAATGGAAGCGCTCCCGCGTGTAAACCCGAACTTCGTGCCCGCGCAGAATCAGGCGGCTCGACAACTCCTCGGCGAACGTCTCGAAGCCCCCGTAGCGGGCGGGGATGCCGCGAGTGCCGACCAGCGCGATACGCACTAAGAAGAGATTAGCCGCGAACCGTCTTCGCCCGGGCCAGCGAACGCGAGGGTTTCGCCGCCGGATGGCTGACCGGCTGGAAACGGAACCACCCGGCGATGTACTCGTCGGACACGCGCCGCCGCTCCATGATCCATCGCCGCTTTTCGAGCAGCTTGCTCCAGTGCCGCGCCACGATCCAAAACGCCTTGAGCGACGACCATTCGTGCAGCAGGCACGCGCCCACCACCGTCAAGTCGCGCCCCGTAATGGGCAGGAAATTCCGCCGGTAGAGATCGCCGGTCATGTTCTTCACCCGCATCATGAACCGGTTCTTCACCGAATGCATATTGATCTCCGGCGGCAGTGCCCGCCGGTTCATCGGCCGGACGCTCCGCACGTGATACCCGCGCGCGAAAGGCGTGTACAAACACTTCCAGCCCAGCAATTGCGCGCGCCACGCCACATCGGCGTCTTCGCGATACACGAAAAATTCGTTATCGAAAAACTCGCCGTCCATCGAGATGTCGTCGATCATCTCCCGACGGTAGAGCGCCGCCGCCGCCGTCGCGCCGAACACATACTCGAAATTCAGATAGTGCCCGTTGTCCACTTCGAGCGATCCGCGATCCAAATGCCGCATGGTCGGCGTAAAGTAAATCCCGGTCGAATCGACCAGCGGATGATCCGGCAAATCGAACGTCGCGAGCATCGAAAGCAGCTTGCCGCACACCGTGCCGACTTCCGGATCGCGATTGCCCGCATCCACCAGCGACTGAATAAAGTTCGGAAACAGCAGCACGTCCGGATTCAACGTCAGAACCCATTCGCCTTCCGAAAGCTCGATCGCCTGATTCTGCGCCGCGGCGAAGCCCACGTTTTTCGAGTTATAAACCACCCGGCAACGCGACTCGAACTGCTCGAGAATATCCACCGTCCCGTCGGTCGAGGCGTTGTCGATCACAATGATTTCCTTCAGCGGGTACCGCTGCTGAAGGACCGATTCCAGGCACCGCTTGATAAAGCGGCCGCTGTTGTAGGTCACGATAGTGACCGAAACGAAGCCCTTATGGGACATGTAGATGAACTTGTTCCGTGTCCTTGGATTTTCGAATTACAACAGCGGGATCGTCGCTACTTGGCCGTTTGCCGCCCGTTACTACCCGGAAAACCGAACTCGATACTCTAGCACAGCCCCTCACAACCCCACCGAGCGTTGCGGCCACCCCAACCAGCACCCTCGCGGAGGGAGAGAAGTGCCTAAGTCCGTATATCGAAAGGTTAACATGCCAGTGCAAGACCCGCCTAAGCGAATCCATCCGTCCGACGGAATGCCCCCCCGCATGGCGAGCGGCGGCCAGCGGCGTGTAGCGGATTCGAAACCCCCGGTCCCGCATCCGTTTCGCGAAATCCACATCCTCGAACCACACCGGGCGAAAGCGCTCGTCGAAGCCGCCGAGCGACGCCCAAACGTCCCGCCGGATCAGCCAGAAAGCCCCCGCCGGTTGTTCGGCGTCCTGCTCTTGCGAGAGATCGAAATCGAGCGCCCGCCAGCGCCGGTTCGCCGCGTTTGACGGAAGTAAGCGATTGATCCCCAGGCACTCGAAGATCAATGCCGCAGGCGTCGGCAGTCGCCGGATCCCGAACCCGATCTGCGGCCGTCCGTCCTCGCCGACCAGCGTGCCTGTAGACGCCCCGCCGGACGCCGCCCGCAGCAGTTCGTCGCGACCCCGTAGCGCCACCGCGTCGGGATTGAGCAGTAATACAAACGGCGTTTCCGCGCGCTCAAACCCTTGATTCACCGCCGCGGCGAATCCTCGATTGTCCGGATTGGCGATGACCTCGACCGGATACCGGCGCGCCACGGAAACGCTTTCGTCCAAGGACGCGTTATCGATCACGACCACATGCGGAGTCCACGCGAGAATCGCTTCGAGACACGCGGGCAGTTCCGGCGCCGAGTTGTGCGTCACGATTACCGCCGTTAGCTCAGCCCCCATTAAGTCAGCCATCGATAGAAGTCCCAAAACCGGTCGCCGCGCGCCAAGTCCAGCAACTCGCGTTCACTTTCTTCGATCGCCCGCCGCGTACCGGGTACCACTTCCGGATGCAGGCGTCCCGCGTCCCGTTTCCCTTGCCACCAGGCGGCGAAACAACCGCGCCGCAGCGCCGCCCATCCCCACAACGCTTGCCCACAAATCACGGAGCGTCCCGAATGCCAAATCCAATCCGGGCCTAAGTGCTTCTTTACCAATAGCATTTGGTTGCGCGACAACAACCGCACCGTGTCCGCGCGCCACGCGCCCAGTGTCGCACTCCCTCTGTGTAACCCGCGCGCGCTCGGGACGTAGACGCCACGGTAGCCCGCCGCCGCGCACCGGATTCCAAAATCGACGTCTTCGAGATAGCTCCCGAACGATTCGTCGAGTAAGCCCACTTTCTCGAACAGCTCGCGCCGGAACAGCGCGGCGGTCATCGGCGCGATGGCGATGGCGCGCTCTTCGTCCAATCGATCGGCCGGCCATCCGTCGCCTACCCGCCAGGCGAGCCCCGCGCGCGTGACCAGATCGAACGTGGCATCGATGCGCGCCGGGTCGCTCTCGCGCAAGATTTTGCCGGTAGCGAACCACGCGCCCGTAAGCTCCGCCCTTACCCGCAGCGTCGTCAGGTAGCCCGGCTCCAGCACGGCATCGTTGTTCACGATCGCCACCCAATCGCCCGCCGCGGCCTCAATGCCTCGATTGACGGCGTACGCGAATCCCCGGTTGCCCTCGAGCCTCAAATTGCGCGCGCCCGCAACCCGCACGTCCTCCGTCGATCCGTCGTCCACCACCACAACCTCGTCCGCCTCGATCGACCGCACGGCGCGCTCCAGCAAGTCGCGGCGGTTGAACGTGGGGACTACGGCGGAGATCACGAAAAGCGCTTCTTAACCAGGAAGAGAAGGTTTTGGATGCCGTCGCGCCACGGATTCAGCTTGATCTCGCCCAGCCGCGACGAGTACTGGATCGAGATTTCGACAAACCGTACTTTGGCCTTAAGCGCCTCGATCTTGATCTCCTCGGAAAACGCCATGCCGTCCGATTCCAGCTTCATGCGCTCCAGAATCGAGCGCTTGAACACCCACATGCCCGACTGCGAATCCGACACCCAGCGCAGGAACAGAATCGACATCGCGAGCGACAAAACCAAATTGCCGAACTTATGTTTCAGGCTCATCGCGCCTTTTTCGCGCACCGGAAAGCGCGACGCGTTCAGAAAATCCGCTTCCAGGTGGCGGAACGCCTCGAGCAAATAGGAGATCGCGTCGGGCGGGTAGCTGTGATCGCCGTCGAGCGTGACGATTACATCGCCGGTCGCGTGCTGGAAGCCGCGTTTATAAGCGCGCCCGTAGCCGCGCACATGCTCGCGAATCACTTCCGCGCCAAAGCCCTCCGCCACCTCGCGCGTGCGGTCCGTCGAACCGTTATCGACGACGATCGTTTGATCGACGAAATCCGGCATGCGGCGCAGTACTTGCTCGATGCCCTGTTCTTCGTTCAAGCACGGAATGATCACCGTGATCCGCTGGCCGTTATACACGCTTCGCTCGCAACAGTTCGCGGTAACGCTCTACCAGGCGCTCGGTCATCACCGGCATGTTCCAATTCTGAGCGACTTCTTGCCGGGCCCGCGCGGTCATCGCGGAATCGGGCCGGTCGAGGAGATCGGCGACGGCGTGGGCGAAGGCCCGGGGATCGCCGGCCAGGCGGCAGAACTCGCCGTCGTTCCCCGCCAATCCTTCCGCGCCGATCGGCGTCGAGACGCAGGCGATGCCCGAGGCGAACGCTTCCAGTAACTTGACGCGGACGCCCGAACCGGAAAGGATGGGGCAGACGAAAACTGAATACTCGTGGAACACGGCGCGAACGTCGGCGACGAATCCGCGGACCACGATCGCGCCGCCCAGATTCGGAAACGCGTGCGGCGGCGGAGGATCGCTGCCCACGCACACGAGTTTCGCTCTTGGGCGCAGCGCGAGGATTTGCGGCATCACGTCCCGCGCGAACCAGGTTAGCGCTTCTTGATTCGGTTGATGGCGGAAGCTGCCGACGAAAAGAATCGTATCCGGTTCGCGGCGCGGATCCCCGGCGTCGCGGTACTCGTAGCTTCCGGCGTCGATCCCGGCGCGCAACCCGGTCCGGATTTTCGGCGTCAGCGAACGGTCGAAACTCACTAAGTACTCGGCGTTGTCGCGCGTGCAGACCTGAATTTCGTCCACACGGCTTAGCATGCTCAGTTCAAAGCGGAGCGCACGCAAATATTCAAGCGCCGATTGGGCCCGCCGCAGCGACAGTCCCGGTTGCCGCAGCAGGCGCGCGATGGACTGGAAGTACACATCGTGTTCGAAAACGCAGGTGGCCAGGCGGCGAAACTCGCAGGCGTATTGGCCCATGTTGGTGTACTCGATCTGGACGACATCGGCGCCGCCTTGGTAGATCTGCCGGTGAATGAGCCACTCTAGGTCGGCGCTGGCGAACTCGCGCACGGCATGCGGGCGCGGAGAGGCGAGAGCGTGCTCTTCGCCCGTGATCTTGACGATATAGGCGAACGACGCGCACAGGCCGGCCAGCGCGGCGTGATCGGCGATCTGCTCGCGCCGGTCGAGGAGCGCGATCAGATGAACGTCGGCGCGCTTCACTAACTGGCGCAGCGTTTGGCTCATGAAGACGCCGCCGCCATGGACGGGAGGCTCGATGGGGTACGGACTCAAGAACAGCACCGAAGGCCGTTCGGGGACTGCCCGTGGCGCGAGAAAACGGTCGCGGTAGTAGCCTCCCAGCGGACGGCGGAACGCTTCGGTGTCGTCTACCACGGAAAGCGAGCGGGCGCGCCATCGGGAAGCGATGGCCCCGGGCAGTTGCCCAAGCGCGCGTCCCAGCCCCGGCAAGCTCGCACGCTCCAGCGAGCGGCCGGCGAATGCGCTTACCGCCGCGCCCACTCCCGCGAATAAAAAGTGCGCGGCGAGCTTCCGGGGCGAATGGATATTCTTCCAGGCGAACAGCGCAAAATTCTTCTGGAGCACGCCGTCGATGTAGCTTTGCGAGAACTTCTTTCCGATCGTTCCGCGATGCTCGTGCCAGACATGGCTTTTCGGCTGATAAAGAACCTTCCAGCCGCGCTTCCAGGCCATGTAACCGAGGTCGGTATCTTCGAGATAAAACGGTGCGAGTAGCGAATCGAAACCACCGAGTTCGAGGAACTTCCGCCGGTCGAACGCCGCCGATCCCCCACCGGGATAGAAGCAGGGAAACGGCTCCGTCACTTGCTCGTCGATCCGATGCCGGACGCGTAACATGCCATCGCGCCACGCTCCTTGCGTGAGGCCCGTCTCCTGCCGCGGCTTCTCAGGATCGGTGAAAAAGATCTGGCAAGCGGCGGCAAATACTTGCGGATCGTCGAAGCATGCGAGAAGGGGGTCGAGAAAGTCCGGCGCGACGCGCATGTCGCTATTGAGCAATACGACGATGTCGTTCTTCGCCGCGCGAAATCCCGCGTTCGAACCTCCGCCGAAACCGAGATTGCGCGGCAGCGCCAGCACGCGAACGGCGGGAAACGTTTCGCGCAGAAACTCTACGCTGCCGTCCTCCGAGCCGTTATCGACGACGAGGATCTCGTTCCCGGAATTTGCCGCCATCGCGGCGATCGCCGAAGGCAGGTACTTTTCGAGAAGATCGCGGCCGTTCCAATTGGGGATTACGACGGAGGCCGTAGCCCGTGATGGAGCGGTGTCTTGCGCCTTCCGGCGGCGGCCGGCGATCGTCCAGGCGAGATCGGTCAAAACGATCGCGATGGCCGGAATCGCCACCGCGAAAGGAATTAGCGCGAGTTCCGCGAGCCCGCGCAGGATGGCGAGAAAGCGGCTCACGATTCGAGATTCGGCCCAAGGTGGAGTGTGCGCCCCAAGCGCAGCCAGCGCGAGGCGGTGGCGGCGTGGAGGCGCTCGCGAACCGCCGCGAGCTCGCGGTCGAGAGACAGCGCCCAGTTCGTGCGCGCTTCGAGCTCGGCTTCGGACTGGTGCAGCAACTCAACTGCGCCGCCGAGTTCCACGACTTTGCCTTCGAGTTCCACGGCGAGCGAAGCGCTGTTCTGCCGGGCGGCGGCGAGTTCAACGTCCTTCGCCAGTGCATAGCGCTCCCATTCCGCGATTTGCTCGTCGAGCTTGGCCGTGTGGGCGGCGGCGCGGCCACGTTCCTCCGCCAGTTGATTTTCGAGAGCCTCGACATGCCGGACTTTCTCGCGATACTCCGCGTCGCGCTGGGCCGCCCAATCGTTGCTCGATGCCAGTTCGCCTTCGAGTCGGCGGTAGGCGGCCACCTGCGCGGCATGGCGCGCCAGCGCGTCCTCGAGTGCGGCGGTCTTGAGTCGAATTTCTTCGTCGAGGCGGGCGATGTGACGTTCGCGCTCTCGCAGGACGTTCGCGGCGGAGGGCAAATATACGAATGTCGGAGCGCCGATCTGCGGCGTCACGGCGCAAACGGCAATGTAGAAGTGCGCGGATCCAGGGTCGGCATGCGCTTCCGCGCGGAGTGCCGCTTGCGAGCCGCTCGCCAACAACGGTTCAATGACGATCGCGCTCGCGTGGTTCTGGGCGAACAACGTCACTTGCGGAAAATATTCGCCGAGCAAGTCGCGGAACTCGGCCAACGAGTACTCGCGGCGGTGAAACGGATTCGGCCCCGAGCCGCGGCGGGATTCGTTGTAGTAGTCGCGGTTCGGGGTCGAGATGGCCAATTGGCCGCCGGGCGCGAGCAATCGCGCCGCTTCTCGCAGGAGAGCCCGCGCGTCGTCGAGATGCTCCACCAACTCGAAGGCGACCGCGAGATCCACCGACGCGGACGGCAGCCCGGTGTCGGCGCAATCGGCGATGTGGAACTCCACGTTGCCGCCGCCGTACCGCTCCCGGGCGAAGGCGACGGCTTCCTCCGAGCGGTCGATGCCCGCCACCGATACGGCGGTCTTCGCGAGTTCCGCCGTTCCGTATCCCGCGCCGCATCCCAGGTCTGCGACGCGCTTCGATCGAGCCAAACGCGCCGCGAACAAATAGCGCGAGAAATGTTCGTTCCAGAGATCGGTGTCCACCTCGCCGGGAACGACGCGCTCGCCCGTAAACTCAAGCGCGGGCAAGAATCGCCTCCGAAGGCGCGGCCAGTCGCGCGTTCACCTCTACGCGGCACGGCAAGTGCAGATAGCCGTACACCGGCCCGTCGCCGTGGCCCATCTGCAGGACAATGGCATTGTCCACCCAGTCGCACATGCGGTACGCGGTTAGATCGCCGTCGGCGATGGCGGGCGAGAACGAAAAGGCGCTCGGATAAAGCGTGGGCAACTGGACGTGAAAGTCGACCGTGCGGCGCTCGCCGGGCTGCAACGGCGGCATTTCCACACCTTCCCGCAACGTGTTGGTTCCCGCGAAATCGAGGCCCATGTGGTTGCGCAGCATAAATCCCACGTTCGGCCGCGCGATCGCCTCGTACGCTTCCACCGAGATTCGTACGACGGCGTTCGTTCCCGGTTCGAGCAGATGAACCGGCTGTCCGGCGCCGTTTAGGACGGCGATACCGGCCACGCGGGCGCGCCCGTCGCCATAACGGTGATCGACGTTCGGCAGCCCTTCGACAAACTCCGGCGCCTGTTGGACGGGTCCGGCGGTTTCTACCGGATGCGCGTCGATGTACTGCGCGTCCTTCGCGTTCATCGCGGCCAGGTACTGGGTTACGACTTGGTCCGTGGCCCCCAGAGCGCGAATGCGGCCGCCGTCGAGCCAAAGCGTGCGGTCGCCGATCGCCTTTACGTCGCCCATCGAATGGGAAACGAAAAGGATGGTCACGCCTTGAGAGCGAAGCTCGTGCACTTTCCGCAGGCAACGTTGGCGGAAATAGATATCGCCGACGGCGAGGGCTTCGTCGACGAGTAGCACCTCTGGATGGACGTGGATGGCTACGGCAAACGCCAGCCGGACGCTCATACCGCTCGAGTAGGTTTTGACGGGTTGGTGAATGAAGTCCCCGATTTCCGCGAACTCGATGATTTTTGGATAGAGGCGGTCCACTTCCGCGGCGGATAAGCCGAGGATGGCGGCATTGAGGTAGACGTTGTCTCGCCCCGAAAACTCGGGGTTAAAGCCGGAGCCCAACTCGAGCAGCGCCGCGACCCGGCCGTCGGTTTGCGCGGTCCCGGCGGTGGGTTCGAGAATCCCCGCGACGATTTGCAGCATCGTGCTCTTGCCGGAGCCGTTTTCGCCGATCACACAGAAGGTTTCGCCGCGCTCGATTTCGAAGCCGATATCGCGGAGCGCCCAGAAATCCCGGTGGCGGCGTAGCTTTTGGAAGGTTAGAATTTCCGCGAGCCGGTCTCCGGGAGAGTCGTAGATAGCGTAGCTTTTGGAGACGTTTTCGAACCGGATGATGGGACGGCCCACTTACGTCGAGTCTAACGCAGTGTGCCGGATTGGGTTAAGCTAGTGATTGACGTGCCGGTGTAGCTCAGGGGTTAGAGCGACGGTCTCATAATCCGTAGGTCGTAGGTTCAATTCCTACCGCCGGCACCATCCCCAACAATTAGCGTGTAAATGCGATCCAGGTCATCCTGCGAGTAGTATTCAATCTCGATTTTGCCACGCGTGTCGGTCCCGACGAGACGGACACGGGTTCCCAGCGCATCGCGTAGACGGTCTTCCAGATGCCGCAAATCCGCTTCGTTGCCTCGTGCGGTTCGCTCTTCTTCCCGCACGCGCGCCGAAGGGTTCTCGTCCGAGGGGCGGGCCGTACCGACGCCAACGGCGGCGGCTTTCTCTTCGCGCATCATCCGCTCGACTTCACGAACGGACAGCCCCTTATCCAGAATAAGACGCCACACTCG
>JANRJS010000012.1:0-101259 GCA_033763835.1 Bryobacteraceae bacterium | reverse complement strand
CAAAATGCGCGGGGGTGGGATGTGTAATGGCGAATAATTGATTTTTTTTTCACTGTGAACTCATGTTAACCCCCCCCCCCCCCGGCAGTTTGTCAAGTATTATTTTAGTACTTAAGCGAACTTTTAGGCTCTAGATTCCAGACATGGGTTGACGATAGCGAGACCGCGCATCCGGGAGTAATCCCGGTCTGCCGACCAAAGCTGTCGAAGAAGCTTCATGGTGTCGCGAACCGGGACGATGGGCGTAGACCAAGATGTTCGTGTCGACGGCTATCATTGGCGAAAGGAACTTTCTTCGCCATAGGCCAAGGCGATCAAATCCTTCTCTTCGATGCCCGGCTGTAACCCCTTGCATTGTTTGAAGCTTCCATCGCGAAGACGAAAAGGAGTCTTGATCGTCCGGGTCCGAGCTTCTACAGCCGTGCGGAGTCCTTCTTCGATGAGAACTCGAAAGCTGATGCCGCTCTTCGAAGCCAGCGCTTTGGCCTGATGGAACAAAGGATCGGAGATCTCGACGGTTGTCTTCATAAACCCATATTGCCATACCGACGATATGGGCAATATGGGTAGGAGACTAGTCCCGCACCGTCACTCGACGAATTTCGACCGCCCGCCCAGTCAGCGGATCGACCGTCACCACTGCGCCGCGCAGTTCCACCATGCCCTTCGCCGCTTCCATCTTCACCGGCAGCGAGGTTTTGAACTTTCGAATCACCGTCTCCTTCTCGACCCCGATCACCGAGTCGTAAGGCCCGGTCATTCCGCTGTCGGTTAGATACGCGGTGCCACCCGGTAGCACGCGTTCGTCGGCGGTCGGAATATGCGTGTGCGTCCCGATCATCGCCGATACCCGGCCATCCACATACCAACCCATCGCCACCTTCTCGCTGGTCGCTTCGCAGTGGAAATCGAGGAACCGGACCTTGATCGCTGGGTCGATGGCGCTCAGCAGTTCGTCGACCTTGCGGAACGGATCGTCGACCGCCGACATATGCACCCGCCCCTGCAAATTCAGCACGGCGGCGGGAACTCCGTTCGAACACTGCACGGTCACCAAACCGGCCCCGGGCAATTCGGGCACATAGTTCGCCGGGCGCAGCAGCTTGGGATTGCGCGCGAAGTAGTCGTAGATTTCGCGTTTATCCCAAATATGATTGCCCGACGTCATCACTTCGATGCCCACACCCATTAACTCTTCGGCGAGCGCGGGTGTCACTCCAAATCCACCGGCGCAATTCTCGACATTCGCGACGGTCAGGTCGATCCGCTCTTCCGCCACGAGTCGCTTGAGATGCTTGGCGACGATCGCGCGGCCGGGCGCTCCGAAAATGTCGCCGATGAAAAGAATGTTCACGTGGGCGGGATAGGCGCGCCCCGGTGCGAAAAAAGGCCATCCCCGTCATTGACCCCTAAGAGCAAGGGGGGGACCCTCCGAGCGCCATCAGGCTTCTCCATGCCAGTCTTCCCGGCGGAGCTTGCT
Source organism: Bryobacteraceae bacterium (assembly GCA_033763835.1). Lineage (GTDB taxonomy): Bacteria > Acidobacteriota > Terriglobia > Bryobacterales > Bryobacteraceae > JAPKYZ01. The sequence goes on along the minus strand of JANRJS010000012.1, from coordinate 99,779 downwards.
CACCGGCGCTTAAACCGAGCCGGATCCCATGACATTGACTATCGGATCAATTTTTGAGAGACAGCCGCGCCCCAGGACGCGCAAACATAGGATAGCGCGGGCGTGGCGAACGCCTATCGGGCGGCGATGCGGGCTTCGAGCAGGTCGGTATCGCGTTCCATGGCATGCAACACTTCGTCGCCGATTTTGTTTTGGCGGCGTAGGTCGAGCAGCGCTTGACGCTCGGTGCGCACCACTTCGTACCAAAGCCTCTGTTCGGCGAGACTGCGGAATTCCTCCGGTTGATTCTCGATCGCCGCGCCGCCGGTCTCGATTTCGAGCCGAGCCCGCAGTTCCGCCGCGCGGTCCTCGAAGTAGCCGCGAATCCTTTCCACGACGGGACGCGGAGCGGCTTCGATGCGCTCCAGTTCCGCCAGCCGGTCCAGCACCCGCTCGGTGGTGTGCACGCGCGCGAACAACTCCTCTTCTTCGCTCGTGTGATCCTGCGGAATACCCAGCCACCGGATCACCGGCCGCAACGTCATCCCCTGCACGATCAGGGTCGCGAGGATGACGGCGAACGTCATCAGCAGGATGAGAGTGCGGTAAGGAAAAGGTAAGCCGGTAGAGGTCTCTTCGGGTAGCGCCATGGCCGCCGCGAGGGAAACGACGCCGCGCAGGCCGGTCCAACCGATAATCGTCACGGATTGCCAAGAAGGACGCGCTTCCGTTTCCCGAATGCGTTTCGACAGCGCCCGGGGCAAATAGGCGCCGGGGAACATCCAGAGTAGGCGAATGGCGATGACGCCGATAGAGATCGCGACACACCAAACGATCACGTCGTCGAGCGGGTAGCCGCGCAAGCTGGCCAGGAGGCTCGGCAATTGAAGGCCGATAAGCAGGAAGATGCCGACGTTCACCAAAAAGATCGCCGTCTGCCACACCGCGTGCGCGCGGATGCGTGTCGTGGCGTTGAACATCTCCGGTCCGCACCGGCCTAGCCATAACCCGGCGGCGACCACGGCCAGTACTCCCGAAGCGTGTACGACTTCCGCCACCCAGTAGGACGAATACGCCACCAGAAACGTGGCGATGATTTCGACCTCCGGGTCCTTGATCCAGCGGTAGATCTTCGTGAACGCGAAGCCGATCGCCAGTCCGATGGCGGTTCCGCCCACCGCCAGCCACGCGAAACTCAGCAGAGCGTCGCCTAACGAAAAGGTTCCGGTGACGACGGCGGCGACGGCAAACCGGTATAACGTGAGGGCCGAGGCGTCGTTCACCAGGCTCTCGCCTTCGATGATTTGAACAATGCGGCGCGGCAGACGTAAGCCCCGGATAATCGAGGTGGCGGCCGCGGCATCGGGCGGAGAAACGATAGCCCCGAGCACGAATCCCACGGACCAACTCATGCCGGGGATTAGGAACACGCACAGCGCGGCGACGACGGCGCTCGTCGCGGTCACCAGTCCAAGCGCGAGCAGTAAGATCGGACGGCGCCACTTCCAGAAGTCGCGCCAACTGGTGAAGTAGGCGGCCTCGCAGAGGATCGGCGGGAGCAGCAGGAAGAAGACCATGTCCGGGTTGAGGCGGGGCACTGGCGCGCCGGGGATAAACGCGAGCAGAATTCCCCCGACCAGGAGTGCGATGGGATACGGCTGATCGAACCGCTTCGCGAGCGCGGCAATGGCGAGGGCGACGAACAGCAATCCGAACAACGCGCCGAATTCTTGCATCTATGAAATAATCTTACCGGGTCTTACTATGGAAACGACTCGGCTATCGACGAAAGGCCAAATCGTGCTGCCCCGGCGCATCCGCGAGGCGCGCTCTTGGCGCCCCGGCATGGAGTTTGCGGTGGAGGAAACAACCGACGGGGTGCTGTTGCGGCCTGAGGCGCGTTTCCCCGCAACGAGCTTGGATCAAGTGGCGGGATGTTTGGGCTACCGGGGCAAGGCGAAGACGATCGAGGAAATGAATGCTGCGATCGGCGAAGAAGTCAAGCGGCGGCATGGTCGCGGTCGATACTAACGTAGTCGTCCGGCTACTGACTGGCGACCATCCGGGGCAGGCGGCCGCCGCACGACTGGTTTTTGAAAGCGGGCCGGTTTGGATCGCCAAGACGGTGCTTCTCGAAAGCCGGTGGGTTTTGGAGCGCCTTTACGGTTTCCCGGAGCGAAAAATTCACGAGGCGTTTCGGAGCCTGCTGGGCCTACGCGGTGTCTCCTGCGAGGATTCGGCCGCGGTGGAGCGCGCGTTGGCGCTCTCGTCCGCTGGTATCGACTTCGCCGACGCGCTCCACTTCACTTCGCGCCCTATCGAGGCGGCGTTCGTTTCGTTCGACCGCAAGCTGGTGAAGCGGGCGGTGCGGGCGGGGATCGAAGCGGTTATCTCAACTTGATACCGCGACAACCGATCTCTAGTGAAGAACCTGGATTTCGTCAACAAGCCGCTCTTCGAGAAGATCCCAGAACTGGACGCGCCCATTCAAGGCTCCGAAGACGGTCAGCCCGCGACTCGCTTGATAGACGAGGTTGGTTGTCGTTGCCGCACCATTGACGCCGCGGACTTCGCCCGTGACTGGGTTCCAAAGCCGCACCTGACCTTCCTCGTCCGCAAACGCGAGCCAGCCGGTTTGCCCCAGGGCGGCTATCGTCCGGACGTATCCCGGTTGCGGCGGCGACTTGGATTCCAGCGTCTTTGTCGCCAAGTTCCAGCCATAGACGCGCCCATCCTGGCTCCCCAGGTACACCGATTCTCCCGCACCTAGGGAAATGGGACCGAACGTCATGTTCTCTCTCTCCGGCGTGAGCCTTCCGAGGAGAGCGCCAGACTTAAGGTCGACCATGCCCGGCCAATGACCCGCCCAGAGAACGCGCGTGTTGTCCTTTGTGAGTGCAACATCTCCCCAAATCGACGTGCAGCAGTGAAGCCGCCTCGCCGCAAGCGAGTCCAGATCGATCACAAGAACCGCTCCCTTTCCATTAACAGTGAGCAGGAGGCGGTCGTTTGCGCCGAAGCGTATTGAACCGTAATTGGCTTCGTCGCTTCGAATGCGGCGATCCGGAAAGCGCCCGGAAATCGAGACGACCGATAGGTTACTGTCCGCAATCGCAAGAGTGTCGGAGTCCAGGCCGAATTGGAGGTCGTTGAGGCTACCTGTGCGCTTTGCCCGCTTAACCAATGCTAAGTTTCCAAGATCGAAAACGCGTACGCCGCTGTGGTGGCCGCCCAAAGCTATATAGCGACCGTCGATACCGATGGCGATCACGCGGATGGCTGGAACTCGGTTTGCTCGTGGAGTCAACGCGACGAAAAGGGCGACCGATCCTGCGATTGCGCTCGCCGCCACGACCGCTAGCGCTACGGTTCGCCAACTTTGCCGCGCCATCGACTTGACATTCGACACCGCCGAAGACGAAGAAGTTTCGATCGAAGTTAGCGGTCGGAGGTCTTCACCCCTCTACCACCTCTAAGAAAGCCTTCGCCGCGTGAGAGAGGGCCCGCCGGGCGGGGTAAACCAAGCGAATCTTGCGCTCCACCGCGAGCTCCTTCACGCGCACTTCGCGCAGCAGCCCCTGCTCCACTTCGCTCTCAACGCACATCTTCGGCAAGAACGCGACGCCTTCGTTGCGCTGCACCATCTTGCGAATCGTCTCGACCGTCGGCATCTCGACGTCCATATTGAGCGGCACTCGCGCCCGCTGAAACTCGCGCAGCACCGTGTCCCGATACGGCGACATCACGTTGTGCGCGACAAAGGTCTCCATATCGAGCTCGGACAGCGCCACATCCTCGCGTCCGGCGAATCGATGCTGCGGCGAGACGACGAAGGACAGGTGGTCCGTGTAGATTACGTGCGAAACAAGACGCTCGTCTTCCGGGTCGTAGCTGATGACGCCTAGTTCCAGGTCCCCGTCGATCAATTGCGACGGAATCCGGCTCGACAAACTGCGGCGGACCTGGACTTTCACCTTCGGGTAGAGCCGCCGATACTTCGAAATGTGCTGCAAGAGATAGAGCGAAGTCGATTCGTTCGCTCCAATAATCAGACGGCCGGACGAGTGATCGCGCAGTTCGGCGAGCGCATTCTGCATCTCGCTTTCCAGATTCTCGAACCGGCGCGCGTAGTCGACGACGATCCGCCCTGCGTCGGTCAGCAGCAGGTCCTTCGCCGATCGGTCGATCAGCTTCTCCTCAAGCTCGCTTTCGAGCCGCTGCACGGCGAGCGAAACGGCCGGCTGGGTGCGCAACAGCTTCTCGGCGGCGCGCGAAAAGCTTTTCTCGGTGGCGACGGCCAGGAAAACCTTCAACGAATGCAACAGCATAGGAATTTGCCGCCCTTATCGTATCACTCTCGATTATGATCGGTCGATAAATTATAAATTTGCTTAATCGAAAAGGTTCACCTAGGATGAATCGAGAGGTGAACGTGAACCGCGTCTACATCTTCGACACGACGCTCCGGGATGGCGAACAATCGCCCGGATGCAGCATGACGGTACCCGAGAAGGTACGCATGGCCGCGAAGCTCGCCGAACTGGGCGTGGACATTCTCGAAGCGGGATTTCCGATCGCGTCCGAGGGCGATTGGGCGGCGGTGGACGCCGTGTCGCGCGAGTTTCCTTGGGTGCGCGTCGCGGCGCTTGCGCGGTCGACGAAGATGGACGTGGAGCGAGCGGCGACCGCACTGAAGCACGCCAAGCGCCCACGAATCCATACCTTCATCGCCACTAGCGACATTCATCTGAAATTCAAGCTGAAGAAGTCGCGTCAGCAAGTGCTCGACGAAGCCGTGGCGGCGGTGGCGCAAGCGCGCGAGTCCGTCGAAGACGTCGAGTTCTCCGCCGAAGACGCGACGCGTACCGAGCCCGATTATCTGGAGCAGGTATGCCGCGCAGTGGTCGAAGCGGGCGCGCGCACGGTGAATCTACCCGACACGGTCGGCTACAGCGTGCCGGAAGAGTATGGAGAACTGATCGGGCGCATGGTGCGGGCGTTGGGCGATCGCGCGATCGTTAGCGTGCATTGCCATGACGACTTAGGTTTAGCGGTCGCCAACTCGATCGCGGCGGTCCAAGCGGGGGCGCGGCAAATCGAGTGTACGGTGAATGGAATCGGCGAGCGGGCGGGTAACGCATCTCTCGAAGAGATCGTCATGGCCTTCAAGACGCGCCAAGACCGGTTGCCTTACGAGACAAAGATCGTTACTGAGCAGCTTTATCCCGCTAGCCAGTTACTCACTTCGCTAATTACGTTCGGGCCACAACCGAATAAGGCCATCGTTGGTGAAAACGCCTTCGCGCACGAAGCGGGCATTCATCAGGATGGGTATCTCAAAAATAAGTCGACTTACGAAATCATCGACCCGATGAGCGTCGGAGTTCCCGAAGGGAAGTTAGTGCTGGGCAAACATTCCGGTCGGCACGCCTTGGGAAAGCGCGCCGAGTCGCTGGGATACTCGCTGACGCGGGAAGAACTCGACGCCCTTTATCTTGAGTTCACCGCGCTCGCCGACCGTAAGAAAGGTTTACGAAACGAGGAGATCGCCGCGCTGATCGAGCGCGTCAAGAACAAAGCCGCATGAATCTGAAGATCTGTTTGTGCCCCGGCGACGGGATCGGCGTAGAAGTGACTCGCGAAGCCGTTCGCGTGCTGGAGCACGTCGTCCGCAAGTTCGGACACACGCTCGAAACCACGGAAGCGCTGCTGGGCGGGATCGCCATTCACAAGACGGGAAATCCTTTCCCGGAGGAGACTCGGGCGCTTTGCACGGCGGCCGACGCGACGCTGATGGGCGCGGTCGGCCTGCCCGAGTTCGATAATTGGCCGCCGGAGAAACGGCCGGAGCGCGGATTGCTTGGCATCCGAAATGCACTCGGCGTATTCGCGAACTTACGTCCGGTCCGTAGCTATAAAGCCTTGCTCGATTCCTCGCCCCTGAAGAACGAAAGGATCGACGGGACGGACATGATTATCGTGCGCGAGTTACTCGGCGGCGTTTACTACGGTACGCCGCGGGGAATTACCGGCGAGGGTCCCATGCAGCGAGGGACCAACACGATGACTTACACGCGCGCGGAGATCGAGCGGGTTACTCGAATGTCCTTCGAGTTGGCGCGCGGGCGGCGCAAGAAGGTCACCAGCGTCGATAAGTCGAACGTCCTCGAAGTCTCTCAGCTATGGCGCATGGTCGTGGTGGATGTAGCGAAGGAATATCCGGATATCGCGCTCGACCACCTACTCGTCGACAATTGCGCGATGCAGTTAGTACTCAACCCGAAACGCTTCGATGTCGTGTTGATGGAGAACATGTTCGGCGATATCTTGTCGGACGAAGGCGCCGTGCTCGCGGGTTCGATCGGCATGTTGCCCTCGGCCTCGATCGGCAGTAAGCTGCCGTCGGGCGCATGGGTGGGGTTGTACGAGCCGGTGCACGGGTCCGCGCCCGATATCGCGGGCCAAAACAAAGCCAATCCGCTCGGAGCCATCGGCAGCGTCGCGGCGATGCTCGAATACAGCTTTGGGTTGAAGGAAGAGGCGGCGGCGGTCAATCGGGCGATGGAACAAGTGTTGAACTCCGGGAAAGTCACGGCGGACTTGGGGGGAGCGACCTCCACCGAAGACGTCGGCCGAGCGGTAGTGGAGGCGATTTGATGCCGAAAACGATCATCGACAAATTGTGGGAATCCCACATCGTTCAGCAGAAAGAAGGCGCTCCGGCGCTGATTTACATCGACCTGCATCTGGTCCATGAAGTGACTTCGCCGCAGGCGTTCGCGGGTCTCCGCGCGCGGGGATTGAAAGTCCGCCGTCCCGATCTAACTTTCGCCACGACGGATCATTCGACGCCGACCACGCCGAAATCCCTGCCGATCGTAGATCCCATTGCCGCCGCCCAAGTGAAGCAACTCGAAGCCAACGCGCAGGAGTTCGGGATTCCGTACTACGGGTTTCACTCCGACAAGCAAGGCATCGTACACGTGATTGGGCCGGAGAATGGGATGACGCAGCCGGGTATGACCGTCGTCTGCGGCGACTCGCACACGGCCACCCACGGAGCGTTCGGCGCATTGGCATTCGGCATCGGCACATCCGAAGTCGAGATGGTGCTCGCAACGCAATGTCTGCCGCAACGGCGTTCCAAGACCTTCGAAGTTCGGGTGGATGGAACGCTCAAATCCGGAGTGACCGCGAAGGACATCATTCTCGCGCTTTGTGCCAAGGTCGGAATCGGGGGCGGAACTGGTTGTGTGTTCGAGTACACCGGTTCGGCGATCCGCGCCTTGTCGATCGAAGAGCGGATGACGGTCTGCAATATGTCGATCGAGGCGGGCGCGCGCGCGGGATTAGTCGCTCCCGACGACATCACTTACGAATACTTGGCCGGCCGGACTTACTCGCCCAAGGGTGCGCAGTGGGACGCGGCCGTGGCACGCTGGCGCATGTTGCCGACGGATGAGGGCGCGACTTACGACCGGTCCATTACGATCGACGCGAACTCGCTCGAGCCGATGATCACGTTCGGAACCAATCCGGGCATGGGCATGCCGATATCGGGCGACGTTCCCGCGCCCGAGTCCATTGGCGATCCCGTCGAACGCGAGTCTTTGAAGAAAGCCCTTCAGTACATGGATCTCGCGCCTGGCGAGCCGCTGGTGGGACATCCCATCGATGTTGTCTTCGTCGGCAGTTGCACGAATTCCCGCATGACCGACCTTCGAGCCGCGGCGCAGGTGCTCAAAGGCCGCAAGGTCAGTCCGAAGGTCCGCATGATGGTGGTGCCCGGTTCGCAACCGATCAAGCGGCAGGCCGAAGCGGAGGGTCTCGACCGAATCTTCAAAGAAGCCGGAGCGGAATGGCGCGAGGCGGGGTGTAGCATGTGCATCGCGATGAACGGCGATCAACTCGCGCCCGGCCAATACAGCGTATCTACCTCCAATCGGAATTTCGAGGGCCGCCAGGGTAAGGGTGGGCGCACGTTCCTCGCGAGTCCGCTCACCGCCGCAGCAAGCGCCATCACCGGTGTCGTCACCGACGTAAGGACTATCTGGCCATGATCAAGTTCACGCCTTTTTCGAGCCCTGTCGTCGCTATGCCGATCGACAACATCGATACGGATCAAATTATTCCGGCGCGATTTCTGAAAACCATCTCCAAAGACGGTCTGGGCGATCAGTTGTTTTGCGACTGGCGCTACGACTCCGACGGCACGCCGAAATCCGATTTTGTCCTCAATCAAGATTGGGCGAAGGCCTGCCAGGTACTGGTGGCGGGCGATAACTTCGGGTGCGGTAGTTCGCGCGAGCATGCTCCGTGGGCGCTGACGCAGTACGGATTCCGCGCCGTAGTTTCCACTTCGTTCGCCGACATTTTCAAGAACAACGCTCTGAAGAATTCTCTACTGCCGATTGTGGTCGACGCGGACACGCACAAGAAGCTGCTGGCGTTGCCGCGCGACACCACGGTCACCGTGGACCTCGCCGCGCAAACGCTGACGCTTCCCGATGGCACCGTCGAATTTCCCGTCGATCCGTTCTCGAAGTACCTGCTGCTCGAAGGCGTCGATGAGTTGGGTTACATCTTGCAGCAAGAATCGGCGATCTCCGCCTATGAAGCGTCGCGATTCGCCTCCTTGAACACGCTCGCCCATAATTGAGACATGGGCGCTCTGCACTCACCCGTCATGCCGGCGCTGTACGACGGCCAGCGGCTAACAGTCGAAGAGTTTCTCGACCGATGGGACACCATGCCCGAACTGCGTCGCGCGGAGTTATTGGAAGGAGTGGTGTACTTGGCGTCTCCCTTACGGTTGTCTCATGGGACTCGGGATAGCAGGGTGACTCGATGGCTAGGGCGTTATGTAGATGCGACGACGGGCGTCGAATCGGCCACCGCCCCCACGACGATTCTCGGCGCGGTGTCGGTTCCTCAGCCCGATCAAGTTCTCTTTATCCGTCCCGAGTACGGGGGCCGTTGCAAAATCGTCAAGGACTATTTGACCGGCCCGCCGGAACTCATCGTCGAAGTCAGCCTCTCGTCGGTCGATCGCGATCACCACTTCAAGCGCTCCATCTACCAGCAAGCCGGTGTCGAGGAGTACGTCATTTTCGATGTGATGGCTTCCGAAGTCTCTTGGAGGCGTTTGGTGGAAGGGACGTATGTCGATCTCACCGCGGACTCCGACGGTGTCTTCCGTTCGCGAATCTTCCCCGGCCTCTGGCTCGACGAGAGCGCCTTCTGGGACGAGGACATGCGGCGTGTGTCGCAAACGGTCGATGCCGGGCTCGCCTCGCCGGAACACGAGTCGTTCGTCGCGGCGCTGGCCGCGCGACGGGGGTAAGATAGCGCCATGCATCGCATCGGCTTGCTCCTGATCTGTGCGCTCGCGGCCTCCGCGCAAACCAAGAAAATCCTGGTCATGGGCCACCCGCCCGAGGCCATTCGCGATTGGCAAAGCGTCTCGACGAAAGTGACCTTAGTCCCCGCGCGTCCCGCTACCGTACTGACCGAGATCGCCGACGCCGACGCCTTTATCGGCGAGCCGTCGCCCGAAATGGTGCGCGCCGGGAAGAAGCTGCAGTGGGTGCAGATCACTTCCGCCGGCGCCGAGCGCGTGCTCCACATCTCGGGCGGCAACGACCTGCGCGATTCGAACATCATCCTGACCAACAACCAGATCGTGCAAGGCCCCGAAATCGCCGACCACGCCATGGCGATGCTGCTGGCGCTGGCGCGCAACCTGCCGCTCTACTTCTCGGACCGCACCAAGGAAAACTGGCGGCGCGAGCAATTCAAGGGCATCGAACTCAACGGTAAGAACGGCTTGGTGATCGGCTGCGGCGGCATCGGCATGCAGATCGCGACGCGCGCTTGGGCGCACGGCATGAAGGTTACGTGCGTCGATCCCGAGGATCTTCCGTTCTCGCCCTTCGTCGTGAAGACGGTGAAGCCGGATCAACTCGATGACGTGTTACCCGCGCAAGATGTCGTGTTCATCTCCGCGCCGCACACCCCCAAGAGCCACAAGATGATGGGGCCGAAGCAGTTCGACCTGATGAAGAAGAATTCGTACTTCATCGCCGTGAGCCGCGGCGCGATTTACGATCTGCCCGCGCTAAATAAGGCTCTCGACGAAAAGCGTCTGGCGGGCGCGGGGGTGGATGTCACCGATCCCGAACCGCTACCGGTGGGCAATGCGCTGTGGAAGTTCGAGAATGCGATCGTCACGCCGCACATCGCGGGACGCTCCGATCAGGATCGCGCGCGCATGCTCGGTACGGTGAAGGAGAACATTCGCCGCTTCGCCGAAGGGCTGCCGCTGATCAACGTAGTGGATAAACAGAAAGGCTATTAAGCCGAAACGGGCCGCGTAACGTCTTCCGTGGGCATGACGATCCATGCCACGATGTAGGCCCCGGCGCCGACGCCCCAGGCGACGATCGCCGCGAGCCAAACGAAACGCACCAGCGTCGAATCTACGCCGAAGTATTGCGCTACGCCGCCGCACACGCCGGCGATCTTCTTGTCCGTGACGCTGCGCATCAATCGCGCGGGGCGGGAAGATCCGGCCAGTGGGGGAATCGCCGGACCCGCGCTAGGATCCGTAGATTTTCCGCAGTTCGAACAAAACCGCGCTCCATCCGTGATTTGTGTGCCGCAAGCCGTGCAATACATGCGTCGTTAGCTCCCTGAATTCCAAAACGATAGCACGCTCGGAAAAGTTCCACGCCGGCTCAACGATTAGACGCGCCGCCGCGTAAGACATGGCAGGTGCAAGCGGAACACGAACGGCTGGTGCTTCGGACGGCTTATCGCTTGCTGGGCCGCTGGGAGGACGCGCAGGACGCGGCGCAGGAAGTGTTCTTGCGGCGGATTCAGGCGAATGGTTCGCTCGACCCGGCGCGGCCCATCGAACCCTGGCTTTACCGGGTGACGGTAAACGTGTGCCGGGACCGTTACCGGCGCCACCGTCCCGGCGCGGAACTGCCCGACTTGCGCGATACGGCTCTCGATCCCGAAGCGCTCGCGCTCCTCGAAGAGCAGCGCCGAGTCTTGCACCGGGCGATCGAGCGTTTACCCCGGCGAGAGCGCACGGCGGTGACGCTCAAGTACCTCGACGGTCTCGAAGACGGGGAGATCGCCGCGCGACTGGGCATCGGCGAAGGGACGGTTCGCGCCAATCTTTCAACGGGGCGCGCGCGGCTGAAGCGGTTGGTGGCGGCGGCGATCGGGGCGTCAGTAGGAGTTCTCGTATGGGTGTCGTGGCCGAAGGCTAATGAAGTCGCGCCGCCAGCCGCGATCGTGGCGAAGTTCCCGGCGGCGGATATGACTCCGTCGGCTACTCCCTTACCCGCCCGTCCGCGTCCTAAGCCGCCGGTTAAGTCCGAGCCACTGCTCGTGAGGCTCGAATCGGCGGACGAAAGTGTCGTCATCTATTGGTGGATCGAATCGAAAGGAGACGAGAACGAATGAAGTTCATACCATTTTTGTATGCCGCGGCGATAGCCGCACAGGAACCCGCGCCGGCGGCCGCATCGCCGAACCTTGAGTTCGCCGTATACATGCTAGTGGCCTCGCCCGACGCGGCGAAGAACGAGCCGGTGCCCGAGACGCTCGACTCGGTTGTAAAGCAGATGCGCGCCGTGTTCACCTACAAAGGATTTCGCGTGGCGGAGACGCTGCTGCTGCGCTCTCGTTCGGGCAAGGGAGCGGAGGCGAGTTCTTTTTCTCCGCTCCCAGGCGTCGATGGCGTCAAGACGTACTACCAGTTCCGGTTCGGCTTGGCTCAGGTTGTCGACAAGCCGGGAGGCAGAATCATCAAAATAGACGCCCTCCGCGCCGGCGTTCGCGTTCCGTACAAGACCTCCGCCAACGGTGGCGCCTACCAATTCGCCGATATCGGCTTCAACACCGATATCGACGTGAAGGAGGGGCAAAAAGCGGTGGTGGGCAAAGGCAGTATGGAGGGCAACGAAGCGTTGATCGTGGTGGTGATCCCGAAGGTTGTAGATTAGGCGGCGTGATCACGTATCTTGCCGCGGACCTGGGGGCCGAGAGCGGCCGGGTTATGAGAGGCGCGCTCGATGCGGGCCGCCTCGCTCTGGAAGAACTGCGCCGCTTCCCCAACGGCGGCGTTGAGCGCGACGGCGGACTCTACTGGGACATCGAGCGTCTCGACCGCGAGATCGCCCCAGACGTTTCGGCGATTGACGCGTGGGGCTGTGACTACGTCCTTCTCGACGAGTCCGGGCTTGCGCTTGGGCCTCCGCGCCACTATCGCGACCCGCGTACCCAAGGCGCGTTTGCGGAGGTTTTCGTCCGCATCTCCCGCGAGGAGATTTTCGCCGAGACCGGTTGCCAATTCCTTGAAATCAACACGCTCTACCAGCTTTGGCGAACCGATTTGCGAGGAGCGGCGAAGTTGCTCTTCGTCCCGGACTATCTGCACTACCTGCGCACCGGGCGCGTCGCGTGCGAGCGGACCATCGCTTCTACTTCGCAGCTTTACAACCCACGCACCGGCGATTGGGCGTGGACGGTGATCGACAAGCTCGGCTTTCCGCGAACGCTGTTCCCGCCGATCGCCGACGGTCCTACCGCATCGCACGACACGGCATCCGCCGTCGCCGCCGTACCGGCCGAGCGCGGGAACTGGGCTTACATTTCGAGCGGCACCTGGTCGCTAATGGGTGTCGAGTTGCCGGAACCTCTCATCAATCCCGAGGTTCTGCGCCGCAACTTCACTAACGAAGCCGGAGCGTTCGGCACGATTCGCCTGCTCAAGAATCTGTCTGGCATGTGGCCGTTGCAACAACTACGCCGCCAATGTGCCTCCGAAGGCCGCGAATACACCTACGCGCAACTTACGGAAATGGCCGCCGAGCCGGTGGGCGAGGACGCTCGGGCCGCTCGCACGATCTTCGACGGCCTCGCGAGCGCTTACGCGGAGACCAAGCGCGATCTCGAAGCGCTTACCGAGCGGGCGATCGATCGCATCCATATCGTCGGTGGCGGCTCGCGCAACGAATTGTTGAACCAACTCACCGCGGACGCCTGCCGATGCGATGTGGTCGCCGGACCGGTAGAAGCCACCGCCGCCGGAAACATTTTGGTGCAAGCGTGTTCTTCGCTCGAGGAGGTCCGCGCCATCGTTCGCGCGAGCTTCGAGACGCGCGTTTTCCACCCGCGTTGAAGCGCGGTTGGAATATCATCGGCGAGTGACTCGACGTAGCGTTCTCTCTCTCGTGCCCGCCGCCGCCGCGGCGCAGGACACTTACTCCTACACCGCCGATTCGGAACGTCAAACGACCGGTCCGCGCGGCAAGGTCACACAGCACACGTGGAGCGACTCGAAGGTCTACCCTGGCACGGTGCGCGACTACTGGATTTACGTGCCAGCGCAGTACGACGCCGCGAAACCGGCCTGCCTGATGGTGTTGCAGGACGGCCAAGGCTACCAGGATGAGAAGGGCGCGCTGCGATTGCCGGTCGTCTTCGACAACCTGATTCACAAACGGGAAATGCCTGTGACCATCGCTTTGATGGTGTCGCCGGGGGTGGTGCCCGCCGCGAACCCGAACGCGGAAGGCCGCTACAACCGCAGCTTCGAGTACGACGCGACAACCGACCGTTATGCGCAGTTCCTGATTACCGAACTGATTCCCGAAGTCGCCAAGAGCTACAACCTCTCGAACGATCCGAACGATCGCGCCATCGGCGGACAAAGCTCCGGTGCCATTGCCGCGCTCACCGCCGCTTGGCATCGGCCCGATCAATTCCGCCGCGTGGTGAGCTTCATCGGCAGCTACGTGAATTTGCGCGGCGGCAACCAGTTCTCTTCGCTCGTCCGCAAGTGCGAACCTCGTCCGTTGCGCATTTGGATGCAGGACGGTTCGCGCGACAACAACTTGTACGCGGGCGATTGGTGGATGGCGAACCAGGACTTATATTCGGCGCTCGATTATGCGGGTTATGAAGTTACGTTCGTGAAGGGCACCGAAGGTCACAACATGCGGCACGGCGGTCCACTGTTCCCAGAAGCCGTTAAATGGGTATGGCGCGGGCACGGGACGCCAATTGCGAAACCGAAAGGCAAGCCGGGCGCGGACCGTTTCTTCGTGAGCGAAATCGCCGACCTTTCGAAAGATTGGGAACAGGTATCGAGCGGTCACAAATTCACCGAAGGTCCGGCGGTCGCCAAAGACGGCAGCGTCTACTTCACGGACGTTCCCGGCGACAAGATTCACCACATCGCGCTCGACGGCAAGGTAAGCGTTTTCGTCGATGGATCGGGCCGTGCGAATGGAATGATGTTCGGCGCGGACGGCCGTTTGTATGCGTGCCAGAACGGCAAGAAACGCATCGTTAGCTACGGTCTCGACGGTTCGGAGAAAGTGCTCGCCGAAAACGTCACGTCGAACGATCTCGCCGTGCTCGCTAACGGCCGCGTCTATTTCACCGATCCGCCAAACAAGAAAGTCATGCTCATCGACGAGCGCGGTAACCTTCGCACCGTCGCCGAGGGCATCGAGTTTCCGAACGGCGTCATCGCGTCCACGGACCAGACGCTGCTGATGGTCGCCGATTTTCGCGGGCGCATGGTGTGGAGCTACCAGATCGCCGCCGACGGATCGCTCGTTCACGGACAAGCCTTCGGGCGATTGGAAACGATCGACGAGACTTCGCAGACCTCCGCCGACGGTATGACTGTCGATAGCGAGGGATATCTCTACGTCGCCACGCGGCTCGGATTGCAAGTGCTCGACCAACCGGGGAGAACGGTGGCGGTGCTGTCCAAACCGCATTCGGGATCGCTCTCGAACGTGGTTTTCGCGGGACCGAAACTCGATTGGTTGTACGTCACGGCGGGCGACCGCGTGTTCCGCCGTCCGGCCAAGCGGACCGGTGTATGGCCTTGGCAGCCCGTGAAACCGCCCAAACCGCGCCTTTAATCAAACATTTCTTAAAGAATTGTTTTTTTCGTTTCCGGCTTGCAAACGTTCTGAAACGCAAGCCGCCGATACTCGGGTTGGATGATTGCGCTCGCCATACTCCCGCTGATGGCCGCCGACGCCTGGGTGTTGCCGTCGGCCCGCAACGAAATCGCGGTCGCCGGAGAAATCCGGGTCCGCGTGAAATCTTCCGAGATCGTCGAAGCGTTCCGGCATATCGAGACACTAAAGCGCTGCGCCGAGGTTCCGGCGGTGGGGCGCTTTGGCGTTACTCCGCAACTCGCCGACTTGAATCAAGTGCCCGAGTCGGACCGCGCCAGAATGCTGGATGCCGCCCGCCGTTATCGGCGCGAGGGCCGCGCGAACGCCGCCTTCGAAGGCTTGGCCGGTCGATCCGAGCGGTTGGTTGAGGTCGCGCCCGAACTGCAACGCTTCCTGACCGCTTATCCTTCGCAACCACTGGACACTGAGGAAGACTTCCTCTACTGGTCGCGGGAGCGATTGGGACCGAAGACGATTTCGACCATCACGCACGCAGTGGTATACCGGCCCCGACAGCCCGGCATCACGCTGATTGCGACCAAGCAGGTCTACGCCTCGGGATTCGTAGACGCCTCGCTCGGCTTGACTGTCATCGAGGACGACGCCGTGGGCTCTCGCGTCACCTACATTAACCGCACGGTCGCCGGAGTTCTCGGCGGTTGGCTGCGGCCTTTCATCGCGGGACACACGCTTTCCACGATGCGCCGCAAACTCGACGATCTGCGGGAGCGCCTGGAACGCCAACCGGTGGCCGTCAGCGTTCGATAGCGCTATGGTCGAGAGGTGAAGCTTCTCAAGATCGGCGCGATCATTGTTTTTGTTCTGGTGCTGGCGCTCGTAGGCGGCGGCTATTGGCTGATCGACTCGGCGCTCACGGGTTCCGTCAAGGAGCGCATGCTGGCCGAAGCCGGCGAGCGCTTAGGAACCTCCGTTTCCATCCGCGATCTTGGCGTGGATATGGGATCGCTGCTGCGGCTGAAGCCGGCGGTTTCCATGGCGGGTTTGGCCGTCGCGAATCCGCCCGGATTCGCGAAGTCGAATCTTCTCGAAGCGGATCGCGTTTCCGCCCTGCTCGATTTTTCGGCGGCTCTGAACCGGCGCGTGGCGCTGACTTCGATGACGATCGAAAGTCCTCGTGTCGCTATCGAGTCCAATGCCGCGGGCAAGACTAACCTCGACGCACTGGTCGAGAAGATGAGCGCAAAGCAAAGCGCCTCCGCCACGCCCGCGGTATCCGCATCGGGTAACGCGACCGAGTTCGCCGTTGGCGAGATTGCGATCCTCGGCGGAACGGTGACGGTTGGCGGCGACAAAACTTTCCGCGATCTCGCGTTCCGTCTCTCGGGTCTCGAAGCGGGAAAAGCGAGTGTCGTCGAACTCGGCGCGAAGTTGTTCGATAGCCCTAATTCGATCGTGACGGCGAAAGGCGCGATCGGTCCTTTCGGCGGTACATCGCTGCCGGTTGACGTAACGGCGAACCTGGAACTGGCGCTTGCGGAGCTTCCCAAGAATGTGCGCGAGCGCACGCTGGGAGAACTGGTCGCCGACCCTGGGGCCGCGTCCCGCGTATCGCTGACTCTTGCGCCGAAAGGCGATCTCGAAGGCGTTCTAAACGCTGCGGGCGAGGTGAAACTGACTTCGCTCTTGATCGGCAATCCCGGCGATAAAAATCGGCTGACTCTCGCAGGAACCGCGCCGCTCTCGATTCGCGCCGTCAAACCGCTCTCGGGGGAAGAACTCGAGTTGCGCAGCGAAAAAGCGTCGCTCCAACTGGGAAAAGGCCGCTGGAACGGCGATCTTCGGGCGACGAGAAAAGCGGTCCGGCTCGCGGGCGGAATTTCGGGCGCGATTCGCGATGTCGATGTCGATCAGATGATGACCAGCTTCGCGGGCTCGCCGGGCAAGGTTTACGGAACGCTCGCCATCCCGGAGTTCGCGCTGAATTTCGCGGGCGAGAACGCCGCGCAGTTGCAACGCTCGCTCACGGGGCGCGGGCGCTTGACGGTGGACAACGGAAGATTCCAATTGTTGAGCGTGCTCGCTTCCATTGAGCGCGCGTTGGCGGGTGGCGGCGCGGCGCCGCAGGCGAACGGTGAGTTCGCCCAGTTCTCCACTGCGTTCGAAATCGCGAACCAGGCCGTGGCGATGAACGGGATCTCGGTGACCGGGCCGGGTCTGAAAATCGGCGGGCGGGGAACGGTGACGTTCGCGAAAGCGCTGAATTTCCGGCTCGATTCGACGATCACGGGGAACACCGCGCAGGCGCTGAAGGCGCGGACCGGTGGAATCTTGGGCGACGATCTTCGAGTACCAGTGACGATCGCAGGCACTCTCGATCAGCCGCAGGTGCGGCCGGAAATCAAGAGTGTGGCGGCCAACGCCGCGAAAAGCGCCGCGCAAGGTATCCTGAAATCGTTCTTCGGGAACAAGAAGAATTAAAACGTAAAGGGAGAATTATGTTTCGATCTCTTTCGATCGCCGTCCTTCTTGCGGGGCTTCTTCCGGGAGCGGACAAACGAAAGTCGTCGGCCGGCGACGATATCCAGGAAGCGGGAAGCGCTGCGAAAACGATGGTCGTAAGAACCGGAACCGCCACCGGGAAAGCGACCAAGACCGCCGCCGTCGCGACAAAAGACGGTACGGTAAAGGCCGCCGAAGTTACGAAAGACGCGACGGTCGACGCGACGAAGGCCACCGGCAGAGGCATCGCGAGAGCCGGAAAATTCATCGGTTACGGCACAAGAGACCTCGTAAACAAGGGCGCGAAGGCCGTCGATAAAGGAACGGACGGCAAGAAGGATTAGCCTTCCGCCGTCCGCCAAACGTGTCGCGAGTTGCGAGCCTTAGAAGCTAAACCGTAGCTGAAGGTTCAGGCTGCGGTTCGCGGTGGAATTACTGCCCATCGGTCCAAACCCGCCGGCCAGAGAATTCGACTGGCCGAAGAGCGGAGAGGTTAGCGTTCCGATCGGCGAACCGAGATTCACCACGTTCAGGATATTGCGCGCCTGCACGGAGAGCGTTAAGCCGAATCGCTTGCCCGCCGCCGCGCCACCCATCATTCCGGGGGGGCCTCCGCCGCCGGGGCCGCCACCGCCCGGACCTCCGCCGCCGCGCATCCCACCGCCGCCCGGAGGGGGCCCCGACATGCCGCCGAACATTCGCGGACCCTCGGGCATGCCGTCCGCCGAGCGCTCCGGCGATTTACCGAACGACCAAGTCTTGCGCACTCCGAGATTCAAGTTGAACGACCCTGGGGCCTGTCCGTAGTTGCGCGCGATGATCGCTTCGCCCGCCGCCGGGTTGGTGTTGAAATATTGCCCCCAAGGCGCTTGCACAATCCCGGGTCCCGGACCGCTCGCCAGCGAAGGACGGTCGGTGAACTGTGCGTCGCCGTTCTGGTCGCGGCCGGTTGTGATGTTGTACGGCCCGCCCGAATTCGCCATCATGAACGGACTTAGCGACACACCCCACGGCAGGTTGACGTTGCCGCCAATCAAGGCCCGGTGGCGTTGGTCGAACATCGTCCGGCCCCACTCCGACGAAAGGTCGTACTGGTTTGCTGGAAAACCGTTCGAGCCGTCGTAATTGCCGCGCGCGTGATTCAGCATATAGAAGCCGACTAACATGAACTTCATCCCGAGCCGCGCCGAAGAACTGACGATGAGTTGGTTCTGCTTGAACTCGCCCGTCGATTCGTAGAGGTACAAGTTGCCCGCCGCTTGACCGTAGGGGAACGACCCGTTAGGAAGCGGCGCGTTGATGTTGCGGGAGCGTGTGTTGTGAACGCCACGCGAATTCGTGTAGTTGATCGCGAGCGAGATGTTCTTCGGCAACTGGCGCTCGATGCCGACGGCGGTTTGGTACAGCGCCGGCGCTCGCAGATTTTGATCCACCAGACGGATCGCCTGCGCTTGCCGGTTCGCATTTAACGATTCGGGCGTCGGAACGGTGGGATAGAAGTTCGGCTGCGGCACAACGAACTGTTGCTGGACCACGCCGTCGAGCCGCCGCGCGATCAAGGTGAGATCTTCGCCGAACCGTTCGTAGAAGATGCCCCATCCCAGACGCAACACCGTCATCGGTCGTCCGAACGCTCCCGTCTTGCCGAGACCGTACGCTAAGCCGACACGCGGAGCGAAGTTCGTCCAGTCGTTGATGTTCGTCTGCGTTTCGTAGCGCAGGCCATAGCTGAGGGTGAGGTTCTGCTTCACGCGATAGTCGTCGGTGAAGAAGAATCCGGCATCCCACTGCGTGACGCCGATGTTGGGCGAACCCGCGCTTAACGTGAATTGGCTGGGACCTCCGCCTTGCGCCCGAATTTGCTCGTTGGTCAGACCGTTCGCCATGCCCTGCACCTGCAGTTGGTAGGCGCGTAGCGAACCGAAAATGTAGGAACCGTTGTAGCCCTGGTTCGAAAAATCGTCCTGCTTGACGGCGCGCAAACGGAAGCCGACTTTCATCAAGTGCGCCTTGTGAGTGATCGAAGTCGAATTGGCGATCTCGAACCGGTTCTCGTTCGAGTAGTTGCTCGAATAGGTCGCGCCACCGCCATTGAACGAGTCGAGAACGGTGATCGAAGGGGTAGAGGCGTCGGCGGACTGATCGTTGCGGCGGCCGATGAATTGGAAGCGCGTCTCGTTGATCGCCTTCGCGCCGAGAACCGCGGTTTCGGTGAGTTGCAGCGTGTGATCGTGGTTCGAGGTTTGTGCGGCGCGCGACGGCAGCGTGAACGTCCCCAAGCCGGCGTTGTCCTGCCCGCTATTCAAGAAAGAGTAGCGCCCGACAATCGTGTTGTTGGCATTCAACGCGTAGTCGAACCGCGTGCCGATCGAGTTGCGCGTTTGCGGATTGACGATCGCGGTCGAAAACAGCGTCGGCTGAAACGACGAGTCCAGAATCGTGGCGTTGATGGTCGAAGCCTCGTCCACGTTGCGCCGCTCGGCGTCGAGGAAGAACGAAGCTTTCTTGCCTAGCGGACCGGAGATGTTGCCGCCATAGAACTTCTGCTGGTAATCGGGCCGGATGGTGGAAAAGGGATTGCGCGCGTTGAAGACCGCGTCGGCGAAGCTGAAGAACGCTTGGCCGCGATACTTGTCCGACCCGGGCTTGGTGAAAATCTCGATCCGGCCGAAGCCAATGCGGTCGTACTCCGCGGAGAAGGGGTTCGAGTTGATACGCACTTCGCGAATCGATTCTTTAGGCGGTATGCGCCCACCCGAGAATCCGTCGATGAAGATTTGTCCGCCGTTCGGTCCCGCCGCCGGACCGGCCAGCGCCTGCAGGTCGCTCTGCAAATCTTCGGGATTGTCGGACAGCATCGCGAGATCCTCGGCCTTTAAGACCAGCGCGCCGACATTGCGCGAGGGATCGAGATCCACTTGGATCGTGTCGGTGACCGTGATCTCCTGCTTTTCGCTCGCGAGGATCATCTTCACGTCGAACTGAATCGGAGCGTTGCCGCCGAGGTTCAGGATGCGCTCGAAGTTGGCGAATCCGGTGGAGGTGACGCGAAACGTGTATTTGCCCGACTGGAGCCCGGGGATCGAATACCGGCCGGCTTCGTCGGTTCCCGAGGTTTTTGTTGGAACTCCGGGGGCCATCAGGGTGATTGCCGCGCCAGGAATCGCCGCGCCCGTGGGATCGGTCACCGCGCCGCGTAAAACGATGTTCTGCGCGAGCGCGGAATTCGCGGCGGACAAGGCGGCGAGAGACAGAAATAGCTTGTGCATGGTTTCCTTCCAAACGTTTTGTGGTGATTTTGTTCGGGTGTGCCTAGGGCGTCATGCCCATGCCGCCGCCCATGTCGAGATTCCAGCCGCCGATCGTAGAGCCATTGCGCGAGGGGGAAGTGAGGATTGGCTCTACGCCCGCGAGCACGGTGATCGCGGTAAGCTCGCCGTCTTTCTTGCCCGCCGTAGAGGAGATGATCAAAGCGTCGCCCACCTTGAGATCGGCGAGCTTGATGGGGGGCAAGCGTTCCAGCATCTGCGCGGGATTCGGAGGCCCGCCTCCGCCCATCATCATGCCGCCCGGCCCTCCGGCACCGCCGCCTTGGCGCATGCCTCCACCCGGGCCTCCCGCACCGCCACCTGGGCGCATCGCCATTCCCGGTGCGCCTGCGCCGCCCGCGCCGCCACTACCGGCGTTCAGCATGAACGCCATCATGCGGGCCATCATCTCCGGCATCCGTTTTGCGCTCGAATCGGGGCGGAAATGCACCAGCACCGGCTTCTTAGCGTCGAGATCGGTTACCGTCAGCGTACCCGCCGCCTCGTCAATCGAGAGGATCGTAGCCGCGATGTTCTTGAACGTACCGGACACCAGCTCTTCAGCGGACATGGCCGTACCCTCGGCGTTCTTATCGCCCAGGGCGCGGACCTGATCTCCGACCCGAATCTCGGCGAGCGTCGAGGGTTGCGCTTCGGAAAATTTGATCGAATCGGGGGCGTACCGGCGGACGACGGTACGGCTGTTGGTTGAGATCGTCATCGGTTTCGCCGGAGTGCCCGGCATCCCGCTGCGCACACCCACCGTGACGGTCTGTTCGGCGGCATTCACCGCCGTTACCGTGCCCATGACGCCGCGCTTGTCCCACATCGCCTTGTCGGCGGCTTGTTTGGTGGCGATGTCGCCTTTCGACATCACAATCACGCGCGTCGCGGGATTGCCTTGCACCAGCACGCGGTCCCCAACGGCGAGGTCCGCGACTTTCAACGGTTCCGCTCCGGTCAGATCGCGCGCGCCCGGCTTAATTCGGACGTACGCGGTGGAATCGGCCAGATCGAGGGTCGCGCTCTCACCCGCGTCCGTTTTCACGACGATTTTCTTCGCCGCCGCGTCGATGGATTCCAATGCGCCCATCGTGCGCGCCGCCTGGCTCCAGGCGGAGACCGCCGCCAAAGCCGCAACAAGAAAAAGTTTCATAACGTCCACACGTAAAGATGATCGGCCACTCCCTTTGTTACGCCTAGACCGGAAGGAAGTGCGTAAAAAAGTGTTAAGCCTTTGTTTTTCTGCGACTAACATGAAAGGAAGCATGCCTAACGAAATGGCCTTCGAGGCAAACCTGCTGTTGATCGAAGACGACCGCGAACTTTGCGACCTGATGAGCGAGTTCTTCGCTCAGAGCGGAATCAAGTTGGAAGTGGCAGGCGACGGCCGCCGCGGCCTGGCTCGCGCGATGGAGGGCGATCACGACCTGATCCTGCTCGACGTCATGCTGCCCGGCCTGGACGGCTTTGAATTGTTGCGTCTGTTGCGGCGGCGCTCCTCGAAGCCGGTGATCATGCTCACCGCCCGCACCGAGCGATCGGACCGGATCGCCGGGCTCGACGCCGGGGCCGACGACTATCTCCCGAAGCCGTTCGCTCCCGACGAACTGTTAGCCCGCATTCGCGCGGTGCTGCGGCGCGCGCGTTCTTCGGCGATGGCCAAGCCGGAACAGCTTGAATCGAGCGGGGTACGCGTCAATACGGGCTCCCGCGAAGCGTGGGCCGATGGAGAACCGCTGGAACTCACGGGCATCGAGTTCGATATTCTCGAGTTTCTGGTTCGTTCCTCCGGCCAGGTCGTTTCGCGCGATCAGCTCATGACGGTGCTCTACCAGCGCGAGGCAAGCCCTTTCGAGCGCTCCCTCGATGTGCACATTAGCCATCTGCGCAAGAAGCTCGGCGATCACCGGGATCTGATTCGCACAATTCGCGGCGCGGGCTATATGTTCTGCGCTCCGGCGGAAGTGGGGGCCTGATGTTCCGCTCGACGTATTCGAAAGTTCTCGCCTGGACGCTGCTCACTCTGCTGATTTGCGTCGCGGGATTGGCGGGCACCACGTGGCTGCTTTCGCGGACTCTCCGCAAGGACGACCCGTTCACCCGGTCGCTGCAATTGCAGATCGATTTGCTTCGGCGGGCGTACGAGACCGGAGGCGCGGCCGAGTTGGGGCGAGCGGTGCGGCAGATCGACGAAGTGTTCCCCGGCGGGCGCTACTTCACCGACTCGCGGGGGCGCGATTTGCTGACCGGCGAGGACCGTTCCAAAATCTTCGCCGAGGGCCGCGAGCCGCTAGGCCCGCCCGGACCCTTTCCGCGGTTTGTTACACCGGGCGGCCCGATCGTCGTTTCCTCGGCGGACGGGAAGTACCGCTATGTGGTTATGCCCACTTGGCGGCCCTCGCCTTGGTCGCTGTTGCCCTATTACACCTGGATTCTCGCCGCCGTCGGCTTGCTTTCCTACATCCTGACGCGTTACCTCGTCAATCCCGTGCGCGGCCTGCGATCTTCGCTCGATCGCTTCGGCCGCGGCGAACTCGCGGCGCGTATCGGATCGTCGCGGCGAGACGAATTCGGCGACGTCTCTCGCGCGTTCGACCAAATGGCGGACCGGATCCAAACGCTGCTCACCGCCGAGCGCCGCCTGTTGCAGGACATTTCGCACGAACTTCGCACGCCTCTTTCGCGGCTGGGCTTCGCGATCGAGCTAGCCCGCACCGCCCCGGACCGCGAGGCGTCGCTCGCCCGAATTCGCAAAGAGGCCGACCGGTTGAGCGCCCTGGTCGGGCAGTTGCTGCAAGTGACGCGCGCCGAGGGCGATCCGGCGACGCGCGACCTCTCGCCGGTGCCGGTAAACGATCTGCTGAAGGAAGTCGCCGACGACGCCGCTTGGGAAGCGGAGTTGCGGCACGTCAAGATCGTCACTCGTCTGGACGAACCGGTAGTAGTGCGCGGCGACCGCGAACTGCTGCGGCGCGCCGTCGAGAACATCGTCCGCAACGCCGTGCGTTACGCGCCGGAAAGCTCGGCGGTCGAAATCGGCTTGGTCCGGTCGAGCGAGAACGCCGTGATTCGGGTACGCGATCAGGGGCCGGGTGTGCAGGACCAGCACCTAGGCGAAATTTTCAAGCCGTTTTTTCGAGAGGACTCTTCGCGCAACGGCGCGACGGGCGGCATGGGGCTCGGCTTGGCGATCGCCCATCGCGCCATTCACCTGCACCACGGTACCGTCGCCGCGCGCAACGCACAGCCGGGGCTCGAAGTCGAGATCGCGCTGCCGGTTGGCGCCTAGCGGCTTCCGGAAAACGCCTTCGCCGGCAGATCCGGATTCGCTTCCTCGTCTCCCAGGTCCATGCGTTCGATCAGCCCGTCGGCGAAGGTGTAAATGTGCCGGACTTCGCCGTCGAATAGAACGTCGCCTTCCAGATTCTTTACTCGCTGATGGACGGTGACTTCGACCACGCCGCCCGTACGCTCGACGATCTCGACCGGCTCCACGACGGCGTCGAACTCTTCCCACTGGCGTGTCCAGTAGGCCCGCACTTCCTCTTTGCCGGCGACGCGCCCGCCTTCGGACGCTTTGGGCCAACTCACATTCCCGGTCATCAGCGCTAAAGCATCGTCGATGTCCCGGCGATTGAAGGCGGCGTAAGCCCGCGCGATCGACGCTTGTAGGTTCATGAGTTCTCCCGGAGTCCAATTCGATTTTACGGACCTCGTACCTCAAGTCGCGTAGGCGACAATTGGGATTCGGAAATGCTGCGGTCCGCGCTCCTCTACCTGTCCCGCCAACCGAGTTTGCGCCGGTGGGCCGAAACGTCGAAATTCGCCGCGCCGCTGACGCACCGGTTTGTGGCGGGAAACACGCTCGCAGAGGCGATCGCCGTTTGCCGCAAAGTGAATCGGGAAGGGGTGGCCGTTTCACTAGACCATTTGGGCGAGAACGTCTCCACCGCCGCCGAGGCCGCACAAAGTCGCGAAACGTGCCTCCAGGCGATCGCGAAAATATCCGATGAACGGTTGAACTCCACCGTGTCGATCAAGCTTACGCAGTTCGGCCTCGATTTAGGCGACGCAATTTGCCGCGACAACGTCGCCCCGGTGGTGGAGCGCGCCAAAGCGGCGGGAACGCGAGTCGAGTTCGACATGGAGTCGAGCGGCTACGTGGACCGCACGCTCGCCATCGTCGCCGCTATGCACGAGCGTTACGGCTGCGTCCGCGCCGTGATTCAGGCGTACCTGTATCGCAGCGAAAAAGACATCGAGCGGCTATCGGCGGCGGGGATTCCGGTGCGGCTGTGCAAAGGAGCGTACAAGGAACCGCCCGAAGTGGCGTTTGAGAGGAAAGCGGACGTTGACGCCAACTATCTGAAATTGGCCAAAGCGCTGCTCGAGCGAGGCGTAGATCCCGCGCTCGCCACTCACGACGACCGGATGGTTCGTGCCGGCGACGGTCACGCCTCGGACCGGTTCGAATTTCAGATGCTTTACGGCGTTCGGCGCGATCTACAACGCAGCATGGTGGAGCAAGGGCGGCGGTTGCGCCTTTACGTGCCCTACGGCGAAGCTTGGTATCCGTATTTCATGCGCCGGTTGGCGGAACGGCCGGCGAACGTTCTCTTTTTAGCCAAAAGCGTCTTGCGGAACTAATCCGGCGGTTCGCGGCTTTCCCGGAACTGCCGGCTCCGGGCGGGAGTCTTATATACAGATGAAGTACTGGGCCTATTTTCTCGCGAAGCTGGCCGCAGTCTATGCCGTGGCTAGCGGTCTTAAGTGGTTGATCCGCGCGGTCATGCCGCCGCCCGATCCGCGGTTCGCCAATTCCGCGTTCACACGCGACCTGCCTTGGACCACGGCGATCATGGTCTACTCGCTGATCTGTATCGGGTTGGTCTATCTGGTAATCCTCGACCAGAAGTTCCGCTGCCGCACATGTTTACGGCGTTTACGGATGCCGGTAAATACGGGTAGCTGGTCGCGCGCGATGATCTTCTCGCCGCCCAAAACCGAATACATCTGCCCCTACGGTCACGGAACGATGAAGCAAAGAAATTTGCAGATATCGGGCCGCGAAAGGCCGGATTGGGTAGAGCACGAAGACATTTGGACCGAGCTCGAATCGATGGGCCGCAAGAAGTAGCATCCGGCCGCTCCGCGTATTGTAGAGAGCGTGGAATGGCTGAACTACCATCATTTGCTGTACTTCTGGACCGTCGCCAAAGAAGGCGGCGTCACGAAAGCCTGCCGCCGGCTTCGGCTGGCCCAGCCCACCGTTAGCGGTCAACTCCGCGCTTTCGAAGAAGCGTTGGGTGAGAAGCTGTTCGCCAAGGCCGGCCGCGGACTGACGCTCACCGACACCGGACGCCTGGTTTACCAGTACGCGGACGAGATCTTCGCGATCGGGAACGAGTTGCAAAACGTCCTCAAAGGACGTTCGCCGGGGCGTCCGCTGCGGCTTTTGGCCGGCGTGCCGGACATGATGCCCAAGTTGATCGCCTACCGGATTCTCGAACCGGCGCTGTCGATCGGCGAGCCGGTGCAGTTAGTCTGCCAGGAAGACAGTCCGGAGCGCTTGTTGGCCGAACTGGCCGAGCATCGTCTCCACGTGGTGCTTTCCGACGTCCCGATCACCGCCATGACCCGCGTCAAGGCGTTCAATCATCCGTTGGGGGCTTCCGGCGTGACGATCTTCGCCGAACGCGACTTGGCCGCGCGATACCGGGAAGGCTTTCCGGAATCGCTCGACGGCGCGCCGTTTCTATTACCGGTGCAGGGCTCGGGATTGCGCCGCTCGCTCGATTTGTGGATGCACCGTCACGAAATCCGGCCGGTGGTGGCGGGCGAGTTCAAAGATAGCGCTCTCATGAAGTCCTTCGGACAGGCGGGAGCGGGAGTGTTCGCCGCTCCGGCCGCGATCGAGAAAGAGATTCAGGCGAACTACCGCACCGTTCCGCTGGGTCCGGCGGCGGGCGTTACGGAGAACTACTATGCGATTTCCGTGGAGCGGAAGGTGCGCCACGCGGCGGTGGCCGCCATCTGCGACGCGGCTCGCAACCGGTTTTTCTCGACTTCCAAAAACATTGAAAATACCGATATTTAGCTTCTAAAACATCTATTAGTAAAATACGTTAATCGTTCGTATTCTGGGATGGACCGTGTCCCATAAACGAATGTGGCGTAGCGCTTTACTGATCGTTCTCTCGCGTGCCGGAGCGCTCGCCCAGCAAGCGATCGTCAACATGCCTTCGGCGGACATTACCCCCAAAGGCAAGTACTTCCTGATGCATGAAACCCAGGCGCGCGCATGGCGTCCGGGACGGTCGTGGTCGGGAACCAACTTTTTCGCCTACGGCGCGGGAAAGTCCACCGAATTGGCAATCACCAGCTATAGCGGCGGATCGCCACTCTCGGAGACCTTCTCGACCGGGTTTGGCTTCAAGAGCTCTCCACAGTTCTGGAAAAAGAGCCGCCCCGAACTCGAAGCCAAGCTGACTTTCGGACAGATGGCGATCGTCAACCACCGCGGCCAAGGATTCGGAGGTTTCAGCTATGCGCATGGCAATTTCCGGATTCCAGGCGTGGGCACTAGGATTTCGGCCGGCGGATGGGGAGCCACGCGCCAATTAGTTGGACGAAACACAGGCGGCGTCTTGCTGGGTGCGGAACACCCGATTGGCAAGCGCTGGATCTTGCTAAGCGAATGGTTTTCCGGCCGGCATGAGTTCGGCTTCTTCATTCCCGGCGTCTTGTTTCATCCCACCAAGAACCAAGTGGTGGTGGTCGGATGGAAAATTCCGACCTACGCCGCAAACGGGAAATCGGGACTCGTTCTCGAATACGGGATCACATTTGGAAAGAGCAGGTAAATCTATGGAAGATAATGGTTTACAGGTGTCGGACGTGAATCCGGCGGCGGATTTGGCCGAGGAGATCGGCTGGGTCGCTTATCTTTACTGGAAGGCGGAAGGCTGCCCCGAAGGCCACAGTCTGCGGCATTGGCTGCAGGCGGAGCGGGATGTCTTGGCTGCGCGGCGCATCGCGCCCCCGGAAGAAGACACGGATTTGTAGCGGCGCGCGTTACACTTGAGGCGTGAAGACTAAGGTCCGGGTTCCCGGCACGTCTTTCTTCGCCCAAGCTTGGCGAACGCCGTGGGCGAAGTGGTCGCTGATCGCCGGTGGCGGCCTAATCGCCATCGCGTTTGGCGTTACCCTTTTCTATTATCTCAAGTACGCCCGGCTGATCGAGGAAAAGCTCACCGCCGGACCGTTCGCTAAAACTTCGAAGCTTTACGCCGCGCCGAAAACGGTGCGCGTTGGCGACAACGTCACTAATGAGGACATCGCCGCGGAGTTGCGGCGCGCCGGATACCGCGAGACCGAAGGTGGATTGATTGGCTGGTACCGTTTGCGGCCGGACGGTATCGAGGTGTTCCCAGGCCCCGATTCTTACTTCCGCCAAGACCCGTTTCTCATTAAGACCGCAGAAAGCAAAGTCTCGCAAATCGTTTCGCTCCGTGATGGCGGACGACGGACGCTCTACCAACTGGAACCGGAACTGGTCACCAACCTGTTCGACCGCAACCGCCAAAAGCGGCGCATCGTTCGTTACGAAGACATTCCCGCCGCGCTACGCGACGCCGTGGTCTCGGTGGAAGACAAACGCTTCTTCAAACACGCCGGATTCGATCCTTTACGAATCATGAAGGCGGCCTATGTTGACGTGAAGCTGGGCTATCACGCCGAAGGCGCTTCGACGCTCACCATGCAACTCGCGCGCGGCATTTGGCTGACGCCGGAGAAGTCCTGGAAACGCAAGGCGGCGGAAACGTTGATCACGCTGCACCTCGAACGCACGCTGACCAAAGAGCAGATTTTCGAGTACTACGCCAACAACGTCGATATGGGGCGGCGTGGCAGTTTTCAGATTTTGGGATTTGGAGAGGCGGCGCAAGCGTATTTCGGCAAGGAGATGAAAAATCTCACGCTCGCGGAGGCGGCGACGCTTGCCGGCTTGATCCAGCGGCCCAGCTTTACCAATCCGGTGCGGTGGCCGGATCGGGCGCGCTCCCGCCGCAACATCGTCTTGAGCCTGATGCGCGACAACGGCTACATCGACGACCGCGAGTACGCCGTCGCCGCCGCGTCGCCGATGAGCGTCGCTTCGGGAGCCGTGGATTCGAACGACGCGCCCTACTTCGTGGATCTGGTGAACGACTGGCTGCAAGACAACCTTGCCGAGCACGACTTCCAAAACCGCGCTTATCGCGTGTACACCACGCTCGACCCGCGTTTGCAGCGCGACGCCACCGAAGCGGTGCGGGCCGGAATCAAGGAAGTGGACGATCTGCTCGAAAAGCGGCGTAAGCGGACCAAGGAACCGGTACGCGAGGCACAGGTGGCGCTAGTCGCGCTGGACGCGGAGACGGGCGAAGTGAAGGCGCTGATCGGCGGGCGCAGCTACGGAGTCAGCCAACTGAACCGTTCAATGGCGAAACGTCAGCCGGGCTCGATTTTCAAGCCGTTCGTATACGCTGCCGCGTTCGCAACGGCGCTCGACGGGAATGCGAAGACGGTCATCACGCCCGCGCAGACGCTGATCGACGAACCCAAGGTTTTCTACTACGACGATAAGGAATACGAACCGAACAACTTCGGCAGCAAGTTTTACGGGCCGGTGACCATCCGGCAGGCGTTGGCGAAAAGTCTGAACATCCCGACGGTGGAAGTAGCCGAGATGGTCGGCTATGGACAGGTGGCGGGGCTCGCGCGCAAGGCGGGGTTGATGGCGCAAGTGGGTACTCCGTCGGTGGCGCTAGGCAGCTACGACGCGACGCCCATCGACATGGCGGCGGCTTATACGGTGTTCGCGAATCAGGGTACCTACGTAAAGCCCGCGCTCATCAAGGCAATCTATTCGCAAGACGGCGCCCCGGTGTACGAAGCCAAACCGGAAAAACGCAAGGTGCTGGACCCGCGAGTGGCTTACATGATGGTGAATCTGATGGAAGAGGTCTTGCGGTCGGGGACTGGCGCGGGAGTACGCAGCCGCGGTGTCTCCGTGCCCGCCGCGGGGAAGACCGGCACGTCGCGCGACGCCTGGTTCGCCGGATTCACCTCGCGCCTAATTACCGTCGTGTGGGTCGGTTTCGACGACAACACCGATCTCAAGCTGGAAGGGGCGAAGGCCGCGCTGCCCGTATGGGCGGAGTTTATGAAGCGTGCGCACCAACACCGCGAGTACCGCAATCCCGCGCCGTTCGCCGCGCCGGAGGGCGTGACTATCGCGCAATGCGGCGAGAAGAGCGAAGTGTTCATCGCCGGTACGCAACCCGCAGACGGATGTGGTTCGCCCGTCGGCATCGGTTCGCAAGTGGCTTCTTGGGACGAGGACGATCCGGCGTCGAGACCGGTGGAGCGAACAGTGGGCGACACCCGTTCCCGTGAGACCAGGGTGGCGCGAAACGATCCCGACGGCGTGCCGGTGCGGCGCGCCGGTCCGGAGCGTCCCGCCGACGCGAAAGAGAAAAAGGGTCTCTGGGACAAAATTCGGGGTATATTCAAGTAAGTTGGGAGGTCGATACGCCATGGCGTTTACGATCCTGGTCGCTTGTTTATCCCTCAGCGCCGACGCGCCACGGCCCGGTAACGCTCCGGGCGACGGTCAATCCCCCGCGCCCTCCTCGTTTGCGAACACGCGCGAGACCCGCACCGCCACTCCTCCCGGTTTGTTGACGGTGGAAATGCGCGGCGACATCTTCATGGCCCGCAAGATGTACCGCGAGGCGGTGGACATGTACAAGCAAATGCCCTCCGATTCGCCGGTTACCTGGAACAAAGTGGGCATCGCCTATCACCAGATGCTCGATCTGGACGCGGCGAAGAAGTACTACGAGAAGTCGGTGAAGATGCGCCCCAATTATCCGGAAGCGGTCAACAATCTGGGCACCATCCACTACGCGAAGAAAAGCTACCGGCGCGCGGTGAGCTACTACAAGAAAGCGTTGAAGCTCAACCCGCAGTCGGCGTCGATCCTGTCGAACCTAGGTACGGCGTACTTCGCGCGCAAGCAGTACGATCTCGCATTCCGGTCGTACCAGGAGGCGTTGGCGATCGACCCCGAAGTATTCGAACACCGCGGCGCGGCGGGTGTGCTCTTGCAAGAGCGCACGGTGGAGGAGCGCGCGAAGTTTCATTTCTACCTCGCTAAAACCTACGCCAAAGCGGGGCAAAACGAACGGGCGATGCTCTATCTGCGCAAGGCTCTCGAAGAGGGCTTCAAGGACCGCGACAAGCTGAAGGAAGAGCCCGAGTTCGCCGGTCTGCAGCAGTTGCCCGAATTCCAGGAACTGCTGGCCTACCAGCCGAAGGTGCTCTAGCGTTTTGCGCCGCTTGGTTGCGTGGTGCGCCTTATTGGCGGCATGTGGCAGTAAGCCGCCCACGATTCCCAGCAGATTGATCGTCGCGCCGGTTGAGAACTTGGCCGCGGGACTCGATTGGGCGCCGGTCGCTTTGCAAGCAATGCTGGCGACGAATCTTTCGACTTTCGATGTAGAGCGCGCGACAACCGGGGGCGATGCTCGTGCCGCGCTTAACCGGGTTCCGCTCTATTGCCGGATCGAGGGGGCGGCCGCGAAATCGAGGCTTGCCTGTTGGCTTGCCGGGCGCGACGAGGTGTTTGAGGCTTCGGGCTCCGGGTTGGCGCCGCTGGCGGCGGCCATCGTACGCAAGGTAAATCCAGCCGCAGTTGCGGTTACCATCCCCGACGAAGCGCTGCGCGCGTATTCCGAGCGGCGGTTCGCCGACGCCGTGGCCATCGCGCCGGATTTCGGACTCGCCTACGCCGATTCGGGCGACGTAGAACTTGCCAAGCGTGGGCTGGCTCGGGGAGCGTCGATCGGTAAGGAGCCGCTCGCCCGGCTGCGGTTCGCCGAAGCGTCGCGGAGTCGCGATCCGAAAGCGACCGCCGAAGCGTTAACCGCTCTCGCCGAGTTCCGGCCCAGCGATCCCGCATTGTGGAACCAACTCGGCTACCAGCGGGCGTTCGCTAAGGATTTCACCGGAGCGCGCGCGGCGATGGCCGAGTACGCGAAGCTGTCTCCGGGCGCGAATCCGCTCGATTCGTTGGGCGACGTGAACTACTACGCGGGCCAGTTCACCGAAGCGGAGAAGCATTACCTCGCGGCCTTTGAGAAAGACGCGGCTATCAATCGCGGAGTGTCGCTTTACAAAGCGGCCTTCACCCGGCTGCGCCTGAAAGACCCGGCCGGGGCTCAAAAGCACTGGGAGCGCTATCTTGCCCAGATTCCCGAATCGGAGCGTGCGATACTCGCCGCGGGTTGGCTGTTCGTTACCGGAAAACCGGATGAGGCGGAGAAGGCGGCGCTAGCGGCGAACTCCGCGCAAAGTCTGTTGGCGGCATCCGTTTGGGCCCGGGCACGCGGCGACGCGTTGGCGGCTCGCGAGCGCTGGATGAAGGCCCTGGGCGGCCGGGTGACGTCGGCGCAAGGTCTCATGGCCGCGTTTCTCGCCCAACCCGCCGCCGCGCCCGCCGAGTGGCAACGGCGCGCGAGCGTGCAGATGGCCGATCCGCGATTCGAGGATCTCCGCGACGGTCTGCTGGCCGCCGCCTTGCTCTTTGACGGGCACTACGCCGCGGCGGAGGCTCCCGCGCGCAGGACGTTCGGGCGTCAGCAGCCGCAATCGGACGGCGCGGCGCGTACCATGCTCGCGTGGGCGCTGGGCGGGGCGGGGAAGAAGGAATCTGCGCGGGAACTGCTCTCGATTCATCCGCCGCCGGTGCTACTATCTGCGAGCCCGCTCGCGCCGGTGCTGCTGAAAAAAGAACTCGAACTCGCTCCGTAACAAACGCCGCGGGCCTTCGTTTCTTTGGGTGAAGCGCATGGACGAACCGACGTTTACATCGATCTACGAACGGTTCGCACCGGACGTTTTGCGGTTCGCGGCGTATCTTACCGGGAGCGCCGACTTAGCCTCGGACATTACCGCCGAGACGTTTCTTCGCGCCTGGACTTCGTGGGATCGGATTCGCGCGATCACCACGCGCGGCTACCTGTTGACGATGGCGAAGAACTTGATCGTAGACCGGTACCGGCGCGCACGTCCCGAAGTCGGTTTGCCTTTCGACTTGGCGCAGCCCCGCGAAAAGCCGGAGTCGAAGCGATATCTGGACCAGACACTCGCCGCCATTCAGACTCTGCCGCAGGAGTACCGGGTGCCGCTGGTGATGTACGCGGTGAGCGAGTTGACTTACGAGGAAATCGCCGTGGCGATGGAGTTGCCGGTGGCGACCGTCAAGGTGCGAATTCATCGAGCGCGACTGCGCCTGAACGAAATTTTGGAAACGAGAGGAGAACCCTGCCATGAACATCCAAGCCCAGAGCGTTCGCTTGCCTGAAGGCGTGATGGACGATTTGCTGGCGTTGTACGCGACGGGCGAAGCGTCGGTCGCCACTCGCGAATTGATCGAATCCGAATTGCGGTTGCGTCCCGAGTTGGCGCGAAAACTAACCGCGCCGGAGCGGCTGTCGGTTCCGAAGCCGTCCGCCGACGCCGATCAATGCTTGCGGACTTTGAAGTCCACCCGACGGCTGTCGTTGGTTCGATTGTTCCTGATGGGCTTTGGCCTTACGACATTGCTAGTGCCACTGCATCCCTTTTTTTGGGGGCCGGATAAGAGCCAGCGAACATTCGTGGTGTTGGCGGAGTGCGCTTCCGCGATGGCTTGGAGCGGCTTTGCCGTCGTTTCGAACAAGATTCGCAAGGCGGTACGCTAGACGGCGGCTTTTTCCCAGGGCCGCCGGGGAGCGCCGCGATCGCGATCTTTCACCCGGTCGTAGAGGTGATGGGCATTCACCGATCCAAGTCCTTCGTTGTAAAGACTCGTCAGACCGAACGCCTCGCGCACGTCCTCGAGAAAGGCGTGGAGGGCTTTCAACTGCTCCGCTTGCGCCGCTTGTTTACGGCCCGACGGCGTCATCCAGTACTTCTGATTCCCGCCATCCACCAGTTCGCCGATCTCGTTGCCGACGATCACTCCCGCCGGGTCGATGGCGAATGTACCGTCTTTCTCCGTGACTACCGCCGCGCACTCGCCGCGCATCAGCACCGCTTTGGCCGAGCCCTTCTTCGCCGAGCGGACATCGAGCTTCGCTAAGGCGCTCAAGCGTTCGTCGAAGGTGGGAACATGCGGCTTCTCGCGGCGGAAGAACATATGGGTCCAGTATAGCGGCGTAAGAAATCCGATTTCCAGTCTTGCGCGTCTGTAAAGAATTGTGATTTACTCTGGTCAGTTCGCAACGCTTCGAATGGGGTGCTTTATGAACCGAGTCGTTCTTTCCGCCGTTTTCGCCTGCGCGGGAGTATTCGCGCAAACCGTCGAAACTATTCCGTTCCGTGCGATTCTTTCGCCGGCCAACGAAGTGCCTGCCATTACCGGGCTGGACGCTTCGGGAACCGCTACCGTGCTTTTGCACATCGTGCGCGACTCCTCGGGCCGTATTGTCTCCGGTTCCGCCGATTTCAAGGTCAACTACCGGTTTCCTGGCGAGATCAATATCACCGGCCTGCATATCCATCGCGGCGAGGCGGGCGCCAACGGTCCCGTGACGATCGATTCCAGCTTGACCCGCCGTGACGCTCAGCCGGCGGTGGCCACGCTCAATCTGCAAGGTCAAATCGCGCCGGACAACGCGGCGGCGATTTCCACGGCGACGGATATGCTGACCAATCCCGCCGGATTCTACGTCAACATGCACACGTCGGCGAACCCCGGCGGCGCGATCCGCGGGCAGTTAATGCGCGCGCAACAACGCGTCTTCATGACCGAGATGAATCCGGGCAACGAAGTGCCGCCAATTACCGGCTTGGGCGCGACGGGACTCGCGACTGTAACCCTGATCTTCACATCGCAACCGGACGGCACGCTCACGTCGGCAACGTACAACTTCGACATCAACTACACAGGCTTCGCCGCGGATACGTTCTTCACCGGATTTCACATCCATTCTGGCGCGGCCGGCACAAACGGTCCGGTAACGATCGATAGCGGGATCACCGGCGCGACGGCGGTGGCATCGAATGGCGCAGGGACGTTGAACTACGACATTGAGGTCAACATGACCAACGCCGGGTCGGTGAACACGACCTACGGCGTACTCGCCGATCCACGAAACTACTACCTGAACCTGCACACGCGCGTGAACCCCGGCGGCGCGATTCGCGGCCAACTGCGGCGCACCGACGTCATGATCTTTCCGCACCAGCTTTCGCCGGCCAACGAGGTTCCGGCAGTCACCGGTCTCGATGCGAGCGCTTCGGCGCGTACGCTGATTTGGACCATCCGCGACGACGCGGGCCGAGTTAGCGGAGCGTCGGTGGCCTTCGATGTGAATTATCGTTTCCCCGGCGCGGTCACGTTCACCGGTTTACATATCCACGACGGCGCGGCGGGAGCGAACGGTCCGGTGACCATCGATAGCCGGATCACCGCTTCGAGCGGCGTGATCTCGGCTACGGGGTTCGGCAATATCTACCGCCAGTTCACGGTCGTTAGCGCGGCGGGTTTGGCAACGATCAACCGCATTCTCACCGATCCCGCGTCGGCTTACGTGAATCTGCATACGCAAGCCAATCCCGGCGGCGCGGTTCGCGAGCAGTTGTCGAGCGGTCCGTTTGGATTGCCTAGCGTCGAGGTGACGATCAGCGGCGTTTCCGACCCCAGCTTTGCCACGGTCGCGCCCGGCGGCCTGATTTCGGTGTACGGACGCAACTTGACGCGGGTCGGCGCGGGCAATTCGGGCTCGCCCGGATTTAACGCTCCGGGATCGATCAACGGCACGCAGTTGGTGATCGCGGACCGGGCGGCGGCGCTGTTGAACGTCAGTCCGCGATTGGTGGCCGCGCAGATTCCGTTCGACGTCCCGGCGGGTATGCAGAGGCTCTATGTGCTCGGACCGAACGGCGCGTCGAACACGGTGATGGTGCAGGTGGGCGGGCTCGCCCCGGGCATTTTCTTCGACCGCATCGTCTCCGGAGGATCGGCTGGCAGTGCACCGCTCCCGAGTACAAACGTCGCGGCGGCGTACCGGCTGAACGACAACGCCTACGTCACCGAGGCGAGCCCCGCTCGAGCGGGCGACCGCATCCTGCTGTTCGCGACAGGCTTTGGACAAACCGTTCCACCTCTCGGTACCGGCTCCGCGGCGGGCGAGGAGAACAACGCGCAGCGGCCTACCGTTACCGTGGGTGGGCGTACAGCGGCCGTGATGTCGTCGCGGGCGACGCCGAACATGGTGGGTCTGTATCAACTGGTGATCCAGATGCCAGAGGGCGTGGCGGCGGGTCTCGCTCCGCTTGACGTGCGGTTTGGCGAGGTACGCGCGAACTCAACCTCGATTTACGTACGCTAGAAAGTTGATTCGCGGGATTATCTTCGGATGCGCGCTGGCGGGCGCGGCCTTTTCTCAGACGCCGGGAACTTCGGCGAACGAGCAACGGCTGGCCCGCCATCGCAATCTGGGCAAGGCGTTCTACGAAAATCCCACCACGCAGAACGAGTCCGTGGAGCAGTTCCGGCAAGCTCTCGCGCTTGCGCCGGGATCGATCCGCGAGCGGCTCAATTACGGATTGGCGTTGCTGCGTGCGGGCAAAACCGCCGAAGGGGTCGCCGAACTCGAGGCGGTGCAGAAACGCGATCCTTCACTGCCGCACACCTGGTTCAACCTGGCGATCGAATGGAAGAAGTCGGGCGAGCACGACAAGGCTCTCGCGCAGATCGCGAAGTTCGTCGAGTTGGTTCCGAACGAGCCGATCGGGCGCTATAACTACGGCGCGCTGCTCAAAATCGCGGGACGAGCGCCGGAGGCCCTCCGCGAGTTCGAGCGCGCGGCGGAGCTCGACCACAACTTGGCGGCGGCGCGTTTTCAGCTTTACAACGCCTATCGTGCGGCGGGGCGCGCGGTCGAAGCCCAACGAACGCTCGCCGAGTTTCAGCGCTTGAAGAAGGAACAGGAAGGCGCGGCGATTCCCGAAGACGTCGATTGGTGCGCCTACTCGGAGATTCTCGATCCCGCGCCGCCCCCGCTCGCGCCCGCGCGTCCGCCGGTCTACGTGGATCGCGTCGTGGCGACCGGCGCAACGGGAGTGTCGATCGTCGACGGCCGCATCGTGCCATGGCTGGGAGTGGGGCGCGGCGAACCTCTGGCAGCCGCCGATTACGACAACGACGGCGTGACCGAGATCGCCACGGTAAAGCCGGACCGCGTCGAACTATCGAAAGCGGGCAAGGTGGCGCAGACGTTTCCCGGCGCGTATCGCGCGGCGGTTTGGCTCGACTACGACCACGACTACGATCTCGACCTTTTCCTGCTCGGCCGCGAATCGAAGCTCTTCCGTAATCAAGGTAAAGGCGGATTCGTGGATCGGACCTCCGACTTTCCGTTCGAGCGCGGCGAGGCGATGGAGGCTCGCGTGCATCGCACCGTGCCCGACACTCGCGGACTGGATCTTTACGCGCGTTACACCGATCGCATCGTGCTCTATCGCGATTTGCTTGGCGGCAAGTATCGCGCGGAACCGGCGCAGGCGATGCCGCCCGCGCCGCCGCTCGCCTCCGATTTCGATCTCGACGGGCGCGAGGATCTTGCGGTTTTCGATAACGGCCGCGTAATTCAGCGGTTGAATCGCACCGTTCCGCGAACGAATTGGATTCGGGTGAAACTGCTCGGAGTGCGCAATCCCAAGCGCGCGATGTACGCCGAAGTGGAAGTGAAAGCGGGGCGGTTGTACGAGAAGAAGGTCTACTACGGCGAACCGCTAGTGTTCGATCTGCGCAACATGGCAACCGTCGATACGGTGCGCATCACGTGGCCCAACGGACTCATTCAGAACGAAACCAATCAGGCCGCCAATCGCGCTTACGAGTACAAGGAAGCGCAGCGGCTTTCGGGGTCGTGCCCGATTATCTGGACCTGGGATGGCGTTGGATTCCGATACATCACCGACGTGCTGGGAGTGGCTCCTCTCGGCGCGGCGGCGGGCGACGGCAAGTATTTCGACACGGACCACGACGAGTACATCTTCATTTCCGGCGATGCGCTGAAGGCCCGCGCGGGCAAGCTCGAAGTGCGCATTACGGAAGAACTGAGCGAGGTCGCGTATCTCGATCAAGTGAAGCTGATCGCGATCGATCATCCGGCGGATGTGACCGTCTATCACAACGACAAATGGAAAGCGCCGCCGTATCCCGAGCATCGGCTTTGGGGCGTGCGCACGCGCATTCCCGCGAAGCACGACCGCGACCCGTACGAGTTTCGCCGCGAGATGAACGGCATCGCCGAAGAGCATGCGTTGACGGTGAGTTTCCCGGTGGACGCGCCGGAGCGCGGGGCTCTCGTGCTACGCGGCTGGGTGGACTGGGCGGACGGCTCCACGTTTCTCGCCGCCTCGCAAGAGAATCCGAAAGGTCTCGTGCCGCCCCGTCTCGAAGCGCGCGACGCGAGCGGCCGCTGGATTGTCGTCGATCCGGACATGGGAATGCCGGCGGGCAAGCCGAAGTCGATCGTCGTGCCGGTGCGCTTTCCGTCCAAGTACCGCGACCTGCGCATCGTTACCAATCTCTGCGTTTACTGGGACGAAATCTTTCTCACGCCCGATACGGAATCGCCCGAACATGTTTCAAACACGGTGGCGCTTTCGCGTGCATCGCTGCGTTTCCGCGGATTTTCGCCGTCCTACATCCACCCGCAACGCAAACAGCCCGAGCGGTTCTCTTACGCCGGCGCGACGCCCACGTCGCTCTGGAATCCGACGCCCGGACTCTACACGCGTTACGGTCCGGTGGATTCGTTGCTCGCCGCCACCGACGACCGGATGACGGTGATGGGTTCGGGCGACGAAATCGCGCTCGAGTTCGACGCCGCCTCATTGCCCGCGCTTCGTCCAGGCTGGACGCGCGACTATCTGCTCTACGTCGATGGATGGGCCAAGGACCGCGACGCGAACACCGCCAACGGCCAGGACGTTCGCCCGCTGCCATTCCACTCGATGAGCGGATATCCTCTTCCTAAAGGGGAACGTCACCCCATCGCGGAGTACGACCGGGAAGTGAACACCCGGCCCGCTTTACGATTGTTAAGGCCGCTGGACCGACCATGAAGCTCGTTGCCGGGATCGCTGTTGGGATTGCGCTGGCCCTCGCGTTTCTAGTTTTCGGTATGCCGCAACCGAAGGTTCGAATCTCGAACTCGAAGATCGTGCCCGCGTCGATGGAAGAAGAAGGCGACCGTCGCGGGCCGTTTTGGCCTTCGCCCGCGCGCACCAGCCGCCAAGGCACGATCGATTCCGAATACTTCCTCGATTCGAAACTGTGCGGCACCTGCCACAAGGACATCTACGAGCAGTGGAACTCGTCGGTGCACCACGTAGCGAGCTTCAACAATCAGTTCTACCGGAAGTCCATCGAGGACATGCAGCGCCTGCAAGGCTCGACGCAAGGGTCGAAGTGGTGCGCCGGATGCCACGACCACGCGGTGATTTTCTCGGGCCGGTGGGAGAAACCCATCAAGGATCAGATCCAGACTCCCGAGGCCCAAGCGGGGCTGGCGTGCGTATCGTGCCACTCAATCACGCACGTGAACGGCAGCGTGGGCAACGGCGATTTCGAGATCGAGTATCCGCGCCTGCATTTCCTGCTCGCCAGCCGCAATCCGATCTTGCGCGGCATTTACGACAAGCTGATTTACACGTTCCCCGCGCATCACAAGCAAACGTTCATGAAGCCTTTCATGCGCGAGCAATCGAGCGAGTTCTGCTCGACATGCCATAAAGTCCATCTCGACGTGCCGGTGAATAGCTACCGCTGGCTACGCGGCTTCAACGACTACGACAACTGGCAGGCGTCGGGATTTGGGCATGGGGCGCGGAGCTTCTACTACCCGCCGAAAGGGCAAACCTGCTCGGATTGCCACATGCCGCTCGTGGCGTCGCAAGACCCGGGCAATAAGAACGGCAAGGTGCATTCGCATCGCTTTCCCGGCGCGAACACTGCGATTCCGCACGTGAATGGCGACAAGACACAACTCGCCGAAACTGAGAAGTTTCTAAAGTCCGGCTTCATCACCGTGGACCTGTTCGCGATCTCGCCGGTGGAATCGAACGGCGCCGTCGAGATGAAGCGGCGCGCCGAAGCCGCGCCCGCGTTGAACACGGCCATGGCCGTTGGCGAAGAAGCGGAGTCGCATGCACCGGTCTATTTGCGGGATGTCGGCAAGATCGCCGCGCCGCTGGATACCGCGCAGGTGAAGCTCGAACCCGGGACCACGGTTCGTCTGGACGCCGTTGTGCGGACGCGCAAGATCGGGCACTTCTTTCCCGGCGGCACGGTGGACGCGTTCGATATCTGGCTGGAACTGATCGGGCGCGACGCGTCGGGCGAACCGTTTTTCTGGAGCGGCCAAGTGGAAGACGGCGGCAAGGGGCCGGTGGAGCCCGGCGCGCATTTTTATCGCAGCTACCTGCTCGACGGCGACGGCAATCACATCAACAAGCGCAATGCGTGGCAGGCGCGCAGCCTGCTGTACGCACGATTGATTCCGCCCGGAGCGGCGGACACGGTTCACTATCGCGTTACGGTGCCGCGCAACGTCAAAGGTCCGGTGACGTTCACGGCGAAGTTGAACTATCGCAAGTTCTCGCACTTCTATACGCAGCACTCGTATTCGGAGGTCGGCGGAACTCCCGATTTGCCGATCGTCACGCTCGCCGAGAAATCCGTCTCGCTCGGAATCGGAAAAACAAATTGGACCCCGAATGTTCTCAAGGCCGACCGCGAACGGTGGAACGACTGGGGCATCGGCATGCTGTTGCAAGGCGACATCAAGGGCGCGGAGTATGCGTTCCGGAAAGTCACCGAAGCCGAGCCGGGTTACACCGACGGTTGGCTGAACGTAGCGCGCGCGCTGATCCAGGAGGGGGAGACCGAAGCCGCTCGGCCGTTCGTCGCGAAGGCGAAAGAGCTCGGGCCGAAGTTCGGACGCGTGTACTTTTTCGAGGCGATGATTCACAAGGCGGCGGGCGATTACGACGCGGCGCTCCAATCGCTGCGAACCACCGTTTCGATTCATCCCAACGACCGCGTCGTGCACAACCAGATTGGCCGGCTGCTGTTTCTGAAACGCGATTACCGTGGCGCGATCGCGGCCTTCGAGCGCGCGCTCGAAATCGACACCGAAGACGTGCAAGCGCACTACAACCTGATGCTCGCCTATCGCGGCGCGGGCGACGACGAAAAGGCGGCGCGCGAAGAGAAGCTGTTCCGCCGCTTTAAGGCCGACGAATCGGCGCAATCGATCACGCAGCGTCCGCGAGCTTTGAGTCCCGAAGACAATAACGAAAGACAATCCATCCACGACCATGAAAGCGTTCTTCTGCCTCGTTGGCGCAACGGCGCTGGCGGCCCAGCCCTCACCAAGCGCGATCTTCGCCGACTCGACTTCAGCGGCGGGAATTAGCTTCACGCACAACTCGGGCCGCGCGGGCAAGAAATGGCTGCCGGAGACGATGGGCTCGGGTTGCGCGTTCTTCGATTTCGACAACGACGGCCTGGCCGACATCCTGCTGCTTAACGGTCGCGACTGGAAGCCGGGGAAGCGCAAGACGCTCTCTGCGCTTTATCGCAATTTAGGTAACGGCAAGTTCGCGAACGTCACGACGGCGAGCGGTCTCGATGTCGAGATGTACGCGCTGGGTGTGGCCGTCGCGGACTACGACAACGACGGCCGCGACGACGTCTACATCACCGCGCTCGAGGGCGACCGCCTGTTTCACAACGAAGGCGCGGGCAAGTTTCGCGACATGACGAAGATCGCCGGTATCGATAACGCGGCGTTCGGAACGTCGGCGGCGTGGCTCGACTACGATCGCGATGGGCGCGCCGACATCTTCGTCGCCAACTACGTGCAGTGGACCGAAGCGGGCGATTTGTGGTGTTCGCTCGACGGCCGCACGAAATCGTACTGCACGCCGGAATCGTACAAGGGCCGCGCGTCGAAGCTTTATCGCAACCTGGGCGGCGGCAAGTTTGAAGACGCGACGGCGAAGGCGGGGCTCGCCGATCCATCGTCGAAATCG
This sequence comes from Bryobacteraceae bacterium, assembly GCA_033763835.1. Taxonomy (GTDB): domain Bacteria; phylum Acidobacteriota; class Terriglobia; order Bryobacterales; family Bryobacteraceae; genus JAPKYZ01. Next base: position 57,889 of record JANRJS010000012.1, on the reverse strand, counting down.
CTAGGAATCGCCGTCGCCGATTTCAATACCGACGGTTGGCCCGATTTGTTCGTAGCCAATGACACGCAGCCCAATAAGCTTTACATCAACCAGAAGAACGGCGCGTTCAAGGAAGAGGGCGTGGCGGCGGGCGTGGCCTTCGGCGAGGACGGAGTGGCGCGCGGCGCGATGGGCGTCGACGCCGCCGATTACGACCGTTCCGGCCGCCCGCATTTAGTGGTCGGCAACTTCACGAATCAGATGCTGGCGCTCTATCGCAACGAAGGGCGCAATTTGTTTGTGGACGAAGCCCCGCGCTCGACCGTCGGTCGAGCGTCGCTCCTCTCGCTGACCTTCGGAGCCTTCTTTTTCGATTACGATCTCGACGGCTGGCTCGACCTCTTCTGCGCCAACGGCCACATCGACGAAGAGATCGGGCGCGTGCAGCCGAAAATTTCGTTCGCGCAGTTGCCGCTGCTGTTCCGCAACACCGGCAAGGGCAAATTCGAAACCGTCGCCGCTTTCTCGAAGCCGCTGGTGGCACGAGGGTCGGCATACGCCGACTACGACCGCGACGGCGACCTGGACATTCTGGTCTCGACCAATCACGGCCCGGCGGCGCTGTACCGCAACGATTCGCCGAAAACGAACAACTGGATTTCGTTGCGTCTTGAAGGCACGAAGTCGAACCGCTCGGCGCTGGGCGCGGTGGTGCGGATCGGCGCCCAAACGCAGACCGTGCATAGCGGATCGAGCTACGCTTCGCAATCGGATTTGGCGTTGACGTTCGGGCTCGGCAAAGAGTCCGCCGCCGTGATCGATGTCGAGTGGCCCAGCGGCAAAAAGCAAAGGTTGACGGGCCTCGCCGTGAACCGTCACCATCGAATCACCGAACCTCAATGAACCAACTTCACTTTCCGATCGCCGCCATCACCGACGAATTCTCGCCCGGGTTTACCGAAGCCCTCGACCCTATGTCTGAAATCGGCATGACTGGCGCGGAACTGCGCGTCGTGTTCGGCAAGAACGTCATGGATCTCACCGACGACGAATTGAAGCGCGCCACGGACGCTCTGCGCGAACGGGGCATCGAGGTGATCTCGGTCGCCTCGCCGATCCTGAAGTGCGTGCTGCCGAACGCGCCCGCCGTGGACACTCGCTTCCAGCAGGACATCTTCAATTCGAAACATACGTTCGACGATCAGCCGCGGCTGGCCGACCGCGCGATCGCGATCGCCGGGATTACAGGCGCAAAGATTGTTCGGGTGTTTTCGTACTGGCGGACGGTCGATCCGCACGCCTGCTTCGACGCGGTCGCGAGCGCACTCGACGGTCTATCGCGCAAGTTCGATTCGGCGGGCTTGATCTGCGGGCTCGAGAACGAACATGCCTGCAACGTGGCGACGGCCGTGGAATCGGCGGCAATACTGAAAGCCGTACCGCATCCGGCGTTGAAACTCGTTTGGGACCCGGCGAACGCATTGTGCTCTGGCGAATCGCCGTACCCCGAAGGCTACTCGACTTTGCCGAAAGACCGTATTGCGCATGTCCACGCGAAGGACTGCCATATGGACGGTCACAAACCAATCTGGGGACCGCTCGGCACTCGAGCCGTCGATTGGAAAGGCCAAATCGCCGCGCTGCGCGCCGACGGCTATCGCGGCTATATCAGCCTTGAAACGCACTGGCCGGGCCCCGGCGGTAACAAGTGGGAAGGCTCGCGAATCTGCGGCTGGAATTTACGCGGCCTCGTGGCGAGCGTCGCCTAACGGCTTCTGAGCGACCAAGCGGAAACGGTAGAGTCGGGTGGCCCGAGAATCGTTCGGGCGCGCTTCGCCAGTGGCTTCGCTTCGTCGTTACGCCGATGCTTGCGTAACACTACGGCCAAGTATTCGAGGATGATACCGACCTCGTGATGGTCCGGGCCAAGCAGCGCTTCGCCGTCCAGTAAAGCGCGGCGCAGAAACGTCTCCGCCTCACGCGGACGGCCGGAGCGTAGGCTCGCGATTCCCAAACAAGCGCGCAAGGCGATGTAATCCGGATCGTTCGACGGCCAAGTGCGTTGCGCGATAGCGTACGCACGTTCGAGATTCGCGCGGCCTTCGGCAAGAAGACCGGCGCCGATCTGCACCTCGCCATACAGAGCGAGCCGGTGAGCGTACCACCCGCTATCCGGACCGCCTTCGCGCTCGCTCAGCGCCGCCGCCTCTTTGGCGTGCGCCAACGCAGGCCCGATGCGTCCCGAACGCATATCGCGAATCGCCCGTTGGGCCGCGTCTTCCGAATCGATTGCGAATAGACACACGAGTAGCGGCAATGTCATTGGGGAACCTCCCTCGCCGGGTTGAGCGCGCCGCGAAGCGCGCTTGCCCGTACTACGCGGCCCGCCGAAGGAAGTTGACCGGGTCGCCCCGGAAATTCCGCGGGTGGCGTCCGCCAAGTCCCGCGCGATTCGAAAGGTTGTCCGTAACCCGCATGGTATTCTTACGTCAAACCAATAACCATGCGGGTCCGGACACCGGTTTCGGCGGGCATCGCGGCGATTTTACTCGCGGGCTTGATGTACGCCCAGTTCGGCGGACGGCGAGGATTCCGGGGCGACGACGATGACGCGCCCATTCCCGCCGACGCGAACGAAAAAACCGAGTACGTCTTCACCCGTCTGCGTTACCCCAGCTATCGGGGCGGAGCCGGTTACTGGGGCGTGCGGGGTTCCTGGACCACCGACTATCCCAAAGCCGAGCGGCACTTCGTCCAAGGCGTCCGCCGCCTTACCCGAATTCACGTCCGCTCCATGGAACACGTCGTCGATCTCGATACCGACGATATTTTCAATTACCCCTGGATTTACGCCGTCGAGGTCGGTCACTGGGATCTCAGCGATCAACAGGCGGCGAAACTGCGAGAGTACTTAACGAGGGGCGGGTTCCTGATGGTGGACGACTTTCACGGGTCGATCGAATGGGAAGTGTTTACCGCGAGCCTCAGCCGCGTCTTCCCGGACCGTCCGGTGATCGACCTCGATAGTAAAGACCAAATCTTTCATTCGCTCTACGACATCGATCAAAAGGTGCAAGTGCCGGGCATTGTGATGTTCTATACCGGTCAAACGTTCGAGCAAGACGGAGTTGAGCCGCGTTGGCGCGGAGTGGTCGACGATAAAGGCCGCGTGATGGTGGGCATTTGCCACAACATGGATTTGGGCGATTCCTGGGAACACGCCGACATGCCGCGCTATCCGGAACAGTACACGTCGCTCGGCTACCGCATTGGGATTAACTACATCATTTATTCGATGACTCACTGATCCGCCGGCGGACCGGCTCACACAAACATGTTCGAGTTCCTGTTCCAATATCCGGCCCGCGTATTCTCGAAAGGCGCGTTCGTCTTTCTGAGCGGCGCGCCGGTGTGGATGCTGATCCTGGCCATCGCCGCCGCCGCCGCCGGTCTAGGTCTATTGGCGCTTCGCCGCCGTGGACTGACGTTTCCCCGGCGAGCCGTCTTGTGGGGGTTGCAGGCGGCATTAGTCGCGCTGCTCTTCACGATCCTCTGGCAGCCCGCGTTGCGAGTGTCGAGCTTGAAGTCGCAACAGAACGTCGTCGCGGTTCTGGTCGACGACTCGCGCAGCATGGCGATGAAAGAGGGAAGTGAAACCCGTCTGGATCAGGCGAAAGCGACCCTCAACGGCGGCCTCGTGGACAAGTTGCGGGACCGGTTCCAGGTCCGGCTATATAGCGCCGGAGCCGGTATGCGGCGCGTCGGAAAAGTGGAACAGCTCACCGGCTCGCAACCGTCCACGCAACTCGGCGCCAGTTTGCGCGAAGCTGTGGCGGAAGCGGCCACGCTGCCCGTAGGCGCGATCGTACTTTTATCCGACGGGGCGGATAACTCCGGCGGCATCGATTCGGCATCGCTCGCCGAAGTAAGGCGCTTGCGCATCCCGGTACACACCATCGGCTACGGGCGCGAGAAGTTCGACCGCGACCTCGAAATCTCGCAGGTCGATCTGCCGTCGCGCTCGCTGCCAGGATCGCGAGTAGCGGCGCAGGTGACCTTCCGGCAGACGGGGTACGCCAATCGCCGCGCGAAACTGGTGGCGCGCTCGGAGGGCAAAACGCTCGCCTCGCGCGAAGTGACGATGAAGGCCGACGGTACCGCGCAGACGGAGTCTTTGTTGTTCGCCGCGGGACCCGCCGGTCCCAAGACGATCGAGGTGGCGTTGGAGGGTCTCGACGGGGAAGAGAACGCCGCCAACAACGCGCTGCGCCGCTTAATCACGGTCGAGAACCGCAAGCCCCGCGTTCTTTATTTCGAAGGCGAGCCGCGTTGGGAATACAAGTTTCTCCGCCGCGCGCTGGACGGCGATCAATCGGTGACCTTGGCCAGCATGGTTCGCACCACGCCCAATAAGTTTTTCCGGCAAGGGATCTCGGGTGCGACCGAGCTAGAGGACGGGTTTCCGCCGAAGCCCGAAGAACTGTTTGTCTACGACGGTCTGGTGATCGGGACTGTGGAGGCAAGCTATTTCACTCCCGCGCAACAAGAGGCGATCCGGCTGTTCGTCGACCGGCGAGGCGGAGGATTGTTGACGCTCGCCGGCCGCAATAGCTTGGCCGACGGAGGATACGCCGCGTCCTCGATCGCCGAGATTCTTCCGGCGGCGTTGCCGGCGTCGCGCAATACGTTCCATCGCGAACCGGCGAAAGCGGAGTTGACCGCCGGCGGCCGCGACAGCCTGATCGCGCGCCTGGAAGACGATCCCGCGCGCAACGCCGAAAAATGGAAAAAGCTGCCGCCCATTTCCGATTATCAGGAACTCGGTGCGCCTAAGCCCGGAGCCGTTGTGCTTGCCGAGGCGATTCCCGAACAGAGCAAGACGCGCTGGCCGCTGCTTGTGTCGCACAACTACGGGCGAGGGCGCGTCTCGATCCTCGCGACCTCGGGCACCTGGAAGTGGAAGATGCTTCAGGAGCACACCGATACTTCGCACCACACGTTCTGGCAACAATTAATCCGAAGCTTGGTGACCGAAACGCCGTCGCGGGTCACAACGACGACTCCCAAAACGGTATTGAGCGACGCATCGCAAGTCCCGTTGCGGGTTGAGCTGCGCGACAAGAATTACCTTCCCGTTTCGGACGCGCTGGTCGAGGCGCGGGTATCGGGGCCCGAGGGAACGGGCGGGACCGTGGCGCTCGAACTCGATCCGTTGAGCGAAGGTGTTTACACCGGAACGTGGGCGGCGGAGAAACCGGGATCGTACCTCGCCGATATTTCCGCGAAGCGCGGCGACGAAGATCTGGGGCGCGACATGATCAACTTTCGGCGCGAGGACGGTGTCGCGGAAAATTTCGGAGTGGAACAGAATCGCGATCTGCTCGAAAAGCTCTCGGCGGAGACCGGCGGCAAATACTACCGGCCTTCCGAGACCTCGAAGCTACTCGAAGAGATCGCGTTGTCGGAAGCGGGGATCACCGTGCGCGAAACTCGCGACTTGTGGAACATGCCGATCGTATTTCTGCTGATCCTCCTTTTGGCGGGCGCGGAATGGCTGTTGCGCCGCCGTTGGGGGACCGTGTGATCGCAGCCTATTTGTTCCTATCCACCACCTACGTTGTGACCGTCGCCGGTCTCGGAGGCGAGGCGGATTACGAACAGCGCTTCGCCCAGCAAGCGGCCCAAATCGAGACTCTTCTCAAACGCGAAGAGACGGTCGTGAAAACGCTGAGCGGTCCCGCCGCAACCCGACAAGCGGTGGGCGCCGCCCTAGCCCAAGTGGCGGCGCAGGCGCAGCCGGACGACACGTTCGCGCTGATCCTAATCGGCCATGGCACGTTCGATGGAACCGAATACAAGTTCAACTTGCCCGGTCCCGATTTCACCGCCTCGGAGATGGCCGTGGCGATCGACAAGATTCGCGCCGGGCGGCAACTCGTGGTGAACACCACCAGCGCCTCCGGAGCTTCGCTGCATTCTTTCCAACACCCCAAGCGCGCCGTGATCGCCGCGACAAAGTCGGGGACGGAAAAGAACGCGCCGGTGTTCGCCAGATACTTTGTCGAGGCGTTGCGCGACCCGGCGGCCGACTTCGACAAAAACGAAGTCATCACCGCGCTCGAAGCGTATCGCTACGCCGACCAAAAGACCGCGGCCTACTACGAGACGCAGAAACGTCTCGCCACCGAGCATCCGATGCTCGAGGATACGGGCTTGGGCGACGGGGTGCGCACCCCGTCGCCGGATAACGGGCGAGGCCAAGCCGCGTCCCGATTCGCGCTCGTCAAGCTCGGGGCGGCGCAGATCGCGGCGGCCACTCCCGAAAAGAAAGCGTTGCTCGCGAAGAAAGAACAACTCGAAACCTCGATCGACAAGCTCAAATATCAAAAGGCTGCGATGCCGCAGGAAGAGTACAAGCGGACCATGCAAGCGCTTCTGCTCGAACTCGCGCGGCTGCAGGAGGAGATCGACAAATGAGACTCGTCGCGCTTTTCGCTCTCCTTAGCTTTACCGCTTGCGCGCAGCAGAAAGCCACCCCGAAGAAACGCGTTGCCGTCGCCTCTACCGGCGCCGCCGCTTCGGAAGCCGCACGCGCCGAAGCGCTCTGGAAGGCGGGACGATTCCAGGATGCGGTCTATGCGTTCCAGGCGTCGATCAAGGCCAACCCCGACGATCCGAAGACGCGGGTGCGTTTGGGCGATCTCTTCCGCGAACGGTTCCAACCGAAAGACGCGGGGGAACTGTATGGCGAGGCGCTCGAAATCGACGAGGGCTACGTGCCCGCTCTGATGGGCTTGGCCCGCGTTTTCGCGGAAGGTTGGGACCGGCGCGCCGAAGAACTCGCTCAGAAGGCGGCGAAGCTCGCGCCTCAAGACGCCGAACCCCTCGAGTTGCTCGCGCGCCTCGCCGCCGAGGACTCGAACTTCACGCTTGCGGTCGAGCAAGCGGACAAGGCGCTAGCCCTTTCGCCGAACGCTTTCGAGGCGATGGGCGTGCGCGGTGCGATCGACATTCTCGAGGACCGCAATCCGTCGCCGTGGCTGGAACGCGCGCTCAAGGCCGATCCCGCGCGCGGGCAGGCTTACAACGTCGCGGGCGAACTTCTAGTGATCAATCGCCGCTACAACGAAGGGATCGATCTGTTCCGCAAGGCGACCGAAGTGCAGCCCACATTCTGGGAGGCGCGCGCGCGGCTGGGCGTCAATCTGATGCGTTTGGGGAAAGACGAAGAGGCGCGGCGCGAACTCGAACTCTGCTACGAGAACGGCTACAAATCAAATCCCGTCGTCAACACGCTGCGCCTGATGGACAGCTACAAGAACTTCAAGACCTTCCGGACAGATCGCGCGATCGTGCGCTTGCACAAGAAAGAAGCCGACGTACTTGAGCCCTACATCGTCCCCGAAGTCGAGCGCGTCATGTCGGCTTACGACAAGAAGTACGGCTACACCATGAAGGCCCCCGTACAACTCGAGGTCTATCCCGATCACGAGGATTTCGCGGTACGGACGATGGGTATGCCGGGCTTGGGCGCTCTCGGCGTCAGCTTCGGTCCCGTTGTCGCCATGGACTCGCCTTCCGGCCGCAAGGCGGGCAGCTTCCACTGGGCTTCGACGCTGTGGCACGAGATGAGCCACGTGTACGCGCTCGCGATCACCAACTATCGTGTGCCACGCTGGTTCACCGAAGGCCTCGCCGTTTATGAAGAGACCGCCGTTTCGCCCGACTGGGGGGACCGCCTCGACCCGCCGACCATCGTCGCCATTCGCGACAAAAAGCTGTTGCCGGTCGAGAAACTGGACCGCGGATTCATTCGCCCTTCGTATCCGGCGCAGGTGACGGTCAGCTATTTCCAAGGCGGGCGGATTTGTTCCTACATCGCCCAGAACTGGGGTTACCCCAAGCTGATCGAGATGTTGAACGACTATGGCAAGGGCGAGACCACGGCGAAGATTTTCCCCGCGCGGCTGGGGATTGCCCCCGCCGAGTTCGACAAGCGGTTCATCGAATGGGTGGAGAAAGAAACCGAGAAGACCGTCTCCGGTTTTAAGGAATGGCAGGGCAGGCTGAAGACGCTGGTCGCCGCGTCGCGCGAAGAGAATTGGGACGCTGTACTGAGCGCGGGTCCGGCGTTGCGCGACATTTATCCCGAGTACGTTGAAGCGGGCAATGTCTACGAGCTAATCTACCGGGCGCATCTCGCGAAAAACGACAAGGCCGCCGCGATGGCGGAATTAAAGCGCTATTCGAAAGCGGCGGGGCGCGATCCCGATTTGCTCAAAGCGCTCGCCAAGCTCGAAGAGGAATCTGGCGATAAGAAAGCGGCCGCGGCTACGCTCAATCGCCTTCTCTACATCGCGCCCGCGCAAGACGAAGAACTGCACCGCCGCTTGGGCGATCTGCTGATCGAGCAGGGCGATCACCTCGGGGCAGTTCGCGAATACCGGGCCGTCGTGGCGTCGAAGCCCGTCAATCCGGCCGCCGCTTACTATTCGCTCGCCCGCGCCTATCGCGCCGCGCATCAGCCGGAGCGCGCCAAGGAAGCTTTGTTCGCCGCCCTTGAAGCGGCCCCCGGTTACCGTCCCGCACAGAAAATGCTGTTGGAGTTAAGTTCGGCCAAATAAGGACTTCCCATTGACCTCCACTCTTCCCAGTCTCGATTCCGCCGCCCTTGAGCAACGGATCGAACGTTTTTACAAGGTTCAGGAATCGATCGTCGAGCAGGTGCGCCGCGTCATCGTCGGCCAGGACGAAGTGCTCGAACAGGTGCAGATCGCGCTTTTCTCGGGCGGCAACTGCTTGATCACCGGGTTGCCGGGAACCGCGAAAACGTTGCTGGTGCGCACACTCGCGCAGACCTTGGGGCTCGTTTTCAAGCGCATTCAATTCACCCCGGACCTGATGCCCTCCGACATCACCGGTACCGACATCATCGAAGAGGATCAAGCCACCGGCCGCCGCGCGTGGACGTTTGTGCCCGGGCCGATCTTCGGCAACATTCTACTCGCCGACGAAGTGAATCGCACGCCGCCCAAGACGCAATCGGCGCTGCTTGAGGCCATGCAGGAACGCTCCTGCACGGTACGCGGCAACATCTACAAACTGCCGTCGCCGTTCTTCGTCCTCGCCACGCAGAACCCCATCGAACTCGAAGGCACCTATCCGCTGCCCGAGGCGCAACTCGACCGGTTCCTCTTCAACACGCTCCTCGACTATCTGCCGGCGGACGAAGAACTGAAGGTGGTGGGCCTCACCACCAGCACCAAGATCGAGACGCCCGAGGCGGTGACGAACGCGGAAGAGATCGTCGATTTCCAGCAATTGGTGCGTATGGTGCCCATCGGCGAGTCCGTGGCGCGCTACGCCGTCGAACTGGTGCGAGCCACGCGCTCCTCCGATCCCTCGGCCCCCGAGTATGTCAAGAAGTACGTCAACTTCGGCGCCTCGGTCCGCGGCGCGCAGTTCCTTGTTCTCGCTGCGAAAGCGCGGGCGCTGATGAAGAAGCGCTATCACGTCAACTATGAAGATGTGCAGGCGCTGATGCGGCCCGTGTTGCGCCATCGTGTGCTTTTGAATTTCCAAGCGGAGTCCGACCGGTTGACCACCGACGACGTGCTCAAAAAGGTGCTGGAGGCGAAGCCCGCGCCGAAAGAGTAAGACGATGCTGCAACGATTTCTCGACCCGCAAGTTCTCGCCTCGATCTCGAGCCTCGATCTCGTCGCGAAAACCGTGGTCGACGGATTTATTGCGGGGCTGCACCGTTCGCCCGATTTCGGCTTCTCCCAGGAATTCGCCGAGTACCGCATGTACTCGCCCGGGGACGATCTGCGGCACGTCGATTGGAACGTATTCGCGCGGACCGAGAAGATGTTCTTGAAGCGCTATCGAGGCGAAACCAACACGCAGTTGACCGTCTTGCTCGACGCCTCGAAAAGCGTCGATTGGAGCCACGGAAAACGCATCTCGAAATTCGACTACGCCCGCTTCCTCGCGGCGTCGCTCGTCCATCTGGCCTCGCAACAGCGCGACGCGGTGGGCTTAATGCTGTTCGACTCGAAAGTCGTGAACTACGTGCGTCCGTCGTCGCGGCAGGGACAACTGCATCGCGTGCTGCATGCGCTCGAAAGCGCAAGCCCGGCGGGCGAAGCGGATTTTCGGGCCGCGTTGGCCGAAGTGCAACAGTTTCTGAAACGCCGCGGATTGTTCGTCGTTGTGTCCGATTTCTATTGCGACAACCCCGAAGAGCGGATGAAGCTGATCGCGCCTTTGCGGGGGCAGGGCAGCGAGGTGGTGCTTTTCCACCTGCTCGATCCGGTCGAATACGACCCGCGGTTCATTCGTGGCCCGATCGTCCTAAAGGATTCGGAGACGGGCGAAGAGATGGAAGTTACCGGCGATTCCTTTCAGACGGCCAAGCGCGATGCGCATCTGGCGGCGCTTTCGGAGGAGGCTCGCAAGCTCGGTATCGATTACCGGTTGGTGTTCACCGATAAACCGCTCGACGGCGCGCTGCGCGAGTATCTTTCCGCGCGCCAGGGGAGGAATTGATGGGGTTACTTTCTCCCTGGTGGCTCGCCGGTCTGCTCGCCGTTGGCTTGCCCATTTATTTGCACTTGTTGCAGCAGCACCGGCTCGATGTCGTCAAGTTTCCTTCGCTCCAGTTCTTCGAGAAGCGCACACAGTCTTCCGTCCGCCAACGCCGATTAAAGTACCTGTTGCTCTTCGCGCTTCGCGTCCTGATGTTGCTGTTGCTCGCGTTGCTTTTCGCGCAACCGTTTCTACGGCGAGACGCGGCGTCTATGACCTCGAACCGGCACGTCGTGTTTCTCATCGACAACTCGTTTTCGATGCGCGCGTCGAACGCGCTCGAAGAAGCGAAGAAACAAGCCGCCGAGGCCGTGGGCTCTTTACGCGCGGGCGATACCGCGCAAGTGGCTTCGCTCTCCGCGGGCGTGGCGATCCTGAACCAGCCCACCCAGGACAAAGCGGAGCTTCGATCCGCGATCCAATCGATCGTCCCGGGCGACGGACGCAGTTCCCTGGCCGAAGTCGCGCGCACGGCGAAATCGCTCGCCGCGAACTTGAAGGTTCCGGTGGAGATTCGCCTCTACAGCGACTTTCAGCGGACTTCGATGCCGGCTCAGTTTTCCGAACTCGCTCTGCCCGCCGGGGCCACGATGACGCCTGTCCCGGTGACTTCTTCGGCGCGCGCGAATTTCTCGGTGGAGAACGTCAACGCTCCGTCGATCGTCGCCGATCCGAAGAAGACGCGTTTAGTGGCCACGATCGCGGGCCACGGCACTCCCGCCGCGACGAAGAACGTCTCGCTTATCGTTAACGGCAAGACTGTTGCGGCCAAGATTGCGAGCCTTCCCGCCCAGGGGCGCGCAGCGGTGGAGTTCATCGGCGTCGACGCTTCCTACGGTTGGAATCGCGGCGAGATCAAGATCGATGGCGGGGACTCGCTCGCCGCCGACGACACATACCGGTTTGCCTTCGAGAGGGCCGACCCGCGGCCCGCGTTGTTTGTCCATGAACCGGGCCGCACGCGCGCCGCGCTGTATTTCCGCGCCGCGCTCGAATCGGGAGCCGCGAGCCTCTTCGCTCTCGACGCGATGCCCGCCGATCAAGTGGCGAACGTCGCGCCGTCGCGCTACGCCTTCGTCGTGCTGGGCGACGTCGGTTCGTTACCCGCGAATTTCGAGAACGAACTGAAGAAGTACGTCGGATCCGGCGGCGGGGTCTGGGTGCTCGCCGGGGCCTCTACCGCCGCGCGCGGAACCGTGCCGTTGACCGGCGCCAAGGTGACCGAATCGCGCTACGCCTCCCGCAATGGAGAGCGGTTCTTTACCGCCGCGCCCATCGATCTGGCGCATCCTTCGGTCGAAAAAGCCGACCGGTGGGAGGGCGTCCGTTTCTATCAGGCGATCGCCACGTCGGGCGACGGCGCGCGGCAAATCGCGCGGTTGAGCGACGGCACTTCCCTGCTTACCGACGCCAAAGTCGGCGACGGACGCGTGCTCTTTTTCGCCTCGCCGCTCGACAATGTCGCCAACGACTTTCCCTTGCACGCTAGCTTTGTTCCGTTTGTCGAGCGGACCGGCCGCTACCTAGCGCAGATCGATAGCCGCCCGGCCACCGTCGCCGTCGATTCCTTCGTCGAATTGCGCTCCGCCGGATCGAAGACCGGCGCCGCCGTCGATGTGATCGATCCGAAAGGCGAACGCGCTCTGGATCTGAAATCCGCCGCCTCGGCGCAAAACGTGCGTGTGACCGCGGAAGGCTACTGGGAGATCGCGCGCCAGAACGGGCGGCGCGAGTTGATCGCCGTCAACGCGGACCGCGCGGAATCGAATCTCGACTCGCTGCCCGCCGAGACGCTCGATATCTGGAAGAAGACCGGCGAGGAAACGGCTCTCGCGCAAGGCGGCCAAGCCGAGGCGGACAAGACCCGGCAAAGTTTGTGGTGGTATCTGGCGCTGGCGTTGCTGATCGCGACGCTGGCGCAATCGTTTGTGGCCAGCCGCTACCTCGATCCCGAAACGGCGTGAAGATGAAGAGAGGAGTCCTATGCGACCACTGGATCAATTGAACGCGTACCTCGACCGGATGCGCCGGCGCCTGATTTTCGGCGCGCTGGCGCAAGGCGCGGCCATCGCGGCGGTGTGCGCGCTCGTCGCGACCATCGCGTTAGTCGCCATCGCGGACCGGTTCGCATTTTCGGAAACGAGCCTCACCTGGTCGCGCACGCTCTTGTTTCTTTCCGTCGCGTTCGCCGTAGCGTTTGCGATCGTCGTGCCCGCGCTGGCGGTTACCAGAAAGCGCGCCGCGCAACGCGCCGAGGCGGCGGCTCCCGAGTTCAATCAGCAACTGGTGACCTGCGTCGAAAGCGAACCCTCGCCGTTCGTCGATTTGCTCGCCAAGCGCACCATGAACGTCGCGCAGAACGTCGCGCCGGAGCGCGTGTTCACGCCCGTCCGGCTGGCCGGATTCGGCGGAGCGTCGCTCGCCGCCCTCGGCGTTCTCGCGTGGTTGATCCTCGCGGGTCCGGGCTACATGGGCCACGGCGCCGCCCTGCTGTGGGGCGGTACTCCCAAAGCGGGCGCGTCGCCCTTCTACGACATCCAAGTGACGCCCGGCGACAAGATCGTGCGCCGCAAGGCCGACCAGGTCATCGCCGCGAATCTCGTCGGATTCCAATCCGCGTCCGCGCGGCTTAAGGCCCGCTACAAGGGCACGACGAAGTGGGAAGAGGCGCCGATGATCCCCGCCGCCACCGGCGGGGGCTTCGAGTTCCTGTTCTCCTCGCTCGCCGAAGAGGTGGATTACTACGTCGAAGCGAACGGCATCCGTTCCAAGGAGTTCAAGCTGAGCGTTGCCGACCTTCCATCGGTGAAGAAAATCCGGGTCACCTACAACTACCCCAAGTGGACCGGGCAAACGCCGGAAGTCGAGGATCCGGGCGGCGACTTGCGGGCGATCGAAGGTACGGAAGCGCAACTCGAAATTACGATGGACCGGCCGCTGAAGAACGGCCTCATCTCGATCGACGGGCAGGAAACGAAGATCGAGACCGACGCCTCGAACGTTGCGCGCGCCATGGTGCCGGTCAAGAAGGACGGTACGTATCACATCGCCACCGTCGAGCGGGCGCAGAACGTGCGCCTCACCGACGACTACTTCATCGAAGCGCAGAAGGAAAGCGAGCCGACGGTAAAGCTCTCGCGTCCGGGCCGGGATCTGAAGGTGAGCCCCATCGAAGAAGTGACGCTGGAGGTAACCGGCGACGACGATTTCGGATTACGCGAGATGGCTCTGCATTACTCGGTGAACGGCGGCGAGGAGAAGACCGTCGCCATCGCCACCCGCGGAGCGAAGACGGCCTCCGGGACGAAGCTGCTCGAACTCGAGCAGTTTAAGCTGATGCCCGGCGACGTCGTAAGCGTTTATGCGACCGCGAAAGACGCCCGGAGTACGGCGCGCACCGATATCCATTTCCTCGAAGCGCAGCCGTTCGAGCGGGAGTATTCGCAGTCGCAGCAGTCGGGCGGCGGCGGGGGCGGCGGCGAAGGCGGCGACCAGAACCAGATCGCCCGTCGGCAGAAAGAAATTATTGCGGCCACTTGGAACGAGATTCGCGACAAGTCGGGCGACAAGAAAAAGGCCGCCGAAGACGCGAAGTTCTTGAACGAAGTACAGGCGAAGCTGCAAGCGCAAGCCCTGACGCTCGCGCAACGCATGCGGGCGCGCGAGCTTTCGGGCGCCGCGGAATCGTTCGCGGCGTTCGCCAAGGACATGGAAGCGGCATCGAAGGCGATGGGCCCCGCGGCGGAAGCGCTCAAGAGCCAGAAGTGGAAAGAAGCTCTGCCTCACGAGCAGCAGGCGCTGCAGCATCTGTTACGCGCCGAGGCGCGGTTCAAGGAAATTCAAGTCGCCTTCGGCGGCGCGGGCGGAGGCGGTGGCGGCGGCTCGCAAAGCGGGCGCGATCTCGAGTCGTTGTTCGACCTCGAACTCGACACCGAAAAGAACCAGTACGAGACCGGCCAACAATCGGCGTCGTCGGGCGGAGACCGGCAGCGCGAAGTCGACGAAGCGTTGCAGAAACTCGAAGCGCTAGCGCGCCGCCAACAGGAACTCGCCCAGGCGCAGCGCAACAAAGCGCAGACTCCGGAACAGCGCTGGCAGCAGGAGATGCTGCGCCGCGAGGTCGAGGAATTGAAGCGCCAGATGGAGCGCATGCAGCAACAAGGCCAGCAGAGCGCGCAATCGCAATCTGGGCAACAGGGCCAACAGGGGCAGCAGGGCCAACAACAGGCGGGCCAGCAAGGGCAACAGGGCCAGCAGAGCGGACAATCCGGACAATCGGGCCAAGGCGGTCAACAGTCCGCCACGCAGCAGCGCCTTTCGAGCATGGCTTCCGGACGCTCCGGCCAAGCGCAGTCGGACCCTCGATTACGGCGAGCGCTCGATCAAATGCAGCAGGCCGCCGAAGATATGCGCCGGGCGAACCAGAACGGGCAACGCGACGACACCGAAGCTCGCCGGGCGGCGGAACGTCTCGAGGACGCGAAGAATCTGCTCTCCGGCGCGCGCCGCGAGCAAACATCGGGGCAACTTGGCGAACTCGCGGATCGCACGCAGAAACTCGCCGCCGAGCAACGCGCGTTCAACGAGAAGCTTAAGCGGCAGTTCGGACAGGCGCAGACGCGCGAACAGATGGACCAGCAGGCCCAGCGCACTACGCCGCAGCAGAACGCCCAAATGGCCGAAGAGAAGACGCGCATCATGAAAGATTTCCAGGACCTGGAGCGCGACTTGCAAGCGGCGGCGCGATCGATGCAAGGCGCGCAACGCGGCGCTTCGAACAAGCTTCGGGAATCGCTCGGCGAACTCCAGCAGGAGGAGTTGGGCGTGAAGATGAAGTTCATGTCGGAATGGCTGCGCCGGGGGCTGGGCGCGTACGCCTGGAATCGCGAGCAAACAGTAACCAACGCGCTCGACAAGCTTGCCGAAGGAGTTTCGGACGCGGCGCGGCGCGGCGGCGAGAACGCCCAGCAGTCCGCGCAATCGGGCCGTCAAGAGCGGGCGCTTTCGCAACTCGAAGAACTGCGCCGTCAGATGAACGCCATGTCGGGGAACGGCCGGCAGGGAAACCAGCAAGGTAACCAGCAAGGCGGCCGTCAGCCCGGACAGCAGGCCGGGCAACAAGGCCAGCAAGGCGCTCAACAAGGCGGTCAGGGTTCCGAAAAAGGCGGTGGGATGCAGGGCGGCGCTCAACAATCGGGCGACCAGCGCGGCGACGGCGGAGAGCGCGGTATGCGCGAGTTTTCGGCGATGAATCGCGGCGACTACCGCCCGCAAGTGGGCGACCGGGCCGTCCCGCAGCAACAATTCGGACAGGCGCAAATCGAACGCGCCTACACGGATAGCCTGCGCGAACTGCGCGGGTTGCGCGAGCAGTTAGGCGCTAACCCCGAAACGCGCGCCGAAATCGACCGTCTCATCGCCGAGATGCAGCGGCTGGATCCCGCGCGCTTCCCCGGCAATCCGGCGCTCGTCGATAAGATGCGGACGCAGATTCTGCCGTCGCTCGAAGCGCTCGAGCTGCAACTGCGGCGGCAGATGGAGGAAGGCCAGGGCGGTCAGGCTCGCACCGCTTCTTCGGATCGCATGCCCGCGGGCTACGCCGGTGCGGTCGCCGAGTACTTCCGGAAGCTGAGCAAGAGCAAGCCTTAGGGACGGCTATCGAATCGCGACACTCACGCCATTGGCGGTCCGCCCGTCGACGGTCACGGTTACGGGTTGGGAGCCCGCCGGAACCGAAGGCAGTACGATGACCGATACGGTAGACGCCGCCGCATTGAGGGTAGCCAGATGTTCGACACCGCCGATCGTTACCGAAACCCTGGGACGAATCAAAGAGTTGTGTTCGCCCAGCCCGTTTAGCGTCAACGTCAGTGTTTCCCCGATCCTCGCCTCGGCGGGCGGCTGCGCGATTTGAAGCGGTTCCTCGATCTGCACCACGATGGGCAAAGCGAACTCACCGCCGATTTGCGCGCGCAGTACCGCCGGACCCGCCGGGGTTCCAGCCGGAATCTGAACGACTAAGACGCCAGGAGCGGGGACGGCGACCGCTACCGGACGCTCACCAAGCGTTGCGGAAACCGTACCGCCGTTGCCGTTCGCCATCTGCAACAGCAGCGCGGTTCCCGGCGCGGCCGTCGCCACCCCGGTGTGCGGATTTGACGCGGAAACAAAAATCGTGGGCTGACGCGGATTCGCGCCAGTTACCGTAAATCCGCCCGGTACGCTCATAGTTTGCAATCCGCTCACGGCGGTCACCGGTACCGGGCCGACGGCGGCTTGCGCGGAGATCGAGACTTGCGCCAGCAGCCGGTTCGGCGAAAGCGTCCAAATGCGCCGCACGAAAATGTCGCTCGATCCGAACCCAAGCGAGACTTGGCCGTCGGCGAACGAGGTATTGAAACCGGTCACCTCGACCATGGCGTCGGCGCCCGCGGGCAAGCTTAACGGCGACACGTTCACCGTGCCGTCGCTGCCTTCCAGCGGCTGCGTCACACCGTCGTCGCCCTGCACCCAAGCGGAATTGAGACCGTCGGCGATCGCCACCACGGCCGCGCGTTGCCCGGCCGAACCGGACGGCGCGGAAACGATCGCACGACCCGCCGTTTCGTCGAAGCTCCGCAACGGCGCCACTTGGCCGTCGAAGAGAATCGTCGAGTTCGCCGACAAGCCGGTTCCCGTCACCGCCACCGCGCGCGGGCCGGCTTCCGGCGCGGGCGCGACGCTGGCAATCTGCGGCGGCAAGCGCTTCGTCAGGGCGAAAGCGGACGGCTGGACGTACACGTCGGTGGGCGTTGAGAGCACAAAGTGGCGTGGGCCCGTACCGCTCTGTTCGCTAAAGCCCAAATCGAACTGCAAGAAGCCCGTCGAATAACCGCGAATACCCGTCACCGTCGTCGCGCCGCCCAGCACACTTCCACGTAAGCCGGAGACGGTCGAACCGTTCGACATAAGCCCATTCCCCGTAGCGACGAAATAATTGCGGGATCCGGTTTGGTTCACCGGCGCGGGGCGAATGGCGATTTGTCCGGGAAACCCATAGGTGATTACGTTAAACACCGAAGGCGCGTTCGTCCGGCGGAACACGTTGAAATTGACGCCTTCCACTACCGCCCCGGCGGTAACCGGAATCGCGCCGGCGGACGAAGCTTCGCGAACGCCGGGGAAGAACTGCAAGTCGAACGCGGGCGACGGGGACACTGGATTCCGGTCTGGGTCGAGCGGATAGCGGATGTCGGCGGGCGAGGATTCGCCGGTCTGCTGCGGCGGCAGCGGGTGGGCGTAAACGATGTACTGCCCCGGGGGCAGTCCGTCGATCCGGTAAGTCCCGTCGGCGTGGGTCAGCGCCCCCACCGCCGCGCCATGCGGATTCAACGCCACTACGCTCGCCAGCGCCGCGCCGTTCGCGCCCGCGATGCTCACCCGGCCGGAGAGCGATCCCAGGCTCGATTGAAACGCGCGTGTCGGATAGAGAACCGAAAGCCCGGCGATGTCGTCGGCCGCCAGCGGATTCCCGCGAGTCACCGCGCGGGTGGCGCGCGTGGCCATCGCGCTCGACGCCAAGGAGTGCTGCAAACCCAGGGCATGGCCTAACTCGTGAACCAGGGTAAGGAATGTCGCTTCGCTCCAACTCGGAAGCTCGGTCATACTGCGCGGCAGGATCACGGTGGAGCGCTGGATCGGGACGAACGAACCGCCCGGCCCCGGCTCGCCCACCGAAGTCGGGCCGCCTACCGCGATCACTCCCGGCGGCAGTTCGTCGAAGATCACGTCGATGCCCGGTGTCCCGGCCGTTAGCCCGGGTGCGGCCACTCCGCCGAATCGCAACCGTAGTTCCGAAGTCTCGACTTCGTTCCAGTGACGCGCGGCCGCCCGGAGTTGAGATAGCAGCCGCGCCGTAGAATCGCCCGCCGCCATCGCCGAGGGCTGGTCGTTGGTCAGAAAGAAGTGGACCGTCTTATTGGGCAGAGCGTTCAGGTCGAACCTCTGCGCCAGCGGCACCCACCGCCCGTCGCGGTTCTGATAACGGAGGAAGTGGTAATAGCCGAAAGCGGGAATCGCCGCCGCCGTCAGCACGAGCGCCGCCAGCCGCTTCATTGCGCGCTCCTTGACGTAACGGCGCGCTTCAATTCGGCCAGTGGCATATCGAGCCCGTCGTCGAACGTCGGCTTACCATTCGAATCGAGCAGCCGGTCGCGGATCGGCGACCGCACCGCCATCGGCTCGCTGGACGCGCTCCGCTCGATCCCGACCATGCCCTGCGTCAACCCCATTACCTGAGCAATGCCGCTCGGGCCCGTCCACAGGAAGAACACCATCTCCTCGCCGGTTTTCAGGAACGGACCGCCGGGGAAGCTCTGCCGGACGGTGATCGACGGTCTGGCCGCGCCCTTCCACCATTCGAGTGGCGTGAGCTGGCAGGTGGTGTACACCGCGCCGCCCCGCCGAACCCCCGCACAGTTGCCAACCCTAGCCCGAACGATCTCGGTCGATTTGTCGGTCATCTCGCTTAATGCGAGCTTTTCCAGTGTCGCCGCGAACAGTAGCCAGCCGAAAATCGCGAACATCGCTCCCTCTTATTGCACGCCGTTCACCAGTTTTAGGTATGAATCGAAAGGAGTTATCAGAGTTATCCGCCCTTCGCCGTGTCCCGGCGACACGTGTCCGTGTCAACGCCGCCGCGCATGGCTGGTTAACCGCCGGCGGTGACGGCGAGAACGGGAATCCCCAAACGGTGACGTACTGCATTAATGGTAGTCCCGAACAGTATGTCCTTAAAGCCTTTATGTCCATGGCTTCCCATTACCACCAGATCGGCCTTCACGTTGCGGGCCACTCGTACGATCTCTTCCCGGGGGCGTCCCGAATACACCACTTCGGACGTAACCGGGACACCTTCCCGTGCGATGGTGTCGGCGATGGATCGCAAGTAATCGGCGCCCTCGGCCTCCTCGGCAGTCCGCGCCTGTTCGCCGTAGACCAGGCTGGCAACACTCTCTTCGACGTGCAGCAAGTGCAGGCGCGATCCGTGGCTGCGGGCGAGCGCCAAGGCGTGAGTTAACGCCTCGCGATCCAGATTTGAATGGTCCAGCGGCACCAGAATCGTCGCGTAAACGGGCCGGGAAAACGGCTCTGCGACGGGTGCGGGGCGGAGGAGAGTGGCTGTACGGCCTGCGGGCTTCGCTGTCGCAAGGTAACCAAGAAGCGCCAATAGCGGAACACCAAGAGGAACTAGAACCTGCGGTGGAATCGTTTGGGTGAGAAGCCACACATTCAAAGAGACGATGAGTGCCGCGCAGGCCCAGGCGAGAATCTTGAGCCAACCGGGACTATGGAGTTCGCCGACGCGCCCCGGCTCCGAGGTGAAGCGCACGAGGGGGATGACGGCGAACGGCAATTGTAAGCTTAAGATTACTTGACTGAGGATAAGTAATTGATAAGTCGAGCCTTCTCCGGCGAACCAAATCGTCGCTAACGCGGGCACTAACGCGACCATTCGCGTGACGAAGCTCCGCAACCACGGGCGCAGCCTCAGGTTTAGGAATCCTTCCATCACGATTTGACCTGCCATCGTCCCCGTTACCGTGGAAGATTGCCCGGCGGCGATCAACGCGACGGCGAACAGTACTCCGGCGAGCCCGGTCCCGAGCAGCGGCGAGAGTAACCGGTGGGCTTGGGCAATCTCGGTTACGACAATGCCTCCCGCGTGGAAAACCGCCGCTGCCAGCACCAGCAATCCGCCGTTGACCAGAAACGCGGCGTTCAGGGCGAGAGCCGAGTCTAGCAAGTTAAATTTCGCCGCGCGCTTTTTCGACTCCGCCGACTGCCCGATGGCGCGCGTTTGCACCAGCGCCGAATGCAGGTAGAGATTGTGCGGCATCACCGTCGCCCCAAGCATTCCGGCGGCGACAAACAGCATTTCTGGCGCGAGCTGTGGACGCAGGCCCAGCGCCACCGCTCCCCAATCGGGCCGTGCCATCGCGATCTGGATCGCGATACAGATGCCAATCAGCGATACCAGAGCTAACACCAGACGCTCGATCAACCGGATTCCGTAGCGCGAGAGCGACAGAATGGCCAGCGTCGAAAACGCCGTCAAGACCACGCCCACCGCCAGCGGTATCCCGAAAAGCAGCTTTAATCCGATGGCCGTTCCAAGCACTTCGGCCAAGTCGCAGGCGGCGATCGCGCCTTCGGCAAGCAGCCAGAGCGCGATCGCTACCGGGCGCGGATAGTTCTCGCGGCAGCACTGCGCCAGATCCCGGCCCGCGCCGATCCCCAGCCGCGCCGAAAGAGTCTGCAGCAACAGGGCCATCAGATTCGCCGCCGCCAGCACCCAGAGCAGCCGGTAGCCGAAGCGCGCGCCGCCTTCGAGATCGGTGGCCCAGTTGCCGGGGTCCATGTAGCCCGCGCTGATCAAGTAAGCGGGCCCGGAAAAAGCCAAAAATCGCCGCCAGCCGCCCAAGGTCTCGACGGCTACGGGGGCGGCGATGGTGGAATCCATAGTTTTCTCCGAAAAGTAAACTATAGTTTACTTCCAGGCGTGGCGCAAGCGGGATCGCGTTTGACCTTTGCTCAACGCTTCTGTAACCTCTCAAGCGTCCGTTCCTTCGAGATGAATATTCCGTTGAAGAGCGAATACGCCTTATCCGCCTTATTCGACTTGGCCGCGCAGCCCGCCGCGGTCCCGGTGAAGATTTCGGGTATCGCCCGCCGCCAGAAGATTCCGCAAAAGTTTTTGGAGTTGATTCTTGCGTCGCTAAAGCAAGGGGGATTCGTCGAATCGAAGCGCGGAGCCGACGGCGGGTACTTGCTGGCGCGGCCGGCTTCGAGCGTCACCGTCGGAGAGGTGTTGCGGTACCTGGAAGGGCAGGGCGCGAAACGTAAGCGCCGCGATACGCCGTTCACGGGCCTTTGGAAGGACGTCGATCGCGCCGTCGGCGAAGTGGTGGACCGCACGACGGTGGAAGATCTGGTGCGGGCGTGGCGAGAGCGTCAAGAGAAGTACATACCGAATTGGGATATTTAGAAGCGAATGATCTTCGACGATAATTCGCTCTCCATCGGCCGTACCCCTTTGATCCGGCTCAACCGCGTGACGGCTGGATCGGCGGCCCGGGTGCTCGCCAAAATCGAGGGCCGCAATCCGGCGTACTCGGTGAAGTGCCGCATCGGCGCTTCGATGATCTGGGACGCGGAACGGCGCGGCGTTCTGAGGCCGGGCAAGGAAATCATCGAGCCTACATCGGGCAATACCGGTATCGCGCTAGCGTTTGTGGCGGCGGCGCGCGGTTATCCGATTACGTTGACGATGCCGGAGACGATGTCGATCGAAAGGCGCAAGGTCTTGAAGGCGTTCGGCGCGAATCTTGTGCTGACCCCGGGCGCGGGTGGCATGCGCGCCGCGATTTCGGAAGCCGAGTCCATCGCCGAATCCGATCCGGGCCGGTACGTTCTGCTGCAGCAGTTTAAGAATCCCGCCAATCCTGAAATTCACGTTCGCACGACCGGTCCGGAGATTTGGGACGACACCGAGGGGGGGATGGACGTCCTGGTGGCGGGCGTGGGTACGGGCGGCACGATCACCGGGGTGTCGCGTTACTGGAAGCTCGAGAAAAGAAAGCCGCTGATTTCGATCGCCGTCGAACCCGCCGCTTCCCCCGTCATCGCCCAAACCCTCGCCGGAGACGCGGTTCAGCCCGGTCCGCACAAAATTCAGGGGATCGGGGCGGGATTTGTACCGGAAACGCTCGACCTCAAGATGGTAGACCGGGTGATGCCCGTCGCCAACGAAGAGGCGATCGAGATGGCCCGGCGTTTAGCTCGCGAGGAGGGGATCCTTTGCGGGATTTCCTGCGGCGCGGCGGCTGCGGTGGCGGTGAAAGTGGCGGCGGAACCCGAAATGGCAGGAAAGACGATCGTTGTCGTGCTGCCCGACGCCGGGGAACGGTATCTAACTAGCGTTTTGTTTGAGGGAATCCCGGAAGCGTAGGCCGAGGGTATGGGTGGCGGGCATCATTTTTTGGGGTGGTGATGCCCGCCGGTGTAACGGGGATTTGAATGTGTAGGCGCGGAACCTCACAGGGAGGTTACCGCCTAGCCGTAAAGAAATCTTTGAAAATTACCGCCGGTTTGTTGCTAGACTCAAATACTTTGGAGGCATCGTAAGTGACCGCTGAGCAAGTGGAACAGAAAGTCAAACAGATCATCGTCGAGCAGTTAGGGGTCGATGAAGCGCAGGTAGACCGCACCGCGTCCTTTGTGGACGACCTGGGCGCCGACTCCCTCGATATCGTCGAACTGGTGATGGCTTTCGAAGAAGCGTTCGGCATGGAAGTTCCGGACGAGGACGCCGAAAAGATGAAGACGGTGGGCGACGCCATCGACTACATCGTTAAGAATCAAGGCAAGAAGTAAGCGAGGTCGAAGGAGAACCGGTGCCGCGCAGAGTCGTGGTGACCGGCGTAGGGCTTGTTTCCTGCGCCTGCAACACCGCCGCGGAGACTTGGCAGTCTCTCGTGGCCTCGAAATCGGGAATCGGGCGCATCACGCACTTCGATCCCGCCGCGTTCAGTTGCCAGATAGCGGGCGAAGTCCGCGATTTCGACGCCGGACACTTCGTCGAGAAGAAGGAACTGAAGAAGCTCGCCCGCTTCATGACCTTCGCGATCGCCGCGACGGACGAAGCTTTGGCCGCGTCCGGGCTGAAGATCGGGCCGGAGATTGCCGAGGAAGTCGGGGTCTACATCGGAAGTGGCATCGGCGGGTTCGAGGTCATCGAGCGGGAGCACGAAAAATACCTAAAGGGCGGGCCCGGACGCATTTCCCCGTTCTTCATCCCGGCGACGATCGTGAACCTCGCTTCGGGGCAGGTTTCGATCCGGACGGGCGCGAAGGGACCGAACTCGGCGACGGCCACCGCCTGCACCACAAGCGCGCACTCCATCGGCGATAGCTTCCGGCTCATCCAGCATGGCTACGCCTTGGCGATGATCTGCGGAGGCGCGGAGGCGTCGATTACCCCGATGGGGGTCGGCGGATTCGCCGCCATGCGGGCGCTTTCGACGCGCAATGACGATCCGGCCCGCGCTTGCCGTCCATGGGACAAAGGCCGCGACGGGTTTGTCGTCGGCGAAGGCGCCGGAATTCTGTTGCTCGAGGAACTGGAGCATGCCAAGGCCCGGGGCGCGAACATTCTCGCCGAGATCGTCGGCTACGGCATGTCGGGCGACGCCTATCACATGACCTCGCCTTCGGAAGACGGCGACGGGGCCTACCGTGTGATGCGTAACGCGTTGAAAGACGCGGGGTTAGCTCCCGAGTCCATTCAGTACATGAACGCCCACGCGACTTCGACGGAAGTCGGCGACCGCATCGAAACGGTGGCGATTAAGCGTTGTTTCGGCGATCACGCTTACAAGCTGGCCGTGTCGTCGACGAAATCGATGACCGGGCATCTTCTGGGCGGCGCGGGTGGGCTTGAAGCGGGAATTACCGTGCTCGCGTTGCGCGATCAGATCGCTCCGCCGACCGTCAATCTTGACGAGCCGGATGAGGGTTGCGACCTCGACTACGTTCCGAACGTCGCGCGCCCGATGACGATCGAGTATGCCTTATCGAACTCTTTCGGCTTCGGCGGCACCAACGGGAGCCTGATTTTCCGGCGCTTCCATTAAACGTAGTCGCCGGCGTTTTTCGCCTTGGACCACTCCCTCCCGCTAGTAAATCGACTTCGATTTCGGATCGATGGACTTACCGAGTGTATCGAGAAACGGTTTCGAGCCGTTCTGCATCAGCACGATGTCGGAAACGCCTTGCAGGAACAGAAAACCTTCCTTTAGGGCGAGTTGGATATCTTCGGGCGAGCGGATCGGGCGTCCTACGGGCAGCTTATGTTTACGTCCCGCAGCTAGTACTTTATCGATGGCCGCTTTCACTACCGGGTGTGTCACCTGCCCGCCGTGTCCGAGCGAATACGACAAATCGCTGGTACCGATGAAGAGCACGTCGATGCCCGGTGTCGCGGCGATTTCCTCGATCCGGTCTATGGCCCGCGCCTCCTCGATGATGACGATCGTCGCGATTTCCTTGTTCGCGAACTCGGCGTAGCCTTCGGGGATCGGCCAGCGCAATTCGGCCAGACGAGGACCGTAGCCGCGCTTTCCGGCCGCGCTCGGGTAATGGGTCGCCGCGGCCGCTTGTTTCGCCAATTCGGGCGTCGAAGTGAAGGGGAAAATCACCCCGAGCGCTCCGATATCGAGCGCGCGCTTAGCGGTCCACAGCTCGTTGACCGGAACGCGGATGAAGGGCACGGCTTTTAATCCGCGAGTGGCGAGAATCATGTTGCGCGCGGTTTCGAGCGTGATCGGCGAGTGCTCCATTTCGATCCACAAAAAGTCGTAGCCCAAGCTCGCGGCCAGTGTGGAAGCTTCGACACTGGCCATTGAGATCGTGGCGCCGATGACGGGCTTGCCTTCGCGCAAAAGCTTCTTAACGGGATTCTCGAACGTTTGCCCATGCGCGGCGAGGGCGATTGTCAGCAAGCAGGCGGTTCGCATGGAAAGAATCATATTTCACCGTCCGATCTTGCGCTCCGGGAAGTTTCCGGCTACCATTCCTCAATCGTTAAGTTGAGCGGCCCCGAAGACCGCTAGGGGAAAGGTGACTCTCATGGTCCGCTTACCGTTGTGTCTATTTTTCGCGCTCGCTTGCGCCTTCGGCCAAGTCCAGAGCGCGCGTCTCGAAGGTACGGTGAAAGACGCTTCCGGAGCCGTAATCCCGGCCGCGAAGCTGCAAGTCACGAACGTCCGCACGCAGGTGCAGCAGAGCGCCGAATCGGATTCCGAGGGCTTCTACGCGTTTCCCCTGCTGCAGCCCGGGCTCTACAATTTGACGGTCGAAGCGGGCGGATTCCGCAAAGCGGCGATCGCCAATATCGAAATGACCGTCGGAATCACGCTCCGCCAGGACGTGCCGATGGAGTTGGGCGCCGTGGCGGAAACGATCACGGTGGAAGCGTCGAACGTGCGGGTGCAGACGACGGACGCCACGATTCAGCGCGCGGTGACGCTACGCGACATCGACACGCTGCCGCAGCTCGCGCGCAATCCGATCGTGCTAGCGACCTATCAGCCGGGTGTGCAGATCAATCCGGCGGACAATTCGTTTTCGCGCGTGAACGGGTTGCGGCAGGGATCGAACAACAACACCCTCGACGGCATCGATGTCAACGATTCCGTGCTGCCGCGCTTGGGGTTGACGCTGAACGCGACCAATACGGATTCCGTAGAAGAGTTCCGCATCATCACCAATGGCGCGAAGGCCGAGTACGGCCGCAACGCGGGCGGGCAAGTGGAGCTTATTACGCGGTCCGGTACCAACGATCCGCGCGGCAACTTGTTCTGGTACCACCGGAACACGGTCCTCAACGCGAACAACTTCTTCAACAAGACCGCGCCGGGCGTTCCCGAGAGTCCGCGGCCGAAGTTTCTTCAAAACACCTACGGCGGATCGTTCGGCGGCCCGATCGTGTTGCCGAAAATCTATAACGGCAAGGACAAGCTGTTCTTCTTTTTCAATTTCCAAGGGCAGCGTACCGCGCAAGAAGTGGTGCGCAACCGCACGGTGTTGACTCCCGAGGCGAAATCGGGGATTTTCCGGTGGCGGCAAACGGCGACGGCTCCGATTCAGTCGTTCGATATTGTGCGTAACGACCCGCGCGGCATCGGGATCGACCGCGCGGTGGCGCGCAATTTGGCGCTGCTTCCGAACCCGAACAACACGGATGTCGGCGACGGCCTGAACACCGCGGGCTTCCGCTTCAACGCTCCGGCGAGCAGCGAGAACGAGCAGATCACGTTTAAGAGCGACTACAACGTAAGCTCGACCCACCGCATCTGGGGCCGGTATTCGCGCTTTCGCACCCTCACCCCCGCCGACACCCTCAATAACGCCGAAGCGACATTCCCCGGCCAGCCGAGCGGATCGCAAGGAGGCATCCGGTGGGGGTACGCGGTGGGATCTTCCTGGACCATCCGTCCCTGGCTCGTGAACGAGTTTATCGCCGGTCATCAGGAATCGACGGTGGACTTTTTCCGGGTGCGCTCGC
This sequence comes from Bryobacteraceae bacterium, assembly GCA_033763835.1. Classification (GTDB taxonomy): domain Bacteria; phylum Acidobacteriota; class Terriglobia; order Bryobacterales; family Bryobacteraceae; genus JAPKYZ01. The sequence goes on along the minus strand of JANRJS010000012.1, from coordinate 31,217 downwards.
TCACGCCGGGCGAAGCGAGAATCAGTTCCAACCTGTTTACCGACCCATTGCCGACGGGTTTCGGTTCGCGGAGAAACTCGCCCGTGGATCAGATCACCGACAACCTGTCGATTCTGCGCGGCAAGCACTCGTTTAAGGCGGGGGTGCGTTTTGCCCTGACAACCCAGCTATCGTCGAACGACGCCAATATCTGGCCGACGATCTCGTTAACCCAAAATTTCGGGAACGCCGCTCCGGGGACCATCGGTCCGGCGGCCGGGACGATCGTGGCGGCGGACCGCCTGCGCTTCGACAATCTGTATAACGACCTGTTGGGCCGGGTGAGTTCGATCAATACTACGTTTTATTCGGATCTCGAGAAGTTTCAAACGGTGGGCACGCCGCGCGACCGGAATTTCAAATTCCGCGATTACTCGTTCTATTTTCAAGACGACTGGCGCGTGCTTCCGCGCCTGACTCTGAACCTCGGTCTCCGCTACGAGTTCTACGGGGTGCCGTTCGAGAAAGACGGTCTGCAGGGCAATGTCGTGCAGTCGGCCTCGGGCTTGGTGCATCCAGGCGCGAACATCGCCGATCTCACCGTGCGGAGAGGCGTGCCGTGGATGAACAACGACTGGAATAACTTCGCGCCGCGTTTCGGTTTCGCCTGGGCGCCCGGCAAGGAAGGCAAGACGTCGATTCGCGGGTCGTTCGGCATCTTCTACGACAGAGTGATCGGCGCCACGGCCAACGATGTGGACGGTAACATGCCCGGCTTCGCGGCGGCGATACAAGTGTTTCCGAATCAGGCCACGGGATCGGACCGCCGCGTGAGCGATAATCCCACGTTACCCGCCGCGCCCTCGGCCCCAGTGTTAACGCTTGCTCCGACGCGTGGCCAAGCGACGCTCGCGCTGTTCGATCCCTATTTTCGGACGCCTTACGTAGCACAGATGAACTTCACGATTCAGCGCGAAATCTTGCGCAACACGGTGCTCGAACTGGGCTACGTCGGCAATCGCGGCATCAAACAATTGATGGACGTGAACTATAACCAGACGCGGATTTACGACGGCTTCCTCGCGGACTTTCAGCAACTGGCGGCGATGCGCAACAACACTCCGGCGACGAACGCGATTGTGCGGATGTTCGGCGGTAACGCCGCGCAAGCCGTGTCGACGATCGGGGCTACGAACCTGACGCAAGGGAACGTCGGTACGGCGGCGAATACGATCGACACCAGCAACTACACGCGCTACGCGACGGCGGGCGTCGGCCAGTTTTATCTGCGCAACTTCCCGCAGTTCCAGACGGTGGCCGTCGGCACCAACGCCGGGCGCACCTACTACAACTCGTTCCAGGCGAGCGTCCGGCGGCAGACGGGCGCGGTGCGGTTCGCGCTGAATTACACGTGGTCGAAGACGATGGACAACTCGTCGGTGGATGGTTCGGGCTTAACCTCGCCGGTGGACAGTTTCAACTTGCGCCTGAATCGCGCCCTTAGCGATATCGACCGCACGCATACGTTCAACTGGACCGCGAGCTACTTCATCCCGATCGGCAAAGGCAAGGCCATTGGCGGCGGGATGCCCGATTGGGCGGACCGCCTGATCGGCGGTTGGGAATTGGGATCGCTGGGCATCTACACCAGCGGTCCCACGATGACGATTTCGTCGGGCCTGACGACCGGACCTACGACGAATGCCACATGGGGCAATTTCAGCGGACCGGACCGCAGCATCGGCGCCGTCGAGAAGATCGGGACGGGCGTTCGGTACTTCTCGGTGGATCAAGTCGGGTTGTTCTCGCAGCCGGCGGCGGGATTCATCGGCTCTTCGGGGCGCAACGCATTCCGAGGCCCACACTACTTCAACACCGACCTTTCATTGGTGAAACGGTTCCGCGTGGTGGGCGAGAAACTGTTCGTGACGTTCCGAGCGGAGGCGTACAACTTACTGAACAACGCGTTCTTCGCGACGCCCGGCTTGAACTTGCAGACGCCGCAATCGTTCGGGGTGATTTCCGCGACGACGGGTAATCCGCGGATTTACCAGATGGCGCTGCGGGTAGATTTCTAAATAATCTAGAAAGGTGCCGCCTCCTTTCGCCTTGGCGGCGGAGGCGGCGTTCTTTCTGGCGCTGGCGTTCGGATTGTGGGCAAGGCTCCCCGAACGTTGGCTGCCTGGTGCGCTGGTCGCCGCCGCACTCGCCCCTTACCTTCTGCTGCCGCAATCGCACGCCGATTGGTGGCGATTGTTAACCCTGGTGCTGATTCCGGCGATCTGGTTCGCGGCGCTGCCGCGCGCGAAAGCGCTCGATCTGCTGTTTGTCGCCTTGATGGCGGCGGTGTATCTTTCGGACGTTTTCGACCGACTCTATCTCGCGCCGAAATCCGATTTTCTCGGTAAGGCGATGTGGTACCGCACGGGTATGATCGCGGTCCTCTACATCGCGAAAGAACCGGGAATCGGGTTCGGGTTTTGGCCGTCCAAGCGCGAATGGAAGATCGGCGCCCGAGAGTTCTTGCTATTTCTCCCGGTAGGCTTAGCGATCGGATTCGCGCTCGGTTCGCTGCGTTGGCCCGCGAATCCGCAGTGGTCCAAGCAGGCCCTGAACGGGTTGGGTATGTTCTTTGGGTCGCTCTGGTTTATCGCGTTGTGCGAGGAATTCTTCTTTCGGGGACTCTTGCAGCGCTGGCTAGGACTACCGCTCGCGGCGGTGCTGTTCGGCTTGGCGCACCTGCCCTTTCGCGGCTTTCCGAACTGGAAGCACGCGATCCTCACCGCCGCGTTGGGCATTTTTTGCGGGCGGGCCTTTCGCGAGGCCGGATCGATTCGAGCCTCGATGGTGACGCACTCGCTGGTCAACGCGCTGTGGGTGGGCGTGTTCGGCAAGATGTAGTAGTCTGAGCGAGCGCATGAATCCTTTCGACAAAGCGGAGTTGGGACGGACCGGTGTTCGCGTCACGAAGTTAGGTTTGGGTACTGCGGCATTGCCCGGCTTGTACACGGCCGTCGAGGAGCGGGACGCCGTCGGAGCGATCCAGCGTGCGCTGGCGGCGGGCGTGAACTTCATCGACACCGCGCCGATGTACGGCCACGGTAAGAGCGAAGAGTTCGTCGGCCAGGCGCTTTCCGGCGTGCCGCGCGACAGCTATGTGCTCTCGACAAAAGTGGGCCGCGTGCTGGAACCAGCCGATCCCGCCACGATGGCCGATAGCCAGTGGAAGAACCTGAGTCCGTTCCGCTGGCGTTTCGATTTCTCGCGCGACGCGGTGATGCGCAGCTTCGAAGAAAGCCTGAAGCGCATGAAAGTGGACCGCATCGACGTGCTGCTGATCCACGATCCGGACGACCATTGGGAAGAAGCGATCAACGAAGCGTACCCCGTAATTCACGAGTTGCGCGCGCAAGGCCTCGTGAAAGCGATCGGCGCGGGGATGAATCAGTGGGAGATGCTAGAACGTTTTGCCCGCGAGGGCGAGTTCGATTGCTTCCTGCTCGCCGGGCGTTATACGCTCATCGACCACACAGCGCTCGCGAGTTTTCTGCCGCTGTGTACGGAGAAGGGAATTTCGATCGTCATTGGCGGACCGTACAATTCCGGAATTCTCGCCGGGGGCACGACGTTCAACTACGTGCCCGCTCCTCCCGAGTTGTTGGCGAAAGTGGCCAAGGCCCGATCGATTTGCGACCGTCATCGAGTGGACTTGAAAGCGGCGGCCCTGCAGTTCCCATTTGGCCACTCGACGGTGGCGAACGTCATTCCCGGCGCTCGCGATCCGAAAGAGTTCGACGAGAATTTGCGATTGATGAGCGTTCCCATCCCCGCCGCGTTATGGCACGATCTTCGGAGCGAAGGAATTCTGCCGATGGAGGCGCCGATCCCATGACCGTCGCGCTGCTCGTGTTGGCGATCGACTTATCGAGTCCCGACGCCTGGGAAAAGGTGGGTAACGGCGTGTGGACTTTCATGCGCGATAAAACGATTTTGGGCGAGCGCGACGAATCGCTTCCGCCCACCGGCAAGAATCCCGATCAAGCGTGGTTGTACACCAAAGGGGAGTTCGGCGAATACGATCTGCACGTTGAATGGTGGACGCGGTTCCGCGGCAACTCCGGTATTTCGATTCGCGACGCCACGCGCGGGCGGTACTCGCACGGCGCCGAGGCGGACCGGACGCGCACTCCCTCGCACAACGGCTACGAGATTCAGATATTGAACGGCTACCTGAACGAGAAGTTCGGGACGGGATCGATCTACCTGTTTCAGGCGGCGCGCAAGGGTCCGCAGATCGATAACGATTGGAATGCGTTCGATATTGAAGTGCGCGATTCGACGATCCGCGTGAAGCTTAACGGCCAATTGGTTTGCGAGCATGCGGGCGATCCGGCGAGACCGAAGCGTGGACCGATCGGGCTCCAGCTGCACGACCGCAAGAGCGTGGTGATGTTCCGCAACATCCGCGTGAAGGAGCGCTGATGCGGCCGGTGTCCCACTGGATCGCAGACCTCGCGGCGGACGCAATACGCGTGCAGTCGATGCTCGACCGCGCCGGCGCGGGGATGCTGATCGCGCGGCACACGGTGTCGGCGGCGATGGTAATGGAAGCGCGGCGGACCCGAGGATTTGAGATAAATGCCGCGCCGTTCAACCTGAATTACGCGATCCGTTTTGGCGCTCGCGAAGACAGTCATTCGCGGGTGACGGTAGAAGTAGTGGCACATCCAGTACAAGAGGAGGCGGCCGATGGCCCAGCCCGCTAGCAAACTCATTCAGGATTTAACGCACGTCCCGAACATCGTGGGCGGGCTCGGACTCTCGATCGCCGCCGCGCAAAAAGCGCTCAACGCCGACTATCTCGACTCCATCGAACGGCTACTGGCGATGGCGAAGATGACGCTCGGGGATGCGGGCGCGGACGCGGAGAAGTTTGCACAGGTGTTTCGCGAACTCCTGGTGGCCTGCGCGCCATCGCGTTACCAGTACACGGAGACGACGCTGAACGTGAAACTAGATTTAGCGCAGTCGATGGACTTGACGGCGACCGTTGGGCTGGGCGTGGGCGTTCCGGGTGTGTCGGTGAACGCGGCATTTACGGTCGGCTATGCCTACGACTACCGGGCGGCGGCGGAGGTGAAGACGACGATCCACGCGATCCCCGCGGATCAGACGGCGTTGCAGACGCTACTCGACCGCGCGAAAGATTTGTCGGCGAAGTCGCTTGAACTGCCGAAGGACGCCGCGCAAGTGGACAAGGATCTGATCGAGAAGCAGGCCTCGATTTTCGAAAAGATCGTGGGACGTAAGCCCACGGCGGTGACGGAGACTTAGTGGCTACGAAGAAGGGAGCCACGAAGAAGGCGGCGGCGAAGAAGAAAAAGCCCCCGGTTAGCGCCGCGAAAAAAGGCGGCGCAAAGGCGGCTACCACCGGCGCTCCGGCGATCGCGGCGGGAATCTTCGGTGGCGACGACGACGAACAGAAGGCCGACTTCGCCGAGTTCTTCGAAGCCATCGGGCAAGGCTTGGTGGCCGCGCAATCGAAGATGGACCAGGCGTCGCGCGAGTATCTGAAGTCGGTAGCCGCCAGCCCATATCTGCTGCCGAGCGTCTATCGCATCCCCAAACTCACCGCGCAAATGAAGTTCGCGCTGACCAAGGAAAAGGAAAAAGGTTTCAACATCTTCTTCTTCGGCAACGAAACAAAGGCGCAGACGATGCACCAGCAGAGCGTGGAGTTCGAGATCGTCTCCGCGCCGCCGCCGATGCCGGGCCAGCCGCCGCCGTTCTTGTATGAACCGGTACTCGCCCGCCCACGCCGCGCCGCGATTCTCGAACTGCTGAAAAGCGTAGGTGCACCGCCGTCTCTGACAGGCGCTCCGTTCGACCGCGTGTTGATTCTCGCAACCGACGCGAATAGCTATCTGCTCATCCGGTCCGATGCAGGCAAGGTCGGGATCTGGTTCCTGACCCAACTGGCCGATGGCGCGTCGCTGGTAGCGTTACGGGATCCTGTGGCGAGCGCGTCGGCGGCTACGTTCGCGGCGCAGGGCGAAGCGCTCGAGGCGTTCCTCAAGAAGCTGGAGTAGCGATGGCGGACGCGAACCCGCTGACGCAACTGCCGGAGGATTTCGCGGCGCTCGGTCTCGCGATCCCAAACGCGGCGCGTCGTGTGTCTTTCGCCTCGGTGGACCGCTGGTTTCCGAACGGCGGCCAAGGCGAGATGGCGTATCTGCGGCGCCTGCGATTCTCCTGGCGGTTCTTCATTGAGCGCCGATCCGGCACAACGCTGTTCGGCTTCATCCCGTTGGGCGGCGAGACTTGGTCGCCGGTAGACGCGCAAGTGACGACGGCGATGGAGCCGGTGATAAGAGCGACGCCGATGACCGCCGCTCCCATGACGGCGCTGACGATGCCCGTGGAAGCGGCGGCGCTGATTCGCGAGATCGCGGCGGCGCTAACGGCGGCGTACGAGCGTTTACGGCGCAGCTTGGCGGCGGACTCGCGAAGTATCTGGGAGCCGGTATCGTTCGAAGCGGTCGGCGTATTGCGATTGCGGGCCGACGGTACGCTCGCCGCGAAGCCTTCGCAGGAAAAGATGCGGATCTCGCTCGACGGTCGAGTTGTCGGATTGTCGTCGCCGGTTCTAGAGTTGACGGCGACTCGCGAGAAGCCTTGATGACCCAGCTAGCGGCGGGACTCGAAGAACTTTTTGAGCAGCTCCGCGCATTCCGCGCCGAGCACGCCCTCCGCGATTTCGACGCGGTGGTTCAAGAGATCCGAGTCGGCGAGCCGGAACTTGCTGCGGACGCCGCCGAACCGGAGGTCGCGCGCGCCGAAAACGAGCCGCCGCACCCGAGCCTGTACCAGCGCGCCCGCGCACATCGGGCACGGTTCGAGCGTCACGTAAAGAGTCGCATCGCCCAGCCGGTAGTTGCCCACGGCCGCCGCCGCTTCGCGCAGCGCCAGCATTTCCGCATGGGCCGTCGGATCGTTCGCCGCGATGGGTGAGTTGCGGCCCCGCCCGCGAATCTCGCCGCCGATTACGACCACCGCGCCCACTGGCACTTCCCCCGCCGCTTCGGCTTCGCGCGCGAGATCGAGCGCGGCGCGCATTAGCCGTTCGTCCGCGTTTTCCCGCCGTTCGTCCGTCATTTTGCGAAAGTACTTCCGCCAACCGCTAAAATGGCGGAGTGCGGTACTGGTCCCTGATTTTCAAGAATACGCTGCGTAACCGGCGGCGAACGCTACTGACCATTGCGTCGGTAGCGGTTTCGTTCTGCCTGCTGGGCGTGTTGTTTGCGATGTATAACGCGCTGTACCTCGCCGACCCGACACCTAGTCAAGCGCGGCGGCTCATTACACGGCATCGCGTTTCGCTCACGCAGCAGATGCCTGCGTTCTACAAACAGCGCATCGCGCAGGTGAAGGGCGTCGAGGCGGTCTACATCGGGCAATGGTTCGGCGGAACGTACAAAGACGAGCGCGACCCGAACAACTTCTTCGCGCGGTTTGCGGCGGAACCCGCGGACATGCTGAAAGTCCAGCAAGACATCGTCATGCCGGAGGATCAGAAGCAAGCGTTCATTCGCGAGCGGCAGTCCTGCATCGTCGGCAGCGGCCTAGTCAAGAAGTTCGGATTCAAGATCGGCGACCGCATTCCGATCAAGGGCGACATCTTCCCGGGCGATTACGAATTCATCGTTCGCGGCATCTACGATTCGACCGACGATGACGAGACATTGTATTTTCACCTCGAGTATCTGTATCAATCGCTGCCCGCCGCCCGCCGAGATTTCGCGGGTACGTTCGGCATTTTGGCTTCGAATAAAGAGGATTTGCCGAGGATCGCGCGCGAGGTGGACGCGATGTTCGAAAACTCGACGGCGCAAACGCGAACGGAGACCGAATCGGCGTTTCTTCTGAGCTTCGCGTCGTTCTTCGGCAACGTCAAGATGTTCCTGTTCGCCATCTGTGGCGCGGTGACGTTTACGATCCTTCTGGTTTCGGCCAACACGATGGCGATGGCCGTGCGCGAGCGAGTTCGCGAGGTCGGCGTGATGAAGACGGTGGGATTCACCGACGGCGGAATCCTCACGATCATCCTGGGCGAAGCGGTGCTTGTTGCGCTCATCGGCGCGGCTGTAGGGTGTCTGCTCGCCTCCATACTCGCGGCGGGCGTCGGTGCGGCGGCAGGTACGTTTCTCGCGCAGTTGCGCAACTTGAGTTTGACTCCGGCTACGACTGCGATTTGCTTGGCATTGGGCGCGGCCATCGGTCTGATCGCGGCCATCGTCCCGGCGTGGAACGCGTCGCGAACGCCGATTCTCGACACGATGCGATTTACCGGGTAAATGATGGCAGTTCCTATCTCCTACAACATTCGGAATCTGGTGGTCCGCAAGACCACAACATTGATGACGGCGCTCGGCATCGCACTCACCGTCGCGGTACTGCTGAGCGTGCTGGCGCTGGTGCAGGGTCTGCAGACGGCGTTCGAATCGTCCGGCGATCCGCTGAACATCCTCGTGATGCGCGACGGGGCGACGGCCGAGCTCAACAGCATCTTCTCGCGCGAGATGTACCAGAACACGAAGTTCAAGCCGGGCATCGCGCGAGATTCTAAGGGCGAGCCTATGGTGTCGCTCGAAATGGTGCAGGTGATCAATCTGCCGCGCGTGGACGCTCCGGACGGAATGAACGTCACCATTCGCGGAGTATTGCCCGTAGGGATCGAAATGCGCAAGGGGTTGAAACTCGCGGCGGGGCGCTGGTTCGAGACAGGCAAGCGCGAAGTGGTGGTCGGTAAGTCGATCGCGGAGCGGTTTCCCGATGCAAAGCTCGGCGGGAAGCTGAAGTTTGCGCGCGGAGAGTGGGAAGTAGTGGGCGTGATGGACGGTGGGCGATCCGCGGTCAACAGCGAGATTTGGGCGGATCTGAATCAAGCGAGTTCCGACTATAACCGCCCGGACACGCTAAGTTCCGCGCTGGTGCGCGCGACGGACGAAGCTTCCGCTCAGGCGCTGCTCAACAGCTTTCAGGCGGACCAGAAGTTGAAGGTGAAAGCGCTGAACGAGAAAGCGTATTTCGAGTCGCAGACGGCGTCCGCCGCCCCGTTGCAGTTTCTCGGCGTGTTCATCTCGATTGTGATGGCTGTGGGCAGCTGCTTTGCGGCGATGAATACGATGTACGCGGCCGTCGCCCGGCGCGCTAAAGAGATCGGAACGCTGCGGGTGTTGGGTTTCTCGCGGGCGAGCGTGCTCACGAGTTTCTTCCTTGAATCGCTGTTGCTGGCTTTGGTGGGCGGGGCGCTGGGGTGCTTGTTGGTCTTGCCGTTAAACAACATCTCAACCGGTATCGGCAACTTCGTGACCTTCTCCGAAATCTCCTTCAACTTCGCGATTACTCCGGTGATCATGGCCATCGGCATGGGGTTTGCGCTACTGCTCGGCGCGCTGGGCGGACTGTTCCCGGCGTCAAGCGCCGCGCGTAAGGAGATTCTGGCTGCCTTACGGGAAGCCTAAAGAGGATCATGGAAGCGGATCTGAAAAGTTTGCGGATCGACCGGTCGAAGAAGCGGGCCGCTGAAGAAGGGTCGCCTTGGGCGCGCCGATTCATCGTCGCCGGGATACTGTTATTCCTCGGCGCAGGTGCAGGCCGGTGGCTGTACGGCATGCTGAACGCCGCGCCCGAAGTCGAGCTTTATCGCGTTAAGCCCGCTTCTGTGGCGGGTGCCGGTGGGGGATCGGTGGTACTGAACGCGACGGGCTACATCGTGGCGCATCACAAAATTCAGGTGGCCTCGAAAGTCGTGGGGCGCGTGCAGTGGATCGGCGTCGAGAAGGGCGACAAGGTGCGCGAAGGCCAAGTCATCGTGCGGCTCGAAGACGACGAGTATCGCGCGCAACTGCAGCAGGGGCGCGGGCAACTGATGTCGCTCGAAGCCCGTTTGCAGGAGTTGCTCAACGGCTCGCGGCCGGAGGAGATTTCGGCGGCGGCGGCGAATGTCGCGCAGGCTAAAGCCGATCTCGCAAATGCGGAAGTGAGCTTGAAACGCACGCGCGAATTGGTGGAACAGAAGGTGCAAGCGCCTCAACTCCTCGACGATGCCATCGCGCGGCGGGACGCGGCGACGGCCCGCGTAGCATCGCTCGAAAAGACATATGAGCTGGTGAAGATTGGGCCTAGGCAAGAAGTCATCGCCGCACTGCGAGGGCAGATCGAGGAAGCGAAGGGGCGCGTGGCGTTCTATGAAACGCAGCTTAATAACACGCTGATCAAGGCTCCCGTGACGGGCACGGTGCTCGAGCGCAACGTCGAAAAAGGAGAGTTCGTGACTACCGGATTCGTCGGCGACCGCGGCGCGAAGGGCTACGTGGTCTCGCTCGCCGATTTGAACGATCTGCAAGTGGAACTCGACATCAATCAAAACGACTTCGCGCGCCTCGGCGCAAAGCAAAAGGGAGTCATCACGACGGACGCATATCCCGACCGGAAGTACGACGGCGTCATCGAAGAAATCTCGCCCGAAGCGAATCGCCAAAAGGCGACGGTGCAAGTCAAGGTGAAGGTGCTCGCGCCGGATTCCTATTTGCGTCCCGACATGAACGCGAGCGTCGCGTTCGTAAGCGATGAGCCGAAATCCGCGCCATCGGCTCCAACGAAGCCCGTCGTCTACATTCCGGCGGCGGCGGTGCGCGGCGATGCCGTGTACGTTGTGGTGGGCGGCAAAGTAATTAAGCGCACGGTGCGTGTAACCGGCTCGACTTCGGAAGGGCAGCGAGTGGAAGAAGGCTTGATCGGCGGGGAGGATTTGGTGCTGAATCCGCCCGCCGAATTGAAAGATGGAAGCAAAGTGAAGGCGAAAGGGGCGTAGGTGGACACGGTCATCCAGACGGAAAATCTGACGCGCGTCTACAAGCGCGACCAGTTCGAAGTGACGGCGCTTAAAGACGCATCGCTTTCGATCGGAAAAGGCGAGTTCGTCGGCTTGATGGGACCTTCGGGGTCGGGCAAATCGACGCTGCTCTACCTGATCGCGGCCATGGATCGCGCGACATCGGGCTCGATTGAAGTGCTCGGCTCGGATCTGCGCGCGTTGAGCGATAAGACCGTGGCGGCGTGGCGAAATGCGCACATCGGATTCGTCTTCCAAAGCTTCAATTTGATTCCCGTTCTGACGGCGATCGAGAACGTGGAACTGCCGCTGCTGCTCACGTCGCTTTCGGCGAAGGAACGCAAGGAGCATGCGGCAACGGCGCTGAAACTGGTCGGCCTAGGCGATCGCTTGACGCACCTGCCGAAGCAACTCTCGGGCGGCCAGGAGCAGCGCGTGGCGATCGCGCGGGCTATCGTGACGGATCCCGACCTGATCCTCGCCGACGAGCCGACCGGCAATCTCGACGCGAACTCCGCGCAAGAGGTGCTGACGATTTTGGAGCGCTTAAACAGGGAGTTTTCGAAGACCGTGGTGATGGTCACCCACGACCCGCACGCCGCTCGATTCGCCTCCCGGGTACGGTATTTGGAGAAAGGCGCGCTGCTACCAGAAGGGCAAGTTCCGGAGGATTGGACGGCGGTGCAGACCCGGGCGAATTAGTGCCGGAAGTGGCGCACGCCGGTGAACGCCATGGCGAGCCCTAGCCGGTTCGCCGCCGCGATCACGTCCGCGTCCTTCACCGATCCGCCGGGCTGAATGATCGCCGTGATCCCATGCTTAGCGGCCTCTTCGACACCGTCGGGGAAGGGGAAGAAGGCGTCGGAGGCGAGCACCGAGTCTTGCAAAGGCAGCACCGCTTTCGAGGCTCCAAACCTCACCGAATCGACTCTCGACATCTGCCCCGCGCCAGCCGCAATCAGTTGTCCGCCGCGCGCGTACACGATAGCATTCGACTTCACGTGCTTCACCACGCGCCAAGCGAACTGAAGCGCTTCCATCTCCTCGAAAGACGGTTTGCGCTCCGTCGCGATTTCGATCTTGAGAGGCGCGCCGTAGTCCGGCGATTGGACCAGGAAACCGCCGGTAATCGACTTCACCACCGGTTCGTCCGTCGCCACTCGCAGCACCCGTAACAAACGCAAATTCTTCTTTGCCGCAAGGATCGACTGCGCCTCTCCCGAAAAGCCCGGCGCGGCAATGGCTTCGATAAATGTCTTGGCGATCTCTTGAGCCGTCTCGCCGTCCACCACTCCGTTAAACGCCAGCACGCCGCCGAACGCGGAAACGGGATCGGCTTCGAACGCCTTCCGATACGCGTCGGCGAGCGACTCGGCGACCGCGCAACCGCAAGGATTGGTGTGCTTGATAATCGCGGCGGCGGGTTGGTCGAACTCGAGAATCAATTGCCACGCCGCGTCGAGATCGACAAGGTTGTTGTAGCTGAGTTCCTTGCCCTGTACTTGGAACGCGCCCGCGATTCCCGAAAGCCCTTCCGAGTAAAGTGCGGCCGATTGATGCGGGTTTTCGCCGTACCGTAGTTGTTGCTTGAGCGGCACCCGCAGATCGAGCGTGGACGGCTCCGGCGGATCGAGCGTCGCCAGCTTGTTCGCGATCGCCCGGTCGTAGGCCGCCGTCGTCGCGAACGCTTTGCGCGCCAACCGCCAATGCGTCTCGGGCGACAGCGAACCCTCGTTGCGCAGCATTTCTTCGTACACTGCGCGATAGTCGACGGGCTCCGTCACGACGGCGACGTCGCGGTAATTCTTCGCCGCCGCGCGAATCATCGTGGGTCCGCCGATATCGATGTTCTCGATCAGTTCGTGTTTCTCGACGCCCGGGCGTGCGGCGGCTTTCTCGAACTGGTAGAGATTGACGACCACCATATCGATCGTGGGAATCGAGTGGGCGGCGAGCGCAGCCATATGGTCCGGGTTATCGCGAATCGCGAGCATCCCCGCCGCGATGCGCGGATGAATCGTCTTCACGCGGCCGTCGAGCATTTCGGGAAAGCCGGTGACATCGGCCACCTCGGCGACGGTCAGCCCTTCGTCGCGCAGCAGCTTCGCGGTTCCTCCGGTGGAGACGATCTCGCAGCCTAGTTTTGCGAGTCCGCGCGCGAACGCGCCAATGCCGGACTTGTCGGTAACGGAGATCAATACACGTTGAATTTTTGCCATGCGGGGATTTCGGCCACTCGGGAGGGTCAATGCCAGTATAGAAGCATGGCTTACAACGTGACGCTGATTCCCGGCGATGGGATCGGCCCCGAAGTCGCGGAAGCGGCGCGCCGTGCGGTGGACGCGACGGGCGTGAAGATTCAGTGGAACGAGGTGGAGCTGTCCGCCGCGATCATGGAGAAGACCGGAACGGAATTGCCCGATCACGTTCTAGCCTCGATCCGTCGCGATAAGGTCGCCCTGAAGGGGCCGGTGACTACGCCGGTGGCGGGTGGGTTCAAAAGCGTTAATGTCCGGCTGCGCAAGGAACTCGATTTGTTCGCCAACGTCCGGCCGGTGAAGCGTCTGCCCGGTATCAAGACGCGCTTTATGGACGTTCCCATCGACATGGTGATCTTCCGCGAGAACACCGAGGATTTGTATTCCGGTCTCGAACACGAGGTGGTCAAGGACGTCACGCAGTCGCTCAAGATCATCACCCGTTACGCTTCGATTCGCATCGCGAATTACGCGTTCAATTACGCCAAGATAAATGGCCGGCGAAAGGTGACGGCGGTCCACAAGGCGAACATCATGAAGCTGTCTGATGGCCTGTTTTTGCGGTGCTGCCGCGAAGTGGCGGCGCTTCATCCCGAAATCGCATATCAGGAACTGATCGTCGATAACGCGTCGATGCAACTCGTGATGCGGCCGGAAACGTTCGACGTGCTGCTGCTGCCGAATCTGTATGGCGATATCGTCAGCGATCTGGCGGCGGGATTGGTAGGCGGCCTCGGAATCGTGCCCGGCGCGAACATGGGCGAAGAGATCGCGGTGTTCGAAGCGGTTCACGGATCGGCGCCCGACATCGCGGGCCGGGGACTTGCCAATCCCACGGCGTTGATGGCTTGCGCGGTGATGATGCTCCGCCATCTGCGCGAAGTGGACGCGGCGAACCGTTTGCAGTCGGCGATCGAGAAGGTGCACGGCGAGGGAACGCACACGACGGGCGACGTCGGCGGCAAAGCTTCGACGAAAGAGTTTACCGACGCGGTGGTCGCGGCTTTACGCTAGTCCCGAACCGTCGATGCTTGGCGTAGCGCAGGTTCGTCCACTTCGACGCCGATGCCCGTATCCTGTGGCACGGTGAGGAATCCGTTCTCTAACCGATAGCCCACCTTGGCAACGACCATAATCGCGGAGAACTCGTCTGGATCGGGATACTCGACGAACGGCCCGCAATTCGAAATCGAAGCGAGGAAGTGCAGCGACGCGGCGGTCGAGAAAGTCGGCCGCGTGTTGTGGCAGATGATCTGTTTCTCGAACGCCTGTGCCATCGCGGCGATCTTTTTCATCTCGGTGAAGCCACCCGCCTTGACAATGTCGGGATTCAGATAGTCGACATTCCCGTGGACGATGAGGCTGCGCAATTGCCAACGCGTGTACTCTTTCTCCCCCGCGATGATGTAGGTGTTAGGCAGCGCTCGCGCCACTTCCGCCGAGTTCTCGTGATACTGATCGCTCACTGGCTCTTCGTAGTAGCGCACGCCGAACTCCTCGTAGAGGCGCTTGCCGACTTCAATGGCGCGCTTGACGGTGTAGCCGTTGTTGATATCCACCAGGAGTTCGATTTTCGGCCCAACGGCGTTGCGTACCGCTTGCACGAAATCGAAGGTCGGATCGGGGTCGGGATTCTGCCGGTTTTCGCGAATCTGAATTCGCACCTTCACCGCCGTCAGTCCCTTCGACACGAATTTGCGCGCCTGCGCCGCCGCTTGCTCGGGATTCAAACGCCGTCCGAAGCCGACGCCGAAAGACCCGTAGGCGCGGACCCGATTGCGATACGCGCCGCCGAGCAGCCTATACACGGGAACGTCGAGGACGCGAGCCTTCAGATCCCAAAGCGCCAAATCGACGCCCGCGATGGCGTTGGCGAGCGCGCCGCCGGGACCCAGGTCGTGGTTCGCATAAAACATTCGATCCCACAAACGTTCCGCGTCCCAGGCGTCCTGACCGACGATCTCGCTCTTGAAGCCGTCATGGATGAACGCCGTCATCAATGACGGTTTGTCGAAGGCCGTCTCGCCCCAGCCCACCGCTCCATCCGTGGTGGCGATACGCACGACGATCGCTTGCTTGTGCGCATAGGTACGCACGCTCGAAATCTTGAGTGGCGGACGCGGTGCGGCGGTCAAACTCGCCGCCGCTCCAGTCGCGAGAAACGCCCGCCTGCTCAGCGCCATCGAACTACTACTTCATCAGGAAGCCGACCAGATCGACCACGCGGCTCGAATAGCCCCATTCGTTGTCGTACCAGGCCACCACCTTCACCAGATTGCCGTCGAGCACCTTGGTCAAGTCCGCGTCCACGGTGGAACTGGCCGGGCTCTTCATCAGGTCGCTCGATACCACGGGCTCTTCGGTGTAGGCGAGAATGCCCTTCATCGGGCCTTCGGAAGCGGTCTTCAGAGCGGCGTTCACTTCGTCTTTGGTCGTCGATTTCTCGGTAACGGCGACGAAATCGACCACCGAAACGTTCGGCGTCGGAACGCGCATCGCGTACCCGTCGAGCTTGCCCTTCAGCGCGGGCATCACCAATCCGATGGCCTTCGCCGCGCCGGTGGAAGTCGGGATCATGTTAATCGCCGCCGCTCGCGCACGCCGCAAATCCTTATGCGGAAAATCGAGAACGTTTTGATCGTTGGTATAGCTGTGGATGGTCGTCATCGATCCCTTGAGGATCGTGAACTTCTCATGCAGCACCTTCACCACCGGTCCGAGGCAGTTAGTGGTGCAGGAGGCGTTCGAGACCACGGAGTGCTTCGCCGCGTCGTACATGCCGTCGTTCACGCCGAGCACGATGGTGACATCCTCGCCCGTCGCCGGAGCGGAGATGATCACCTTCTTCACGGTGCCGCGCAGGTGCTTCTTCGCGTCTTCGGCTTTGGTGAAGCGGCCGGTAGATTCTACGACGACTTCCGCGCCGGTGGACGACCAATCGATCTCCGCCGGGTCCTTGATTTCGAACACGCGGATGCGCTTGCCGTTGACCGTGATCGATTCGGCGTCATGCGTCACTTCGCCGTCAAGCGGCCCCAGAATCGAGTCGTACTTCAAAAGATGCGCCAGCGTCTTGTTGTCGGTTAGGTCGTTGGTGGCGACGATTTCGACCGCCGGATTGCCGATCGCGGCGCGGAACACGTTGCGTCCGATGCGGCCGAAGCCGTTAATGGCGACTTTGATAGCCATGAGAGAGGGAGAGCTCCTTCGCAAAAGGGGGATTTCCCTCTCAGGATAGCAATCGGATGCATATCCGCCGGGGTATGATGGCCGCGATGCAACGGCGGACATTTCTTGGAACGATGGCGGCGGCGCACGCCGCGCCGGGCGGAATTCCTATCGCTTTCTTGGGCGGGACGCATTCGCACGCCTTCGAGAAGGCGAAGGTGGCGCAGGCGTCTCCCGATTGGGATTTGCGCGGCGTGTGGGAACCGAATGCCGAGGTGGCGGCGAAGTATAAAGCGGCGGGTATCGCGACGCTCGACCGTGACGCGATCTTACGCGACCCGGCGATTCGTGTCGTCGCCGTCGAATCGGACGTGATCGACCACCAGGAACATGCGCGCCTGGCGCTCGAATCGGGCAAGCATGTGCATGTCGAGAAGCCGCCCGCGCACACCATGGCGGGCTTGCGAAAGGTGATCGACCTCGCGCGATCGAAAAAATTGCTGCTGCAATCGGGCTACATGTGGCGGTACAACGACGCGGTGGTGAAGGCGCTCGAAGCGGCGAAGCAGGGCTGGCTGGGCGACGTATATTTGATTCGCGCGTCGATGAACACCCTGGTTGTCGGCGAACGCCGGAAAGAATGGGCGGTGTTCGCGGGCGGGGATATGTTCGAGCAAGGCGCACACTGCATCGATTTCGTCTGCCAATTATTGGGCCGTCCGGAGAAAGTGACGCACTTCCTGCGCAAGGACAACCGCCAGTTCAACGACACGTTGAAGGACAACACGGCGGCGGTGTTTGAGTATCCCCACGCGATGGCCATAGTTCATGCGACGGTGATGCAACCCGGAGCGGGGCCGTATCGCACGTTCGAAGTGTTAGGGACCAACGGCACGGCGACCATCAAGCCGATTGAACCGCCGGCGCTCGAAATCGATCTTGCGAAAGACGCGGGTCCGTACAAGAAAGGCCGCCAGAAAGTGGACTGCCCGCCTTATAAGCGTTACGTCGCCGATTTGCAGGAACTCGCGGCGGCGGTGCGAGGAGAGCGCAAACTGACGGTCGATCTCGACGGCGAGTTCACAAGTTGCGAGACTCTATTGCGCGCTTCGGGGCAGGCGTAACGTTACTCACGCGCGGCTGTTCGGCTTCGCCAAGCGTCCCAAGTGATGGGCCCGGCGGCGTCGTCGCTTAGCGGGCGGCCTGCGGCCTTCAGCGCCAGTTTGATCTGGCCGTGATGGTATGCCTCGTGGAAGATCAGCAGTTGAACCAGCAAAATTGGATGGTCGTAACTCCGGTCCATCGGGCGGCCCGATTCCACTCGCGCCTTCACTGCACTGCGGACCCGTTGGGCGCTCTCGGCAAGATCCGCCGCAATACGCATCGGATCGGTCTCCGCCGCCCACTCCTTCTCCGGTACGTTTCCGGCGAACTCCGGCGCTTCTTCGGAGACCGAGATCATGCGCTCGTGGTGCATATGCGCAAACATTTCGCCGACCGTCGGACTACCGGCCATCGCCCGAGCTTCCAGGCCGCCTGCGGGCAGCGCACGTAGCAGGTTAAGCAGAATCGCGTTAGCGCGATCCCAAGAATCCAATAGAGCGTCGAGAACGGCGGCGTCCGATAAAGGCATCACGGTTAGACTAATACCTTGATCATCACCGCCCAGTCTCCGTGCCGCGTCGATCTCGCGGGCGGGACCCTCGATATCTGGCCGCTGTATCTTTACCATCCCGGCGCCGTCACGGTGAATTTCGCCGTAGACCGCTACACACGCTGCGCGATCCGCCCGCGTTCGGATCGCGGGATCGTGCTTACGTCGATCGATCTCAAAAAGAGCGACGTCTACTCCTCCCTTGGATCGCTGCTCGCGGCTAAGAAGCCGGCGCTCGGCTTGCACGCCTGGGCGATCCGGCACTTCTCGCCGTATCTTTCCGATGCGTTCGGGAACGGCGGCTTCGAGCTCGAGACGAATTCCGAAGCTCCGGCTGGAGCGGGAATCTCCGGTTCTTCGGCGCTTCTGATCACTGTCGTCAGCGCCTTTAACAAGCTCTGCGGGACGCGCTACTCGATCGAGCGGGTCCGCGAAGTGGCGCAGAATATCGAAGCGCAAATCATCCGCGTGCCCACCGGCGCGCAGGATTACTATCCGGCGATGTACGGCGGCGTGGGTGCGCTAGAGCTTCGCGTCGATGGGTTAATCCGAAAGGCGGTCGAGGTCGATCTCGACGATTTCGAATCGCGAATCGTTCTCGCCTATACCGGCGTGCCGCGGAATTCGGGCATCAACAATTGGGAAGTGACGAAGGCGCACATCGACGGCGACAAGAAAGTACACCGCAACTTCGAACGTATCTGCGCTATCGCCCAAGCGATGCGTGTCGCGCTGTCGAAAAGCGATTGGCCGGAAGTGGCGCGCCTGTTGCGCGAGGAATGGAGCCACCGGCGCAAGAATGCGCCCGGTATTGCGACCCCGCTGATCGACCGTCTGATCGCCGTAACCGGCAAGCGCGGCGCGCAAGGAGCGAAAGTCTGCGGCGCGGGCGGTGGCGGTTGCGTGTTCTTCTTGATTGAGCCCGGCGCGAAAGCGGCGGTAACGGCCGCGATCGAAGAGGAGGGCGCGACAGTGCTTCCGGTGAAAGTGGCGAGACGTGGAGTCCGAGTTAAAACCAAATAAGCCGCGATTGCTGGTTCGCGTACTGGTGTTCGGGATCGTGGCGTTCGCCGCGCGCGAGATTCTCGCCCGCCTGTTCGGATTTGCCGGACCGCTCGTCGCCGGGGCGATGGTGGTGTTCGGCGCGGCTCTGCTCTCAAACGGCGTGACGCTCCGCATCTACGAGCGCGCGCGATTCTCGGATATCGGACTGCGGCTAGACGGCGGATCGTTACGAAACTTCGGTTGGGGTGCGGCGGTGGGCGCGGGCGCCGCGTTGCTGGTAATCCTTATGCCCTTGCTGATGGGGTTGGCGGCGATGGCTCCGGCGCCGGAACAACCCCGCAACGTGGGAAGCGTCGTTTTCGTCTCGATTGTGTTGCTGATGGGCGCGATGGGCGAGGAGATTCTCTTCCGCGGTTACGGGTTTCAACTCTTGCTAGCGCGGTGGGGCGCGTTCTCGACAATCTTGCCCACCGCCGTCCTGTTCGCCGCCGCGCATGGCGGCAACCCCGACATCACGGAACTCGGCTACTTCAACACGTTCCTGTGGGGCGTGCTTTTTGGACTGTGTTTCTTGCGCTCGGGCGATCTTTGGTTGCCGATCGGCGTACACTTCGCCTGGAATTGGACCTTACCTCTGTTCGGTGCGAATTTGAGCGGATTTACAATGAGTGTGACGGGATACGCGATGCGGTGGAACGCGAGTCCGATATGGTCCGGGGGCGGCTACGGCCCGGAAGCGAGCCTGTTGACCACTCTTGTCATGCCGCTTGCCGCCTACGCCGTATGGCGAATTCCGGTACGCGTCGACAAGCCGTTTCTATTGCGGGAGGTGTCGTCGTGAGAGCCATTTCGTTCCTGCTGATTCCCGCGATTCTCGAAGCCGGCAAACTCACTCCCGAAGACCGGTTCAAGCTGGTTCGCGGACTTTCCGCCGAATACGCCAACGCCAAGGTCGTACTGCCGCGGTCCAAGAAGCCACTGGAAGTTTCCAGCCAAGGCACATGGGACAAGGCGAAGTGGGAGGAGGCGTTTCGCGAGAACGGCCCCGCCGCGAAAACCGGCGACCAGGTGCAGATCACCAAGGTCGATATCAACGACGACAACATTGTGTTCGAGATCAACGGCGGCTTGAAAAACGGTCGGTCGTGGCGCGACCGGGTTCAGGTTGGCATGGGTAACACGACGCGCCCGATCGGAAGCGGCAACATGTCCTTAGGAACCGCCCTCGTCCTGAAGTTCGACAAGGAGATCGAACCCATCGAGGTCGCCGAAGTGAAGAAGATGCTCTCCACCGTCTTCGAGTTCGACAAACATTCCGCCACGGAAGTGTTCGTTGAAAATCTGCCGCCCGAGGTGCAAGAGGCGATCAAGTCGAAGAAGGTCATCGAAGGCATGGATCGCGAACAGGTGATCCTTGCGATCGGCAAGCCGCGCTTAAAGTCGCGCGAGACCCGAGAAGGAATCGACTACGAAGATTGGGTGTACGGGCAGGCTCCCGGCAAGATCACGTTCGTGACATTCGAAGGCAAGAAGGTCTCGAAGGTCAAGGAGACTTACGCAGGCCAGCCGTAAAGCTTCACACCAGAATGTCGCGTACCACGTCGCCCGAAATTCCCGTGAGCCGCACGTCGAGCCCCTGAAACTTGATCGTTAGCCGCTTGTGGTCGATCCCCAGCAAGTGCAGCATAGTCGCGTGGAAATCGTGCACGCTCACCGGATTGTCGACGGCGTTGTAGCCCAGTTCGTCCGTCGCGCCATACGTTATGCCGCCCTTCACTCCGCCTCCCGCCAGCACAAACGAGAATCCCTTGATGTGATGATCGCGCCCGCCCGCTCCTTGCGACATCGGCGTGCGCCCGAACTCGCCGCCCCAAATCACGAGCGTGTCGTCGAACAGCCCGCGCTGCTTAAGGTCGGTAATCAGCGCCGCTGTCGCTTGATCCGTTTCCCGAGCCTTGATCGGCATGTTCTGCGCGATGCCGCCGTGATGATCCCAATCGCGATGATAGAGCTGGATAAACCGCACGCCGCGCTCGGCGAGCCTCCGCGCCAGCAAGCAATTCGAGGCGAACGATCCGTCGCCCAGAGTCGCCCCGTACATGTCGAGCACGCTTTGCGGCTCCTTCGCCATATCGACCAAATCCGGCACACTCGACTGCATGCGGAACGCCATCTCGTACTGCGCGACGCGCGTTTCGATTTCGGGATCGCGTAAGCGGCGCTGGGCGATCGCGTTCAGCTTGTTCACCGCGTCGATAGCATTACGCTGCGCCTCCGGCGTGACGCCGTTTGGATTTCGCACGTACAGCACGGGGTCGCCCACCGAGTTCAGTTTCACGCCCTGATACTTCGATGGCAGCATCCCCGCCGACCATTGCCGCGCCGCGATCGGTTGATTCTGTCCGCCCTTGCCCGTCGAAAGCAGCACAACGTAGCCCGGCAAATCTTTCGTCTCCGCGCCGAGCCCGTAGAGCAGCCAACTGCCCATGCTGGGACGCCCCGCGAGAATCGAACCCGTGTTCATGAGCGTGTGAGCGGGGTCGTGGTTGATCTGTTCCGTCCACATCGACCGGATGATGCAGAGGTCGTCGGCGACGCGTCCCATGTGCGGGAACAGCGTCGTCATCAACTGTCCCGATTTCCCGTGCCGCTCGAATTCGAACTGCGGGCCGAAGCACTTTAGCTCCTTCCCTTGCAATTGCGCCACCTGCTGACCCTTGGTGAACGACTCGGGCATCGCCTGTGCGTGCATCTGTTTCAGCTTCGGCTTGGGGTCGAACGTTTCGAGATGCGACGGTCCGCCCGCTTGATAGAGAAAGATTACGCGCTTCGCCTTGGCCGGGTGATGCAACGGCGTAACCGCCGCGTCCTGCGCCAGCATCTGTTCGAACGCCGTTAGCCCCAGCCCGCCGAGTCCGGCTCGCAGGAACGAGCGGCGCAGCCATTCGTCGCCGCTAGTTTCGAGTAATCGTTTCATGGAGGTTGATCATCGCTCGCGTCACGGAAGTCATGGCGGCCAATTCGGGCGCCGGAATGCGAGTGTCGAGAGGATACTCGCCGATGGAAAGCAGTTCGCGCGCCGCGGCCGGGTCCTTGCGGAATCGCGCCAGTTCCTTTGAGTGGAGCGTACGCAGCACCGTTAACTCCTCAACCGCGGGCCGCCGCGCCAGCGCCCGCTCGAACGCCTCGACGAAACCCGCGCCGTCGCGCAACAGGTTTTGTGCGAACGCCCGCGCCGCTTCGACGTAGATTGGATCGTTGAGCAGCACCAGCGATTGCAGCGGCGTATTCGAGGCGGTGCGATTCATCGTGCATTCCTCGCGCGCCGGCGCGTCGAAGGCGGCCAAGCTCGGATGCAGAAACGTGCGCTGCCAGAAAACATAGACGCCCCGCCGGTACTGATCGCGGCCCATCGATTCCGAGTAGTCGCGCCGCGGGAAATTGAGCGCGGCCAGATACGCGGGCGGCTGATACGGGCGAACGCTGGGGCCGCCGAAGCGCTCTTCGAGTAATCCGGAAAACGCGAGTATCGAATCGCGCACGGTCTCCGCGTCGAGCCGCAAACGCGATTGCCGGGCTAGCAAGCGATTGTAAGGATCGCGATCCTCTAAAAGCTTTGAGGCTTGCGACGACCGCTTGTACGCCGAGCTGGTCACGATCGTGCGAATCAGCTTTTTCACATCCCAATCGGAGCGGAACTCGTATGCCATCCAATCGAGAAGTTCGGGATGCGACGGCAGTTCGCCCTGCGAACCCAAGTCGTCGAGGACCTTCGACAAACCCGTTCCGAAGAACTGTTTCCACATTCGATTGGCGAATGCGCGCGCGGTGAGCGGGTTGTTCTTATCGACGATCCAATTCGCCAAGTCGAGCCTCGTCGCCCGGCGGTCTCCCGGAAGCCGCCCCAGAAACTCGGGGATCGCCGGTTCGACGATCGCGCCGGAATCGTCCATCCAATTTCCGCGCGGCAGGATCCGCGTCTCTTTCGGAGCGTCGGGTTCCGTGACAACTACCCGCGGCACCTTCGCGTCCAGCAGGCCCCGCTCGGCGGAAACCCGGGCGTAATCGACAAGAGCTTGATCCGGGGCCGCGCCATCCTTCGAGAGCGCGATGCGAAACCTTCCCGTAGTCGCGCGGCGGAACTCGGAATCGTGCCGAATGACAACCGTCAAGACGCTCGACGCCGTGGTGCGAACCGGGGCGGGGAAATGGAGCGCGAGAACCGGCGTTAGCTTTTCGAGATACGCCACCAATCCCCAGCCGGTTCGCGGATCGCCGTCGATCGCGGCCATCGCCGGATGCTCGGGCACCGGCTGCGTCGCGTCTGTGCTCGCGAGTACGGCGGGCAGCCGCCTGCCGTCGAGCGACACCTCCACCTCGGTAATCACGACGCGGTCCGACCCGCGTGCAAAATCGTTACCGGGATTCGAAAGGTCGTTGTAAAGCTCAAGCCCGAACGCGCCCCATTCGCCCGTCCCCGGCTTGGCCGTCACGGTATAGGTTTCGCGATCCGGGTTCGGCCCCGTAGCGACCACGATTCCAGGAACTACGACCTTCTCCGAGTTGTTCGATCCGCCTTGCGTGTACGACCGCTCGATCGGCGAGTCGTTGTGGATTTCCAGTTTCGCCCCATTCTCCGTGCTTGCGCCGACGGGCTTCAGGAACGTCCACGCGAGCTTCGGCGGTTTCGGCTTCGGTACGACGTCGAGCCATGCGTCCAGTTCCGCGAGCCGCTTCTTCTGCGCCTCGTCCGGCAATCGCAACTGCACGCCCCACTGCTTCGGTCCGCGGTCCGGTACGAAGCCCTCTTCCTTGATATCCGCGAAGAACGCCTTCATCGCGTAGAAGTCCTTGGCGAGGATCGGGTCGAACTTGTGGTCGTGGCACTCGGCGCAACCTGTCGTCGCGGCGAGCCAGACCGCGCTGGTCGTGCGCACGCGGTCCGCGGCGTACTTCGCGAGGTACTCCTTCGGCTGAATGCCGCCCTCCGCCGACGTTCGTGTCAGGCGATTGTACGCCGACGCGATCTTCTGTTCGTCCGTCGCATTCGGCAGGAGGTCGCCGGCCAATTGCTCGCGCGTAAATTGGTCGAAGGGTTTGTTGTCGCGGAACGCGCGGAGCACGTAGTCGCGGTAAGGCCATACGGGAATCGGATTGTCGCCATGGAAGCCGCTAGTGTCGGCATATCGCACCGCGTCGAGCCAATGCTGCGCCTGCCGTTCCGCGTAACGCGGCGATGCGAGCAGACGGTCCACCACCTTCTCATACGCGCTCGGCGAGCGGTCATCGACGAACGCGAGGATTTCCGCCGAAGTCGGTGGAATGCCCGTCAAATCGAGCGACACGCGCCGGATCAGCGTGCGGCGGTCCGCTTCGGGCGACGGAGTAAGCCGTTCTTGTTTCAAACGTTCTCCGATAAACGCGTCGATCGGATGTGGGTACCCGACCGGTACCTCCGGCTTGCGAATCGGCTCGTACGCCCAATGCCCTTCGTACTTCGCGCCCTCGACGACCCATTGGCGGATCGTTAACTTCTGTTTCGTCGTCAGTTCTTTGTGCGCATGGGCGGGAGGCATTACGAGCGAGTTTGTCGCCATCACGCGCCGCACGATCTCGCTCTTTTCGGGATCGCCGGGAACGATCGGCGCGACGCCCTTCTTGTTCGGCCTCAACGCGTCCTCGCGCCGGTCGAGCCGCATGTTCGCCATCCGGCTCGACGCATCCGGCCCGTGACAGCGGAAGCAAGTATCCGACATGATCGGCCGGATGTCGCGATTGAAGCTTACGGGCGCGGCGCAGACGGCCGCCGCGATCGGTCCTAGAAATACCAGCCGCACGATCTAAAAATACACCGGACCCGCGCCGGAAAAACACGCTTCGCCAAAAGCTAGAAGTTGAGCCGCAACGTGAGCTGCAACTCGCGCGGCGCGTTGTTGGAGTTTTGCAAGCTCAAAATACCGTTGGCGCCGGGTGCGGGCAAACCGGGATTGTTGAACACCTGGAAGAAGTCGGCGTTAAGCCTAACAGTCACTCGCTCGGTGATGGGGATCGTTTTGAACAACGACGCGCTCATGTCGAACACCCACGGCGCGTTGAAATACTGTTGCCGCCAAGGATGCAAAGCCGTATCCATGCCCACGCGCTGCTCCGAGCCGTTTCGCAGGCGCACGGAAACCTGATTGGTGTCGTATAGCGCGAAATTCGGGTCGGAAGGGCCGCCGCCGTCCGCCGGGGTGGGCCAAATCGGAAGGTTTGAAGGCCGGTAGTTGGACGGCACGCCCATGACCCCGTTGGGGCGTCCTTGCGCGTCGGTGCTGTTGATCCGGTTCGCTGAAATATAGCCATTCCAGAAAAGGTAACCGGCCTGGCAGCGTCCGCTGCGGCAGTCCTCGATCGGATACTTGGTTCCGTAAGTTTCCACGTCGCCCAGGAAGCCCCAGTTCGACGTCGGCAACTCCCAATAGCGGCTGCGATAGGACCCGTAGCCCGCCACCTGCCAACCGCCCGCCAGCGCGTTCACCAGCTTGTTCGACGCGCTCAACCACTTCTTCCCTTTGCCAAACGGCAGGTCCATGAGAAAATTCCAGCGCAAGCGGTGCTGCGGGATTTCCGTGTCACGCCGGTAGTTCAGAAACCGGTTGCGGGCGTCGACATCTTGCGGTACCGCGCCATTGAGGTAGATCTCGGGATTAAATACGGCGTTGGTCGCCGAGTTTCCCGTATCGATATTGCCGGTCGAAAACGAGTTGGAGAGCACATAGAAAAACTGATACGAGTAGCCGTTCTTGTACCTACGCGAAATCTCGAATTGCGCGCCGTTGAAGTTCGAGTAGCCCCGGCGAGTATATAGCTCCACTTGTCCGAACCTTTGGTTGTCGTAAGGACGCCGCGCCACGCCCGAGAATTCGCCCGTCGGGATCGGCAATCCGGTGTTGACGAACCAAACATAATTGTTCGGCGCGTCGTTCAAACGGATCCACAGATCGACGTTCCGTCCGCGCGTGCCCACGTATCCGGCGCGCAGCAAGGTGTCTCCAAGGATCGTCGTTTCGAGAGTCAGATTCCATTCGTCGGCGCGAGTGGTGGCCTGAGTGGGTTCAAACGCCGCCGCTCCGAAACTGCCGCGCGCGAACGGCGCGATCGCATCCGGTGGAAGGGCGTTCTCGCTATTGAGACCCGCGATGGTCGTTGGAGCCGACCGCAGGCCGTAGTTTGGCAAACCGTCCGGGGTTTGCGCCGCGTTGCTAATCGAGATGCGCGAAAAAGCCTGCATTGGTGGATTGGCTCGCATGCGCGCGTTGAACGTTCGCAGCGGCGCGGGGAAGCGGTAACTGCCGTATCCGCCGCGCAACACGAATTGCCTGCCCAAGGCTACTTTCTTCCATGCCGCGCCCACGCGCGGGCTGAAATCGAACCGGTTCGGATTGATCAGTTGATCCGGCAATCCCGCTTGCTGCGTGGTGGCGAACTTCACTCCCAAGCGCTCGTACTCGGCGACGATGGGTCGCGTCGTGTAGCCCAGTTCGATCATCCGGTCGATAGGAATCGGACTCGCCATTTGCCGGTTCGCGATATCGAAGCCCATCAGAATGTTGTCGCGTTCCCGCACCGGCGAGAAGAACTCGTACCGCAGGCCCAGGTTGACCGTCAGATCGGGAGTGACTTTCCAGTTGTCTTGAAAGTATCCCGAAATTTCCTCGCCCCGCAGGTGATACCAGCCGCGATTGAACGTCGCCGAGTATTGCGCCGCGACCCCAAGAAAGAAGTTCGCTTGATCGTGACCCGTACGCGGAACGCTCAGAGCCTGCCCCGCGCCGGATGCCGGATCGTAAAGCGCCGTGGCCAGACTATTGAACGCGTGCGAGCCCTGATTTTGCTCTTGGTCGGGCAGCACGTCGAGAATCTCTTTTCGATACCTTCCGCCGAACTCGAATTGATGCTTGCCCTTCAACCATGTGTAGTTCTGCTCGCCGGAAAGCACTCGCGTCACGTCCTTGCGCGGCCTTGGACCCTGATAAATAAAGTTGCCGAAGCCGAGGCTGGTGGCGTCCGGCAGCCCGTTAGCGTTAAACGGATTGGGCAGTTTCAAACGCGCGGCGACATTCTCGTCGAGTCCGGGCGCGTTGGTGTTGTAGTTGTTGTCCTCGTTCATGCCCGTGACGACGGTTTCGGCGAACAGGGTCGGCGAGAAAATCCGCGTCCAGGAAAACACGCCGGAGTGGCTGTAGACCGGCAGATATTCGAAGTTCGCTAGCCGGTCCGTGGTGATCGGCGCGGTGTTGTTGAAGGTGCGCTTCTGCTGCAGCAAACGGTCGCCCACGGTGTAGCGCCCGAAAATCTGATCCTTGCTCGACAATCGGTGGTCGGCGCGAACCGTAATCGTGCGATGGTCCTGAGAATTGGGACTGGGGAAGAACGAGTTGCTCGCCACCACCGGATTGACATCGGGCAGCGACGGCGCCGGCGTGACGCTGTAAAGGTAAGTCGCCAGCGGGCTCCGCCGGGCCACGGGAATCCGGTTGCCGGTGTAGGGCATTCGCGTGTAGCGCGGAGCGGCGCCCGTAGACCAAGGATCGTAGAGCGTGATGGGGCGGCCCGCCGAGTCGATCAGCCCCGAAAAATCGCCTTCCCGCATCGCCATGGTCGGCATCTGCGCGGAAAGCGTCTGTGCCTGGCGTAGGCGGAAATCCTCCCACGCGGCGAAGAAGAATGTACGGTTCTTGCCGTCGTAAATCTTCGGCAGCCAAACCGGACCGCCTACCGATGCGCCGTACTCGTTGCGAATCAGTTGCGGCGGCTTATCGTAGAAATCCTGCCGCCGCCGGGCGACGCCGATGCCGTTGTTGCGCGCGGTGTGAAACAAAGCGCCGTGAAATTGATTCGTCCCGCTTTTCGTCGAGACGATGGTCGATGCCGGCCGGTTGTACTTCGCGCTCGAAACGCTGGTCTCGACGCGAAACTCGTTGATCGTATCGACGCCGGGCGGGCGCGCGGAGATGTTGTTCGTGTTGCGATGGTTGAGCGACGCGCCGTCCTGCGTGAATTCCATCGACCCCGCCCGAAGGCCGTAAACGCGCGGCGCGCCAGTCCCTTCGACACCCGGTGTGGTCAGTTGGACCAGGTTCTGAAAGAAGCGCCCGTTCAGCGGCAACTGCTCGATCCGCTGGCGCTCGACGACGTTGGCGAGCGTCGGCTGCGTGGTGGTCAATAGCGGTGTGACGTCCGCCGCGTCGGCCATTACAGTGACTTCTGTGGCCGTGCCGCCCACCTTCATGGCGATATCGACCACCGCGGTTTGCCCGGTTTGCAACAGCAGACTGCCTCGCCAGGTTTCAAGACCCGCCATCTGGGCCACGATCCGGTATTCGCCGGTAGGCACCGTGGGAAAAACGTACAGCCCTGCCGCGTTCGACTGGGTTTCGTAGCGGCGCGATGTGGACACATGCTCCGCGACGATCGCCACAGTGGGAATAACGGCGGCCGAAGGATCGCGTACCGTGCCTTGGATCGTGCCGTTTCCCGTCTGGGCATCTAAGAAAGCGAATGGAAGCAGATAAACAAAAACCCTTAATCCCCGCATAGCCGACGAGTATATCGCGCACCGCGGCGATACACTAACGGCCGGATGCTTCGCCGAACGTTTGTCCCCACGCTCGCCGCGCCCACGATTCTGCGCGCTCAAACCAAGCCGAATATCCTTTGGATTTTAGGTGACGACCTAGGCCCCCAGCTGGGCTGCTACGGCAACCGGATCGTCACGACGCCGAATATCGACCGGCTCGCGAACGAAGGCGTTCGCTTTACGCAGTGCCACACTACCGCGCCCGTTTGTTCCTCGTCGCGGTCGGCGTTTAACGTCGGGATGTACCAGATCGCCACCGGGACGCACCACCACCGCAGTCACCGCGAAAAGCCGTACCCGCTACCGGGCGGCGCGCGCTTGATTACCGATCGTCTGCGCGAAGCGGGCTACTTTACCGCCAATGTGACGGACATCGCGCCCGGCGTTCGCGGCACGGCGAAAACCGACTTCAATTTCGCGCCGCCCGGGAAGCCCTTCGACGGCACGCACTGGAACCAGCGGGCGAAAGGTCAACCGTTCTTCGCGCAAATAAACTTCCAGGCTCCGCATAAGGGTCCCGCGTTCGCAGCCGCGAGGAAACAAGCGAAACTCGTCGAGCCAGCGAAGGTCGAGCTTCCGCCCTACCATCCCGATCACCCCATCGTTCGCGACGAGTGGGCCAACTACTACGACGCAATCAATCTACTGGACACGCAGATTGGCGCGACGCTCGCCTCGCTCGAGCGCGACGGACTCCTCGAAAACACCGTGATTTTCCACTTCGGCGACAACGGCCGGTGCCTCATTCGCGGCAAGCAGTGGCTCTACGACGCGGGCACACACATCCCCCTGATCGTGCGCTATCCCAGTGTCCTCAAGAAGGGCGCGGTGCGCGAAGATTCGGTCACTGCGCTGGACATCAACGCGCAGACGCTCGCCTACGCCGGGATTCCGATTCCGAAGGAGTATCACGGGCAACCGCTGTTCGACACCCAACCGCGCTCGCACGTCTTTACCGCCCGCGATCGCTGCGACATCACCGTCGATCGCATCCGTGCTATGCGCGATTCGCGTTACAAGCTCATTCGCAACTTCATGCCGGAGCGCCCGTATACGCAGCACAACAACTACATCGAGACGTCTTATCCGACGCTCGGCGTGATGAAGGAATTGCACGCCAAGGGTAAGCTGAACGCCGCGCAGTCGTTATTCATGGTGGATCGCAAGCCGGACTTCGAGCTGTACGACACCAAGGAAGACCCGCACGAGATCCGCAATCTCGCGGGCGATCCGAAGCACGCCGCGCGCTTGAAATCGATGAGCGCGGCGCTCGACCAATGGCTGCGCGACATGAACGACGCCGGGGCGTCGGGCGTTTACGAGCCTTAAGCCGGCATCGCGAAATCGTCGCGCGTGTCGGCGATCCAGCGGCGCAAGAGCTCCCGATGTTCGCGGATCGCGCCCGGTTCGCTCCCCGCGAGATTCACCGTCTCGCCCGGATCGGTCGTCAAATCGAATAGCTGTTCCGGCCGCGCGCCGGAGTTGAAGACGATGTACTTGTAGCGCTCCGTGCGAACCATGCGGCCCTCGCGTTCCGGCCCGCCGTAACGCAACTCGGAGAAGACGGGCCGGGATTCCAAGGGTTCGCCGCGCAGCAGCGGCGCTAACGACCGTCCGGTGATGCCCGAAGGCGTGGAAACGCCCGCCATCCCGCAAAGCGTCGGCATCACATCCGCCAGACTCGCCAACGACGTTCGATCCGTCCCGAGCGCCGTGACGCCGGGTCCCGCAAAAATCAGCGGCACGCGCACGCTCTCCTCGTAAAACGAAGCTTTCTGCACCCAGCGATGGCCGCCCATTCCTTCGCCGTGATCGCTCATAAAGGCGATTAGCGTCCGGTCGCGCAAACCGGCGGCGGACAACGCCCCCAGCACCTTGCCGATTTCCCGATCGACATCCTCCACCATTCGGTAGTAGTCGTGCAGATAGTGCCGGAAGTCGTCGGCGCGCCACTCGCGTGCGATGCCCACGGCCTTCGACATGAGATCGATCCCTTGCGTCCGGTGGTGTTGGATGGCCTCCGGCTCCATCGGATCGGCCCCGAGGTTCGCAGGCGCGGGTGGAAACTTCGCCGCATCGGCATGCCGCCGCGAACCCGGGTGTTGGCGAATCCAATCGCAAACGTCGTGCGGATTCATGAACGACGCCACCATCAAAAACGGCTGTTGCGGCGCGGTCCGCAGCCACTTTGCGCACGCCGACGCCACGCCCGCGTCCATGTCGCGCCCCAACGCGCTGCCGCCCGCGATCTTCGTGAAACCGGTCATGCCGTCGAAGCCTTTCGGTAGATGCCATTTGCCCGCGTAGACGGTCGAATAGCCCGCGTCGCGAAACACTTCTCCCATCGTCGGAATCCCGGCGGCGATCGGATTATTGTTGTCGCGCACTCCGGTTTCATGCGGCATGCGCCCGGTAAACACGCTGGATCGCGAAGGCGAACACACGGGATACGTGCAATACGATTGCTCGATCCGCAGGCCGTTGCGCGCGATAGCGTCCATCGCGGGCGTGGTCACCCATGGATTGCCGGCCGCCGATAGCGCATTCCACGCCTGCTGATCCGTCATGACGATCAGGACGTTCGGACGCGGCGTTTGCGCCTGCAAAGCAAGGGCGCCGGATCCGGCGAACTCG